>JBMDZZ010000012.1:0-218497 GCA_048816425.1 Oligoflexus sp. FD111
TCTGGCAGGACTTCCACCTGCTTGTGGATCATGGGCTTCGCCCTATGATTTATGCGACTGCTTCGCAAGTCGCGCGGAATGTGTCAGCCTTTTTGAGACAGTTGCTGAGAAAGTTTAATATTACATTTCCTCAGCTAACGCATAGATAGATTCCCGCTTGACGGGCACGTTGATACCAACACTTGCTTGTGGAACCAACAGTTTTGGGCCTTTCCTCATGAAACGTTCGGGATTACGCTCATAAGCCCTTCGCAAAGTCTCTGCTCGTTCTTCTAGGGCTGTGCTTTGCTTGCCATCGTATACTATAGCTGGCGTCAGCAATCCTAGATTGATGTGTCGATGTTCGTTGTTGTACCACTCAAAAAATCTTGAGAGGGACTTCTCGGCATCGTCGCGACTCTCATACCAAGGCTTGAAGTAACGATGGTATTTGAGTGTCTTAAACTGAGCTTCACTAAACGCATTATCATCACTCACACGCGGTCTTGAAAAACTCTGCGTCATTCCCAATACAAGCAGTAGATCTGTTGTATGTGAGGCAGTCATAGGGCTACCACGATCTGAATGAATGGTCAACGACGAGTTTATCAAATTTTGCTTTCTACGCTTTGTTTCACGTATAAAATGTGTGGCCTCGTCAGCATTTTCTTTGTCGCTTACCATCCACCCAACAACATAGCGGCTATAAACGTCGATCATCACGTAAAGAAAGTAGTAGGCGCCTTTATAAGGTCCACACAGCCTTGTGATGTCCCATGACCAAAGTTGATTTGGAGCCGTAGCTTCGATCACAGGTTTCACAAATTTTGGATGACGTCGCTGATTGCGACGTTCCCGAGCTTCACCATTTTTGGATAGAATGCGATACATCGTTCGGATGGAGCAAAGCCACTGTCCTCGATCCATCAGCTTACTCACTACCTGATACGGCGTATCCTCAATAAATTCCTCCGAATGAAGAGTGTCCAGGACTTGCTTAACTTCAGCCCCTGAGAGGGCATTTACAGCTGCTCTTGAAGTCTTTTTGTGAGGCCCATGGAGTCGAGCACGATAGAGGCCAGCTCGTGAAATTTCCAAGCTCTTGCAAATCAATTCTGACTTGACACCTTGTGAAAATAGCCTGCAAGCGTGAGATTTCACTTCTCTTCGCTCTCTTCTTCGTTCTTCGATTGATCGTTCAGGATTTCTGCAATTTTTTTTTGAGCATCGATAACAAGTTCCATCTGCCGCAATCTTTCCTTTAATCTCTCGTTTTCTCGTGCTAAACGAGCAGCTTCCTTCTCAGCTTTGTCTTTCCCATGAATTCCTCCGTAAAGTTTAGATTTTAAACGATACGGGTCTCCGTGCAAATGGGGCCAGTTCAGATAGCCTGATTATTATTATCTACCTTTACCCCCTTACTAAAACTTGGTCCCTCATTACTACCACGCGAGACTCTAAAAAAAACCTTCAATTTGGTCTAGGAAGTAAACTTCAGGAAAATGCCTTTTAATAAGGCTTTTTGCAAGTCTAGAACCATTCGACACAATCCCAAAGATGTAATTTGCCATGAACAGTTATTTCCAATTTTTTTATTCTAAAACATTCGCGCTGTAAACAATAGGATTATAAAGTTTGTCAGCTACTCGACTAGAATCAATTTTAGTCGGCTTTATTTTCCAATTTTATTCAAAAAAAATCTAAAGCCGACTAAAGTCATTGAAACATAACATAACGATAAAACACAAAGTGTTCTTAGCACCTAATAATAAATGTTATCCATCTTTTTCTTTAACTCCGCATAGCCTTGAGAAGAATCTCTTTTTAGTTTCTTAACCAAAATTGAATGTATAGGTGCAGGTGTTGGGGGGATTTTCCTATATAGCTCTGTGTCATGGTAGTTGCCCAACAAATCTGGCCGCTGCATATACCTAAAAAGGTTTCGGTTTTTCTGAGTAGAAGACAGCTGAATTACTGGCACACTATACATGCTTCCTACAACTACAGCGTGGAATTTCATACTTATTATTAAACTGCATTCTCCCAAGGATTCACACAGTTCCATAAGATCATTGGAATAGACAACATCCTCATCTGTATCGGCAAATTCTTTAGATACTGCCAGGTCACCCTCACCTAGTTTACCAAAAGCAGCAACTATTACACGAGCAGTATATCCAAGCGATTTAGCCTCATTTACGGCTTTTCTAACCTGATCATAACCACCTACCAACGATTGATGACTACGTAAAACAACCCCAAGCACTTTGCTTTTTCGTTCTCGTTTAACAACTGGAATATTCATTGCAAAGACAGCATCTGGATAAGTTATGGTTTCAATTGATGGCTTTACTATAGTGTCAAAATACTGCTTACTTTCCACATCTCTTAGACAAACATGTTTTATAGAATAATTCGAAAAGAAATTCTTGAAATAATTTAAAGCATTCGACTTCTTAACTTTCAAATTCGGGCATCCAATACTGTGAACAAATACGGGCTTTTCCAGGTATTCCTCCCGCCAATAGAGTGCAGAAACTGCGTTTGGATTCACCAAGTCCCCACCTCCAATTAAAAACCCATCATAATCTCTTAGTTTTCCTAGTGCACTATTGGAGAAATATGGCGATTCCAGCTGATCATGCACAACCTCAAGGTCGTAATTATCGGCCAAAATTTGTTGATGAGTTCGAAAAAAAACTCATCACCAAAATTGCCCCAACCGAAATATCCCACTAATCCGATCTTAGGCTTTCCCATTATTTGCACCTTAAATTAAAATGTAATCATCTAGTCTTTTCCCATAAATACTGCAAATTTTTCTTAAGATACCTTTGCATTTTTCAATATTTTTTTCCTCTACACATTCAAGTTTCTTGAGATACCACTGTTCCATAAATCGATCGAATTGGTTCCCTATGAAGGAGTCCAACAGGCCATTCTCATCCAAGAATTTTTTCTGTTCCTCTTCAAGGATTAACTTTTTCTCAAAATAGTCCTCATCCACTTTGTTAGTAATTGAGCCGAATCGATCAGCGTAGTAGATAATATATACATCATTACTAAATCCACCACATTTGGCCCTTGCAATCAACTCCCACCCAAATAGTGTGTCTTGCCCGGCCGATCGTTCTACGAAGCGAATATTTTGACTTTTTAAAAACTCTTTTGAAATGATTGCTGATTGGGTTGCTATAACCGGGAAACGACCGGAGTTAAAATATCCTTTGTTAAAGTCGTTTATGACACTAATCCGCTTGGTAGTGTGTTTACCAATTACTTTAACGCAGTTAGTTACTTTCACATGGAACCCAGATATAAATTCGACTGGGACATCTGATGACTGATTAGCTTCTCGAAACAGCTCCATAAGCAAATCGTAGCCTCCAGGTGCAATTTCGTTATCTGGATCCAAGAAAGTAATAAGAGGGGCTGAAGCCATATCTATCCCCTGGTTACGTGGTCTCGAGGCGCTACCACTACATTTTCCGTGATTAAATCTAACCTTGATATTTGGATAAATTCTGTCCAGGTACTCTAATGTATGAAGGGTCTCCTGATCGGTGGATCCATCGTCGACAAGTAGTATTTCCATCACCGACCAGATCTTATTGCGTTGTAAACTCGAAAGACATTTCGCAACTAAAAACCGTCCGTTATTATAGACAGGAACAATGACTGAAAGCTGATAGTTATCCACATTTAAAGTATGCCTTTGCATATATCGAATGAAGTTCATCTCATACGGATCGATGCTATAACCATTTTCATAATAAAAGCTTTGCTCCTCACTGTATGCTGACAGTTGAGATGGATGTAGGTATGTCGCACTAAAAAGTGACAAGGCTTTTCCACTGCAAAGCTTTGTATATTCGTGCTCCTTACCTGAAACATAGCGTCCGCTGGCATCGAAATAAGCGTTTTTCGTGATATAATGACTATCGGTGTACTTAAAGCCGTTCAGCATGTCATTGAGATAGTGTTTCTCGTAGGTGTTCGCTTTACTAAACCAACAGAAATATTTGACATTGTGTAACTCTTTGATTCGATCCCAATCCATTAACTCCGCTTCTTCAATCAGAATTTTCTTCGAATACAACTGTAATTCAAATGAACGAATCACTGTCTCTGTTCTTTGTGAGCATATAACGGCGATAGTCCTGTTTTCCTTTTCTATATGATCGATACCTAAATTTTCCAACATGGTTGATACTAGTTGATAGCTTGTTTTGCTATTAAGCACCTCACGTATGTTACTCATTTTTACACGATATTCTTCCCAAGTTTCATTTTCAGCGAAATCAGAGCTCATATCCTGCTTGAACGGAACAATTCGAATTCCGGGGAAGTTATTGAATACAGATTTTGCATAACTAGATATAATGCCATTTCCTTGTGCCTGTAGCTCATATACTCGCATAGCACACATCGTGGGACTTTGTTTAATGGAGTTAAAATTTAGGTTATACCGAAACAATTTGTGTAATTTCTGCAAAATAGAGTGCTGGACAGGCGGAAGCACTTTGGAACGAAAACGCTTTGGGTAAGCCAGATCCTTCGAATTCGTTCCAAAGTTGCGATCAGCAATATACAGCTCGCCACCTGAGTCGATGATAGAATCGAAAATTGTTCCCATATCTTCGCAGCGCTCACTATATCTTTTGGGGTATGATCCAGCAAAAAATGCTGCGTTTCTGATATTCCGTCGGCACCCAATCGGATTATTGTGCTGCGGATTTACTCCATATTCGCCAAAAAAAACTCGCTCGTGTCCTAACTCCGCTTTGTAAGCCTCAATACAGTCCACGTCGGTCGTCAAGACAAATTCGAATTTTTTTGCTAACGGTAGAAAATATTCAAAATTCGAGGGATCTTCAATCGATTGAAAAACAGTTTTAATGTTATTCACTTTTGCATACTCTAGGATTGAATCCAATGCTTTCATTGGCTCTTCCCTGAATTTGGTTCCACGCCACTCGTCCTTGTTTATACCTTTCCAGCAAGTGATGTAGATTATTATGTCGAGGTTGTGTTTAAGCACCTCTTGATAATTGGTTGGGCTGAGGTAAAATACTTCTGTGAAAACGTCCTTGTAGAAATTAAACATATAAATATCACTAATTATTCCCACTCGGAATTCATACTTGGTGAAATATTCACTACCGTTACTATCTGGTATTGCTTCGGCTTCACGCAGAATTTGATTAAAATTTTCAGTAAAATTTGAATTATTCAATTTGCCTTTGCTTAGTTCTTGTGCGGGAATTAGTTTGTAGTCACCAACTAGCGTAATGTCTGACTTAACTCCAAACGGCAATAAGGAGATAGAAATTGAAGCAGCCTCACGAGGTGAAATTAAAGTATATGTTTTTGGTTTAGCTGCTATCATATTTTGTGTTTCCACATAGAAGTATGAAGCAAAAGCTTTAGAACTTGCCATACCAGTATAGGGCTTAGATAGGATCCGTCCACCATTATCATAGAAAGTAATATCAGCAACTGCTCCCTTGGGATTGGCATCGCCTGTTGCTATACAAGTAACACTAAACTTATATTCACTGTTTGGAATGACTTCTTGTTTAATATCAAAGTAACCACCAGCACGGATTAAAACATCCTTTAGCTCATCGAGAGAGGTTTCATCTTTGATAACTATTTGAGCCTCCGGACTGCGTAGCGCCCTATATCTCTTTAGTGGGTTTTTCCACACAACCAGTTTGCACTTCTTAGAAGATATTTCTTCACTAAGCGGCATTATGTCCATTAGATAGTCAATTCTAGGATGTGCTATAGGTGCCAGGGCACTCAATTGATCTCTGAGGCAATGAACTAGATGTGGTAGCGAGCCGGCCTTAAATGTCACCACAGTGCCATTTCTACAAGCATACTCAGCTAAAGCCGCCAAATCGGACACGACCAATCGCTTTCCATAAGCCAAAGCTTCAACAGCCTTCATCGGCGGCACAATCTCGCATACAGCCATCTTCTTACGCGGTATAATCAAAATATCTATCAACGCATAGTAGTCCCCTATTTGTTCATGAGGCAAACGACCTACATTAATCAACCATGGCCGCTTTCCCACCCCATCAGATTCAGCCATCCCTACAGCTGGTTTATCATCACCCACTAATAGCAGCTTGATTAACGCCCCACTCTTGACCAGTTCAGTACAGGCATTCAAAAGTGTATCCAAACCTTCGTATGGATTAAATCCTCCAATATATCCTAATACTTTTTCATTTACTGCAATCCCAAGCTTTTCTTTTAGTGCTGTATCAGCGAGCTTAATTCTGGGCCGCTCACTTACACCATTAGGCACGACCTTGATATCTTCGACATCTACTCCCCGCCTTCCCAATTCATCTTTCATCAACTGATTAAGGGTGAAAACTTTGAGCGCCTGCTTAGCAACAAAGGAATCACGCGCAAGCTCAATCCTCCCCGCATTACTTTCCGCATACCCCGGCTCACAAGCATCACGAGATAGCTCCCAAAATCCACGAACCTCATTATAAAAAGGCAAACCAAGACGTGTCGCAGCAATCCACGCCGGCAATCCAACAATCCAATTAGACGCCGCCAAAACAAATTCCGGCCGATAAATGGTAAAGAGCTCCATAAAAAGCTCCACACTTTTTTCCAAACGATCTTTTTCGTTGTCCGGCAAACTGCCCGTGGGCCAATTGCTGTGAATGTACCGAACACCTTTATAATTTATCTCTAACTGAGTATCTGAAAGGGATACGCCCAACTCCCAAGGTCGACCTGGGCGCACAAAGCACAAGGTTTCAAACCCATGTTCATTCAACGCCTTAGCGACACCTTGGGTTCGAATTGCGTATCCGTTACACGCATAACTTTGACCATGACTCACAATATACGCGATACGCTTAGGTATAGAATAAATTTTCAGCCGGGGTGCTGCGGCGAGTTTCTTTGCGGTTTCGATAATGGGATCTTGCAGATTCTGAGTAGTTTTGCTTTGTATAACTTGGTTTTTACAGTCGCCCCTTGTTTTCCGATCAGCTTGCACAGCCGGGGAAGCACCCGGGCGTAGTTGACGCTCACATAACTGAATATTATACTTAAAGCTATCTCCCCCGATACTTTCACTTAGCAAACGGTAAACGGCAAGAGCCTCTTGATAACGCCCATTTTTAAGGAATGCTGCAGCTTGCTGTGTCTTAGTTTCCAACAATATTTTGCCCTTTCCATAACACCAGCTCAAGCATGTGAGAGCAACCGCATCAAAATCAAATTTTGGTAGTTTTAGAATAGAGGTTTATGCAAGGAAGCCAGGTGATACAAATCAAACCTTCGACTAATCGAAACACCTTAACTATTAGCTATTTTTTACGCTTACAGAATGTATAAATGATTTAAAAATTTAAACCAACAAAATCCAGTACTTCACCGCTTATTTTTTCTTTACCAAGGTCACAAAAATCCCGATGCTTTACGAGAAAACAAACAATATCCGCTGAACCGATATCCTCAACAACATTTTTGTAATGCCCAACCTTATCTACTAAAAAGTCCGGCAATTCTTTCAAATTCGGCTCAACAACAAGTACACGATAGCCTTCATCGACCAAACTTGAAACCACAGTTAGCGCCGGGCTTTCCCTAATATCATCGATATCCGGCTTAAAAGTAATACCTAGACAAGCTATTTTTACATCTGATTTAGTCAACCCGTCACTTGTTGCCAGTATTTTATCGACAGATTCTTTTACTCGATCAATAACCCACAAAGGCTTAAGGTCATTCACTTGCCTGGCCGTTTTTATCAGATTGGAAGATTCGGGCGCACTATCGACAATAAACCAGGGATCAACAGCAATACAATGACCACCAACTCCGACACCTGGTTGCAGGATATTAACTCTGGGATGACGGTTCGCTAAACCGATTAGCTCCGAGGCATCCACTCCCAATTGCCAACAAATCATTGAGACCTCATTGGCAAATGCAATATTGACATCACGGAAACTATTTTCGGTAAGCTTGCACATTTCAGCTGTTCGTGAGCTTGTGACAATGCATTCGGCTTTAACAAAAATTTTATACAAGTTGACAGCCATTTCACATGCCCGCCTGGTCATTCCCCCGACTATTCGATCATTGGATACCAGTTCGTGAACAACTTTACCTGGTAGGACTCGCTCCGGGCAGTAGGCCAAGTGTATGTCGGCATCCTCGCCCACTTGTTGTGGAAAACTTAGATCTGGCCTAAGCTCGGCAAACCAGGTAGCTAAACGATCTGTAGTACCGACGGGTGACGTTGATTCCAATATGATTAAATCACCTTTTTTTAGTATGGGTGCGATCGACTTGGCAGCTGATTGTATGAAACTTAAATCTGGCTGATGACCCTCCGTAAATGGTGTTGGCACAGCTATTAGAAAGGCCTCCGCAGCCTTAGGTGTCAAACTCGCCTGCAAATATCCACTGGTGACAGCTTCTTTTACCAAAACATCCAATTCTGGCTCAACAATGTGAATACCGCCATTGTTTATCGTATCAACAGCATGATTTGAAATATCTACACCGATAACCTTCTTTTTTCTGGAAGCAAACATCGCAGCAGTTGGCAGACCAATATATCCCAGACCAATCACAGAAATCACATCAAACATCTTAAATGATCCTCCGAACCTGTTGTGTCTCGTTTTTTTCCAGAATTGCATGACAAATACGTTGAGAGGCTAAACCATCACCGTACGGGTTGCTCGATTGTGCCATCATTTCATATGTTTTTTCGCAGTCCAAAAGCAGTTCCGCTTCGGTTATAATTCTTTTGGGATCAGTACCGACTAGCTTGACAGTTCCTGCCTTGACAGCTTCAGGACGTTCAGTATTATCCCTCATCACGAGAACTGGCTTGCCAAGTGAGGGTGCCTCTTCCTGAACCCCTCCGGAGTCCGTAACTATAAGATCCGACTTTGACATTAGATAAACAAATGGCAAGTAATCTAGTGGTTCGATGAGATGAATATTATTTGATTGGCCAAGAATCCTTTTAACAGGCTCCTGCACCGCCGGATTTAAATGAACGGGATAAACCAACTGCACATCAGAACGACAGCTTAAGTGCTTAAGTGCTTCACAGATCCTTTCAAAGCCTGCCCCAAAGTTTTCTCTGCGATGACCGGTAATTAAGATGGTTCTTTTATTCGCATCCAGGAACGAAAAGCGCGATTGCATTTCGTCAGATAAATTAGTATCTGTCTCCAACTTATTGACGATCTGTAACAATGCATCAATTACCGTATTACCCGTCACATTAATCGTATGATCCGCAACACCTTCTTTGCACAAAGCCTGCTTTGCCAAATAAGTCGGCGCAAAATGTATGGATGCAATTCGCCCCAAAATGCTGCGATTCATTTCTTCAGGCCACGGAGAGTAGATATTTCCGGTACGCAAGCCGGCTTCTACATGACCGACATTGATTCTATTGTAGAATCCGGCCAAACCCGCTGCAAATGCCGTTGTGGTATCACCATGAACCAGGATCATATCGAACTGATGTTCGGCCAAAATCCCTCGCATCCCGTGCAGTATCTTGTTGGTGATATCTGTTAAATCCTGACCGGGTTGCATAATATTCAAGTCAAAATCAGGCTCAATATCGAAGAGATGTAGAACCTGGTCCAACATTTGCCGGTGTTGACCGGTCACACAAACTCGCACTTCACATTCAGGCTGCAGTTCCAAAGCCTTAACTACAGGAGCCATCTTTATTGCTTCGGGTCTTGTACCAAATACAACCAAAATCTTCATGATTTGACACCCCTCAGTTGCAGCATGCATGCCTGTTTTTCTAAATGCAGGAATTCCACCTTTTGACAAGACATCCCAATTTCAGAGGCAAATTCCTGCCATTTTGCTATGATTTCACGCTCGTCAGTGCGGATATAGTCATCCATGAGAATATCGATTGATGTAGACTTACCAAATACCTGAACTATTTTGGGTAGCGCCAAATAACGGGCATGCGTGCCTGTAGCTGCTGGGGGGCCATCGACAAATACCAGGAGCTTGTTCTTTCTTTTTGGTAGCTTGCTCCTAAAGCTTGCCAAATGTGAGTCACAATCATAATACTTGTATTGAATAGTATCAGGTCCTTTCATTTCTATAAGTTCAGCATGGACCAATTCAACCTTTTCTACTACTCCAGCTTGCTCCAACAATTGATGAGTCGTATCTCGATAGTTCACAAGATGATCAAAACTTAGAAGTCTTTTTGCTTTGCTTTTCGACATCTGAAATTTCTTGGTAAATGCTTTCGCTATCACTAAGGTTGATACTCCGGAACCAAATTCTATACCCGCATCATAGTTGCCACTTTCAATCAAGCGAATTATGGACATAGCGAGATCGGGGCTAATTGGCCACCCGTGCATGATTGGCATTATGCTTTCAGTGCCCAAGTACACTTGTAAGCTTAGATATGCTTCGATTTGTTTGATTGAGTTTTGAAACTGCTTTTGCAAGTTAGTTTCCAGTTTCTTTTCCAAGTTGTTCAGTGAGGATCGTAATTGACTAAGTTCCTCCACCTGTATTTCGTTGACCTCACTTCTTCGCTTGGATGTAATTTGAATTTCCGAAGCATCCAGATCAATTGTACCTTCGCCCGCAAGTCTGATTCCCAATGCGAATCCTGTGATATCGCCCCGCGTTTGAAAAACCTGCCTAAATTTACTAGCCTGTAGCCGATGCGATTGACTATGGACTCTTGCTCCATATCGATATTGGAATAGCCAAATAATTGGAGTTTCTGTACCCGTATGTTTCAAATGAACTTTCAAATCATAGGAATGGTCCGGAAGAAGTGGAATCTGACAGAAAACAGGCTCGTCTTCAAAATTCCCTGACTCATTGCTAACCAGGTATGCAACTTGTCCGGCTGTCAATATATATTTTAACTGTGAGTTTGTAGTACTTAAAATTTGATCGCCCTTGACATTCAATCCAAGCTTTACCCTCTTGGTACCAATTAAGCAGTTGACTTGCAGGAATGATGATTGGTATTCCGGATGGACACCTACATTGATACGATCGAACCCATGGTCCGAACGAAAGTCATTACCCTCCATACTATCGTCGGATATTTCATTAATTTGATCAATTTGCTCAGGATCGTCCTTAAAAAAGTGACTACCACTTGCAGCGAATTGCCGTTGCTGGCGTTGATCCGCAATTTGTTTCACGGCATCGGGTATAGGGCCAATTGGTGAGATACTTCCACCGAAGTGATGGCCCGTTTGAAGGGAATCTCCTTTTAGCGCAGCTATTTTACCAAGGGTATTATGAACGCCTGCAATTAAAACTTGCGCCACTAGCCCCGAACTGCATCCCCATTGCTTGGCATAAGATGCAAACTCCTTCGTCGCCTCGTAGTTACAAAACTGCTGATGCCCGGCCGCTGCAAGCAAAGCCAGCTTCCCCCGCGCTTTATGCTTGGAAATCAAACCATAAGTCAAATTAGTCAGGCCACCCCAATCACCGAGTTGCCACTGGGCAAACGACCTGGTTAGTAAATCAACCTGTTTTGAGTTAGGTTTTTGTCGATCACTGGCAAGCTTGACAATGTCAATAACATTATCTGGGGGAATAAAATCACCCAATAAGCTTTCGAGCTTCTTTTCTCCATTTTGAATACTTAATGAGTTTTCCTGCATCTTAGAACTCTTTTTCTGCCTGGGTGCCATAAGAAAATGTCGCTTTATAGATCTGGGTTTCTAATCAGGATGTCTTTCAAAAATTCCAGTTGTGCGTCTGCCTTTATAAATTCGGCATCAATCAATTACTGTCGGCGTTTACTTTCCTGATTCTCATTTTGTATCGAAAGCCAGTTTTTTTCTTTGTGACTTAGATCATTTTTTAACGTTCTAATTTGTTCGTCTTTTTGGTGTATTTCTACTTTTAGCGCTTTAAGAGCGCTATTTGTACTTTGAAAACGATTTTGTTCTTCGTTAAATTTAGCTTCTAGATCGGAAATAATTTTATTCATTTGATCAAGATTTTCTTTTAGGGATCTATTTTCCAGCTCTGCCTGGGCCTTTTGCTCAGCAAGGAAATTGCATTTCTGCTGCAAGGCAAAATATTCTTGCTCTTTGCAATGCAGCAATCCTTCCTTCTCCGCTAGCTGTTGCGGCAACTGTTCCAACTCACTAAGCCGAGTCTCCATCATGGCAATTCGAGATGCCTGCTTTTCAAGTTCTATTTGCCGCCGGTCAAGATACAATTGAAAACAAGGACGGTCGGGGTCTGCTTCGCAACTTTTACCTTCAAGTATAAAACCTTTTCCTTCAAGTCGACTTACAACCGCTTTTGCAGGTGATGACTGTTCATAAAGCTCATGGACACCACAACTGACTTCAATCTGATCGATTAAAGTTAATAACCCCTCATTTGCCAGAACATCAACAATTGCATGCTCAAGCCCCGCAAGTTCTAACTTCAAGTAGACTCCTCGATACTGATCCATTTGCAGACTTCTGCAAAACTCCGAGGCAGCGACGGTGTCCACTTCAATTTCATGCATAATTTTTAAACCTGGAAACAGGTCCTTCAAACCAGTTGATCGACGCAGGGAGCTTACTTCTGTCATGTTGTAAATATAAAATGTCCGCTTGGACGCTTGGCTATCGATTGCAAGTTGAAGTACTTCGACACGCCGATCTCCAGCAGTCCGGTCTTTTAATGCTGAAATCAAGTCGGGGTTGGCTTCCACGAGAACAATACGTTTTGCATCGCTCGCCAAATATCCTGAGAGTTCTTCACATAACCCCGCACCCAAGTGCACGATCAATTCCGCCTTCATCAACTCCCCCTCCTCGCTTCATCAGAGTTTTTAAACCGACCTTCTGCCTGACCATGCAGGACGTAATGTAAAAGTGGATTCATGCCACCTTCTTTCACATCAGGATACTCGTTTAGATACCAATCGGTTTCGAATTCAGGATGGGGGTTGCGACTTTCCTTCCAACCGAACTTCAGGTAATGTAGCAGGGCGTTGGTGTCTTTTTCTTTGACATCCGGATATTCTGTCCAGTAGTGCCGGATGTCAAAAAGTGGATGAGGCGAGTATGCATAACGATGACCGGTAGCAATAAAGTGCTCCAGTGGAGAGACTTTTAAATTCGGTAATTTGTTTCTTTCCATATAAAATTTGCTATCGAATAGCGGATGAGGGGAAAGTAAATCTTTCCACCCCTTACGAAGGTAATGCTGCAGTGGACGACGTTGTTTTCCTGCGAACTGCTGATAGTAGCTTTGACTGAACAAGGGGCGAATTTTCTTACGGAGAACTTTTTTCGGCACCGGCACTTCAACAACTGCCGGTAGATCGCTGACTCCCTGGTAGCGCTGCAATTCTCTTGTCAGTTTATCAGCTTCACTCTCTTTAGCTTTAAACTTTAAATAGTAACGTTCCAGCTCTTCTTGGACGGAATGGAGCTGTGCAATTACCATGTCATTTTCTTCCGTTATATTTTTAATTCGCTCGTCTGCCTCAACCACTTGATGCTGTTTTTGCTCGTCAGCATGTTGAGATTTTAATTTTTGGTTTAACTCCAGGTATTCCTGATATTCTTTTTCTAACTCTTTCGATTTTAAATGATACCTATCTAACTCTTCCTGCAAACGCATCATTTCGCTGTCTTTCATCAAACGATCAGCAGTGAACCCTTGAAGGTCAAATATTAAATCATCAACTGAAATATCCTGAACCTTGACTCCAAGGGGCAAAGAGCATGCCTCTAACTGCGACGCAAGGTATGACAAAGAATGTTTTTCTTCCAAAAGTTTTCGAGCAAGAAACAATTCTAAATGACTAACCTTAAAATCACGGGTAACAGACATTTCACCATGAATCGGCATTCCAAGGCTTTGCCCCAGTTTAGATAGAAAGCCATCAGAATCATTTTGAGCTAAGCCTTCGTCAACAAGTATGGTCCGGCGACGATTATGGTGAAAAAATTTTAGTATAGATTTCACACCATTCTGCCATCTATCCAGCGCATGCAAAATGTCCGTTGAATCCCGAAGCGCTTTAGCTACAGCGAAATCAGCATGATTGTAGAAGATGACGATTTTTACCTCGGGGACTAATGAAATTTTTGCCTGCAGTTTTTGCAGTAGCTCAATATCTTTGATGACGAGCAATCGCTTTCTGCTCTCGACGGCAGAACTAAGCTTTTCGAATAGTGTGTCATCAGTTTGGTGATCTATAGTTAAAGCTTGGTATCCCATACCTTCCAGCACAGGTTGGTGTGAATTCCATTCACCATTTGAACTGGCACCTAGATTTAAATCCATTGCATAAATCCCTTAGCCGGCAATTTTCTTTCTATACAGCACCACGAGGTGCTGTTAAATAACCTGATTTTGACTTCCCACAATCGGCGTTTTCATTTCAGTCCTGACCTCCTTCAATGAACGGACGACCAGGCTGTAAGTTGATTCCAAATCCGGAATCCGTCGATAGAAGGAACCCGATATTTGTGTATTTTCCAGAATATAGCTTCTCAATTGCTGGACGGCGGATTTATCAACAGTCTTGCTCACAAACCAAAACTGGTCCAGCTCACCTGAAAATGTCAATCCCTCACGTTTATAGACTGCCTTCCCAAGCGCCAGGGTTTGTTTGCCATGAACCAAGGCACTGAACCCCATCGTCGAATTAATCGTAATGACTCCCCTGCAGTGCTGCAAAATCACGGGATTTGCACCCTGAAGGACGTATGTCACCCGGCCTTTTAAACCGAATTTTTTTGTCAAACGATCGATCGTTTTTTGGTAACTGGTATGACCTCGGTCCAATGGATGATGTTTAAAGAGGAGTTGCTGCTCAAGTGGTGCATGCCTTGCGAAAGATGCCATGACTTCATGGATAAAACTATCAATGCTGTCATACTTTGAGTGCTTCTTGATTTGTGCATCGTCGCGAATCTGCAAAGGCACAAAAAAGTATTGATCAGAATGGCAACGAATCAATCGATTTAACTTGATCCAGTCGGGGAAATAGTGGATGAGCTTGCGCCAATAGGCTCGCAGCCAGCATCGTAGTTCATAATAAGGATTAAAGGAGCGATGATGTCGGTAGTGGGGAAACTTCTTTTTTGTAAGGTGTCCGATCAAGTAATAAACTGAGGCGTACCAGATGCGAAAGAGGAAGTCACTTTTCAGTTCTTCGCTCGGTATGATGTTAGTATCCCGACCAGGTATGGACTTTAATCGGCATATTGGTGAATTGGCATTGACTCCACCTTTTTCCAACGTAATGAAATTCGGTCGAAGATAGCCTTCTTCATAATAGTAAATGTTGACTGCATGTTCTTTCGCCATTCTAGTGGCAATTCTATGATAGTAACGACAATCGCCATAAGCAAAAATCGCTTGAATACGCCGACGACTAAGAAAATTGTGCAGATACTCTTCCCATTCTGTCAGGCGGCCTTGGAAAGTATGAGTGCGTTCATCCTGATAGTAGTGGACATCACCACCATTGAAATTGATTTTATATACAGTATGGCCTTCCGCTTGTAACTGATCCCTCAACCTGGCAAAAAACGGCCCCATAGGTCCTTGCAGTAATAGTATGTTCATGTGCGCTCCCAACTGTTTGCCATTAAATATTTTGTTCGACGAAGGACTCGTTGAAAGATGTGACCTTCCAGTTTCATTGGCCGGCGTAGGGTGCGCTCATGGACGATTCGTTGGATGATAGCCTCCGGACTTTGAGGTGCAGATTTGTTTGGCAGCATGTATATGGGATAAAGTATAAAGGCCGCAGCAAGAAGCTCATCCATGCTGCATTTGCGTCGTCGGTGAGGGAAGATTTCCTGATCGATCGTTAGTCCCCATCCACCGTAAAATGGTCGACCATAGGTATAGACAGTTTTTCCGTGCAGTAACGCCTCCAACCCACAGGTAGATGTCATCACATGCACAGAGTCTGCGACTGCTAAACAATCTTGCAGGGAATTATCGGCGAGCACTTTATCGTAGAGAGATTTGTCGACCTTCCAGGCTGGTCGATTGCCGGCTATGGTATCGGGATGAGGTCGATAGTAAATCAGGGCATCAGGAAATTTCCTTCGAACCATATTTAGTAAATCGATATCTGAACGGCAATTTTCACTACCTAATAGGATTGATGCATCCTGTGGAACCTGGCCGATAACCAGACATACATCCTTTAGCGTTTTTTCTAGCTTATCTCCTTGACAGTCCAGATTGTACTTCGTGATTGCATGCCGGAGAATACTGGCCCGTAAAGAGGCTGCCCGATTGAGCATGGCATCGGAGAATTTGTAGTGATTGAGTAGTTGAACCAATGAACTGGAATAGTTACCGACAAAGTGTAATTCGTCCTGGCAAACGGCTAAAGACAAAGGATTGCGTAAATCTGTGCCCAGACCGACCGAGCGGATAAATCCATCTTCCACCCGCAGTATTTTATATCCCATTGATTTTAGACGTTGAACCTCATCATCGTTTTGATAACCCCAGACCAATACAGCATTGCCCGATCGATAATGGGTTGAATTAAGTTTTCCTTGACTGATAAATCTAATGTTCCGGCAATAATGCGGCATGAGATAGCGGCGTAAAAAGCTTTTTTTCCATGGGCTCATTCCGATCGCGAAGATGGTGTCCTGATAGTGAAAATGCGGCTTTAAGTATGTCTCGAGATAGCATAAGACATCTTCCAACTCACATTTTTCCCTATTTGCCGGATGGATATATTGGGGATAACGCAACAAAGCCCCGTAGACCAGTTGCTCTAGACTTAAGCGAGCGGTTCGACGATCCAATTTGCAACGATCTTGCGTTAATCCCCAGCCGGCATAAAAGGGCTTGGCGTAGCAATGTACGTTTTTTTCCAGCATCAAGGCCTCAAAACCGAGCTGTGAGCTAACGGTATATACTTGATCCATATGCTCCAAAACGCTCCAGCTATTTAAACCTGCCGGTAATATCTTGATCTGTGATGGCAAATTGCCGGATAAATAGCTGCCCTTAGCTGCCAGGTAATAGTCCGGGTGCAGCTTGGCATAAATCTTTGCCTTCGGGTGATTGGCGATGGCATCTTCGACCATTTGGTGAAAGGTGTCTGTTGTGGCACCGGAAAAATGCACCGAACGATCCATGTAGGACTGGTCAACCAACAAAACCCGCTCGCAGTCTTCATCATCGGGTAGGTGCATCTGATTTTGGTGATTATACTTGCTGACCCGCAACCGTCTTAGTGTGGCGATGATGTTCTTGCTACGCTCAAGTTGTGCCGCACCGAATGATTGCGGCATTTGGTTTAGGATGTCTTCCAAATCACTGCTCTGGGTGCTGTCGTAGTAAATTCCGCTGCGGTCAATGATGATCGAAAATGGCTGTTTCATGATTTCAGGGTGGCGAAGATAAGCAATGAAGCCATCTTCCAGCCGGTATAAGGGTATTGACCATTGCCTGGCCTTGTTTTCAATTGACTCGACTTCGATTTTACGACCCCAAGTCACGAATGTTTGATTGTCTTCACAGCTTAGCCATGCTCGATAGCGAATCTTGGCACCAAGAAATCGCTCGATATTCGGCAAATTTGCCAATGCCCGTGATTGAGTGACAAACTCCATTCCTACCCCAAACCGCTCGATTTGCTATGTGTAAATAAAAAGCATTCCGCAGACACGATCATGATATAGCTTCTGCTCATTTCATGAGAATGACTTGCATGACCTTAGCTAGTTTATACTAATACTTAGATTTACTAAAAGATTAGCCCTGGGCATTACAGCAGTCAATATAAACATTGTATTATAGGAAATATATTTCTGGTAGTGTTTTAAGGGCTCCTTGTAAGCCTTACTCCTCATGATTCTTCGGAATCCGAGTGCGAAATAGCGTACCGGGGTGGATGTGCAATAATTTCCGTTAAAATTCGATTCCCATTTGCAGACTACGATGATAGCGATCATAGACTTTTAACGTTTCGCCATAGCCCCACTCCGCACGTAGCAACAGAAAGAATGGGTCGCTAACAGGACTGATATCAAATTTTAGCTGCACAAACTGGCTTCCGTAGCGCCAGTCCAAGCCGTAATCCCCGCCAAGTGCGATGCCGATACTTACTCCGAATGTCTGCTGCCTGCCTGATTCATCAAGCCGACCCAGATCTAGCACGCTTTGCCACAGGCCTGTGTACCGATCATAGCCCTCTAGACCACCGCCTTTGCCAAAGTTTGACATGAGCCGGAATTGCGAAGCGAGCAGCCATCGTGCAAATCTTTTATGTGACTGCAGACGTAGGAACAGACGGAAGAATGAGCGGGAATTTTCACCCTTTTGTCCATTAGATATGTGCTCCATCCCGATGTCGCTATACGTGTCGGAAAACAGACCAGTGATTCGCCAGAACATATCCGGCTGAAACTGCACCTCTTCAATGGGGATGGACTTCTCTAGTAGCTGCCAGACAATCCGCTGGTTGTAGCCTGCAAAAAGCGGCACTCCGGGCAAGAGCGCGGTTGCCAGACTGATTTGCAGTTTCGAACGGGGATTGGCAAAGCGGATGTAGAATGGCTTATAGCGATAAATGCGAATTTCATTTCTTGGGGAGCCGTCAGCTCGCGTGACTAGCTCCGACGGTTCATCCGCAACTGGCTGCCAGGCTGGATTTTGAGCCCAGCCTGGCAGCGAAAACATGACACCAACTAGTAGCAGGAGATGTCTGGTCAATTGCGGCCGTGGTAATCGCAATAGCCTCACCTCTTTTCAACTGATTATATGGTCAAGACGACTTTGGTGGTCACAGCGATCTGATAGAGAATCTGGGCGATATCTTTGGCAAGCTGCAAAGTTTTGGTATCCACTTCTGGAATGACAAAGATTTCATCACCAGGTTGAATATCGACGTTGGAACTAAACCATCCCCCATACTGCACAGAAAACGAGCCGTCACGATGTAAAACGACGATATGCCCCTGGTTCGCTCTTTGGGTGAAACCGCCCGCCCGGGTGATATATTTGGCGACAGAGTCGGCTTTACTAAAGGCGACCGCATTCGGAAAGAGCACTTCGCCATGCACCATGACAACTTGAGTTTTTTGTGGAATATGCAAGATATCACCAGACTCCAGGATCATGTCGCGCCGTTCTTCACCACGCGCTAAAACTACCTGACCTGTCGGCTCTAACTTTCTCGCTCGCTCAATCAGCTTGAGAACCATTTCCGCCTCTCTGGCACGCAATTCAGCTTCTTCACGACTTGCAGGGTTGGCGCTCAGAATACTCCTTTCCAGGATACTCAGCGATTGATGCAGCCGCTCTTTCTGCACTTCTTTGATACTTTTGCGGAAAAGCTGAATATTGTGGCGATCTGAAAGCGACGTATATTGAATGCTGTCCAGCACTTCACTAAGGCTCGTACCCCTGGCAAAAATGGCCTCTTTTACCCCGTCGTGTTCACCCTGGATCCGAACGCTAATGTTGTTGAGAGTCTGATCGCTCAGGACCTCAACTTGATCGCCGGGTGATAAATTGAAAGACTGCAGTTTATCCAAGGCAAAATAGGAAAACTTCTTTTCCAAGCCTAAATTTTGCAGCACCCGCACATGGGTCGCCTTGTCTTTTGGTTTAGCGTAAGTCAACAGGGTTTTCACAGAGATCTGTTTTTCTTTGAGTTCAAAGTCGTTTTCGTTCTGCACCATACCCGTCACTCTTACCGTCGAGTGGCGAGAATTAACGAGAATGGTATCGCCGTCTTGAAACTGAATCGTCGGCATGGACCCATTGAGGATGAAAGTATAAAGATTGACTTGATGAAGGACATTGCCTGAACGCATCACCTGGATATCAGTGAAGCTGCCACGCTCGGGGTCAATGCCTCTGGCTTTATCCAAATAATATAGGATGGAATCAGTGTTTAAGCCGGCATACAAACCGGGCTTATGAACAAATCCGGTCACATAGACCTTCACTGATTGATTGGTGGTGAGACTGGTATAGGTATGAACATTTTTTTGAAAAACTTTCCGGACATGCTGGTTGATAACCCGCTGTAGCTGGCTATTGCGCACGTTTTTTACCGGCACAGGCCCTACTCCTGGCAGAAATATATTTCCCTGCCGATCCACAACCAGAGATTGATCAAACTCCACCGCCCCCCAAAGTCTGACAGTGATTTGATCACCGATGTTGATCTGATAGTCCGGATTGAAGCCTGTGAACGATTGATGTGCAAATTGTCCTTGGAATAGAAAATTCCCGAAGGGCTCAACTTCTAAGCCGGATCTTGGATTGCTTGTTTGCTGGTGATGATCATTGCGAGGATCATAGACGTCAGTTTCCGCCGATGATTCCACCTCTTGCGCATCGTTTGCTTGGGCTGGTTGCAGCACAATCAGAAAAAGCAATATCAGGACGCTGTGCAGCTTAATCATCGCTAGACAGACTCCTTTGACAGCAACCCATGCCAAAACCTTGCTTATGCTTTTACCGTTTCGTTTTTTGCAACTTGAATGAATAAGAGCTTAACTTTTATCAAATACTCGGTCAACACAAACATTGACTACCTAGAAGTATAGTTCTTTCATTTAGTCTGCCTTCCTTGACGGAAAGGAAGAACTTTAGATTGATTTTGCATAACTCTACTGAATGAAGCGCAGCCCAACTCGCAGGTTGGTTCTGGTCTTATTATAGTCAAGAAGGTTGTCGGCATAGCCATCAAAGTATTGAATCATAAGTTTTGTCCGGTTTTTCAAAGCCATTGCAGAATCAAACCACCATATCGGATCAAGCGAAAGATTGGACTCAATCCGTCCGCCCTTAGTTCCCCGTCGCACATAGCTTTGCCACTCAAAGGCCGGGTGGTAGTAGCGGATACCTAGGTCGATAAATCCCATGTAATCATGGTAGTCGGTTGGCCCTTGCACATATATGGGAGCGGAAGCCTTGGCTACAAAAGTCCAGGTTCCCAATTGCAAACTTGGCCGGATGTAGAACCGCTGCAAAGATCGGGAGCGTCGGGTGACTCCCTGATAATCCACAGAATCATTATCCGTACCATTGGATTCATGCTCAATGCCGATATCCATATCCTGCACACGAAAGAAAAGATCCGGATGGTGATTGATATCTTTGAAAGGGGCCGAGTTCTCCTGCTGCAGCCAAAAACCGCGAAAGGTATATGAACCATAAATGGGTAGCGATTGGAAAAACTGATGAAGAAAGGAAAACTGGATTTTAATATCTTCAGAGCCAGCTATCGCATAGGTTTCTGGATTTAAAGGCCGCGCTTTAAGCAACGGCTGATAACCTTCGGTGATTTCATATGAGATTGGGACAACCGGCGCTACCGCAAACTGTTGCGCCAGCAAGGGTTTGATCTCAAGCCCAAGATCCAGCTTTCTGAGCGACACAGGTGGATTCTCGTTGATTGTCATCAGTTGATCGTCAGTCTCAGTCTTGAAGAGGAATGAACTGCTGAGCAGGGCATCCGCCTGAAAGCGCCAAACGATTTGATCGAGGATCGACAGCGTCGCAGCTATCAGCAACAAAGTAAAAGGAACGGCCAGAACCATAGAACAATGACGCTTCATGAGTTTCACCTTTTCCACAACAACAAATACAACAGCAACAAGAAATTAAGGCGACAAAGAAGGATTGCACCCTCTCTCACTGGAGTTTGTGCAAGTTCCATTCCTCATGGTAGAAATTTATTTCGTTAAATGATTGCCACGCTTATTAGGTAAGCTTAAGTTTTCATTAGAAAAATAAAACTAACCGACCGGGCCATGCCCAACCGACCCTGTCTAAACTTCAAACAGTTGTAGACATTGCCGGGGATCAAATACGCCCGCTAATCATCCTTAAAGTAAACCAGTCTGCGCTCCAGGTAAGATCGTGGTGGTTGGTAATACTGAAAAACCTTCGCCCAGCCCTTCGGCAGGACTGGGTTTAGCAGAGCTGAGAAATCAAGACCCAAAGCGGTATACAAAACGCGCTCTTTTGCGTGATCATCAAAGCTACGATACCCCCTTGAGTAATAGCCTAAATGCAATTCAACAAAGCGCATGGGACTGCGTTTGAATACATCGAAACCACCGATTTTGAGAGCCAATAGATGTTTCATTGCGGAATAGTCGGCGACCAGATCCGTGTTTTGATCGGTAGCAGAACCTGGCCAGTATTCCAAGCGCACGTCCAGTTTGGTGGCGATCTGAGGATAAGCAGTGCGCAGATAAGATGTTAGCACACCCAGAGAGTTGGCCAACTGATCCTCCATGGATAAACCATAGCGACAGGTAGCATCACCAATCTCTATCCAAGTCATTAAAGCCAGGGCCGCAGTCGAGCCGTAAAAAGCTGCCGTAAAATCATCATAGGATTTTTCCCGTAGGCGATGACTTAAAAATTGGGCTAGAAAGTAAGAACTAACATAGTGTCCTGTTTTATCAGAACCACCTGTGCTGGAAGATTTGCTAAAACCATACTCGTTGCGGGCATGCATGCTGCGCTGAAACCATTTCCAGCGGTTGACTCCCCAAAAAGTGATCCCGGTAAAGGCAAGGCCAAGTTCCCACCTGATATCGCGATAGGGTGAATATTCATGCAATTCTATATCTGCTGGCAAAGATTCTGGAGAGCTCGCAAAGCTTTTAGGGTGCCATAGAAGCAAAAACGTCAATGCCAAGCAAAGGGAATTTCTCCTGCCTGTGCCGGGTCGCTCAGCCTTCACTTGGGGCTCCACATTTTATGAATATGATGACATAGAGACTAGCAAGCAATTCTTGGCGGCGTCAATATAAATTTCCATTAACACGAAATATTGTATGATATTTAACTCTATTCGCAAGTTTCTTCGAAAAGCTCATAGGTATAATTATATCGATTAATTTCAATTTCGCTTTCATCAGCCACAGGATCATAAGTCACGATCGTTTCCAAAACCCGCTCGACAAAACCTGACTCCAGATAGCGGTTACGATCGCGTCTTTATAATTAAGTCAAGCTATCAGATTAGACCCAGCAAGCTCATTAAAAAAATAATAATTACAGATGCTTATTATTTTAACCGCGCTATTTTAGTATTTCATATTGACTTGTTTATACCCTTTCAAGTAATTTGCACTCGCGAAGATTGGATCTATTCCTGTAATTTTTGAGGATTTTTTATGAAGTTTATATATCTCACCTTAATTGTCACTTTACTAGGTGCCTGCGGATCAACAAGCGAAGACAATAGTGAAGCCAAAAGCGCTAGCTGCTCAGAAGCCTTTCGCACAGACTATGAAAATGTCCTAAAGCAAGCGTCACAATCAATCATTAACCCCAATATTGAAACAGCATGCGAGAAATGGTCAGCTTCGATGAATAGCGCAAAGGCCTTTTTAACAGCACACGGAAACAATGCCTCCTGCCAAACAGTAATCAATGGAAAAGAAAGTACTTTATCAAGCCTAGAAGTTCAGAAGATTCAAGAAACGACAAGTAATTACTTCAGCAAGAATTGCCAGGCGGAATAATTAATTGAATCATGTTTAAAAGTTTATGTTTTTTTCTTCGCTATAGTTTTTATAGCGGAGAAAAAAAACTTGCCGCCTCGGCCGTACTTATAATAAATTCTTTGGCACTTTTTTCGGCACCGTCCATAAATAAACCCGCTTACCATTTAGCTCTTCAACTTGATCAGGCTTCCATTCGCCCATATCAAAAGCGTGCGATACAATGCGACTGCCTGGTTTCAGCTCCTGCAACAATTTAGGTCGTAACTTGACATTTAAACTTGGTAGTAGATAGAGTGTTACCACCGTAGCCTCACTGAAATCCGTTTTAAAGAGATCCTGTTGCATAAACTGCGCCTTGTCAGCGACCCCTTCTTTTTCTGCATTCTCTCTGGCTTCCTTGACCAATTCCGGACGAATTTCAATACCAGTTGCCTTCACTCCATATTTTTTTGCCGCTGTAATTGGGATCCGACCATCACCGCTACCAAGATCATAGACCACATCGTTTTTGGAAACTTTTGCCAGATTCAGCATGAGGTCAACCACTTCCTGAGGTGTCGGTACGTAGACTACATCAGCCTCCCGCTCTTGTGGTTTAATATCATCCTGACTTGCATCCAGATTCATTGATATTGAAGGTGACTCGCTCGGAGTTCGGCTACCTTCCTGACAAAATGCTGTTCCATAAAAAATTAGCCCAAACAATGCCATACTTAGAATTACTTTCATAGCACTCTCCCTTTGCTCAGGTGTTATTCAAACATTTTTTGATTTAACCACAAGATTGGTAAGCCTAAAGCTACAAGACTGATGCCGACAAGAGCTCCTATACCGGTGTAAACCAGGCTCGAATATAGTAGGTAAGCGCATACAAAGATAAAACATAATGGTGTCAGTGGATATAAGGGAACCCGAAAAGGTCTTTTTTGATGTGGTTCCTTTTTTCTAAGAACAATCAGCGCAAGTCCCGAAAGCAGAAAGAAAAACCAAAAAACTGGAGCCGTATACTCCACCATGGTTTCAAAGCCATTTCTGGTCATGGAGCCAAGAAAAACCAAAGCCAAAGCTATCAATGCCTGACATAAAAGCGCAGCTTGCGGCGTCGATGATTTTTCCTGCCAATGATCCATAAAACGGAAGAGTCGAAAATCCTGGCTCAGCGCGTAGTTTGTCCGAGCACCGGTAAAAATCGTCGCATGACTCGAACCTAAGGCGCAAATTGCCACTAGGATGCTGATAAAGATGGCTCCCATTTCGCCCGAGCTTTGCCGCAAAAGGGTGGCGGCTACTGCTGATGATTCGGCCATATTCTCAAGACCAAGTCCTCGAAGCATCGCAAAATTGATGAGTAAATAGATAAGCGTGATGATACTTAAACTTAAAACCAGTGATCGGAGAATGTTGCGATCGCGGTTTTTAATTTCTGCGGATATAAATGCTGCTTCGTTCCAACCACCATAGGAGAGCAAAACAAATACCATCGCAAGACCGATATTTTTTGAATTCAAGGGCTCACTAGTAGAAATCAATGTGGAAATCGTGTTGCTACTTACACCGATGTAGACGATCGACATTAGCCCTAAAATCTGCGCTAAGGTCAATACATTCTGTGTTGTTTTCCCCTGCCTGACACCCAACAAATTTAAAGCGGTAAAGATGATAATCATGGCGGCAGCATATAATGCGCTGGATGCTGGCCCAAAATTCCAAATTTGGGCCAGATAGTCCCCAAATATAAACGCTAGCAAGGCAATCGATCCGGTTTGGATCACCGTCATACGTGACCAGGCAAAAAGGAAGGCTACATTTTTACCTAAAGCCTTTTTCAGGTAATGATAGGTTCCTCCGGCATCTGGGTAAGCCGTCGCTAGTTCTGCATAACATAATGCTCCTATCAAGGATATGATTCCACCTAAGAACCAGAGAGAAAGCATCATGATACCACTGCTTGAGTTTGCCGCAACAAGCGCTGGTGTTTCAAATATACCAACGCCGATGACAACCCCGACGATGAGAGCTGTGGCATCAAACAAAGAAAGAGAGGGCTTGGGTGGAGCTCTTTTTATTTCTTTAATCTGCGCATCTGCCGTTAAAGTTTTTGCCTGCATGATGAGTACCTTTAGAACAGCTATTGCCGCTAATAAGTTCATTTCAGCCTATAAAGCTGCTTGCATGATTGCAAGGCTAGACAAAGTGGTCGTAGGTATGAAGGTCACCAGTGAAATATGTCAGGCAATTGGGTAATACATCCAGAGCTACTTCACTCCAAAGATGGATCGACACTAGAAATTTAATGTATTAGAAGGTAAAAATCTTCACTTTGACTTAAACGTGTTTAAACAAGAAGCTTGTAAGATGCCGCAATTAGTTGCGGAGTGCACATGAAAATTGGTTTACATTGATGATTTTTGCAGAATCATAGTGTTAAGCTTCGACAGTGCCAAAGCTTTGTACAGCATACAAAGCAGACTTACCGTAAGGTACGAAACTCTTACTGAGCAAAGACGGGAATCTCACCATGCCCAAGCCGGTGATATAATAGGTATTCCAGATACACTTTTTCTTATCCATGAATCATACATAAGATCAGAGACTTAAGCTTCAGGTGGCATTGTCATTGCATAGCATAGAATTGCTGTGAGAGTTAAAAATTGGAATCCATGTTATGGCTCAAGTCAAACGCCGTTTTTATTTTGTTTGGACCTTGTCATTTTTTCTGCTTGCCTGTCAGCAGGAAAAAGAGATGGCTCAGACTACCCAGACTTCCACTAAGGAAACTCAAGAAGAAACTTGCCTACAAGCAAACGA
Organism: Oligoflexus sp. FD111; assembly: GCA_048816425.1. Lineage (GTDB taxonomy): Bacteria > Bdellovibrionota_B > Oligoflexia > Oligoflexales > Oligoflexaceae > JBMDZZ01. Next base: position 26,304 of record JBMDZZ010000012.1, read on the forward strand.
ATGCCAGGACGAAGTCAGCCAGACAACACCATTAAGCTGTCAGGACCTAGGTATTCCTTCATGGAACTTCCGAGTGGAGAGGCTTGCCCTTCATTATTGTGAATCTTGTCATAACGATCAGTTCGCCTGGGACGACATCAAACTAAATTCTTATCAGGAATTTGTAAAAAATGCTGATGCTTCGATCGCAAGGATTCGTAGTCGCAATCTAAGCTTTACCTTACCCACCTCAGATGCCAATCAGTTTATCGCCTGGTATGAATCTGGAATGCCGCTTAACGAGTCGGACTGTAACTCTGCTAGTGACTCTGAGTGAGCTTGACCCAAGCTATGAGTGTCACAGCTTTTAAAATAGCTTTTGATTGAAGCTCAACATAAATACTTGTACTTTCTCGATCGGCCTCTCATCGACCCTTGTTAAGGTAATGGCATTTGTAAAATCAGTGACATCGACAAGCTTAGGTTTACCAGGGTTGACTTGTATATAGTTGATCGCGATTTCGTATAGTTTTGAGCCTTCATGCAAACCACGCTCCCAACCAACAGATACATCGATTCCACGACCTGACATAGTGCTCTTCCGCAGGATGGGTTTCTTGTCTTCATCGTATTGCTTTCTAAAGCGAAAGGTTGTCAGGGTTGAAGTCGTGCCCAGTTTGATGAAATAGGAGCTATCCATTCGACTTAAAAAACTAGGATTATACTGATAGTAGGGGGTAAAGTTACTGAATTGAATTCTTTCATCCGTTTCCATACTCAAGGAACTTAACATAACGTCTTGTCCGTTATTTTTCTGACCAAATAAGACCTTCGACATCATGCCGATTTTGTGCTGCCCAAGCTTATAAGAAATGCCCGTCGACAGACCTATAGCTGTATAGTTTGCGCCGGTATCGCTTGGGGTACGAACATTCAAAAACCCCGGGCTGACGCCTACTAAAAAGTCTAAATTATCTGAATTTGCATAAGATAGCCCAGACAGCATAAGGTTCCATTTCAGCAAGAAAAACAAGATGAACTTCCACATATCTCTACCATTCCATACGTAGTTGAAAACCATAATAATCTTTTAAATTGGTCACCGGCGTCATACTGTAGGTCGTTGAGTCCACGAGGTAAGACATGGGATTGACGATCCTTCCCATAAAATTGGCAAAGGCAGAATCGCGGTTTAATAAATCGACACTTAAGATTTCAAGCCCATAACCCAAAGTCGTGCCAAACACCGGAGTTTGATAAAGGTCCTGAATGCTGGCAGGTTCGCTGTAAATTTCCACTGTGTATTCAAAAAGAGTACTGGATATAAAGGTCATCAAAAAGCTATGTGAGCGTTCATAACCTAATCCGCGATAAAATAAATATAGCTGACTTCCGGAAAGCGGGTGGACCAGTCCATTCCAAAACGGCTCATCTTGATCAAAGACAGTTCTGCCAAAGTTATTGCGGTAGTCTTGCCAGGAGCCACGCTTTCCCGCCATGATATCGGGTTGAAAAACTGGATAGACAACCCAGGTTACTGCATAAACAACGCTTACATGTTCGACCTGCTCAACAAGACTAAATTCTCTTTCCTGGTAAGCAAACTTTCCGGCTAGAGTTTGAGCAAAGGCTGTTTTAGTAGCAATAAACGAGAAAAAGCCACTCAAAATTCCACAGAAAAAGATCATCCGATTCAACTTAGAAGTCATACTGCAATCCCAATCCTACTTTATCTTCCACTACCACTGGGTGAAATGTGATATCCGTTGAGGATGTTTGATGATGAAAATGTGTTGCCCGACCCCAGAAAAAGCCTAAAAAGGCAGCAGCAACGGTATCACTAAGCCAGTGCCGGTCATCATTGATACGACCTGCCATCGTTGCGATAGCCGCTGTGTAAGCAGGTATTCCAATCTTCCAACCATAAGCATAGGAAAGCGATGTCGCCGTCGCCCAGGCACTTGATGAATGGCCGGATGGAAACGAATTCCATTCTTTAGGATTGCCGGGACGGGATCGACGAGTTAACAGAACAAGTGATAAATGACTTGCTGAAGTTAAAGCCAGGCTTTCCGCATGAGCAATGCCATTTTCTGTATCAAAATAGAGCTGGGTAGAGGCGAGCAATATTCCGGGTACACCACTGCCCCAGTATGCGCCAAATGTTGAAACATCACGGCTAAAAACCTGATCACCTCGATACTTGTCGCGAACGATTTCATCATGGTTGCGCGCAAGCAAACTTGCGACTACAGCCGTTCCGAGGATGCGGTAACCGGTAGCATCAAAGCCATCAGCAAACGATTGAGAAATATGATCCTGCGGATCATATTGATCAAACCAATGATGATCCTCGCCAGCGGTTGCGACGGTAGTGATCATCAGAGCTAAAATGAAAGCTCTTATCATGCCAAGCACCTTTCCCCAAATCATTGCCAGTCAAGCCCTGCGACCGGCTTGGAACGCTCTTTCTATCAACTTGTGTGCCATTGTTTCCATGGGCAGGCTTTTTCGGGAGGGAGTACCTGTGATGTGCTATTTTGAAACGATCATTTGACGCAATATCATATTGATCTCAATAATTTCAAATGGTTAAAATAAAGATACGCTGACTGCGAAGCCATATCCTAGCCGATGTGTGAAGCTATGCTTTGGCGGTACGGGAGGCAAAGGCTACCAAAAATAACAACAACTGTGCTTAGAATTGACAAAATATGGGCACCATCGTTTCTCGAAAGTCCATACAAGCGAAAGATATAGAGGTAGCGTCATCATTGCAGCGTCTAATCCGGATAGAAAAGAGAAGAGGGATATTGGCATTTAACTTGCTGCAAATAATAAGATAAACGTGTTAAGTCGCACCAGGCCTTTAAGGAGATAATTATGGCCAAGCAGCAAAAGGACCCTGCATTCCGTAATCCACTTGTGGGTTCTAAACTCAAGCTAACTGCCAGAATTCGAGGCAGACTATGAGCGAAAACAGCGAAATTTCAAATCTGGAGGATCTGATTGATCGCCTGGTGCAAGTCTGTAAAGAACATGAGCAAGTCAGTGTCGGAATGGTCCTTGAGGCAACTGGACAAAAATCCTTCGGACCAATGCTTCTCATACCCGGTTTGCTCGCTTTTTCACCATTAAGTGGAATTCCTGGAGTGCCAACTTTAACAGGAATCATGATGCTATTAATCACGGGCCAGTTACTGCTCGGCCGCTCTAATTTTTGGCTACCACAATTTTTACTACGTCGATCAATTTCACGTAAGAAACTCCAGAAAGCATTAGATAAAATTCGCCCCATTGCTGTATACATTGATCGCCATCTAAAACCTCGATTGACAAAATTCACCCAAGGCAAAGCCATGTATCTCATCGCCAGCTTATGCCTGATTTTATCGCTTGTATCGCCAGCGCTTGAGATCGTGCCATTTGCTATATCAATCGTTGGTGCCGCAGTTAGCATCTTTAGCTTATCATTGATCTCCAACGATGGTGTCCTTGCCATAATCTCATTATTACTTTGCCTTGGATCTATCGTAATTATAGGTATGTCTCTGAGTTCCTGAATTCTGAAATTTCTTAAGATATTGCTACATTTTACCTGTTATACTGATTCTGCTTTTTTCAGGTGAGCCGAAGAAACGGCTCACCATAAATAACTCATATACTATTACCTACATAATATTTAGAGTCAGTTGGATTGGGTTTCAAATCCGACATTCGCCAATAGCTATTCAGATGATGCGGAGGTCTTCATGGAAACTAAAGAATATATCATTTCTTTAGATTCACCAAATATCGAACTCTATTGCGACATCACAATACCGATTGATTGCAAAGGCGTTGTTATTTTCGCCCATGGTAGTGGTAGTGGTCGTCACAGCCCGCGCAATCAATATACGGCTGCCGTTTTTCAATCTTCGGGCTTTGCCAGTCTGCTTATTGATCTTTTAACGAAAGAAGAAGCTGAGATTGATGAAGAAACTGCTCAATATCGATTTGACATTGATCTTCTAGCAGATCGATTGGTCAAAACAATCGACTGGTTAAAGCATTTTGAACCGCTTCGTGCTGTGCCCATTGCATTATACGGTGGAAGTACCGGCGCAGCCGCAGCAATGATCGCAGCAGCAAAAAAGCCGCAAGAGGTATTTTCCCTTATTTCTCGGGGTGGCCGCGTTGACTTGGCTCAAGATTATGTGCAGCAGATTAAAGCCCCGACTTTATTCATTATAGGTGCCAATGACCATACCATTCGAAGCTTGACACCATCCATTTTTGCAGCGTTGTCAGCAAAAAAAGAGACTCGAATCATTCCTCATGCCGGCCATTTATTTGAAGAACCTGGCGCCTTAAAAGAAGTCTCTCTGATAAGTTGTGATTGGTTAGAAAGATCATTGCAACATTACAGGAAATCTAATGAAATGGAGATGTCGGGATAAATCCTGAATGATGTGAACAGCAAGGAGTCATGATGAAGACAAATCATCAAACAAATAACAAGGGAGACCTCTCCTATACCGTTTTTTATGATGCTGACTGTCCTATTTGCCGACGCAGCCGTCGGATCTTACAAAAGATGGGGCAATATCCGTGTTTAAATTTTATCGATGTCAATGATCGTCGTGAGCTTGCGCGTTGGCCGATGATCAACGCGCAAGAAGCACAAAAAAAAGTTACCCTTGTTACGCCTGATAACCGTCGACTGACTGCGTTTGACGCTGTTGCCGAACTAATAGCTTCACGTTCACGTTTCTTTCGCCTGCTTCTCCCACTCTTAAGAACACAAGTCGTTCGAGTACTGGGACAATTTGTCTATAATCTAGTTTCCCACAATCGCTATGGCATTTCTCATTTGTTGGGACTTGAAAACGAAACTGACAAAGCTCAAGCAGGGAGGCAAAAAAAACGTTTAACTTATGCATAGTGTAGAAAAAGCTCAATGATGAAAAAGTGTGTGGATGACTCGAAATCGCTGATAAGTTGCAGAGTATGAGACCTACGTGGGGGGGAATATCCCCCTATTTTGCTAGATTTTTTATGAACGAATCCAACTTGTCATAATAGTCAGGCGGTGGAGGATCATTATGATCCAAACCCGGCAATGCTATAAACTCTTTTGGTTCGTGAGCTGCTTCATAGATCTTACGTCCCAAATTAATTGAAATCATGCTATCTGCCATGCCATGACTCTGAAACAGGGGGCCATGGTAATCACGAATAAGGACATCAGCTTGAATATCGTTTCTCAAGAGGAATCGCGCAGGTAGCCAGGGATAAACGCGATCTGCCACATCTTTAAATGAAGAGAAGGCGCTTTCCAAAATCAAAGCACGTGCTCCGGATTCAGCCGCCATGTGAACCGCAACCGAAGCACCTAGAGACCGTCCCATCAAAATTATGTCCTCAGGTTTACGCTGGACTCTAGCTGTGAGCCATTTGCGTGCCGCTTTTGCATCTTTTAGAATTCCTTGAACACTGGGACTTCCTTCGCTTCGTCCATAACCTCGATAATCAAATATTAGAACCGACAATCCTAAATCATTATGGAGAGTCTGCACCAAAGCCAGGCGATCACTCAAATTACCAGCATTGCCATGGGCAAAAATCAAGACCTCGGAGTCTTCAGCAGCAGGAATGTACCAGGCGTGCAAACGGACCCCATCTTCCGTTTCGAACCAAACATCTTCGAATTGAAGTCCTTGAGGTTGCCAATGTCCCATGGGATAACGCGTTGGAAAAAAAATAAACATCTGTTCCACACAAGCTGTCAACACAAGCACTAATCCTCCCAAAATCGCTATATGTCGGATCTTCAGGACTTATCCTCCATATCAAGATCCACGCCATGGATCCTTTGTTGATCTTCTTCAGCCTCCCTCTTCAGTTCGAGTTCAAGTTCAAGTTCAAGTTCAAGTTCAAGTTCAGCATGATTCTTGATCCCCAGAAGGCGAATCTTCTTTAAAAATTGATAATACTGATAAGATGTCCGCCAGTTTTTAGCCATAAACCACCAAGATGCTGGCGGATCTACTGCCATGAGAAGTGGAGAAAAACTCTTGAACAAACGACTGGCTGGGAATTGAAGTGGCTCCAATTTTCTAAGTCGATCGCCCGATGTATTCTTGATTGCTGTCAATATTGATCCGGTTTTCTTCGTTTCTTTTTTAAGCAGTTCTTTTTGGCAACCATGATGCTCCGCTAACAGCTCAAAAAGTAAGGATTCGATACATGATTCAGTTCGTGAATTGCCGTCGGACTCTAACGCAATATCACATTCAGTATCGATGCTCATGGAGCGATTGCTAAAATTCGCCGAACCGACTTTTACAAATTTGCCATCAACGAGTAGTATTTTTGAATGAACTTTGATGGCATTATCTAGGGAAGTTTCCCCTAGATCGGGATAAAAAACGCCAAGCCGATGATAGAGGTCTAGCGATCGTAGCGCCTCGATTAGCTGTGCTGTCAGCTTACCGATCGCCAGTTTTTCCATTTTACCTCGATAAAACCGAGGAAGGATAATAATGATCTCTGGCCCTTTTGGCTTCAGCAGTTGACGTCCCAATAATTCAAATGCTCCAACCCAGCTGAAGTACTGGTTTTCAATATAAATATAGTCCTTCGCCGATCGAATGGCATCACTCAGGAGATTCTTGACCTCGTATGATTTCCAAGGAAAAGTTCGTGAAATTCCCAGCGTCACTTGAAGTAAATGGGTCTTTAAACTGTGAGGCCAAGGCGATGGTATTGGTCTGTGATATTCCAGATGCTCGCCGGTGCAGCGATACCAAAGCTCATGAAACAAACTGCTTAGACTTTTAACAACCGGTCCATCGATAGCGATTTGAATATCATGATGGGGTCGATATGTTTTTCCTTTGGCATTATGCCGGTGATGAGACTTGATATCGTGGCCTGGTGTATCCCAGCGCTCATCTGTCAGATCAATTCCACCACAAAACGCCATGACTTGATCAATGATGACTAGTTTCTGGTGATGACTGCCGCCCATCGGATGCATTGAATCAAATCGGAAGTGTAGCCGCTTATGACTTTTAATGCGCCATTTGATGGCAGCCAAGAACTCTCTATCAGGAAGAAACAAGACAGTCCATTTCCAACAAAGGATATAAATATGGAGATGAGGATTTTTTTCTAAAATCTGGTTTAATAGATCAATAAGAGCGATGGTTTCATAAGGCTTGTCAATGTCTCTGATTTTTGTATACGTTTTTATATCCCAACCAGATATATAAATCGACCTTTTTGCCTGTAAGACAGCTTTAGTAAACGCATGATGATAAATAGCAGTGTCAATTAAAAAAGATACACGGTCAGCATGATCGCATGTCCAGCAATTGAAACCTGGCTTTAGAATTTTCTGCTTGCTGTTTTTTATCAGCTCTTCGATCCTTTTCCATGGATGTTGAGATCGTAAATTTGGTAAGGAGTTCTGAGATTTTTTTTGCATGTTTTTCATTAAGTAATTCTCTATCTGTTCAATTCCTCACATCATATTCATCTAGTTCGTCACTCAAACTTTTCCTATTCTATGCGCTTTCGGAATTTTTGCGATGGTAAAACTGACCATTTTCTGCTCTTTGGTGAAAGTCTTGCCTGTCGTGCAGGCAAAAAAACTCGTTCTTTGACACCTTGCGATTAATTTTGGATACTTCGAGCAGAACTTATAGGGACCGTCTATTCGTTTATTTTCGTCATACAAACGTAACGGTTTTCTCTTGTCTCAAGATAGATCACTGGGAATTTCATCATGCGCAAGAAGATGAAAACTATGTTATTGCGATTCTTGCCCGTCGTCGTTGGCGGTGCGATCATCATCATCTTTCTCAGCATTTGGCGACATAGCCCAATTCAGGAATACGCTGAACAAGAGAAACTGCAGAATCTACTCTTAAACATGCGGGATCAAGGCTGGACTCCCTTCCTTGTTTACCCTACCTACATCATTGCTCATTTCTTTTTATTTCCAAATATGGTACTGAATGCAGCCGTAATCATTACATTCGGCGGCTTCATTGGCTGGCTGCTAGCTATTACCGGTAGTCTTTGCTCAGCGAGTGTTTTTTTCTTTTTGGGACATAAATTTGGTGGTAGTAAGCTTCAACACTACCAGACTGGCCGCATTGTCAAGCTTCGTAAGCTGCTACGTAAAGGAGGAGTCGGTGCCGTTTTAAGTGTCAGGCTGGTACCAATTGCTCCGTATCCAGTTGTCAACTCGGCTGCTGGCGCCATCCATTTGCGATATTTTGATTTTATTGCAGGAACTTTTCTCGCTCACCTACCAGGCACGGTTACTCTAGCTTTTTTTGGAGAGCAATTGGAAGCTGTCCTTCGTGATCCAAGCCCTAAAAACTTACTAATCTTAGCTTCGATCGTCATGATAGGTATTCTAATTATTTGGTCTATTAAACGCATTGCCGAAATAAAAATGGAAAAAGAAAGTTCAAAAAAATAATCTTCGCTTACTGCTTGCCTGCCTGCCTGCTGATGATTACAAACTATTACTTAGTCACAAGCCATCGTCCTTTGTGTTTTGGCATCGTATTTGCTGGGTGTGCAATGGATTGTTAGTGCCGCCAAACGAGGAGTCAACGATGCCACAACAGCGATCACAAAACAAAAATTGGCTAGGTGAACAGATCATGCGTCTTGGATTTTCCCCTTGGACACTGATTGTGATCTTTGCTTCCATTGCCATACTCATACTACTTGCCGTGTTTATGAACCCCGGTGATCGAAATGAGAAACCACCGGAGCAATACCAGGAATATTTAGGAGCAGAAGCTGTTGCGCAATTAGCAAATAGCAGCGAAGAGAAATGGATCATCTTATCGAGCAAGTATTAAAGTAGCGGTACACGAACTTGAAACTTGGATTTCCAAGGTTTCCTGTTCTTATACTTTATCAAGCTGATATCTGGCATACTGAGGAAGTTTAAGTCAAAAAGGCACTTTATTTTTTTTCATAAGGTGAAACAGTGCTTTCCTTCCGTCTATTTTTAGAGTAATTACTCTAAAAATAGACGGAAGGGATTATTTCATATGCCACCGCGGCAAAAAAAAGCAGAAGTGATCATCAATCGTAGCATCCAGCTTTTTAATGAGTTTGGCGTTTCCGAAGTCACAACCAATCATATCGCTGAAAACCTCGAGATGAGCCCGGGAAACCTATATTATTACTTCCCTAATAAGGAAGCGATCATTCGGGAAATTTTTGCTCAAGTTCGCACTAAAATTGAAAGCCTCTGGGAAGATCGTGATCTGTCTCCCCTACTACTGTTAAATCAGTATGTTCATGTAGTATTTAATATCATCTTCGGCTATCGCTTCTTTTTTTCTGAACTCTCGCTCATCCTACGCCGCGACCCATTGATTCGCGATGAGTATATGGATTTGCAATCTTGCTTTAAAAAGGAACTGGCTAGTCTGTTTCTCCAACTAAATCATGCGGGCGTTTTTATTTCTTTAGAAGCAGAGAGCCAGCGTCATGCGCTAGCAAATAGTGTTTGGATTGTCAGTATTTATTGGCACTGTTATCTCGAATCGGCTCCAGAAAAACCCATTCAAACACCATCACATGAACTCCTTCATCACATCTTGTTCCTCACCCAGCCTTATATACATCCGCAATATCTAGATGTGGTGAAGGGGATTTTTGCCGAATTTTTACAGCAATCACAGTTACCGGAGCAAATAAGCCCAGCTTGAACAGTTTAACTTTGGCTACAGGTGCAGCGATGTTTTCACTTTTTTCAAAAAAGAAACCAACGACGGCTACGATTAACTCGCAAATACTGACGGTAAACCCGAAAGAAACACTATTGCAGTCTGCCTTGCGGCAGGGTTTCGACTTTCCCCATAGTTGCCGGGTTGGTGGCTGTGCGACTTGCAAATGTAAGCTAGTGTCAGGTCGCGTCAAAGAACTCACTGAGACTGCCTATGTCTTATCCGATCAGGACTTGGACGAAGGCTTTATCTTAGCCTGCCAATCCGTGCCAGTAAGCGATATCGAAGTGCTTGTGGATATGGATCGTCAGTTGCAAAGGCGAAGCGTCACTGGCAAAGTCATAGACCGGCAAACCTTAACGGCTGACATCTGTCGCCTGGTGATTCAACTCGACGAGACCTTGCTTTACAAGCCCGGCCAGTATGCAGAGATTTCGATCGCTTCTTGCGAACAGGTTTACCGCAGCTATTCTTTTGCCACTCCTCCACAAACAGATAGTCAAATCAGCTTTTTTGTCAGAAAAGTTCCTGGTGGGCTTTTCTCCAGCCATGTCCATGAGAGTAATATAATAGGACAACGAGTTCGTGTCGATGGACCGCTAGGTGACTTTTATCTCCGCACTGCGGAATCACCACTCTTATTTGTTGCCGGTGGCAGTGGTTTGGCACCGATTCTGGCCATTCTTGAGGAAGGCGCAAGGCTTCAATTAAAACGCTCTGTCACCTTAGTCTTTGGTGCCCGTCAGGAAAAAGATCTATATGCCCTGAATGCCATCAAAAGCATCTCTGAGCGCTGGCAGAGCACCTTTCGTTTTATGCCTGTGCTTTCCGACGAAGAAGGCGCCAGTTCCTGGACTGGTAAGCGAGGCTTGGTAACCGATCAAATCGAAGACTTACTGGAGAAGGATTCGCATGCGTATTTGTGTGGTCCGCCGGCGATGATCGACAAAACAGTAAGCATCCTGCAATTAGCCGGCATACCGCGCGATCATATTTATGCGGATCGATTTACAACACGTTATGACACTATTGGTGGCAGGCATCCGAGCGATCTTGCTGCCCATCAAGATCTCTAAACCAAGCTAGCTCAAGGGGGTATTATGATCATCTTTCACTATCTCAAGTATTTTCTTTACCATGCAATTGGCTTATTTTCCGTGGTCACAATATTGGCAGGCGGCGGCTATATCACCGCAGGATTCGTACTAATCGTTTCACTCTATGTATTAGGTGATGCCGTAGCAGGCGACGACACGTCAACGCCTGAATTCAGACATCCGAGCATCTTGACTTTACAATTATGGCTCGCCTTACCCCTACTAATGTTGATCGTTTTTTCCTCAGTTTGGAGTGTCAGTTCCGGTGATCCATTAGGTTTTGGCCACTTTATCAGTCAAATCACTTCTTACGATGTTATTGCCGCCCGAGAGGCAACCAGTTTCGGCCACCATATTTCGGCAGTCATTCTTACTGGTCTAATGATCGGCATGATCGGCACGATTACAGCTCACGAGTTGACCCATCGCACCTGGGACCCCACTTCCATGTTCATCGGCCGCTGGTTGCTTTCCTTCAGTTTTGACACTTCGTTTGCCATTGAACATGTCTATGGTCATCATCGGTATGTATCGACTAAGGAAGATCCGGCAACCGCACCCCGTGGTCGTAACGTTTATACGCATATTTTGGTTTCGACCTTCAAGGGCAATATCAGTGCCTGGAAGATCGAGAAAAGGCGCTTACGGCGCCGTGGTCAAGGTGTTTTTTCTTGGCACAATGCTTTGCTTCGCGGCTATCTCATGAGCTTGGTGCTGATCGTTACAGCTTGGAGCATGAGCGGCTGGCAAGCTAGCCTCTATTTTATTCTTTGCGCTCTTTGGGCCAAAGCGCTGTTAGAGATCGTCAACTACATGGAACATTATGGGATGGTCCGTCACCCTTCAACCCCCGTTCAACCTAGGCATTCCTGGAACACGAATAAACGTATCAGCTCCTGGTCCATGTTTAATCTGACTCGGCACTCGCATCACCATGCGCAGGGCGAGGTGCCTTATCAAGATCTTAAGCCGTTTCCTGACGCTCCTATGATGGTTGGTGGTTATCTCACGACCATTATCATCGCGATGATCCCCCCGTTGTGGCATAAACTAATGACCCCAAAAATCATGGCCTGGGATCGCGATTATGCTACACCGGAAGAAAGAGCATTAGCGGCCGAGGAGAATGAACGCAGCGGTATTTCTCATTGGCAAACGGCTTGATCGCAAAGCTTTGCCCCATCAGAGTAAAAGTAAATATCGGGTAGGTGTCAGAGAAAACCTGCCTGTCTTAAGTTTTCAACCTGTGAAAGTTGATCAGATATGCAGTTCACCCGAATCTCGCGGATTATCCTCAAACAAGTGAGGGTTTTTTCCCGGGATATGACTCTCTTCATCATGGATTTCCTGGCATTCAATACAGTATTTCGCAAAAAGAATCGATGTCATAACTTATGGTGTGATGATGAATCGTTACTTCAATCCCTTTGTTCTTATCCTGACTAGCTTCGTTGCTCTGACTTATATCTATGCAGCAGCACGCCTCACAGAGAGCCTGATCGCTCAAGTAAGCCTTGCCATCCCTTTCGTTGCCGTCTGGCTAAGTCCAATTTTGTATTGGCAAGGAGGACGGCAAGAGGAGACCTGGCTCGATCAAGCCTTTAAGATCGTCAGTTTCGTCAGTATAGGCTGGCTGAGCTTTCTGTTTCTATTCTTGATTTCACGCGATGTTTTGCTGCTTGTTTCAATTGGTCTTCAGCTTGAGCAGCTGCAAGAACTACTGTCTGGCCCTGGCAATGCCGTAGTTTGGGGCTTATCGGTCTTAACCATTCTTGCCGGAACGGTTCGCGCAGCGCGTGGCCCCTTTATCCATGAAGTGGATATACCAATTGAAGGCTTGCCAGCTGAACTCGATGGTTGGCGTATTGTGCAAATCAGCGATCTGCATGTCGGACCAACCATTCGACGTTCCTACGTTGAGCGAGTCGTTCAATTAGCAAATGAGCAGGCGCCGGACCTTATGGTCCTGACAGGTGACATCGTCGACGGCCGAGTCGCTGACCTGGCTCCCCATGTAGCGCCTTTAGCAAGGCTTGCGCCGCAAGGCCGGGTTTATCTGGCATTGGGTAATCACGATTATTATTCAGGAGCAAGTGCCTGGACGCAACATTTTGAAACCCTGGGAATTCATGTCTTACGCAACTACCATGTGATCGTGCCATGCAAAGGATTCAATGTGCTTGTCGGTGGCGTGCTCGATCCGGCTGTCAAGCTGGTATCGAATCATCTTCGACCAGACCCGCAGTTGGCATTGCAAACAAGACAGCATGGCCCAACAGAACCAGCGCCATGCCTTAAACTTTTGCTAGCGCACAATCCCAAAATCGCTCCTGAAGCAGAAAAAGCGGGGTTCGATCTGCAGCTTTCCGGCCACACCCATGCAGGTCAGTTTTTTCCGTGGAACCTGGTGACCCGTTGGGTCCATTCTCCTCATTTTGCCGGATTGTCGCGTCAGGAAAAGATGTGGGTCTACGTTAACACTGGAACGGGAAGCTGGGGACCACCTTTGCGCGTGGGCACATTACCGGAGTTAACTGTGATTCGATTACGGAGTAGTCTTACCGAAGTGGAATGAGCCGTATTCCTCAGAAGCAATTATGCTACTGTAGACACGTATATGATGCGGTATCTGTTCTTATTCAATCGGTCAGCAGCTATCACGCAGCTACAGGTGTCGATCGCATAACCGCGAAACTTTCTTAGCTTCTCACAGGTAACCTGCCTTGAATCGAAAATCATCCTGCAAATAGGTGGTGCAGGTATTATTCATTTAAACTGATAATATTCAAGTCATAGGTCTGACCATTTTCATGCTGGAAATAGATGCGTTGATTGGTTTCTTCAATGTGATAAAATAAACCAGCAGTTTCCTCATCCTCTACATCAATGATCGATTTTTCATAAATGCCACTGGGACTAAACCAGACCAGTTGTTCTTTCTTGTCAAAAGATCCGATATAAGTCGATACTTGCTGATCATAATTTCCCTGATCGTCTCGCCCTCTACCGATCTTTATTAGGTGCCATTTTACCTCTGATTCACTTTCAAATGCGAACCATGCGATATCAATTCGATCGACGGTGTCCATATAGGCAAAGCTTCTGCGAAAATCAGTGACATAGTACTGAACTTTATAAGGGTTGCCTATGGGAACGCAGATGGCATGAAATTCCAAATCCATTGAAACGACGATATCATCCTGGATGTCACACTCCTGCCCACGGATATCTTCAACAGAGCCAAAGCGCACTCCAATATTTCCGAGGAACGGCTCAGGTAACGAAAATTTCGGACTTTTTATGGGGCCAATGGGTTTGTCAGTTACTCCTTCTTCCTCGCCAGTTGTGCTGTCCTCTTCTTTTACCGTTTCAGTAATTGTCCTCTGCTCATTTGCTGCAGAATCGATGGGCTGCTGACAGGCCAGATTCGCAAGAAAAGACAAAATCCATAGCGTGTTAAGCTTCAGTTTTAGCTTCAAGTTTCAGCCCCCTACATTAGTTAGAAGCAAAAGTCCCATATACCTCCTCAAGCAATTAGCATTCCAGTGAAAGTTTCCCTAAAATGACTGCCTAAAACCGCTCTTTAATCCTGAATAGACTGGTAGCAGTGTCGAAAAATGCGACAAATGTAAAATCGATAAGAAAAAACCCCCCTTCTCATCGACGAGAAAAGGGTTAAAGTAAATATAAACAATAACTCATGAACAGGAATGCGATAAGATTGTCGGGCTGCTGGTACGGAAACCATTCCACTTATAGATGGTTTCAACAAAGTCTAGCTTCGTAACCTGGTCGACATATTCATAGACCGTTTTTTCCTGACCAAAACACCCAAAGGTGATGGCACAAACACCTTCGGCAATTGGTTTAGCGACCTGTTGGATGATATTGCCTTGCAAGTAGGCTTCGATATTACCGCCTAAAGACTCGCCCGCTTCAGCAGTCACTCGACCGCAAACGCTGATCTTTTTGGACTCATTCGTTTTTGGCAACAGGGCATTGGCAGATAACTCTATTCCTTGACTCACCACATTCAATCGACCACGAACTCCAGCATCGAGAGCATTTTCACCACCGACAATACTGAAAATCTGCGCCAAACGACGCCGTGCTTCGCCATAGACTTGGGCATCCAGACCAAGGGCCATATCAACATGTGGTGTGATAGAGTTGTTGATCGAAAAGTAGTTATTGCTATTATTAACGCGAAATAAACGGGGATATTTAATCCGGTAATGAGCCGCCACATCGTTGTAAACGTCAAACTGGACACCAAAGACGTTAAAGCTTGCCAAGTAGGTGCAGCTTAATACTTCTCGTCTGTTAACAGCAAGGCTTTTTTCGACGCCGGCAATGATGGAACGCCCTTCAGAAAGTTTATTGGTAATGCGTTTTTCATCTTTAGTCGTCAAGATTGTTTTACCAAATGCCTTCACTCGATAAAAATGCTGAACATAGTGATCATATTCCTGAGCGATCTTATCCAGTGAACCATAGTCATAAACAAAGTCCATATCCAGATTCAGAACACTGGTTGTAAAGTTCCAGGCACGACCGCGTAAATCAAAGTCCAAGCTGTTATTATGTGTACCGCCGTCGAATCCTATAAATTGATAAAGTCCGAATCAACTGAATGATTTTCAAGCGATCCTGCTCAGCAAAAGCCTGTTCTAGCCCACTTCGCACCAAATGCAAAAAGTTTTCATGGCTTGCTGCTGAGGCCTTGGAGCTGTAATCACCTAACAATAATAAAGTAACGATGTCTTTATCAGTCGTCAGAGTGAAGTCCAGATTTTCCATGAGTGCATCAACATACTCGTCCTTTACGAACTCACTGCCTATTAAAGTCTGCTGCAGCCGTACCATGGCTTCATCATCCAAATTATTGCTTCGGATCAAATGGAAGGCGAAATCCTGAAAGGTTTCAGTTCCGACACTGGCAATGATATCAAGCAAAAAGTCGGCTTGATCCCGATCTGTTTCCCACAGATCAGCCAGCATGTCTTCCAAGGGGAGCAAGTCACGAATGTTGGAGTCGCGCAATCGCCCCACTAAAAAAGACATCTCAACCAATAAGTCGTTTTCACTAATTTCATCTTTGCGCCGTCTATCAAGATTTTGCAGCAGGCTGTGGATATGATCTTTCACTTCCCCGTTGGCAATTTTCCGGCGGGAAGGCTGTATGCTTTCTGCGCTTGCATAATCTGGATCAAGGAATATTTGGTGAGAAAAATGAAGATCCATCCATTGGTGACAATCATCACTTTCCGTTCTTGCACTCAACTGCTCAAAACGATAACGTTTTTCACCGAAGACAGATGTCGCCGTCTGTTGTTTGGACTGGGAAAAACTCATCTCCTGACCATCAATGCGCAGCCCGGCATCAGTCAGTTGATAACGCTCCACAAACTTCACTAGTTGCGATGGTTTCCTTGGGTCAGCTGGTTGTAGGCGATATTGGCGAGAGCCCGTCACCATCTGTGAATTTACCGGCCGCAGCTCTGATTGAAAGCTCACTGCACTCGTATTTTCTGAAAAAGAGGTTTTCGGTAGATTCTGTACTGCATTCGTCGCTGCTATCGCATTTTTCAGATCTGCCATACTGCGAACCGGAAGAAGTTTTAAGGCGATACTACGAACAACTTCGGATAAAAAATCATCTAAAACTTCTGTTGAGTGAATTTGCTTCAGAGCTAGCCCTTGGAAGTCCGCTTTTACCACCAAGGCACTTTGATCCTTCAAATGAACTTTCATCAGGATACTTGACACATCAGGGGATGGATCGAGGTGGATGAGATCGACAAGATAGTTGAACGAAAAGACCTCTTTCTTGCGATTTGGATCAGAAAAATCTGTTAAAAAGATTCCTTCATTCGCTTGATATGAATGCATGAGGCAAGTCGCATCATTACCTGACGCAAGGCGCTCCGCCGGTAGTTTTCCAGAGTTTTGATGTAACTTTTGTGTGAGCAGCAAATAGCCGGCAATGAGAGTTAATGCCAGGAAAAGAAATTTGATTTTTTTCTGCTTTACTTGCGTCATGTCGCCTCTGAGTTTGCAAGCTTTCCCGGCATAAAACCGAGTCAACGGAGCTCACTTGGCTAACATAACACCCTAGACAAGTCAAGCAGTCACTGCGCCATAACCTTTGATAGGCAAGGGGTTCAAGAATACGCGCTACAAAAGCAACGCATATCCGCAAGCAGAAAAAAACTTTTAAAAACTCCTGCAATATCCCCCGCCCTCGGCAGTCTTCTAGCTATGTAAAGATCTTGTGCCAGCAGAAAACTTTGCAAAGTTTTCGTGATTCAACCGCACTGGTTCTGCAAATCAACTTGCAAACGTTCAACTTTAAGTGAAGCTATTGAAGGGTAAAACTATGAAACGAAAATTTCTTGCCATCACACTATTAGGATTATCAGCGACTCTATTCCAAGCCTGCGGCAACTCCCAGGAAGATCATTCTGAATTGGATAACTGGCGCAACAAGAATAAAGAAGTCTATAAGTGTTTTTCCCGCATGCAATTGAAGACTGACAGCTTTGGCGGTCGATTGCATGAGGCAGAAGCTAAAACAGAAGAAAAAGCACGTAAAAAAGTCGCGCAAGCTTGTGAAGAACAACGTCAGTTTCAAACTTTCCCAAATGACTACCGTTGTAGCTATGCAAATTGTACGGTGATTTCCCAGAACTAATAATTTAAGTATGACAGAGGGCAAGCTAGCGGAGCAGACAAGCGGGCTGCGTTGCTTGCCTTTCATTTTTTCCGACATCACCACAAACACACCAAATTGACCTATCTCTATTCGAGTGGTTTATCGCTTGGACGAGTCTTGACAAAGATTGGATCGAACTTACTTTAAGTTTGAACAAACAATAAAATAGGTGCCGACCGAACAGCTACCAAATTTCCTCAGTTTCTCTCAAGTATCCTACCTAAAATCTGCAACAATCCCACAAACGGTTGGCGCCTAAAACTTGAATTCGACATCATACAATCATCACAGCTTCGTCATGACCCCTTCATCAAGACTTTGATCCCCATCAAACTCCGTTTAAGCCGTCATTGACTGGTTTTGCTGGGTGTTTCTTGGCTTGAACTCGCCATGCTTATGACCAAGCTCTGCTGCAGTCGAATGGTCAACCGGAATCACCTTCGGCGGGTGACTGGGTAGCTTTTGAATCCAAACGTTGAGGACTCCATCCTCATACGCCGCATTGACCTGATCAATGTCCGCATCCTGGGGCAAGGTCAATGAGCGTTCAAATGTGCCATAGCCTTTTTCCCGACGGTGCAGTCGTGAGCCTAACTGCTTGGGCCGGCGCCGCTCGCCATAGATTCTGAGGTGACGGCCTGCAAGCTCGATGTGGACATCCTGATAGTGCACTCCGGGAAGATCGACACTAAAGCAGTAATCTTGGGCGCGCTCTTCAAACTCACAGTCGGGAACATAGCTGCCAACATCGAGAAAACGCGAAACATAAGAAAGCCCCTGGTTCAACCGGTGAGTTGAACGATTTAGCTGGGTTGCCACCTGCTCCCAAAGCCGACTGATCGCTTGGCTGGCTTTTTCCTGAGATGCGCTACTTGCTCCATTTTTTATTACCATTCCGGACTCCACATATAAGTGTTCACAATGATTTCGAATTTCACCTTAATCTGAAAACAGTGACTGTCAAGCTAGGGAAAATATGAATCGACGGAAAAGCCTACAGTTTCTGCTTTTCATGAGGATGAAAGGGTATTATATCTCGCCTGACATAAGGCCCTTTGTGAGTATTAATGTTGCGGCGAGCTGATCTAGAATTTATCCTAGTCTAATAAGCGATAGACCTGCTAAAACTAGGTCTTCCTAGGTGGCTCCAAGGCGCTGAACACCAGTGAGAACCGCCAATTATAGGCAAGGCTGAAACTCAAACCAACAAACTCAAGAAATCGTATTGATGGCTGGGTGTTTTGATAATGGACCAAAAAATGAGTCATAAAACCCATATACGCACTTTTGACTTTGAGAAGGGTTACCTTGTCGCTGAGAAGTATAAGATCATTTCGAAGCTTGGTTCGGGCTGGGAAGGCGAAGTCTATTTGACCGAAGAGCTGGACACAGGCATCGAACGGACTGCTAAGTTCTTCTATCCACAACGAAATATCCGCAATAGCGCGGCAGTCGCCTATGCGAAAAAAC
The DNA here is from genome assembly GCA_048816425.1 of Oligoflexus sp. FD111. Taxonomy (GTDB): domain Bacteria; phylum Bdellovibrionota_B; class Oligoflexia; order Oligoflexales; family Oligoflexaceae; genus JBMDZZ01. Next base: position 45,311 of record JBMDZZ010000012.1, read on the forward strand.
TGCATAAAGTTCGGCAAAGTCCAGTTATCATTCAATATCACAACCGCGAACAAACCCTGTTTCAAGAGCGGGAAGTGACATGCCTGATTTCGGAATATGTTGATGGCGACATCCTGCAGGATTATATCAACCGTCACCCGCGCCGCCGCCTGCAAAGTTTTCAAGCTTTGCATTTACTGCATGCGATGGCGTGTGGCTTAGAAAGCATCCACCAGCTCGGTGAATATCACGGTGATTTGCACACGGGTAATGTTTTCGTGAAACAAAAAGGGATCTTTTATGAGATCAAGCTTTTTGATTTATTTGATTGGAAAGATTCCAAACGAGAAAACAGGCGCAAAGATATCTGTGATCTGATCAGAATTTTTTATGACTGCCTTGGCGGCGCTGCCACCTACCGGCTCCAATCCGATGAAATTAAATATATCATTTGCGGTCTTAGGCGAGATATGATCCTTAACAAGTTTCCGACTGTCACGGCGTTGAAGAACTTTCTTGAGACCTTTGATTGGAACTGATTTATGACCTTTTTTCGTTCGATCGAAGTCTTTAACGGACATATGGTCCAGGTGGAAACACTTGACATTAGCTCTGCAGAAATTTGCTATTACAATCGTCCGAGTCCTTTACGACAACAAGAAAATCATGACTCTCTTTGGATTGCCTTGCCCAATGAAAGCTGTTTTCTACTCTGTGTCGCCGACGGAGCTGGTGGGCATCGCACTCCTTCGCAAGCGTCAGCTAGCTTGCTGACTCAGATCAAGGAATATTTAGATCAGCACAGTTTATCTTTAGATAGCATCATCCACGCTATTGAAAATGCCAATCAATACATTCGCCATCACTTCAATCAGAGCCGCTCGACTCTGGTCATGGCTATCATCGACGAGCAGACCATTCGCTCCCTGCACATCGGTGATTCGAAGTTGGTGATTATCGGTGGACGCGGAAAATTAAAATATGAGTCGATAGGTCATAACCTTTACGAGATCAGCACAGATTCAGGATTAATCGACTATATCGATAGGGAGTTGGAAGTTCCAAGTCATGTCGTGACCAATATGATCGGTGATCCTTATTTCCGCATGGATGTCAGCACTAAGATGGAATTGGCTCCTAACGACACAATCGTGATTGGTAGCGATGGTTTATTTGATAATATAAGCATGGAAGAACTTTGCGAAGACTGTCGCAACTTCACGACTTTAAGTGAGCTTGCAGAAAGCATTCGTCGAAAATGCGACGAACGAATGGAAACCTGCAAGCAGGGCGAATCCGAATATAAAGCCGACGATTTATCGTTTATTTTCTATCGGCGCAAGTCGGCAACAAATAAAGAGGATTAGGATTAATTTCACAAATACCCAACCACCATTTCCTCCAGCTTCGCCCTTCCTGCCTAATGATCCGCTCATAAGCTCCGATATTTACCGAGAAGCGACCACTCGGCGGGATGTAATTTATGACCAAAGACTTCAAAGATCCACAAGCCACTATCGAATTTGTCGAGGCTCTGAAGCGTCGTTGGATGGCCACGGTTGATGCGATTGTTGATCCCTTAATGATCATAAAAAAAGACTATAACATCCTACAAGCCAACCAGGCATTGGCAAGTCATTCAAAAATTGATGTTAAAGAGTTAGTCGGCAAAAAGTGTTATGACGTTTTTGCCGGTCGTAATTCGCCTTGCCCTGGCTGTCAATTAAATCAAAGTTTAAATGAGCAAAAAGCCTTGAATTTCGAGTTAGAAGAGGTGCTCGATGAACGATACTACGAAGTTACTTCACAACCTATTTTCGACTCTAAAGAAAACATAGAAGGCGCTTTGCATATTTATCGCGATCGAACACATGCGCGACAACTGCAAAACCAGCTCATGCAGAGCGAAAAACTGGCTTCTATTGGTTTATTGGCTGGTGGTGTCGCCCATGAGATCAATAATCCCCTGGGTGGAATTCTGATCTTTTCGCAAATGATGCTCCGAGAAATGGATAAAAAGAATCCCCACTATGAAGATGTCAAGGAAATCGAGGCAGCAACCCAACGCTGCAAAAGCATCGTTGAAAGCTTATTAGATTTTGCCAGACAGCAACCCAATATGAGTCAGGATGATAAGCTGGAAGACGTTGATCTGCGTGATTCCTTGAAGTCAGCCTTGAAGTTTGGCAGCGTTGGTGGCGCTACCAATCATATCGAAGTCCATGATAGCTGGGAAAATCGCCCCTACCTCGTCAAAGGCAACCGCAATAAGACCATTCAGGTCTTGTTGAATCTGATTCAAAACGCTGTTCATGCCATGCCGGATGGTGGTCATCTCTATCTCAGCCTGAGAGAAGAAATGCAACAAAATGTAAAATTCGTCGTCGCTGAAGTGAAAGATACCGGCATCGGTATCACACCCCAAGATATCCAGAAGATTTTTGATCCGTTTTTTACTTCAAAAGCTGAAGGCCAAGGTACGGGCCTCGGGCTTTCTATTTGCCATGGCATCGCCGAGGACATGGGCGGAACCATAGAGGTGGAAAGTCAAGTGAACCAGGGCAGCAAGTTTCGTTTTATTGTGCCGGCATTAAAGCTGGAAGCCAAATCTGCTTAAGGAAGGCGAGGAGATTAGGGTTTGAAAGCAAACAATTCACAACACTTACCAAAAACCACCGGCTTGAAGGCGGCCTTGCTCACGGTGTTGTTTATTGTATTTACCGGTTTCGTGCTTTTTGCCTGGCAAGATGAATCGATCTTCCTTCTTAGCTCAGAAAAACTGGTTCATCTGGTCTTTTTCAGTGGCATGAGCATCTTCTTACTGTTTGCCACCCTGATTTCCATGATTACCTCGACCACCATCCATGAACAAGCTAATATTGTCGATAATACCTTTATCGCCTGTTCCCTATCTATGATATTGGCCATTGCCGAGCTGTTAAATCACCAGAAATCGTTTGATCCGAATCTATTCTATATGTGTAGCCTGGTACTAAACACGGCGATCGTCTTCAATATTACCCACGTTTCCGTGGTCTTATTACGTGTATCGGGTAAATGGCCACAATACCTGGGAATTGCCAATTCCGGCGCGGTATTAATGGTCGGTATGTTTCTTACCAATGATTTACGCATGGGTGGGGCAAGTGAAGCCCTGCTTATTTTAGGAACCTTAACACATGGCGTCCTTGCCGCTTTGCCATTGGTACTTATCGCCTTGACTTATGCCGTTCCATCTCTTCGCTTAAGTCCTCATGATCTCAAACAGTCATTGGAAGAAAGGTTCTTAGCCAGCGATCAGACTCGCGAGCAAAAAATCGTCTTCTATGGCATCTGGTTATTGGAAGTTTTTTTATTTGTAACCGGTGTCGGCTTATATTTCTCCGAGTTCCATAGACAAAGCCTGCATCTAGGCATCGATCCCCATTACCCGCTTTCGCAAATACATTTTTCTTGGATACCGTTAGTCCTCCTGGGCCTTTCCATATTGAAACATGAAATGTCCCTCAACCAGCAGAACAGTAGCCTATCGGCCCTGGTTTCCAAACAAGCCAAGCGCTTTTTACTGATGCACCATAGCAATATGCGAAACTGGTCGACCACGGTCGGTATGCGCACTGCCAACTTTATGATCGACCACGATCCGAATGAAAACGCTAAAGCCATCTTGCCCTCTTACATGGTCAGGATAAGACAAAACCAGATTCAGTCCATGGTAGGCGACATCTTGAGCGAAACCATGATGGATGAAAGATCGGTTGCCAATCAGTTTTTTGGGACGATAGACCCGGAAAATTCCACTCGACCTTGCACTGATGTATTACTGATGTTTACTACAGTCTATATAGACGGTGTACCGATGGTGGAAAGCCGCTTAAAAAACCTGGTCCGCCTTTTCCCAATTCTCGATCCAGAGTTATCAACCAAAATATCTATTGACACGATAGAAAACAGCCTTGGTAAGATTCAGTGGTTTTTCCACTTGGACTTTGACTGGGTGGATCAGCATATGATCACAACTACTTACCGCACAGATTATCAAGTCAGCGTTGACAATCTTCGCATTCGCGATCGGCAAAGAATCCTCGATTACCTGCAAAGCCAGAATTTGATGGGCAATTTCATTTGGGTTGGCGAACGTGCCCGTGAGCGCATTATTATGGAAGCACCCTATCTGTCCAACATTATTGAAGCCTGGCCGATTCAAATTCGCGACCATGAAGAACAGTCTGTCGACTCGGTAATCTTCCTGATTAAATTTGAGCACCTGATTCCTCGTATGCAGAAGTATTTTAACTTGGAAGATGCGCGCAAAAAACTCAAATACTATGAGCCCAGTGTAGAAAGTCGGCGTATGCTAAACATTGTCGAACTTGAGATTCAGCAATCCGACAATAATAGAAATATTAACGATATTCTCGCTCTTGTGAACAACTATCCATGGCAGGGATTTAAAGAAAAAGATATTGCACTTGATCTGGTCCTAAAGTGCTTTGAAAAATACAAAGAATTGCAAGGTGAACATAGCGAGAAATCAATCAAGCGATTTGTGGAAGCCATTCAAAACATAGGCTATCCCAGCCAGGAAATCCATGCTGCACACTTGGATAAGATGCAAATTCGCCAAGCAGCGGCGATCAGTAAAACCTGCCTTTCCTCTCACCACCCCCGATTCAATGAGGCTTGGTTACTGATGGCAACAACACCGACGCGGAATTATACAGAAGATGAGCTCATCGTCCTACTGGGAACCATAGACAAGGCGATTGCTGATCGCACAATTCGCCGCAAAGCCATCGTTGCGAAAAAAGCTCCTGAAGCATTCTTTAATATCTGCCAGGAACTAACGAGAGATCACATAGATTCCGTCACAATCGTTGCCAATAAGATGCTGAACTTTATGATAGAATCACATGCCAGTGCCGACCAGTTCTGCTTTTTTATGGATGCGAAAATTTTCCTGGAAAGCAACCTGAAAGAAAATGTCGTCCTGGCCCCGGAAATCATCAATCAACTGCAAGCTTATTTTACCAAACTATACGATCAACTTGGCGCCAACTCATCGAGCGTTATTTCTTTGTCGAGCCGTTGGCGCATTTTGATGAATCAAAGTCCCACACAACAACATATTGCTTCTTAATTCGGACTTACAATTGCCGTTTTTTCTTGCTCCTGCCAAATACCGATTTGATCCCGCACCTCATAATTGCTGACGATTCTTTGATGCGCAGGCTTGATATCATCAAAACTTAGAATCACTTGTTGGTTATAAGGAGCAAAGCGAAAGACGGCAAATTTTTCTGCTGAGTCCGTCGCCAGCTGACTTAGGGTTTGCGACAAATCCTGTAGCGAGTGGACTTTGCGCCCATTTACAGACAAAAGCTGTAGATTTTTCAGTTTGTCATAACCTTTATTCATACTGTCTGCCAAAACCCGATTTAAAATAATCAACCGCTTTTGCTCGTCTTCTTGTCGAAAATTAGAGTAATTCCACAACATGAGCAAATGACTTGGCGCTCGTTCTCGCCATCGACTGCCCCATTTTTTTAAGAAAGACTGACTTAGTTCTTGGAACAAAAGCCCGCCAAAGATCAGATATGGCTCGTCCCGCGGTGTGTTCCATGGCATCAAATCCTCATTAGGATCATATTTTTCCAAAACCTTCGTAAAGGAAAGAAGCTTGCCGTTGCGTACCACTTTTAACTCTAATCGGTCGCCTTCATAGTATTGATAAAGAGCCCCAATAAAACTCATCGCTCCCCACTTGGGATGCTGAAACAGTCCCTGATCATTCAGAACAGTCTGATCTACCTGAACTAAGACATCGTGAGCCTGCAAAGCCCCATAAAAAGGTGAATTTTTCTGCACGAGACCAATCCATACCCCGTGTTGATCCGGCTTTAAACCACTATATTCCCTGAGTTCTGGTGAATTTAAGGGCTCGATTACTAAGCCTAAACGCGGCAGAGCTCGATAATGATCGCGAATCGCTTCTGCATAAAATCGTTTTATCACACTGGCTGGCATGCCGAAGACAGTTTCATCCCGCTTGCTGACTGTCATACCAACCAGGCTTTGCTTTTTGATAATCGGCTCCGACCATCCTGCAGACTTTTTCTGGGTGTCAAACGCATAGCTTGGCAGTTGATAAGGCGAAAACAAGGCAGATTGCACCACAACTTCGCGCAATCGCAGTGGAGCTTGAATGAGACGTTGCCCATCCCGAGCCGTATAGACATGAGCTTCCTCACCTAAGCTCAGATCATCGCCAATGCTGACGGGCTTCAGACCTTGTAAAGATTTCGGATCAACCGGCCGCAAGAGGGCGAGATTGATGTTGTAATCAACCATTGCCAACTGCAAAGGGTGGCGCTTCGAATCGCCAATCAGTTGAAATTCAAAGTTTTTACTATGAGCCACCACATATGCGGATACCAGGATGTGGCCTGCGTCCATAACAGTTCCCATATGCACTTCTTCCCGTACACTTTTGGTCCGCCATGGAGCATCAATATCAGGTTCCTGTATATAAGTGGTCACACGAACAAAACTTTTATTCCAGTCCTTACTGAAGGCAAACTCAGACAGACAGAGAAAGAAAGTGAGAAGCACCAGATTGTTCGCAAACAGTCTTTTCAACACCATGTTAATGCCCCTCCCAGCGAGCTGTTGCACCATCGACTCCATTTTCCAGCCAACGTTCCAAGCCGACACGATAGAGTTTTAAAATCGGCTCATGACGTTCGGCTAAGGCCCTATGATGTAAAACTAGGGGCGCATGATTATATAAAAACTTAAACACGATATTCTTATCTTCATTGTCACTTTGTTGATCAAAAATTTCCGCTAGATGATTCAAGCTGCGCAGCTCCTCACCATTGACCTTATCGACAACCTGCTCTGTAAAGCGTTGGGCCGATTGATTGACCGGATCGGGTAATCGATCAAGCAAAACAATCGTTTCTTCACGCTTCTTAAAATCTTCATCGATTAATTGGTGAAATAGTAAATGTCTTAAATGCAATGGAGTTTTATAGTACCAGCTTTGTCCCCATGTACGAACGTAGTCACGGGAAAGAGAGGTAAAAATCATTCCTCCATAAATTAAAAACCTTGGATAAAGCTGGTAGCGGTTGTTGATCGGATCAATTACTGCATTGGCTGCAACTTTAGCGCGAATCGTCTGCCGTTTGCCATTTCTTATCAGATCAAAATCCAGATCATCACCCGCAATCGCCAAGTCGATGAGGATACGATAATCAAGACGCTCACCAAAAATGCTTATTTTACCATCGACACCAATATCATAACCCGCAATGCGCAACAGGATATCGTCAGCTTGGATGGCATCTTTTAGTGGTGAATGATGCGCAACTAAAGAGATTTTGATACCACCTTCATCATCAGTAAGACCATAGTAGCGACGAGCTGCGGGATTTTCCAAGGCGTGACTCATTTCCAGCAAGCCATCGCGTGGATGACCATCATAACGACCGTCCTGCACATCCTTGAGAAAGCGTTCAACGACCGGCACAGGTATAATGTAACCAGTGTTTTCAGCACGGGTAAAGGCTTGAAAGGCCACCCCTACCACTTCCCCTCCTTGAAACACTGGGCCACCACTATTTCCAGGATTGATCGCTGAATCAACCTGCACCAAAAGGTGACCATCAACACCGTGATGAGCATAGGTGCGAAAACTAATGCGCGATACAATACCATCAGTTACTGAGATTTGCTCCCCACCCATCGGATAGCCAACCGTCGATACCGGTTTTCGCAGAACAGGAATGCCACCAAATTGCAAAGCTCTGACACCATCGAGATAATCAGCCGTTTGAACATTAAGAATGGCAAGGTCAGCGTCATGGGCGATATACTCCACCCGTGCTAAAACAACATCCGGACGCCCATCTCGCTGCACGGTGATATATTTTGCATGTGATACGACGTGAGCATTGGTCAGAATTCTGCCATCGCCGATATAGAAGCCAGTACCGGATGAACTAGAGGGCGACTCACTCAGCCAGGGCTGATCATAGCGAGGCGCCGCTGACTGCACTTGAATTTTAAAGACGGAAGCACGAATCGCCGCCAAATCTAAATCGTCTTTTTTTTCACAGCTACTGAGCAAACAGACAAAACATAGGATTACAGAGCCAGGCAAAAATGATTTTGCGAGTCTGGCAAACGCGAAGGTGATCATGGTTGCTTCCTGTTGGTTGCCGGGATCAAAAATGTAAGCAAAGGTGAAAAATCATAATATTTTAGCATCCTGTTGGATACTCAGGTGACAGGTACAATTTTCGAGCTGCAAATTCAGGCTTTCACTGCAATGACAGAGTTTTTCCGCGCCAGCGTAATGGTGAGATCTCACCAGGCTGGAATACAATAAACCATGGGTTAATAATATCAGTTTTTGAATAGCGAAGGCGATGCAAATGTTCGAGATCAACGACGACACAACCTGCAGCCTCGGCAATGGCCTGACCGGCAGCCGTATCCCATTCAGCTGTTGGGCTCATGCGAGGGTAGACATCAGCTAGCCCCGCAGCTATGTGGCAAAATTTCAGAGATGAGCCGACCCGTTTCACTTGCTGAATGCTATTTTCTTTTAAAAACTCTTCCACTTCTGCACTAGGATGCAGTGCACTTGTCAGCGCTCGGATCGGCTCTTCACGGGTGCGTTGACGACGCTGCAGGGGTTGCCGGTTGAAGTAAACCTTATCATCCCAAGCGCTGTAGAGCTCATCCAAAGCGGGTGCGTAGACAACACCAGCGACCGGTTGATCTTTATGGATTAAAGCAATGTTGACCGTAAACATCGCCGATTTCTTTAAAAAGTCTTTCGTCCCGTCAAGCGGATCGATGAGCCAATAGTCTTCAAGCGTGGCCCCATGCAAGCGCTTGACGCCATCCTCCTCGGACACAACCGGTAGGGTGGAAAGAGTCTCGAGGCCGCTGGTCAGAATTTTGTGGGCAGCCATATCAGCGGCTGTAACCGGCGAACCGTCGCGCTTGTGATCGACTTCTAACGGGTCGAGCTGCTCGTAAAACTTCAAGATGCGTTCCCCAGCCCGCAGCGCCAAGTCTTCCAGCTTGTGCCTCATGTTACTCCTTTAAACGATCCTTCAATACTTGACTGATTAATTTTCCATCCGCGCTAGAGCCAAATTGACTCATAAGACTTTTCATCAAAACCCCAAATTGACGTTCTTGGGTCGAAGCGAGGAGTTGATCAACAGCCGTCTGGACTTCGGCAGCGCCGGCCTTCTTTGGTAGATAAGTTTCGACCAAAGCGATTTCTTTGGCAATTTCTTCCTTTTTTTCGCCTTCGGGATAGTCGGCCAACGATTTCTCTAAGCGCTTTTGATAGGTCCCCAATATCTTGAGAGCCGTTTCATCGTCCAAGACTTCTTCACGGTCATGGCTGGTCATGGCATATTTAAACTCGCTCAGCACCATGCGTAGAACACTGGTTTTGAAGCGATCTTGCTGTTTCATTGCGGCTTTCAAGTCAGTCGTGATGGTTTCCATGAGGGACAAGACTTATTCTCCTACTAATCTTAATATTAACCGTAGCATATATAATTTTCGCTCGCGCTCCCACCAAAAAGCTTGGCCTGGTGGGATAGGCGCGGTGATGAAAGTGCCAAGAGTAGGTAGAAAAAGCTTGAGATATCATCCAACTTGCATATAGTATCGCAGGCGTTCTGAACGACCGGCATAATCAAGCAATTTTGACACCATTGCGCATGGAGACGATATGGCTAAGGGTAAAAACAACAGAGAACTAGTCCGCTTGGTTTCTACTGAGGGAACCGGATATTTCTATACTACTGAGAAAAAACGGGCACGTGATAAGCTGCAATTGAAAAAATATGATCCAAAAGCACGCAAGCACGTGCTCTTCAAAGAAGCTAAAATCAAGTAATCTCAAGCTTCGGCACGAAGGGGTCTACAGCTTGCTCTACGCGGCTTTCAAGACCCCCACCCTTCCCATCCAGCTCCCCACGCCACCTATCAAGTCGCTAAGCGATTTTTTCGATATTCTCATTTGCAAATTCATGTGCAATAGTAACCCAAACCTTGTGCAATATCAGTTTGGGAGAGCGATCATGAAACTGAATTTGAATTGGAATTTTAAAGGGTGCTGTGCTGCACTTAGCTTGTTTCTTCTCACTCCGTTTGCCTTCGCTGTTAAAAACTTACCTATTCTTGGTCAAGAACCGGAGACGGTTGTTATTGATGGTTCAGAGGGTGGATTGGTAGCTGATGGCAAAGCCTGGAATAGCGAAAGTCTGCAAGGCAAACTTAACTTATTTATTTACGTTGACCCTGACTTGGCAGATGCCAATGACCATTTCACAGCGCGCATGAAGCAGGAGGGCTTTTCACCTGAGCAGTTTGGTTCGGTTGTGGTAATCAATATGCAGGCCACCTGGAAGCCAAATATGATTATCCGCAGCGTTTTATCCAAAAAGCAGAAGGAGTTCCCTAATACCACTTACGTCATGGACAAGGATAAAGTTCTGGTCGAAAAGTGGCAGCTGCAAGATGACGACTATAATATTTTGCTGTTTGATGCCAATGGCAAGGTTCAGTTTCGGCATCATGGGGTGATGCCTGAGGAAAAAGTCGAGGAGTTTGTCAAACTCGTCAAATCCAAGCTAGAAAAAAGCGCTGCGTAAAAAACAGCAAGCCAGTGATTTCTCGCTGGCTTGCCTATGAATTGAGTTCCCACTCCTACCATCGGGGGGAGACTTTTTGAGGTTCTCCATAGATAAAGTCATCCATGGCCACAGCATCATGCCTTTTACTTTCATGCAGCGGTGAATTTAACTTTAAATTGCCGCTAGTAATGAGGACCTTGCCGACTTTTTTGCCGTTTTTGAAGCTAACACCGACAAACGACAGACTTTTCTTTTTACCAGGCACCGGTTTCACAAACTCTGTGTGCAGCCACTTATTTGACTCATCAAAATAATCGATGCGCGAAACCATAGCTAACTCGACGCCTGTGAATATGGAACCAAAGCCATTCACTGTTGCCTTCGTTGTGCTACCAGGGACGGTGAAGGTCAGCTCGGTGACCAGGCTATTTGCCGGCGCAAAGATTTTTTCCGGACTGAAAACTGTGAAGACATTGGGAAACTTGGGATTTAAGTTGCCAAACAAGGGTTCTGCCTGCCCCGCTTCATCGCGATTGGTGCTAACCTGTAGCTTCACTCCGGACGAACCCATGAGGATGCCGCGGCTTAAAAAGGTATCTCCTGGAAAGACGTTGGGGGCAGAGCGTGCCGCCGGAACGCCATCCCAGTTAATTTCACGGCGACCCGAGTCCTGGGTGCCGACAGCATTCAAATTGTTCACACCGCCACCAAGGTCAGCACGGAATTGATCAACTGCCCTTTGAATACTAGCAGGTGAAGTGCCTGCTGCGGAGCGCACGATGATGCCAGAGCTGTGCTGTGATTGTAGTTCGGAAGTATCGTCCATGGAACCACAGGCTGTTTGCAGCAAAAGAGGCAATGAGATGAGAGTAGTGATGAGGTTTAAGCGTCGCATAGTTAATCTCCTTAGTTCGGTCTTCATTGAACGATCAGGTGGTCAGCCTGTCTTTTCTTGTTTTGGTTTTATGCTTTACCGATGGCTTGTGACTAGCGATACGATCTCTATTAAATTGATGTGATTTGATATGATGGGTATCTGCGCAGTTTGAGAGGAAAAAAAAAAGAGCCCACTCCACGAGAAGGCTCCCTGTGAGAAGATGCTTATTTTCAATAAGTCGCAATATGAAAGATTTTTTTAGCAAAGACTGACAAAAAACTCAATGATCATCTGATAAAAAGTCATAGCTGACGATCGTTATGGCTTTTTTTCGCGTCGAATGTTAAGGCAGCTTGGATAACGAGGACCCGATAAATGTTCGGCAATAAGGATAAGTTATGGAACCACTTGCCCAAGGAATTCTTAATTTTTGGTTTGGCCCTCTGGATGCAAACGGCCTGGTGGCCAAGGAAAAGAGCGATCGCTGGTTTCAGAAAGATGCGGCTTTTGACCAGGAAATCCGTAAAAAGTTTGAGGAATACTTACAACCTGCCGCTTGGGGAGCCTTTGACCGTTGGAATTTACACGATGACAGCCGGGTGGCCCTGCTAGTCCTGTTGGATCAATTTCCACGCAATATTTATCGCAATGACCCCAAGTCTTTTTACTTTGATCAAAAAGCTCTACATATCAGCATGGAGGGCATCCATTCAGAGCATTTTCTACGGGTGCCCGTGGTGTATGCCTATTTTTCCATCATGCCAACGATGCATGCTGAATCGCTGGAAGCACAGGAAACTGGAATTGCTGCATTTGAACGACTTCTCCAGGCCGCTGCACCTGGAGAGCTAAAAGAAATGCTTGCGAGTGCTCTCGATTATGCCAAACGACATCGAGATATTATCGCTCAGTTTGGACGTTTTCCCCATAGAAACGCTATACTTGGACGGGATAGCCGGAAAGAGGAGCTCGAGTTTTTGCAGCAACCAGGATCTTCATTTTAAAACTTGAACTGCCCATGGCAGGGAGCTTCCCCCTGCCATGAGCAGGGCTGGGATTAATTCAAGATTAATCGTTTTTGCAGCTCTAGTATCGTCAAGTTACGTGCCGCACTGCGCGAGAGAATGGCCTTGATTTCTTCTTTGACGGCGATATTGGAATCAACCACTGCCTTGACAAGATCCGAAGTGAGTCGATCTTTCTGCATATAAATATTTAGAGCTTCAACCCAATGCTTCTTCGGAATGCTCTTCAACCAACCTAATCCCTCGTTATAAACGACATAGCTCGCCACAGAGGAAGCAATAATCGCAATTTGATGAGCTTCAGGCAGTCTAGTCAAGATTCGTTCTTCACCAAACTTCTCGATGATAATCGCAGGGCAATGACGTAATACGATTTCCTGATAAAAGCGATCTTTCAAGACTTCATCGATATCCTTTGTCAGCTCTTCAAGTAGAATATCGGTGATCTTATTGATCTCTTTGGAGATCATCAAAGACAGCTCCACCAGGGATTTGTTGCCATCCTCCTGAGAATAGGCACGGAACAGCAATTTTGCTTCCAAGTCGGCTTTCTTGCGCAAAATATCGATGACCTCAGCCACATACTGCGTTTTGATCTCGATAAATTCCTTCGATGACAAAGTCAAAGAGCCGATAATTTCGTAAGATGAACAGATCACGCCAGTTTTATTCGCCGAGGAATCTTTTATGATCAGGATGCCGCGCTCCTGCAATTTTTCCCGAGCATCCTCGGTGAAAAAGATATTGGCTCCTTCGACGATGGCTTTGACGGTTGGCATGTTTTTATCGTCAAAGAAATCGATCCAGTTTTTACCGTTAACTGAGAAGGGTCGGCCGCCAGCCGGAATAAAGATATCCGCATAAACTTTACGGTAAATCTCATTACGAATGCGAATATGCTCGTTGGTATCAGCTGCGATAACAAAGGCGTCCTTATGCTCGCTAAGCTTGCTTTGATCAAACTCAACGATCGACTTGTTAGTGGTCACAAGGCGCAATAACTCCACCCAGTCAAGTCCTTCCGGATCATAAGCTGCGCCAAAGCCATCGGAAATGGAGACTACCCGCGCATTCTCGCCGTATTCACGGTGGAGGATTTTTAGCTCGTTACCCGCGACATCGCCATCCGGCCCGCCGGTCATCTTTATCGAGAATTTCTCTTTGCGCGGATCGATCGATAAATAATGCAGGGTGTTTTCCACATAGACGTTCAGACCTTCTGAAGTCACGCCAAACTCTTTGTGGTTGATCCCCTCGCCCGGTTTCGACGACATAAATGCTGGCGCATATTTGTAGCCGCGGCGCTTGGCCTGCTCAGGAATCCAGATGATCAACTCGTTGGTCATGTTCTCGTCGGGACCTAGGTAGATGATCTCGGTTTTATCGTAGTAGCTCACCACTTTATTGCGGAAAGTCTCATGCGACTCATCTTCTTCCACCAAAAGATCCAGCAGAGCGTTGACCGAACCTTTGACCGCTTGATCACGATGGCCACCTGGTTTGAGAACTAAAACCGCTTTCGAACCGCCTTCGGGAATATCTTTGTTCTTTAACTGCTGGGCGTGGCTGAGGCCATAGACTTCATCAAACAAACCGGCCAAAGCAATGTCATAATCTGCCTCAGAGCGCGGCATAACGACTCGCATACCGCCCCGGGAAATATCCTTCCAACGCACATGGAAAAAGCGGAAGTCCTTACCTAGGATAAAGAAAATTCCATAAGGACTATTTGGATACACTTTTTTATCCAGAACAGCCGTATCAAAGCGGAAGGCCAGACCAGTTTTCGTGGAAAGGAAGTAGTTGGTCTTGATGCAATAAGTGACAAATTTTAAGCACTCTTTGAAAATATTGCGATCAATTTCCTCGACGACATTTTCAATATGGTGGTTGATATCTTTTAACGTCGCCTCATAAACCTCTTGCCAGGTTTCCTGTTGCTGCGGATCGAACTTGGTCCGGAAGATTTTAACTAAGAGTTCCAGCAGATCAACATTCTGGATAAAGGTGTTTTTGATCTTATACAATGAGTAGGCATAAGGATTGCGCTTACTCAGAAATAAATGACACCAGGAGGCAAACGCTCGTACCAGGTTCGTCGCATTAATGGAAAACTCGAATGGCTGACGGTTAAACATGGAAAAGTCATCCTGATCCACCCAGCCCAAGGTACGCAGGGCTTTGGTCAAGCGAATCATCGGAATAAAATCTGAGCGCACTTTCTCGCCGGAAGCATGGGAAATAATGAAGTGCATAACCGTGATCGACTCGTTATAGCCTTCCTGGAAACGGGCGACAAAGGCCCGACCCACGTTGAAATCGTAACGATGCAAAAGGTTGAGTACCGGCTCTATCATTTCCGATGGCGAGACGTTTTTCAGCCCCAGAGTCAAGCGACCAACCGGCGAGTTATCGAAGCTATCAAGGAAGGTATGGGCGCCCTGGTGGTCGAGCATATAACGCACCATGCGGAAGGTGATACCCAAGCGCGCTGCCGTCGCATACATGACAAAGTCATTATCAAGATTGCCGACGTATTGATTGACTTCTTCTTTGGCATCAGGAAAATCCTGTAACATCATTTCTTTGGCATGCGCCACTTTTTCCATAATGCGACTATTAGAAGTATCTAATGGCTTGTGTACGGAGCAAAAAAATGTCGAAAGGAAAAGCAAGTTATCCCGAGAAAAATAGACCGCCCCCATTTTCAGATCATTGGCCGTAATGCGTTTGGCCATATCAATCAGGATTTTCCGGTCACCACCTGGGCCAATATAAGTTACTTTTGATTTATCACGGTCCCACAGCTCGACAGTCTGCTTGGTTTCAAAGACATGGCCCGTGATAATCGCCGACAAATGACGCACTTTTTCTTGTCTCGGTGTCGTCTGATAGTAGATGGTCGGCATGTTATTAAAAAACCAAGGTGTCAGAATGGAAATGCTTTGATCGAGGCCGACTCGCACGGTATCGGCGATGTCCTCAATATAAGTTTCCAACTGTTGCCCGGTGATTTCTCTAGCATAGGAAGGAACATAGTCGCCCGAGGGTTCTGCTAGTTCCATTCCCATTTCTTCTTCTGAAGTTCTGATTTTAAAGTTTCCTGACTTTTCGCTGCTCATACACAGGCCTTTATCCCTATAAAGTGTTCATTGAGTCTTATCAATGTCTTTAGCCCAGGCGGCTTCCAGCTCATAAACAGTTTTTGGCGTCAAACGATCATTGCCGGATTCTCGGTGAGCATCCAACAAATCGTCAGCCGGACTTCGCCCCTTCTTCGTAAACCTTTCTGTGAAGGCTGTAAAGACCTGTCCTGCATGATCCCCCTGATAACAGCTGGGCAAGCGGTTGAAGCCCGTTTGCGCAAGGTCCATAACCTGCAAGCTAATATTTCGTAATTCGTCATCAGCCAGCCCATAGCTGGACTGTCTCCATAAGCGATCGATACTTTGATTGTCATGAGGCAAAATTTTCAACAATCGATCCAGGTTCTCTTCATCATACAACAATGCGGTGAAAAAACACGCAGGAACAACTTGCCAAACCGGACTTTGTACGTCGACCGATCGGAGCTCCATAAAGCCTCTGGCTCGTACTTCGGGAAAGAACAGCGACATGTGAGTCAGGAAGTCTTTTTCGGTTGGATAAACTCCGTCGAAGCCGTTTTCCAACCATTCACCGAAGGTCAAGCCGTTGGTATCGGTTTTAAAATTGAGAGCCTCGATAAAGACGACGCGACAAGCCATCAGTCGATCCATATAGACATCGACACAGGCATCTTTGTTAAGATCTTTTACTATACGGCCCAAATTAGGAAAGCCGGTGCGAGTATCGTCTAATCCTTGCCAGATACGTGAGCGATAACTCTTGAAGCCATTTGGCTGGCCAGAGCTAAAAGCGGAATAAGCAAAAATTGCGGTTGCCACGGGTGCCAGCAGATTGGCCACCAGATAACGTTTCGCTAGAGTTGGATCGTCTTCGCCAAAGTCAAGATTGACTTGAATCGTACAAGTCAAGCGCATCATCTGTCGTCCGTATGGCCCGACACTGTTGAAAAATTCATTCATCGCGCGATAGCGAGGCTTGGTCATTTGTAGTTCCAAACGCTCGGTATCAAACCAGGGATTGGCTCCAATTTGCATCAGGGCAATTTGATGGCCGCGCAAATATTCCCGTAAAAAGCTGGTCACCTGATGCACCCGACGGATGGCATCGACCAGACATGGATATGGCTTTGACGAAATCTCAAGTTGCCCACCGGGTTCGAAGGTAATCTGGTCGCCTTTTTCCAAGTGAATGGCCAATAATAAATGCGGATCTTGAGGAAGAGTTTCAAAGCGCCATTCCGGTTTTTGCGCTTGCAGGCCAAGCAAAGCTTGCGCCAAACTTTTTTCACCGAAAAGTGGCACCCATTGCGGATCATCCGCATCAAGCGAGCTTTGCCAATAGCATTGCATTTCGACTTCAATGCCGACCATACCTGGCCACTTTGGGTGTTTTAAACAATAATCCCTTGGTCGCAAGCGAAAGACTTGCTCAGCAACCCACTGCCGGCACCAATGACGATCAATCGCCCGATTATTTTGCTCGTTCAAAAATGAAAATCCCTCAAAAGGTGATGTTAACGCAGCTTGTCACCATACAACCCGGTGCCTGCCTTCAAGCCGCCATTGCCCAAGGTTATACCTCAAAGCCAGCGACCTGACATCAGATTGATCAATTTTTCACTGAGCTTCAACTTCGACGTTTATGGCGAAATCAGTTATGCCATTTTTACGGACAATATCAATCAATTTGATGACGGCTCCATGCGGTGTCGCCTGATCTGCAGCAATCAAAGCCTGCAAAGATTCGCCGCCTTCCCGACGCGCTGCGATCATTGTCGGCAATTCCTCGATATCAAGCGGCTTGCCATCCAAGAAAATCTCAGAGTCTTTATTGATGCTAAATCCCAAACTCGCCGCCGAGTTTTCTGTCGCCTCGCCGGTCGCCGCTTGGGGTAAATCAAGATTGATCGACTGACTGTTCAAATAATTAGCAGTCACCATAAATATAATGAGTAGAACCAACATAACATCGACAAAGGGAGTCACATTGATCGAGGAAATGGTTTCATCTTCATCACCCAGGTTTGCTCCACCTGCCATATGCGTTTCCTTTCATCCCTGTTTGCAGCCATTACTTCGAAAAATGCCCGACGAGCATTTTGATCAGTGAATCGGCATTGGAAATGCGCCGTTTGACCACTCGTTGGTAGGCATTGTAGGCAATCACCGCCGGTATTGCGACCAAAAGCCCGACTGCCGTCGCCACCAAGGCTTCCGAAATTCCGGCCATAACGACTGATGGACCGCCTGCAGGATTATCAGCCAGATCGTTGAAAGCCTGAATAATACCGATGACTGTTCCGAACAGACCGATAAAGGGGGCATTGTTACCGAGAGTCCCGAGAAACACGAGGCCTGCATCAAGTTTTTGCCGCTCGCCAACCACATAACTGCTCATTCTCTGTTCCATGGAGGTCGCGCCCTTGTCCTTGAATTCAAGTCCACGCAAAACCGTCTGCGTTTCGATTCCGCGATTTGCATAGCAGACCGCCTTAATCCCATCGAAGTCGCTTTCTACCAGCTTATGAGCGATGTCTTCACTGATAGAGGGAAAATCGACCTTGAGCTTGTAGAAATAGATACCGCGCTCGATCATGACTGCAAGCGAGACAACGCTTAAGATCAAAAGCAGCCACAAAACCCATTCACTGCCAAGTAGCGTCATGCCCAGAAGGGTATCGACGATATTAAATTCCATGCCTTGCTCCCATGATAAAACCTAATGATACTATGCAGAAACTTCCTTTGGAATGATTGTCGGACTATCCCGCATGCGTTCGGGACCGCTACTAAACCGCGCCGTTTACCACCATCCCCGACGCTTTTGCTGCTTAAAAAGATATGTCACACCCAGAGCGAAGGTGTCGACAGTTCTTTCCGTTGGCGTATTGGTAGTGAGTGCCAGACTTGGTTTCTGACGCATCGTCCCTTTGCGGTAGTTTAAAGCAAGCAGAAATTCCGAATCGCGACTGCTGCTAATGACTCCTCCCAAGCGCGCACCTATGAGCCACCCCTGCCACCTGCTGCGATTGGGGCTCATTTCGACTTCTTTGAAGCGGGAGTTTAAAAATCCTTTTTGATAACTGATGCCGAAGACAGCACTTTCTCCCAAGCGAGCGGCCACATCCATGCCGGCTGCCCACAACTGGCTGCTCGTTCCCATCAGGCTGAACTTACCTTCTTCGAGTTGCGAGTAGTCGGTGATCGCGGTGAGTTCCAAGTTATTGAGGATTATGAAACCACCTTGAAGCTGCAGTCCATAACCGTTAAGGTTTGGTGTCTCCTCTTCTTCCAAGGCACGAAATGAAGAGGCGATACCATGTAAACCTGCTCCACCAATCAAGTTCACAGCCTGTGCTGATTTGGAGCCTAAACTCGCCATGAGGCTGATGACGACAAAAGCCATTCTCCACAATGAGCAAAGGAAACATCGGGTATTCATGGCATAACCTGCACGGCTGCGCGGACACGACGAAAATCGGCCAACAAAAAATCCTCATAGATGGGCAGACAGATTGGGTCATCACCATAGCGGTTTGATGAGACGCGAATCAGGGCCTCGCGTTGTCTAGGCTGCAAAAGTGTGGCCGCCTCCCAGGATTCGCGATGCCGCAGAAAGCGTTGTTCGTGGACAATTTTAGTCGCACGCGCCACCGTCCAACCTGCGCTAGCCGATTCAAATAACCAGCCTTCCTCGTTCCATGGTTGCACATAAAAGTACTTCCCTCCGTCGGGAATCTGACCTTTTTCACAAAGCCAGGGCGCCAGACGGCTGCCGCCCGGCGACGAGGCGGTGACGCAAAGCTCGCGCCGCACAAGCTCGACTAGGCGGGCAAAGATTTTCTGACTCAGCTTAGGATCATCTAAGAGTTCATAGTCCCAAGCTTCATTACCAGTCAGTACAGACTTGGTCGAAATGCCCTCATACTCGTCAAGCTTGCCTAGGCGATGCGACAGTTTCCCTAAGCGACGAATTTTTTTCCAAGGCTCCCCAAAAATGCTCATAACTTTCCTTGACAAGAAGTTTCCGAGTTCGTATGTTTTGTCTCCACCTGAAGGGGTACAAGATTTCTTCGTCAGGTTCGGATGCGGGAGTAGCTCAGTTGGCTAGAGCGACGCGTTGCCATCGCGTAGGTCGTGGGTTCGAATCCCATTTCCCGCTCCAAATCATCATCCAGTCTTGCTCAGTAAGCGGGAGTAGCTCAGTTGGCTAGAGCGACGCGTTGCCATCGCGTAGGTCGTGGGTTCGAATCCCATT
Source organism: Oligoflexus sp. FD111 (assembly GCA_048816425.1). Classification (GTDB taxonomy): domain Bacteria; phylum Bdellovibrionota_B; class Oligoflexia; order Oligoflexales; family Oligoflexaceae; genus JBMDZZ01. The sequence goes on from JBMDZZ010000012.1 coordinate 65,230, forward strand.
TCCCGCTCCAAATCATCATCCAGTCTTGCTCAGTAAGCGGGAGTAGCTCAGTTGGCTAGAGCGACGCGTTGCCATCGCGTAGGTCGTGGGTTCGAATCCCATTTCCCGCTCCAAATCATCATCCAGTCTTGCTCAGTAAGCGGGAGTAGCTCAGTTGGCTAGAGCGACGCGTTGCCATCGCGTAGGTCGTGGGTTCGAATCCCATTTCCCGCTCCAAATCATCATCCAGTCTTGCTCAGTAAGCGGGAGTAGCTCAGTTGGCTAGAGCGACGCGTTGCCATCGCGTAGGTCGTGGGTTCGAATCCCATTTCCCGCTCCAAATTACATCCACCACTCCTCCAGAATACCCTTCACTAACACCCATCAGGTAGCACCATTTTTACCCACATTGAGTAAGTCAAATAAGTGTTTTTTTACTGGTAAGCTTTTGCTATTAAGAGAATAATCCTTTTTGAGTGATTTCCCGTGATGCACGCTGCGCCATGTAGCCTAGCGAAAAAGTGATGATATGGCCAAGAAACGTCAAAGATCCCTGTCATATAAGCTACTTGCTGGCGTCTTCCTCGGAAGTTCGATCATTACTTTTTTTGTCACTCTGGTGCATCTTTACTGGGACTATCGGGTTGAGCTGGATCGCCTCACCAAGACCCTCACTCATGTTCAGGACCTCTACTTACCAGGTGTGACACAAAGCTTGTGGGATCTTAACGATGATCACGTGATCTTAAACCTTGAAGGCATCACCCAGCTCAACGATATCGCCTACGCATCGATTGAAAGTGAAGGAGTGATTCAATACCAGGCTGGAGAAATGCTCGTTGGCGATTTTCGCTCGATGGAATTTGATATTTCCTATCAGCGTGGTGATCATATTTATCACCTGGGCCGGCTTAAAGTGATGGCAAGCCTCGAAGGGATTTATAAGCGCTTGCAAGATAAGGTGCTGGTTGTCTTTGCCAGTTACTTTGTCAAAGCCTTGATCTTGACAGGCTTCATGTTAGCGCTATTTTATCACTTAGTGACAAAGCACCTTCTTGCCATTGCCAGCTTTCTGAAAAAATTGAATTTCGACTCACAGCCGGCAAACATCCAGCTGGCACGCCATACCAATACGCGCGACGAGCTAGACCTCGTGACCGACTCCATCAACCGCCTTACCGAAAAAATTCACGAACAGCTGCAGCTTAGAATTGAAGCGGAAAATCGCCTGCTGGTGTTGAATTCAACGCTGGAAAAAGAGGTCAAGCGCCGCACAAAGGAAAACGAAGAGCAGCAGCTTTTAATCCAGCATTCTGCACGCCTGTCCTCACTAGGCGAAATGGCAGGCAGCATTGCCCATGAGATTAACAACCCTTTAACTATTATTTCTGGCTATGTCGCGATGCTCCGCAAACACATGACAACTGGCGGCATCAGCCCGGAAAAGTTGAACTATATAGGTGGCCGCATTGAACTGACGATTGAAAGAATTACCGCCATCATCAAAGGGCTTCTCCGCCTATCACGTGATGATTCCATGGATAGTTTCAATGTCCACGCAATCAATTCAATCGTCGATGATGCCGTAGCCATTTGTAAGGAAAAATTCATCAGTCGTGGCATTAGCTTCGAGTGTCACATTCCCGAGGAGCAACTGCTCGTCTACTGCCGCCCGATTGAGATTGGCCAGGTCATCATCAATTTGCTAAACAACGCCTTTGATGAAGTGAAAGGCGATGCAAAACCTTGGATCCGAGTGAATTTGGAAGCGAAGAGCGAGAATGTCGAAATCGCGGTTAGCGACAGCGGCCGCGGAATTCCGGTCGATATTCGCTCCAAAATCCTTGAGCCATTTTTTACAACCAAGCCGCAAGGGGAAGGTACCGGCTTGGGTTTAAGCATCTCACGAGCGATCACCAGCAAGCATCAAGGGAAACTGTTTTTGGATGAATCAGCAACTTACACTCGTTTTGTGATTCAACTGCCAAGTGTACGGGATGAAGAAGCAAGCAAACCTACAACTTCGACTCGCCTCCACGACTATAATCAGGCGGCTGCCGCCTCCTTCGGCAATCGTAATTATAAGGAATGAGCGATTCAAGGTAGTTCTCGGTCGCCATGGCGATCGCGGATGCGGTCCTGGTTGAAAATCCCGCTAGCTTCAGGTATGGCTTAATGATCAAAAGTTGAACTGACACAGAGATAGCATACGGGGTCAAGACGATGAGCAACGCAAAGGTTTATTGGGATTCCCTCTACCAGGAAAAGCCCTATCAAAAAGGCAAAGCTCCAAGCCCCTTTCTTGTACAAATGCTTAACCGCCTGGAAAAAGGTAAAGTCCTCGACATTGCCATGGGTGAAGGTCGCAACGCCGTTTATCTGGCGCAAAAAGGCTTTCAGGTGCGTGGCTTTGATATTTCCGGGATCGCGATTCAGCATGCGCAGAAACTCGCCAAAGAAACCGGTGTTGAGGTTGAAGCCAAACAAGCTGACATGGACTTGTATTTGATGGGCTTGATGGAATATGACTCCATCATCATGACCGAATTCCGCCCCTCCGTTCCCCGCTATTACAGCAGTATCATCAGTGCTTTAAAACAAGGTGGCACCTTGCTCGTGGAATCATATGGCATTCCAGAGATGGATGAGGCGATCAGCAAAGACGAGTCCTACCGCAATATTTATTTTGCTGCCAACGAGTTGCTGCGTCACCTAGGAAACCTGAGGATTTTGTTTTATCAGGAAGGTTTGGTCGATGGCCACCATGTGGTGCAATGCCTGGCACAGAAGCCGGTCGACAAGGATGCTGCACGCTTGAAGTTATTTGATATGCATACCAAGAGTAGTGATCATGAAAAATCAAAGCACCTCGAATTAGCCGAGAAACTCTTTAAAAAAGACTAAGTCGTCGCTTTTCTCGCCATCGCTCTATGCGTGGGAAGACTCTGCCCATAAGGGTTGAAGCTTCCCACAGCTTAAGTTCTCTAAGCAGGCGCAGACTCATATCACAAGATCATTTAGAAGCTCACCATTCGGTGCGACAGACTTCGACACACTCGTCGTATTTTACCTAGTGCCTGGAATTCGCTTGCCAATTCCTTTAGAATAAGGAAGAAAAAGTCGTCGTCCATTTCATACAGAAAGGAATCCCATTGCGCCTTTTAGGATTGGCTCCGCTGGCCTTGCTTCTGGGAGCTTGTAGTATTAGCAGCATGGCTGTCAAACAAATGGGCCCGATGCTTAGCTCCGCCTCACCAGAACTACAAAAAGAAAAAAGTTGGAATTTTTTTAAGACAGCAACTCCTGGTTCTTTGCAGTTGTCGGAAGCCCTGCTGAGTCACGATCCGGACAATGTGCATTTATTAGGTGTGTTGACCAAAGGCTTTGCCAGTTATGGCTTTGTCGTGCATGACACCGAGCACCTGGCCGAGCGTCTGCACGAGAAAAGACCGCAGCCGGCTCGAGAAGAAGCTATGCTCGCCTTTAGCAAAGCTCTTGATTTCGGCTTTCGCTTTTTAAATGCGAACGACGTCAAGTTTGAAGACCTGCAGTCGGCCTTGCGTGAAGACCGCATCGGAGCTGTATTGGATAAAGGTCTGGACGGCAATGACATCCTGCACCAAGATACCGTTTTCTTTACTGGAACGGCCTGGTTGCTCTTAGCCAACTACCGCCGCGATAACATGGTTATTGCTAGCCAGATTAGTTTGGCGTTTGAGTTGATTCGTTGGACTTGCAGGCATAACCCGAATTATAAAGCGGGACTTTGTCAGACGATGGAAGCTGTCTTTCATCTTGCCAGACCGCCGATGTTAGGCGGTAAGCCTGATCTTGCGCAAAAGATGCTGCTTGAAGCGACCAAGAAGAATCCGCATAATCTGCTGATTCCAGTGACCTACATGGAGTGGTATTTGCTTCCTCGGGAGGAGGAGAAAGAATATCTGGCTTTGAAAAAGGATGTACAGGCAAAGTTGAAGAAGTGGCGCGAGCAGAGCTTTATTCCGGGGGTCGCGAGTCCTGAAGATAAGGGGTCGGATTTGCTGAATCTGTTTAATGCTATGGCGGAGAAGCGGCTGGCGGTGATTGAGAGTGTGGAGAAGGATCTGTTTTAATTTGCTTTGATTTTTAACTTTGAGGGATGATCATGAAACTTGTTTGGATAATGGCGTTTAGTTTGTGTTTTGCGGGTAGTGCGTATGGGAAGAAAGTGAAACTGAAGATTGCCACTATGATTCCGCACGTGAAAACCGAGGAAGGAAAAGAAGACAAATCATTATCAGAGCCTTACCTAATTTTTGCTAAAGACGTGGCGAAAGCGACAGATGGTCGAGTCAAATTCAATTTTACTTGGGGTGGTGTCGCAGGAGACGAAAATACCGTCTTGAGAAAAATTCAGAGTCAGCAATTAGCTGGAGCTATATTGACAGCCCAAGCTCTATCTCTCGAACAGCCTGACGTGCGTGTCCTCGAGGTCCCATTTACCTTCAAAAGCAGTGAGCAAGCCAGTAAAACACTCCATGAACTACGTGGAAAATTCGAAGAGGGATTTAAGGCAAAAAACTATCGAACTCTTGGCATGTATAACTTTGGTGAAATCTACTTTGTGACTAAAAAAGAAACCCCCAATTTTGACGCTTTAAAAGGCCAACAGATTTGGCTACTCAATGGAGACAAGCTCGCTGCAGCTTTTATTAAAAACATGGATCTTGTTGGCAAGACATTGGACCTCCCCAGCGTTATTTCGGCATTCAGTAGTAATATGATTGATGGTGCTTATGCTCCTGCAGCAGCAATCGTCGCTCTGCAGTGGCACAACCGTGTTTCCTATTTAATTAAACCGCCGTTTGGTTATCATTTTCAAGGTTTTTTGCTTTCGGACAGCGCTTGGAAAAAAATCAATGAAAAAGACCAAGCGATTATCATGAAACTAGCTAAAGAGTTGGAAGAAAAAATTTCAGCAACGAGCCAATCATTGGCACAAGAAGCGCTAGCTGCCATCACTGCATCTGGGGTTAAAGTCATTGAGTGGCCTGAAAGCGACATCAAAAAATTTCAAGAAGTCAGAAATAAAGTTTTGAATGATTTAACGGGTAAAGAGCTTTCCAAAGAAATTACCGCTCAAGTCAACCAACAGCTTTAGGCAGGACCAAATGCTGATTCGAGTGCTTAGAAACATTGATCGCTTCATCGGTACATTTTGTATGTACGGACTGATGATCAGTTTATTTTTAATGATCAGCCTCACCGTGTTAAACGTCATTCTTCGTCAATTTAATACCAATATTTTGTGGGTTGATCCATTGGTAAGACAGCTGGTATTTCTTTCCGGTTTTCTCGGTGGGGCGATCGCTACGGCCGCCAAACAGCATATTGCCATCGACGTACTTGGCCGAGTCATGGAACAATTCAAACTTGAACGGTTTAAAATCTGGGTTGATCGATCGATTTATGTGTTCTGCATCATCGCATTAATTTGGATGAGCTACGCAGGCTATTTGCTTGTCGATTTGGAGCAAAAATTTGGCAAAGTAGAGTTTTTGGGCGTTCATAGTTCAGTATTGGCTGGCATCATTCCGTTTGGTATGATCATCATCGCCTATCGATTTTTCTACCTACTCATCCTTAGCTTCTTTCCTCACGAAAAGGACTTTGCAGGAACATCGAGCCCAGTGTTGGCCAGGGAGGGCATGTGATTCCACTGCTAGTAACTATTGTCACCATTTTTGGCTTGCTTGGCACACCGATTTTTGCGGTTTTCGCAATCCTTGCCTTGTCGCTCTTTGTGATTGCTGATGAGTCTATTATTGCAACCACCATTGAAATGTTACGCCTGGGCACACACCCGACTTTGCTGGCAATCCCGCTTTTTACCTTTGCCGGCTATCTAATGGCCGAGTCCAAGACCCCGAGCCGCTTACTCCGACTTTCCCAGTACCTCGTAGGTTGGCTTCCCGGTGGAATTGCGATCGTCAGCCTCGCTGTTTGTGCCGTTTTCACTGCTTTTACAGGCGGCAGCGGGGTTACGATCGTCGCTCTCGGTGGATTGCTTTATCCCATGCTGATGAAAAAAGGCTATTCGGAAAACTTTACATTGGGATTAATCAGTTCATCTGGTGCTGTCGGATTGTTGTTTCCACCGAGTTTGGCCATCATCCTTTACGGCATGATCGCAGGGGTGAATATTGATGACTTATTCTTAGCGGGCATTATCCCTGGCTTTGTTTTAATCATCGTGCTGGCCCTCTATTCGATGTATATGGGACGCAATAGTAAGATGGTGTCTTCGCCAGAGGATGACATTCAGTTTTCCTGGAGCGGCTTAAAAGAATCCCTATGGGATTGCCGCTTCGAAATTCCGATCCCCTTTTTGGTCCTCATTGGAATTTATGGAGGCTTTGCCACAGCATCAGAAACTTCTGCTATCGTTGCGGCTTACGTATTGTTGATGACCTGCTTTTTTTACCGTGACTTGGATTGGCGCCGTGATCTTCCACAAATCACTAAGGATAGCATGACCTTAGTCGGGGCGATCCTCCTGATCCTTGCCTGTGCCTTGGGCATGGTCAACTACATGATCAGCGAAGAAATTCCGATGAAGCTGGTCGAGTTCATGCGTCAGCACATCGATAGCAAAATCACTTTCCTGCTGTTACTAAATGTGTTTTTGCTTTTCGTTGGTATGATGCTCGATATTTTCACTGCAATTATTGTGATCGTGCCAATCATAGTTCCAATTGCCAATGAGTTTGGTGTTCATCCGGTTCACTTGGCGATCATATTTTTGACGAACCTGGAAATAGGTTACCTCACGCCTCCAGTTGGCTTGAATCTCTTTATTTCCAGCTTCCGATTTAATAAGCCAGTGACAACAATTTATAAGGCTTCGATTCCTTTTTTGATTTTGATGCTGATTGCCTTAGCCCTGTTGACTTATATTCCCGAGATTTCTTTGCTTTGGATTGATGATTGATCTTTTTCTGGGGCCTGAGCCGTCTGGCGCTGGCCCACTCTTTCCCAGCCTCACTAAAAGCGCTATTGCATTCCTCTTTTTGCAGAATTTCTCTTACTGCTGACAAACCCATGCCTCTCCCAGACGCGGTGGTTTCTTATAAGCACCACATTTTTCACTGCTTATCGCCAAACCAGGAATCATAAGGCAGGAGAATCTACCGCATGCCCGCCGAACATTCTAATTTCTGATGTGATATAGCTTAGTTATCGACCCCTTTCCCCGTCACCCCCCAGAAAACTGTTTATGGCTTTACCGCTTCATCCCAACCAACAAGTTATTGATATAACTCGAATAACAAGCAAAATACTGAGTGGCCAAAAACTTGAATTAGCTCGCCCTGTCTAAACCTGACAAAGCTTAAAAGGAGCAACATCATGTCAAGATTCAAACTGGTCCTAAACCTCAGCCTCATCGCCACTCTCTCCGTCGCCTGTGGTGGTGAAAATGAAGACTCCGATCTGAATGCCTCATTATTTTCCTGCCCAAATCTGAACCTCATCGGAGAGCCAGCAGTCAGCCAACAGGCAAACACGACAACGATTTCCATCGAAGTACAAGGCGCTAGCTCTTTATTCGCTTGTCGTTTTGCTGCTGTCTCAGAGGATTCCGGTCAAGTGCAACAATTAGCCCTTGGTCGCGAAGACATCTTTCACCAGTCCGCGAATAGCAAAAAAATTCAGTTTCAAACCTTTTCCAGTAATCTTTCAGATTTGAGTAAAGTTCGTCTCGTGAGCTATGAAGGCTTTCAAATCAAGCAAGTCTTATGGTCAGGAAGCAAGTCCGCTTCACCAGATCAAGGGCAAGCCCCCCAACAACCTTCCCCCAACACGCCAGCCCCCGGTGGCAACCAAGTGGTCAAGTGTGCTTTTAATATCAATGGTGTTCTCTATGAGGGTAACTCGCAGGCTGAGTGCGATCAACTCCGGGCGCAACTAGGAATCAACGTCGGCCAAACACCAACACTGCCCACAACACCAAAACAGCCCACGCTAGCGACACCGCCTGCAAACGGTGAGCAAAATGTTGTTCGCTGTGCGTTCAATATCAATGGCGTGTTATACGAGGGAAATTCCCAGGCTGAATGTGATCAATTACGCCGAGACCTAGGTCTCTAGCTTGTTTTCGTCCCGCAAGAGTGAGCTCCTCATGTTCACCAGTATCACTCTGGCGAACATGAGGCTTAGTTTTTTAAGCCTCTAAGTGCCGTCCAAAAGGGTGCTCATTTACGAGTTTCCATTCAGGGTTTGATTCAAGCCGCTATTAGTCTAAGCCTTACCCTTTAACATTCCGTGCCAATATAGTTTAGGCAAGCCGTAAACTTTGAGCATATACATGCTAAATCGTTCCTCAGCCTGATCAAAAGGAAAGGTTTCATCAGGTCCATCGTAGTCAAATTCAGCAAAAATTACCGATCCGTAACCGGTAACCAAAGGACATGAACCGTAACCGTTGTAGTGAGCTTTTAATTCATCATGATCGATATAGGATAGAAGGTTTTTTACCAGTACCGGCACCTGCTTGCGAATCGCTGCACCTGTCTTCGCGCACGGTAGGCTCGAAACATCTCCCAGGGAAAAAACATTTGGATAACGTAGATGCTGCAGACTGTGTTTATCCACTTCAACCCACCCTGCTTGATCTGCCAAAGGGCTCTGTTTGATAAAATCAGGTGAACTCATTGGCGGCGTTACATGCAACATGGAAAATGGCATGACGACTTCCTCACCATCCGACACTTTTCGGAAATAAGCGCGCTTTGCTTCCCCATCAACCTTAATCAGCTCATGCTCAAAGTATGTGCTGATTTTCTTGCGTTCGACGACTTTCTCAAGTGCAGCACGATATTTTGGAACTCCAAAAATCGCAGGCCCTACAGAACAGAAACGAACATCGATTTGATCGCGAAGCCTATGCTTGCGAAAATAGTCTTCGGCCAGATAGCAGATCTTCTGTGGGGCACCGGCGCATTTGATGGGCATCGCTGGCTGAGTAAAAATCGCATTTCCATCCCGGGTTTCCTGGATACATTGCCAGGTATAATCCACTGTCTCGTAGCTATAATTGCTGGTAACTCGATTTTTCCCGATAGTTGTCTGTAAGCCTTCAACCTTATCCCAATCCAATTGGATACCTGCGGCAACAATAAGATATTTGTAAGCGATTCGTTCCTGACTTGCCAGTTCCAGCTGTGAGTCTTCCGGATAAAAATTGGCCGCCTTTTCCTGAATCCAAGTACAGGCCGGAGGAAGGCAATCCTGTGTCCTTCTTTCTGTGATTTCTTTTTTGACAACACCTGCTCCGGCAACAGTCCAAAGTGGTTGATAATAATGTTTGGCGCTCGGCTCTATAATGCCAATGCTTAATTCTCGTTGGGGAAAATTCGCTCGCAGATGGGCAGCCGTCGACATACCAGCAGTCCCACCTCCAACAATGAGAATATCGTAGGACTTCATAGTTGGTTTCCTTTATGAGACTTTTGAATATGCTTGCCAAACTGTTGAGCAAAATCCACAAAAAAACAAAGAGCATGCTTGAAATCTTTATTATTGAGCGCTACAAGTAACGAAAACAGACTTATTTTTCTGGTTTCCCTGGCACCGGTGGCCAGAGATTTGCCGACAACACTGACGATTGCGACACTATTCTTATCCAATATGCCTGAACCTAAAAAATTACCGAGCGCTCCTGATTCAACCTGTTCAATGACCCGTTGCATAAGGATAGAAAGCTGCTGGTTGAATTCGTTGGGATCAAAACCAGTCTGTTTTAAATTGGCAAGCTGTTCATCCACAGTATCCGTCAAGATCGAAATAAGATTTGGCAGGGATTCCAGAGCGTCCAGCATTTGATGAATCTGCGGCAGAGTATCTAGTAGCCGCTCAACAAGTTCCATAACCTCAGATCTTGGGAGCTTTTCGAGAATTGCCACGGCTTTTTCGGCATTGGCAGTTAACTGCCACCGCTTTTCGTCTGATTCTGTGCCTAGTTCATCAATTGCATTGGTAAAAATAGTAAGCGCCGATTGCAGTTCTTTACCTGGATTCTCTATATAAGATTCAATCTTAGCTTCTATTTTATCCATGCGACATTCTATGCGATGAAGGGCATCCAAGATTTCCTGGGACATATGACCGCTTCCTAAGATGTTATGAACTTACTTTGACTTCGGGACTCGACACATTCTCGGCTTGCAGCTTCACCTGCGATCCAGCGCAACTATGGCAAAGCGCAGCTTCTCAGAATTTTATCCCAACTCCCTTTCCTTGACTTCTTGCTTGGATGTAGCAAGCTTTGGGTCGGGGGTATATTGTAAATTTCAAGATCGGGAAATATTACATTTAGTTCTTTAATTAAAAAAACCAATCGCTTAAATGGCATGATTTTAATTGACTTATGTTGCGCGGTGCTGCGACGAACTCGAAACAGGTGGAAGGGGAGGATTACGAATAGAAAGGACCATGGAGAGTCAGTCTGCTGGCTCTGACTCTCCCCTAAGATTGGAACTCGATTTCATGGGTACTATCGCCAGTTTTTCGAAGAAGCTGCTTAAATAGCACAAGTAAATGATGTCTCTGAGTTAACAGATCCGGTCACAGAGGTATCAATTGGGTTGCGAACTGCGCCTTGGAATTTGGTTTGAATCATACCGACGCAGGAAACGCTCACAGTAACGTTGGGTTCGGTATATTCTGTGGTCACACTGCAAGCCTGCTCGTAGGTGAAGTTTTTGTCCGTATCGGAGCTACGATGCATGGCGTAGGTATTCATTCCGTCCTCTTCATCTGGCACGGAGAATTCCACCATGCATGCATTGAACCTTTGTCCAACACTTCCCTCTTGATTGTCAGCCGCTTGAGTGCAGGTATAGCTTTGACCTGTAGTCGAAAAACCTTTGATTCTAATTTCTAGACTGGCTGTTTGCTCACCTACCAGACTTGCGCTAAACAAGCCTGTCTCAGAATTATTGGAACAAGCAGCTTGGGTGAGGGAAAAGCTTTCACTCGCAGTGGCACCAGCACCTGTAGCTTGCAATTCTCCGTAAATGATAACAGGAGCCGGTTTTTTCTCGTCACTGCTGCCACAGGAAACAACCGTCGATGCTAGGGCCATGGCGAAAATGGAAAAATAACAAGCTTTCACTATCTATGCTCCTCAATTGAAGTTCCGATTCATTTTAAAAATTTTATATGATTTATTTTAAACCATTTTCACTTTCAATTAAATTGACATATTTATCAGACACGAAAAACAACTTGGCATTATTTACTTCTTAGCTATAATGGCACACTTATTTTTTTCTTGGAGAGAGGTTTTTCATGACACCTGATATTTGCCCTTGCGGCAGCAAAAAACCATTTAACTCATGCTGTGGCCTCTATGTGCAGCAAGGCATCGCCGCCCCTGATCCCGAAGCGCTCATGCGAAGTCGTTACACCGCGTTTTACCTAAACGATATTGAGTACCTAAAAAAGACATGGCACCCTGAAACCTGTCCCGAAGAATTGGATGCGGAAGAGCCGTCCAAGTGGGTCGGTCTAGAAATATTGGATTCGTCGCTTGAGGGAGAAGAGGAAGGCGAAGTTGAATTTCGTGCTTATTTGATTTTTGACAACAAGCTCGAGACTCTGCATGAAATCAGCGATTTTTGCAAATTGGACGGCAAGTGGGTCTATCACTCCGGAGAGTTTCGGAATGAAGGGCAAAAAGCAAAGAAAATCGCCAATAACGCCCCGTGTCCCTGTGGTAGCGGTAAAAAATTTAGGCAATGCCATTACGAATAGCCCGAGAGTGAGGTTCTCATGTTCACCAATGACGATCCGGCGAACATGAGGGGAAGTTCCCTTAGGAACCAAGAGCAAGGGAAATTATTTGCAAACAGTTGTCCTTATTCTTTCCCGGGCAAGGCCTGACGATGCTCCCACCAATATGCGCCCAAGGCCTCGGCTGCAGCATGATTATACCAACCCTCTGAATAGGGATTGATTCCAATGACATCATAAGGTTTGCCACCTAGCCACAATAGAAGTGACTGATAGCGGGTAGGAGACTGGCTCATATAGCGAATAACCCCTTTAATACCGATTCCTGCGTGAATGAGCTGATCATGTTCATTGACGAGCAAATCTCCAGCTCCATTTTTAACCCAGCTAGCATAATCCCAGACATTAGGCGCAACAAGACCTCTCCAGCCCATTCCAAATTCACCGACATGAAGCACCGGTATATCATCTTCTTTAATGCCAAGCTCTGCAATCAGGACTTCATCAATAAAATTTCGCTCATGGTGTACCAGTGCAGCTTCAACTTGGTCTGGCGTCGTTTCCCGTGGATCAGAGCCGTTGTTAAAAATATCCAAGGGCAAATACTGGGAAAGCGACATTTCATCAAGCGAAGAAATATATTGTCCAATCAGACGCCTCGCACTATCTGAGATTCCGGGGCGATCAAGAAATTGGGCTTCGCTATCGATGATCTGTGAGGGGTGTATTCTTTCCAAGTATTCCTTGTGCCCTGGAAGCCTTAAGAGGAGAGCAATATGGTGACAAAAGTTATGACTCAAGACAATATGCTGGGCAACATCTGGATATTGTGTGGATAAGGTATGTCGTACTATTGCCAATAGATCATTCCATTGCCGAGGAAAGTAAAGCATGGAATCCATAAGTTCTGCACCCAGATCAAAACGAATTGGCCTGATGGGTGCACCCGCTTCCCGGATGGACTCAGCCATTACTTTTATACTCGGTAATATAACTTTTTCCAGATAACCGATGGAAGGGCTGGTCGGATCGAACAAATCAAATTTTCCACGCCAATCTTTACCCCCCGGATTGGAATTCCAATGATCTCTGGTTTCACCGAGCGGCATCGCCGTTCCTGGCACTGATAGGAATGTTCTGAATATTTCAATTGGTACTTGGTCCGTAGTTTGTGAAGGTATTTTACAAATAAAAGTCAGGGAGGCAACTTTAGTTTAAGTAATGATCAATTTATGAGGGAAGCGATATTTTTATTAGACAATTGCTCCAATTGATTGAGTTGCTACCCATTGTTCGGCAGCAATCATGCATGACTAACACGGCCAAAAAATTCTGATCCAGCTTGTATCTGAAGCGCTCGTCACTATTCTTTCGCTTTGAACATAATTATCGTGATAATATTTCGTCCATTATCTCCCATATTTTTATATCGCTTTGTACTATTTCATGGATGACTATGAACTACCGAGAGATTTTGTCCGTCATTCCTAAGGAATTGTATGCCAAAAAAAACTTGGAGAGCATGGCTTGCTCTATTACTTGATAGCAGTTTGTTCCTTGGCATCAGCACTCTTATTTTGCTTGTCGACCATGTGCTCATTGGAAGCTTACTCGGCCTTTTACTCCCTGGCCTAGTTCTTACAGGCTTCTTTGTGCTTGGGCATGATGCAGGGCATCGCTCTTTTTCCGATAGTGAACGAGTCAATGATTTTGTCGGTCACCTGACGACATCCTTTTTGGGCTGGCCCTTTCATCTTTGGCGCCTGGCGCACAATGTTCATCACCTTCATACCAATCACGTAAAAATGGATATTGCCTGGGAGCCTCATACAAACAAGCAGATTCACCGCCTACCAGCCTTCTTTCGCTGGACTTATACCACCGTCAGATCCAAAATTTGGGCATTTTGGGCTGGTGCTTTTTTTCATAACTTGGAACTGTGGTGGAAATTCTTTCAAAGAAAACTCTATCGTCCGGAAGACCGATCCAAGGTCTGGTTTTCTATCGTCCTGACCATCCTGGCGACCACCTCATATGCTGCACTAGCGTTTGCTTTAGGGAGCTGGTATGGATTGCTGACACTATTTATCTTGCCACTGATAGGCTTCTATTTTTGGATGACGACCTTCACCTTGCTACACCATACCCATCCTGATATCAATTTCCTGCAGGATAAGGAATGGAATAAGGTCGAGGCACAGTTGGATGGCACTATTAATGTCCTCTACGGAAAAATAGTCGACTGGTTTACCCATGATATTGCCTGGCATTTACACCATCACACATCAGTTGCGATCCCATTTTATTACTTAAAGGATGCCCAGCGGCATTTGCAGCAGGCGTTTCCAGACCGGGTCAAGAGCCAAGCTTTTACCTTATCGCATCTGCTGGCTGTATTGCGACACTGTCAGGCCATTAAAAATTTCAATGAACCCACCTGGACCCCATTTGTGACTGGCTGCCCAGATCATGGAACGGGACAACAAAGTAGTCAAGCATGAAGGGAAAGGTTTTATGAAGATAAGCAGAATTTGGTGGCCGATCATCCTTTGGTTCTTATCATATCCATATTCTGGCTTTGGGGCTTGCGAGCAAGTGTCTCATGAAGATCAAGAGTGGCCTGCCTCGCTGCCAGCACACGATCAAGCTGATCAAGAGCTCTTATCCTACATTAAAGGTGTGAGTGGTAGAGAGGATTCGCAAAGCAGAAACTGGGAAAGCAATGCACTTATTATCGTTCACAAAAATGAGCTGATGCTAGAATACTATGCTCATGGATATGATGCCTCCCGTAAGCATTTGCTTTGGTCTATCACAAAGAGCATACTAAATGCATTGGTTGGAATTGCTGTTGGCGAAGGAAAAATTTCCCTAAATCAGTCTCTAGCTCACTACCTTCCAGACTTTCCCCAACTTTCCACAGTAACTATCGATCACCTGATGGCGTTTTCCTCAGGAATAAACTGGAACGAAACATATGAAAACAGCCTTCCTCACCGATCTTCGGTCATGGCCATTCTTTATGCCAACACACCACGAAGCATCAAAGCCGCACTCTTACCCTACCAGCTGAAGAATGCGCCGGGCAAACAATGGTCTTACTCTAGCGGCGACAGTTTCTGGTTAGCTTTGGTACTGCAGGCAGTATATGGTGAGTCCTACCATGGTATGCCTTGGCAAAAGCTCTTTGAGCCCCTCGGTATCACCAGTGCAACTCTCGAATCCGATCATGAGGGCACGTTCTACATGTCATCATATGGATATATGACCGCTCGGGATTTGGTTCGCTTCGGCCTTCTTTACCTTCATGGTGGATGCATCAATGGTCAAGCGCTCCTTCCCCAGCGTGGTGACATACCAGAATCTCCAGATCTTAGCTGGGTGGAGTGGAGTATGGAGCCAAGCAAGGCTCTTCTCGACTACCTTGCTAGCCCAGACGCTGAGCCAGGCCAAGGTGGTCGACACTTTTGGTTAAACCTGAGTAAAGACGTGAGCGGCCAGACTCCTCCCTACCCTTCAGCACCTAGCGACATCCTGGTCGGCATGGGTCATTGGGGGCAGCGAATTTACATTTTACCAGCATGGGATATGGTGGTCGTCAGGTTAGGAAACGATCGCACTACAGAATATTGGGATGATGAAGGATTTTTGCAGCACCTCAGTCGTTGGAAAGAGGCAAAGCGATGAAGAAGCTGAGCTGGCGTTTCGTGATAGGGATCATTTTGGTTTTAACACTGACTCTGGTGCTATGGCATGATGGCAAGACTTTCATGAGAATCATCGACATCCCGACTCTTGGTACCGGCTATCGGGCCAAGGAACTTTGCTCTTGTCTCTATGTTATGAGGCAAGACCCCGCGTATTGTGAGACCTGGACTTATGAGCTTTCATTAGCCGCAAATGTTAGGATCGAGCCAGACAAACGCGAAGTCTTCGCTTACTATACCTGGTTTGGCAGTAAGTTCCCGCTATACGAGAGACATGCGCGTTGGATCGATGAGCACAACGGTTGCCGCCTCGTGAAAGCACCTTCTTCTGCTACCAAAACGCCGTAAACGGCTTTTGCCAGATGAACGAAGGAGCTAGCTAAGGTAACTTGAAGTCCAATCTAAATGCAAATTAGGAACGATTCTCCACTTGCCAACTCTAGGCAAAGGTTTCCTACGGTCCAAGCCAATGCTCTAAACTGTTCTGAGCCTACTAAAAACAATGATGAATTTTTGAATTTTTAGCCTGAATTCTTTCACTCTTAGCCCCAACAAGTGCTTTTTAGATGGTAGGCAAGTAGATGGCGAAATAGAGATTTGTGGTATAATGGATGTAGCAACAAACTCTCTTGCAAACACGTTTTCAGCCTCATCAGGCGACAACCATCGAAGGAAAGACAGCGTGAAGTGGCAAAGAATACTTGCCGGACTTTTCCTCTTTTTGACTAGCAACTTGTCGATTGCTCTGGCGGAATCAAGCTTTCTAGCAAAGATGGGTGTGATTGACTTAAGTGAGTGGCAGCCTTCAGACAAGCCAGAAATAAGACTAGATGGAGAGTGGATACTTTTTCAAAGAAAATTTCTATCTCCACGAAGCATCGTTGCTGCGTATCAGCAGCGATCGGTTGATTCCTCAGGAAATATGGCACTGGTACCGGGAACATTTGAAGACATACCGGATTCACAAAGACTTGGGACCGGGGAGCAAAACTTTGGTACCTATGCGATCAAGCTCGTCGGACTGGATCCGGACATGATCCTGCGTATCAGTACCATGCGAGCTTATACTTCAGCAAGAATCTACTGGTTTGCTGAAGATGAGGCTGGCGAAACTATGAAGCCCATAGCCGAAATCGGTCGACCTGGTAGAAGTCGTCACACAACCATCCCTTGGCTAATTGAAGAAATTCCTGCCTTATTGTCTGTCAAGCCCGATCAAGCCCACTACTTTGTCATTCACGTAGCAAATTTCCATCACTACTGGGGAGGACTTTGGATTCCTCCAACCATCGGTCCGGAAGCCGAGGTCAACAAGATCATTGGCCGAAATCACCGGCGTAATTATTTGATCCTCGGTGCTCTTTTGATAATTGCGCTTTATAACTTCAGTTTATTTCTACAGCGAAACGAAGACCGCGGAAGCCTTCTGCTAACTCTATTCACGACATTAATCCTGGTTCGCATGCTTGCTCTGACTTATCCGGATGCGATTTGGTCCTCAACTCATGTTTGGCAGTTTGAACTTCAATGGAAAATCGATTTCTTGACGATTATATGGCCAAGTATCGTGTTCCTGGGCTTTATCCGTTACTACTTCCAGGAATCGGTTCATAAAAAAACCTTGACCATATTTCTGTTGCTAAGCTCTATCGCCAGCCTGGGAATTATTTTTCTTCCTGCTGTGATATTCTCCCCCTATCTTTATTGGGCTCAAGTCTATGTCATGACAACCACGGTTTATTGTATTTATACCGTTTTCCATGCAGCTAGACGAAAAAAACAGGGTGCAGGCCTGTCATTAGTAGGTAGCTCGATCCTGTTGATCAGCACATTGAACGACGTCCTTTATACCTATGGCTGGACAGAACTTCCAGAGCAAATGATTTCCTTTGGGGTCGTCTTATTTGTCTTATTTCAAAGCCAAATTGTAGGTGTGCGTTTTGCTCGCGCCTTTCGTCAAGCGGAACACTTGAGCCGAGAACTACAGGTTGAAGTGAATCGCCAGACCCGAGACATCAAGTCGATTCTGGAGAGTATCAATCAAGGAATTTTTACCATTCACGCGCCCCGGCTGACCATTGGCGACGATCATTCCAGCTATTTAGTGGAACTTCTTGGCGAGAGGATTAAAGAGCGGAATGTTTTTGAGGTCTTTTTTTCTCGGACAGACATGAGCAAGGACGAGCAGGACCAGATGAAAACTGTGCTTGATTTCGTGATTGGTGAAGACTCACTCGCATTTGAGGGAAACGATCACTGTCTGCCTAGGACTTTGACTCTGCAAGATCCAGCACATCAACAAGAGAGATACTTGGAACTGGATTGGTCGCCGATAGTCGATCATTTGGATGCGGTTGAGAAAGTACTCGTTTGCATCCGTGATGTAACTGAGCTCAGAGCCTTACGCACAGAAGCGGCACAAAACCGTGAGGAACTGGATATGATTGGCCAGATCCTGAATATCAGTGCCGCCCGCTTTCAGCGTTTTCTGAAACAGGCTCACCAGTTAGTGGAAGAAAATCGGAAGATACTTGCAGATCATGTTTCTGCTCCTCACCCTCTTGCCATCCGTTCACTTTTTGTCAACATGCATACCTTAAAAGGAATTGCGCGAACCTATAATCTGGTAGGTTTAACAGAATCGGTGCATCAGGCCGAGCAATATTATGCCCTCTTACAAAAAGATCTGACGGCCTGGGATATGGTCCGCTTACATCGGGAATTGGATGAAGTGAACCGAGTCATCGCCATTTACCAGCACATCAATACCGAGAAGCTGGGAAGGTATGACCATCTAGATCACATTATCTTACCTCATCACGAATGGAAAAACCTGGTCGATGCGGTACATCGTCTAGCTAGCAAAACCACGTCGGAACCATTGGGTTATCTGGCTGATCAGTGTATGCAGATTGTAAACCGTTATTACTATACCCCGATCGAAGATGTGTTCGATGAAGTGATCAGTAGTTTGGATTCACTGGCAAAAGAACTGGGCAAAGAAGCACCCCGGGTTTTGATTCAAAGCAATGGTTGTGGCTTGACAAGCGAAGGAGCGAGCCTCTTAAACAACATCATCACCCATTTGGTTCGTAATGCCTTGGATCATGGTATAGAAAGCGCTGCAATCCGTCAGTCAAAGGGAAAATCTGTGCATGGCGAGATCCATGTTTTGCTGTGTGATGTCGATGATGGCCTGCTACTAAAGTTTTGGGATGATGGTCAAGGATTGGATCTAGCCAAGATTCGTAAATTAGCGAATGAACGGGGTCTGATCAAGACAGACGATCAACTCTCGGCCGAAGAGCTTGCTCAGCTGATTTTTGAATCCGGATTTTCGACCAAGACCGTAGTAAGCTCCATTTCGGGCCGGGGAGTCGGTATGGATGCCGTGCGGGTTTATTTAGAGAGGCTTGGTGGCCGAATCGAAATTCGACTTTTGGAGGGAACGGAAGGAGAAGCCTTCCGACCATTTGAATTTAGGATTATCATTCCTCACAATCTCTTTGGTCAGTTGACTCTAGCTTCTTAGTCTGCTCTGAACTCATCTTTAACTCTAATAAAGAGTTAGCCTTGCCGCCTCGCTGCTACATTCCATTTTTTTAAGTTATGCTGGAAAGATAGAAATAACGTTCATTTTTCTCTAATAAGTCCAACCTTAGTTAAAACTCTACTCTGGTTTAGAAAAATTTTATTGGAGACCTTATCATGAAAGCTTTTCCCGACTTATCTAAGTTTCACCCATGCTTGATATTTAATCTGATCTGATAACTGCGAGTCATGCCCAAGCAAGAAGCGTGATCGCTTCAACTTCCAGTCGAAAACACAAGTCTAGCAGCTAGCCACTCTTTTAATGGAGATAAAATTATCCTATTATTTTCCGATAGATAGCTTCTTTCTTGAAAGAGCTCCTCCTCGCTTCCGATAAGAAGACTAAGTACACCAAGGAGGAGACATTGCGAAAATTAGCTCCAGTCGTTTTGACGATACTGATTCTTCCAAGCTGTAACGATAGCCAGTTGCTCAGCAAACACGACAAAGACACATCGCAAACAGAAGATCTTGGAGAGCTAGGAGCCGTAAACGAACCGGTCATGGTAGGAGGTAGCTTTCTTACCTGTGGTCAGCCTGAAGAACCCCATACCGAGGGTTCAGTTTTTGCCTGTCGGATTGAAGATGAGACGGGCCGCAAAGATTCTGATCTGATCGCAGGGGCCAATGATATCATCGCCACCTACGAGCAGACGACCCTTTATGGCGAAGCACAAGCTGCAGGCGACTGGCACTGGTATTTCAGACACAATCTGGGGCCTGGCTTGACTTTTAAAGTGAAACTCATCAATTCCGACATTCTCGTCAGCAACTCGGAAATTGAATTTACCAATGTCGAAAATTCGCTTCCCCAGCCTCCCGATTCTCGCGTCGCTGCCATCGACTGCAGCAATTTGCAAGGTGGTTCCTATGTGGCCGTAGCAGGAAACGAAGTGTATGGGACTAGCGATTTTTGTGTCATGAAATATGAGGCCAAAAATGTAAATGGGGCCTACTCACAAGCAGAAGGTCAACCTTGGACTACTATCAATCAAGTCAATGCTCGTGACACCTGCCGCGCATTGGGCGAGGGTTACGAACTGATCAGCAACGATGAATTTTTAACCCTGGCAGTGAACATCGCGTCTGTTGCCAACAACTGGAGCAGTGGAGCCGTTGGTGCCGGTGAACTCAATCGCGGTCACTCTGATGGCAGCCCTACAGGACCCTGCCCGGCATCAGCTGACGACAGCCTGGCCTTTGTCGAAACCAATTGCACGCCGCGCAGCACGGGTAGCTTTGTGGAAAAGCGAACCCATTGGCTAAACAGTGGCGAAATCATCTGGGATCTTGCCGGTAACGTTTGGCACTGGGTGAACTATGTGATTCCAGATAATAGCCAAAAGCCTTTTGCTTCCACCCGAGATGAGCCTGGTTTCCTCGAATGGCGTGAGTTCTCAGAGCTTGACTCGGGTTTTGATCAGTTGCCCTTAGAAAGGTTTCGCCCAACCCGTCAGCTCATAGACTTTTGGCAAGACGACTGGGATTCGCGTAATAGTATTGGTCAGTACTTGCAAGGAGGACAGGGAGAAGGCGGTACTATGCGAAGAG
This sequence comes from Oligoflexus sp. FD111, assembly GCA_048816425.1. Classification (GTDB taxonomy): domain Bacteria; phylum Bdellovibrionota_B; class Oligoflexia; order Oligoflexales; family Oligoflexaceae; genus JBMDZZ01. Next base: position 85,830 of record JBMDZZ010000012.1, read on the forward strand.
GTGGCCGCTATGGTCATGGAAATGCCAACGGCCTATTTGCTGTTTCACTTGACCTCGATTCGCAGTTTGCCAACGAGACGATCGGATTTCGATGTGTTTACCGACCCAATCGCTGAGTAATCGAAATTTAATGCCTTTGCCAGATCGATGGGCTCTTTATGCTTGTCGTCTATCGAAACTTGAGTAGAAGTGGGACCAGTATTATCGAAAGTGCCGTCGCTCGGGTTTCCGGCGTCAAAAATATTGAAGCATCAAGTGAAGAAAACAACACTCGCATTCCCGTGGAATTTCAACCTGAAATTGACCTCAACGATGCCGCTAACGATGTCTCGTGAGGCGGTGAGCCGTGTTCAACGCGACCTTCCTGATGATATTGATCAGGTTGTCGTGACAAAGCCGACGACGATGCCGAAGCCATTTTTCAACTCGCAGCATTTAGTGATTCATTATCCAAGCGAGAATTAGCGGTACGCATTGAAAAAGATGTCGCCCCAGAACTGTTATCCATTGAAGGGGTTACAGATGTGCGCCTTGATGGAAATCAGCCGCCAGTACTTCGAGTACTACTTGACCCAGCACGAATGGCTAGTCATCGTATATCCGCAACTGAAGTCATAACTTCAAAAATGAACTTTCTTTCTTCTGCCAGCTTACTATATCGAATATAAGTTGCGCCTGGGCTAGTTGAATCAAAAGCTGATAGTGCACCTCACCAAGAACAATTTGATCGCAGCTACTGAGTGATTCTAGAAGCGCTTCCCGCTCGACATATTGCCAGGATCGAACATCAAAAAATGCGATGAGCTAGTAGCCTTTGCTTCGATGGAAATGATCTGGATGAGGATAAGAGTGAGTCTAAGACATGCCATAATGAACTCAATTTATAATAATGATTTCCATTTTCTACTACCAGCTTATGACAATTTCGAGCGAAAAGCTTTTGGTTTAATGTGGCCCGTTTATTTGGTAAATTGAGCTGTAGTTTCGCACTTTGTGTGAAATATTTGTTTAAATGTTTCGATATTAGGAAGTTTGAATACCTTGAGTGAAGATATTTATTACTACAAAGACGGTACGAGTTCTTCGGAACTTGATGAGACAAAAGTTCTACATCGCGAAGATGGGCCTGCAGCCATCGAGGCTGGATTTGCGGAAGCATGGTTTTTCAATGGCGTGAGACATCGAAATGATGGGCCTGCCATTATTTATGCGGATGGCCGTGTCGAGTGGTGGATTAGCGGAGTCAGAGTCACTCCCCAATCCTAAGGGATATTATTGACGCACACCTAAGCTTTCAATATCAGATCAGATTTATGAGCAGGTCGCTATTCACTTCGAAGTCGATGGTTGAGAACTTTATCCTAAACACATTGAAGGGATAGAGGTGAGTCTATGGCATCTTGTTAAGGATGTCATATTCTCTTCATTCAAGTGGCTGCATATATTCTTGGAACCCTTCCTCTGGGTAGCTAAATTTTAGTAAAGATTGTGCCAAAAGCGATTATTGGAATAACAGCACAGCAGAAACAATCGTCGCTTTCTCCCTCCCTTTTATTTTCCAGCCAAAAAAATCTTTTGGGCTTCGTCGCCTTGAAATGACTGCCAACTCTTATTTACAGGTATTCACCACTTTGCTTCTTTGTAAGGTCTCGACTAGCATGAATCAAAGGCAGGCCATCAGCCGCTTGCAGTTTTGCTGTTGATAGTACCCAGGATCATCGATTTATAAAAAACACCTGAAAGGTTGAGTTGTGGCCGAAGTTCAGACAAAAGGTGAAAATCTTGTAAAAGTAATATTACTCAATCATCATAGTATCTATAAGGCATTGGGAATTGTTCTCCTGCTTCTCTTGTTATGGTATGCTTCCGCAGTTTTTCTCATCACATTTTTCAGTATTTTATTTACGATAGCCTTCCGCACTCTGATCAATTTTGTGGCAGAGAAGTGTCACTGTTCTGATCGCATTTCTTTTTATATCGTTCTACCGACTCTCATCATTTTAGCAACCTTCGCTAGCTGGTGGCTATCTTCTGACATTATCGAACAAATCCGAGAATTAGCGAAGAGATTACCAGAGGCCATCAACAGCTTTATTAATTGGCTAGGCAAATCCCAATTTGGTGACGAAATTATTGACCAAGCTCAAGAGTGGGACCAAGTTTTAAAAGAAAGATCGGCTAGTCTTCTCAGCGGCGCAAGAGGCATCTTATCGACTGCGGTCGGGTTTTTGTCGGCTATAGTTGTCATTACTTTCATGACTTTATTTATGAGTTTTAATCCGGATCTCTATATAAGAGGTATCATCAGTTTAAGCCCTGTGAAGTATGAAAGTCGAACAAAAGAGATTCTTGATCGTTTGGGCCAAGGCATTCAATGGTGGCTTCTAGGAAAACTACTCTCAATGACAGTCATTGCTGTCCTATCCGGAATCGGCCTGACGATCATAGGTATCAACTTAGCTCTTGCCTTGGCCATCATAGCAGGAACATTTGCTTTCATTCCCTACTTTGGGCCTCTTCTATCCTTTTTGCCTGCAGTGCTCTTAGCATTGGCGGAAAGCCCAACAAAGGCTTTATACGTAACTGCCTTATACGCTTTCATCCAATTCATAGAAGGGAATCTGTTGACGCCAATCATTGAGAAAAAAACAGTCCACCTCCCTCCGGCGCTTACTTTATTCGCTCAGGTACAATTTGGACTTCTATTTGGGTTCTTAGGTGTAGTTTTAGCATCTCCATTAGCTTTAGTCCTCATCATATTGGTGAAATCCATTTATATTGAAGACTATCTTGGAAAAATAAATCATGAGTGATTCCTATGTTCTGTAGTTTGGGATCACCGCTCATTTTCCACAAACCATGATTTCGATTCAGCGAACCACAAAATAAGATAAATTTCAGGACAAATCATATGGACTTGACTCAATCACCTCTTTCCGTCAACTTACTCGTCTTTATCCTAGCCTCACTGGGTATCATTTTTTCCGGGACAAAACTGACATTGATAGCTGACTACTTAGCAGACCGCCTGGGATGGGGTGAAGCCCTAACCGGTGCTATTTTATTAGGTGCGACAACCTCACTTGCTGATCTCACAGTCACCATGACAGCTGCTCTGCAAGGTCATCCCAATTTAGCAATCAGCAACGCCATCGGCGGCATTGCTGCTCAGACAACATTTCTCGCTGTCGCTGATATGTTTTATCGTCGAGCTAATCTTGAACATGCTGCGGCTTCACTAGGAAACATTCTTTTTGGTGTCGTCGTCATTGCTCTGTTAGCTGGAGTTATGATGACTTCATACAGCCCTAAATGGACTGTCTTTGGAGTACATCCCATGACACCCATCTTGTTTTCAGCCTATTTCTTTAGCCTGCATCTGCAAAAGACCAGTCATCAAAAACCCATGTGGAAACCTCGTGAAACTACGGAAACCAGACAGGATGTGCCCAATGATCAAGTCAAAAAAAAGGATTTAAAAAAAATCAGTTTCAAGTTTGCTATTCTTGCAGCACTACTTGCCTTATCAGGCTGGCTGATTGCCGAATCCAGCTTGGCTATCGCTGCAAAAACTGGTTTGAAAGAAACGGTTATGGGTGGAGTATTTACTGCTATATCGACCTCGACCCCAGAGCTGGTAACAACAATTATAGCCGTGCGCCATGGCGCCCTCACACTTGCCGTTGGCAATGTCTTAGGCGGTAATGCATTTGATGTCATGCTTGCCGTGCTTGCCGACCTGATTTATCTTGATGGTTCCGTTTATCATGCAATGAGTCAAGAAGAGCTTTTCTTATTAAGTTTAGCTATCATCATGACATCAGTCCTGGTCATAGGTATGCTCCAGCGAGAGAAGTATGGATTTGGCAATATCGGCTTTGAAAGTTCTCTGGTTATCGTCCTTTATCTCAGTGGAGTCGGCATCATGCTGGCTGGTTTTGGTTGATCAGCGAAAATAGCTTCCATCGAAAAAAACACCCCTAAGCTCATACCAGACTTAGGGGTGTTGATGTTTCTTTTAAACTTTTTCTTCGTCCTTAATGAGAACTACTCATCAAGTTAGAAATTTGTTTCGTAAACTTCAATGGATCTTCAATCGGTGATCCTTCATTCAATAGAGCCTGATTGTAAAGAATCTCTGCCCACTCTTTTTGCGTTTCTTCTGGCAAATCACGCATACGGCTGAAAACTGCATGGTTAGGGTTGATTTCCATAATACGTTTTGCCTTCGGCAAGGTTTGTCCCATGGCACTCATCATTCTCTCCATGCGAGCTGATGGGTCGTAGGCACCGGACACCAGGCAGACAGGTGAGTCGACCAAGCGATTAGAAAGCTTGACGTCTTTGACGTTTTCCGCCACCGCACCTTTGATCGTATTGATCAAAGTCTCGAGATCTTTTTCCTTGGATTTCAGCTCTTCTTCGTTCTTTTTCTTTTCTTCTTCCGTATCTAGATCCAAGCCTTCTTTGGTGATGGATCGCAGATGCTTGTCGTCAAATTTCATCAATGACTGCATGACCCACTCGTCAACCGGATCAACGCAGTAGAGCACTTCGTAATCTTTTAAGCGTAGTTTTTCCAAATATGGACTGCTTTCGACTTGTTTGATCGATTCGCCAGTGATGTAGTAAATTTCTTTTTGATCTTTTTTCATGCGATCGACGTATTCTTTCAACGTCGTCATTTTATCTGGCGAATGACTGCTGTAAAACAAGGCCAGTTCTTCCAGCTTTTCTTTGTTGGCATAGTCGTTGGCGATGCCTTCTTTCATAGTTGAACCGAAGCTCTTCCAAAATTTCTCGTATGTCTCGCGATCTTTTTCGAGCATCGTTTTGAAGTGTTTTAACAGCTTGCCAGATAAAGCTTTTTTGATCGCTTGGATCTGACGGTCTTTTTGCAAAATTTCGCGCGAAACGTTGAGCGACAGATCGCTGGAATCGATGACACCTTTTACGAAGCGTAAATAGGAAGGTAAAAGCTCTTCGCAATGATCCATGATAAAGACGCGATGCACATATAAGGTCAAACCCCAGCGGGTATCGCGGTAGTTGTAATCCATCGGCACTTGGCTTGGGATATATAAGAGGGCGTTAAATTCCTGAGTTCCCTCGGCTTTGTAATGGATTTGATTGAGTGGATCATTCCAATCTTTAGCGACATGTTTGTAAAACTCTTTATATTCGTCTTCGCTTACTTCACTTGGAGGACGCAACCAAATCGCTTTTTGCGAATTTAAGGTTTCGTCTTCGACAGTAAGCTTGGTTTTACCTTCAATTGGTTTGTTATCTTGATCCAGTTCTGGCTCTTCGCGTGTGACCTTCATTTTGATCGGCCATTCGATGAAGTCCGAGTATTTTTTGACAACGGATTTCAACGTCCACTCATCTGTGAAATCTTGCGCTTCTTCATCACTTTCGAAGCTTTTGAGATGCAAGATAATGGTGGTACCTGCTCCCTCGGGGCGCTCTTTATTTTCAATGGTGAACTGACCATCACCTGTTGATTCCCAAAGCACACCTTCACTACTTGACTGACCAGCCTTGCTGGTATGTACCGTAACCTTGTCAGCTACCATGAAGCTCGAATAGAAACCAACGCCAAATTGACCAATTAATTCTGGTCGATCCTTCACTTCCTGAGCTTTTTTGATGAATTCTTTGGTGCCGGAATGAGCAATGGTGCCGATATTAGCCAGAACTTCGTCGTGGGTCATACCGATACCGTTATCCACAATGGTCAAAGTTTTTGCTTCGGCATCCGGAATGAGGCGAATATGTTTTTCCTGACCAACTGTGTTCCAATCCGCGTGGGATAGCTCTTCAAAGCGTAATTTATCAAGTGCGTCCGAAGCGTTAGAAATCAACTCCCGCAAAAAAATCTCCCGGTGGGAATATAGGGAGTGAACCATAAGATCCAGAATTTCCTTGACTTCAGCCTGAAATTGACGTGTTTCTTTTGCCATATTTACCCTCAAACATTAGATATAGACCCAAGCGGCAAGATGGTACCGAAATCGATCTTGTCAAGGTCCTGTCTTTGCGAAAGGGCTTAGATTATCCTAAAAAATGACTAAAAAACAATGAGGTATACGCGACTTGGCAGACTAGCTCGCAGAAAACACAGACTTATCTGATCCAGACTTCGAAACGTAGCCAGTCCCCAGGCGAAAGTGGCGCAGGAATTTCGTCACATGCCCATAGCCCGTCGTCACTTGCTGGGATTCGCCAACTTGCCCCGCCCCATACGCCAAATGGCCGCTCAAACAAGGCCAGCTCTCCTTGCTCACTCAACCCACCATCCATCGTGGCCGGAAGTTCAGCATTGTGATCTGGCATTGGCTGCCAGCTTGTGAGTAACTCCGAGCAACTCGCTGCACTTTCAGACTGACTGAGATAAGCGAGACAGCCAGATTCATCGCTGCGAAAATGCAAAGTCCTATCATGCCGCGAGGACTGGCAGAAAAACCTAAGTTCTTGTGCCCCAAGTGCCGCGATAGCACTTGGGGGCAAATGCCCCTGACGCTCACCTAAAGATGCTGAGCCGAGCCTAGCATGCGTGCTAAGCAGCGGATACTCGGGCAATGTCGATGCGGATATGGTGGGATGATCGGCTTTTTTAAAGTAGTTCAATATCAAGGTCCAAGCGCCTTGCAGCATATCACAGTAGGCAAACTGGTCGGCAGGGGATTGATAAACCTTATAAAGACCATTAGGAGCTTCTGGCCACTCATTTTGAATACTAGCACAAGTTTTCCACTCGATAGGCGAGCGAGCCTGCACCGTTTGCATCGGGCGGCCATCCATCAACAGCGTTACCCAAAACCTGCGATAAGGACTTTGAATCAGCCTTAAACTTAGAAGCTCACCTTGATAGATCAGCTCATGACCGCTTGGCAAGCGGTCATCAATTTCATAAGAGCGGCTCTGATCCAATTGCGGCGCTTGGCTCTCATCATTTCTCAAAGCCCAGACGAGATACGAGACGCTTGCTTGAGTTTCCTCGTTGTGCAATTGTTCCCAAGTTAGCGACACATCATAGTCAAACCAGATCATTTCTACGGGCGAGATTTCTTCGGCTGTCAGAAATGCAGCAGCCAGCTTCTTTTCTGCCAATATTAATGTTTGCTTCTTTTCCGTTCTAGCATGATTAGAATCCAGTGGCTTACAGGAAAAAAGAGGGAGCGTGAGTATTAGACTTACAAATAGCTTTGATGCTTGACTAGGATGACGAGGCATCGATCACTCTCCTTGCTTGAGAACCCCGCTATCCTATCGGCTGTTTGCCGTAAACGATTAAGATTGGTCGAGCTGCCTGGATTTTTGCGCCTCGATATTTCCCCCATAAATACAAGCCAGCGTTAGAGTTGCACCAGTGATTTGCCAAAAGTTCCAAAACTCATCAAACCACAGAGCAGCCCAGATCGCAGCCATCACCGGCTGTAGGAGCAGTAATAATCCAGAAATGCTAACTTGCAAAGCTGGCAGCGCACGGCTGATCAGGCTCCACCCCATCACTTGAGCAACCAACGCCAGGGTAAGGAGTATGGCAAAATCTTGTGCGTCAACAGCAAAGGAAGATTGAGAAAAGATGATTAATATACTTAGAAACAGTGCCGTCGCCATGGAACTACAGCCCAAAGTCATCGGCCTTGCCAGATTTAAATCTCGAGCTGCCGACTCTGCTTGACGAAGACAAAGGATAAAGCCTGAATAAGCCATCCCAGTTAAAAAGCCCAAAAAAATGCCCCATGCATAGTGCTCACTCCAGCCGGTGAGGGCTTTGATATCGATCAACAGCAAGGTCCCGAGTAATGCTCCACCGGTAAAGAGCGCATAACGCAAGCTAAGTTTTTCTCGAAAAAAAACGACTCCGAAAAACGTTAGGTAAAAGACATTTAAATTTGCCAAAAAAGTGCTGATACCAGCCCCAGAATAAATAATAGACTGGTGCCACATCGCAAGGTCCAGAGCAAAAAAGAATCCCGAGCCCAGACACCAAAGGAACCATCGTTTCATTTTTGGCCATCTCAGGAAAGGAGTGGTCACCTGACCCCTGGCTACCTCACCTTGCCTGTTTTGCCGAACAAGGATACCGCTCCCCCAAAGTAAAAGAATATTACCGCCAAGAAAAACTCGATACCATGCAGAAACACTAGGCGCAGCATCTACCATTTTGACAAAAATAGGCGCAAAACTGATACACAGCGCACCGCAAAGCAACAATAACACGGGCGGCATCCTTTATTTCCCTCCTGATCACGATCTTCATTCACTGCTAAATCCCTGCGAACTGATAGCAATAGCGGAAACATTGCAAAAAGCACATCAAAACCCATCACAACTCAGCTTAAACAAATGTATTAAGGTGTCGATATGATCTATGGGAGCTTGGCTTGTACTAATAAGCCATGATTGTTCACGAAAAAAAATGGGCGGAAATACTGTGAATTCATATCTTAGCTTTTTCCTGGTAGGGGCTATCGGCCTAGGCCTTTCTCATTTTCGTACTGAAACAGCCTTGGCAAGCGATAAGCCGCTTCATTTAATGGAGAGTCTTGGCGACCATAAAAACGTCAGTCTTGCCTATGTTTGGCTTGATATCTGCCAAGAAGCAACAGCAAGGGAAGTTGATCTTAACGGCGCAAGACCGACCATACTTTCCCGAAGCATGGCCATTTGGGCAACTGCGATGTATGACGCTTGGGCTGCTTATGATGATAAGGCCGTCGGCTCCAGGCTTGGAAGTAGTTTACGCCGGCCAAAAAGTGAAAGAACGCAGAAAAATAAGGAAATAGCCATTAGCTATGCCTCATACCATGCTCTAGTTTTTGCCTACCCAGAGTCAAAGGAATGGCTCGACGGTGAAATGAAAAAGCTCGGATTTGATCCTAAACTTATTTCCAAGGACCCTAAAAAACCGGAGGGTGTTGGCTATCTAGCTGCACAAGCGGTCATTGACTACCGCAAGAACGATGGCGCAAATCAGTTCGCCAATGAAGAGGGGGGAAGCGATACGCCCTACTCTGACTACACCCACTATCGCCCGGTCAACAGTGCCGATAAGATGATCGATCCGGATCGCTGGCAGCCTATCACTTTCACCTTAAAAAATGGTGAAAAAGTGACTCCAGGATTCTTGACACCTCATTGGTATCGGGTGAAACCATTCGCTTTGGAAAGCAGCTCACAGTTCCGCCCTGGTCCACCACCAACGACCATCACCAATGATAAGCTTTTACGCAAAGAAACAGAGACGGTTTTAAAATATAATGAAAAACTTACCGATGAGCAGAAAGCGATCGTGGAGTTTATGCGTGATGGGCCGCGGTCTACTGGACAGAGCGGCCATTGGTTGCGTTTTGCTCAGGATGTTTCCCGCCGTGATAAATATAATCTGGATCAAGATGTGAAGCTCTATTTCGTAGTCGCCAACGTTGCGTTTGACGCTTTCATTGCTTGTTGGGAGACAAAGCGCTACTATGATTCTTCTAGACCTTGGACACTGATTCGTCATTACTACAAAGGTAAGAAGATTCGTGCTTGGGCTGGACCGGAAGGCGGAGTAAAGACCATCGACGGCTCCGAGTGGCATCCTTACTCGCCGAAAGAGTTTGTCACTCCACCCTTTCCTGGTTATACCAGCGGTCATGCCACGGTCAGTGGGGCTTCGGCGAAAATAATCGAATTATTTACGGGCTCAGACACCTATGGTTTCGCTGAGCGACGCAGACATTGTGAACTCACAGAAAATGATGCTGGTGACTACGTAACCCTCGATTTGCCCACTTGGAGTAAAACAGCAGAAATTGCTGCCTACTCAAGAGCCTTGGGCGGCTATCATATTCCAATAGACAATGATGTCGGATTAAAAATGGGCCGTGAGTTAGCGCAATGGAGCTGGGAAAAGTATCAGACATATTTTGAAGGAACAGCCAAGCCTCGCAGCTAAAAAACTATGGATACAAAATTGCATCGTTTACGGTTAGAGAGGGGGGGTGAATTCTCCCCCCTCCTTGTTTGTGAGAGAACTGACGATTACTACTAGAGATTTTTTGTAAGCGCGATGACTTCACAACGCTAAAAGATCAGGCAGTCGCCTGCTTTTTTTGCAATCAGCAAAGTAAACAGTAAGATCGACAAGTTGTAAGTTTTCTGAAAAAATCTCGCAATTCTCACCGAACTTTCCAGGTTAATAACATAAAATCAATAACTTAATAAAAATCTCGCCGTTGTTCGCAAAAAAATCGAACATGTCAGCTTTCTACAACAAAATTTATATAAACATTTCAGAATGATAACCTGAAAAATCCGGAAAGAAAGTCGCAAGTGCATTAGATACTCGCAACCAGTAATTATTAATATCCTCTCGAAACTATCGCTACTTAAGCTCGTTTTATCTTTGGCAAGGGCTTTGCTTTATATAAGGTAATTCGAAACACCGCCCACTAAGGGCACGAAGTGCAAGACCTGAAGTGATCAAGAATCGGGGACCACGACAGGTCAGAAGTCGACCCAAGTAACTTGACTGCAAATGTAGTCAACTGACTCGATACCCCTACGGGTATCGAGACCCTAAACAAGGTTCTTCACGGGCTCCCCTGCTCGTAGACACCGGATGGAACTCGTGTCCGTCTATATTCAGGGTTTACTCTAACCCATGTGATGTTTTGCTCCTCACTCTTGTGGGACCACCTCAATTTCTGAGGTGGCCTCTTTTTTTTGGGGTAAAAATTTTTTGGAGCAAAGCTAGTATTCCCATCATTTAGCTTGGCGAGAGACCCACACTTCTCGACTTCATTGAACCTGGATGTAGGCTTCTGTAGTTTGCGGCAGGTCACTCAAGCAGTTTGAGTCGCTCCCGTACCTAGGCCCACTGCCTTGCCATGCGCACACATGAAAAAGCCCTTGTTGGTTGCAACAAGGGCTTTCATACGATTCAATGAAACTTCGTTTATGGCTTAGAAGTCAAAAGAGAAAAAGGAAGCATGTACGTTGAAAAAATCAACTTGAAATCTCTCTTTCATTCCTTCACGAAATGCTGATTGGCACTGACTTGATTGAAAGTTTTCAACTTCCGTATAGGCAATTTTTCCACCTGGACTGATCAAGATATTCTCATCATTGATATCTTCTTCAACAAAGGGATTACTTGCAGAATTGAAGAGTACGCACCGCCCACTCTCACCATCACCTGCTGCTTTTGCGCTACTTTGGTTTGCCAACATCAAACGCAGCTGACTTTGTAATAAAATTGCAGGAAATTGCTCTGCAATCTCTTCGCTGGAACCATTTAACTGATCTGCTTGCTGTAAAAAAGCTTGAAACTCATTCACGCTGCCTTGTTCGCCAGCAGACGCCCGTCGAATAGATGGCTTTTGTGGAAGCTGATTATTACCACATGCACTCATCAACATAACCGAACCGGCGATCCATATGATATGAAGGCACTTCAATTTCATAACTATTCCCCCTCAACGCTGGCGGTTTGGTCGCCGGATTTTGTGTATAGCGTCGCGCTTCCTGAATTGCAGGTAATTTCGCCAGCCGATGAAAATGCCAACGGACCAATAATTTCACATAGTTTCTGGCACGTTCGTTCGGTATCAACTGAGGTCTGGTAAAGGCTGACCTGACTATTGTCAGGGGCTGTTTTTGAAAGCTCACAAGGTACGTTACCCTTGTTGTTTTCTAGTGATAATTCAGTGAATTTCAGAATCTTGTCAATATCAACTCCCAATTCGACCGGCTCAGAAAAGTAGACGCGGCCCTGAGCATCTGTCACCTTTGCGACAAGTTCCAATTGAGAATAACCAAGTGGCAATTCGACCGAAAGTTTGTCAACTGCCCCGCTTGCTATACCTATGACTTCGTCGCCGTGCATAATTTCAATGCTAGCGATGCCAGCATATTTTTCTACTGTTGCCAGCGAAAACTCATAGTTCCTACTATTCTGTAGAACCACAGTGCTACCACTTTCTAAGTTGGTGAACTGGGCTTGAGCTTTGACAGCATCCATCATTTTAGAAACATTTATCATCCTTGAGCCAGCTACCTGCTTACCATTAAAGGTACCTGGATCAGCGGTATCCAAAATTTCTTGTCTAATCTCTTGCGCGGTCAAGTCGGGTGCGTAAGACCAAAAAAGAGCGACTGCCCCAGCAACATGAGGCGAGGCCATAGATGTTCCACTTAAGATTTGATAAGCGTTGGCAGCGTTGTTATTGGAAAGTGCTACCGGATAGGTTGAAACGATTTCCTGTCCTGGTGCAGCGATGTCCACGCTCGTCGCTCCATAGTTGGAAAATCCGGCCAAGTCACCGTTTCCATGCAAAGCAGCAACTGAAATAATCAGTGGGTCTGGATAGCTCGCTGGATAACTTGGATTTACATCGTTGTCATTGTTTTCATTGCCAGCTGCAATAACCAGAATTTTACCTTGGCTGGTATTGGCAGCAATGGCCTGCTGCTCCGCATTTGTGGGTGGAGCTCCACCTAGGGAAAGATTGAGAACTTTCGCTTCAGTCTGCGCTACATACATGAGTCCATTGACCATCATATCGAGCGTGCCGAAACCTTCATCACTCAAAACCTTTACTGGGATGATCGATGCTTTCCAGCAAACACCCGTAATGCCTACTGCATTATTACCGACGGCGCCAACCGTTCCAGCTACGTGAGTGCCGTGACCTTGGCGATCGATAAAGTCAGCGGCATTATTTGTCGTAAAATTGCGGCCTTGGTCTGCCAGGACGTTTTCCTGCAAATCTGGATGGTTGGGGTCAATACCAGTATCCATGACAGCGACTATTGTTGAAGAACAATCAGTCATGTCTTCCCAGGCTTGACTTGCCGTGAGATCGATACCTTCCTTGAAAGCAACCCGGTCTTGTGGATCGACTCCATTATTCTGTAGCCCCCAAAGTGTACGAAATAACGGATCATTTGGCACTTTGGTCGGATATGTTAGGGAGTTGGCATCAAAAGTTTCGACCTGAGGTTCGCGCGCGATGGCCTCCTCAAGTTCGCGCAGCCGCTCGATTGATACTTCTGAAAATTCAAACAGATAAGATCGCGGCAGGAGAAGTTTTTTATTTAAACTGATATTGTGTTTCTTGGCAAAATTTTCCAGTTCACGGGAACTTGGGTCTTTACTAAACCTTACCAGAAGATGATTCGCAATTTGCACATATGAATTGAGCGGCTCTGTTTCACCAGGACGATGAACCTGCTTCACGATAAAATGCCGATATTGGCTGTCCTTGTCTTCGACGAGAGATGCTTTTATCAAATTCTCGTTTTTGGGATCTTTCCAAGTTTGGCTTTCGAGTATGGGCTTACTTAATAAACGCTCGACATGCCTAGCTTTCATAGCGGCTAATGGTCCTTCATTAGCAACTACCTGGCTAAGCTGTGAAACCCGAGTCTGGCGCAACCTGTCTACAGTCTTGACGCCTTTTGCGTTTTGTTCAGTCTGAGCTTGGTAAGAATCTGCTTCCGATGCCTCATAACTATCGTTTTCGGCTAAGTTCTCCGGTCTTGCTGCTTGAGCTGGTGAGATCGCTCGCTGACTTTCAGGCAGGCTGAACTGTGTTACGGATTTACCCTTTAAGGGTGCGTAATGCGTGCTGGAATTTACTGATTCAATGTCCGAAGTGCGGACCGCTAAGTAAACGCCTAAGACCGTCACTGGTAGAATAAGCGCGAAAAGCTTCCCATTTACCTTCATGATATATCCTTAGAGCGAAGCTATGAATAAGTTACAACAGACGTTAATTTAGCAATATACCTGCCAAGGCCGACACTTTCTTAATTCCCTGGTATTGTAGCCGTTCAAGGGAAACTCGATCATCAGCCACTGCAAATAGCTACGACAGTGACTAAACATTAAACAAGATACATTCTTACCTTACTATCTTACCTCAGAATCAAAGGACTGATGAGCCAGAAGAAATTAACAGGTATTTTTACAGCTAACGGTTATTCGCATACACGCTCTCAATATGTGGCATTTTCCTCCGAAAAACCAGATGAGGGGGGAATCGCACTTGTTTGAGCGCATTTCAAAAATTTTCATAGTTCTATTTTTACTGGCACAGGTTCCGAGTTTTGCGTTATTCGCAAATATCGAGGCGAAGCATGGAGTTCTCGATCTACGCAATTGGAATTTTGCCGACGATCCTACTCTCTCTTTAAACGGTGACTGGGAATTTTATTGGGATCAATTTTTCACCCCTGAAGATTTTGAAAATCAAGAAGTCAAAAAAGACCTTGAATGGATTCGTGTGCCTTCGAGCTGGCACAATACTAGTGATTATCCTGTCTTTGGCAAGGCGACCTACCGACTACGGATTCTATTACCAGAAAATCATCCCAATCTAGTCCTAAACGGTCTGTTTGCCAGCCTTAGCTATCGTCTTTTTATCAATAATCAACTTGTTAAAGAACAAGGTGACATGAGTGGTTACTTTGGAGACATGAAATCAACAAATAGGGATATGATTCCGCTGATCCCTAAAGATGGGATCGTTGAAGTCATTATTCAAATCAGCAATCAAGTCGTATTCATATCGGGTCTACCCTACTACCTACAAATGGGCGTTCAATCCAAAGTTGAAGAGGAGAGGGCAAAAAGCCTGGCTATATTTTCCGGTTTGATTGCTTCGATATTCGTCATTGCACTTTATCATTTTGGTATTTTCGCTTTACGCCCAAAAGACCGTTCGAGCTTATACTTTGCCCTCTTTTGTATGTGCGTCAGTATCCACACCTACTGTAGCGCGGGCATGCCCAAGTGGGTTTTTTCACCTGAGTGGGCTCATGAAAGCAGTTATTTAGTTTTCAACTTGACTTTTATTTTAGGTGTAGCTGTTTTCTTCAAATTCTATTTTGCTATTTTTCCGCAAAGCCCAGGGCGTTGGATGGAAAAACTAGTCGTAGTCGTCTGTATCAGTTTAGCATCTAGCTTTCTTTTTACAGTGGAAGTTCCGCCAATTATACTCCGCCTTTTCCAACTTTTCGTTTTAACCGTTAACAGCGCATTAATTTTCTTTGCTTTCGCAAATATTAAAAATAGATTGCCAGGATCGATACTCTTTGTCGCCGGCTCACTTATACTCCTCTATGGCGTTATAAATGATATGATGGCGGCAGCAGGTATCGTGCAAACATTTAATATCGCCCCCTTAACCCTATTTATTTTCCTCATATTTAAAGCTTTTATTTTGTCAAAGAAATTTTCCATGGCATTTGAAAAAGTTGAGACTAGCGAAAAAGAAATTCGCTTGCTACATGCCGACTTAAAAGAACGTGAGCGGGCTAGGACAATTTTTTTCCAAAATACTTCACATGAGCTGAGAACTCCATTAAATGGTATCGTTGGTTTTATCGATCTTATGCTAAATGGAAGATATGGTCCTATTCCCGAGTTAGTCTCCCAACAACTCATCAAAGTCAAAAACCTTTCGGAGTCCTTAAAAGAACAGGTTAATACGATTTTGGATATCGCAAAATCGAAAAAAGATGGAATTAAACTCAGCAATAGTCGTATCAATTTAGCTAGTTTGGAAAGAGAAATTTCTTATCTAGTAGAATCTCTAAAAACAAAGAAACAGCACATCAATGTCAGCGTCCAGACATCGTGGGAGGCCACAAACGATCAATATTTTATCAACGATCGCGATAAACTACGCACTGTCATTCGGAACTTGATTAGTAATGCGTTCAAATTCACTCCTGATGAAGATGGCAACTTCATCAAAATATCACTAAAAAAAGATGAGAGAAATTTAGTTCTCTCAATTCAAGATTCGGGCATAGGAATCCCGAAAGGTCAACATGAAGAGGTCTTTCAGGAATTCAAGCAAGTTGATGATGATGCCAGACGTCGCTATGAAGGTACAGGCCTTGGCTTAACCATGGTGAAACAAATTATCGATTTGATGCAAGGCTCCATACACTTGCTATCAGATATTGGCAAAGGCACCACTTTTTCCATACAGATTCCTGAGCAAGAACAAATTCATTTACAAAAAGTAGAAGAAAATGAAATCGCTGACGAAACCAAACCGCATATCATGTTAGTGAAAAATCAGGAAAAAAATACTGATGTAAAACTCAACGAAGAGAAAAAATTAAAACACAATGTCTACCATGTACTTGTGGTTGATGATAATCATATCAACTGCGAAGTCATTCATGACATACTCACGGCGGAAGGTTTTCAAGTTTCGACTGCCTTTGATGGCCGGCAAGGTTTAGATAAAATTAAAAGTCTCAAACCTGACCTGGTGTTATTAGACTTAATGATGCCTGAAGTATCTGGTGAAGATGTCTTGAAGGCATTAAAATTTGATACCAATCTTAATTCCATTCCTATTATTGTATTAACTGCCAGAGCATCAGAGTCAGATCGTATTTTTGGTTTAGCCTTAGGCGCTGATGACTATCTTGCAAAACCGATTGCTAGCCGGGAAATGGTTTTAAAAGTTAGAAACATGTTGGCCCGCATCGAAAAAACAAAAACAGCTGAAATCATGGATGCCAACGAGCAAAAAAGACAACTCATTGAGATAATACAAGGAATTCGATCTAAATTGAACACTGTCAATCTAGATATTATTAAAAAAACAACCCATCAATCTGAGAACTTCCTGACATTGCTCCATAGGTCTTCGCTTTCAAAGCAAGATCGTGAGTCCTTAGGAAAATCAATGTTCGAGCAACGCATTGATTTTCTAAAATCACAGGAATTGCAGGAATCCATGACCTTTGCCACCAACGACCCTGCTGAGAAAGAAGTACTTACCCTAGTGAAAGAGATTATTTCTACCGTCGAAATTCCCCACGAATCTCTTTTTGGCATCTGGAACCGTATTCAAACTATGAGTACTAGTGAAATTAGTGAATTAAAAGCTTTGCTGTCAATTTGTGACCACATGCTCCGTTTGGATCGATCTCATCGCTTCAATGCTGAGATTTTTCAAGCCCTGCATGAGTTTCTTTTAGAGCACGAAGATTTCGAAAATACGTCGCTTGCCGAAGTCATTCGCAATTCAATTGAACTGATTCAGAAAATATCTCATATTGGTAAAATTAACTTTGAATGCGATAATTTTGCTGAAACTGTCACGATAGATAAGAACAAGTTGCAATTGATTTCACTAAACTTACTGCAAATTTGCTTAGAGAGGTTTGGTTTTGAAACTTCCTCTCCACCTATACATATTCGCTTAATAGATAGAGACCGACAGGTCGGATTTTCAGTAGAACGTGTCTATTTGGACCCAAGAAATGGCTTCATAGCTGGAAATGCGTCATCAGCCAAGAAAAGCGAAGAGGCTAACAACAATCATACGTTAAACCTAATCTACTTGAAGAACTTAGTCATTCGCCATGAAGGACAAATAGAGATATTAGATAATGATGAAAAAATCAGGTTTGATGTTGTCTTTCCGAAAGCGAGCTAAAATCATGTCATGAAGTTTGCACGCTCGCTATTTACCGCTTCCATGGATGGCATCTCATTATATGATCGACAAATTAACCCTACTGAGGATCACAAATTTGCACACTTAAGACTTTTCTCGGAACCGGTTTCTTTTCATATTCCATGGTCGACAATCGAAAGGGCTTTCCATATATATCTTCAGCGAATTTTATTGGAGCTCGAAAGTAGCAGCGCTGCTTTTTCGTTTGATAATTTCTAGCGCAAAGGCTGACCCAACCCTCTTCAACTAAATGCCGATGTCCCGGTTCAGGCACAAGGTACCATTCACATTTTTTTGTACGATCTGGATCACAAGCCAGCATAAGTATGAGGCTCAAGAAAAACATTGGGTAGAAATGGCTTTGCCTACTCATTATACTCAACCTTGATTTCAACTCGCCGATTTAAACGACGCCCCTCTTCTGTTCTATTATTACCGATTGGTCGCGTGTCGGCATATCCAGCTGTTGAAATTTGTGATGATGGAAAATTAAGTTCCTGAATGAATAATCTTGCTACTGAACCAGCACGTAAAGTCGAAAGCTCCCAATTGCTTATGCGACCGTGGGCCGGAATTGAGTCAGTGTGCCCCTCAACGTGTAACTTTTTATCCAGCTCTTTCAAGGTCTCTCCGATACGTCTCACTTGCTCGTATGCTTCGCGCTTCAATTTATATTCACCCTTTTCGAAAAAGTATGACGTCAATAATCGAACCGTGAAACCATCTTTATCTGGCAATACAGATATTGGGCGGTGTTTGTCTGGTATAGGGTCAATATCAGGACGCTTCGTCTCCTTTAAGATGATTTCGATCTTATCAATGGTCTCTTGCATTTCTTCATTGATAACTGGCACAACCTTATCCGCTCGTAGATAGCGTTTGACAATGGGTTGAATGGAGGTATCTCCTTTGAAGAAAGCAAAAACAGTTTTGCTTTCCTGAGTTGGCTCTACGCTATGCACATCAGGTATATCATCAGGAATTTCATTGAAGGCTTCACGAATCATAGAAGCCATTGTTTCCATCTGATTTTTCCCTTCACCTCTGCCTTCTGGTTTCATCGCGTATAATACGACAAACACACAAAAAAGCAGGGTCATAAGATCCGCATAACTAACGATCCATCCCTGATTTAAAGGCTCATCTTCCTGTTTCTTTTTTTTTGCCAATCGGGCTCCGTTAGCGCTGGTAGCACAATGCAGAAATTCGACATTTGCTTCTATTGTAGCCTGAAATATCTAACTGGAAAACTCCACAACAAGCTTTCGAAACTGGCATCTTTTGCCGGGTAATTCATGGTAGGATAAAACCAGAGTGTAAACTTTGCACTTCCCAAAACACTTTGAATAGAGAGAGATAGTTCCTTGGATATCGCTACCTTACTTGGTGTCATTGGTACAACCGGGGTCATCCTGGGATCGATGCTGCTTGCTGCAAATCTGGGAACCTTTTGGGACTTAACGAGTGTGATTATCGTTATCGGTGGATCTTTATTTGCGACGGCTATTCGCTGGCCTCTCGATGTATTTATGAACGGCCTACGAGCCAGCATCAAGTCTTTACTCAGCCAAGTCACTGACCCAACGGAAATTCTTGATCAAGTCATATCTCTTGCTCAAACAGCAAGAAAAGAGTCCATCCTTGCCCTGGAAAAGGTACCAGTAACTGACGCCTTTCTCGCCAGGTCTGTTCGGTATTTAGTCGATGGCTACCCCCCAGATACCATTCAAGAGATGATCGACATGGAGATAGAAACTCTGGCGCAAAGACATAAAAACGGTCGATCCATATTGGAAAATCTCGGCGAATCTGCACCAGCTTTTGGCATGATCGGAACTGTTATCGGTCTTATCGTTATTATGGCTAACCTTGATGATCCTTCAGCGATCGGCCCCGGTATCGCCGTTGCCTTGATTACAACTCTCTATGGCGCGCTTACTGCAAATATGTTCTTTATTCCTATCGCAGCGAAGCTTAAGTATCGTTCGCAGGAGGAAGCCACAAATATGGAAATCATACGTGAAGGCATAAACTCGATTTCTAAAGGTGAAAACCCGAAAATTATTCGACAAAAACTAGAAGCTTATTTATCACCCAAAAATCGCCAGGAAGAAAAATAGCTTCTTTGATCCTTCATATCGGCAAATGTATGCCTGAATTACAAGAATATTTCTTCATCATTCCAAGTAAATAGACATTATGAATCCGCTTTTTGCTGGTTTATTCCGATACTTCCTTCTAAGGAATGGTTCTGATGACTACGGAGAACCCATGAAGTGGAGCCGATTTTTCATTTTTCTTGTATCCTTTCTGGGTGCACAAATCGGCTATTGTCTGGAAGTTGAACCTCTCGTCATTAATGATAATGATGATTCTTACATTGTTGCTCCACAAAGCTATCTGTTGATCGATCGTAAATCGAGATTGGATTTTTCTCAGGTTCGCAGCGGCAGATTGGATCGACACTTCAAAAAGGTGGATGCCGAAGTTCCCAGCTATGGCTTCACCTCCTATACTTACTGGTTTCGTTTTGATATCCACAACACCCGTCAGGAAGACTTAGAGTGGTTGCTCGCCTTTGAATACCCCATGTTGGATCGCATCGATATTTACTACCAGACTGAGGGCAGTCCGTGGGTCCATCGTTACGGAGGTGATCATTTCGCGTTTAATCAACGGGAAGTGCGCCACCGATATTTCTATTTCCGCATCCCTTTCGAAGCTGAACAAACAGTACGTTTTTTTGTTCGCATCCACACGGATGGTTCGGCTGAATTTCCGATGTATTTAAAATCACCTTATCAACTTTATCTTGATAACCATACTTCACAAATGATGCAGGGTATCTTTTTAGGTTTTATGGGAATCTTGGCATTCTATAATATATTTCTATTTATAGGTTCGCGTAAAGCAGAGTATTTTTACTATAGCTTGTTTCTATGCTCTATCGCATTGTTTAAGGCAACCATGAATGGTGTGTCTTTTGAATACTTTTGGCCATGGACTAGTTGGTGGGCGAATCAAGCTGCGTATTTTACCCCGCCTTTTGTATTTTTGGCTGCTGTACTATATACCTATAAATTTTTACAATTCGATCAAAACCTGCGCTACCGTTACATCTATCGAATGATGATCGGAACATTCTGTTGCTTGTGCGTCATCAGCTTATTCATGCCAGGTAAATTCACAATTGTCAGCATTATATTTGGCTTAGCCTCGTCAATCTTAATGCTAGTGTCGTCCACTGATAAAGCCCTACAAGGTTACCGACCAGCTACTTATTACCTTACGGCTTGGTTGGCTCTCATTTTGGGGAGCCTCATATATGGCTTACAAAAATTGGGTATTATTCCCGTTACCTCAGTCAGCCTTTACGTAGTAGAGTTGGCAGCCGGGTTACAAGGAATTCTCTTATCCCTTGGTCAGAGTGAAAAGATTAACACCTATCATAGAGAAATTCGCAAAGCTCAGAAAAAATCCATACAAAACCAGATGGAAATTAACCGCATCAATGAGCGTATGAACCAAGAATTAGAACGCTTGGTTCATGAAAAAACTCGTGATATCAGTGTCATTTTACAACATATTCAACAAGGCATTTTTACGGTTGAACAAAACGGTGAAATTTTTGGTGATTACTCGCAACATCTCATCGAAATATTTGGTGAAAAAAATTTGCGGGATAGAAATGTTTTTGATGTTCTTTTAAACCGAAGCAATTTACCAAAAGACCAACAAAGCCAAATTCAAACCATCATCATGACTTCAGTTGGTCAGGATTTTCTGAATTTTGAAGCGAATAGTCATCTTCTACCCAATCGCTTGGAACTCATGCTGGATAATGATATCCAGTACCTGGAACTAGAATGGACACCAATTCTGGCAGACGATGATAGCATTGAAAAGTTCATGATAACGGTACGGGATGTCACCGAAATTCGAGCATGGGAGCAAATGCAGGCCGAGCATGACCGTGAACAATTAGTGATGCATCAGATTCTTAAAATCGATGCTTTACGTTTTAAAAGTTTCTTAAATTCATCCTTGAAATTAGCTGATGAATGTTTGAACCTGCTTAATCAGAATAATCCAGAGCGACATTGGACGATCGTATTGAGGAATATCCACACCTTGAAAGGCAACTCCAGAACCTATGGCTTTACCGAAGTTGCCGACTTTCTCCATCACCTGGAAGAAGACATATTACAAGCATCAAACGGGCAATCGAACTGGATGCAAAAAGTCGAACTCGCTACAAATGGTGTTGAAACCTGCATTGAAATGTTAGGCGAATACCGCGAAATTAATGATCGTAAACTGGAGCGAAATCTGGTTGGCGAATTGGAAGAACTTGCCATCAGTAGCTTTCATATGATTGAAGAATTGAGTCAATTAGAGATATTTGAGCAATATCAGCACCTCGATAAATTCCGCGGGCTGGCCGATTCGCTGGCACGCTATGCCCGCTCACCTCTAAAAGAGGTTCTTGCCCCAGTTATTGATTCGGTACCTGTCATCGCCAAAGAGCTAAAGAAGCCTATTCCCGAGATCCATTTTAGCGGTTCTGAATTTCCGATAGATAAAACCAATGCACATATGTTCGAAAATATCTTTATTCACTTGTTTCGCAATAGTTTAGACCATGGCTTTGACTTTCATGACGATGCTAAGATCCACATTCACTGTATCGCCATGGAGAACCATTATACCATCCACTATAAAGACAATGGACGTGGATTAGATGTTAATAGACTTCAAAAAAAAGGACTAAAACTTGGACTGATCGGTGAATCAGTAGGTTTGCAGGAAATCGTCGATCTAATATTTGCCCCTGGATTTTCCAGCCGTGATACGACTACGAATATCTCTGGCCGTGGCGTTGGTATGGATGCCATTCGCTCCTTTCTTACAGACATAGGTGGTGACATCACTATTAAACTTGGTCTAAAAACCGGCCAAGGATTCCAAAAATTCCACTTTGAATTACAAATACCAAAAGATTTACCAAACATTAACGAGAAGTCTTTCGATTCCATCACAAATCCAGACCAAACAAAGCTCAGCCCTATTCGTCCCCAGTACAAAATCTCATGACATCACCATCAAGTCTCACCTTGTCCTGCCTGCTATAAAAGTTTAAAATTGCCAGGTAATTAGCGACGGGGCGTTATGTCAGAAAAAACCAAACTCCAAAATACCAGCATCCACTTCAACCGCTTGATCAAGGCAGATGTCAGAACTGTTGAACCACAGCAGTTTGAAGCATCCTTTTCGTTCAAGCTGGGGGATAGTCAAAATGGCGTTTACATTCACCCGCGCAATTACGAGGTTGAATCTTATTTGTTTTTCCCGCCACAGATGAAGCTCAACCCGAACTCATATCCAATGGAACATTTTTATCGGGATATGAAATCTTATATTAACTTCCGCATACCTAAGTTATCATATCGGGAAATTATTGGTTTGACTGATAATCCGAATCGATCACCATTAAAAAAGATCATGCGGGAACTTAGCCTGGTTCACCCTAATACCAGCTTTGCCCGCTCCTCATTCGTCCGGCAGGAAGCGCGTATATTTGGATGCTCCTATTACAATTACCTCATGCGAAAAGTTAAAAAGCTTGAACGTCGAATCTCAGCGGCTGGATCGGCAGACGTTATTGATCCCAGCCAGGACGCTATTACAATTAATTTTATCGAAGACACTCTGCAAAAAATTAAAAGCATTTTTCTGGAGTGGCATAAATTTTCCAATGCCAAACAACTCCCTAAACCAGCTAATCTGCAAATTGAGTTTGACCTGGTAGATGAGTATCTCGTGCATATCACAAAAGACTTTCTTCTATATGCAGTGGAAAGTCTAGATTTACTAAAGTTATCAAGAAAGGTTAAATTCCGACTTCAATACAAACTACGGGTAAGTTTGCGTGCACTACGCATCTATTGTAAAAACTGCCAATATATTTGGATTGATGATCGCAGTAGCGATGCCCAACTCGAAGCTTATCAATATCGGCGCGGCCTCCTTAAACGAAAGGTTTGGTCATCCCTGTACCTTGACCCTAGAGTGAAACCGCTGTTTACCATACAAAAGCAAGCGGGAGCCATGCTCGCTGCTGGTGCCGCTGCGATCTGGGCATTTTTAGCAGAAATTACCATTCGTACGAATAGTGCTTTTCGCAATGGTTCATTATCCGCTTCGATTGAGGCTAGTACTTTTATAATCATTACCGCCTTCGCATTGGCTTATATATTGAAGGACAGGATTAAAGAACTAGGACGAGGTTATTTTAAGTGGGGTATTTTTGGACGCTTGCCAGATAGCAGTAATAAAATTGTCTACCCTAAAGACAGCTCGGGGCAAGAGGATGTAGAAGTAGGGACTTATGAGGAAAGAGTACGATTTACAGCTCATGACCGCCTGCCCTCTGATATTGAAGCCATCGCTGAAGAATACTTCCCTTATGACGAGGAAGAATCGAGCAGTATTATTTCTTACCAGCAGAAGTATAGCCTTAAAGATAAGCCCATCCGTAGTTTAAGACGAAAAATGCGGGCCATTTATAGTTTTTATCGGCTTAATATCAGCTCACTGCTGGGTCCGTTAGATCAACCAGCCGGCCCATCTTCTGTTCCCACTCAGGACTTGCATGTGACTCAGCGTATTTTACCCAAGGTATATCACATCGATTTAATCGTTAAAATTTCAGGAAAAGTGAAGGGTAAAAGTCACCCCATCTATCGTATCTTTCGTATTGTCGTCAATAAAGATGGTATTCTGCGTTTAGAAAATTGGTCGTCAAAATTTAGTTTCATGCACGAGCCAAAAGAAAGCTAAGTTCAGCAAGCCTGATCTACTCGATCTTCAGAAGCGACTATTGTATTGACAGGCGTTAGCGGTCATGACATAAAGCAAACCGATTTCCGTGTCTTTAGGTTTCTCGTTACGAGAATGAATAGGGAAGTTCGGTGAAATTCCGACGCGGTCCCGCCACTGTAATCAGGATATCTTGACTTATTGACCACTCCTAGTGAAAACCAAGGAACATGTTCTGAAAATGAACAGACTTCAACTTGAGTTTTCGGTGAAAAGCCAGCTAGTGGGGAAGGAAAGTTCAAGACCAAGGTAACTAACCCAGTTGCCTTTGACCTGAAAGCCAGGAGACCTGCCTAACGACATCGTCTGATCAATTAGCAAGCTAGCTGATCAGACCAACCAAACATCCTCGGGGTATAGGAGTCGTTTGGATGCAGGACTTATGCATGCCATTCAAGGCATCACGCCAGGTCGTGGTGTCTTTATGAAAACTTGTCTTATGTTTATCGCTCACGGCAGTCGCGCAAAGGCAGCTGACATTGAGCTACAAGAACTTATCGCTGCTTATCGCCACTCGAGCGCTGACAGCTTGCCTGTGTATTGGGGCTATGTTGAAATCAGCAGTCCCAATTACCAAGATGTCCTCGAAGACTTAGCGCTAGAGTACGAGAAGATTATTGTAATTCCTCTCGCTCTCTTTGCGGCTGGTCATGTAAAAAACGATATGCCGCTGGTCATTAACCGCCTTAGGAAAAAACACCCATCGCTCACGATCAAGGTTGGCCGCCCATTGGGCATACACCCTTTATGGATCCGAGTTGTCGAAGAATTGCTGCGGTATCAGCTTGCCAGCGAAACTTACACTGAGAAGCTTTGTCAAGATGCTGTCCTCATAGTCGTTGGTCGAGGTTCTAGTGACCCAGATGCCAATAGTGATTTTTTCAAGATTGCCCGCTTAATTGCCGAAGGCTTAGGGATTGATCAAGTCATACCCTGTTTCATTGGCATCACCCAACCAGATCTCCCTAAAAGTCTTGAAATTGTTGCCAGACTGCGACCGAAACGTGTCGTGGTTTTACCTTTTATGCTGTTTAGTGGTCGCTTGCTGAGCCGTATAGAAGATCAATTACTTGCAGGCAAAGAGCGTTATCCGTGGCTCAATTCGATTTTGCTTCCCCGGTTAAGCCAATCAAGCCGATTTCTTGAATTACTCCAGCAATCAATCCGAGATCTTCTGGGAAAGGAGCTGGACCTAGCCTGTGTGAGTTGCCAGTATCGTGTTCCTCTTGGACGCATTCAAAGTGAAGTTGGTGGATTGCGCTCCCTACTTTGGAGTCTGCGGCATTCTTTTACCCATCGTCAGGCCGTGCCCCATACCCATGCCCATCGCAATATGCGTAAACACATATTAGTTTGCACCAACAGCGACTGTGTGGACCGTGGCGCCTTGCCTGTGTTGCGGGCTATTCGCCAACAACTGCGCGAGCAAAATATGCACCGCGAATTTCGCATTACCAGAACGTCTTGCCTTGGGCGTTGTGGCGAAGGCCCTACTGCTGCTGTCTATCCGGATGGCATTTGGTATCGACAACTGGATGAAGCTGCAGGTCGATTGCTCGTGAAAGAACATTTACTTGAAGATCGTCTTCTAAGTGAATATGTCGATAATATTATGACTTAAAGGGAAAACAATGGCTTGTCACGAAATTGCTGCATTAAGACTTGGCATGATGAATATTCTAGGCATTGATGATGAAGCTGAGCGCGAACACGAGCTTGCTGAACTGGGTTCCATTGCCAATGAAGCAGGTCCCTTACAAAACCTACAGCAAGCCAAAGATTGGAAAATTTTGCGACAAAGCTATACCGATAGCATCGCCCAATTGGAAGATCAGGTCGCACAAATGGCAGAAAATCACCCAAAACTTGCCTATTACCGCTCCCTTCTCATCTTGAATCGTAAAGTGGAAATGGAGCTACGATCGATGAACCAGCAGATGGAGCAACTTTATCGCGATCTCGAAGATACGCATGATTACCTGCATGAAGTTTACCCAATTAGGAATACGTAGGAGCAAAATATGGCTCAGGTTAAATATGGCGTTATCAAAAATCACACACAATTTACGGATGACTCGTTTCTTCTGGAAATTCAGCTGGAAAATGCTGAGGTTTCAAAAGCTAGAGGTGGTCAGTACCTCATCATTAATACTGGCTTGGAATTACAGCCAGATAAACCCTTAAAGCGCGCTTACTCAATTCTTTCCCGCAATGAAGAAGAAGGCACCATCCAAATTGCGGTTAAAGCCTTAACTCAAGGATTTGCTTCCCGGCATTTAAGTCGTCTTCCACTTGGTCATCAACTTGCATTTAGTGGGCCATGGGGAAAATTAAATCTTCGTGAGTTTAGCGGCGATAAAATTCATATTGTCGCTAGCTACACGGGAATTACGGCAGCCTTAGGCTTGATAGCTGACTTACGCAATGACACTCAGGCAAAAAACATCGCCTTGCATTGGCTGCGACCGCATGCGCAGTATTTTTTAAGTGATACGATGGTTCGAGAGTTGCTATCATTGCATACTTCTCACCAGCTCAGTATCTATGATTGCCCGGCAGCCGACGACCCCGAACGGCTTTCTTTTGCTACAACTCTGTTTCGCTCCTGGTCAATTGCAAAAGAAGCGGAATGCTTTGCCTGCGGTGATGGGCTTATAAACTTAGAGTTTCAGAAATATTTGCAGCAACTATGGCCAGAAAAAAATTGTCAGCTAGAAAATTTCTTCCACAAGCCATAAAACTGAGCTGATTTCCATATGTGAAAGTCATCGACGATGCACCAACTAGCCGATGTAACAAACAAATCAAAGGGGATGCGTACCGGCTATACCACCGGTGCCTGCTCCGCTGCTGCAGCTAAAGCCGCCGTGCGTGCTTTTCTTAGCGGCAGCCCTCTAACTGAAATTACTAGCATGTTGCCGAATCGACAAAAGGTGACTTTTCCGTTGCACCGCTGTGAAATTTATCCTGATCAAGCTCTATGTAGCATTATCAAAGATGGTGGCGACGATCCAGACTGCACTCACGGCGCTGAATTGGTGACGGTGGTACAGCCAAATCATAGTCAGCAGATCATCCTACAAGGAGGTGTGGGGGTTGCTACTGTCACAAAACCTGGTCTCGGCCTGGATTTAGGTGGCCCAGCCATCAACCCTGTTCCCCGACAAAATATCACAGAAATGGTGCTCGAAGAATTAGAAGACAGTGCCTATAGCGGCGCGACGGTCACTATCAGCGTCCCGGATGGTGAAGAACGGGCAAAGAAAACCTTGAATGCTCGACTAGGACTTTTAGGTGGCATTTCGATTCTCGGCACCACCGGTTTGGTTCTGCCCTACTCCACATCAGCCTTTATTGCAAGCGTCGTCCAAGCTATCGCATTGGCAGCCCATAGCGGTGCGAAAGACTTGGTATTTACGACTGGCGGCCGCTCCGAAACCTACGCCATGCGCTTAGTGCCTGAGCTACCAGAATGTGCCTTTATACAAGTCGGTGACTACATTGGTATCGCGCTGCGCAATAGTCTACGCCAGGGCATCAAACGCGTGCACATCGTGGGAATGATGGGCAAACTAACGAAAATGGCTGATGGTCGGATGATGACCCACGCCTCCGCTTCCGAAGTCAATGTCAAAATGCTTGCGGATATGCTCGCCGAGCTTGGCAGTGATCCGCATATTGTGCAGCAGGCTGCCGAAGCTAATACAGCCAGACACGTGCTTGAATTGTGCCAATCAGCAAAGATTACCGGCCTGCCCGATCTTATTTGTAAAAAAGTCGCCGAACATTGTTATCGCTTCGCCCGTGAGCACATCGCCATGTTTATCACTATGGTCGATTTTGATGGCCAGGTTTTAGGCGGGCATCAAAAACTTGAATAAGAAGAGAAAAGGGTAATGCAAATGAACGATATGCGTCAGATGACAGCAACCGGCCGAGCCATCGAAGCAGGAAGCTTCGATGTGATTGATGCTGAAGTAGGCCAGCATCATTTTAACGACAAAGAATGGCAGATTGTTCGCCGGGTGATCCATTCTACGGCCGATTTTGAATATAAAGATCTCACGACCATTCATCGGCAAGCGATCCCTTCGGGGACGAGGGCTCTACTCCAAGGAGCGGCTATCATAAGTGATGTGCGCATGATCCAGGTAGGACTCAATCAGCAACGTTTGGAACAGTATGGTTGTCGCACCTATTGCTTTATATCGGATGACGATGTCATTGCCAAAGCGATGGCAGCTAATTCAACGCGTGCCATCGAATCCATGCGCAAGGCCCACGAGCTTAAGCTTCTTGATGGGGCCATTATCGCAATTGGAAATGCACCAACAGCTCTGTTGGAAGTGAAGCGTCTTATCGACGAAGAAGGAGCCAAACCAGCTTTAGTGATCGGTGTACCTGTGGGTTTTATTTCTGCAGCCGAATCGAAAGACGAGATCTTAAAATCTCCGGTGCCGAGCATCGTCACCAGAGGGCGCAAGGGCGGTAGTCCGATCGCTGTCGCTATCATTCATGCCTTACTAGCTCTTAGTGTGGAGTCGTAAAGATGAGTCGAAGCGCTGTCAATGTCATTGGTATTGGTGATGATGGTTGTTTGGGATTATCCAGCCGGGCATTTAATTGCATCCAACGCAGTCAAATTCTAGTTGGTGGTGAGCGCCAATTGGCTTTTTTTCCGGAGTTTTCTGGCGAAACTCTGCCGCTGAAGAAAAATCTTAAAGAAACATTGCTCAAACTTGTGCCTGAATCGGGAGAAAAAACAATCACCATCCTGGCTTCTGGCGACCCTTTATTTTATGGTATTGGTTCGCTGATCAGCAAATACTTTGGCCATGAACACGTTTCTTTCATCCCCCACCTGAGTTCCATTCAACTGGCGTTTGCCGCTATCGGCATGAGTTGGCAGGATGCGAAACTGGATTCAGTCCATGGCAGGCCGTTGCGTGGATTGGTCAATCGCCTACAAACCCACCATAAAATTGCGCTGCTAACTGACAGCGATAACAGCCCACAGCGCATTGCTCACGAACTGCTGCACTATAGTGATCAGGATTGGCGTGCTACCGTCTGTGAAGATCTGGCAAGTCCGGAGCAGCGTATTCGTCACTTTACCTTGCAAGAGCTCGCCGATACTTGTGACATCAGTCCACTAAACGTCTTTATTTTACAGCGGCCCCAAGCATGGCAGCCAGCGGCAGTCATTCCTTTCCATCAAGACACCGAATTTGCCAAGCGCACGCCTTTAAATGGCTTAATCACTAAGCAGGAAATTCGCTTACTCTCGCTTGCTAAACTACAGCTTCGTCCAACAAGTGTCATGTGGGATATTGGCGCTGGGTCCGGTTCAATCGCTATTGAATCAGCAAAAATCGCCCGCGATGGACGCGTTTATGCGATCGAGTGTGATCCGGAAGGAGTTGCTATTTGTGAAGAGAATTGTCGAGTGCATCGCACTGATAATGTTCGCGTGATTCAGGGCATGGCCCCGGATGCCCTGATGGACTTAGAAGCACCGGATGCCGTTTTTATCGGTGGTTCCAAGGGCCAGATGGAAAGCATTATTCAGACAGTTCTCGCTGCTTTGCAACCGGGTGGGCGTTTGGTGATCAACGCGGTTACCGTCGACAACGTTTCCGAAACTCTGCGGGTCTGCCAAAATCTAGGGATCAGCCCTGAATTAAGTTTGGTGCAAATCTCCCGTGGTAAATCATTGGCTAAACGCTATCTCAAATACGAAGCTCTCAATCCCATTCACATTTTTTCATTGGAGAAGCCATGCAGTTAACCACTTCAGGGGTTAAATTATGGGGTATCGGCGTGGGACCAGGCGCTTCCGATCTAATTACTCTACGCGCGCTCGATCTGGCAAAAAAAACGCCTGTCTTAGCGATTCCCCAATCGAATGCCTGGACGCCCTCCTTAGCCTGGAAGATCATAGCTCCACATTTACCGGAGGAAAGTGAGCAAATTCGCCTGCGCTTGACATTTCCTATGACGAAAGACCCAGAAATTCTGAAACCTGCATGGGAAAAAGCCTGCCAACAAATTGGTGAACATCTGATTGCCGGTCGTTCGGTGGCCTTTATCACTCAAGGTGATCCGATGATTTATAGCACCTTCCACTATCTAGCCGATGAGGTCCGGCGTCGCTGGCCCGAAGTGGGGATTGAATCCGTACCAGCTGTCAGCTCGATTTCAGCTGCTCCCGGTTGCGTCGGTATCCCACTTGCTGATGGTCAAGAGCGTATTGCGGTCATTCCAGCCACATATGGAGTTGATGACCTGCGACAGATATTACGAATGTTTGATTCCATCGTGCTGATGAAGGTAAGCAGTCAAATCGATACTATCCTGGCAGCGATTCGAGCTGAGGGCCTATTGGACAAAGCTTACTATATAGAGAGAGCTACCACGACGCAGCAAAAGATCGTCTGGGATCTTGAAACCCTGGAGCAAGATCGCTGCATTTATTTCTCGATGATTATTGTGACTAAAAAAGATCGTTCGGGGATCTTGCAAGGTCGTCATACTCAAACAGAAACTTCTACCCAAGGTGCTACTGTATGAGTCAGCCAGATCATAAAATACGAAAGCGATATGCGATTTATGCCATCACAAAGCATGGCTTGACAATTGCCAAAGATCTGCAAAAAAAGCTACACGACTGTGACTTATGGGTGTCGGAAAAATTCCTGAATGATGCCCCACCGCATAGTTTGGGTCTGCAATTACCCATGGGCCCACGTTTAGAGCCTATTTTTTTTGATTATGACTGCCACATCTTTATCATCAGTGTCGGGGCTGTCGTACGCTTGATCGCGCCCCTGATCAAAGATAAAAAAATTGATCCAGCAGTGATCTGCATCGACGATAACGGTCAATATGCTATCAGCTTGCTTTCCGGACATGTTGGTCGCGGCAATGAGTTTACGCATCTGGTCGCCAAACTCATTTCAGCCCAAGCGATCGTGACAACTGCTTCGGATGTTCGCGGAACGCTAACTGTTGATATCCTTGGCCGTGAACTGGGGTGGAAGCTCGAAGACATGCAGCACAATATCACCCGAGGCTGTGCTGCCGTCGTCAATGAACGCCCTGTACTTTTTGTCCAGGAAACAGGTGATCCAGATTTTTGGCCACTAGAACAAGCTCTACCGCCTGGAGTTGACTATGCAGTAGCGATTCCACACGATGTTCATCCCTATGAGATGCTGCTCATTGCCACTGACCGCTCGCTGGAAACTATTGAACCAGCCATCTATGAGCACGCGATCGTCTACCGGCCCAAGTCTCTAGTCATTGGCATTGGTTGCGATCGTGACACACCAAAAGAGATGTTGGCACGTGGTCTGCAGAAAATTCTTGATGAACATCAATTGTCGATCAAATCCATTG
Organism: Oligoflexus sp. FD111; assembly: GCA_048816425.1. Classification (GTDB taxonomy): domain Bacteria; phylum Bdellovibrionota_B; class Oligoflexia; order Oligoflexales; family Oligoflexaceae; genus JBMDZZ01. Next base: position 117,593 of record JBMDZZ010000012.1, read on the forward strand.
CTGCTTTAGCAACCATCGATGCCAAAGCCAATGAGTCTGGATTGGTCGATCTTTGCCTTGAGCACCATTGGCCCCTTATCACCTATTCGGCAGCTGCCCTTGATCAGGCAACTGGCGTGCAAAACCCTTCGGAAACTGTCAAAAAATACATGGGGACGAAAACAGTGGCGGAAGGTGCTGCACTGCTCACCGCCGAATGTGATCAATTGCTCGTCAGCAAACAAAAATATTTTGAAGCAGGTTGCCATAAGAATATGACGATCGCCATCTGTCGTAAAATTTTTCGGCAACGCTATGAGGAAAAAAATCATGCCCAGCGACGCACAAATTCAGAAAAATCCTGAACATGGACAGTTGTATATCGTCGGCATCGGCCCAGGAGCCCATCAATATATTGCCCCTGCAGCCCTCAAAGCCATCGAACAAGCTGATTTGGTCATCGGCTACCGTACCTATATGCTGCTGGTTCGCGGTTTAATCAAAGGCAAAGAGAAAATTCAAACAGGGATGACCGAGGAAATTACCCGCGCCCGATATGCTGTTGATGAAGCAAGAAAAGGCCGGAAAGTGGCGCTCATTTCCTCTGGCGATGCTGGTGTCTACGGCATGGGTGGACTCGTATTTGAAGTCCTCAAGGAAATTTCCTGGAAACGGGGAGAATCGCCTGATATCGAAATTATTCCTGGTATCACAGCTATCAATTCATGTGCCTCGCTAGTCGGTGCTCCTCTGGGCCATGATTCCTGCATGATCTCGCTGTCTGACTTGCTTACGCCGTGGCCTGTCATTGAAAAACGAATTGATGCCGCAGCCCAAGCTGATTTTGTGATCGGACTCTACAATCCAGCCAGCGGACGCCGGCAAAAACAGATCGTTCGCGCCCAGGAAATTATCAGCTCTTATCGACCTATGTCGACCCCTGTTGCCCTTGTCAAAAGTGCCTATCGGTTTCGGCAAAATGTCGTTATGACAAACCTTGCCGAAATGCTGGAATATGAAATCGGTATGTTGACCACAGTCCTGATCGGCTCAACGCAAACCTACATGTATGAAGGCTACATGGTTACCCCGCGTGGTTATCGCAATAAATATGACCTGGCAGATGGTCAGATCCATGAGGGGCAGGAAGCTGGAATGAGTTTAAAACTTGAGCAGGACACGAGTATAGGAGTTCAAAGATGAGTCGGATCTATCGTCTGGCTGGAGCTATGATCGCTCAGACCAAGGATCGCTATTTTTTAATTGGTGACAAAAAAGAACCGGTAGATTTCGCAGTTCATGGCTTCACAGCGCCTGCGGAACGAGATGTCGTTCAAATCAATTTCGTCGAACTGAACTGCATCGGACCGGTAAGTCTAGAAAGTCCATTTCTGCAAATGGATTTAGAAGGAGAGGCTTTGACCGAAAAGTTGAGTCAAAACTTTCTCATTCGTCGCAATGGCTCCGTCAGCGAGCGCTTGTGGCATTTGGCCATCGAGTATTCTCGCCCCCTTCCTGACCAAGAAAGTGGACTTGGACTTGATGCTCAGTGGCTGGCTCTTATGCCAGAAGAAATTTGGGATATTGTGCGGGATAGCGTATTACGCTGCTGAAAATACATATAGGCACAAAAATGAAGCGAAGGAACAAAGAATGAAGGTTTATATCATCGGGGCTGGCCCTGGCGATCCTGATTTGATCACGGTCAAAGGCCGCAAAATTATCTCGCGCGCCAAAGCAATTATCTACACTGGCTCCCTTGTTCCTCGCGAAGTCCTGATGGATGCTCCGGCCGATGCCAAGATATGGGATTCCAAGGGTATGACGCTTGATGAAATCATGAATATTATTCAAGACGAGATTGCAAAGGGACACGAGGTTGCCCGGGTGCATACTGGCGACCCGTCTATTTTTGGCTCGACAGCAGAGCAGGTTCGTCGCTTTCAGGAAGCGCAGATTCCCTATGAAATCATTCCCGGTGTCTCATCGGTGATGGCTGCCGCAGCGGCAGTTGGTAAAGAGTTGACCCTACCTGAGGTTTCACAAACGGTGATCATTACCCGCGCTGAAGGACGGACGCCGGTACCTAGCAGCGAAGATCTCCAGCGCCTTGCCGAATCAAAGGCGACATTAGCTCTGTTTCTTAGCATCACCTTACTGCGCAAAGTCGTCCGTCAAATCAAACCGATTTATGGCGATGACTGCCCAGTTGTTGTTGTCTATAAGGCTAGTTGCCCGGATCAAAAAATCATCTGGGGTCAACTCGGCGACATCGTCGGCAAAGTACAGCAAGCTAAGATCACGAGCCAGTCGATGATTTTAATCGGTCGGGTCCTGGACTGCGAAGACTTTGCTGACTCGCGCTTGTATTCGCCCAGCTTTAGTCACAAGTTCCGTCAAGCTGAAGTATGATGAGGAGCATAAGCATGGATCAGCCCAATCCCCTGACACCTGGTACGGTACATCTGATCGGCGCTGGCCCCGGTCGCAAGGATTGGTTGACAGTGGAAGCGAAACAAGTTCTTCGCAAGGCTGATCTGCTGGCATATGATGACTTGATTCATCCTGAGCTTTTCGAATTTGCTGGAGCCCAGACGAAACTTCTATCCGTTGGCTATCGAGCCCATAAAGAGAAAAAAACTGATTTAATTCACCCGATGATTATCGATTACGCCAAGCGAGGCATGACAGTAGTCCGTTTAAAATCTGGTGATCCCATGCTTTATGGTCGAGCCTGGGAAGAAATTGCGGTGCTCGACCAACATGGAATCAATTGGAATATCGTTCCCGGTATTTCGGTGCTTTTCGGAGCAGCCGCAGCAGTTCCTCTACCTCTCACTCATCGTGGTTTGTCCGCTGGGTTAAAAATTATAGCCGGCAACCACAGTCATCCGAGTCATGATAGTCGGGAAACTATTGCGGTGTATATGCCTCGCAATAAGATCAGCCAGCTCTGTGAAAGGCTGGTCGCTGAGGGGCGTCCTTCCGAGCAGGCGGCCGTCTATATCCAAGCTGTCGGTTCGCCTCTGCAAGAGCAACACTATGGTACCCTGGCAAGCCTGCCTGAGATCGTGGCACAAAAGGCCAAGGACCTGCCAGGAATAGTTATCATCGGTGATGTCGTACCATTAGCTCATCAGCAAAATTCTGGATGGAAAAAACCACTCTCACATTGCCGCATTCTCTTATTACGACTGAGCGATATCGAATCCCCTCTTATTGAAACATTCAAGCGCTGGGGAGCGGACTGTATCCCCTATCCATACTTGCAACGCGAGCTTTGCTATAGCCACACACAGATAGTCGGCACACTTGAAAAAATTGCCGCCGACGAAACCCTGATTTGCAGCTCATCTTTTACTGTGGAGTGTATCCAAAAGGCTCTTATTGCTTGCCGCTTTGATCCACGTCGCTTGCCAGAGTTTGCCGTCATGACAATCGGTGATCGTTGTCGTAAAGCAGTTGAACGACTAGGCTGGCCAATACAACATCATTTCCGAGAAATCCCCAAGCAGGATGATTTATTGTCTTTGTGCCATAGCTTTTCCACCAGCAAGGTTTTTCACTATCTAGGTGAAAATGTCACAGCTCAAAGATTACAAGCTGCTTGGCCTTTCCCATCTCGTTTTATTCAGCATCATTTGTATGCACTCACATACCAGTCATTGCGTATCAATGCACCGGAGCCACACCTCATCATTGCTCCTAACCAAAAATCGGCACAGGTATTTTTTGAGATTGAAAATGAACTTGAAAGCGAAAAACTACAGTTTGCTGTACTTGGAGAAAAAACGAAGAAATTTCTTCAAGATCAAGGGGTGACGCGCATTATTTGTCCAAAGACTGCTAGTTACACCAGCCTTTTAAAGCAAATAAAAAATTGGGCTGATCACCACTCTTTTCCCCTAATTTCCAGGGAAACTTATGAGAGGAAACTCGTATGAGAGGAAGCAAAGATGCAGAAAGCGGTCAACTCATCATCTATACTGGCCAAGGCAAGGGAAAAACGACTGCGGCCCTAGGCTTGGCGTTTCGCGCCATGGGCCGCCAGAAAAAGGTTGGTATGGTGCAGTTTTTAAAAGGCAAGTGGATGACGGGTGAACGCATCTTTGCCAGAGACCTGGCGCTTCTCGAATTATATGTCATGGGTGAAGGCTTCAGTTGGGAAAGCGAGGATCTCAGTCGTGATAAACAAGCAGCCCAGCGCGCCTGGGAAAAATCGAAGGAGCTGATCGCAGCGCCCGATGTTCCCATCATCATCCTGGACGAAATTAGTTATGCCATCAATTATGACTTTATCAGCGAATCAGATGTATTGCAGTTTATTCAAAACAGACCCAAGGCAAAACATGTGGTGTTGACTGGGCGGCATATTCCTGACTCATTGATTCAGGTAGCTGACCTCGTGACAGAAATGCAGGCGATCAAGCATCCTTTTAGCAAAGGACAACGAGCTGTGCTTGCATTGGATTACTAACAAAGCTTGGAAAAAGAAAGTTTGCATTCATGTCACATACTTTGAAAATACCCCGATTAATGATCGCCGGAGGCAATAGCGGCGCCGGAAAAACGACAATGATGATTATGCTGACGGCAGCCTTCCAACGCCTGGGAATGAAAGTCGCCTGCTTTAAGTGTGGTCCTGATTATTTGGACCCAACCTACCACAAACGGCAAACGGGCTCGTGCCAGAATTTAGATGGCTGGATGATGGGGCGCGAGGCCGTCATTCGCACCTTTACGGAAACTGCTGCTGATGCGGATATCGCCCTAATTGAAGGGGTAATGGGGCTCTACGATAGCGCTGGCCCAAGGACAGCGACCGGATCAAGTGCGGAAATTGCTCAATGGTTGGAAGCACCAGTTCTCATCACACTCGACGCATCTGGTATCGCCCGCACTATCGATGCCCTGGCAGCTGGACTTGCCCATTATGATCGACAAATTCACGTTGCTGGTCTGCTTTTAAACCGTTTGGGCTCTGAGGGCCACCTGAAACTCTTGAAAGAGGCCTCGCAAACCGTCGCCGTCGTCGGTGGTTTACCGAAAAAAACTTCTTTCAAACTTCCTGAAAGACACCTAGGTCTGGTTGCTGCGCATGATCCAAACATTCTTGACAGCTTGCATGCTGAGCTAGATGATGTCGTCTCTCACTGGTTTGATATGGAAACGATTCTTGAAATAGCACGTCAGGCTCCTGATCTTGTGCACCTTGATTTCGCTAGTGATTCAACAAGCCTGCAGTATCCAAATTGTAAGATCGCCTACGCTCTTGATGATTGCTTCCACTTTTATTACGAAGACAACCTTCGTCGACTGCGCTCGCTGGGGGTTACCCTTATTCCATTTTCTCCCTTGACTGACAAAGCCGTACCTGACTGTAACGGTATTTACTTTGGCGGCGGATATCCAGAGCTATATGCAGAACATTTGTCGAACAACCAATCGATGCTTGATTCGATCCGTAGACATGCAAAGAAAAACAAGCCGATCTATGGTGAATGCGGCGGACTGATGTATTTGTCACAAAGCATTGAATTGCTCGACGATCGTCGGTTTCCAATGCTTGGCCTTCTACCGCTACACATCCGTATGCAGGATAAACTCCAAGCTCTCGGTTACACCGAAGTTGAAATTCAGCAGCCGTCAATCATTGGTCGGCCGGGTTTACGCTTCCGTGGGCATCAGTTCCGTTACTCCGAGGCACGACTGGAACATGATGATATTCAAACGGTCTATCGTCTTAAATCCCGGCGGCATCAGTCGCAAACCGAGGGTTATCAGGTAGGAAACACACTCGCTAGTTATGTCCATGCTCATTGGGCCTCCAATCCCTTGGTTTGTCAGGCTTTTGTCACAGCCTGTCAGGCGGAAAATTTATGATTTCATCACTGGCTCAAGATGAACTGGCGAAGCAGGCCCAGGTAAAACTCACAGAAGATCAGAAACAGCTCTACTTTGATTTTAGTCGAATCGAGCGCACCTTGAGCTGGGCGATCGTCGGTGGCGGCTGGCAACGGCATGATGGTTGCTTATGGGTGCGGGTAACAGATCAGGACTTACGTCCACCTGTCGATGCCACGGCATACCTACAAAATATTATTGAAAGGCAGCATACTCAGCCTAAACTTGGTTTACTTACCAGCGCTCGATTGGAAGATTTTGTCGATGAACGTCTCAGCTATGGCGATATCAGCGTGCGCACCGTCTTAACCGCTGGCTTGAGTAATGCCTTGCGTGTTGGCGATTCACCGGGACCTAGCGGTAGAATCGGTACCATCAATATTGTCACACAAGTGTCACGGGCGCTATCCCACGAGGCCTCGATCGAAGCCATGGCGATTCAAACGGAGGCTAAAGCGGCAGCAATGCTGGCCAAGAGTATTCCCAGCTATCGCAGTCCAGCTCTCGCAACAGGTACTGGCACTGACTGTCAGGTCATCAGCTCACCCGAGCATCAAAGGCAGGAAAAATATGCTGGCAAGCATACCAAACTAGGGTACCTCATTGGGGAATCAGTTTATCAGGCCCTCTGCCAAGGGATCGACAAGTGGTCGCTCCGTTACCCGAATCATCCTTTACTCAAAAAAAGGGAGGATTTTTTATGAGCCAGATTTTCTTGGTCGGTGGTGGCTGTCGGTCGGGTAAGTCAAATTTTGCCCTGAAACTGGCAGAGTCGTTACAAGGGCCAAAAATATTTCTAGCAACGGCCAAAGTCTATGACCAGGAAATGGCCGAACGCGTTCAACGCCATCAGCAGGAGCGCCATACATCCTGGCAAACTTGGGAGGAAGCTTTACATGTGCCTGAGAGAATAAGTAAAGCGAAATCAGGCAGCGTGTTTCTCATCGATTGTCTAACTTTATGGGTGAGTCAGATGATGATGGCCGAATGGCCTGAAAAAAAAATTCTTGCGGCTGGCAATTGTCTAATTGACGCCATTCGCAGTGGTGATCATCAGGCGGTCATTGTCAGCAATGAAGTTGGGATGGGACTTGTCCCCGACAATCGTTTAGGTCGTGATTTTCGTGATCTCATGGGTTGGATGCATCAAGCTCTGGCTAGTCATGCTGATGAGGTCTATTTTACAACATTCGGCATTAGTTTACCCTTAAAAAGACTAGAGTCTTTGAGCCGTGGAGCTGACATTCCAGATGTCTGAGATGGGGATCAGCATATTAATATTTTGTGGAGCTTGGTTGGTCGATCAGGTCTACGGTGAATACCCCAATCGGATTCACCCCGTCGTTGGCATGGGCCGTATGATTCAGTTCTGCCAGCAATACCAACCTAAATCAATGCGAGTACAGCTCTTCTTTGGCATTTTCCTGGCATTCATTCTCCCCTTAGTTTGGGCAGGCTGCACTTACCTTTTATTGGCTTGGAGCAGCCAATGGTTTTGGTTACATGCTCTGGTAGCCATCTATTTTCTTAAAGCCAGTTTTGCTTTAAAAGCACTTGGGGAAGCTGCCTTTTATACTCTTCAATTGATAGAAAGCGCCTCAGTTGATCAAGCTAGAGACTCTCTCTCGTCTCTATGCAGTCGTGATGCGTCCCAGCTCACTGAGGAAGAATTATTGAATTCCGCGATCGCTTCGGTTGCAGAAAATTTGTGCGATAGTGTCATCGCCCCTCTCTTCTATTATGTTTTACTTGGAGTTCCAGGAGCCATCGCCTATCGAGTCATCAATACCTTGGATGCCATGATCGGTTATAAAGATGAAAGAAAATATATTGGGGCTGCCAGTGCCCGTTTGGATGATGTCGTGAATTGGCTTCCAGCTCGCATCAGCTCGCTACTTTTAATCACATCAGCTTCTATTTTGCGCAAACCTGCATTTAAAGCCTGGTTCATTATGCGACGTGATCATCATAAAACTCCAAGCCCAAACGGAGGCTGGAGCATGGCAGCCATGGCAGGAATCTTAGGCATAGAAATTAGTAAACCAGGTAGCTACCGCTTAGGGGAAGCGAGGCACTCAGCAAGCCGACAAAGCTTAGAGGAAGCCTGGAAGCTGACCCGGCTTAGCAGCCTTAATTTTTCCCTGTTGCTATTAGGTAGCATCTGGATTTTTCACTGAAAGGAGCAGCAGTCTTTGTTTTCCAGCACCAGTCAAATCCAGCGGCATCACGGAGGCTTAGCTCAGTTCTGTCACGAAGAACCTTGTGCAGCTCCAGAGCTTTCAAACTTACCAACATGCATCGACTTTAGCGTCAACATCAACCCCTACGGGCCAGCGGTAGAAGTTCTTCATGCCATTCAGCAATGTGATATCAAGCAGTATCCAGATCCACAAGGTGAAAGACTGAAGATATTGCTTGGTGAGCATTATAGCCAACAAAAAGATCAGTCATTTATTATTGGCAATGGCGCTGTTGATTTGATCTGGAATTATTGCCAGACATGGATTCAACCAGGCTCACCCGCACTTATATTTGAACCCACATTTAGTGAGTTCCGGTTTGCTGCTGAAAAACAGGGCGCTCGCGTGTTTTCGGCTCGTGCTGATGCGAACAAGCAATTTGCCTGGAACTATGAAGTAGCCGAGCGTTGTATCGAGCAGAAAAAAGTAGAGCATCTTTATGTCTGCCATCCCAATAGCCCTACTGGTACAGCCCTTGATTTGGATTGGTTGAGTGATCTCGGTAAACGGTTTCCCAAGCTGAACATCATCCTTGATTTGGCCTTTGCCAATCTTAGCATGTTCTACCCGGATCTCGACCGGAACTTGCCAGTCAATGTCTTCAAGCTGATTTCCTTAACAAAAGATCACAGTATTCCCGGCGTTCGCCTTGGCTTTGCACTTGGACAGAAACGTATCATTCAGGCTATGGAAGAAAATCGCCCTTCCTGGTCAATCAACAGTTTTGCACTTGCCGCTGGAGCAGCAGCATTGCATGCGGAAGCATTTATCTGGCAAAGTCGCGAAAAAATCCGAAATGATCAGAACTATCTGTTGCAAAGACTTAAAGAAAATCACTTTTCCTTCCATAGCGCACACTCACCCATGGTTTTACTGCAAACCGGCAGCGCCCGACAAACACAGAAAAAACTTTGGCAGCATCGCATTCTTGTACGCAACTGTGAAAGCTATGGTTTACCTGAATGGATTCGGATTTTTCCTAGGCCGAAAGCAGATGTCGATTTATTGATCAAAGCTCTCAAATAAGGTGGATCGTCATGACACAACTTGCTAAAACCCTCATGATACAAGGCACTGCTAGCTCCGTTGGCAAGAGTCTCTTGACGACAGGTCTGTGCCGGCTCTTTGCCAGAAAAGGTTTCAAAGTCGCACCATTTAAGGCGCAAAACATGGCACTGAATTCCTATGTGACGATAGATGGCGGGGAAATCGGTCGTGCACAAGCCATACAAGCCGACGCCGCTGGTATTGCAGCCAGTGTTGATATGAATCCGATCCTGCTGAAGCCTGAAGCTGAGCGATCCGCTCAGGTCGTCGTCCAGGGTAAGGTTTTGCAAGGCATGAGTGCCAGACAATATCACGAGATGAAACCGCAATTGCGACAAATCATATTGGATAGCTTGTTACGCCTCAGACAAGATTATGACCTGGTTTTGATCGAGGGTGCCGGCAGTCCAGTTGAAATGAATTTAAAAGCCCATGACATCGTCAATATGTTTGTGGCAACCAGTATCCAATCACCCACCTTGTTAGTCGGTGATATTGATCGGGGAGGCATTTTTGCCTCGCTCATAGGAACCATTGATCTATTAGAGCCGCACGAGAAAGAATTAGTTTGTGGTTTGGTTATCAATAAATTCCGTGGCGATCCGGACTTATTAGGTCAAGGCGTGCAGTTCATCGAAGAACGAAGCCACAAAAAAGTTTTGGGTATTGTCCCATTTCTCAAAGGTCTGCGCATCGCAGAAGAAGATTCGCTGGCCTTAGATGAACGCCCTCGTCGGCTTCGTCGGCAAAAAGACATCCTTGATATTGCTGTCATTCGCTATCCACGCATATCGAACTATGACGAGTTCGATGCTTTAGAGCACGAAGCTCATGTGCATCTTGCCTATATCGAAGACCCCAAAGAAGCATGGGATGCCGATCTACTTATTATGCCAGGTTCAAAAAATACCGTCACAGATCTGCAGTGGCTTCGGGAACAAGGCTTTGCCGAGCTTATTCAGCAGAGACTTCATGAAAAACGGCCCATCATGGCAATATGTGGCGGTTGTCAGATGCTCGGCTGGGAAATTTTTGATCCATTTGCAGTGGAGTCATCGGCTCCTGTGACCCCAGGACTCAAACTCGCACCATATGATGTTCATTTTCAACAGCAAAAAGTCACCTACCGTAGACAGGCTTTGCTACCAAAATATTTTTATTCCCTGGATGATCAAGTCACAGAGCAGCCAGCAAAGAGTGACATGAAAGTCGAGGGCTATGAAATTCATATGGGCCAGCTCACCATGCATCAGCCAGACGAACATCAATATTTCGCAAGAATCTTACAACAAAATCATCTCCCGCATCTTGGCGATGGTTTTCATGATCCCCATCAAAGGATCTTCTCTAGCCTGCTACACGGCTTATTTGAAAATCATCAGTTTCGCGGGCAAATTCTTCGTGAACTCTGGCAACTCCGAGGTCATGCTTGTCCAAGAACGCAACCCGTCCTGAGCAAGGAAGCTGCGCTCGATCGCTTGGCTGATCATCTCGAAGAGCACCTCGATATTGACTACCTGTCTCATGCAATTTGGAAGGACCACTGAATGAATCACTTTACACCAGAGCTACCGAAGCTCGCTCACATCAATACGGACCTCCTTGAACAAATACAAGAAAAGATCGATCAGAAAACCAAACCGATCGGGTCATTGGGTTACCTCGAAGATCTTGCCATGCAAGTCTGTTTGATTCAGGGTTCTATACAAGCTGAAGATCTCAATCCCAGTTTTCTATTATTCGCTGGTGATCATGGCCTGGCCCAAGCGGGTGTTAGTCCCTACCCCCAACAGGTCACGACACAAATGATGCTTAACTTTTTACGTGGTGGAGCCGCAATCAATGTATTTTGCAAACAGCATGATGTTGAATTAAATCTCGTCGATTGTGGTATTTTAGAAAAAATTGATCACCCGAAAATCATCTCCCGCCGTCTAGGTCACACCACGAAAAACATGCTCCATGAGCCAGCCATGACCTGGGAACAACTTCGTCGTGGTTTTACCAATGGTATGGAACTAGCGCAAAACCTACATGATAGCGGAGTAAACACTCTTGGACTGGGAGAGATGGGCATTGGTAATTCGTCATCCGCCTGTCTTATAAGCGCAAAACTTTTGGATCGTCCCATTTCTGAGCTTATCTGTGCTGGCGCTGGTTGTGACTCCAAAGCCCTCATTAGGAAGCAGCAGATCCTTGAAGAGCTCGCGGTGAAATATGCAAATGTGTCTCAAGCTTGGGAGATCATGCGTACCTTCGGCGGCTTCGAACTTGTGACAGCCCTGGGTGCGATGTTTACTGCCGCCCAAAATCGCATGCTCATCCTGGTCGATGGATTCATCATGTCCAGTGTCGCCCTGCTTGCCGTCCGCCTTGACCCGCAAATTCGTAATTATATGATATTTTGTCATGAATCAGCTTCAAAGGGACATCATTGGATTCTAGCAGAGCTTCATGCCCGCCCCATTCTACAGCTTGATATGCGCCTCGGTGAAGGCAGTGGTGCAGCGTTAGCATTGCCGATCCTACAGTCTGCTATGGCTTTTTACCGGGACATGGCGAGCTTTGCTGAAGCAGAGGTCAGCAAAGCGAGTAAGGAAGAGAGTGATGTTTAATGCCTTGGCTGCATCCATCGCCTACTTTACCCGAGTTCCGCTTCCCAAGAAGCTGCAGCTCGGAGAAATGGATTTTGTGCGGGGCACACGTTTTTTTCCATGGATCGGCTTGCTCGTCGGCCTACTTCAAGTTGCTGTTATCGGCAGCCTTCAAAACATTGTCCCTTATCAAATCGCCGTATTCCTTAGTGTTGTGTTTATCATCTGGTTGACAGGAGCCTTGCATGAAGATGGCTTAGCTGACTGCGCTGATGCCTTCGGTGGTGGGCATGGTGATCGGCAGCGCATCCTAAACATTATGAAGGACTCCCGCCTTGGAACATATGGAGTTCTGGCCTTATTGGTGATTTTTGTTTGGCGTATACAAAGTATCAACCTCATCCCTTGGGAGCAGGCGCTGGTGGTCCTTAGTTTTGTTCAGACTTTAAGTCGCTACCTCGCACTCACCATTGCCTGGAGTCTACCTTATGCAAGAGCCCAAGAAAAATCGACAAACAGCAAAAGCTTCATCAACTACTCCCATGCCAGTGGATTGGTTGCCAGTCTAAGTTTGTTTCTTTTCCTCATTCTCTTACCCCCTCTATTTCTCCTGCCTTCGCTGCTTGGCATGATGTTTCTATTCTTTCTATTGCGAAACTTTTTTTATCGCCATTTACAAGGATTTACAGGTGATTGTCTCGGTGCCAGTCAGCAAATTGCTGAAGCCATTTTATATACGATATGGATGATCATTTATGTATAAAATCAGATTAATTCGGCACCCCAAAGTCGCAATCAAACCGGGAACCTGTTATGGCCGCCTTGATGTTCCTTTGCAGGAAGGTTGGCAAGAAACTGCTCGCAAACTACGTTGTCAATTCAGCGGGAGCCTCGTGATTACAAGCCCAGCAAGCCGCTGTGAAATTTTTGCAAAGCAATTGGCTGATACCTACTATGTCGATGATCGCTTGCAGGAATTGAATTTTGGTGGCTGGGAAGGAATCGCATGGGATACGATTGAACGCAAGAGTTTTGATCAATGGTCAGCCAACTATATCGGTCGGCCGACTCCCGGCGGCGAAAGTTATCTTCAATTGTTTCACCGAACCGTTAATTGCATCTGCGAATGGAGCCAGCAATCTTCTGACCTAAGTCTAGTCACTCATGGTGGTGTTATCCGTGCTTGCCTTAGTTGGTTTTATCGTCGCAAATTATCAGAGAGCCTTGTCTGGAACATACCCTTCTCAACCGTGTTCTTTATCGAGCTGGATCACGAGTGGCGAATTAAATCCTATGAAAACGCTCTCTATAGCCATTCTTACCCAACTATTACCAATATCTAAATCTCTGAAATTCTGTTTAAAATTCCGACAGCTCAATTATACAGTGTTTTAAACCGAGGACCTGCTCGCATTTAGAGAAGGTTTGAGGGGATCATATGTATCGACAAAAGCATCGCTGGGTCATTGCCTATTTATTTCTTATTGCTTGTCATTCTGGTGGACAAATTGAACCTATCGCCTACCAAGCTAAAGAAAACGCCGAGAGCACGGAAGTAGATGGCTCAGTAGATTCCAGTGATTCGGTCACAGTTATCGTAATTGATGAAGAAGATCCAGAAATCGTTGATGAACCAATGATTAACTTTGAGGTTGTCGTAAACAACGAAGGCAGCACTTTCACAGGTATATATTCAAGTTGTCTGGCCATCAAGCAAGCATACCCAGATGCACCTGACGGTATTTATCCCATTCGTATCAATGCTGGTGAAGCTGGTATGTTTGATTACCTTGCTGCATGCGATATGACAGTCGATGGTGGCGGATGGACGCTTATCTTAAATTATGTTCGTCGTGGCGGTGAAGATCCACCTGTAATGGTTCGAAATGATAGCTTTCCGTTGATCAAGGCCAGTCTGCTAGGTGATTCGGAAATTCAATCTGTTTATTGGGGACACGTAAACAATGACTTGGCAAGGATGCTGTCAGGTCGAGAGCTCCGTTTCTTTTGTCAAACGAATGAGCACAACCGATTGTTGCATTTTAAGACGAGTTCAAATAATTGTTTGCGCCATACTTTAACTGGACAAGGTAACTGCAATAACTTAGCGCAAGGGCTCGTCACCTTTAATGGGCATGATACGTTTTTGCCGGAAGTTCAAGAAGCGGCTAATCGAAATCGAAGTGCACTTGCTTTGACCGATCGCACCTTTGAGGGGACTTTTGGAACACCACGTCTCTGGAATTTAGGATCAATTTCAGGACCAGGGGCATGGGATTGCGATAACAATACTAATAATGCTACCTATCACACCATACACCGGGTCTGGCTACGTTGATCTGATATTTTTTAAGATGTTTTGGCCTGTTGAAACGGCTTTGTTTCTTCGCCTGCTTCGATCGTTGTTTTCTCCCGCTTCGGCAACAGTAAATGGGATGCCAGACGCATTTCCCAGCGGAAGCGGCAGAACTCTGCTTTGCTTGGATCGTCAAGAAAATCGATCCAAATACTACTACCTTCATTGGCTAAGTATGTTTTTACAGCTCCCAAACCAAAACCTCGCCCCGAGTGTAATGAGGCCGAATCTTTTGTACTAAACCCTGGATCAAAGAGAGCCTCGACAATCTCTGGAGCGCTCAATCTTCTTGCCAGCCCAGCCCGTTTGCTGATCTCATTGATATTCAAACCTTTCCCATCATCCTGTACGATGATGAGTAAGTCCTCACCTTCTGATTGAGCTTTAACAGATATTTCACCACGACGGGACTTCCCTGCGATTTTACGTACTTCTGCCGCTTCAATGCCATGGTCGATAGCGTTTGTGAACAGGTGAATAAAAATGTTTTCCACAAGATGTTGACCTTCAGCAGTCAGGCGTCGACCATCTTCCTCAATGATGATATAAGGCGGAGCTTTTCCCAAGCTATTGGCAGACGCCGGTAATCCTTCTAAGACGCTTTCCAAGGTTTCCTCGAGGTTTCTTGCTGATAATTCTTCCATTTCCTGAATCATCGAAATAATTGTTTCTCTCTGAATGCCATTCATTCCTGAGGGGTCAAGATCGCGCAGATTTTTAACTTTGCCACGAATCCAATCCACTCGCAATTTATGGCTATCACGCCCTTGCTTACGACCAAGTTTTTCGTCATTAATCCTGACATATTCGTCCAACATCTCATGAGATCCGCGAATTTTTTGCCGCAAAAATTCCGAATCCAGAACCTCGACTTTATCTTGTTTAATCTGATCGAGAATTTCTTCCACCTGATGCAATGAATTAGCCATATCAGCAAAGTGGAAAGAACGCATAATTCCCTTCATCGTATGAATGTTCATGTAAATTATTTCGATGGACTTACGTTGCAAACGCTTTTCACTTTGCAATAACTGATAGCAAGATTCATAGAAGTCATGACAATGACTCACCATGCGCGTAAATTTTTCCGGGCTAATTGCCAGAATTTGGCCAATCGCTGCCAATTCTTTGCGTTGTTTTTCTTGACTAGCTTCTAGCTTTCGTAACTCCGAGACATCACGGACTGTAACAAGAATTTTATCGATTTCATCATTATATTCGATAGCGTCCCAATCTATTTGCAGGATTTTTTCGCTAGTGAGATTTACCTCCAATTGATCCAGATTGCTCACAGCCAGTTTCCTTGTCGGCACTTTGAGATCTCGGACCAGCAAATCTCGATTGGCATCAAAGTTTAAAGGGTGATTTCCTAGGCAACTTTGAAGCACAGATTTCGTCTGATCCATGAGATTTTCGTCTATATTGGAACTAGCGAAAAGGAGATCGCAGGGGTCTTGCCCAGATATTATTTTTGTATCAAATATCTCTTCTAGGAAGTTTGAGTACTCCGGCATGATCCGGCCATCTTGTGCAGAAATGGTAAAAATACCTTGTTTTATATTTTTCAAGATTGATTTGATATCCCGGGTTTTTTCATCAACTATTAATTCGACGCTCTCAATGTGCTTTTTGAGTTCTTTATTTGCATCTTGCAGATCATCTGCCAGTTCAGAAATTTTTTGATGGGCACGCTCTTGCTGCAAGCGCATTTTGTCACCAAGAGCCAATGACAGTAAAACAACTTCTAAACATCCGCCGACAAATTGGCCCCAAACGGTGACCGGATGATCTGGTAAAAAACCGTAGATACGTGCCATGGTGATGAGCGATCCAATAATAATGCATCCCCAGGCAGCCGTATAGAAGTAAGCGGGCCGAAATCTAGCGATACAGCCTATGATGCCAGCGGTTAGCAGCAAAAATGAAACTAAACCATTCGTGAGAAGTACAAAGGCAACCCCGATGTTGCTGTCAATTTGGGTAATGACTATATTAATAGTGCTCAAGACGAAGAAGAGCAAAATACCACGATAAATCCACGGCATTTTCCGTTTGATTGCTAAAAAACTTAAAGCAAACCACGCACCAAAAATTGCCGTAGACTCTGCGGCGACAACTAAACCTTCATTTGTCATCCAGTTATGGCGACTAGTGGGCGAAACAAACTCTTGAAAAAAGCCCATGAAAATAAGCTGCACCAGCATAAAGCACGTTATGTAGCCCACATAGATAAAATATGATGGATTATTAAAACGGATGGCAAGCAAACCGTTATAGCCAATCATCACCAAAACGAACCCTAGCAGCACGCCGATAAAAGCGTACTCACCACGCATGAAGCTCTGAAATCTCGTTGGCTCCCAAAGGGTAAACTTGCCATTAATGGGACCGTGGGTGTTAATTAAAAAATAGAAATCATTGTAACCAGGCTCTAATTCAACAGCAAATACCGGTGTCCGGTAAGGAAAAAGACGGTCGGTAAAAGGTCGTTTGTCTCCAAGAGTTTTGGATGAGAGAAATGCATTTTGCATTTCTGACTTAGTAAATAATGTCACATGATCGGTATAAGCCAGCTCATGTCGAAACAGTACACGGCGAGGAGCATCGCCATAAAAAGAGATTCTCAGCCGATACCAAAAATTTCCAGCTCCAAAGGTTGTGGTGCCTTCATCGTGTATGGTGGCAAAGTCTTTCTGCCAAGGATCGGAGCTTATATCATTGATATTGAGTTCCATTGATTTATCATTCAAGCGTTGCATGACGTGCACGAGGGGGAGACCTTCTAAGTTCTGATCGCTGTAAACCTCTAGTACCGGTTGATCAACAAGCGTCTCTGTTGCCATCGCCTGACTGCTACCGAAGACCGCGGCTAAAACCAGAGCAAATAGCTTAAATTCTTCTAATTTTTTCACGAATGAACCCTTTAATTGCAACACTTTACTTTCCTGCGGGGAATTCATTTTTACGCCTGTTCGATTTGATGATCAGCAAGCTCAATGCGGCATCTTTTAGACATAGTCCTTCTGGAGCCTCATCAAGATGATTTATCGCCAAATTTAAGGGGTGATTGAAGCATGCGCTGCATTTATTTTTTTCTATTGTAATTCACGCTGGTTACGAAGTCTTTCAGGGAATAATAAATGATTAATTTTAGGAGCAATTAGCTTAATAAATGCTTTTTTTAATAAGTGGCTGGGCATACTTACCTGGAAAAAAGGATTGTGCAAAAGTTCTAAGATTGTGTAGAGCTAGAAGGCTTTATCTGCTGGTATGCGTAATGATAGGAAACCTCCCATGGCTATGAAATTTTCGAAATATATTCAAGCAATTAACATAATAATTCTGTTGTGTTTGAGTGCTTGCCTGGCCAACCCTCCGCAAAAGCAGAACACCACTCAAGTGCGAAACGTCATTTTGTTGATTGGTGATGGTATGGGGCCCCAACAGCTGTCGTTAGCTGCTTCGTACCGAAAACTCGCGCAAAAGCCGGCAGGCGGTTCACGTGAATTGCATATTGAAAAGCTGCTACGTAGAGGGCAGACTGGTTTGATGTTAACCTTTCCGTATGGCAGTGTTGTCGTAGATTCAGCTGCTTCTGCCACACAGATTGCCAGCGCTCAGATGTCTCGCTCCGAAATGATTGGCTTGAACGCCGATGGGCATCCTGCAGAAACCATCCTACAAAAAGCAAAAAAAGCAGGGAAATCAACTGGACTCGTTTCAAATACCAGGCTGACTCACGCCACGCCCGCTGCTTTTGCAGCGCAGCAGATGCACCGTTCGATGGAAAATCAGATTGCCGAGGACTTATTGAATGGCCATGTTGATGTGATGCTATCTGGGGGATATCGTTATTTCTTACCTGCAAGCGTCAATGAGCGAGCAAGTGCTGCCTACCAAAGCTATCGCTCCCTCCTACCATCCTCGCAGCCAGTTCAATCATCGCGCATCGATGATATAGACCTTCCTCAACAAGCAAAAAAACAGGGTTATGAGCTCATCTTTGATCGAAATGCCTTACTTTCAAGTCAGGGTAAAAAAATATTAGGCCTTTTCGGACACACTGCCATGCCGGATGCTATTGAGGAAGGTCTTCGCGTGAACGAATCCAATAGAGAGCTACCAAACCTTCTGGAAATGTCAAAAAAATCCATTGAAGTGCTGGCAAAGAATCCTGAAGGTTTTTTTCTGATGATTGAAGCGGGACAAATCGATTGGGCCGGCCATGCAAATGATGCTGGTACCATGCTTCATGAAATTCTACGCTTCGATGAGGTCATCGGTATGGTCATGGAATGGGCTGAGAAGCGAGATGACACTCTGGTCATCGTCACAGCTGACCATGAGACCGGTTCCTTTGGCTTTAGTTATTCTCGAAATAATTTACCTGGGCCTTTTCAACTCAAAGAAAGTGGCAAAACATTTCAGCCAAACTACAATTTTGGCACATTCGAAGTGCTTGATCGGATTTATGCCCAAAAGAAAAGCTTTACAAGCATTTTCAACGAGTTTGAAAACCTGCCATCCGAACAGCAAACAGCAGATGTGCTCGCCAAACTTGTTAATGAAAATGTAGAATTTAAAATTACGACTGAGCAAGCCGAGCGAATACTGCTTGAAGAAGATAATCCCTATTACCAGGCTGACAGCAAATCCATGAACTTAAAGCGCTTCCCCAAAATTGATGATTTTCGTGAGTTTTATGTTTATGCACAAAATTCAAGGACCGCTCTGTTAGCAAGACAAATTGCACACGAGCAGCAGTTGGTATGGGGAACCGGTACCCATACGGCAACGCCGGTCGTTGTCGGTGCATTTGGACCGCCTGAAGCCATCACGCCATTTAACGGACTTTGGCATAGTACGGAAATCAGTCGCAAAATGATGGAAGCACTGGGTTTGACTCCACCTGAACGCGAGTGAATATCACTCAATGACTGGAACAGGTCGCAGGATTATCTGCGTCCTGACACACCGTGCGTAACAAGCCGATATGCTCTTCATCAACGCGGCTAACCCAGTACGAATCAATTAACAATCCATCAATTTTTTTTGTCAGCAGCAGACGATTATCATCTTGCGGATCTTGCTGCAAGGCCCATTGATAACCACTCTCATCAATAACTGGTTCCGGCAAATGTTCCGAAGTTTTCAGCAATGGTTGCTTAAAAGGTGCCCAGCCAACAAAAAACTCTAACATGGAGAAGGGTATATCAATAAGCAATGCTCCTAATTGAATTGGTAAGGTCACCAGTGAAAATCCTACTGAGCAAGCTCGATCAGTTAATGTTTTTCGACCACAGAAAGTGCCAGAAAATTTATACCAGTTGGTAGTAGACGGGAGATAGCAAGCATTCAAACTTGCCAGGATAGCCCAGACTATAGCGTGTCTCACGAACTTCATGAAAAACCTCGTTGATATTTGCCGTTTCACTCTTTGAAGCTATCGACAAATTGCGAGGATAATTTAGTAAAATGCGGCTGGGATATGGGGCGAGCAATCAATTTTTTAGGCGACATGTTTGGGCGATTCTTTTTTAAAAAGCCGGACAATACCCGAAGCGAGCAATCGATCAAAACGATCTGTGTCGCTGACTTGCCGCAAACCAATGATAATCAACAAAGCATTGCGTAGAATACGTTTTTTGTCAAAAACAGAAAGTTTTTTCCCCGGGAACACAACGACATGAATCGCATGCTTATCGAACACAACCATTTCTTTTCGAAAGCCATTAGCATAACTTACATGCGTTTCTTCCAATGCACCTTGCAGATTCATATTCAAATGCACGACGACATCATGATCCAATAGACCATAGGAGTTCCAATTTGGACTTTGATAAGCCTTGGGAACTTGTTGCTTGTTTAAAGACTGTAAAATTAACCCATAATCAAGAAATCCTAACGATAAATCCAAGAATTGTTGATCAGCTCGCTGCAAATCTTCAAAACGCAAGCCAACCTGCGAGGCGTGAGTGTAGGCTACGGAAAAGGTTAAAGTCCGACTGAAGCCAATGACCGTCAGACGCGCCCGAAATCGCCCCCCGGCTTTGAACAGATTCATAAAAAGGTGGGCTTCCGCCTGGATGCACACACCGCCAGAACTTAGGTTGAGTAAAGCTAACTTTTTGTCTCCAAATTCAAGGTACCCGGCTTTTGGAAAATTCATGCCATGACGGTGGAAGGCACGCGTTCCAAAGTGTCCGCGAGCAGCCATGAGCTCTTTAAAGCCAATTGGCTTCAGCCCAGCCAGCCGTCGGATTAACGAGCTGAAATAGCGAATAATTTCTGACATGCAAAAAGGTCTCTATGGTATTTGAATCATCTAAATTTCTATCGGCGCTTTGCAGAAAAAAAATTAATAGGTTCAGCTCTACTGGAAATTTCGGCTGGGCTTGAACAATCTGAGCTTATAAATCTGAGACGCTAGAAATGACAGGACACTAGTCGCCGTGTAGTAGGTCGGAAAATTCCTGGGATGTCTGCTCCATTAAAGCATTGAGGCGCTTTATGTGCTGATTGATTTTGTTCCAATCGTGTTTGTCTCCTAATGAGCGCTCAATCGTCGCACATATTTCAGCCATAGACTTGGCGCCAACATTCAAGGCACTTCCCTTGATGCGATGGGCAAGAAATTGCAACTTACTGACGTCCCTTTCTTCCAGTGCCTGATCAAAGCGTTGGAGTAACTGCCGTACATCCTCTTTGAATATCCTCACCAATTCAGCCGGCAAGCTTCTATTATGACTATGGTGAGCGATGGACTGTAAAATTTTTGGATTGACGTGATTAAACTTTTGCGCTTCCAAGAGCTGCTATCCCCCTTTCCCATATGGCTTCGCATCCTAACTAGTCCGTATGAATCATGTCAATGATTAAGGTAAAGGCTTGCCTGCGAATCTGCATCCAAGAACGGAAAAACCATTCATTTTCTTCATTTTTTCTTGTCCTGGTCATTTCCTAGCAGCAATATCCCCTCTGGACTCGCGCGCCGCACCCGCATGAAAAGCCTTGTCGGCCGCGAGCGGTCGTGCTGTAATCCGCTAGTTGCATGATTTTATGAGGTCAGCCGTGAAACTTCCGCCCCACATCCAGAGTATGGGACAACATTTTGAGACCCAGCTTGCACAGACTGCACGGGAAATCTATCCCACATCGCAGCGCTTGCACGAGGCTTGCCGTTACGCTTTGGACGGTCAGGGGAAACGCATCCGACCTTTATTAGTATATTTGTCACATCAGGCCGCAGGGGGAAATTGGCAAAATGCCGATCCCATTGCTATTGCTGTCGAGATGGTTCATACCTATAGTCTTGTTCACGATGACCTACCTTGCATGGATAACGATGATTGGCGTCGTGGCCGAGAAACCACGCACAAAGTATACGATGAAGCAACCGCCTTGCTCGTAGGTGATTCACTTCTGACCGACGCACTGAATTTAATTGCGCACAAGTTAAGGCCGGAAATAGCCGTGCCCGTGCTCAAAGAACTCAGTTTTGCGGCCGGTGGAAGGGGTATGGTCTTGGGTCAAGATTTGGACTTATTTTGGACAGATCGTGCCGGTTATTGCAAAAGCGATCTCGATCAAATCCACCAACTTAAAACAGGACAACTGATCGCCGCAAGTTGCGCAATGGGAGCCATGAGTGCAAAAGGCAATGACTCTGTCATCGAAGCCTTGCGCAAATTCGGAAGTCTATTGGGCCTGGCATTTCAAATCACAGATGACTTGCTCGATGAGCTGCCTGGAACAGGCAAATCGCAGGGCAAGGACCGCGACCAAAACAAACTAACCTACCTGCAGCTGATGACGGCGGAAGAGGCAGCAGGCATCACCCGCTCACTCACCGAACAAGCCTTTGCCGAAATCAAGCCCCTTGGTAGACCGGCGGATGACCTCCGACAGCTGGCGGAAAGCCTTTTGCAACGCCATCATTAATGCAGACGGAAAGGTCATTTCCATCGGTTGTGGAACCAAAAATAATGTTCAGGATGGCGGCGAATAATGGACTCTACCAGCTGATTGACCTGGCTGGACTGTTCCAAAACATCTAGCTCGGCATTTTCCGTCGCCTCCCAGGGGAGCTCGGTCTCAAATTCCGCAATGTGCTGACCGAATCCGACACGGCGAATATGAACCGTTAAGACTGGGGCCGGAACCCGGCGCCATATAGCAGCTAAGCTGGTATTGGTCTTAGCCGGATGACCGAAAAATGGTAGACGCGGTTCACCAGGCCTAGCCTGGTCGATCACAAAGCCAACCATCTCCTGCTTTGCGAGTGCGCGACGCATCGCCCGATAAGCATCGCCGGTCGACTTCCGGGCGATGGCTTGAAAGCCATTGCGTCGTCGGATTTCTTCCACCAGACGGTTAACGGCACCATCCGGTCGGCCAATTTTTTTCACGGTAATGTGGACGGGACAAATGCGCTTGGAGAGGACGGCACCCAACGCTTCCCAGTTTCCCTGGTGAAAGCCAACTATATAAGCCCCCTTACCCTTGGCTAAAGCGGCTTCAACCTTGTCCACACCACGCAATTCAATATGCCCGGTCATGTCTATATAGGCACCCCGCAAAAACTCAAAGGCAGTCAAGATAAAATGGTAGACGGATTGCCGCCCAATACGCCGCAAGTCCTGGGGCGAGCGGCTATTGCCAAAGGCCTTGCGTAGGTTAGATAGGATCAAGCGGCGACGAAAGCGGAACACATCAAAGACTAAAACGCTTAAAACACGTGCCATTATCTCCAAGAACTTCACCGGACACCATGCCAATAAGCGGCAGATTACAAACAAAAAACGCTCCATGGATACCTCGGTTGCTTTTTTTCCCATGCGCTGTTTCCTCTACCTCAAGATAGCCCCGTTGCCGAGCAAAAAATTGCAATAGCTCACCTCTTTTTCCATACTTGCACCCATACAATAATATGGCTATGTTAGGGGTGCTTTGACACTTTCAGAAAAGGCGAACATATGACCCGAATCAAAGTTTCCAAATCTCCCAGAAAGCAGCAGCTTTTGGAACTTGACCATATCGAAGTCAAAGGCGCGGAAGAGCACAACCTCAAGAAAGTCAACGCCAGCATCCCGAAAAAGAAACTTGTCGTTTTCACTGGTGTATCTGGCTCAGGAAAATCCAGCCTTGCTTTTGATACCATTTTTGCTGAGGGACAAAGACGCTATGTCGAGTCTTTGTCCTCCTATGCCAGACAATTTCTCGGACAAATGGAAAAGCCGAAATATGAGACGATTCGCGGCCTAGCACCGACGATTTCGATCGAGCAGAAAGCGGCCAGTAAAAACCCACGCTCCACCGTGGGAACAATCACAGAAGTTTATGACTACCTGCGAGTTTTATATGCGCGCATCGGCGAACAAACCTGTCATATCTGTAGCAAGGTCGTAGGCCGAGGTGATGCCGAATCGATGGTGAATCAAGTCCTGTCCCAAATCAAGGAGGGGCAGCAGATCCTACTTCTGGCACCGAAGTTAGAGAATCGAAAAGGTACTCACCGCGAGCTGATCGATGAAGCCAAGCAGAAAGGCTATTCCCGTCTACGAGTCAACGGTTTGGTATCGCGGGTCGATGATGTGCAAAATCTTGCCAAACACAAAAAGCATACGATTGAAGTCGTCGTCGATCGACTGAAAGCACAAAACGGTGACGATTTCCGCCAACGCCTGACCGATTCGATCGAAACCACGTTGAAAGAAGGCGATGGTCGTATGATCGTGCACTTTACCGATGAACAGGGCAAAAAAAGCCGTGATCTACCGATGAGCGAGCATCGCAGCTGCTGCGGCTTCGCCTTCCCTCAACTCGATCCACCATTGTTTTCTTTCAACTCTCCACAAGGCATGTGTATCAGCTGTAATGGCCTTGGCAGTGTCTTACAAATTGATGAAGAAAAGTTAATTCCTGATCCTGATCTCAGCATCCGGGAAGGGGCTGTTGTTCCCTGGCGCAATTACTTTACCGGTGACGAGGGCGAAAAAGAAAGTTCTTGGAGTCATGAGCGCTTTTTAGCAATGCAGCAAAACTGGGGAATCAACTTTGATACACCCTGGCGAAAAATCCCCCTAAAAAAACGCAAGCTGATATTGTACGGCAGCCAGAAGGAAAATGAGCTACTGACCCTACAAGTCAACGATGAGGATGGAGAAGAAGACACCTGGGTTTATGAGTACGAAGGCCTGGTGAATACGTTTATGCGGCGTTATTTAAAAACCAAGTCAGAATCCATGAAAACCTGGTATCAAAAATTTATGGCGAACAAGCCCTGTCCTGATTGCCACGGACAACGTTTAAAGCCAGAGGTATTAGCGGTCCATGTTCGTGGTCAATCGATCAACGATTTATGTCGTTTATCGATCAACGACACCTTGGATTTTTTTGACTCTCTCAAGTTAAGTTCGCAAGAACAATTGATAGCTAGTGAACTTTTGAAAGAAATTCGTAGCCGTTTGTCATTTCTGCTCAATGTCGGCCTTGGCTATCTCACTTTAAATCGACATGGCCCTTCACTTTCCGGTGGTGAGGCGCAACGAATCCGCCTAGCGTCACAGATCGGATCGGAGCTGACAGGCGTCTTATATATCCTTGATGAACCATCAATCGGCTTGCATCAGCGAGATAATCAAAAGCTTTTGGCGACCCTGCAACGACTGCGCGATTTGGGTAATTCCGTCATCGTGGTCGAACACGACCAGGAAACGATCGAGGCTGCTGATTGGGTGGTAGATTTTGGCCCAGGTGCTGGTGTCGAAGGTGGCAATATCGTGGCCAGTGGCACACCCGCACAAATCCGAAGAGCCAAGGACTCACTTACCGGACAATATCTAAGCGGTAAAAAACAGATCCGCTGTCCCAATGAAAGGCGCCAGTCCAAGGATAAGTCGCAGTGGTTGGAAATTTTGGGTGCAAGCGAAAACAACTTGAAAAATGTCGATATCCGTATTCCCCAGGGCTTGCTCACTGTCGTCTCTGGAGTTTCCGGCGCCGGCAAATCGACATTGATCAATCAGATACTCTATCCGGCCATGGCACGTCACCTGCATCAATCACAGCTTGAAGTGGGTGCTTATCGAAAAATAAACGGTTTAAACGGCTTCGATAAAGTTATTAACATCGATCAAAAGCCGATTGGTCGGACACCACGCAGTAACCCGGCGACTTACACCAAAGTCTTCGATCATATTCGCGATTTCTTTGCCCTGCTGCCAGAATCGAAGATCCGTGGTTATGAGAAGGGACGTTTTTCCTTCAATGTCAAAGGAGGACGTTGCGAGCCTTGCCAGGGCGATGGTTACATTAAAGTCGAAATGCACTTCCTTGCCGATGTTTTTGTACCATGCGAGATTTGCAAAGGCAGGCGCTTTAATCAGGCCACCTGTGAGGTCAAATATCACGGTCATTCGATCGCTGATGTTTTAGACTTATCCGTTGCTGAGGCCAGAAAATTGTTTGAGCGCCATCCACGAATCAAGAGTATCTTGGATACCCTGATTGATGTCGGCCTGTCTTATATCAAGATCGGTCAAGCGGCAACGACGCTTTCCGGCGGTGAAGCGCAACGGATTAAACTAGCCCGTGAGCTGGCAAAACGGGATACGGGTCGTACTTTGTATATCCTGGATGAACCCACCACTGGTCTGCATTTTCATGATATCGATCATCTGCTGCAGGTTCTGCATCGATTGGTTGACGCCGGCAATACTGTTGTGGTGATTGAGCATAACCTGGATGTGATTAAAAGTGCCGATTGGGTAATCGATATGGGCCCTGAAGGCGGAGACGGCGGTGGTGAGGTCATCGGTTTTGGAACGCCGGAAAAGATTGCTGGCATTAAAAAGAGTGCTACAGGGCAGTATTTGAAGCCTTTGTTAAGGTGATGGTCATCCCCGTCACCTTCATCAATAAAACTTCATAAACTATGGTCATGCTCGACCAGGCTTATCTCTTGGTCGAGCATGCAGGTTCATCACCAGCCATAATTTGGCTTTGTCGCAAAATGATGCCGGGAATGAATCTCACGAACAGTTCCCGTCTCCGAACGCATGACAATCGAGTGAGTCGTTGCTCCTTGGCCAGTATAGCGAACCCCTTTCAGATAACTACCGCCTGTCACTCCAGTAGCAACAAACATCACCTTGCCGGAAGCCAGATCTTCGTGGGTATAGATCTTAGCAAAATCCGTGATTCCCATTTTTTCAGCCCGCGCTTTTTCATCGTCATTGCGAAAGCGCAGGATACCCTGGATTTCGCCACCTAGACAACGCAGGGCTGCCGCAGCAATCACTCCTTCCGGAGCACCACCAGTACCCATCATAATATCGACAGTCGACGTTTCCTGAGCTGTTGCAATCGCCCCGGACACATCGCCATCACCAATCAAGCGAATACAGGCGCCGGCCTCACGGCATTCAGCGATCAAGTCCGCGTGACGAGGACGATCCAAAATCATGACCATCATATCGCCCATATTTTTGCCCAAGGCTTTCGCCACCCGCTGCAAGTTCCATGTGGCTGACTCTCTGATATCGATCACGCCACGAGCTTGGGGACCTACGGCGATTTTTTGCATATAGGTATCAGGAGCGTGGAGAAATCCACCTTCTTCGGCAGCAGAAATGACTGATAAAGCTTCACTGCGACCTTGAGCTGTGATTGATGTGCCTTCCAAAGGATCACAGGCAATGTCAATTTTGGGTCCCTGGCCATTACCGACTTTTTCACCGATATAAAGCATCGGCGCCTCATCCCGCTCCCCTTCACCAATGACGATACGACCATCAAAATTTATTGTGTCAAAGGCTTTTCGCATGGATTCAACGGCTGCATCGTCAGCAGCATCCTCATTGCCACGCCCAATCCACCTGCCACAAGAAAGCGCTGCCGCCTCGGTCACGCGCACTAGCTCCAAAGCAAGATTCCTATCCATATGAGATCCTTCAGTGTCGGGGTTTGTGTAATGATAACGGAGTGGTTTTAGCCTGTTTTTTAAGGGGATGTCAAGAAAGCTCGGTTTGACTGAGCGCGAATTTCCAGACTTTGCGACAGACAATGCAAGATTCGTTGGAATATTACAAACTTTAACTAGGATATTGGATCGAAAGGCGGTTTTTGGCCCATCAGATCCCATATCTTAGTGAAAGATTACTACGCATGGCTTCCAAGCGATTCTGCCGATCATCGCGCAAACTAGCATACTCTTCCCGATTTAGCTGGCCATCGCCATCACGATCGTATGATAGGATCACGTCATCCCACGCATCCAGCACCTGATGGCGATACCTGATTTGCGTTTGACCCTGACTTTCCAGCATTGTACCGAGTGCTTGCAAAAGCTTGCGTAACTCAGCTTTTCCCACCAGTGAATCTTCACCGGCAATCACTTGGTAAATAACGGGATCAAAGTATATTTCAATCATTTCTCCGGGATTACCTAGAACGCCAGGGTTGACTTTCAATGTCTGCAAGTCTTGCATCGTCAATCTTTCACGACCATTCTTATCATTGACAAACATTAGGTAATCAACCATCAGACTTAAACGCTCGTCACTATAGTTTTGCCGTAAATCAAAGGCATTCCGCTGATATTGGGGATTGGCCTGCAAGTTCAAAACGTACTGGGGATCAAATGATTCTACTGCCCGGACAACCTCTTGTGGTTCACCTAAAAATTTCAATGATTCGTGAAGAAAAGTTGAAATAAAAAAAGCATCATCAGGGCCAGCTTTGGGCAACAAACCATGCTCTGATTCATCGATAGAAGCAGCGGGCGATGCTTGCTCTTCCGTCGTTAAGCCCACTGTTTCCAGCTTATCCTGATAAACATCCTCGCGACAGGCTAAAGTCAAAGCAAGAGCTGATCCTAAGATGAAATGCGATAAAATTTTTGGCATCATAAAGCTATTCCTCGCAATGACCTGGGCTTTCCATCCTTTTCGGGATCATTGGCGAGAGGATGAAGTAATTTGTTT
This sequence comes from Oligoflexus sp. FD111, assembly GCA_048816425.1. Classification (GTDB taxonomy): domain Bacteria; phylum Bdellovibrionota_B; class Oligoflexia; order Oligoflexales; family Oligoflexaceae; genus JBMDZZ01. The sequence goes on from JBMDZZ010000012.1 coordinate 145,698, forward strand.
TTTTCATGTAAATTAGATAAGTTAAGTCGGAATAATTGCCTTAATCGGTCGATTCCGGTGGCTATAAATCAATCAGGAATCGTTGATCTGCTCAATACGCTTGCGGATTTTCTCCGCAATTTTTTTACCTGGCAACACCAATTCTTCGCGAATCTTACCCATGAGATTTTCAGCAAAGATATCATAATACACTTCAAAGGCGGGCAATCTATTATGCTGAATATCAGTCGTTTTTGCCTGAAATTTAAAGGTAAAAAAATGTGTATAATCATCAGGATAGACGACAAGACCAAGGAGCGCGCGTGCCGTCACGGAATAGAAATTTTCTTTGGATGCCCGCTCCGGGTGGGAATAGTGAATCAGATCACCCATAACCGAGGTATCGAGTTCATAATCGCTTTGACTATTATATCGCAATCGCAGACAGGTATATTTGGCAATGGCCTTACCTTGATTGGTGACACCCACTTTTAGGCGACAGTCATAGCGATTTTCCTGAGTGTCTAGCCACTCGCACTGATCGACTTCTATTCCCCAGAACACCCGCAAATCGGGAATCTGGCGTTTGCCAAACATGAATTCCAGCTCAAAATGCTCGGCAATTTTAAAAGACTCACCATAGCGCATATAGTACTGCTTGAGTCCTTCCGCTTCGGCGCGATGAGGGGCACTCGCTGACTTGGGAATATAGGAGACTACATAGCCCAAATCTCGATCTTGATCTTCAAAAATGACGAAGTTTTCAGCGCCGGAAACTGCTGGATTGACAAGGCGGGAAATGGAACTATCGAGCATCTCGGCAAACGCGCGCACCTGTCTGATCGGATGTTTGGTTCGCAGACTGTTGCCACTGCTACTGGCCCCAATACCCCAAATAATCAGTCCGCTATCACTATTGGCAAAGCCAGAGAGAGCCTTAGAATAGTTTTTTCGATCATCATCGTTCAGCTTAATTTCACGTGGCCTGGACTTTCGTTTAAAATCCAAGTGCAAATCCTCACGTAAGCCGTCGCGTACCCACTGGTTTAACAGCGGCATGCCTTTTAACTTCAATTCTTCGTAGAGATACCAACTAGCGTCCGGCATTTATCGACCTATTTCATCACAAGAGAATCAAAACCGTTATCGGCGGCGAAAGTCGCAACTATGATGGGCAAATTTTGCTGCTGTGACAAGTAGGAAGTGGGGGTTCGATTGGCGGTGGCGTGGAAGGGGGGTTTAGGGGGAGCGAACTCCCCCCAGACTCTGGTAACCTGCTGATCTAAGACATGTGTTTTTTAAATTTACGAGGATCTACCTTGTATTTCTTAGCTCGCAAGCCCATAACTCTTTCCGTCAGCCCCAATTCTCTGGCGGCTTTTGCCATATTACCCTTGGTTTCTTTTAGCGCATCGAGAATAAGCTCTTTTTCCATAGAGTCCAAAATCGACTGAAGATTACTTCCTGTTTGTTTATTCGCTGGATCAGCCATTTGCAAGCTTGGTGGCAGATGGTGACCTCGAATCACACCTTCATTCGACAGGAGGACAGCTCGTTCGATGCAATTTTCCAATTCGCGCACATTTCCCGGCCAATGATAACTGCTGAGCATATCAATTGCAGGAGTTGAAATGCGACGGATATTCTTGTTGTGTATCTTACGATACTTTTCCACAAAGAAATCCGTAATAGGAATAACGTCAGTTTTACGCTCCCGCAGAGGAGGAACGTGAATGGGAAAGACATTTAAACGATAGAAAAGATCCTGACGAAACTCGGAAGTTTCGATCATGCTTTCCAAATCGCGATTCGTTGCTGTGATGATACGGACATCACATTTGATGGTTTGCTCACCACCGATACGCTCAAACTCGCGTTCTTGCAGTACCCGTAGCAATTTAATCTGTGTTGCCTGAGAAATGTCGCCAATTTCGTCCAGAAAGATCGTGCCGCCGTTAGCTAACTCAAATCGCCCTTTTTTCTGGGAGTGAGCGCCCGTAAATGCACCTTTTTCATGGCCGAATAATTCGCTTTCCAACAAAGTTTCTGGCAAGGCTGCACAGTTTACTTTGATGAAAGGCTTATTGCGTCGTGGACTATTACGATGCAATGCATTAGCGATCAATTCCTTGCCGACTCCACTTTCGCCCAGGATCATCACTGTTGTATCAGTATCAGCAACCTGCTCCAACAATGTGAAAACACGCGACATAGCTTTAGAATTACCAATTATTGGCGAGCGATCGAAGCCTTTATTGCGTGGTAATTCTTCCAGCAAATCCTGTTCGAGACTCTGATCCGGATAGAACCGATTGATCATCGCTGCTTGAGCGATCAGCGATGTCATCGTCGAAAGGAAGTTGACTTCGGCTTTTGGTTCAAAGCTACCGTAGCAGACTTTGACCACGGACAATGTGCCCATTTTTCTTTCGTTGTACTTGAGCGGTAGACACAGGACGTAGAGTTTTGCTCCTCGATCTACCTTGAAAGGGGCGCGATGTTGGATTTTGCCCGTTGTTACAGGCATCATCTTATAGCGCCAGTTACTTTCCACAGACTTCACAGCAGCTGCGATTGTGTCTTCCACAACAGGATCGCTTACATAATCTGACCCGCTAAAGCGAATCTCTGGTCCCACATCAACCACCCCATCGAGGAAGTTGATTCTGGTTCCGATCATGCTGCAATCCCTCTCGAGTGCTGCAAGAATCTCCCTAATACCGGCACTGAAACCTTCGCTTTTCTCCAGCAATGTTGCCGTCAGCTTGAGAACATCAATCTGTCGGTCTTTTGCTGGATACTCCTCAAAGGCCCGAGCCAGCAAGGCAGAGTGCTCCATCTCACGGTTCATTTTGAACCTCCCTTGTTCTCTGTTTCGCTTACTCGAACAATTTTGGGATTGGCCAACCCGCAAAAACAAAAAAAATTCAATCGATGTTGTATATGCTTATAGCTTCAATTCCGTCGCTTGACACCCCTTAAGTTGGAAAAAAGCAACATTTTTCTACACAAAAAAATAACTTTTTTGTAGGGAAATCACTTTTGATATGACTTTGACGATTAAATCAGAATAAATGACCAATTTTACTTACCTATTATGGCCTAGTAATGTAGTAAATTTCCGATATTTACAGGCTTGTAAAAAATTCTTCTTCGAATATTTTTGAGAAATTTGAGGACGTTCAGGCTAATATAAAAAGTTTTTACTACGTCAGATCAAGGAGTAGACATGAGTTCCAGCCCCCGCTTCCAAGGTAGCGAGCAATACATCGCCTCAGCCGAACTGCAAGACATTGTGAATGTTGCCTATGACTTACAAAGACCACTGCTCATTCGCGGCGAGCCAGGAACGGGTAAAACCCTTTTAGCTCAGTCAGTTGCCAGTTCACTCGGCCTGCCGCTTTTCACCTGGCATATCAAATCCACTTCGAAGGCCCAGGAAGGTTTATACACTTATGATACCGTCCAGCGACTAAATGACTCGCGCTTTGGCGACGGCGACGTGGCTGATATCAAGCGCTACATCAAACTCGGCCCGCTCGGCCAGGCATTTGAAAAAGCAGAAAAAAGTATTGTTCTGATCGACGAGATTGATAAGGCAGATATCGAATTCCCCAACGATCTTCTTCACGAGCTCGACGCTATGAGCTTTTATATTCCGGAAACTGATGAAACCATTGCTGCCAAGCAAAGACCGGTGATCATCATCACCTCGAACGCCGAGAAAGAATTGCCCGATGCCTTCCTCCGTCGCTGTGTTTTCCACTACATTCAGTTTCCTGAAGAAGAACTTATGAAACAAATCATCGCGGTCCATTATCCAAACATCGATGAAGCTCTTATCAAGCAATGTCTTACAAGGTTTTATTGGCTGAGAGATTTGGATGAAGTTCGTAAAAAACCTTCAACTAGCGAATTACTTGACTGGATTGGCGCACTTATCAAAGGTGGCATTTCAGTAAAAAGACTGGAAAAAGAGCTGCCCTTCCTCGGCGTCTTGTTGAAAAAAGAAAACGACCTCAAAACTCTCAATCAAATCCAGCAAGGGCAACGACCACGCAACCGATTCTTCTAAATCACGAACGGAGACGGATCTTCATGTTTTTACCATTTCTTTTTCATTTGCGTGCACGCGGATTGCCAGTGGGAACCAGTGAGTGGTTGACCTTGATGGAGGCACTGGAGCGCGGCCATGCTGGCGAATCCATGTCACGCTTCTACTACCTTTGCCGGGCCATTTGCGCCCGTAATGAAGCCGATTACGATTTGTTTGACCAAAGCTTTCTCGAATTTTTTGAAGGTGCAAATTTTCCCGCAGATATCAAAGATGAATTTCTGGAATGGCTGGAAAATAACCCGAAAATGCCCCGAGCTTTAAGTGAGGAAGAGAAGGCTCGTTTGCAAGCGATGAACCTGGACGAGCTGCGCGAGTTGTTTGAAAAGCGGCTGGAAGAGCAAAAAGAACGACATGATGGTGGGAATCGTTGGATTGGCACCGGCGGTACTTCTCCATTTGGTCATAGTGGTTATCACCCTTCCGGTATCCGCGTCGGTGGCCAGGGTTTGCAGCAGCGAGCGATGCAAATTGCTGCCCAAAGAAAATTCCGTAACTTTCGCAAAGATCTGGTCATCGATATTCGGCAGATGGGCGTCGCTCTAAAAAAATTACGCCAATGGGGCAATGAAGGCGCTGCAAGTGAGTTGGACCTTGAGGAAACGATCGACGCCACCTCACGTAATGCCGGGGAAATTGAAATGGTATTTCGCCGCCCGCGGCGAAACGCTGTCAAACTGTTGTTATTGATGGATACTGGCGGCTCCATGACCTATCACAGCGAAATCTGCGATCAGTTATTTTCCGCGGCAGTAAAGATCAATCACTTTAAAGAGCTGCATCACTACTATTTTCATAACTGTCCTTATGAGCAACTCTATAGCGATATGGAAATGGACGAAAAAATTCCGACGATGGAAGTATTGCAGCAACATGATCCGTCTTGGTTTTTACTGGTCGTTGGTGATGCGGCCATGAGCCCCTATGAACTGACCGAAGTCGGTGGTGCCATTGATTATTATCATCAAAACCAGGAACCTGGGTATGTCTGGTTGCAACGCATCAAGGCAAAATTTCCAAAATGTGTCTGGTTGAACCCAGAACCACCACCGTACTGGGAAATTCCATCGAACCAGATCGTGCGACGGATCTTTCCTCATATGTTTCCATTAACAGTGGATGGCTTGGAAGCGGCGATCCAATGCTTAAAGCGACAGGATCGTGGTCAGAAAGAATAAGATTCTGCTTTGCAGCAGCAGCGGCTTATTCAGCCGCCCCGCCACCGACGATACGTTCTTGAAATCCTTGCGCCTCCCAGGCCATCAAAAGTTGGGCGATATCAGCCCGTACCTCTTGGGCTGCAGCCGGTGGCATCGGATTGACTTCACTATTAATCCGAGCCAGCATGGTGGCATTATAGGCTGTACGTAAGTCATTGAAAGTCTGTAAAGATAGGTTTGCAGCCTGAGCACGATTCGCTTCGTTATGGCAGTTCACACAGGCATTATCGATAATCGGTTTGACCACTTCCTCATAAGTCACAACCAAGTTCGCGTCAGGGCTTGGACCACCACCATTATTATCTGCGGGATTATCAGCAGGATCATCAGGGTTGTCACGACCGCTACCTGCCACGGCATCGCCGCTGCCATCAGCCGTGATTGATCCACTGCCTGTGGCCATTTCCCGGCCATCGCTATTGTCACAAGCTGAAACCAACAGCCAAAGCAGGCTAAACACTGAAATTTGCAGTTTTTTTAGCATAAAATCGTCCCTTGATACTTTTCCACTAGTCCACCTCATCGGCAAAACTCGAAAAAGACTCAAGTTGGAAGAATTATCACTAATAAAAATGCTTACTTATAGACAGCTTATAATGACGACCAGGTTGCGGTGCACCATCAAAACTGCTTAAGGGGATCCTTCCTGCCTGACTCAATTCTGCCCCCTGGCTCATAACAGACAAACTACGAACATTTGTAAGATTATATATTTGCCAGGCAAACTGCCAATCACCTTTCGCTTGTTGTTCGCTGCAGGAAAAGCAAAGGTCGCCGCCAAGATCGTACAAGACATAAGCTGGTACACGTCTACCGTTTAAGTGGTCACGGAAAAATTCCCCTTGTCGCCGTGCTTGCAAGTTCATATTCAGCAAACGCCCCTGCCAACCGATGCTTGCAGTCGCCGTTTGATCAGGAATGCCAGGAATTTTTAGCGGCAGGAGCGGGTTGGTTGTATTCCGCGCTTGCAAATGAGTCGTCATCAGACTGAACTGCCAAGCTGCCAATGGAAACCAATGCACACCGAATTCCATACCCTTAACTTCTGTTCTTGCCAGATTCATAGCAACTAAAGCATTTTCATAGCGCGGGACAAAGACGATTTTATTCTTCGTCTCATCAGTAAATCCTGCAAAAAAAGCCTGGATGCTGGCCGACGAATTCTGCCATTGCAAACCAAGTTCATAATGTTGCAACTCTTCCGGTTTTAAATCCGGATTACCAGCCACTCCACCGCCATTGCCAAACTCCTCAAGAACAGTTGGGGGGCGATCATACTCACTCATTTGCCCATAAACTTTGCTGCCTTCCAGAAGCTGCCAGGAAAAACCGAAGCCATGGGATCGGGCTGTTTGTTGCCTCCGACCTTGGCGTCCTTGAACCGCTTGCTGACTTGGATTCTGTTTGGGAAATTCATCTTCATGCCAAGCCTGACTCCATTTGTGGGTTAAGGCAAATTTTTCAAACAGCGGCCATAAGCCTCCCCAATAAACCTGCTTGCGCACACGCTCCATTTGCAAATCCAGGTCGGCGTTATTTGCCAAGTTGATTTGTGCCTTTGCAAGCTGTCCTTCCCACTTATGGTAAGAATTGAAAAGAGCAGAAAACCACTCCGTTGAGGCCGACAGATGCCATTGCAACATTCTGATCTGACTTTCTGTAGCTGTGCCTAAAAATAGACTTGTGGGGTCGAAGAACTGCCGAGATTGAGATTCCCGGCGTATTTGCAAAGATAGTCGCTGTGGCAGCAGTCTGTTTTTATGTTGTAGATCACGTTGCCAAGCCAATGCTTGCAGGTCAAAGGCCAGATTTTCCCTCGCCAAACTTTGGCGCCGGGTATTTAAGCCCGGTTGTTCCTGCTCTATTTGCTGTGCCCAGCTGATCAGATGCCAACGATCATGTTCTCCAGTCCCCGATAAAATTGGCAAGACTTGCCAGGAATTGCGGGCATTTTGCTGGCGAATCGCCAGGTGATCATCAGCTTCATTATAAGGAGTACCGCGATGGTCATAAAACGGAAAGCGACCAGATGATTGATGCCAGCGCCCAAACAGTCGCAAGTCTAAATCATGGGTAACTGATGATAGCAGACGATGCTGACGACGAGCCCATAGAGATTGTCCATAGGGCTCACCGAAGTCCAAACCTATAGCTGTCAGTTGGCCTTGCTGAGGTAGAAGACGATAGCGCAGCGCGCCAATAGGATTTAAAGAATTGAGCATCGCAGGTGGCAGACCTTTAGTGATCTCTAACGCACCAAAGGCACGTAAATCCAATTCAGCAAAAAGAGGAAGACCGCTATAGGCATCAAAGAGGTGGATGTCTTCCAAATAAACTTCAGTTAACTCGACACTTTGTCCACGCACGCGAGGCACCGCGAAACCAGTTGAAGAAATACGACTGGTTTCTTCCAGCAGAAACGAGCTTTCCTGTTGCAGATGATTTTTAACTTCGTAAAGGCTGAGACGGGTTGGCACCAAAATGTCTCGCTGGCCGGCATGATGGTGACTTGGCCCTTCAATTGGAGGGGCCACCACTTTGATTTTTTCATCTTTTGAGCGAGCTTGTGCCCACATGGAGTGGGCGAAGAAAAAGAAATGGAAACAAAATAGAACTTGTAAAGGAAAACAGCGCTTAAGGAACCAGAACACCGGTGTAAGGCATACCAACAAATTCAAACTCAAGTCGTTCCCCATTTGCCAAATAAGCGACAAGGCGTCCTTTATCAGCACCTAATCCTTCGCCGACAATAAATAGATCAGCTGCTTTCTCATAAAACATGGCCGTTTCACCGGTCGTATTTGCTTCATATTCGTGCTTGATACGGAAGCTATTATAAAGTGGCTTTACATGAATAATTTTGCGTTGGGTTTCATCCTTTTGGGAAACCCGTAAGAAAAATTCCCGCTCGCCAGCTCCCTCTATGACATCATGCTGAGCCGGTGCCAGACCAGGAGTCGCACTAAAATCATATAAACCGTAGGAATCCTGAAAGTTGAGCAAATGACCACTTTCCAGGTCGAAAACATCCACTCCACCACGACAGCCTTCTTTAGCGTGAGTCGTACAAAGGCTTACAATCAACGGTTCATTCGTATCACGGTAGAGGACTCGGCTGGGGTTGGTGAAATGGGTCGCAAAACCCTGAACAAGCTCCTTTTCAGGATCTAAATCTACAGCGACAAGCTGCTGGTTTTCATCTTCCCGAAATAGAAACACCTGATGATCATCGTAAGTATCGAAATAAGAGTGGACGACATAAACAATGTCGCCGGCTGCCGTCTGCTGACGAATCAAAGCATTGGGAAAAAACGGTTGGCCTGCCGTATCCAAATTCTCGCTGCTGACTCGTTGTCGCAATTCACCTGTAAGCAGATCGATACGAGACAAACTTTTGTCACTGCGTGCCAACGCCAGAAACTCAGCATTTTTCCACTCGATTACATCAGACGGATCACCGAAGCCTGGCAACGGGTTGCTCAGCTGCGTTCCCTGCAAGAAAGTTCCAGCCTGCCACTGCAGGTTTAAAAAATTATTGTCTGTGGCGGAGCGATTGAACAGATAGATATCGCCATCCAGCAAAGTAATCTTCGGATCACCTGACTGACCGGTAAGTAAGGTTCGCAGGCAGCCACTGGCAAAGTCCAAAAAGTATGTGCTTGAGCTTTGGTAGTCACTGCTGACCGCACTAAAGAGTAAACCTTTTGAGTTGACACCTTCACCGATTTGCGGAGCACAATCTGTATTTGCCGGCGTCACGCTTGTTGCATCGTCCTTTGATTGACCGCAGGCATTCGTTAGCAAACCGATAGTGAAGCCAAGCTTCCACAGCAATGGCCCTTTTCCAGAACTGATTTTTTTAGGGCTCGTTACCCGCATTTTCCGTGCCTCCGTTTCGATATAAACGCCATATTGTGGCATCTTCGCCTGTCTGCAACAGAACCAGACTGAAGTTCGGAAAAAGTTTTATCAACTTTTCCCATTCTGGCTTGGACCAGATGATGAGCGCCTTTTGGTCCCAGCGGTGGTCGTCCAAAATCTCCTGATTGAGGTCTTTGATTACCACACAAAGAGGCTGTGACGAAAATGCGGAACTGATAAACCAGTAGAACGGTACAAATCCCGGCATCGCCTGCCACAACTCGATTTCCTGCTTCGGACAAAGCCCGGAATTGGTCCATCGATTAGCACGGATTCCATAGTCTTGCAAATCCATAGAAGCCTTAGGTGGGTCAAAACGCAGCAAAAGATGAACTCTGGGGTCAAAAGCACGCTCTTGCTTGAAATACGGGTAGGCCAAAATTGCAAGAATGAGTAAACCTAAGCCAGAGCGGACTAGTGTTTTCTTAGCTAAGAGCAAATTTAATTTCAAAATTGTCGGACCGAACATGATGATCACCGCCATTCCAGCCAGAAAAAATATCCAAGGGTGCCATGGAGCCAGCGGCAAAATTCCTAGTAGGGGATACTTGGCAAAGAATCCAAGTGTGTAAAAAAAGTAAGCTGAAATGATCGTAACAGCATAAGCGATGGGATATAGCGGATGCCGCTGGCGCCAAAAAAAAGCAAAGCGCTGATAAAACCAAAAGCCAACAAAAAAGCAGGCCCAAGTTACCAAGGCCATTTGCCAGAACAACGGCTGGCGCCACAAACCGCTGGGACCAAGTAGCAAGTGCATCAAGGCCAAAACGAGAACAAGCAAAAATGCTTTGACGATGCTAAAAATCCAAAGCCTTCTCATATCTTCGCCTCCTTGCCACGGCTGCTCAAAAATCATCATCTTGTGCAGCGACTCATCATGGGTACGAGTCAGGAAACTTAGACGTTCCGGCCAAGTCAGGCAAGGATTGACTGCAAATGTATGAATACGTGAGGACGATAAGAAGAAAAGAAACACAAAAAAAAAGCTGAACGAACGTTCAGCTTTTAGCGACTCAATCGTAGGCAGGCAAATTATGCCAGGCGCAATGTGTGTTGATTAGCTTTTTCTTGCTCGCACTTATCGTGATCGTGGTTGCCGCCGTGTGGAGCTGAACCATAAAGCTCGCGGACAGCTTTTGGATCTTTCTGAATGATCGGGCGCGGTGGATACCAGCTGGAGTAACTATTGAAACTTGTTAGCTGATCTCCGTTCTGCATTCTGCGAATCAAATCGTTATTGCGTTCCTTACGGAAGTTTCGAACTTGATTGAAGAAAATTGTTTTCATAAAGACGCCTCTCCCAATGCGAAATACAATGAGAGTATCGGCAGCAAGTTGCGCCACTTTAGCCCAAAAGGTAAGAGAAACCTGACCGGGCGTAAATTTATAGTTATCTCAATGAGTTAAATAACTGAAAAAAATTACTTCCCGGCGGCTAATTCGACTTATATCCCGACTTCGACACCTAACAGTATCCCGAAACTTGAGGTATCTACATCGCTCATGGTGTAGTTCGAGGTATCGATACCAGCCGATGCTTTGATCTTGTCAGACTTTAATTTGATATCAGTTTGCTCCAACTCAAGCATCAATGCCACCAGCGGCAGGGGTGACCATTTCAAGCCTGCGGCAAGTCTTGTTCCCGAGGGAGTGGAGAGAAATTTCACACTACCAAGGGCATCTACGTCCACTTCGGCGACATAACCGCCAAGGATGGTGTAACCCAATTTTGCATAGGGAGTGAGACCAAGCAGGTCAACCGGCGACCAAGCTGTCAGCTCTAAGCCAATTTCGCTACCTTGATAACTACTCATACCTTCCGGCGCATCAAAATTGGTTGCACTGAGGTAGGCACCGAATCCTACAGGCACCAAAGGAATGGGATCGAGATGAACGGCGAGTTTAAATTCCTGACCAGTAATTTCGTCGCCACCAGAAGGTTTCAACTTTCTTTGACCAACTAATGCTTGACCATGAATCAATGCGTAGCCTTCGCTCGAAACAAACAGCATTCCGCAGACCAGGGCAAGAAATCCCTTTTTCATAGAGTTCCTCCGTGTTTTTTGGCATATATCAAGTTTTAGCATGGTTAAGTTATGATAACTAGCCCAAATATGTCGGAAATGACGAAGGCAGGAAAACATCAACCGGACCTGAACCAGGTCCGGCATCATGAAGAAGAAGGTCAGGAGAAAACCTTTCCCATTGATCCAAAGTCTTTTCATTCTCTGACATGGCAAATGAGAAAGCGATGAGCCCTGTACGACCAAAACAAGAAAGCCGAACATGAAGCAATCTCCACTCAAAGTTCTTCACATCGATACGGAATTGACCTGGCGTGGGGGCGAAAATCAAGTTCGCCTTTTAATGGAAGGCGGTAAGGAAGAGGCCGAGTGGTTTCTCGCAGCACCCAGGGAAAGTGCGATTGCTCAGCGATTATCGGCTTTGGCAAGCCTGTTCCCCTTGGAGCGGCCGACTTTACAGTGGCTGCCGGCCATGCCTCGGCTCGCTCGTTTTTGCCGCGAGCAAGGCATCAACATCGTCGATTGTCAAAGCTCGAAGGCCCATAGTATCGGACTCATTCTCAAACGTCTGGTGCCAAGCCTAAAACTTGTCGTCCATCGACGCGTGGACTTCCTCCCGGCAAAAGGCATGTGGAGCCGGCGCAAGTATTTGCATCCCAGTGTGGATGCCTATATTGCCATCTCTCAGGCTATCGCTGAAATCTTAGTAAGGGCTGGCATCCCCAAGCAAAAGATTCATGTGGTGCGCAGCGCTGTTGATCCCAAGGTTTTCACGCAAGTAAACCGCAGGAAAATCCGCCCCAGTGTTTGCACCGAACTCGGCTTTGTCGATCATTCGCGCCCTATCATTATCAATGTCGCCTACCATACGCCACAGAAAGGCCAGGAGACCTTGATTTATGCGTTGTCGCATTTAAAAAAAATGGGGCACAAATTTTACGCCATCTTCGCTGGTGAGGGGCCTTTAACAAAGCACCTCATGGAATTAAGTCAAAAACTTGGCTGCGAGAGTGAGTTGCGCTTTCTCGGCATCAGGAAAGACGTGCCGCGCCTGCTAGCTGCCAGTGATATCTGCGCGATGCCATCGCGTTACGAGGGCTTGGGAACCTCCATCCTCGACGCCATACACGCCGGTTGCGCCGTCGCCGCCACCCGTGTCGGCGGCATTCCGGAGATGATCCAGCACGGACACACCGGGCTTCTTTCTGAAGTTGAAGATGACCATGGTTTGGCAGCTAACTTGGCCATATTAATTGACCAAGACGAAAAACGGCAGTTTTTCAGTGAGACCGCCAAAAAGCACATTTCCCAGCTATTTTCTCTCGATAGCATGGTTGAAGGTAACCTGGCCGTCTATCGGCAGCTCACCTCCCAGTAAAAAAAATAAATTATTACAACAAGTTAAATAATAATTCAATATAAAACATTTTCTATATAAAAAAACATTAATATAGATTTGCCGACTCACCGAAAAGAAGCTAAGCTAGGGGAGATTTTGCCATCAATCAGAGAGTCTATGAGTAGCATCGCGCCACATTTGGAAGACAAATCCACACCGACGATTAGCACACGTCTGGCTGTTCTCTGCAAAGCGGTAGCTGAACCGCTGCGACTCGATATTTTACGTGTCTTAAGTAATGACTCCTTTGGCGTTCAAGAGCTGGCAAGCATCTTTTCCATGCCGCAACCAGGAATGAGCCATCATCTGAAGGTACTGGCAAAGTCCGGGCTATTGGTAACCAGGCGTCAGGGAAATAGCATCTTTTATCGTCGCGCACTCTTAAAACAAGACAGTGAGTTTTACGACTTCCAAGCTAGCCTCTTTCAAACCATCAGTGAATTGCCGTTGCCGGAAGCATATCTAGAACGAATTCAATGTGTTCATGCCGACCGTGCCGCTCAATCGCGTCTCTACTTTGAACGCAACGTTGATAAGTTTGAAGAAAACCAGGAGATGCTCTGCGAGTTGAAGCAATATCTGCCAAATATCAAGGAAATTTTGGATTTGCTGCCCTTGTCGCGCCAAAGCCAGGTCATGGAAGTCGGCCCAGGACAAGGGGAACTTCTGAAAGAACTGGGCAGACGATTTGAGTATTTAGTGGCGATGGACAATTCTGAAGAAATGCTGAGCTTCACCCAGAAAAGATTAGGATTTAAGCAAGATATTCGCTTTATACAAGCCTCTCTCGAAGAATTTGAAGCTGACATGGAACGCTTCGACTTGATCGTATTGAATATGGTTTTACATCATATGTCATCACCCTTGCAGGCCTTTCAAAAACTGAGAAGTTTGCTGCGGGACGATGGCTTTCTTTTGATCGCCGATCTTTGTTCCCACAATCAAGAGTGGACCAAGGAGCTATGTGGTGATCTATGGCTTGGTTTCGATTCGCTTGATTTAAAAGAGTGGGCCTCCCATGCTGGCTTCATAGAAGAACAAAGCCTCTATTTAGGTCTAAAAAATGGCTTCCAAATACAGTTGAAGCTATTTCGTTTAGGATAAGCTCTCAAGAGTGTGTTTTAGGACAAAAAACAAAGGACATTTCGATGACAACTCCAGATTACAAAGTAGCAGACATTAGTTTGGCTGATTACGGCCGCCGAGAAATCAAATTGGCAGAAAGAGAAATGCCGGCATTGATGGCCCTTCGCCGCAAACACGGCACTTCCAAGCCTTTGCAAGGCGCTAAAATCATTGGCTGTATTCACATGACAATTCAAACAGCCGTTTTGATTGAAACACTGGTCGAGCTTGGTGCGGAAGTACGCTGGTCTTCCTGTAACATCTTCTCCACTCAGGATCATGCCGCTGCTGCCATGGCCGCTGCCGGAATCGCCGTCTATGCCTGGAAAGGCCAAACCAATGAAGAAGGTATGTGGTGTATCGAGCAAACCATCCTGAAAGATGGTAAGCCATGGGATGCAAATATGATCCTTGATGACGGTGGTGACCTTACCGAGATGGTCCATAACAAATATCCACAAATGCTGGAAAAAATTCATGGTATCACCGAAGAAACCACCACCGGTGTCCACCGTCTCATGGAAATGATGGCCCAAGGGACTTTGAAAGTTCCAGCGGTCAACGTCAACGACTCCATCACAAAGTCAAAAAACGATAATAAATACGGCTGCCGACACAGCTTAAACGATGCCATCAAGCGCGGCACAGACATGCTGCTCGCTGGTAAAAAAGCACTTGTCATTGGTTATGGAGATGTTGGCAAAGGCTCAGCACAAAGCTTAAGACAAGAAGGCATGATCGTTAAAATATCTGAGATCGATCCTATTTGCGCGATGCAAGCCTGTATGGACGGTTATGAAGTCGTTTCACCTTATAAAAATGGCGTCAATACCGGCACGGAAGACGGCGTTGACAAGGCATTACTTGGCACCATTGATTTGATCGTTACCACAACGGGCAACATCAATGTCTGTGATAAGCACATGCTTAGCTGTATTAAATCTGGAGCGGTAGTTTGTAACATTGGCCACTTCGATAATGAAATCGACACCAAGATCCTTCGCGAAAAATATGAGTGGCTAGAAGTGAAGCCGCAGGTTCATAAAATTTTCCGCGATCCAAAAGATGAAGAGAACTTCATCCTTCTCTTGTCAGAAGGCCGTTTGGTGAACCTTGGAAATGCGACTGGTCACCCTTCTCGCATCATGGACGGTTCATTTGCCAATCAGGTACTGGCGCAGATGTATCTCTTTGCGGAGAAGTGGGCCGATAAAAAGGGCGAGATCTATGTTAAAGTTCTTCCAAAACACCTTGATGAAGAAGTGGCACGTAACATGGTGGAAGGCTTCAACGGGGTCATCACCCGCCTAACTCCTGAGCAAGCCAAATATATCAATGTGAAAGTTGAAGGACCTTATAAGCTTGATGAGTACAAGTATTAATGTATTGAAGCACAAGCGATAGAGACGTGGCAATAGTATTGACCATGTTTCATAAGAAAACGGTAGGGTTTTGAAACCCTACCGTTTTTATATTTATTAACAATAACTTACAGAAAAGTTGCAGCTTAACCCGGGCAATTTTTTGCAGGCGCTGACTCAACTATTTTTTTCTCTGACCGAAGCATTCATCGACAGGACGTCATTGATAAACATACCGCGGATAGGAGGACGCAATGGGATTGCAGAGGCGCACTGCTATCGCAGCATTAGCAATCCAGCGTCGCATCGCCGAAGCCTTGTCCGACCAGCCTTTTGCCATTCGCAATCTGACTCCGCTCCAAGTCCATAAAAAATTGATAGGCTTAGGTCCCATCAAACATCCGGACGAGGTCTTACATGACATCAAACTCGTGCAAATCTTCCAACAAAGTTTAGGTTTACGCCCTGATCAGCCAAACGCAAACAGGCATTTGCCAATCCAAGATATTCAACCTGTTTTACTAAAACTCAAAGTACGGGCAAAAGAACAATTAAAAAAACAAAGTACAGATCCCAGCATCAGCTCGACTACTGGTTCCCAGCTGGCATCGGATCGGTTAGGTCATATCTCCAATTCCTATGAATCACTGACCAATGAATTACTGCGTGTATCGGAACAGCGTGACCGCAGTTCCAAGCATCCATTGTCCACTGCAGAGAGTTTCTCCGGCAAAGCCTTAGCGACGCATCGACAAGCCACGTTGAAACAAGATAGCTCGGTGACAGCATTGCGTGGCCTGCAAATCAAGGTTCCCGTGATCGATCCAGGCGCAAGTCAGCCAAGCATTCCTCGCTTGGAAAAGCCGCCGCATACATTGCAGGCCTATCGTTTACGTCTTAACCTAGAAGATGAGCAAAAGGCAGCACCGAGCAGCGAAGCAAAGGTCACAAGACTCCACCCCAAAAAGTCCCAACGTCCGAGCATCGCCGGACTGAAGCGTCTACTTTGGCAGAGCAAAACTTCTCAAGCAGATCAATCACCTGTGTCAGCCACGCGGGTGAGTGCCGATGACCATCAACAGAGTCTTTACCTATCCCTTCTAAACAGTTAGACCGACCACAGTTCAAACTTGAGGAATGCTGCGCAAACAAGTATCTTTGCCAACGCAGATCCATATTGCGCTGCTTACAACCAGCATCAACGCTGTCCAAAGAGGTTGTCGTTTTGAGTGAATTAGACCTGATGAACAAAATTGTTTCGCTGTGTAAACGCCGCGGCTTTGTCTTCCAAAGCAGTGAAATATACGGTGGATTGAAATCCGCCTATGACTATGGCCCTCTTGGAGTCGAGTTAAAGCGTAATATTGCTGCTGAATGGTGGCGACGAATGGTTTATGAGCGAGAAGACATTGTTGGGATTGACGCATCTATCGTGATGCATCCTAAAGTCTGGGAGACATCCGGTCACTTAGCTGGCTTTTCTGACCCACTCGTTGACTGTTTTAACTGCAAAGAACGTTTTCGTGCTGATAAAGCCCCTAAAGCAAGTCCGGGTACTGTCGTCAGCTTTATCGAAGGCGGTAAAAAAGACGGGAAAAAATTAGAAGCACCTGTCACCGATGCCGGTTATGTATGCCCGGTCTGCGGCAGCCCTAAATTAAGTGATGAGCGTCAATTCAACGGCATGTTCCGTACCTCTCTTGGCCCTGTCGATCCCTTTGGTGACTTCATCAAAGAAATCAAAGGCAAGGCCTTAGACTCGGAAGAGCTGCGCTCTAAACTGGATGAAGTGATGAAGCGCTCTGCTGTCTATCTACGACCGGAAACAGCTCAGGCAATGTTCGTCCAGTTTCTCAACGTGCTGCAGACCAGCTCTATGAAAGTTCCATTTGGCATCGCCCAACAGGGCAAGTCATTTCGCAATGAAATCGTGGTCGAGCATTTCATCTTCCGCTCGTGCGAATTTGAGCAGATGGAGTTGGAATACTTCGTCGAGCCTGGCTCCCAAAATGAGTGGCTGGACTATTGGACGAAGGAGAGATTGCAATGGTATCAGCAGTTTGCCAACGTTCCTGAGAACTTCCATCTACGCCAACACGACAATGATGAGCTGGCTCACTATTCTGACGATTGTTATGATGTGGAATACAAGTATCCCTGGGGTTGGGACGAGTTGGAGGGGATTGCCTCTCGCACTGACTACGACCTAAAGCGCCATGGTGAAGCCACTGGCGCGAAACTCAGCTACTTTGATCAAAATAAAGTCGATCCTAATACCGGAAAAAATGGCTGGCGCTATATTCCTTATGTAATCGAGCCTGCCGCAGGATTAACGCGATCTGTCTTGGCCTTTCTTCTCGATGCCTATGCGGAAGAAACCGGACAAGACGCCAAGGGCGAGAGCAAAACCAGAGTATTGCTGAAGCTTCATCCGCGACTTGCTCCTATCAAAGCCGCCATCCTTCCCCTGGTAAAAAAGGATGGACAACCCGAGCTGGCACGCGACATCGTTGGCAAGCTGCGAAAAAAAGGCTTAAATGTCAGTTATGATGAGCAACAGTCGATCGGTAAGCGCTATGCAAAACATGATGAAATTGGCACTCCGTTTTGCATGACTATCGACAACCAGAGTCTCGAAGATCAGTGCGTAACATTACGAGACCGAGATACCGCACAGCAGACGCGCTTACCTATTGATCAAGCCATCGCAACGGTGGTCGAGCGCATCAATTGTTGATATGATAGGGTTTAAACAAAAATTTAACCGAGACGCTGTATCTGAACCGATATTCTGTAGTCCGAAAAAGAGCTGACGATTGAATCAACAACACCGAAACTCTCGCGACCGCGATAAAAACCGAGATTCTCGTGATCGCCGCCCCCGCCGGCGGCGCCGTCATCAGACGAATAAGGCATCGCGCGACGAGCAACCAAAACAATTACCGAAACGCTTTGGTGTGGTTTTCTATGAAACTCACGCCCAAGCAAAAGAAGATACTGCCGAGCTGTTACTCAAGGCGAAAGAGGTCGACCAGCTCAATATTGTCATTCGTGCAGAAGGCAGCATGGATGATCCCGAACTAATTCAGTATGGAAAAGTTTATGCTGGAGAGGCTTGGACTCTGATTCATCACCGTCGGGTGGAAGAAGGTTGGTACAATGAGCCTCATTGACGATGAGGACTTTAGTGATGAGGCTCGTATCCGTCCGGATAATCCAGCGCCTCATCATCACTCTCATACCTTTCATCCGCTGCAATTTCCGCCTCATCCCAACAGACTTCATCCTGACAAGACCAGTCTTGACGATAAGACTCAGTTTGTGAGTTTGCGTTTTTTGACCCGGGTTCTCGCTTATTCTGATTCAAGGAAACAGCATCCTCCTGGATGGTGACGACTGCACGCCGCTCAGTCACAGCAGGTGGGATTTCCTGATTTTGCTGCCAACCTTGTTGCTCTAAAAAATACTCGTCTGTTTGCGCTTGAATCTCGTAGGCGTCAATCAAATAGGCCTGCTGGTAGCCGTTTCGTGAATCATCCCCGTATTCCGCAACATTGGAACTTGGCTCAACGCTACGCCCGCCTTCATGTCCGAGTACCAATTCGCTCTCGCTGAGCTGCTCCTCATCAGTAAACCATACGCCATCACTATTCATCGCATGAATATATAGGTTTTGACTGCCTGGTAAGATCTGACCAATGCGTAAAATAAAGGTCTGTTGGCTGAGGCGATGACGAATCACAGCGACACCTTGAGATTGGTCGTTTGGATAACTATGGTTAATCATCCCTATAAGCTGATAGGACTCAAGCCGCTTATCACCAGCCAAGGCGGGTTTCGCCGAAACAAAGGCTAGTAAAATTATGAAATACCAGAAAACGCGCCACATAAGAATTCCCCACAAAGCTTATGTGGGAAAGATCGGTACTTAGATCGGCAAATTTAATCCAATACAAAGAGTAGCTGTCGGCGTGAGATGGCAAGCAAGCGATTATTCCTAGGCAAACCTCTTGAAATTGCCACTCATTCAAATGGGCAAAAAGCTGTTAGTCCATGCCGTCTTCCAGGATGGACTGGGCAAAATTTGCTGCGAATCTGACACCAAAACCTGTGGCTTCGGTATCAATATGGGCGAGCCCACCAGCATTTTGCGCGGCAGCCAAATCGATATGTAGCCAAGGAATATCTTGGTCAACAAACTCTTTCAAGAAATAGGCTGCTTCAATGTGATCGACACCACCCGATAAACGGCACTGCTTAATATCCGCCACATCTGATTTCAAACAATCGCCAAAATCCTCGTCCAAGGGGAAGGGCCAAACTCTTTCACCAGTGACCTGACCTGTTTTAACGATTTTTTCAAACCACTCTGGCCGGTTCGTAAATGCACCAGCATAGGTACTGCCGATCGCCCCGACACAAGCACCGGTGAGCGTGGCAAAATCCATCATTAAATCGGCTTTTTCTTTGCTGGCAAAAAAGAGGGTATCTGCCAATACCATTCGCCCTTCCGCGTCGGTGTGTACGACTTCGATCGACTTCGCTTTTGCTGACATGACGATATCATTCGGTCGATAAGCATTTTCACCGATGCAGTTATCAGCGATTGCCAGATAACAGACCACTTGAAATGGCCAGCGATTTTCCGCAGCAAGTAGCGTCAGAGATAAGGCAACCGCTGAACCAGCCATATCTCCGTGCATACCATACATAGAACGAGCCGGCTTCAGATTGGTACCACCGGTGTCATAGGTTATACCTTTACCAACCACCACCAGTTTTTTTGCGTGACTGTTTTCAGGGCGATAAACGAGCTTGATAATCCCTGCATCCTCATGAGGCGAGCCTTGTACAACCGCTAAAAAAGCTCCTGCATTTAAAGTTTTCAGCTTTTTTTGATCCCAGAACTCAAATTTGAGCGCTGTTTTTTCTGCCAGTTCCTTGACCATCTGCACATAGGCAGCTGGTGTCAGATCATTGCCAGGCCGCATCACCAGGCTTCGCACCAGGTTCGTCGCCTGGGCAAGGGGTTCCGCTCGCTGCAGACGCTCCGCGCATTCATCTTCCTTAGCTGCTGGCGCGACAATCGCCATATTCCAAAACTTATCTTTTTTACCCGTCTCCACCTCATTCTTTTTACCGCTAATCTTTGGCGGTTCAAAGTTACGGGCAACTAATGCGGCAACAAATGCCTCCAGCAAGTCTTCCGCTCGCGGATGCTGCCGCAAATCCAATGCTACATTCTGCACTCCTGCTGATTTATATTTACCTAAAATCTCTTTCGCGAAAGTTAGCAAGTGAAACATATCGGTCGTCTGGAAGCTATAAACCAGACCGACACGCAAAGTGATGCTGTAATCAAATATGAAAGACGTGCCTTCCTGTGGCACAATCTCAGCTTTTTTGGCAAAGGCGACAATCGCTTCACTCAAAGCAGCGGGTAGGTGTTTGAGCTGCTGAGCCCAGGATTTGTCCTTTGCTTGAGTAATCTGGATCGGGATAACCAGAGCATCAAAATCTTTTAATTCAAGTTCCGTTTTACTACTTATCAACTTACATGCTTGGGGATTCATGGTTCCGTCTCTCCTGGCTATGAATCTTTTCAAGATACAAGGGGATTTTCGCCCTCACAAGAGCTTAATGACTAGGCGCTGTGCTCATAACAGCATAAAATCATCTCGTCTTTGCCCAAGAGAGGGCTGTAAGCTCTTGCAAGATTGACTGGGGTTTATCTGAGCAAAACAATTTCCGTAGCCTTCGATTGATGATAAGACGAGCCTGAGGAAAAAAGGATCAAACAGAAATCAAATTTCTAACGCTGATGATGGATGGAAGTTTGGAAGATAAGAACCTGAAAAATAAAAGAAAACTAAAGGACGAGCTATTTCAAAGCTCAGGCGAGGGGTCCAAATTGGACAACTTGCCTTGTGCCATTCAGCAGAAATTGAGCTGCTGCGATGGCATCGGCATTCAGCCAAAAAGGCAAGGAGCTTATTTACACGCTGAACTTTGCGACTGCGTCAAATCTTGCCCGTCATGCTACGGCCAAGCACGCCGACTTATTGACGGTAAATCTTCGCCCTGCCGCCTGCCCAATCCGGCCCGCGTGGTGAACATCCTCAATCAAGCGATGATACCGGCCCGTTATGCGATGGCAAAACTTGATCATTTTGCCAATAAAACGGGCAACGGTCAGGAGATACTCAGTGCCATTCGCCAATGGTTTCACGATTTCGCCCCCAAAGACCCAAAGGGACTTTTACTAGGTGGGCCGGTTGGTGTAGGCAAAACCTATTTGCTGGCAGCGATCGCCAAACACTTTGCCCATCGTGGACACACCGTCAGGTTTGTCGATTTTTTTCAATTATTAAATGAGTTGAAGGCGGGATATTCCAATGACCAGACGGATGGCCATGTCATCCAAGAATTAATTGAAGTTGAAATACTCATTATTGATGAATTGGGCAAGGGTCGTAACAGCGACTGGGAGCTTTCCATCATCGATCAATTGGTCATGGGTCGCTACAACCAAAATAAGATCATCATCGCCTCGACAAATTATGGCCTGAAAACCAATCAACGAGTTGCATTGAATTATCAAAACGATTTGACCCTGGATCGCCGCAGCTTTGAACTGGACCAAGAACAATCTCTGGAGTTTCGTGTCGGAGCCCGCATCTATTCCCGTCTCGTCGAAACCTGCCTGATGTTTGAGCTTACGGGCGACGACTTTCGCAAACGTTCGCTCAATGACCGGCGTCATATCATGAACCCAGGCAGCGGATACGAGAGGAGGCCCCTTAGTTGATCGAACGCCAATCCTGTGTCGTCAAAGCCTTGGAGAATCCTCATCTAAACGGTATCCTGCTTGGCTTGGAAATAACAAATCACTGCTTAAGTTTGCGCCAGGAAATGTTTCCCTGTTGTTCGGGTCGCGGCTTTTTCGAAAGCAAGAGTCTTTCGATGAATGCTGACTCTTGCATCCGCTGCAATTTGAAAGAACGCATGCGCATGGCTGAGGATATATTAAGGCAGTTTTACCGTAGTTGGGGAACACAGTTTCATGCCCCGCACCAACTCAGCACCAATCACAGCGCCAAGATTTTGCGCCATGTATCGGAAGCACTGAAAGGCATCCGTCCGCAGGCTACGATCTTACAGGGAAAAAAAGGTCAGCCTTCAGAAATTTGGCCTATGGCGTTGGCCTGCAGTTGGCGATTTGGAATCCCCACCCATATCGTTCGACCACAAAAAAATCAGTCGAATATACTGCCACCGGCTGAAAAAACCAGATCGACCTTTGCGATTTTCATCGAGCAGGCAGATCGTTTGTGGGAAGAGCAAAATGCGGAAACTGTCCGTCTTTTAGTAAATTTTGCTTATAACAGCAACGCCCTTATATGGTTGGAGTTTTGCCCTGATCAAGAACCAGCTCAAGCGGACCCGCGCGATATAAGCGTTGCAGCTCATCTACAGCAACGTCTCCATAAGGCAAAGTCGAAGTCACCCATGGAATTACTTGGCACGAAGTGCGCCGCACGCTTGCAGAGTTTATGTAGCTTACCCCGCTCAAATTTTGATGAGGAAGTGGAATTATGATGCTCTATTATCGTGAAATTCTTGCCATCCATGTTATTGCCATCATCAGCTGGATGGCCGGCATACTCTATCTCTACCGCCTGTTGATTTATGCTACGGAAAAACGTGCCGAACATGAGAAAATCGAAAGCCTATTGCAGCTGATGTCTTTTCGCCTGTGGAAATACATAACCCTACCGGCCATGATCATCGCTTGGGTTGCGGGTCTGACAATGTTATTCATCAATACGAGCCTCTGGTCGATGATTTGGATGCAAATTAAATTAGTTAGCGTCGTCCTTTTAACAGCCTCAACCATCTATGCGGCCTATCTCGTCAAGATTTTTAACCGTGGGCAAAATTTGCCGGCAGGTAAGACTCTAAGATTTCTCAATGAAGTCCCTACCTTATTTATGGTTATCATCGTCGTTATGGTGATTGTCAGGCCTTGGGTTTAAAATTAATTTATGGCTCCGATAGTCATCTTTAGACAGTACATTTCATGGTAATCAATAAATTGAGGTGCTCACAATGAAACATTTCATTATCGCCGGCGCTCTTTGCTTGGCTTCACATGCGTTGGCAGAGGGTGAAAACAAAGCTTCTGTCGAAAATAGCAGTGAAGAAAAAACGGAAGAAAGCGCAAAAGATCAAGAAGAAGTTAAAGGTGAAAGTGAAAAAGTGACAACTTCAGCTCCAAAAAGTTCTAATGGTCTAGATCAAAAACAAAACACCTGCATTAACGGTCAAGGCTCACAGCAAATGGTGCGCAAGGTTTGGATCACCTACGGCAATGATCAAGGGCATGATTGCGAAGTCCATTATGCTAAAGAAACCGAAGATCCAGGCAACAAGCAAGTCCTTTGGAAAGCCCAACAAAATCCTGAGTATTGCCAGGAAAAAGCTCAGTTTATGGTTGATAAGCTGAAAAACTGGGGCTGGACTTGTTCAGAAAAGTCTTAAGTGAAGGCAATGGAGCGAAATTTCGCTCCATTCTTATTTCTTTTAAAAACACCCCACGATAGGTTCCCGCCACTGGGCAGTAGAAATGTAAGTCATTGAAATAATTAAATTACTCCTCACCTATCGCTTAAAAACTCAGTATTTCCTTCGAGACTCCGAATAAACCTTCCATGGAATTGGATTCCTGGAAATACGGATTCATGAAAAGACTCAGTGTCGTATGGCTACTATTTTTAATTCTGAATGTATTGAATACGTCTATCGGGTATTCAAAACCTATTTCTATAGACGCTGACTTCCAAAGCGAGCTAATTGGAAACTCCCTTAAATTTTTGGTCGATGATAGTCAAAAAATGAGCTTGCAGGAAGTCCTTCAGCTTGATGACTCTTTTGCACCACATCATGGTCCCGTTCCATTGTTTAGTTTCTCCAGATCGGCCTATTGGTTTCGTATTGACCTCGAAAACGTACAAGATATCGATACAGTCTTATTTTTACAATCGGCATGCGCTTGGACAGACTCCCTACAACTTTACTCCCCCAATGTAGATGGATCATGGAAAATGGAAGAAATTGGCGATATGTTTTCGTTCAACTCTCGCCGTGTTCCATCCATCTTGCCAAGCTTCCGTGTCGATTTAGGCGCGAGATCAAGTGTGAGCCTATACCTTCGGGCTCAAACCGAGGATGCTTTTATCCTTCCCTTATTTCTCAAAACAGAGCGTAAATTTTATATCGATGAACGCTATAAAGAGTACTTTTTTGGAGTCTTCTTTGGTCTCGTTGGCGTTATGTGTCTTTATAATCTGAGCGTCTTTATTTTTTCCAGAGACCGAGCTTATATTATCTATACCATCAATACGTTTGCGTGGTTTTTCCTCCTCTTTTGCTTGGATGGCTATGCTTACGCATGGCTATGGCCCGATAATAGTTGGTGGGTTAGCCGATCTTATGTGATCGGTGTGACCATGAGCACCATTTGGGGGACCTTGTTTGCCAAAGAGTTTTTAAAAACAAAAATCATCCTTCCGAAATTTAATCGATTTATCAACATTTGGTTGATTTCTCAGATCATTTTAACAATTTGCACCTTTATTTTACCTTATCATTACATGATGTTGACTGCCGCTATTTCTGGTTCCATGTTTATCTTCATCATTTCAATGACAAGTATTTTGTCACTTAAGAAAGGCTTCCATCTCGCTCGCTATTATCTCGCTTCCTGGGTATTTCCTAGTGCTGGTACACTGGTGTATATGGCGATCATTTTCGGCCTGATACCTGCTAACGGCCTGAATATTTACATCCTACATGCTGGCATCGCAATGGAGATCATTATGCTCTCGGTCGCCATGGGTGATCGCATGCGACAGATATCTCGAGATAAGAGGGACTTACAGGTAAGTATCGAGACGGCACGCATCGTCCAGGAATCATTTTTACTGCAAGACTTTCGTTCTGCTTTCATTGGCATGGAATACTGGTATGAACCCAGTGAAACATTGGGAGGAGACTGGTTTGCTTGCATTGAAAGCCATGACAATAAAAGGCTCTATATTTGCATAGGCGATGTAACGGGTCATGGTATTGCCACCTCGCTCATTACAGGCGCAGCCGCAGGTAGTTTTCGAACAGCAGCCTATAGCATGGCAACCAATTCCGATCTACTGGATGCGGCTGAAAAGCTTATCAAGCAACTCAACAGTACTGTCAAGGAAATGGGTGCACGACAGAATGCACTTATGACACTCGCTCTTGTGGTTGTCGACCTACAAAGCTTCGAGGCTGTTTATCTCAATGCTGGGCATGTGAATATATTTGTCAAATCAAAGAGTGACGTTCATTCCCACTTGAAACGAGGCAGCTTACTGGGATTGAATGAAAATCCAGTCTTTGGCACGAAACGCTTTCAAATTGCAAAGGATGATTTACTTATCATGTATAGTGATGGCGTCATTGAAAACTCTATAAGACATAAAGAGCATCTAAGTCAGTCCCGATTAAAAACAATCATTGACTCAAGCCAGAATGAGAAGCATTTGATTGACTCTGTCCGTACGCAGTTTTCCAAGGCAAAAGAAAGTCATAGCCCTCAAGATGATTCTACTTTGATCGTTATTAGTTTTAATCATGGGATTTTCCATAAAGATGAAATCGAAAAGATAGCAAGCTGATAGCAGACAGGTCGATCGTGACCTGTCTTTCTAAAGGAATCCGCAATATCAATCGCGAACAAACTCGAATAAGTCAGAGCCAAAATATAAGTGATTGCGAGCCAAATTTGACTTCAATCTTAGAAAGACTGCCGTTCCAAACCAAAGAAGCCATCGATTGATACCTGTGATGGGATAATGATTGAAGTGGCGAATATGCGTCTTTAAATGATATCCATTCTCCATGAGAAAATTCTTGACTATTGAGAATTCCTCTTGTTTAAGACACATTGGATTTAGCATCAATACAATATGACTTGGGCCTTTTTTTACAACCGAGCGAAACGCAGCATTTAAAAAAATGAGGGTCCACTTAAAATTATAGGGTGGATCTAAGCAAACGATATCTGCAGCGCTTGGTGGAGTAAAATGAGGATCAGCTAAGTCACCTTTAAAAGTCTGCGGCTTTACAATATTACTGGCACATATTTCGTTGATCTTTGCTAATACCTTCTCATCACAATCTACAACCGATACTTTGGAAAACTCGCGGTTCGATAGCTCTGTAGACACTAAATCATCGTCTCCCAGAAGGAGAATCGATTTATTTTGCCACCCCTTATCGAAAAACCACTCAGCCCGTTTATAACGAGTCGCTACGCTGCATGGCAACTGAAAAAATTCGTGGACGAGATTAAAAGATGATCTAGGTTTCCACGGCGCTTCAATCTCATTCTTCTCATTGCTTTCTTTGCTTTGATTAATTTCAGCCAAGTACTTGAAATAAAAGATTTGCTCGTCAGGAGAAAGGGCTAGGACTTGTTGGGCTGACTCATTTCTTATGATGCACGCCAGGCTATGCGAAGCTAATGCCCATAAGTTTCTACTCCAAACTTTCATATTAAAAACCCTCGCAAAATTTTTTGAAAAGATGAAAACAGAAGCAAACTAGCTCCTACCATCAAAACAATCCCTACAAGCATTTCGATACGACCAAAGTTCTTCAACGTGATACGATCCGTAAGTTTCACTGCAAAGACCCGGTAGGAACCAAAGACCAAAACATCACCAGCAACAATGCCCATCATTACGAAGCATATAACTAATAGGTCTAAGTCGATTGCGTGATCAATAAACTTCAGCCACCATGCTAACCAGAATGGAGCGAGACCAGGCTCTACGACTGTAGCAATGAATCCTAGAACAAAAGCTAATCCCAGCGAACGAATCGTTTCCTTAGTGGCCAAACCAAGATCTGCCTGCTTGGACCAACGGTCCATCTTATTTTTACGAACTATCGAGACACCAATTGCAATCAGTGCAGTAGCAATGAAAATGTCCACGACCGCGCGAGCATAAGGCCATTGAAAGGCTGATTGAAGAACTTCCGTGTCTTGGGCAAATTCCTTTATGATCAGGCATCCAATTGCAACAGTGCAATCGGCAATGACGACTCCAATAGTTACTGCCCACCAACGCCAATGGCGTTTGGACAAAGCTAAGGAAAGAAGCCAAACATTAATTGGCCCTAACGGAATAGTAGATATGATTGCGCCAATGCCTGCCGTCACAGCTAACTGCAGCAAGACAGCCAAAATAGCTCTCCAAGTTAAAAGCTCAGTATTTCTAACCCGCTCAGAAACTCATGATTCTGACCACCAGCTGTGGCAATTGCATCGATGTCGAAAAGGATCGAGATTAGGAAAGAATGGGAGGTGGATTGAGAGGCTTGAATACCATATCAAGCGGCGAGGCAATATAAAAAAACCCTTCATGATATGGCGTGAAATCAAGAACGACTCGGTATGAGGGTTGATCCAACACTAGACTATAGATACTGATGACTTCATCTTCTTCATCTGAGTCACTTTCATCACCAGTGGCAGGCTGACCATTGATACAAAGTTCCGGTGGTGAGCTTTTCCTAATATCCAGATTAGATTCCAATGGATTAAGAAGGACTGACTTAGACTCGATGAACTTTCGGGGTTTAGTATCGATTCGAATGAAAGATGATGAAGGCTCGAAAAGTTCGACCAAGAGCGGAAAAAGTATCAATAAATTTACGAGCACTCGACAGTACATCAAATATACTATCCCTATGGCAACAAATTTGCTTAGTAATATTCCTGAAGTATACCTGCATTCGCTCAAGTTAGGAAGAAAAAGTTTATCTGGCCAATAAACCCAGTAATAGGCCAAGGAGAGAAAAAAAGCAGCTTCACAAAATTCAAGTGGCTTAGATCAAAAGTAAAACAAGGGCATCAACGACCATGCCTCATGGTACGTATGGTTTAGATCACTTTGGACGTGATATGAGAGATGACGACAAATCCCATCATGCTAAAGAAAAAGAACTTTCTGGTGACCAGCACACCCCTTGGAAAGCTTAACAAAATTCTGAATATTATCAGGAAAAACTTTGACTTATGAGAGACAGGCAAAAAGACGAGGATTGCTAGCAAAGGTCATGGTTTAGAAAATGGAGCGAGGTTTCGCTCCCATTTATTGCATCAGCTTCTCACAAGCCTGTCTTTCCTCTTCCGTAATATCATCGAGCAAATGCAGACGTGGAGTCAGGAAGTCACACATTTTTTTAGTGAACCGTTCCATATTCAGATCCCAGATCAGGACTTCGCTGCCATCAGAGGTGATCATGGCTGATGGATCGCCGGGGAACAATTCGAGAAATATGGCACCGAAATATGGCTGACCAAACTGGATTTTGAGTTGTTCTTTGCTGGTCAAATCATACTTGGTCCAGGAACCGTCGTAGCTGCCAATGTATAGGTTTTCGCCAGCTTCATCGAAGCTGAGAGAAACGCCTCTAGACTCATGGTCATTCGTAGCCTGCAAATCGATTTCATCCAAAAATTCCAAATCAGGAGACCAAAAATTGGCCTTGCCACCGTAACCCACGGAAGCAATCATATTATCCTGCTTGTTTAGAGTGAAGCGAGCGTCTCCGACATGGGCTGAAACCGTTTTATGGGGACGGGCGTAGCGATAACCAACATCCAGGTAGTAAGCCAGTCGATCAAAGCGATGCAGTCTGCCGCAATCATCTGAAACAATGATGCGATCCAAGTCTTCAATGAATTTCACGTGGACTGGATAATGTTGGGTTCCGGCCATTTCAATTTCCGAACATGCTGGCACTTCGAAAAGTACAAAGGTTTCCTTGCCATTATGCATGTACACATTACCATCCCTACCTGCTGCGATAAAACTGCGGCCGTCGCTGTGAAGGTCGATATCTAATAACCAGCCATTAGAGACGGGATAATCTGTGAAATTTTCAAAACTAGTGTCTTCATAGATTCGGACATTACCTCTATTGACAACGACTCCTACTTGCTGCTTACCGTCAGTCGTCTTCTGGACTTCTATGGTATTTGCATGCATGACTTGTCCGACCACTGGTCTTGCATCGAAGGTGTAGGCCGTTGGAAGCTCGATATCTTTGCGTTCATTTGTTGTACGATCGAGTAAGATCATTTTTTCGTGGATTTGGAATTCTGGGTAGTTTCGTTGATCTAACGAATAGGATTTATAGAGAAATTGGTTTTCCGAAATCACTGCGAGTCCGTTAGTTGTACCTTCATAAGTACGCACTGGACTTAAAAGTGGATTGTTTGCATCATAAAATTCGTAGCCATTGGAAGCTCCAATTATAAACAAATCATGTTCGTTCAATTCCACATGTTTGAATTGACCATTTCTCACATATAGACTTTCTCTCTGCTTAGCATCAATCGACCAAATTGTAACTTCATTAGATTGTCCTTCGATTATAGCAGCAATATAATTACGACCTACAGAGAAACTTTTCGCAATTGATGGAATTCGAACAATTGAACCACCTATTTTTCGACCATCTGTTAAAGAATATGTTTCAAAAATATCATATTTATTTACAAAGCTGATCGTTTCACATGACGCCGCAAAAACCACTCGATCCTTTTTGTTTTTTAAATTGAAAATCTTTTGTAATGAGCTGTCATATACAACTGATTCACCAGTTGTAGCTCGCACTACCAAGTATTCAGAGCAAGGTGAAATTGCCTCAATTTCTTCTACATTTCCTAATAACTCATCTTTGGATTCATAATTAAAGATTTTATTAGTTTCCTCGTTCAGTTCGATTAGGATAGTTTTATTCTTCAGCAGCAATGGAATTACCTTTTTCTTTTCATCAACATGAATTTTGTTTTGTTTTGGCTCCCAAATAGCTGTTTGAGTTGATCGTTCCTCTACATATAGCAAGTCAAATACAATTTGGTCGCATTTACTTGTAAAATGAAAGCTGCCGACATGGGGTTTAGCATCAAAGTCTTGAAAATTCACCCTGTTCGACTTGACATCGAATCGACCAACTGAACCTGGTTTTCTCAAAATAAGATATCTTTCACTTCCACCACACATCTCGATAGAATAAGAAAACGAATCATTAATATATTCATGCAGATTTATAACAATGCCTTGGCTTTGGCGCCTTAAGTCTCGAATTATGAGCTGATCTACTTCAGCAACTGTCTTTCGCTTAATATAGGTGAAAGAATCTAACCAACCAAGCAATATCCCACCTTTTTGTCGATATGCATCCCTCATTTCATCAGTAAGAAATAACCCATTGGCACCCTCGTAAATCAGCTTTTTCAATTTTGAGCCTATAAAATTCTTTTCCAGATCAGTTTTTAGAGAAGCATATTTTTGAAAAGCTAGTAAAGACTTGGAAATCGCTTGCAGATATCTACCGGAGTTTCGTAAAATTTCTGCCGAAGTAACAATCGACAATATTTCATTTACAGCTGCCTGATTAAAGGCGACGAACTTTATCTGCTCAATCTGACTTTGATTGCCAGACGAGTCCAAGGTATATAAAAACAAATCCCATTTGCCATAACTTGGTACAGTAAAGGTACTATCTAAGAGGGGATTAAAATCGCAATCCGTGTCGTTCGATTTATAAGGCAAGATACAGTAGTATATGGTCGTTTTCGATAGCATATCATCATTGATATCAAGCTTCAAAACCTCTCCCGGCTGAAACGCGAGAAAGGAGTCTTGTTCTTGATTGATAATTTTTCTATCTGATCTTTCAAACACGATTTTACTTGCAGTCCGATCAACAATAAATTCACAATCAAAGCTAAATTCAGCTTCAGCAATTGAGAATAATTCGGTTAATTGTATTTTTGCTCTATATTTAGCTTCTTCTAAACTTGAAGTAAGGACATCGATTTGATTTTCCTGCTTTGCTCCAGCCATAAATTCTTGCCGAAAAACAAGCCGATCCCTTTCATCAAGAACTTCGAAGCGAACTTTATAGCCATGTAGTGGTGTTGCAATTTCAAGGGGAAATTGAAATACATCTTCTTTTAAGTAGACCGGTACATTACACATGCTCGTAACGGGTTTGTATCTGAATGTTTCCAAAGGAAGGTGAACAAGTCGATTTGTGGTTAAAGCAATAGAAAAGTCACTTGAACGAATCAAAAGTCCTTCCTGGGTACTCTTCTTGCGCACAAGAATGTTTTGATGATCCTGGAATGCCCCCAGAGCCAAGCAATTTCCCTGACTTAGCTTAATAGCTTGCCTGGTATCTGCGTTAAAAGCATCTATGTCATTTTTTTCATACAATCCGTCACTAGAGACAAACTTGAGATAAGTGTCGCTATGGTCCAGGCTTTCGAGTGGAATATTGCATTCCCTAGATAAATCATTGATGTTATTAGAAACTTTCGAGCAAGAAAAGCTCACGCAGCTCAAAAAAAGGACAAAAAGAAAGAAAAAACCGTGTCTCATACCAACCCTTCTACAAGAAGAAGA
Source organism: Oligoflexus sp. FD111 (assembly GCA_048816425.1). Lineage (GTDB taxonomy): Bacteria > Bdellovibrionota_B > Oligoflexia > Oligoflexales > Oligoflexaceae > JBMDZZ01. Next base: position 177,367 of record JBMDZZ010000012.1, read on the forward strand.
TCAATTTGACACGGTTCTAGCGAATTAATTCAACTATTTCAAATAAATTTTTATAATTTTTAAAATTATTATATTAATTATTAAATTCCGCATCCCACCAGGCCATGCTTGCAGTTGCAATACCTGCATTGCCACCTTGGGGATGGTCTCGAGCCCCACTCATACGTAGATAAAGCTCATTATTGTCCGCCTTTCCACCATCACGAGGAGCTGGCGTTAATAGAGCCCCATAAAGTGTTTCATAACTCCAGGCATGACAGCCACATCCAGTCGCATTGTTGGGGAAAGCGTTCCCCACAACAGCTAATCCCTTAGGAGCATATGCTATAAACTGGAACGGTGAGCCCGTAAGCTCAACTTCCTCACCATCGACCAGAGCATAGGCATGGACGACACGCTCGGTATTGTTGATCATCGCATCCGGAATTTTTACAGCAAAGCCTTTCTGTTGCTGTAAGCCATTGATTTGTGTCGATCGGTTTGCCGCAACTTCTTCCAGAAAGGTTCCTGTATCCTTATCACCATCGAGGTAAAGCCGGACCTGATAGACCTTGTCCATATCGCTGGCATCCATGGCGTAACCACTGACCTGGCCACGTGGACTAACTGTTTGGATTTCACCAAGTTTCACCGCACCACCAGCAGCATCACCAAAGGCGACGTTCCACCATTCGATAACCAGAGCACAGGTTGCATCTTGCTCCGTTCGGCAAATCCGCGCTCCCGGGTGGTTGCGGTTACCTAATAAGGTATTTATCAGCTCATTTTCATTGGCGTATGGGCCATCTTTTAAAAGAGCATACATCTTCGTGAATTCATAGATTGCTGTGTCTGCAGCATCGGGATTGCCAAGCGTGTTTCGTGGAGCGTCGTGACACTCAATACAACGGGGAATCGCTGTATTACGAAAAACCGGCTGAACTTTCTCATCAAAGAACTTCGCTGCCGCTTCGGTATTTTCATCCTGGTTACGATCGCGTTTAGGACGACCTGTGCCACCAGAAGTATCATCACCAGTTCCACCGGTGTCACCTGTCGACTGCCGTCTCGGTGAATCAGTCGTTTGATTAGCAGGTGAACAAGCAACTGATATTGCAAGTATGACCGCTCCCAAAGTGCCGATCGTAAGTCGATTATTGCTTTTCATTTATTCCCCCAAAAGCAACCGCTAGTATTCCTTAAGCTTCGGTATCGGCATCCTCTGGAAAAACTTGAGCTATTTTGCATAGCTTGGTTGAAATAGTGAGAATCACTTTAAAATTCACCACAACTCGATTCGCCTTTTGCAAACGGGGGTTTTTACAGCCGGAAAAATTCATCCCCGCCATGCAGCCTTGTTGGTTTAAGTTTGAGAAAATTACTAAGTTTCCCTTATCGTCTCTTCATGAAAACTGTGGTCTTATAAATCTTTAGAAGAAGTATGGCGCCAACTTCTCTCCTACAGAGCGGTGATCTGGGGGTCTATCCCCACGACCAACTCACAGAGTGAAGGAGGCTATTTGATGGATTTTCAGTTTTATTTCAAAAAAATGAACAGTTCCGAAACACTAAAAGACCTCGCCATCCGCAAAATCAGCGACCGCATTGAAAAATACGTAAACAAGTCCTCTAAAGTTCGCATGACCTTTTATGTCGATGGAAATATGAAACACGTCACGTGTGGTGTCGCTGCTGCTGACGGCGATCATTTTCATGCCGAAGGATCCAGTGAAAACATATTCAACGCTATTGATATCATCGCCCAGAAGCTTGAATCCCAGTTCCAACGCCGCAAAACCCGATTTAAAAACCGCTACAAACAACGTTGGGATATGGAAAAGATTGAAAGCCTACTAAACTCGCAAAAGAAACACCGCCTAGAATCAGATGGTCTCGACTTTATCGATGCCGGAGACATAGTGAAATTTGAAGCCGCCATGAAACCGTATCGAGCAAGAATGATGCACTAAAAAAAGTTTTTTTATCTTTTTAAAAACTCTGTAAGAAGGCTAAAAAGCCTAAACTTTTTCGCTGCCCAACCGAGACCCTATCAGAGATCATTCAGGGGGGTCCATGAGCAAGGAAGATCGGGTCTTGGTGGTGGCACGCTCTCCGCAGTCCATGATGCAAATGCAGGAACTGCTCCGTGCAAAATATCGCATGGAAACTGCTCTCACCTGGGAGGGTGCTGCAGATATGGTTGACGACTTTGATCCCCATATTGTCATCGTCGACCAGGATCAAGATCCATTTAAGAGCTTCGAGTTTGCGCAAAAAACGAAAGAGCAATGGCTAGAAAATAGTTATCTCGCTGTGATATTGATTTACCAACACAACAATGGCCAATATCAGGATTTGCTCACTCGATCACGAGCAGATCTGATTTTGAACCCTGATTTCACAGACCAAGAACTCCAGACAGCTGTATCTATCTTGCTAAAGCTAAAGAAAAAAGAAGATGAAATCATTGGCTTATATCGCAAGCTTTCGGTAACCCAAGGTATGGTTAAAGAGCTGCAGACTGTCGATAGTATTACCAAACTCTATAATTTACCGACGATCACTAAATTGCTCGATGAGTCCTTTCGTAAAGCACGACGCTTTGACGAGCCAATTTCCGTTCTACTGATCAGCATCGATCATTTTATTCAGTTCAGCCATAAGCAAGGCCCGCTCTTCTGCATGAAATTGATTCAGCAGCTGAGTGATGTCCTGACCGAACAGGTACGGGATGAGGACTTGCTTGGACGAGGATGGGGCGGAGAATTTATTGCTGTCCTGCCGGAAACTGATTTAGAAGGCGCGACTCTCGTTGCCAGCCGCATTCGTGATAAAGTGCAAGTCGCAGATTTTGGCACAAAAGACGAACGGGTTCATCTTAGCATTTCACAGGGAATCGCCTCGTATAATCCCTTTAAATCAGTTCCACAAACCTCTGAGCAAATGCTGCTGATCGCTGAGGATCTTTTAAGTAAGGCAAAGCAAGCGGACCTGGGACGGATCGGGACACTAAAGCAAGTCATTTAAGGCTTGCCGCTGGCGAAGCAAAAGTTCAGTCAAATGTCATTCCGACCTTTAAATTAATCCCACCCCAGGTGCGCAGACTTTCCACTTGGTCGCGAGCCATCTGTCGCGCCAGAGGTGAATTGATCGTATATTCCTCAGTGAGTAGTTTAGCCATGCGACCATGTAAAATCGCATACTCTACGAATAGACCATTCTGCCATTGCCATACAAAGCCCAACTTTATCCCTGCACCAAAAGCTGTGCCGGAAAAATCACTGATCAGTGAGGCTGCCTCGGCCTCAGCCACCTGCTCATTCGCACGCGGTCTTAGTTCAGCATTCCAATATTCAATTCCTGAATAGGCTTCCCAGAAGAAAGGATAATCTCTGACATGCCGCCGGTAAGAAAGCCAAGCAGATTTAATACTGCTGTCCATAAATAAAGCTCTGCCATCATCGACATCAGATAGTTCGTAGTTCCCTCCCCCAAGACTTAAACCCCAAACACTCTTCTCATCAACTGCCCACCAATTAATGGCAACGCCGATATTTTGCCAAGGGAAGACGGGGCCCAAATTTAAGCCAATCATGGTTTGCCGGCGGGCCCGCAGCTCATTCTGCGTGAGTGCCAGCTCTACATCACTGAAATCGATCAGGTCATTGGCTTCGTATGTAGAAGGTTCATCATGGGATGGTTCATGGGATGGTTCATGGGATGGTTCATGGGACGAGGATGGAGTTTCCAAATCTTCTACTGGACTTTCCGCTAAACTTATCGTGTTGATGAAAAGCAGCGGCAAGATGATAGACAACACAGCCAGACTCACAAGACCCCCAATTTACTTGGAAAAATCCTAACCATCAGGATTTTATGCTATTCAGTCGGGTCTGTAAATCAGGCATTCAGGCTTTCGCTTCACCCAACAGGCGGAGCTGCACCACTTATGAAGTTTTACTGAGCGGAGCTGACATATCTATAGCTAGATCTTCCAATGCTGTCAGAGCATCCGGGTCCAGGTAATCGGAAGCAATTTGTCGGATAAACTCAATCGCCTGGCGTGGCGTTCTTCTCTCCTGATATGACCTGGCACTGGTTAAGGCATCAAACACATCACATACCGTTACGATACGGACTTCTTTGAGCAACTCGCTGCCACTGATCCCATGAGGATAGCCTTTGCCATCACTGCGCTCGTGATGATGGAGGATGATTTCAGTCGTTACAAAATTAAGATTGAGATTCTCGACCATCTCCCAGCTCCACTCAGGATGCTGACGCATAATACTCCATTCTCTTTCAGTGAGTGGGCCTGGCTTGTCGAGCAAGGATTGATCGATCTTTAAATGACCTAGATCGTGCAAGATGCAGCCTAGCGCAATATCAGCCAAGTCCTCTTCATCACTGATCCCCATTTTCTGGGCGACTGCTACAGAATACGCCGCAACTCGCGCACTATGATAAAAGGTAAACGAATCGTGATTGGCCAATTCGCCTAATTGATGCAGAGTTTTGGGATATTCAAGAACTGATTGCACCAGAGTGTGGGCCAGATTTTTCACAATAATCATTTCATTCGTTTGATTGGAAATCTGATAAAGCATTTGACTAAACTCAGCTGCCATATCGGATATAGGCGAAATGTTCACAGAATCTTCCAGATTAAGCGAGGATAAATGCACTGGTGCAGAATGCAGGTATTCATCAACAAAAGCATGATGGGAAGGGTCGTAAAACAAAACAACATGACCATCATGAATGAGTCTGTTCTTTTCGGCATCGGACCAGGTATAAGGCCCTGGTGCGTAGAGTACCGCCCGTCCGGCGATGTCCAGGTATAAATCAAAGCGTGTAACCGGATTCTTTAGATCGGTCAATTTAATCGGCTTGAAATGCTGAATGCTCGTAACCGATGTCGATTTGCGTTCCATCATGCTCATGGCCGTCATTCCAGTAGGTTGAAAATTATCAACGATGTTAGCATTGCTTCCGCTGCGCGACTCGTCTTCATCATCGGCAGGAATGAAGCGTTTTATTAGACTAGGTTACGAGATTTCTTGACACCCTGACTTTTAGTAAATAAGTACAAATTTATCATAAACTTATATATGTTACTTCCCAGTATGAACTCGACGCAAGAATGATTGCCCGGCATTTTTGACATAAAAACTAGTTTTCCTGGCCCAATCCTTCATAGAGAAAAAGAATTTTGAGAGAAATTTTCTTGCAAAGTATCGTGATTGTGATAGATTTTTCGCTCTCCACAGGAGAACGGTTTTCTGAGGCCGCCTCATTGCTCAAATGATCGTTCCCAGGTTTAAGATGCTCTCGTGGTGGAATCGGTAGACACAGGAGACTTAAAATCTCCCGCCCGTAAGGGTGTGCCAGTTCAAGTCTGGCCGAGAGCACTTCATTATTTCCTGTGATTCAGCAATGAAAATAGAGAGTTAGCCTCTTTTCATTTAATCTCCAGGTTCACCAGTCGATAAGTGCTCCAGCCAGAGAAAAACAGGCAGGATTTCAAGCATGTATATCGACAAGCGCAAAGACCGCTCAGGTCAAATATATTATTCCTTTAGTTATATCGATCCCAAAACCAAAAAACGAGTCAGGGTAAAAAAGGCAAAGGCCCCTATTTGTAGGACCTTGGAAGAGGCTGAAAAGTGGGCTGAGCAGTTTAGTGTCAGGCTTAAGCGCAAAAACCAATTAGAAGACCTACAGCTGACTTATCCCGATTTCTTCAAGCTTCTTGATAAATACATGGCTTGGTATAGAACCCAAGCTCCGAACTCCCATTCTGCTGCCTTGGGCTATATGCAGCATTATGTTTTAGGCTTTTTTCTCTCATTGAAGAAAGAGTCCGACATAAATAATTGGTATCTGCTTCACCAAGAATTCATCGATCACCTAACCAATAAAGCTAAAACAAGGCAAGGGAAACGCCTAGCAAATGCCACCATCAATAATGTGATAAAGACCTACAACACCTTCATTGAGTGTATGAAAAGGTATAATCTCATAGCTCCCGCATCAATGGTTAAGTGCCCAGCAGTCCCAAAACACAAGCTAAATATGAGAGATTTGAGTGACGTGATCAGCGAAGCTGAGCTGACAGAAGTATCCCAGAAGCTCCCAGCACCAATATCGGAGTTCTTTCAGGTTTTGTGGCATACAGGGATGAGATTTAACGAATTATTCACCCTCCCAATCGATACCCTTTATAAAGGCAATCTCCCTAGTGCATCGCTTCATGATGAGCTGACACGCTTAGGTCTGGAGTACTTCGGTTATATTAGACTTGAATCCCAAGGCTCGCTTCCGAGAGGCCGGCGGGATGAAAACGGAGCTGTTCCTCGCAAGCCATTAAAGGGGTTTAAAACGATATCGCCCAAAAATGCCAGACTTATCCCCATCTTTGATAAATCCATATGGAACGTCTTCGCTAGGCGGTATTTGACGGAAATGCAAAAGCTCAATGATGGCGTCTATACCCGGAATAAAAGCGATTATTTGTTTTTTGATGATCTGGAGTGGAATAAGGCAAACTTGGGACTCGCAGCAGCGTATGAGGGGCTGGATTATAAGCCCAAATCCTATCACTGCTGCCGCCATTCATTTGTCACCAGGTTTGTGGGTCAGACCAAGTCATTCTTTTTAACTAGGGCAATTACAGGCCACAGGTCGTCTGAGGCCTTTGAAAGATACCTTCATATTTTCGAACAACTTGTCTTGGAATCACAGCAAAACAGCCAGGTCATTGAAGAAATTACTTAAAAACAAACTGGAGGACAATCCAATGAGAAACGTTGAATTTTACCAATCCAAATTATCAGAATCCACCACCTTAGCAGATGTGGAAAAATTCCTATCGGGTGGGTTAAAACAGCTGGAATCTGATCGGGAGACTTTGAAGGCTAGGCGAAATCGATTGTTGGATGAAGCCAAGAAACTGGAAGATGAACTGGCTGGATTTCAAACTATCGAAAAAGAAATAGTTGGCTTAGGACAGGAGCGAATAGGCCAGATTATGTCTCAACTAGCACCTACGTTACCGAAGAAACGTGGGAGAAAAGGCAAGCCTCAAAAGAGCATTAAGTAGTGACTGAACCCATGCTCAGGAAAGCTGGGTGTGGGGGTTGAGTTAGGGTTTCGGTTTCAGAAATCTACTGGGATTGGCCTTACCATCGATTATGGATTTGACTTCGCTATTTTGATGATATTCCCCGTCCAGTATTTCTCTGATTTTTGATCTTTGCAGTAATGCGGATGTAGCACCCATCTGACTTGCTGCTATTAAGCTAACAAGTTGTGATTTCACAGGTTTAAGGTTTGCGACCACATGCCGTTGCTTAAGGAAGGAAATATCTAAATTACACTTGCCATCGTATATTAGTGTGACTTTCAAATGTTTGAATAGTTGCTCGGGGAGGACAATGTAGCGCTGATTGGTTGTGTTTTCACTCCCCAAACAGAAGTAACTAACAACTCGCTCAATTTCAGAAACATTTCGAACATCGTAGAGAGAGGCATCAACATCATCGAAATCATCTTCAGCGATGGCGGCCCTTCGGATGATGCGTAAATACCCCATCATCTATGAGCGGCCAATTCATCAATTCGATCTTTCCATACTTCACTCTTGAATCTTTTGAGCGCGTCTAAACTTGCCACGTTCTGACCGTACTCTTCTGCGAATATCTCAAGGAGTTCTATGGTTCGGCCTTGGACATCAATATCCCCGTCGCTGAGACCCTGACTGACGATACGATTAAAAAACAAAGGGCTTTGTCTAAGCATGGTTAAATCCATGCATGCCAAAGCCTGGAGCAGGATATCTTTTTGATCTCGTGATAACGCACCGTATCGCTCAGTTAAAACGTCAATAATTTCCAAACTTTTGTCTGAGCGAGCAATTTCATTCACTAAGGCCTGACATTGTTCAGCAGTCATGGGCATAGCTGCTTTACTCAATAGTTGTAGGAAGTTAGTCATGGCTCGTTCTCCTGTGGCAGTGATTTCCGCCATTTTCCCTATTGTAACTTATCGACGGGTACGTTTCAAACTAAAGCCGGACTGCTTTTAGCAAGTCAAACTCGTAGTTTGTCGCATGCAATTCTGGAACCTTAAAAAACAAGTAATAATTCCAACCACTCAGTTCTGCTTACTACGAAATCATTGAAAAAATCACCGTCCAAAGACCGGACGCTGCGCGTATTTTAGCTGTTTTTTGACCAACTGGCCAGTGACATTTACACGTCGGAATCTCTATCGTCTTTCTTACCCACATTATTCACAATTTTTGCTCTTTCATCGCCTTAACAAAGCCTCTGTAAAGCAAATCCGTTAGTCTACTAACGTTCCATCCTCGCTGTGCGCATATCCCCTGGATTTCCTTAAAAATCTCGTCGTCCAAGCTTAGCGTACGATTTTTTCTCGAAGATTCCTGCATTCCGGACTGAATTTCTTCCAAATCCTGCTTTGAAAGCTTCAAACCCAACTCCCCCATTCAATTGATACGTATCTACTTACGTGTTTGCTTATTTATTCCAGTATTTTACCACATACGTCCGTATTTAGTTAAGTAAGCACGTACGTATGGCGACAAGTATAAGGTAAGTAGGTTGGGCTGCCTCAGCGCCAGGAGAAAAAACGCCAAGGCAACCCTTTAAATGCCCAGGGGCATAGGAGAAGAAAATGAAAAAGCAACTGATCAGCCTAATATTGACCCTGTCGACCCTAACAGCTTGTGGCATGGAAGAGCCTCCAAGCGGTCTCTATAACGTGGATCCGGAGTTCGAACCCTACGTCAATTACCTAGCCGATGTCGCATTGGATTACGGAGCAAGGATCGATATTGAAAACCTTTCCGTAGAGCTTAGGGACTTAGGTAGTGCAGATGGCTGGACCACACTTGGAAGTTGCTACAATATGTATGAAATCAACCCTATATTGGTTTTTGATCGCAGAATTTGGGCAAAAGCCAATGAAACCGAAAGGCGGATGCTGGTGCTTCACGAGGCTGGGCATTGTGTTCTAAAGCGAATGCATACGAGCGATCGTCACTCGCTAATGCACTTTACCATCAAGGTAAGTCCATCTGAATTCGAAGCGAACCCATGGCCATACCTGGATGAGCTTTTTACAAATCCCCACTGACGTATAGGTGAACAGCTTTGAGGTTTGCCTGCGTGGATTCCACACTGATTACAATGTATTGATCCGCTTCGACCAGGTTTTGATTGCTGTCGGTAGTGCCCGACTGAGGGGTTGTGTCATCCCAAGAAAGCGAAGGCTTTACTGAGAATATAGTCTGAGTCGCAGTAGCTGCAGAAGAACCCTTCTTAATATCAATCTCAAACTCCCCGGAAGTTCCCTGTTCAATAGGGCTCACAATTACGTTGTTGATCCGAACAGATTGATTTATCCGTTTGACGAACAGCCGACTGTTAATTTCAACGATATTCAAAGCTTTTATCAGGTAGTTCTGGACGATAGTAGGCTGTGTATTTTGGTGCGCAGAGCCATTGCTAGACGACCCTAGGGCTGTGCTAGTGGTGACATTAGCGCTCGTCCACGACGCCAACCCTGTTCCACTCTCGGCGGTAGAGCCGCTTCCTGTCGGTGCAGATGTCACACCTGAGGTGTAGAGAACTGCTACCGAACCACCTTTTCCAGTCCCGGCGTACCCGACAGTCCCAGTGAAGGTGGCTCCGTTGAAGTAAGGGTCGTGGAAAACGACAGAATTTGTAGGCGTATCCCCCGGATCGGCAGTCGAGTACCTATCATTTGTGGTATAACCCGCAACCCTTGTCGAATAGCTTCGCATGACCTTATGTGTGTGTCGGATGTCATGTCTGTGACTGGTTTGATTTGTGTTCAACTCAGTTTTGTTGAAAGTATGGCTGTGGGCTGCAAGTTGAGCCGTAGTCAGAGCATGTGTTTGTGCACCGCCGACAGCACCTAGGACCTTGCTATCGATCCCAGCACCAGCGGAGGTCAGCCTATTTTGTGGGTCACCAGGATCATCCCTACCGGCGATAACCCTACCGCGAAGATCTGGAAGATTGAAAGTTGTCGAACCATCACCTGAGCCGTAAGTAGTGCCGATGGAATCGAATAACTCCGAGTACAGCGATCTGGACACTTCCTGTCCCCAGCACATGAGCCAACCTTCAGGCAACGTAGGGCCAGAGAAAGCTACCACAGTACCGGCAGGGACTGCTTCAGATGCCTCGATCACGTCGTTGAATATCTCCTTGGCGCCGGCTGCAATCGATATGGTGTCGATCCTGGCGTTAAGGTCATCCTCGTTACCTTTTATGTACCGAAAAAGGTCATTTTTCGTGGGTGACCCGACGGCAACCCATGATTCTGGAATTGAAATAAAAGCCATGCTTTCTCCTTTAACCTATGAGGTTACTGCCGAGGGATTCATCATCCCCGAGCGTGCCATGGTTATCTGTGATATAAGACGTGAAATTGCTTGGGTTATTTGGGTCGTAGTCAGGGGTATCGTTAGGGCAAATTACGCCCACCCTAGAGAAGATATTCCCTAAGTCTGACACCACCAGAGTTGTACGTAGAGGTCCCTTACGGATTGACGTCACAATGCCAACTCTTGCGCTATCTGGAGAGCCATACCTTTCAAACAGCCGAGCAGCTCGATACACCACAAGATCGTTTAGAAAGAGGTTATTCAGATCGACGTTGCCTTCTAGCGTCACTTCAGACTTTGGGAGCTCGGTCATAAACATTAGCCGTGAGGCAATTGTGGAAGCGTCTTGCTCGTCAAATAAAAACAGCTCTACGGTTTTCCCTTGACCCTCAATCCCAGAATTAGCCACGAATTCACTTTCGATGACCGTGGTTTGGTTGGTTGGCTCGTCTGAGGTCTCTGAGATATCCTGGAATCTGTAGTTGGCCACAACTTTACCAATAATATTATTAGAGTCTGAGCTTATGGAGTCGTTGATAACGTCAAAATCAGTCAGCTGAATCGCATCGGATTCTAACCTTGCAGCCGAAAGTGTGGTGTATTTCAGATTGTAATCTGGTCCAACGAAAATCGTGCTCAAAACTGAACTATTGAATCGGTTCAATAACCCACGATATGCGAGTGGTGCTAGGTTAGCCTGCCTAGGTACTGCGACTGATAGTAGGTAAGGAGCATCAATAGAGCCTTGAGCGAAACTGGCTTCATCGATGTTAGCAATCCCCGCCTCTTTCAAAGCATGAAGGCACGCATCGGCAGCAGTTGCAACCAAGCTACCATCGGGAGTACCGTCGTCCGTTATCCCATAAGTATCGATAAAAATACTGGATTTATCATCGATGTAAGTCGGGCTTTTCACTACCGTGGCCTTGGCTCCACTTGTACCGGCGTAGGGCTGTTTTAAGATCGCTATATCACCTCGGATAATCTCGTCAATCTCATACCAATCCGATTCGTTTGCGACCCGCACCCAATCCCTAGCCTTGAGCCCTGTAAAGGCACCTCCGAGGCTTACCACAGCTCTGGCACCGTTGGTCCATACCACGAGTCCCGCATTGCTACGAGGAGTTACGGCTTCCTCAGCACGGTTAGAGAAGGTGAGCGATGCACCTCCCTCGCCATTGGTGACTGTGTAGTCGCGCAAAGGCACGAAGGTAGCGGCCCGGAAAGCGACTTTTTGGACTGCCAAACGCTTAATTGGCTCCATAGGCTGTGGGATGGGATTGACTCCATCCTGCACCCGAATATCTCGAGTTCCCGGAAGAATAGACTCAATGGTGTTTAGCTTGGTTCCATCAAAAGTGATCAGATCACCAATCCGTAGGTTTGAAACGTCGGAAACCACAAAGGAGGTAGAAGACCTGACGGCTTCAACTTCGACGTTCACTTCGTGGCAAGCATGACCTGCGATCAAGTGATCTCTATTCAAACGACGATAGGGCACCACTGGTTTGACATTTATCTGCAGTGCACCTTCGGTAGTTGGAGATTCTTCGGAAATGTAGAACCCATCGATATCCCCCCCTTTTACTATGGATATCTCCCCGATTGATGCCTTAAAAGTCTCGCTCGTAAATCCGGTGTTGCTATCGGTAGCGAACGTGATGGTGCTTGAGGTGGTAGAAACTATAGGCCACACACCCCTCAGCCTGCTTCTAAGACTTGCCGAAGCCTCAGTCAATAGACCGATCGCCACATGATCGGCGGTGGTAACTAAGCTCGTGTCGATATCTGGGAAGCTTACGGTGACGTTGGGATTTGAGCCACCAACTTTATCGAAGGTTGTTTCTTGTTCGGAATCAAGTCCTGCTTGAATGCGACAAACGGTGGCCACACGGTAATCGCTGCCGCCGATTTCGACTCTATCCCCCGTGCAAATTTCTTCGGCGATATCTGAATTGGACGCACCCACCAGATTAGAGTCTGTGGTTAAAGATGCCGTTATATTGGTTTCGGACCTGAGATCGTCAGCCAATACTTTGGCCGGATAGCTTGTAAGTTGCCTATCGATACTCTCCGATTTCAGGCCCCTAACACGACCATAGAGCCTTCGCTTTGGCTTTCCTATCAGGCTGTCTGGTATGCGACCGTCTTCTTCTGAAAACAATGGAAGATCCATCTGACTGCGGAGCTTGTAGACGAAATCTTTGGCACTGAAGCTGACCTGTTGAGCAGAATAATTTTGAGAAGTCACTTGACCATCGAATATTCGAATGAAGTAATGATCTTCCCGGTTTTGCAGCATTGAAAAAAGCCTAATTCCCTGGCTTTGCCACGTCAGCCTACCGAAAATAGGTTGAAAGAACCCACTATCGTTATGCAGCGTGATTCCACCAGAGCCTTCGACTGCTATGCTTGGCTCCTCTGGATCAAACCTCGCACCACCTTGAGAAATGGAAGCTATCAGTGGCTCATAGGGTACTTCTAAACCATTCTCTAGATCGAAGGGCAGGGAGATCGGTTTATCTGAAAAAAACATCCGATAAATAACTTGAGTCCACTCAAATTTAGGATCCTGGTCGTCTACCAGCCAAACATAAAGCTTTTTTGCCGAGGGATCGAAGTAAAAGCTTCCTTCCACAAGGGTGTCGATTGATGAGGCTTGGTCTAATTCTGCCGAGTTTACGACAACACCGATGACCCAATAGGCGACGTCGGCAACGTAAACAGCACCTGAGTGCAAGCTCCATGCAGCTGATAGCCTCTGACTAGGCTCAATCCAAGCCAACGATACTTTTTCCGAGACGTTTTTCTGGCTTATTTCCCGATAGGACATAATTTAGCCCCCTGGCTGCTCTGGTTTCGGTAGTGTTTCAAGGTATTTTTTGTAGTCGCTGCCCAATTTGCAGTAGCATTCAGACCATTTTGGAATCTCAAACATTCCACCATCACTTAGGTCTAACGCTAACTTGTCGAGCTGACGATCATACTGGAAACCGAGCACGGCGAAGGTCGACCAGAACCATTGTTTTCTTGTTTTGTACTTAAATTTGAAAGTCATACTGTTTTTCTCCTGGGCTTTCCATTTAGGGTTTAAAAAGGTTTGATATCGTAATCACGAGACCGGCTAGGACGCCGATACCGGTAGCTATTTTCACAGTCGTCTTAATATATCGCCAAGGAGTCAATGCTTCTTCCACACGCTGAGACTCCCTATTCAATGTCTCCTGGAGTAAATCACATCGCTTGGTATTTGCTTCATGAAACTTCGAGTGCTGTTCATGGTATTGGCTGTGGCGTTCTAGGATCACAGATTGTTCTGCGGTCGTTTTGCGAATGTCTTCGCAGATATCAAACAGCGATTTCAAGTCCATTTCTAAAATCCTTTAAAAGTGTTAGGCAGTTTATTTTTAGAGACGTGATCCATCGAAATGGATATAGGCTTTTCGACGACGCCAGGGATTTCCGAACCACCAAAGACTCCTTTGTCGGCAAAACCAAGCCTCTAGTGTGGTGTTAAGTGGGCGAGTGTTTTGCTCGGGCTATCCGCCCGTTACCGCAACAACGTGCCCTAAAGTAAGAAAGAAGTAATGGGAACCGGCTAATTATTTGGAGTTGCAGGGACGAAATAGGGTTTTTGATTATTATTAATATTGAGAGGTTTGATGATGGATAAGATTACAATTGCGTTCTGGTGGAATCATAAAAGCACCTCAGATAAACGCCTGTGTTATCTCGCTTTTAAACCCAATGATTTCTCATTAGTCGTAAACCCCGCTGACGTCAAGGTGGACGCCGCAAACTACGACGACAAGATAAACCAGGTCTTTAGGGATCTGAGGGATACAGTCGAGGATTTCGACGCTGAAATCACCGTTGAATATAAAATAGTTCACGACAGCCACTACCACACAGATCCTTTTTCGGTGAAAGTCAGGGAGCATGTGAAAACATTGATTAAATATGAGGATTGGAATTTATCGACACAACAGAGAGCTAAATTGAAGGGTATTCAGCCTGGACAACCCCTCTATAAATTCAAAACCGCGCTTTGTCAGTATAGGTTGATGCCAGCAGCAAAAGGCCAAACTTGGCAAGCACACCTGTGGTCAGTTGGGCTCCACGCCACGAACCGTAGGATAAAGCAAGTTTGTAAGGAAATTTACAAAGTCAACGAAGGGATCGCAAGTTGGACGAAAGTTGAGAAGCAGAAGTTTGAAGCATGGTATGCGCAATTGTGAGAAGGTCTTTTTCATTCTTGAAAAATTTAGCAAGAATGAGTGAGCCACAGTTAGATTTGTCAGAACGTAACGATGCATTGAGTTCTTCCCTCGATGCATTCAACTTCTCGAGAGCGGACGTCAAATTTACTCTTGCTCTGTGAATTCGGTGAGGCTTACCCTTGGCCAAAGCTCGGTCCATGGTATGGATTGCGCCCTTTAGGGAGCTGAAAGCGACTCCATAAGGTAGATTATCCATAATACCCCCATTTATCACACGCCATATCGGCATTTCTGTGGTCGAAACTGAGCAAAACGCCTAGTATACTGTAATTTTAGCACTTTAGACAATGCTAATTCTATCTGGAATTACAGCCTTTTCAAGGGGTTTTCCACTCAGCCCAATCCACCAAAAGCTTTTCCAAGATTGCCCAAAGCTCCGACGGACTAGTTACACCATTGCACCTGGCGATCAACAAGGCATCTTCTAGGGTTGGTTTGCTTTTCATTCTTCTGACTCTCCCCTGCCACAGGGTTCTGTGCAGGATTCGCAGTTTGGGCAGAACGTGGGGTCCTTGGCTATTTTTAGAGTTGTAGGCTTAATGGGCTTTTCTACGAGCCACTTTCCGCAATAGCCTAGTAAATCCGATAAACTAGGCTTTTTTGCTCTGATGAAGGGTTTGATCTGAATGATGGGAGCTTTCATAGAAATAGGGCCTGATTATTTAGGTGACTAATAAATCAAGCAAACTCTCCTCATAGTTACGGTCTTTGAGTTCTTAGGGACACTCGCTGCAATAGTCGTAGATGTAATCAGGACTGTTTTTGCGGAATAGTGTATTTTGCATTTGTTTCTCGAACCACATCTTTCCGCAAGCACGGCACCCTACTAGAGTGTCCATAGGCTGCATTGAGAACTCCAACCCTTTACGCGGTTTTGTATATCCCGTAGGCATGCTATATCCTTTCATTCTCGTCACGTTCGTCATGTTGCTAGCCTGTGGTGTTACGCTGTGAAGTAACTAACATGTCCAGACCATACAGTCTTAGCACTTGTTTCACATCTAACGTAAATTCTTCTGATGCTACCGTTGTAAGCTAGTGCTGTCATATGTTGGGTGCGGGCATTACTGGCTGTAGAGTTGCTTTCTGTTATCATACTAGAACCTGCAATTGACATGGCACTAGTAGTATCTGGAATGTTAGAAAAATCAGACGGGACAGGTGCATCGGCGGGGAAAGTAAAGAAAAATACTGAAGTGCTAGTAGATACGGAACCACCGTCGCTAGAAACATACCACCAAAAATCTACTTTATTTCCTATCTTCGTCCACTTGTACTTAGCACTTCCTGGACCTGGAGAAGTCCAGTTTGTAATTGTGCCTAAGTCGCCTTCACCCGATTCAACATAGCTGGGCACAAACCCAGCATTATCAGCAGTAGCAAGTCCGGGAACCGTGAATTTCCAATCGTCGCTGTCAGCGGGGTTACTTGCAAGAGATATGACTTTTACTGATACCCCGGCTTCGCATAACCCGATTTCACTATCATCGTTTGCATCAAGTGTGATATCAGCGGTGCCGTTGTTGATGATTGTTACGCTGCGTCCTGCGCCGTAGGTGTTGTCTAATTTGACTGTAATGGCTGTAGACGGCGTGAACACGTGGACACTCTCGTCGGTAGTTCCAAGGGTTACCCCGGATGTCCCGGCAGCAGCGTCGATAGTTTCTTCGACTGTGGCGACTGTAGCCCATTCCATACTGCCATCACTACGCTTGGCTGGTACTTGTCCTGTACTTCCTGTACCGTTATTCAAGTCCATGGTGCCGTCAAGGACAAGGTTACTACGTACCCTAGCGTTGCCGTCTACGTCGAATTTTTCGGAAGGAGAGTCGGTGCCAATACCGACATTACCCGCAAAATAATTAGGGGCAGTCCCCGCAGCGTAAAAGTTCCACTTGTTTGTGGCACCAGCCGTTCCTATATCGCTGTAAAAGCCATAATTATTTGTCGCTGTTGTTAAATTTGAAGCTGCATAAAAACCGTAGGAGTTTGTTACTGTTCCGGTGTATGTACCCTGACTAGCTTGGTAGTAATATAAATTAGTAAGACCCGCGCCACCGTCATCAGTGTGCATGATTATTCTTGCGCCATAACCTATTGAGGTTACATCATCTTGTATTGTGTGATTTCCGAGGTATCCATATTGTGTTGTAGCACCCGTTAGCGTATATCTATTGTATAAACCCACGTTCGGACTTAGTGCTCCATCAATAGATATCCTATTGCCGAGTCGAATATCTCCCTGAAATGTTGCACCGCTTGAATCCACTCTAAAAGCCTCAACACCGCCGGTAGCCACTCCTAGGGTGTCATCGCCTGGACGGAAGAAACCTGTGTTGGTGTCGGCTGTAAAGGATATCGCTGGTGCGGATACACTGCCGTCTGCATTCTTTTGTTGTCCCGTGAATGCAGGGCTTGCTTTTGGCGCTTTGAGATCAACTTCGGCGTCCAAATCCCCCACAGCATCGGTGAGATCCTGTAACTCGAAAGCATCTAGTTCGTCTTTTAGCTCTTCAATAGCATCTTGCACATTGGTAGATTCCACAGTTAGATAAGGTGTGAATGCGATTGTGTCCGCGCCTACTTGTGATGATTCCGACTCGTCGGTCTCATAGCCTGTAGCAAAGTCAATTATTCGAGTGGTCATTTACCTTCTCCTAAGCTCAGTCATCCGGAGATCTAGGGGATAAACGAGCGGTTTTGTTTGGTCTGATTTACTTGGGAGCCTAACCCAACCGACAAAGGCTGATTCTTCAAAGGCGTAGCCACCAAAGGCGGAAACCTCGACCACAAAAGTGCCTGGTTTCAGCATCAAGGGAGCGTCTAGGACGAATGCTAGGTAGCCATGGAAATGGCTTTTAGACCTACCAGATGCCTGAATTAGGGCCTGGAGCGTGTGTGTTTTGCTAGCCAGGGTGGTTTCCCCCGACTTTATGCTGACGGTCAGGGAACCCGTGGGAGTCCCTCTCAGGTATAAGTGCGGGAGCACTCTTTCCACGGTAGTTGGTTTGGTTAGGGTGATTTCTTGCGATAGGGTGCCGTGCAGCTCATCGATGACGAGCCGTTTGAATACGTTCTGTTCCAAGGCCATTTTAGATATTTTCCTCTAGGTCGAAGCTAGAATTGTAGAGTCGATAGGCAATGTTTTCGAATTCTCCGATAGACTCGAAATAGAAATAACCGGCTTGGAGTTCGCTATCGTCAGTGTCGAGGTAGAGCCAGAAGGGAGTATCGATATCGCAGTAATCAAAAATCCCAGAAAGCAGGTCGCGTTCTTCTTTATTGAGCGCACTCATCGAGCACTCGAAGGTTCTGATAGTGTTGATTTTATCTACGAACCGCTGACCGTAACGTCCTTTTGAGACTTTCGAGAGTGATCTGCGAGCAAAGGTGTATCCAATGTCAACTGGGAGCGTGACGTGCGAGCCTAGGTATACACTGCTCAAACCGGTGTATTCCCCACCTGGATTTGAAATCTCCAGTCTCCAATACCTGAATGATCTCTCGGTAAATGCTAAGTGAACCAGGTTGTAAGTCAACTGATCGGTCGTAAGGGTATGGAGGGAAGATTCATAAGCTGGAGTGTCCCAGCCTGAATCCGTAGCATTTGCCTTTAGCGTAAAGCTCGCCACAGGAAGCTCACCGGTGGCGTTATTACCACAAAAAAACAGCGTGTCGACTGTCCTAGCTGTTCCTAGGTCAAAGATCAGGGCCGCCTCGGTTGTGGTAGCCCTGTATTCTTTGTATGTGGGGTTTAAAAGGATATTCGATGCTGGGTAGAGAGCGTTTTCGGAATCTGTGGTGACTGACTGGATTTCGTTATAAACTGCGAACTTACTAGCCATTTGCCCACCTTCTTCCTGCTTTTAACTCTCGGTTGCTGGCATCGAAAATTTGATCATCGCCAATTGTCAGCCTTAGACCCCTAACGTCTTCCCTGAGCATGCGGAGCTCATCCACCACTTCACTCATTCCTTGTCCATGGGTCAGCTGTCCGGCTAGGTTATTTTGCTGGGCACGGTTGAGGATAACTTCACCTGCATTCGCCCTGATCACGGTTTTATCGCCATGGGCTGCAGTCCCCCCTACTATTCCACCTTGGCTGAATTTCTGAGCTCTAATTTGATTGATATTGGCAGTTCCCGCAGCGATTACCCCGGCGGCCGCAAGGGCGCCTAGGCCAGGGCCGACGATCGGAATACCAGCCAGACTCGAGTAAGCCGATACCGCTCCACGATACATGTCTATCATAGCTGCCCCGATAGCGGCTGCTTTGCCAATTTCGTGCTGTTCTCGGTTTTTACTTTTTGATAGCTGAGCGATCTGACGAAAGCCGTTACCAACCGTATCCAGCTTTTGACGTTCTGTAAGAGCAGCAAAATCAGCTTCTCGGTCTTTGGAATTCATGAAAAACAGCAGCTGACCGTCCCTGAGTTTCTTTTCTTCCGCCTCTTGGGCAGTTTGTTGTTCTAGGAGTTTCTTATTGCGCGCTTCCTCAAGGGAAACAATCCCGCTATTGGCTCGTTTTTGGTTCTCAACTTGCCGACTAAGGGCAGCTTGCTTGATTTCTTCTTGGAGCAATGCTTGCTGCCGGATTACCTCGGTAGTTTGCTCTTCAGCCTCCAAGGCTCTTAGCCTGGCCTCGGCCTTGATTGCCTCTTCACGCCCTAACTGTTCGGTTAGGGTCGCAAGGCGTTGGGTATCTTCTACACCTTGTCGTTCTAGTTTCAAGAGGTTGAGTTCTTGCTCTCGGATCTCTTGCTCTGCTTTGAGCTTAGCGAGGTCTTCCTGAAATTTGACTTCGGCATCTAGTTCTGCTTTTTTCAGCTCTTCCTTTTGTTTCGAGACTTCCTGCGCTTTTGCGACTTCTTCGGCGGCGGCATCGGCTTTGACCTTGGAGAGGGCTTTTTGAGCTTCTTCAGCGTCCTTTTGATCCTTAATGGATTGTTGAGTCGCCTCACCGGAATCTCTCAAGGCATCTGCATAGCCTTGGATCTCAGTTACAGTGTTTTGGATAGCCTTAGACATATCCTGGTCGAAGATACCAACCAGCGTTGAAACACCATTTAGGACGTATTCGATGGCAGGCATTACTTTGGAAATTACTTCCGCAGTGAATATTTTGGTAGATGCCGTCAGAGCATCCCAGTTTTGAGCTGCATAATATATTCCAGCACCTAATGCCGTCAGACCGGTCACTATTAGGCCGACCGGCGTCAAGGCTAGGGCCACAGACCACGCTTTCGTAGCTACTGTGATAGCTGCGGTCGCGATTGCTCCTGCATTCACGGCGAGGGTGTAGGCTCCAATAGCTGTGGCTGCCGTCACCATTCCAACGCCTAACGCTTTAATAACGTCGAGGTTTTCTACCACAAAGGTAGAGAAGGACTTAACGACGTCGATTCCCAGCTTGACTGAGCTTACAAGCCCGCCGACTCCGAATGCCACGAATTCCTTAAAGACGTCGATGTTTTCATTAACGAAGACGCCAAGGTCTGCGAAAACACCCCCTAAGTCCTTTATAGCTGAAATAACGGCTGGATTCTGAGTAATTGCGAATCCGATTTCTTCTTGCAGGTCACCAAAGGTATTTGTGGTTTGAGTAATTGCACCTGAGTAGGTATTCAACGCATCAGTGGCTCGTCCGCCGTAATCCTCGATCAGGATTTTGACAGCGTCCCCGTTCTCAAGTTGCTCTTTCGTCAATTCCCTGATTCTAGGGTTTAGCTGACCAATACGTCCTGCTGTGCCTGAGAATGTCGCATTGATTTGTCGAAATGCGGTCTCCACGTCCTGACCAGTCACCGCAGCGAGCTCAATAGCAGCCTCGGTAGCTTGCTTTGATTGCTCGTTTGACAAGCCGAATGATTTTGCAAGGGAAAGGATTTTGAGGCTAGTTTCGTCACCTACTGTCGACACTTGTTGCATACCAGATGCAAACGAAAGGAAATCATCTAGGGTGGCTTGTGAGAACTCACCAGAGTTTTTCAAAGCACCAGAAAGAGAATTGACAGCGTTTTCTTGGACCTGAGCTGCCTTTACTCCGTCTGTGACGAAGGTATTGAAAAGTGACCCAGCTGCACCTTTGATCGCATTGAATGCACCTACAAAGGCCTGCGCTCCCACCACACCTTTAAAGACGTTCCAAGCTTCGGACGACTCAGCTGCCGCCTTTGTTGTGGTAGTGCCGGCGTCCTTGCCGGCTCCGGCTAGGTTTTGAAGTGCCTTGATCGCATCACGAGTTTCGGCAGTAATTTCGAGCTTGTACTGATTATTTGCCATTACGCCTTACCCTTTTGTTTTGTTCTTTTTGCTGTTTTTTCATTTGTTCCAGATCGTAGCTACTTTTGAGGTTTCGCAAGACCGTGAATACGTCCATTACCTTGGCTGGTTGCTGCATTAGGCTACCTGGAAAAGGAAGCGTGCCATGCCGGTCGAAGCAATCATAGATCGTCCACAACTGATTGAAGACCAAGTGGTTGTGGAATCTCTCAGGGGAGCCCGCTATCTCATATGGTGCATATCGAGTGGTTTTTTCTCTTGGCTGGACCTGACCTTCGGCAACCTCCAAAGCTTCGAGTGCTTTTAACCTACGTTCTAGTTCTTCAGGATTATCCTTTAGACGCTCTTTTAAGGCTTCAATCGCACTACCTCCACCACAGTTGGTTCGGGATTGTGAAAAGCTAGCCTCGAATGTGGTGGAGAGCATTAGGTGCTCATCTGCTGACAGTGTCGATATTTTCCAAATGAAGGCAATGAGCGTATCGGCTAGGATTGGGAGTTGGAAGCATGGGCTTTCGCCTTGGACTTTTTTCCAGGCTTGGGCTCTCCGGATTTGATCAGGGAAACACCAGGGATTTGGTTGCCTTGGATGTCTTTGCACTCACCTGTGAATCCATGGAACAAACCTAAACAGATACTGATTAGTTGCCCTGAGACGTTAAGTCCAAGGATTTCCTCGACGCAATTGTCAGTAAGGTAACCTTGTGGATCCTTTTGCAACTGGTATGGGCTACCGTCCGGATTCGAAAGTCCTGAGACTTCTTTCAGGCAGAGTTGAACTGCCCGCTTACCAGCTCTCAAACCACCGATTTCCGCATTGTCTTTGTCGATTTGAGACAAGAATTGACTAAGGAGCATTTTTTGCTCAACGCTCAATTGACTTATTTTGAAGGTCAAATCCCCTATCTTAAGGGGAATTAATTCGTTGAAAGGCCATATAATCATTATGTTTTTTTCTCCTGGAGTTTGCATTTGAATTAGATAACTGAAATATAGATCTGTGCCGCGTCTGATTCGAAATCGATTTGATTGACTAACATCCCGTTATTATCTGCCTCGCCGAAAGTAGTGGCGATCAGGTCTTTGATGTACACCCCGAGACACTCTTCTTTGCCATTCACACCGCTCGGATTGAACGCATAGAAAAACAAATCAAATTTGGTGTTATTCTCGAACATTTGAGACAAAGACACGTCATCGCTTTGCTTGTAGGGATTGAAACTTCCACTGACTACACGCTCTGTGATTCTAGAAGATATTCGTCCATTCTCAGAGCCTGTGGCAGTCTTTGGCGCAAAGGTGTTTTCAATACTGAGGCCAATTTCATTCAATAGGACCTCTTCGCCATCCACAAAGACTTTGGCTTTTAGAATCAGTGGTGATTGGCTAGTATCAAAAGCTGGGGTCAAACCAGTGGATGCCACAGCACGGGTGAAGTTCAAACCTTCAAGGCTGAAATTGAGGCTTGCAATTTGACCAGTTGTGAAACTGTCGAGAGAAACAGATGAAACCTTACAACCAACGGCGGTCTCGACAATTCCTGTAATCTCTTTCGTGATAGAAAGGCTTGGATGGCCCGAATCTGCACCATAGTAGGTCGTCACGGCTGAAATAACATCGCCGGCATCGAAGGAGTCCCCATATTCGAGTGGGGGTTCTATCGTTGCTGAGACGCTACCGTCTGTATTGGTAACCGCAGTGACCCAACCAAGGTGGTCTGGCTCACCAGTTCTTTCAATTTTGATCATGTCGTAAAGTGAAAGCTTGTTTTTGTCAGCATCCGCAAGTGGGATAGTTGCCTCATCTCCAGAAGCACCATCTGAGGTACTGGCCGTGATGCTTGCAACGGTGCGTTTTCCACCGAGAGCTGAGTGCAAAAGCGAGCCCCATTCTGGTGCGGAACCCTCAGTAGAGCCAGCCTTAAACTCAACTGGACATGTTACGGTTGCTGTCCGCATGCCTGGGCGTCCGACCGCTTTACCGATGCCACCAGTCGAAATCGGACGTTCTACAAGTTCTTTGGCTCCAGTCAAATCAAAGCCGTCTTCGAGGACTTGTACAGCTTGTGCGCCCGCACTAGGCGCAACGTAAGTACCTTCTGATACTTCCTCTGTGACGTAAACTACGGTATTCTTTTTGATTAAATCACTCATATTCTTTAAAACCTTCTTAAGCTAAGTGTTGGATAGTTATATTTGCGGTTCTGTAGAGAACCTTTTCTTCGAGATACTCAGTGTCTGAAATAGATTCCAAGCTCACCAGCCTAACTCCGGAAGTCGATGCATTGGTGCTAGCTAGATGCTTGTAAATTGAAATCAAGGTATCCGAGACTTCATTTGCCTTGGCTACTTTGTCGATATCATCGTGATTTTCTGAGTAATCACTGGTAATAGTTATCTCAACCGCTTGGTCAAGAGTGACTCTGTTTAGCGGGCCTTCAGCAATGTTGGAGTTACCCATTACCACACCAAATCGGTTTGTGTGGGTCAGTAGCTTGTTTTCTTCGATGTCCACCGCATAGTTTAGCCGGGTGTATTCAGGGAGCAGTGTTTTGATTGAAGTTTCAATATTAGTTGCGAGGGTTTTGACAAAGCTCATCTGCTAAACCTCACCACTGATTGACTAGATTTCTCTCCAGTGTCTTCCTTACCGTTGTCGTTTCTATCGATGGTGATCATCAGCCTCGACTTCAGCGCACGATATTGCTCGTGATACGACTGACTCAGAATCGAATATTTATCGTCTTCACGGTCAGATACTGAGTTGAATATTTTGCTGAGTGCCAAAAACGAAGCAGCTGTGGAGATCTCTGGTAAATTAAGCAGGTCCCAAACGGAAATATTGAGCTGAGAGCATATTGTGTCTCGAGCGCTAACAAGAGAGTAAATGTGTGTATCCGTACCTGCTGGATATCGTTCGTAAAAAGACGTGTGTGTGATGCTAGGATATTCGATTTGGAGAGATTGGTCGCTACAAAGCAATCCACCAATTCCCCAAAGGGTGACGTTTTCTGCCACAGATTGGTCGAGGCGATACCAGTACGCTGTGATGCCATTTATGGTCTTGGTCGCTTCGTTTTCTAGTTCCCTAGCCCATTGAATATGACCAGATCGGGTTAGGCTTCGAGCTTCGTCTAGAACGTCCATACTGGTCCAGGTTGAGCCATCCCAATAGGAATATGTGAACGACCCCGGTGTTTCCGATGGCGTTTTCACTCGAATGTAGATGCTATTCAATGGCTTACGAAAACCAACTAGAATCGTTTTGGAGATTGTAAATTCGTCTTGAAGGAAATCGAAGCTTTCCTGGGAGTGGTCAGTGTAAGTGGAATCGTTTGTGGTATGAAGGATGTGAAGCCTATCGGTCAGGTTTTGCATTTTGGGCTCCAATGAAAGTGAGTATGATTTCTCTGTCCCTGGGTGAATCGAGTTCGACAGCCATGATTCGCTGCCATTTGCCGAGCTGCATCTCACCATCCTTTACTGGAATCGTTTCACTGGTGTTGAAAAGTAGGCTCTTGATATGCGAGTGTCCGTCAGCGTGTATTCGCAAATTATGCTTGAAAAATCAGATATTAAACACTTAGAGTTTTTGAATAGATTGTGATAATTCACATATTGATCACTACCTATTCCAATAAACTCAACTTGTGGGTTGGCTTCCATAATTGGAATTATCGCCCTCATTATGTCTGGATTCCTGAGCGTTATTGGATGCAACTTAACCTTGACAGGTTGGTCGAGTTTACAGACCAGTTCTAAGTTATCAAATAAGTTAAACTTAGTTCCGTCCTTATGCGTTGGCATGTAGAGGACATACTCACCTCGTGGCTCAGTCTCCCCATAGTACACAGCTCGAGCAAAGGTCGCTTGGTGGATCTTTTGGCTCTGGTCGGCATGCTTTTTCAAATACGGTTTCAGATAATGGACGCCTTGAATTAGGACATGCGACCAACGGTCTGGAGGCCATTTTAACGAACCATCTTTACACGCACTCTTGAAGCTCACACCATGCATCATTTGAATGGTATTCAAACTTTCATGCGGCTTACCGACCATAGTTTGATACAAAACTATTGCATTTTGTATATTATTGTCACGTAGGTAGTTCCACATATCTTGGTCTTGCTCAAACGATACGGCATCTAAATTCAAAAAGCTTCGAGCGTAATGTGCCGTGGTCTCGAGCGGAGTCAGTATTATGTGGTGTAGGTCGGGCATTCCCTGGGTAAGAGGCACAACATGCGATAAATACCCTATATCGTTGACTATGTAGGCTATCGTCTTCACTTAGCACCTCAAATTAAGGGAAGGGGCCGAAGCCCCGATAATTAAGAACTAGCGCCTTTTCCGATCAACCAGATTCGTGGTTGGTCTTCACCTGCGGCATTTTTCAGGTCGTTAACTTTCGCACCATACAAGCTGCGGAGTGCGAAGAAGTCACGGAATTCATCCGGCTTTTCTGCAAAAACTGGAGTGGGTGGTACTGCGAAACCAAACCAAACAGCACTGCGATGGAAAGCTAGGCCTTGGTTCGCGTCAGATACAGGCAGAATTCGGCTGTTTCCTTCAATGATATCAAAACCATATAGGCGTCCGACTCGGGCGTCTCGAAGTTCTGAATCATCTCCTGCTGCGCTAACATCCTTCAGGTTGAATGATCGCATCAACTCGTGCTTTTGCTTGCTGTTAACGATCAAAACTCGACCCTCTTTTGGAAGATCAGCCATATCGAAAGCGATTGAGAGAGCCTCCATAGTCTTCTCACCGATAGCAGCATTCAGCGTTCCCGCTCGGTCAGTATCTTCGCATGTAACGGTATCTTCAGCTGCAGTCCTCATGGCCGCAGATATATCTGTTTCCATTTGGAAGAGATGCTCATCAACGGCATTTTGGAAGAATCCTTCAGCATAATCCACTGCGGAGATATAATCTGCAGTGTATGGGACATACAGGCAATTGTAGTTGTGCTGATCGTTAGGGATCAAAGCACTGTATAAAGGCATACCACCATCGGTCGCCGGCGTGCCGTCAGATGGTACAGCCTGGACGTTTCCGGCTTTACCCCACTGATAGACGCGGAAACCATTTTTGCCTTGTTCGTAGTTAGCGCTTACATCCTGCAACAATGGTAGGAGTGCTACTTTGGTTTTGATGCCGTTTTGAATGTCCTGGAATAGTTGTTTTTCTTGAGTTGCGTTGTCTGTGATTACTTTTGCTGGTGTTACTACTGACATAATATAAAAATCCTTCGATTAATAATTAGGTTAGGCTCTGCTTGAGCCTTTTTCTTTTAGCCAAATTTTTGTAAGTTCTTTGCGATCTACTGTGGTCGTTTCTTCTTTTAGTGCGGGCTTAGGGGCACCACCTGGGAGTGTTCCGGATGCACCTTTGATTAGCTCACCATGATCTTTGCGGAAAGCATCAACCACAGCTTTGACGGATGTTGGGTCTAGCTCTCCATCGGAGTCTAGCTTCATGTTTTCCCACTCGACCAAACTCATGTATTTCGAGTGTTTCAAAGGCCCGACTTGCTCTGTGAAAGCTTGCTGTTTCAAGGAAGCGAGCATTCTACTCTCAGTGTCAGCAATCTTTTGCTTGGCATCTGCAAGCTCTTGCTCTTTTAAAGCCAATAACTCAGCGGTATTGCCTTCTTCCTTAAGTTTATCGTTGCGAGCTTTCTTCTCCGCCGCTTCTCGATCCGCTAGCTCCTTTTCGAGTTGATCGATTCGCTCTTTACGCTTAGCAGCGGTTTTCATCGCCTTGTCGTAAGTTGCGTAATCAACTTTGTCGTCGGATTTCGGATCGTCACTTTTACCCTCATTGCCATCGGCTTTAGGGTTTGATTCAGATTCTTTTTTGCCATCAGCGTTGTTTTGTGTGTTGCCACCATCAGTAGCTTTCTTTGTCATGCTAAAAAATCCTTGTAATTAGTTAGACTTGATTTGTTTATCGATAGCTTCTTCGATCAAATCGAGAAGCATGGTCATTTCTGCTTTGGATAGGTTAAGCCAAGGACGCGCCTTGGAAACGTAGCTGGACACCTTGCGGTTGCGTTCACCACCGATGAAGACTTCGACGGCTTTCCCTTTAATACGAAACTCTAAGGAGTCGAGTAGTTGCCCTGATTCGGTTAAATTTGATTTACTTGGGCTTGTCTCAGATGATAGCTTGCCTCGCTTCTTCAATCGCTTACGTTTGGCTTTGGTAGATTCAGCAAGGGAATCGAATTTGGATTGATTCGCACCTTCGCTTGCCACAGAGTAGCCGAGGCGAGCTCTTCGCTTTATCTGTTCGATGGCTGTGGTTGCGAGTTTTTCCAAGAAGGCCGGGGTGATTGCTTTTTCGATCAAATGGTCTAAGTTTAGCTTTGAAAGGTCCTTACTCATTTGAAATCCTGAAGAAGTTGGATAAGAATCCCAGACTCATGCGCTCAGGAAGGTCTTCTGGAGCTTGGTAACCAGCTAAAATCTCATCCAACTCGTCTGGCCTTATGCCGAAAAACTTCCGTTGCACGGCATTTGTACGGTTTTCAGCCCAATCAGCTTTCTCTGCTGCGGAGGAGTTATCAAAGCCAATGGTGATTGAGCCACCACTAGCTGATTCAACAACCATGCTATTGAGCATTTCCTTGGTAAGCTGGAGATTGACTGAGCTTGCTGACTTACCAGCTGCTTTGAACTCTGGGCTGTCGATATACCTTTGGCTGTAACCGGCGAATGGGCTACCGTCCAGGCTAATTCCCTGGATCGTCCTGCGTTTGATCGTCCGGATTATCGCCCTCCCGATCGCGATGTGCTGCTTGTCGCTGAGCCACTGGGGTACTTGCACTTGAAACTGCATTTTCCTTCGCCTCTTCCTCTTCCACATCCTTCAGAATTAAATCTATTTGGCGAGCGGTCAGACTTGGATACATCTCTCCCAGCTGCCTACGCCTTGTGGTGAGTCGCATTTCCTTTGCTTTTTCTAGGTTGGCTAGCAACTCGGAGCGCAGCTCAACGGGCTTAACTTCTGAGAAAATGACCTCAAGATTATCGATATTCAGCCTGGACTTAACCTTTACTCGGTCGTCAAAGATCCACAAGGTGTTGTGGAGTGTGGCTATCAGATCCCAGAGGGCATCTTCAATACCTTCAAAAAGAGTGACTCGTTTGGTGATGTAAGCTGTGGTATCTGCCTGCTCTATGATGGACGCATGGGCGTTGGGCCGCTCTAATCTCTGATTACTTTGACCCGCTTTGATCCCTTTGGTTTCCAGCAGCGCCGTGGTCGTGGCTTCGATCAAGCTTAGGATTTTGTCGACGTCTAGCTCCGGTTTCAATATATCGACGCTGCCTGCGGGACCTGTAAGACTGCCGTCTTGTCCGACGTTGGCTGACGAATAAACAAAGATGGTGGCTGGATCGAACACCGGATTATCCGGTAACTTGCAATCCCTTGCGGTGAAAAGCGAGTGACACGTGTAGTTTATCGCATAGAATACATCACTGTATAATTTGTTAACTAGCACTGCAGATTCAAGATCGTCGATGCTAGCACTAGGGCTGACTGTGTATTTACTAGAATGCACGTTGATAAAAGGAATACGACCAATCGGGTTGGTTATCACCGATGTAATTCCGGCGTTGGTGTCCCAATCGATTATCTCAGCATCCGTATAGGTTCGAAACCGTTCAACCTGGACAAGCTCGGATATCCCATGCTTTTTAATTTTGATGGTTTTAGGCGTTAAGAATTTCGTAAAGGCAGTGGTTTGAGTTACATCTTCTTCTGAATCCGAATGAGCCATTCCCTGATAGCTGGTCAGGACTCGGATCTTAGGACCCTTTGCACCCATATAAGGCTCAAGGAAACATTGTTTATTGAGTTCAAGGAGTTTGTTTGCTTCCTGCATGTTTTCATCGAGATGTAACTGATCTCGATACCAATCTATTATTTCTTGTGCTTGGGGATCTTCGACCTTGCGAGTTGCGGGTTTGTTGTAAACCCTACTGGTTCGGTCAGCGACCTGAGCAATCAGATTGATATTTGCTACACGGTCCTTGGCCCTGGCGTAGACTGTGGGCGAAAGTTCCCCAAACATGCTGTTTCTGGTTTCTTCCACAATACCTTTTTCGTAGACTTTGTGGAGTCTTAAAGCCACATTGCGGTTGGTTTTGTTATTCTCAATCTCAGTTTTAATCTGAGCGATGAATTCTTCATGCGTCATATGGTAAGTCTCTTCTCTAGAGTCGGATGATTTGCGGTTTGGTTGCTTCGCGCCTGTTTATGGGATTCATTGGCTCCAGTTTCCAGATCACGTAGCCCATAGCCACGCTGAAATGGGCTGTGCTGCCCTCGTGGTCTTGATGTTTTAAGGTCGAAAGCTCTTTCAGCGTCCTCTTCATACGTGGGTGGATGACAATCTTTAGCTCATCCCTGCCACCATTGTAAAATTTGGCATTCATGGTTTCTTGGCGGGCACTGATGTGTGGGTTTCTGGTGTCTAATACCTCGAAACCAGCCTCCTGCAGGATCTGCTTACCGGTAACACTGCTAGTGGCGTGTTTGTTTCTTATGGTAGAGTCTGGGACAATCAGCGGGTTTTCTTCAGTTGGGTTGGGGAATCTCTTTTTTAGTTCCCTAGTTGCACCGGTGGCGTTGCCTGGATGGTGCATTTCATCATAAAAGTAGAACACCCCGTCCTGGTATTTTGCAAAAACAGAACACATGTTTCCGGTGTTTTGATCCCAACCCACATAGGTTGGACCGGTCAGGGAATCGTGGTCGAATTCGAAGCTGTGTTTGTCTTGCTCAAACTCATCGAAGACTTGCCCTTCGCCGAAAGTTACCCTTTTATTAAGAACTTGCTGGTCATACTCTTTTTTCGTGAGCCTCGCCTTCAGCTTTGGTAGATATTGCGGTGGAAGGAAAGGGTTTTCAAACGGAGTAGCCTCGATTTGTATGTAATTTGGATCATTCCCGGCTTCGAAAAGGTCGTAGTATTCATTGAAGCCGTTCTTGGTAGATGTAAGCCGTAGGTAAAGTCCACTGGCCCTGGGATTTCTTAGCCGTTCTTCCACAAGTGTCGTGGAAGAATACGGTGCGTATTCGGCTTCGTCCATCCAGGCCCATCCCAATTCAGAGCCCTGAATCGACTTGATGCCCTCTTGATCGGAAGTGGATATGTATATAGTTCGCCCGTTGGCAATCAGTATTTGTTTTAATTCTTGCCATTCCCATTTTATCCCTGCTTCATCCAAGGCTGCCTTGAGTGGTGGGAGAATGACCCGATGGATCTGTTTGTAGCTATTGCCGGTTATCACACCAGGGACGTCTATTGGTTGCTCGGTGACCATGCGGATGACAAAGGCGGTGGCTGCTTTGGTTTTGCCGTAGCCAAGGCCAGCTGACAAAAGCACTGCGTAGGTGTCGGAGAAAACAAAGTCATGCTGTTTATCGAGCAAGGTTATTTGCTTGGTTATCTCGTTTTCAGTCATGCGCTAAGCCTCCTTGCCCTCCAGTGTTGGTGGTTCTTCTTGGTGGTATATTTTATTAATGTTATTAAGTAGTTAGGCAAGTCTTCCGGTTTTCAGATATATCTCCGGACGAGGGTGGAGTCAGAGCCTTTAGATGGTGCGTCCCCTCAAGGGGTTGTGGGCTGCTATGCTACTGCCTTGCGCAACAGCCTCCACACTTTGTTCTGGGAGTAACCGATTAGTTCGCCTATCTCCCTGGTACTCAGTCCTTTACTGTGTAACTTCCTGATCTTGTTTAAATCATCTTGTGAAGGCTGGGACTTAGGTCTGCCAGATCCTATGCGGTGCCCACCTACATTCTTGCCCTTAGCCTTTGCTTGGGCAAGTCCTGCCTTGGTGCGCTCACTGATCATGCTGCGCTCCATTTCAGCCACAGACACTAGCATTTGCGTCACCATTCTGCCTGATGGGGTCGAGTAGTCTAACCCTTCCCTGGCCGATATTAGGACCACTCCACGCTTATCTAGATCTTCGATTAGGTTGAGGACTTCCACAGTTCTGCGACCGAGCCTATCCAATGCCGCCACGATCAATGTATCGCCCTTCTGAAGCCTTGTAAGGAGTTCTTGTAACAAGGGCCTTGCCTTAGCGCCTGAGCATGTCTCCGACACTATTTGAGCCTCTGGGTACTTCTTGGCAAGATCAATGGTTTGGCAATCTGTGGTTTGCTGATCCGTGCTGACTCTCGTGTAAATATACTGCATACTCGACCTCCGATAAGTTACATTACCCTTATCGGTATATTGATTTAAAAATCAAGGGTCGCTGGTTAATAGAATTATTTAATCTTTTTCAGGTACTGCCTTCAATCGACTGTCATGTGGTTCCGCACGTTGGAACACTATCTTGGTTAGAGGTGCTCCGGTATCTTCCTGCTCAACCTTAATGCTGGACATCTGCGGGCACACAAATTTCAGCAATTCTAGCCTGGCCTTGAATCGGTCACTAGCCTTATCCATTGCCTCGATGTCTGCTTCCATCTTTGCCACTAAGCCCATCCTAGGGTCGTTTGTGTTGATCATACGGGATACCAGCTCAGTGACTGTCTTGCGGACGGTCTCCCTGGATATCAGTGTTTTCTTTCGTGCCATGGTATATCGCTCCGTTACTGAGGACTTTCTCAACTCAGTATTAATTAATTCAATACCTTAAGTACCTTACAGATGTCCGGTAACTGCTCGGTTCTACTCACTTATTTATTGGTTGTTTTTCTTATTAATTCAGTTGCTTAAGAGATATCCGGTCACTTATCGATTCTAGGGGCTTTTATCGCTCTAAGGGCGTTTTTCTTCCCTATTCAACTCAATCCAAAGCCTCTTACATGCTCTAGCTGTGGCGACGTCTTTGCTTAGGGATGCTGTTCTGATCTCTATGCTGTTTTCCAATTGGTTTGGAATATATCCGGTTATCACTACCTGCCACAGATGATTGTCGTCCTTCCTGCATCGGAGCCATAAATGGTGCTTCCTAGCCAGGTGACCTAACATCAAGTGCGTTGGTATGCATGTGATTTTCATTTCATATTTTACTCAGGGGATTTTTCGATTCTTCTTGGTTTTTGGCGGGTGGGATCTGGAGCATTTGGTCGCTTTGTTTTCACTCTAGCCTGCAGTCTTTTGGGTAGAGTCGCACCGTTTTTTTCTCCAGGTCTCATATATAGGCGTTTTGTTCTACACATGCTTGGGTCGGTTCTGGTTTTATTTCTTCCACCGGGAGCAATTTGCGAAATCCGCCGCTTTGCAAGAGGTAGTCTGCTCGGTTGGTGATTTCCCTCCAGGTCGCGTGTGGTGACTTATCATGAATGATGCCTATTAGCTTTCGTCTCATTATCCGGAATTGGTCATATTCAGCGTCTGAGTCGTATTCTGCCTCTAGGCGCCCATCGTGCTTTGCCTTCAAGTATCTTTGCTCGAGGGTATTCAACTTGCGCCATACGTTCTGGAAGTTGTTGTTTAACCTGCCGGCTATTTGCTTGATTGTTAAGTCATCAATATAATAGAGTTTCCAGCATTCTCGGTTTTTGGCTAGATCTCCGTTTTTCGTGGCGAAGTCTTCCTTCGTGGCTCTCCAGTAGAAAACCCTGCGGTAAGCAAAATCCTTGGCGGTCTCTTCACACCATTGACCTTCTCGGTTCTCCTGCTCATAGACGTCGGATCGCTTCATGCCACAGCCAGTGATGAGCTTTTCATACCATTCGCGTTGCAGTGATGCGAATTCCTTACTACCGGCTTTCATAGCTGTCGTCCTCGGTCATGTTCTCGCTTCCACTGCTCCGCTATCTGTTCTTGCTCTTGTATGGAATCTAGCAATGCTTTTACCCGCTTAGCATAAGGGCTATTTCTGACTCGCTCCTTTTCTTCCGGAGTTAGGGTCGACCACACCTTGAGGTCGAGGTGTTGGGTGATGGGCTGTGCAGCATCCAGTGTTTCAAGCCATTCCCTATGGCCATCAATGCGCTCGCTTAGATACTCAATGTGGTCTCTGCTTCGTTTTTGCGAAAAATGCATCCAGATGGCTAATGCGAAAAAGGCTAAACTCAGCAATGCTGACCAGAATAACTCCATTACATGATCTCCGTCTGTGGCTTTTTGTGGTTTGATTCGGCTAAATTGCAAAGGGCTTTGGTTTGAGCGCTTGGTTCAAATGCTGGCAATCTTTTTAATGCGTTATACCCATCTATTTTTCGTTGTTCACTAGGCACTAAAAATAGGAAGTCACAATTCTCAGAACACTCGACGATAGCGCCTTTGGGGTTCTCAGGCATCGGTCTTGGATTGCCAAACATGTCCTCACACACTGGACTATCAGCCTTTATCGCATCATGTATTTTTTCGAATAGATCCCTGCTAACCAAAACCTCCCAATCCTCTTCAATACCTAATTCAGCTAAATTTGCTGCAAAGGCGCGTATTGTGTCTAACAACGGGTTCTTTTCCATGTACTTCTCCAAATTACTAAATTGCTGGGCCAATCCCGGCTATATGGTAATTTTAACAAATCTCGAAAAATCGACTTAGGGTAGGCTTGTGTGGTTTATGGCTGGCTAAATTGAAAAGGGCTCCCTAGTGGAGCCTTTGGTGTGGTTGGGCTGTAGCTTGCTTGTAAATCGATTCTAAGGCCGAAAACAAGCCCGTGGTGGGCTTAAACCTGGGATGCCCTTACGCTGGCATCAATTGGCTGTAAATCGCCTTGTGCAAGGGTTTGCCACTCTGCAAATTGCTGGGGTGTGCAGGTAAGTATCTCTGCGGCCTGGTCCGGGTACAGCCCGTATTCGTTGTTTAGTTTCTCAACAAAGTCGATGCGTTCTGCGGTGGTTTCTTGCTGTCTTTTTAACATGTTAACCTCCTATTGTTACCACTAATTGGGAGGCTGCTTTGTTAATTAACTCTTCGCCTTTCCTACTCCCAAACTTGAGCTGATTAATTACATACGTACTTAAGTACTTGATTAATTAAGTGAATCAGTGGGTTGATTCATGCGTTTATTACTGGGTTGGAGTAATACGTGGCTGTGGTCACGTTGTCGGTTTGGGTTAGGGTATGGGATGATTATGGTGTTGGGTTAATTTTGTTTGTTGGGGAGTGGGTATGAGTGGAGTCTGCAAATATCTTCGTAAGAAGACTCAGACCGTACAGCAAATGGGATCGAGCCACATCATGGTTGAAGCTGAGTGTGGCCTTAAAATGCAAAGCCAGCAAAAACAACTTGAGATCTACGGGGAGCTCTTTCGTATTGGACGAGAGGGTAGCTTTCCCACAGACGTGTGTCCGTTTGCTGATGTGGGAGATTATAGTAAATGCCTATACTTTGCTTGAGTCCGCAATTCATCTAAAAACCGGAACCCTTCCCTACTTGCTTTTCCATTTCAACTTAAAGAGCTCCCAACTTTGCTCGTTACACTCGACAAAGTCATGCTCTCATATTCTTCCTTGATCAAGTTCTTTCCCACAGCTTGCCTCTATTGCTATGTGGAAAAGAATCGGCCCTCACAGTTTAAAAAATTAAAAGCTTCTCAATTGCTCTTATATTTTTCTCTCAATTCTTTTCTCAATTCTTCTTCCACATCTTAATCCCAATTCCTAATTCTCCATCTTCTTCCTCTTCTTAACTCTTAGGGACTCTAGAAGGTATCGAAAGGGTACAGTAAAGGGTATAGCTAATTGATTTCAGAGGTTACACCCGAAGTCCGTCACCGACTTGGAAAAGGCTCTCACTCAGTCGCAAACACCCACCTTGTGGCCAAGAATCGGCCCATAGCTATATAGACCTCACCATCCTTCCCGCAACCAAAATCACATCCAAGAGAATAAGTCAATAAATATTTAAAATATTTTAGATAATAATATCAGCTATATAAAAGATAATTTTAAAATAAAACCCTCAAACGGGACCAAAATAACCTATTCCGACCATTTAAGACTGAGTCAGATTGGTATAATTGGGGTACGACCTCTCGCTGTCTCGAAAATGGTGATTGGTTTCGAGACAGCAATCACCTTAAAGGCAGTGAGAGGTTACCAGCCATGCAAGATTTAGAATCCCTGATAAAACCAGACCAGATAATCCAAGCCGGAAGAGGCCAGTTCTTGAAACCTAGGACTTTCCAAATAGTATCCGAAATGGAAGACTCCAAACTCAAAACCATCCTTGCTACCCTGTATAGCAAAGCTGATTCAGTCGGAGCCAGTGCAGTGGCGTCCTTGTTAA
This sequence comes from Oligoflexus sp. FD111, assembly GCA_048816425.1. GTDB lineage: Bacteria > Bdellovibrionota_B > Oligoflexia > Oligoflexales > Oligoflexaceae > JBMDZZ01. The sequence goes on from JBMDZZ010000012.1 coordinate 212,570, forward strand.
ACGCAGCATTCACTCAAGGCAAGGTCGTATTCCTATTCTCAGCTACGGAAGCCGGTAACATGCTAGCTGGTGACCCGAACCACAAGCGAGCCTCGACCAATGGTAGCGCTAACAGTCTCATCCTTAGCCATTTAATTGAAAAGCAATGGCTCACCTGCGAAGTCCAGCCTGACCGCGTAAGGCGCCTACCTGGGCTCTATGTACTGAGACGTGATTTATGGGAAAACATCCTCGGTACGGATGATCAAGATGTGGTCGAGCAATCCTTTATTAATCAAGCCGACGCCTGCCAAGCATGGCTAGATGCCCGACTAGCTAAATCAAATAAAGCCAAGAGTGAATCGCACCCAGACAAGGAAGTCGAATCGGAGCAGGACGCTCCCCCACCCAAACAAAAACCCAACAAGTTAAACAAGCTCAAAAAACTTAAGCATACCGTAGGCTCCCAGCAACCTAACGGTGACCACCAGCCAATAAACGTGGATTTGCGCCTAGAGGCTATCGCAGATGCACTTAATGGTGCGGGCTATAAAGGGGACGAACTTGAGACTTGGTTGGAGCGAAATGAAGAATTGATGATGTTAGCCTCAGATGAGGAATTCGCCAAAATACTACCAATTAACGTCCATAGAGAACTTAAAATGATCAGAAAACAGGAGTTTTGAAAATGACAGAGTACGTAGTCAAGTCAGTCGGACAAATGAAGCAACAAAAACAAACAGGAGTGAGTGTGATGAGTGAGCAAGTAGTGGTGGACGGCAACAATGTAATTAGGGTTGATTTTACCAAGCCACCGCAGCCAATACCAGGAGACACTAAGGTGTTGCTTAGGGACGTATGGCAGCAGTTGTCGCCTGCCAAAGGCAATAGCTTTTTGAACTGGGCCAGAGACAATGTAGAGTCCCAAAGGTTTAAAAAAGGTAATGATTATGGATTTCTCCCTACTTCCTCCAAAAATAGAGGAAGGCCAAAAACCGAGTATTGGGTCACCGTTGATACTGCAAAAATGATTTGTATGATGAGTCGTTGTCAGAAGGGTGACGATGTCAGGGCCTATTTTATTGAGTGTGAGAAACTAGTGTGGTCGAACGGTCTACAAGATCAAATCACATCGATTCCGGACCTAGCCAATCCTGACGTCTTCCTTCAACTAGCACAGAATTACAAACAGGCTTGCATGGAGCGCGACGAGGCTATCCGGACTAAAGCTCAAATAAGCGATACCAAGACAGCCACAGCCCTAGCCAATTCCGGTGTCAAAACCAAACAAATTAAAAAGCTGGAGACCGAGCTGCACGAAACTAAGTTGGAATTGGACTCGCATTACAGGGCAATGCATGTGGTAAAAAAGCTCAAAAGCAAAAAGAAGTAACAATAACAAGGGGCGTAACTTTTCGCCCCTTGAAATGATTAACAAAACGAAGATTAATTTAAGGAAAACGTAATGAGTGAATCGACAGACAAACCCAAAATAATAACCAGCAAACACCCCTTCAAGTTGGAACAAAATAAGCAAGGTAGCGTGTACCTACAACGCTACGAACAACACCTTGGCACGAATGGCTTCGAGGTGCTTTGTGTAGAGACACCGGAAAGGATCTGTCCGGAATTAGGACATATTGTCTCCGAGGATGTGGAATCTTTAATAATACACAACCCCGACTCACTGCGGGCTATCTACCAAATGCTTAAGGAGCATTTTGGGGAGGTAGGCAAATGAGCCAAATTCGAGCCATAAGATGTCCAGAGATCCAGCGTAAAGGCAGACCATCCCTGTCGCCACACCATGCTGAGGTTGCACGTAAAGAAGCTGAAAAACTGCACCACACTTTGACAGAAAAGAGCCTGGGCAAAAAGCATAAAAACTCATCATTTTTGAGCGTGAGATGTCGCCATATAGGTCAGTGGCAGGAGGCTAGCAAAGAACGGCTGATCTATTTATTAGCTGGTTTTGGCTGGCGTTGCGTCTACAACCCTGTGGGAGAGTGTATTATTGCAGTGAGGGACGGCGAATGAATACCACAGATGTGATCATTAGAGTCCAGGCTTCCCTTCGTCGTATGGAGTCCAATGGTCATGGAAACCACCCAGCTTATGCTTCCTTAAGCCGCAAATTAGCACGCATTCTGGTCGGCAAACCGTTTCAAATTGTGGACGTGACTAAGGAAACAATCGGAGCGGTTGGTGGGCTAATCGTCAAGACCAATAGATTCACGAAGGATGCATGCTTATGAAGAATAAACCTTGGCCTGAGCGCAAAGCAGAACTGTTACAATGGGTGGAACAAAACAAAACCCTACCCAGTCAAAAATATGAATATCCTTTGTTTTACACGCTCAAAAAACTGCGCAAATCGGCAGATCCAGAGATCCTGGAATTGGTCACTAAATATGGCAACCCGAGGTTTCATGTGGCCCGTCCTCACAAGCCTGGTCGCAAGCCAAAGAGTCCGGAATACTCAGCTAAGGACTACAGCCCAGAAGCGGTTGAGAAGCTTGTTAGGGCGGCGGAATTGGTTGGAATTAAAAGTGTCCTGATCGACAGATTTAAGAAAAAGCATGGAGCTTTAAAAGGCGATAATTGAAGTTATTATTACCTTAGTTGGGCATGGACGCCTACTTTGTTTCTCCGCATTTGTTCGAATCTCTTTGAATTGTTTGGAGCCCTGGCTTTCACAAGCTAGGGTTTCTTTTTTACCCCGGTGCCACTACGGTGCTGGGGCATTTTCTTTTTACCCGCCCATTAAAACCACTCCACAGCTGCCTTTAAAAGCCATCCTGACTTGGTAAGATTCAGTGATTAGAAAGATCAGTCAAATCCCTCGTTCCAAGGGGATTCGATTTTTATTGCCTTTTTTCCCTGAAAATGATATCCAATGCCCCGTCCAGGTAATAGTCTGGCCGAGAGCACTTCTTCTCGCAATTCTCATCATTCTGATCAAAAAATAAACTAGCTCACATCTATTTCATCCCAAGATATGCTATTGCCAACCGGGGATTTCGGCCCATAATATCAAGATAGAGGATCAACCATGCGACTACATTTGATACTGCTAAGTTCAGTAACTTGGGGAACTATGGTAGCCCGGGCACAAGAATCTGCTCCCAACAAAGCAAGCCAAGACTGCGATTGCAGTCGAAAGACGTTTTTTGGCATCACAGTCGACTGCGAGTCACGATCGAAATCCGGAAAATACAGTGCCAAGCCCCGCTCAATCACAGAAGGTATCAGTGGCGGCCAGCTCAGCCCGTATTTGGAACTCAGTATAAAAGAAGCCAATCCACATGGTGAAGCCCTCGCCTTAAGGGGATTACGCCTTGGTTTTCGTGAACTGGGTGGGAAAAGTTTAGGTCTGGCATATTATCAGTCAGACGATCGGATCGAATACAATCCAAGCACGAATTACCAAATTCGATACGGCGGCTTCGTATGGGGAGGGATGCCTGAAGCCGATGGTATCACGCAATTTTATGGTAGCTTCTTGTTAGGAACCGGCCAGGCGAAGGTGCAAACCTTAAGCGAAACGAAGCATACAAATATGCTCCTTGCTATTGAGCCTGAGTTTGGACTTGCGGTCAATCTCAGCTCTTGGATGCAATTTGGCATCGGCTTATCATATCGTTATTTGAGTGGGTCGAAGGTCCAAGACTTTCGCAGCGAAAATCTTCGTGGTTGGACTGCCAATTTCCATCTTCGCTTTCATTAACATGCATGCAACCCGCTATAAGGATTCACCATGAAAAAGCTGATTAAACGGGGGTTGATTTTCATTGATTCCCAAGAATCTATGGAAAAAGCGATCAAGATCATGCGTGAATCCAACATCAGTAGCATATTTGCCACAAGTGAAGCTAAGGTCGTAGGAGTGATCAGTGAGCGGGATATCGTGCAAAAGTTTACCTTACTCGACAAGGTCGAAAAGCTAAGCTCAAAGGTCGAAGCTTTTATGACCCGACCAGTGCATTTTGCACGCTTGCAGCAGCTTGAAGATGATGTCCGCCATATGTTTTTTAAGTACCACATCCGTCACTTCCCCATCACCACCAAGGGCATTGATGTCGAGGATATTATCGGTTTAATTACCGTTACCGACATCGCAAATGCATATCTAAAAGATGAAAACCTGGCGAAACCGCCAACAAAAATCCGGCCAATTGTTCTAATGGCAGCAACGAAACAAGCAACGAAAGACTACGAAGACCTTTTCCGTTCCTTAAAATTTAGTCCTCAAACTTACCATGATCTCAATGACATCATAGAAGAAGCCTCCCAGAACAAATATCCGGTCATACTTGATATCGACCGAATGCCTCTCGAAAAAGCTAAAAAACAGCTCAGCCTCTTAAAAAAGCACGAAGGTGTCTTCATCATTCTGAGTTCCGAACAGCAATTGGTCGATCCGCTGGCAAAGATACTCGCAAATAATAAACACTTTGTTTCTTTAAAACCTCTCGACATTGGTAAAATCCTATTTTTGATGCAAAGCATTGATGAAGATTAATTTCTGTATCTGGCAGTAAAAAACAAAATGCCAGCGCCCAATATTTATAAAAATTGCCAATAAACAACTGATGAAATTTTGTCGTTCATAGAAGCGAAAAAATTTATTTCGCGTGAAATCGAACTTATCATCCAAGTTCGCCTCCATTTGCCTTTTCTAAATTGTATTTAGCAAGCCTTTCCGTCCATAATGCTTAAATAAATACAACCAAAAATAGCAAACCGAGGTAACAGCGAATGATTCGACTCATGCTCGTAGTGTGCTTTTTTCTCAGTAGCATATCGTTAGCTCAAATTAGAGTGGCAAGTTTTAACTTGGAGTCGGGAGGTGCTGATATCGACTACCTTCTGGAAGATCTGAAGACTTTTGGTCGTGGTGTCCATATCTGGGGATTCCAGGAGGTCTATAGTTACTGGTATGAGCCTATTATAGAAGGGTTAAGCCAAATCAATGGTGAAGCATTTCAGGGTGTACTTGGGAAAAGCGGTGGTGGCGATCGGCTACTTATTGCCTATAATCCTCAAATCCTCGAGCTGGAAAGTTTTGAAGAGCTAGAGTGGATCAATATCCAAGGACGCGTTCGAGCGCCTCTCGTTGCAAGCTTACGCATTATATCAAGCGGTGAACGGTTTAAGTTTGTCAACAATCACCTCTATCGAAGTCGTGCCAGCGATCGGCACCAACAAGCGCGTCTATTGAATGAGTGGGGTCGTCAAAGTTCTGTACCAATTGTTGCCGTCGGTGATTATAATTTTGATTGGGACTTACAAAGGAAAGGACGGGATTTAGGTTATGATTTGTTGACCAAAGATGAAACTTTTCAATGGGTTCAACCTGATGAATTGATTAAAACCCAATGCAGCCCTAGATATAACACCATATTGGATTTTATTTTTCTCTCCTCACAAGCTCGATCCTGGAAAGCAAGTTCGAAAATCAAATTCCCAGAACCTGAGTACTGCGATAAAGATCCCTTTCGCTCTGATCATCGGCCGGTTACAGCCTTGATATATCCTTAATACCTTACTGAAATCTGCGTTATCACCAGCAAGCTTTTGATGACGCAGACATTCGATAAGGCCTTGGATGGAAGATTTCAACCCATACACACGAAAACCAGCAAGCAACAAATTGATTTTATAAAATTTTATTATCATATTTTCTTTTTGATTAAATAAAAAATAGAGAAATAACCTGCCATTTGCCCTTATGATCCAACTACCTACCCACTTATTTAAGAACATGAGCAGCGATTACATGAAGCATACAGCCTAACTTATATTCATAAACTGACCTTGCTAATTGGGTATCTGCTATTCCATGTCATTGGATGTCATCGCTAGTTTAGCTGCATAGTGCTCCCAGCAGATGGATGGGAGGTAGAAGCGATGTGTCCTTACTGTCAAAACCCTGAGAAGTTGGTAAAA
>JBMDZZ010000013.1:0-156213 GCA_048816425.1 Oligoflexus sp. FD111
GGCGACAAAGGTGACCAGGGACCTCAAGGTCCACAAGGTGAGCAAGGCATCGCTGGTGCGAAAGGCGATAAAGGTGATAAAGGTGATAAAGGTGATCAGGGGCCGCAAGGCCTAGCTGGTCCGCAAGGTCCACAAGGTGAAAAAGGTCCGCAAGGCGAGCAAGGCATCGCTGGTGCGAAAGGTGATAAGGGCGACAAAGGTGAGCAAGGACCGCAGGGTATAGCTGGTGAAAGAGGTGAGGTAGGTCCTAGGGGGTTGCCTGGCATTGCCGGTCCGAAAGGTGATAAGGGCGATAAAGGTGATCAAGGCCCGCAAGGCCTCGCCGGTGAAAAAGGTGACGAAGGTCCGCGGGGTTTGCCTGGTGTAGCTGGTCCCCAAGGTGAGCAAGGACCGCAGGGTATAGCTGGTGAAAGAGGTGAGGTAGGCCCCCGGGGTTTGCCTGGTGTAGCCGGACCACAAGGTCCCCAAGGTGAGCAAGGCCCGCAAGGTGAGCAAGGCATCGCTGGTGCAAAAGGTGAAAAAGGCGACCAAGGTGAAATGGGTCCGGAAGGTCCAATGGGTCCCCAAGGCCCAATGGGTCCTCAAGGTCCTATGGGTCCTCAAGGTATTGTAACGACGACTGAAATTTTGAACGCATTGAACGAAACGGGAACGATTAGTGTCTATGAGGCGACGGTCGATAGCTTGAAAGCCAATGAAGTCACAAACTCTAATGGTACCGGTGCATTCCATGCACCAAAAGGTATGCAATTACCTTCTGTTGGAATAAACGGCGCGACTAACACAAACAACACCCTGATGACTTATGAAACAGGCAATGTCAATCTGTCGATTTCAGACGCGCAATCATATTCTACAACGCTCCAAGCCTCTTATGCGAAGATGGGGCCAGTTACCTGGCTAAGCCTGCCACGTTTTGTTGGACTCGACGAAAAGCTGACGAAAAGCGATATTATGATAGGCTCTTTACCAGCAGGTTTGTTGCCGACAGCCCGTGTGTTGATAACTTCCTTTGTTACGGTTATTTCAAACGGTATGGTATATCGAAACATCCCTTGCTTGGTCACTCTGAATCCCAATGGAACGATAATAATTAGCTTTGGTAGTCAGCTCGTCACCTCAAACGATGGTGCCATGGTGAATGCTGTATCCGTAGGGGCCATACGTAATAACTGGCTAACTGGTTTAGTGGCCATCGAGGCAATGACCTTGATGTACTTCTCTAACTGAGTTCTAGGACAAATTCAGTTGTGCAGGAAAAACAAAATGATGAGTTACAACTTCATATTTACAATTTCTCGCCCGGCTGATCAAACAGATCAGCCGGAGTCAGGTAGATACTTCTATTTGTGCATCAAATTCAAAAAAAATCCAAGAAGCTAATAAGAAACCACTTTCACAAAAACCATTTAGATCACTTTGCTTTTCGCGACGCCACGATCAGACAGGATCAATGCCCTAATCTGCCGAAGTTCACCTGAACAAAAAGCCCCTGCCTAATGCATCATCGATAGAAGCTACATTGAACGTCCTTTTAGCAAAAAAAACTTGCCATTTTTTGCGGCCACTTGGTGAGCAGGAGTTGAGTGCTAATAATTAGTTCCTGGCGCGCAAGTGTCAGAAACTAGCTTTCTACTCAGCAAATATTATTGAAGATAATGAGAAGAATTAACTTATCTAGCCTAACGACCGATGCTTAATACTAAGACGAGGATTTGAAAATGCAGCATGGCTTGGGTCAAGTTATACTAATCGTAATAATGCTATTTTTCCACAGCTTCGCTTGCAGTCAAGCAAGTCTGACGGAGTCGCGATCTATTCTGCCCGGCGAACTGATCGAGACTAATGGCGAGGAGAAAGCTCCTGAAAATTTATCGGCACCAGTGCCCTTAGACAGGGAGCCCGCGGAAGATAGCGACGAGAGCATCAGTCCACCACAGAACATCTCGGGTTCCTATTTAATTTGTGCCGAAGCCAAAGCTGCCACTGCGGAAAATCCTGAAACCATTATCAATTGCGGATTGCGTGATCAAGTCAGTAGCAACAAAGTCGATATCAGCAGCTTTGCTTATAGGCAATGGTCCTATCAGGTCGTCGATGTAACGAGTCCTGTGACGGCTTTCATTGCCGAGCTGAGTACCAGTCTTGAGTGGCACGTAGAGATTACGCTCAAGGGATCCAGCTTGGATGAAATTCAGACGGCCCAGAACGACATCAGGTTTTTTCTAACCGTGGAGGATGATACTGGGACTAAGTTCCGGGAAATAGGCGGGCTATCTCTAAGCTGCACAAGACTGGCCGGCGGGACTTGGGTACCGGTGCCCGGGGATAGCATTTATGGGACCAATGCCTTTTGCGTGCAAAAATATGCGGCTTCGAATCTGAGCAACGTCCCGACCTCTCAAGCCGGTACTGCGCCGTGGGCCAATATCACGCAAAGTTCTGCCTTGAGCGCCTGTGCTAGCCTTGGCATAGGCTATCACTTACTCACGAACGCAGAGTGGATGACAATAGCGGCCAATTTAGCAAACGTCGGCTCCAACTGGAGTGGCGGCACCGTCGGTACTGGCATTCTGCGCCGTGGTCATAGCGATAACAATCCGGACAGAGCTTGCGCCGCTAACGCTAATGATGATGACGCCTTCGTGGAGTCCGATTGCATAGGATCCAGCACGGGCAATTTTGTCGAACGCCGCACAAGTATGCTTTCCAATGCAGCAGTGGTTTGGGATATTGGCGGTAATCTCTGGAACTGGGTCGACTATTTCAACGCCAGCGATAAACCCACACCGGCCCAAGCGCTCTATTATGAATTTGCCTCGATTACTGGCTCGGCCACCACCCCCAAAGCTCACTTAGTGCCGGTGAACAGCGCCCAGCCTTGGTGGAACAATAGCTGGAACTCGCAGCAGGGAATTGGCCGCATGCATCCTGGAGCCAATGCGAGTGGGGGCGCTATGCTGCGCGGCCTATTCTGGAACGGAGGAGTCAACGCCGGCTCGTTCTCGGCCGGTATGTTCGACGACCAGTTTACTGCGAATTTAGCCTTTGGGTTCCGCTGCGCTTGGCAGCCTTAGTGCGACCAGCCCCACAGCTTAGCAAAAATTATTCAGTTTCCGAGTAAGCTCTGATACATCCCTTTGCAGAGGGAGTTGCGGGCGTCTTGATGATCGGGGGGATTCTAACCTGGCTCTCGGTGCCTGTTGCTCTTTTCATTGGTACTGTCGGCGCTGTCTCGGTTTTCAAGGCTGTCTATATGCCTTCCGACTAAACCCGAGGAGTCGATTCGAGATACGAGGATTCATGCATCGATGTTGCGATTTTAATTTTGCAACTAGCTATTATTACAGTGGTATATAAGTTCTTTGGACTAGATCCCTAAGCAAGATTCTTCATCCACCGATATTCGGTTTGTTGGTATTTAGGTACCTAAGGGAGATCGTTGTGGTTAAGCTCATAGCTAGTCTATTATTCGGTATCATTTGGGTCACAATTGTACAATCTGCTGACGCCCAGACTGCTAGCGTTGACGGCAGCCTTCTAAGTAAGCAAAAGGAATTGAAGCTGCATCAAGACTGGATGATTTTTCCAGAGCAAATCATCTCACCTCAGCAATTTATTCAAAGACTGGAGCGTAAGGATCTTGGTAACATGGCCTTGGCGATACCTGGTCATGGGTTTCAATCTGATCCCGCCGCGTATGGAAACCCCAATTTTGGATTTTCGACTTATGTGCTCCGTCTGTCTAATATTCCCCAGGGCCGCTATGGTGGCTATGGCATGCAGGCTTATTCCAGTAGCCGTGTCTATGTCTTTAACGCTAGCAATGCCAACACAATCAATGCCGTCCTTGATCAGGGGCTAAACCCGGAAGCCCCCGAAAATTCCAGGCCTATTATGACGAGTCAACCTAGCTTCTTTTTCCAAATCACTAGCCCTCAAGATCACTACTTACTGATCCAAGTCGCAAACTTCCACCATGGTTGGGGTGGTTTATGGAAAACCCCGACACTTGGCTCAGAATCCTTGGTGGACCTCACCGTCCATCGCAACACTCAGATCGACTATCTGACGATCGGCACCGTTTTTTTCGTCTTTTTATATAGTTTCGCTTTATATCTTCGCCGCCGTGAAGACTTGGCGAGTTTGGCCCTTTCGCTCTGCGCCTTGAGTTATGTGGTTCGCACATTTCTATTCACGCAGTGGTCCAGCAATCTTTTCGGAGATTGGTCGATCACCTTTGAAGTCACCTTTAAACTAGTTTACATCTGGTTTACTGCCGGTGCTCTTCTCTTCATTTGGTTTTTGCGGCAATGTTTCCCGGAAGTATGCCCGAAGTGGTATGTAACCGCGGCTGTTTTAAGTCAGGCACCGATCTATGGCCTGATCATCCTTTTACCGACTGCTGATCATTATAATCTCAGCAAACCACTTCTTGATGTCAGTACCATGCTGATTAATATCACCAATTCCGTCGTCCTGTTACTAGCTGTGATTAAAAAACAAAACGGCTCCTGGTATTGCCTTATCGGCTATCTTTTAGCGATCGCAGGGGCGATCAATGATTTACTCTGGACTCAGGACAAACCCTATCTGTTCGTTCCTGCTGTCGGCGTTGGCTACAGTTTGTTTTTTGTCTTAAACAGCCAGATTGTTGCTCAACGCTTTGCCGAAGCCTTTCGAAATTCAGAAGCATTAAGCAAGAATTTGCAGGCTGAAGTTGATCGTCAGACCCGAGATATTAAAACCATTCTTCGGCATATAAAGCAGGGAATTTTCACCATCGATAGTGTCAAGCAACCTATCGGAAAAGACCACTCTGACTACTTAGGCCAATTACTTGGATTCAAAGAGATCGAAGACAAGAATTTGAATGATGCATTCCTCTGCCATACGAATCTTGACAATGATCAAAAGGACCAGCTAATCAATGCACTCGATATTGCCCTTGGTGAAGACGAGCTAAATTTCGAGGGTAACCGTAGTTTGTTACCAACTGAAATACTTTATCACCGCGGTAGTGACCACAACGATCGCACGTTCATGGTCGATTGGAATCCCGTATTAGACCCGAATGACTGTCTCGAAAAGGTCTTGGTCAGTATTCGCGATATTACCGAGCTGAAGCAACTTGAGGCTGAAAATAAACAGCGTGAGCTTGATATGCAAATGCTGATTGAGTTGGTGCAAATCCCAGAAGATCGATTTCAGCGCTTTATTGTGCAGACCAAAGCATTCTTAAACGACAATATTGAATTGATTAAATTGACCCAAAAACCTCGCCCTGAGCTTATCAAACGTCTGTTTATAAATATGCACACTATCAAAGGCGCTGCCCGTACCCTGCTGCTCAAGGCTCTATCCAACTCAGCCCACGAAATCGAACAGGTTTATCAAGGCTTACAAAAGGAAACGATACCATGGAACCGTGATCGCCTGCTCGAAGAGCTCAGTACGCTGCACGATACGGTTAAGAAATATCAGCATATCGGTGAGGAAAAACTTGGCTGGCTACTCACGGAACGGACCATAAAAATTCCAGCCAAGATCTGTGAATCCATGGCGTCACATCTTCTTAAACTCTACCAGACTCAGCTTTCAGAAAAACAGCACTACTATCTTGATGACATCAGAACCCTGGTCTTCGACTACGGATTTCTTAAACTCGATGACATCCTTTCCGAAGCGTTCGCAGGTATCGACTCCATGGCAAGAGATTTAAAAAAGGAAACCCCCAGAATCACTTTGCATGCCGAGCATGTCCTGCTCACTGATCAAGGCGTCAACCTTTTACATGGAATGTTAGTTCATATGATTCGCAATTCTATGGATCATGGCATCGAGTTGCCGGAGGAGCGCCAGAAATGGCATAAAGAGATTGCTGGGGAAATCACCGTCGAAACTTTGATTGACCTCGATCATCAACTCAAAATCGAATACCGAGACGACGGTGCAGGTCTGGACCTTTTCCGCATTCGAAAATGCGCCGAGAAAGAAGAGTTTATCACAGATTCAGAAGCAATTTCCGAGCAGGAAACCGCCGAATTAATCTTTCATTCCGGTTTAACAACCAAAGATGCCGCCAGTGAAATCTCAGGGCGCGGTGTCGGCATGGATGCCATTCGAAATTTCATTCGCGATAAAGGTGGCGATATTCAGATAGTTTTGCTCGACCCTTCTCCTTACAACGCGTTTCGCCCCTTTATTCTTAGGATTACTATGCCTCAGGATCTGTGGTTTTCAGCCAAGCCAATCTACCAACGCCCGAAATGCTCCGCTTAAACCTGGAGCCGAACTAAGCGTGTGAGTTTCTGGCTACGATTGATTCACCTTCACATTAGCCAGGAGTTCATTGAGGACTAGTAATCGGCGTCAGTAAAAAACACATAACGCCCTCTGGCAGTTTCCATACCTCGATCGGAATGTGTTGGCCATTCTCATCATACCGCTTGTCGTTTACCTTCGGCTGTTTGACTTGAATATCACCTAGGCCAGTTTGAATCGTTCTCTCAGGATGATGGCCGTTTCTTACCACCATGCGGCGGCCGGCGTCATCTCGCAGCTCTGAGAACTTTGCAATATAGTCTGCCACTTCTGCCTCAAGTGCTTGTGTCAGGAGTTTCCGGGCACCTTCTCGAAGAATCGCCAAGAGCGGGTCGTTGGAATCTACGCTCACCGCCAATTCAGAAAATAAACAATCGTCGCGAATTGACTCGCTAAAGCTAGCTAAGTCATGTCGCATCAGGTTCAGATGATCAGCTCAAAAAATTTCCTAAGGTTTTCAGCATCAAGACCGAAGCTCCGTCTTAGGCGACGCTAAGTGCACGCCACATGCAGACACCCCCCTGTCGATCCAACAGCTAAAAGGGATAGCCAGATGCCGAAACAATTCAAAAACCTTGTGGAAATGCAGCAAGTTAGTTGTAAGAAATGGGGGGATCGCCCCATGTTTGGTACAAAAATTCAAGATGACTGGCATTGGTTCAGCTTTCAGCAGTTTGCAGAAAGCGTCGCAAATCTCCGCGGCGGTTTAGCAAACCTTGGTCTTGGTCCAGGTGATACGGTCGCCATCATCTCTCGAAATTCAATCGAATGGGCCGTGTGCGCTTATGCAACCTACAGTCTCGGGGGACGATTTGTTCCGATGTACGAATCGCAAAGCAGTACCGATTGGGAGTACATCATCAAAGATTCGGATTCCAAATTGGTATTCGCACATAATTCTGTAATTTCTGATGTCGTCGAAAAGATTTTACCGCAAACTGAGAAGCTCGAGCATGTTATCAACCTGCATGGTCCAGCAAGCAATCTCCATAGCTACGAAGGCTTGATTGCCACAGGCAAAGACCGTCCAGCACCGGCAAGTGAACCAAAGCTTGATGACGATATGGGATTGATTTATACCTCAGGGACTACGGGCAAGCCAAAGGGTGTGGTCCTTACGCATCGCAACATCCTCTCACAAATTGACTCCATCCAGCAAGACTATACATTTACTCCTGAAGATAGGACTCTATCGTTTTTGCCTTGGGCCCATATTTTTGGTCAAACAGGCGAGCTTCATGTGCTTTTATGTCTAGGATTTTCCGCTGCGTTCGCTGAATCCACCGAGAAGATCAGCGATAACCTTTCTGAGATCAAACCGACGATGCTGATGTCAGTCCCTCGTATATTTAACCGCATCCATGATGCAGTCAATACCAAGATTGCTCACAGCAATGCTATGAACCGCTTTATCTATCACCGCGGCATGCAAATCGCCGAGCAATTAAAACTCGGAAAATCTGTATCTCGCTTTGACCAACTGGTCTACCGCGTCGCCGATCGCTTGGTCTTCGGAAAAGTGAGAGGTCGCTTCGGGGGGCGCCTGCGCTACGCAATTAGTGGCGGCGCAGCTCTCGACCCGACTGTCGGACGCTTTTTGGACAATCTGGGAATATTGGTCTACGAAGGCTATGGCCTAACGGAAACCAGCCCCCTTGTGGCTAGTAATCGCAGTGATTGCTGTCGTATCGGAACGGTTGGCAAACCGGTCAGCGGCGTCCGGGTCGTTATCGATAAGGAAGCAGTTGCAGATAAAGGTTGCGTCGATGATGGCGAAATTATTGTTTATGGCGAGAATGTGATGAAAGGCTACCACAAGCTACCAGAGGAAACAGCCGAGGTGCTGACCAGCGACGGCGGTTTTCGAACGGGTGATGTGGGACATTTTGATGAGGATGGTTTTCTAAAAATCACAGGACGCATCAAGGAACGATACAAGCTTGAAAACGGCAAGTGGGTGGTGCCAGCACCGATCGAAGATCGCATCACATTAAGCCGTTTCGTAGCTGCCTGCATGCTCTATGGTGAAAACCGTCCGTACAACATCTGCATCATTAGTGTTAATATTGACGAAGTCGTCAATCACGCAGAGCGTAATGGATACCATTTGAAGCATCATGAGATACTCCATGACGAGGAGCTGCGTGAAATCCTGCGGCAGCAGTCTGTACAGAAGCTTTTTGCGGCCGAAATTGATCACCTAACCAAAGACGTCAAGCACTATGAGATACCGCAAAAATTTATTCTGACCGCTGATGAGTGGAACCCGGACACTGGCATGACCACACAAACCTTCAAACTGCGTCGCATGCAAATCAGCGGACGCTATGCAGATGAGATTGATTCGCTATTCACCGCCGCTAGCCCGGCAGCCGGGAGCAAAACTGATGATTCTGCGTCAGCTCCTCCGAAAATTGTGCATAGCGCCTAAACAGTCAGTGAGCACCAGCTGGTGATAGTCGAGCTTCATAACCAATATAATGAATAAAGTTGATAGTACCATCTGCGATTTGTTTTCACTCATCTTCCGCTTGCGACTTCAATTGAGGATTTTGAGGCCTTGCTACGTTAACGTCAATTGCCGAGCGCTTACCGCTCAAGGGTCACCGGACTCACTTTTTACACTTGGCTGAGAGTGCTTGCTGACATTGCTCATCAAAAGCCGCCATTAACAGCTCTAAATTTTCCGGCTTTGGCTGAGTCTTCAGCAAGGATTCTATCTTGGCAGCAAGCTTACCGAGCTCAGGAAATCCAAAGCTACCCGCAGCACCCGCCATTTGGTGGGCTAAGTAAGCAAGCCTTGACCAGTCCGAGTGCTGTAACGCTTGGTGAAAGTCAGCCAAGCGACTGGGTAAACTTTGTAAAAACAATTGAGTCACTGAAGCAATAATAGAATCATATTCTGGAGTTGTGGAAAACGGGCTAACATGAACTTTCATGACTTTTTTTTTAACACATCTTCAATCAGATCGATCAAGTCATTTGGTTTGACAGGTTTACTGATGTAGTCCGAACAACCAACAGCGATACATCTTTCGCGTTCACCTTGCATGGCGTGTGCCGTGAGAGCGATGATGGGGGGCGTAAAGCCTGAAGATCGTAGCTTCTTAGTCGCTTCATACCCATCAAGAACTGGCATCTGGATGTCCATCAAGACAAGATCAAAATTGCCTGCAGAAGCTTTATCTAGCGCTTCAGCTCCATCGTTTGCTTGCTCGACAACAGCGCCACTGGAGCGAAGAAAATGTCCTAAAAGCAATTGATTATCGGGGCCATCTTCAACCAGAAGGACGCGCAAGCCTGCTAGCCTTTGGTTGTTCTTGAACCAATCGGTGATACCTTGTTTCTGACGTTCCAAATCCGCTTGCGTCAGACCATCAAGCATGTGCACCCCAGTAAGCGAGCCAGGATCGATCAAGACCGTGAAGGTGCTGCCTTGATTTATTTGGCTTTCAGTAAGAACGACATCACCACCAAGAGCCTGCGCCAGCCGTCGCGCCAAAATCAGACCAAGGCCCGTACCACCATACCGGCGGGTGACTGAACTGTCAGCCTGGAGAAAAGGTTGAAAGAGACGGGTTTGTTGATCAGGCGAAATTCCACAACCTGTGTCCGTCAAGATAAATGTTAGCTTCGTCGGACCGCCGTCTGACTTTGGCTCAAGTTTTACTGTTAAGTCGACACTTCCGAATTCTGTAAATTTTAGTGCATTACCACCAACATTGATCAGTATCTGTCGTAATCGACGAGGGCAGGTATAGATCTTTTCTGGAATTGAACCTTCAAACCTTACCCGGAAATCTAAACCTTTGCCTTCGGCGCGGCCCTGCAAAAGCGCATAGGTTTCAGCGAGCTCAGGTAGCAACGAGAAGTTGATCGGATCAAACTCAAATTTACCGGCTTCAATTTTTGCAATGTCAAGAATTTCATCGATCAGTTCGGTGAGTTGTTCGACGTTTTTACGAATTCGAGTCGCTGAATGGATTGATTTTTCAGGAGTCTTGGTAGGATCAGCTAATATTTCAGAGTAGCCAAGGATCGCTCCTAATGGAGTGCGGATTTCATGGCTGATGTTTGCTAGAAAATCACTTTTCGCTACATTTGCTGATTCTGCAGCCTCCCGTGCCGAACGTATTTCTTTTTCTGCTTGCTTTTCTGCTGTCATATCAAAGAAAGCGAGGAGTATCTTCGCCGGTTTATCTGGTGCTTGTATCAGACATCGAGCGCTAAGTTGCATCGTTCGTTGGCCGATGTGCGGAAATTCGTGCTCCAGGACAAACTTCTCGATAGGCACATCGTTAGTTCGCATCTCCTCTAAAAGTTCCTGAAGCATCGGTATCTTCCATTGCCCATCTCCCAGATCATATATAGGGACATATTGAGTCATTTCTGGGTTCATCTGAAAGAAATTGTAAAAGGCCTGGTTGGCGGTGACGACATTTAGATTTTTGTTAAGGATGAGCAATGGAATTGGTGCCGTCTGGATGATAGCGTCGGCATAGTCGTAAGCAATTTGCAAGCGTTCGTAATTGCGTTTGATCTTGTCGATATCTATAAGTGCTATGACGGTTCCGTCAATTTTGTTGTCAGTAGTCCGATAGGGTTTTATGCGTAGTGAATACCACCGGCCGTCTCCGTCTTGAATGTCTTTTTCTTTGGTAATCAGCGAATCTAAAACTTCACTGGCTAGTTGATCAAGACCTTTGACCTTGAGCTTCGAGCTGATTATTCTGAGGTCCGTTCCCAAATCCTCTGGTGAAAGGTTAAGTGCTTTTTCAGCAATTGGTGTGAAACGCCTGATCGTAAAATTGGCTGAAAGCATGACGATTGGAACCTGCACACTACTGAAAATATTTGCTAGATCGTCATTAACTAAAGTTAATTCCTGGTTGCGGCTTTGGAGCTCATCGTTAACAGTAATAAGTTCTTCGTTACTGGCTTGAATTTCTTCTTTTGTTATTGCCATTTCTTCGTTCGTACTTTGCAACTCCTCGTTTGCTGATAAAATCTCCTCACTTGCCGACTTGAGTTCTTCGTTTGTTGCCTGTTCCTTCAAAATAATTGCATTCAGATAGTCTTTGGTTTCAGACAATTCATGTTCAAGGCGTTTGATGTTGTTCGTTGTTTCGACAGTATGTTCAATTCGATTCGATTCGGAAGCAGCAACTTGGGTGAATAGTATTACAAATGAGCGTCGGCCACTGCTTGAGTCATAAAACGGAATGACGTCGATGACGACCGGCAAATACTGATGGTCGGCTGCCATAATCGACCCTTTTTTTCTGACTGGAGCGCCCTTCACGGTCGCTTCGTTTATAGCAGCTCTTAGCTCTCCAAGTAGGCCTGGTCGACACATTTTGAAGATTTCGGTTGTTGGCTCACCTGATGGCTGTATCAGAAAAAGGCTGGTCTCTCCTTGAAACTGCTGGATGAAATAACGATCATCGATGACAACACTTGGAGGTAGAAATTTTAAGAGAGCTCTTTCAGCGTCAGTTTTGATTTCGGCTTGCTTAATCCTGGTTACATCAGAAGGCGGAGGAGAGTTAGGTCTGCGATCAAGTTTGCGATCTAAAGCATCTTTCACAAATTTAGGTGTTGGTGGTCGATGTGATAAGGGTATTTTGGCAAAAATTTTTGCTTTAGGATCGACAGCTCTAAACAATTCAATCGCTCCACCGATTGTCTCAGAACAACCAAGTAAGAGAAAACCATCTTGATTCAAGCCAAAGTGAAAACCAGCAAGAACATGCTTTTGAATGCCTGGCGCCAGGTAGATGAGAAGATTACGGCAACTGATCAAATTCAGTTTGGAAAATGGTGGATCGCGTGTCACGTTTTGCTTTGCGAAGACACATCTATCGCGAATTGCAGGAATGACTCGATAGCTACTACCTTCTTTGATAAAAAAGCGACTCAACCGTTCCTTTGAGAGATGTTCCACGATGCTTTGATCGTACCGACCTAATCTAGCTCGGGCTAGGGCTACTTCGCTGATATCGGTGGCAAATATTTCGATCTTGGGGGATGTGTTGATTTCATCGAGGGCCTCAAGCAAACAGATTGCAATTGAGTAGGCCTCCTCGCCTGTCGCACATGCCGGCACCCAAACCCTAAAAGCTTCGCCTGGATTGTGCTTTTTCAAGAGTGGTAGGATAACTCGCTCACGCAGAATTTGAAAACTTAAAGGATCGCGAAAAAAACTGGTGACTTTAATCAGCAGATCTTCAAATAGGCTGTGAACTTCATCAGGATGATTTTTTAAGTAATTTAAGTAATTTAAGTAGCTATTGACGCTGTTCATTTTATGCATGGCCATGCGGCGATCAATGCGCCGCAATACCGTTGGTAGCTTGTAATAAGTAAAATCATTCCCGGTTGTGAGGCGGACTAATGCTAAAATTTGCTGGACTTGCGAAAACTCCTCTGCCGAGGCTGAAGTTTCCTTTGGGTGTACTGCACCTCTTTGCACTCGACAAGATTGAGGCAGACGGGCCAAAGTAGCTCCAATGTCTGCAGGCGTTAAGATATAGTCGACACCTTTATTGATGGCAGCTGTGGGCATGCCGTCGAACTTTGCGGATTCTTTATCTTGAGCGAAGGTAATACCCCCTTCAGCTGCGATTCTTTCAATACCAATAGCACCATCTGTGCCCGTGCCAGATAAGACTATTCCAATGGCGTTCTCTTTACATTCCGCAGCAAGCGAGTAGAAGAAATCATCGATTGGATGATGACTGTCACCACTCTTGGCGCCCCGCGGTACGAGTTTTAAGGTATTCGACGACACCCGAACTCCGGAATTTTCTGGCATGACATAGATGTGGTTCGGTTCGATGCGCATACCATCGCTTACTTCGGAAACAGGTATACTTGTGGCCTTGCTGAGGATTTCACTTAGATGGCTAGTATGCCTTGGGTCTAAGTGTTGAACCAAAACATACGCCATGCCCGTGTCAATATTGAGATGTTTGAGAACTTGCGTGAATGCTTCAAGACCGCCTGCTGATGCGCCAATACCCACAAGAGGAAAAGCTAGCTGATCAAGGATATTTCGCTTGCTATCAGGCTTTTCCTCTTGTGGGCTTGATTTTCCTTGAATTTTGGATTGCTTCCGCGTGGAATTCATCTCTACTCTTTTCTAAACCTGATCGCCAATCTCTATGGGTGAATTTCCATTGCCTAGAAAATCATGTAGAATGACTCGTCGCTGGCTCGTCATAAGATTTTTGCTAGTTGACTCTTAGTTGACAAAATGTGTCCTGCTTGTATGCTATTAACAGCTTTGCTTAAGTAGCCCCCAAATTATATACTACGTTTCAATCTACACTAAATTTCAAGTTGGAAGTAGCTAAGATCGTAATCCATAACAGGGTAATGCTCGAATGACTCGACCTTGCCAACATGATTTCGGTAATTGATCCTAGCCTATGTCGGCATACTGGATCTCAAGATAATCAAAAGAGAGTCAAGTGATGCGGGTGATTCTAAGTTGTTTTTGACAGGATAGTGAGAGCTCCTCAGCATATGGGAGCTCAGGCCTTTTATTGCTTTTCCAGCTCAGCCTTCAGTCTTTCGGCTTCGGCGCGTAATGCTTCCAGGTCGTCTGTAACTTTCTCCAGAGCAGCTATGTCCTCCTCCAGAACCTTATTTGCACGCTGCAGAAAAACTACGGCTGTGGTATGAATGCCAATCATATTATTATGATTGCCTTTTGCAGTGTCAAAGTCAGCCTTTTCTGAGTCCATTTGAATTTTCGCATTATCCCTACTGATGATGGCGTTATCGAGAATTTGCTGAGCTTCAGCCTCTTTTTGAACGGCATCGGCTAATCTAGCTTCAGCAGCCTGAACATCGGCCGCAGTCTCAAGATCGGCTGCTGCTTGTAATCGAGCAGCTTCTGCGACTGCCAGTTGATCCATGGCCGAATTAGCCGCGCTCATAGCCTGATCATATTGAACTTTGGCATTTTTGTATTCAATTTTTAGATTGTCCATCTCGATCTTGATGCTATCTTTTTCTTGTTTCGCTTGGGTTTCATTTTTTTGGAATTGGTCCCGCTTTTTAGTCGACTCGTCAACTTTGACCTGAAGATTGGCGACGGAAGCTTCATGCTCGGCGATCATCGCATAGACGAGATCTAGTTGATTCTGCAAGTTATTATCGGCTTCAGTTATTACCACAGTTTTTGCTTCACCCCATAACACGCCTTCTGCATTACTTGTCATGGTGATGGAGCCTCCCACAAGATCCCTTGTCGGAGATTCATAAACCCAGTGCCAGTAGATACTGGTGATGGGAGAAGGCGGTATCTCGCGGCTGGTGCCATCCGCTTTTATCAGAGTTGTTGTGACCTCAAAGTTCCTTGGTAAGACTATAGGTTTGTTATTCTCATCTGTAAGCCGGCAACCCAATCCAGAGTTTTCTTCTGAGCTGACCTCAATTGTCGGATCGATGGCACAACTGAGGAAGGCGCCCGCGACCGAAATGGGTTCGCTAGCCAAAGGCTCTTCGTCGTTTATTTCATAATCTTCTGCGGCTGCATCGATTGAGGCAGCCGCGGGAGGTTTTCTTTCAAAACTGTTATCCTGGCATCCGCCAAGCAATACAAAAAATGCAGAACATAGAATAAGCAAAAGACTGAGACTAAGTTTCATAACAACACTCAAATTTTTCAGTTTTTGTAGAAAGTCTTAAGACTCATCGGAAGGTATCCGATGTGGCTTAAACGCAATGATACAATATATATTTATAATAATAAATACAGTGTGTTAACGATATCTTTTCGCGGAATTATAGCCATCTTCATTTATCTTGTTAGACAAAGTCCAAAAGCGGAAAACCATCGTCAACGCTTAAACAGCTATGGAGGTAGCAAGCAAAGCCAATATCACCTGTCCACAGAGTATGCCTATCATTCATCTGATCGAGCCCATACATGGCGAAACGTCGTGCTCGATCAAGCCATAGTTCATTTTTACTACGAGTAAATAATTTCAAGAAAGCATATTCATTGCCATCCGCTCCATGACACAAGCCAATTCCTTTGGTGAGCGGTCCAGCTTGCCAGATCGTTTCTCCGGCCTTAAACATCAGATCATCGAATGTTTCACTGTAGCCAACTGGAATATTGTTAAGCGAAATGATCATGCCTGGTGAGCCATGGCACCACTGGACCAAAAACGGATCGCGACCGCGATCCATTCCATCCAAATTGCTCATCCAGTTCGCGCAATTGCGATATGAGTGCAATATTAATTAGTAGTCGATAACTTTATCCGCATTCAAGAACAGACGCGCGACTTCCTCAGGACCACTGGCTAACCTGGGAAAATAGAGGAATGTTTTTCAATCGACTAGATGTTTTTTTCCGCTGGTAAAACTAAGCACCTTCCATTAAAAAAATACTAGGAGAAGCGGTTAGCACCAGCCGGAACAAGCAAGTTTTTCTGCCGATCTGTTAACAGGCGATAACTCGATCCTTTAACGCTATCGATAAAATGAAACTCGGCCTTCGCCTCATCAGCGGTAAACTCGACGATCAGAAAGCCGCGATCACTGATATTCGCATATTGCAATTGGTCAATTAAGCCCACCAACTGGGCTTCCGCAGCTGGAATTTCAGCCGAGGATAAGCCGAGGTATTCCTCCAGACCAGGTGAGCTGACCGATGCCGTAGCAAATTCGACGCCACATGCGAGACCGTTATCATCCACAAGGTTGTTTGCCCAGGCATTGTGGGTATCACCAGCTAAGACGATCAGGTTGCTGTTAGTTTTTCCTGCTATTTCTAGAATCTTCTGCCGTTCCGTGGCAAACGCATCCCAAGCGTCAAGGTTATACGGCAATGATGGTAAAAGAAGGAGCTGCCGATTGGCGTCCAGAAAACTCTGTTCGTCAGCCGACAAGCTTATTCCTAAAGCGTCCTGCCCTGCGAGTTGCAGCAAGCGAGAAAAATCAGTTAAGGAAATTTGTTGGGTTGCCAATGCTCCAGGTAAGAGCATTCTCCCCATCAAAACCTGTTGACCGAGCACTTGCCAGACGGTTTCCTGATTCCAAAGCTGAGATTCCAACCAGCCTAGTTGCTCTTTTCCAAGCAAGCTGCGTTCCAGGTCGTTGACGTCGGCTGTAAACGCTTGGGCATCGAATCCAGATGGCGAAAAATAGCTACGAAAATCTAACGGATGATCCCGGCCGATGACGCGGGTGTCAAGCATGTGCAGCGTCACCAAATTGCCAAATTGAAAGCTGCGATAAATTGTCAAATTATCATTAGGTGCCTGCGGGCGAATGGGCATCCATTCACTGTATGCTTGTAGCGCCTGGAGCTTTCTTAGCTCAAATTCTCCTTCATCCTGCTGATGGTTTTCGGCGCCATTCATCCAACTGTTATTGGCAATTTCATGATCATCCCACACGGAGATAAAAGGGTGATTTTGATGGATGGCCTGTAGATCAGGGTCGCTACGATATTGAGCATAGCGAAGACGATAATCGCTAAGGCTAATGAGCTCATGAGCGGGAATAACCTCACGTCCTAAAGCCGGCGCATCGGCGGAAGCATATTCACCACGCGCATATTCATAAATATAGTCACCCAGGTGAACGACTGCGTCGAGGTTTTCTCGTTGCGCAATTTCACGATAAACATGAAAACGACCCGCTGGATAATTGGAACAGGAAACTACAGCTAGCCTCACCAGATCGGCGCTACTATCAGCTAAGGTTTTCGTTAAACCGGTCGACGAGACTCGGTCTTTGGATTTGAAGCGATAATAATAAGTTTGCCCCGGCAGCAATCCTGCTGCATCTATTTTTATTGTAAAGTCGCGTTCTGCTGAAGTTTCTGTGTAACCTGCATTGACCAATTGCTTGAATTCAGGATCAATAGCAAGTTCCCAGGCGATGCGATAGCGTTCATGCAAGCGGCGCTCATCTTGAGGGCTGACCCTGGTCCAAACGATCACACGATCATTCAGAGGATCACCACTAGCTACACCATGTAAAAATTCGATTCCTTCACTGAGTTCCAGATCACAGCTCGATAGTCCAAAAGAAAAGAGTGCTGTGCCAAAGCCAAGGGCGGACAGTTTCACAAAATCACGTCGCGTGTGTTGTATGCTCATAAAATCACCACATGTTCAGAGGAATATGGTATAGACCCACAGCTTACTAACGTATTCTGTCTGCTGAATCAATACTCTTCACATGAAATTGATGGAAAACTAAAGATGTGAGAAGAAATTTTTATAATTGAACCTGAGAGCGACTTATAAGACTTAATTGGCAGAACATGATGATCGTAATATTTGCCATTGAAGTTTAATACATTATGTCGTGGTAATTTTAATAGGAGTCTAATATGTGGCTCATTGTAGTCGGACGGAAGCCAAATCTTGCAATAAGCAAGTGATTAGACCGAATACCTCGAAACATTCGTGTGGACCAGGGGGTACGTCGTCTCTGGTCCGCTTGAAGATCTCCACAAGGATGACACGAAAATCACCAAGCTTTAGCATCTAAGTAGCTAAAAATATATATTTACCCCCTCTCATACCCTTTTTACCCCAACAGCGCCCAAATTCGCCCAATATGGGCGTGTTTTTTTAATCGTTTCATAATGATATATTTTTTATTCAAGAATAACCTGCAACTAACCGATAAAAACAGACCAGCAGAGTAAGTCAAATGAATTTAGTTATGAGTTGTCAGGTGATGCGCTTAGTCATAAGTATAATAGATGGTTTGATTCCGGAAGGGGCAGTGGCGTTGGGTATTGAAAGTAACGGTAGCTTCCAGTATCTTTGTCAGGCCGAGGTCACCGGTGAAGGGACCATTCTCGGAAAGATTGCCGAAGGATATGATGGTTGCAATATTGCTGCTAGCTCTGGCTACCAGCAGATTAATACCTATCAGGTTTTGGTGCGCTAGTTTAAAATTGAAATAACTGAGTTAACTTAAGAGTTCATAAAATATCTCATTTTCTGCCAAGTCATGTTTGGTAATGGAGTCAAATTCAAATCCTGCCAGACTTTCTTCGCCACTTTTTCCTTGCCATCGGCAATGCATCGAGCCAGTCAGCTTTTTATTTGGATCTATCATGAGCTCAAACTCTACTGTACCTAAGGTAAAGTTTTGATCACTAAAAGAGACGCGTAGACCACCTGGACTAACGTTGTCCAGCCTGCCTGTGACAGTATGCACCCCATCAAACAACTTAACCAAAATAATAGATAGCTTGGCTTTTTTGCGCAAAAGTTTGCGGCGACCCAGATCTTTTTCAGCCAGATGCAGGTCATTGGCTTTTAAGAAATTGATCACATCCATGGCATTGATCGGTTTTTTCATCACTCCCGAGACATTCACCCGAAAAATGAGGTTTGGATCGAAATCGTCAGCTTGGGTCATTAAAATGACTGGTGTTTGGCTACAATGCTTCAAGTGAGAGGCTAGTTCGATACCACTCATACGAGGCATGGACTCATCGACTAAGATGCAACCGATATTTTGCTCATTGCGGATTTTTGTCAAAGCATCCAAGCTGGTGCCTGTCGTTTCCACCTGAAATTTTTCCGCCTCAAGCGACTGCCGTAAGGCATTCATCGCATCCTGATCATGATCGACAAGTAGTATAGATTTCATCATATGGGTAATGCCTCTTTCAACTCGCCTTGGCCTGATAATTTTGCAGCAATAAGTCGATGACTTCATCGCGATCTTTTTTACTGATGCCAAGCACCTGGCAGTAGGCATCGCAGAGCTGATTGTCAAAGCGGCTAGGCTGGTGCAGAACGATATGCGCCAGCTGGTTGGCTGTGGCAACTAGCTGCTGCAAGGTAATGTCAGAATCATTGTCGCTTATCAGTTCGTCTTCATCCATAAAAAGCACATCTTCTTCAGAAAAGTCCGGCACTTCATCGGGCATCAGATGGTGGCTCGCCATAGTATGGGTCACATAATCAGGAAAACCCCATAGTGCTGATGCGACTTCACCAAGGTTCACATGGGAAAGGGCCCGCAGGTAATCTTCAGCTGCTGCCCATGTCATCTTTCGCCGCGGATTTTGCGTAAGCTTTGCCACTTCATCGGTCTTTTGCGGGAAGCAGATGGCACCGACGACCTTTCCGATATTGAGCAGGCTGCCGGCGATATAGGCCTCGTCTTTGGAAAGATGGGGGGCAAAATGTTCGGTGAGATATTCGGCAATTTGACCAATTAAAAGGGCTTCTTTCCAGTATATATCCTTGCGAAAGACTTTTGTTTTAAAGTCAAAACCCTGCAAAGTATCGGTTAAAATCAATTCACTGATCGTTTTGCGTCCGACTGCAGTAATGGCCTCTTCCAGATCTTTGATTTCTATATCAGTCGAGCGGCGCAGTTGATTGGCAGATTTGATAATAGAAAGGGCCAGGTTTGGCGCTCGCTTTAAGGCAGTGTGGACATCCTGAACCGAACTGTTGGCATCAGCAATGATGGCTTGAATTTGAATAATGGTACTTGGAATCAGGGGGATATGATTAATATCTTTAATGCTCTGGAATAAGGTCGCCGCCGACTCCGACATCTTTAGTGTTGGTGAATACCATTCATACTCGCCTTTGCGCAGCATGATGCCACTGCCGCAGGAGCATTCAAACCATAAATGTCGTTGGGAACACATGCGAAACTTGGTCGTTCCCTTCAAATAGTCCTCGGGCGTGTTGTAGATGCGTGAACAACATGCGCATTCTGTCGGCTTCATAAGCTTCCAATCCTCGTTTGATTTCCAAGCGAAATCTGTATGTCTTGCCATGATATTCATCGACACTGTTCGATAAATCCTAAATGAACATTAAAGACGGCTGGAAATTAAGTTGCTTACATGAATTATTAGAGGCTAGAAATTTGCGTGGGAGACTTTATAAAATCCTGAATATTCTGAATAAGAAATGAGACTGAAAGGACTAAAACCGCAATAAAATCAATATTAGGCTGCATTTTCCGTTTGCTGCGCTTTCAGTTGGTTTAAGGCCTTAGCCGCTGCGATTTTGTAACCCTCAGCCAATGTTGGATAATTAAAGATCACATCATTGACGAGAGTATCGATAGGCATGTTGCTCAGCATGCAACACTGTCCAATATGGATAAGATTGGCAGCATCAGCGCCAACAATGTGCACTCCCAAGATCCGATGGCTTTGACTGCAAACCAGAAGTTTAAGCAGACCATGGGAGTCGCCGCGGATGTATCCTCTGGCAATTTCTCGATAATGGGCTTTACCAACGACATAGGGGACACCCGAGCCGATCAATTCCTCTTCGTTTTTGCCAACCGACGACATTTCCGGAATCGTATAGATTCCTAAGGGAAACACTTCCGGAAATGAAACCTTAGAACCGAAAGCGTGCAGTGCAGCAATGCGGCCTTGTTCCGCGGAAGTGGACGCCAATGCTGGCGGCCCGATCACATCTCCTGCGGCATAGATGTTTTTGACTGAAGTTTGAAAGTGGTTGTTCACGTCGATCGCGCCACGCTTATTGGTGAGAATGCCAACGCGTTCCAGGCCGAGACGATTACTGGTGGATTCTCGGCCTGCGGCAAAGAAAAACAGATCGGAACTTAGGGTTTCTTGAGGAAAGATGGTCATGACTTTGGGGCCATCAAAGCGAATTTCGCTCATATTGTAGCCCAGCTTGAAGATGACGCCGACATTTTCCATAGCCCGCATCAATTCATCGGCGACCTCACGATCATGCGATTGCATGATATGGGAGCGGGCATCTACTATGGTAGTTTGCACGCCGAGAGCTTGAAAAATACAAGCATACTCACAACCGATCACACCAGCACCAAAAACGACGATCGATTTTGGCAGTTGCTCCAGGGTCAGGATTTCATCGGAATCGACAACTCGCCAGCCATCAAAAGGGATAAAGCTCGGACGTCTGGGCTTGGAGCCGGTGGCGATCAATATAAAGTCAGTGTTGATGATTTTTCCGCCGGTTTCGCTTTGCAGGACACGAACTTCCTGTGGCGATTCAATATAACCGTGACCACGAATAATGTGAACTTTGGCTTCGTTCAGGAGGTCAAGGACCAGCTTTTCTTCATCGCGGCTGACCGCTTCAGCCCGTTGCTGTAAACGTAAAGTCGATAAATTGCCAAGCAGGCGATCGACCCAATGTTTACCAACATGGGAGTGAATGCTACGAATCGTCGCCAAGGTTTCGCGGAAGGTTTTGGAGGGGATGGTGCCCGTATGCAGCCAGGTTCCACCGATCGATTCAGGATGGCGCTCGATAATGGCCGCTTTTTTACCAAACTTCGACGCTTCAAGAGCGGCATAAATGCCAGCAGGCCCACTTCCAATGATGACCAGGTCAAACTTTTCCGTCATGGCAAATCTCTAAGCTTCTTAACAGAGTGATCTATTCCTTCGCATCGGTTGGATTTTAAAAATCATGAAGGATTACAAAAAGTTTGAAAACTTACGCATGACGATAAAAATCTGATTCTACTTGTTATATAGAAAAAAATATCAGGAAGCGCAAACCGCTGGCGCTCAATCAAACCGCCGTTTATCTATTAGAAACTCAGCATGAGGGGTGATAGAATTCACCCACTAAAATTATTTAGGAGTGACAATGCGCATCCGACTTGGCTCACCACTGATATTGAAACTGATCTGCGGCTCGGTCCTACTGACTAGCATCTTGCACGCTGAAGAGGAAAAAGGAGACACTGAAGTCATCCCAGTAACTGGCAGTCGTTTGCAAAAAACGGATGCTGACGATCTTTCTAAAATTGAAATTCCCCGTGAAGAGGCAGAGTTGATCGCGCCGAGCGGAGACGTAGCTCAGGTACCAAAAATTCTTCCCGGCACCTTTGCCAGGCCACAGGATTCCCAGGTGGCGATTCGTGGTTCGGATCGGCGTGAATCGATTTATCTGATTGATAACCTGCAGGCACCAAATCTCTTTGAACCCATCTCCGGTACCTCAGTCATTCCAAGCCGGGCGATTGCCAATCTACAGTTCATCCCAGGAAATTTTGATTCGCAATATGGAGATTCAACGGGTGGTGTCATTCGCCTGGAAACGAGGGGAGCTGACATATTTGAGCCCTACAGTGAATTCCGCTTAAATCTACCCATTTATATCTCGGGTTATCACGAGCAGTCATTGGGCGACAACAGCTCGATCATTCTTTCAGCCAGGAAATCAACACTTGAGCCTTTTGTACGCAATTTTGTGCAGGAAGAGGGCCTGTTTCTCGTGCCATACTTTCAAGACGTTTACTTGCAGCATGCTTATTACTCTGGGGATTGGAGCATCAAATCCCGCTTTCTGCATAGTTTAAGTGGGGCAGAAATTAATGTTTATACCGATCGGTCGACGACTGCTGAAGGGACCGCTCAGTTTAATTTTGAAACGGGCTATAACCTGCTGGGTGTCGACATTCAGCGTCGCTTTACTGACTTGACTCTGCGTTTTGATCCTTATGTTTCTCAGTCTTCGACAGAATTTACCACCAACGATGTGTTTTTTGAAATTGATGCGACAAGCTTTGTCGTGCCCTTACGCAGTCAGCTGCGCGTTAATAACGATCTAAATATTTTCTTGGGCATGGAAACGCGGTTTACCGATTTTGATTTGAGTGCCTTGGTACCGGATACGGTAGGGCAGGGGCCTTTCCGTGATCCAGAAAATGCGGAAAGGCGACGGCTATCGGTCGACTCTACCTTACGCCATGATGCTGCCTGGGCCTCAGTAGAATTCGGTATCGAAAATCTGCTTGTCACTCCTAGTGTGCGCGTCTTCCGCCAAACAAATCTCAAAGAAAGTGGTGCTGATCCCCGCTTGACAGCCCGCTATCGCCTAGGTATCGCCGATACTCTGAAATTTGGTGTCGGCCAGTATTCTGCTGCACCGTTACCGCAGGAATTGGACCCAGGCTTTGGCAATCCCGATCTGCCTTGGATTCGCTCCCTGCACTATACAGCCGGCTGGGAGACCTTATTTGCTGACTTCTGGTCGAGCGATGTGCAAATTTTCTACAAAGACTGGGATAATCTTGTTTTGGAAGACACGATACGGCGCTTCGTGCCGGAAACGACGCGCAGCTCGCAAGGCTTGGAGTGGTTTTTACGCTATTCAGATCAAGGCCGCTGGTTTGGCTGGCTTGCTTACACCTATTCTGAGAGCCGGGAACTACGCAGCGACATCGGCAAGGAAGTTCCAACGGAAAATGATGCGACACATATTTTGCACATGGTGGGCAATTATAAGATCAATGACCGCTGGCAAATCGGTAGCCGACTCAAGCATCAAACTGGATATGTTTACACACCGATTTCCACCGTTTTTTACCAAGCCAATACTGACACCTATCAGCCAAGTTCTGATCCTTTGCTGACAAACTCTCAACGGGTGCCGGATACGACGAGTTTCTCGCTTTTTGCCCAGATGGAGTCGGCCTTTGATCAATGGACTCTGATCACCCGCTTCGGTGTGGAAGAATACCAATTCCGCGACTCGTCGCCGAACATTCAATATAACTATAACTATACGAAAAAAGACTATACTACCGGGTTGCCTGTGATCCCATTTATTGAGTTGAGGGCCGTATTATGAAACAGTTTTTGCTTGCCATTAGTTTTCTTTGTTTTGCCTGCAACCCTATGGACAATACTCCGGAGCTGGTGGAAGGTCTGCGGGCCTTTGGCGTCGGCACCAGTGAAGCCGCTTACACGTACTCCACAGATGCCAGCGTCGAAACGATTGAGCTAACTTTTTATCTCGCCTCGAACCTGGAAGGGGAACTAGAAGTTGAAGACTTGAGCCTGGAGCCTGATCAACTGCAGCTAAGCGATATGGTGATCCCTACTCCCGAAGAATATTCGCGGCTGCGGGTATTTAAAGTGCAGTTTACTTCCGAGATGCCCCGCCTGGAAGATCTACAGTTTCCCGAGGCGAATGACACAGCTTCCGTTTCTTATGCGATGAAATTCAACCAAGGGGGAGAGGAAGAGTTGGTGCGCGGGCGCATCAAAGTCTATCGCCCAGAAAAATCCAATGAGTTAAGGGGTTTAGGATCACCAGTGGTGGACATCGTCGCCCCTCTGGATGCAAGCCAATTGGTGGGCGAGGAGCTAACACTGAAAGCCGAGGTGAGCAATCCCCGGGATGAAGCCACGCGCCTGAGCTGGCTGGTCGCTGAGGGCAAGATCGAACGACCACGAGCGGCAGAAACGGAGTGGAAGGATGTTGGACCAGGATCACAAACCATCATCGTCACTGTGCGGGGTCTAGATTCGTGGAACTTTCATTATGATGTGGTTGATATCGTGAGATGAGGTTCTATGATTGTTTTTAATCAAAATATATTCCTTTAAATTCATTGACATATGATAAAGACTCAAGTATTGATTAAAAACAACCGATTTGCTATAATAGCAAATGAAAGGAGGTCCAAATGGCAAGTATTGACCCCGGCCACAGTTTGGCCTCAAGTCAAAAATCTGATTTAGAACGGGCCCTGGGCAAAGCCTTCTGGGGTATGGTTAAATTGTATGGCTTGAATCGTGAGGAGCAGGCATATCTACTGGAAATGTCACCGAGCAATCGAGTCCCTCTGAAAAAGCTGGAAGAGATGCAACGCTTGCCGAAAGGTGAGTTTCCGCAATTGTTGACCAAACAACTTCTTGGCATCCATAAAAATCTAGGTATTCTTTATCCACGTAGCGATGAGATTGCCGATAACCAGCAGTTAAAAAGAAACTGGTTTAAGCGGCCTATGTTGGAACTGGATGGTAAGAAGCCGATTGATTGGATCCTGGAAGGGGATGCCCGTTTGGTGAAATTAGCTGCTTTGCGACGCACACTTGATATCATCAGGACCAGTCATTGATGGCTGGATTACCGGATCAGCTCAAGAGAAAGCTGGAAGTATCTCGGTTCGCCAATATCATTTATCGGGCTATCTATACCTCGTCACCAAGCAAGAACCTCTTTCAGGATATCGGCTTTGACGAGGATGATCCCGATTTGGCCCTGATTAAAGATCTGGCCAATGACCTATCCGATATCGATCATCGCCGGCCGCAGTCCCATCGCCCTTTCCAATATTGCGATATTGATAGTTTCCTGCAAATGTATCTGCCGGAAGATGTTTTGCGTGAAGAGCTCTTATACCCCTTGCGCAATGCAAGCCGCTCGCGTTTTTCGCATGGTTTGCGCGGAGTTTGGTACGGAGCCCTACATGAAGACACCACAATCGCTGAAACGGCTTATCATTTTGTGCGACAAGCCAGATATGATCTGGAGCATGAAAACGTCAAATCCCGCACCTGTGATCGGCGCATGGTGGCCGTCAATGTCGCCAGCCCCAAGTCGATCAGCCTGGTGGAGCTGGCTGGCGAGTATCCTGCTTTGGTGGATGCACACGACTATAGCCTGTGTCAACGACTTGGTGACTATGCTCTGGAGCATGGTATCGACCTCTATCTGACCCCATCAGCAAGGCACCTCAATGGAATCAATACACCTATTTTTCAAGCAGGTATTCTGCCTGAAAATACCAAAACCTATCGCTACTATCACTTCACTTACCACCGCCAGCATGGTTTAAGCATCAAGCGGTCCATGCATGAAGAAAGGCTGGTGGAAATTCCTGAAAGCTGGCGAATTTTTGCTCCTTAGGAGGCCGAATTGCCGAAGCCGCGGTTGAGTATTTTCTGTTGAAACAGTCGAAGACTCAACCGCTAGGCAAGATATTGTATAATTTTACTGCGGCTCCTGCATCGTCAGCTCTGAGACTTCCCACTCATCGCGCTTTCGCTCCCGTTCCAGCTTATTTTGCAAAAACAAATCGCCGGTCACAAGACCATTACCAAGCAGCATGTGATTGCGTGGATTTTCATCACCTGCCAACATGATATTCCAGACGGTCGGTGGACGATCGCTAGCTGGTAGCACTTCAATATTTTTTACGCTAACGATGGTCTGATCTCTCATCAGCTTGTCGCCAAGTTCCAGGCGATAGGCCGGTAAATAACCACGCTTTGTGGGAAACGGATGTTTGGATGTAACGACGACGGAGCCTTCATCCGTTTCAATTTTCAGCATAGGTAAGTTTTCCGGACCTTGCACCGTATACAGGACGCGAACTGGACTTTGCGTGACGGGGTTCAAAAGCATATCACCGCTTTTGATCGCCGTGATTTTTTTCGTCGAACCATCAGCCATCGTAATCAGGGTTTCACTGTCAAAGCAGCCACAGGCCTGACGTCCTAGCTGCACCGCTTGGGTGATGCAAGAAGGCTTGCGACCAAAAACGGCATAGAGTTGGCCGGAAAATAGATCAGTGGAGTTACTACAAATATCGCCACCATCCCCGCTGATCGTCGCACGACTTTGGCCCGAATAGCTATAAAGGCCGACGTCTCCGCAGCCGCAGTCTGAAGGTCCAGAGTTCGCATGAACGGTGAGCTCGCGTTGGATAACATTTCCATCGACATCGGTTACAAAAACTTCGAGGTTGAAGACAATTCCGTCTGGAAGTTTATATTCCTGGGTGCTGACATCAACGGTGCTACTGTCACCAAGTCCTTCAGCTTTATCGCGGGCTTCTTCCAAGCGTTGCAACGCATTCGCTCGGTCGGTTGCCGCAGACACTGCGTAACGACTTAAGTTATCGATCTTTTCATTACGCTCTTCCAGCTTTTCGATCTTCTTCTTATCAGAGTCGCCACCTTTACCTTTGTCGTCATCGTCATCGTCATCATCTTCTCGGGTCATATCTGCTTCGATTTCCTGTAGCTGCTCCGCGAGCGCATTGAAAATCTGGCGTTGTTTTTGATCGGCAGTATCGCGAGAACGCAATGCCTGCTTACTGTCAGCACTTTGTTTGACACGCTCTAAAGCCTTGGCAGTGTCCTGAATCAGTTCCATGGGCTTACCGGTAACACTGGCTGATGCCCGCATAAAGGATTCATAAGCTGAAACCAGTTTCTCAGTTGTTTTGGTCAATTGTTGTTCCGCCTCGACAACCCGATTATTCGCTTCTTCCACCTTGCGGGCGTTGGAAATACTTTCCCATTCAGCATATTCCTGCAGGACATCATCGCTAATCCCCCGAAAGTATTCTTCGCTCATCGAGGTCCAGCTACAGCTTCCTGCCTGGGCAACATGGCCACTGATTGTGAGTTCGGGCTGGGCAGCAATGACTCGAGAGAGGTGATTTTTTGAGTTGGCAAGATTGAGGGGAAACTTTTGATCACCAAAAACATAAAAGCCATCCGAAGCAACACCATTGACAATAATGTCGATTTTCAGGGAAGATGAGCCCGCTGTCGTCGACGAAACCTCAATACTAGGCTCATTAATCTCTCGGTAAAGGCCACTACCGATGTGGCCTGAAGAGGTGATACCTCTAGTATAAAATTGAATGGTCGGTTGTGGTGGTGACGGGAGATTGATAACACCAACGATACTTTTTTGTACGGAACTGTCGGCATCACCAAAACCGGTCTTAGTTCTAACATACATACGCGCTTTTTTAACATAGGGCACTTCTTGCGAAGTTTCCAGAGACAAAATCTCGATATCGGTTTTCCGAAATTTTGGTTCGACAAAGTTATTCGGGTCATGCACCCTTGCAAAGTCAGCACCATCGACGTCAGGCAATTGAATCCGAATAAGATTATTCGATTCGATACTCCATTGGTTTGACTCAGATCCTGGAGAGCGAACAAGATTCCACTTGTTTGCCTTATAATCTGAGGCATATAGGGCCGGCTGACCATTGTCATATTGAAGTAAGGCCGAGAAATAATCCAGGGCACTAATGTTAGAAGATTTCGCAGCCATGGATTGGCGGTCACGCTGAACAGATTCGGCCAAACGATTGTTAGCCGCCATCTTATCACTAACTAACTTGATTCCGACAGCACCAAGGATCATAACTATGGCTATCATGCCAACGCCGCCCTGTTCACGATTTTTATAAAACATATTTGAAGCTCCCCTCTGAGTCACTGGTATAAGTTATTTGCGCGCTTGTTTTTGTTGTTTGCACCTTGGATCATTGTAAGGCAAGGTGATGACTATCTCGTTTGGATAAAATTTGAACGGGATTGAGCCTAAACTGCGTGTATTTTTATCCACCAGACTGAGACCGCTATGTTGTGATTGATCTGTTATACTCGCTAAGCTTTGATAAAACTTGCGATCACCATTGTTGGCCAGAGTTGGGGGAACTTTTACCTGATTTTCTTTGAGATAAATACCTTGAAAGTAAAAACTCATATTGTCTTTGACGGCCGCATTTTCCAATTTTGCAAAATCAATATTCCTCTTGCCCTGACATCTTTGCTTGCTCCCAGAAGGACTTGAGCAAATGAACAAACCCGCCAGGCGATTTTCTTTACTTGTTTTGACATCCAAGACGATTGGTCGGGCGGATTTCATTTGCTCTAGATCCAACACTTTTTGCCCAAGTACCCGGCGAGAGTCACCAAGCTCTTCTACCGAAACCACAAGTTGCTTGTCAGAATTATGCAGAAGGTGAGCTTTCATATAATCGAAGTCACCATTTTCACACCATTTGGATTTCGGTGCAAAGCTGACACCGACTTGAATGAGTCCTTCTTTTGGACTTGGGAAACTTTGCGATACGATGCCGAGATTCTTTTCTGCAAGGTAGCGCTCTCGTTTTATCTTGGCAATTTGGTTAACGCGCTCAACGCGACTTTCATTGTGGTTTGTGATTTCAGTTGGTGGAGCTTCAGCTTGCATGCTTTTCGGCAACACAATTTCATTCTTCGCTCCCTTTTCTGAGTTTAGAAACCAGAGAGCGATGATGATGCCGCTAATTCCAAGTATTGCAAATTTCATAAGCACATCCCGTGTAGATTTCGCCAGTCTAGCTATTCAGGCAATGTCAAAAACGCATTTTTACGGAAAGTATCGACGTACAAATCATCGTGTAAAACATTCACTTGGGAACTGCTTTCCGCAGCTTCGATTAAATAAAACGCTTCCAAGCGGACATGGTATTGATCGCCACTACGTCTAAGACATAGACCTGCCCCGATTGGTGAAGCTGCGATCGAAAGCCCCTCATTATGAAAGTCAGGGAAATATCTTGGATCATAGGTTTGGATGCGATCACCAATTGCAGAAGTCGTAATCCGAATTTGATGATAGCTATTTCTTGGGCAAGTAAAGCTACTGAGGCACTTGTTGTCCGCATGATGTATTTTTTCTGAGTGCTTCCGATAGATAGTATTCAGGGCATCAGCGTATTGCTGGCTTGGCCGCGCACAAACTGATTCATATGTCACGTCGAATGATTCATTGTAAACGGCACCGCTATCATAGGCACGAAATCTTTTGATAGTTAAGGTACGTCCATTATCTTTGATGACGACACTGCTAGCTTCTGGCAACTTATATTGAAAGTCTCGTTCAATCCGCTTTTTATAAATAGTCATCATATCTTTGGTATTTTTTTGGGAACTGTGGCGAATATCCATTTTATTCAAATTTTCGAAATATCGGACAGCTCCAAGCATAAGCACCCCAGCTATTCCAAGAGTGAGCATCATCTCGATCAAACTAAAACCGTTTTCCATTTTCATTGGCATCATTGCCCCCGACTAATGAGGTAAAATCCATTTTGACTGCGATAGCTCATCCGTTGCCCGAGGTCAGTTGTCCAATAGTAGCTGTAATAAACCTGCGCACCGCCGTGCGGCGAGCTAAGAAATTGCTGGCATGACAGATTCTGGCCGCTACGATTATCTTTTAAAAGTATGGTAAGTTCGGCAAACGCACCTTCAGAAGCCAGAATACCGTTTTTACTGGCATTAGGGTCACGATTGAGCTTAAGACAAAACCGGACTGCGTTCTGACGGGAGTCATTGATGGCCGTAATCGTCGTCTGCTGTTGGCAACGTTTAATGGCATCCTGAATATTTGGTGAGCTTTTAATCGTTCGTCGCACAGCTTGACTTTGGCCGGCAAGGATATCGGTGCTTACAGCTGTTTGCAAGCGACCCATACTGGATGCCATGCCAATGGTAAAGTCGGCTGGCTGATAGCAGGTGCTTTTTTCGGTAATAATGCGCGAAATCTCCCGGTTGATGATGGTATCAATCTGATCAAAGTTTTGCGAGGCAGAGATCATCTTTGACGATTGCGACATGTTCACCCAGGCTCTGTGAGTTACCATAATAAAGACAGCGAGCGCACCAGCGGTGATCAGCATTGAAATCAAGCTTGCGCCCGTTTCTGATCCTGGTAAAAAGCCAGCTTCTGGCTTCCTTAATGCCCCCAAATTAGCCATTCATCCTCCTTGTAGAGCTGATCTTTAGGAGGTTTCGGAGTCTGCTGTCTGACAATTGAGTGCTTTGCTAATAAAAATTTATGCCACTGTATTTATTATGGAATTAGCCATCCACCCGACAAAAAATTCGAGCTTTATTTTTTGCGCCGTTGGTGATTTGCCGGAGAAATGCAGACGTCGCTTTGGTGACTGGAACCAAAGAAAAAACTTGGGGGCCTGACATCAGTGATTTTCACCATGAAGCCACTGAAACAATCTCCCGACAGATCACCCAGATGGTGACCTTGGTCGATGTCTTGATGGATGTATCACGGATTAGCCGCGGAAAAAATTTCCCTGAAAAAAGAGATTCTGTGTTTACAGGGCCTGTATCGAAATCGTCGATAATGGGATCGGCATTCCGCAAGACTATTTGTCCAAAGTTTTTGAGATGTTTACTCAGGTCGATCCTTTTTCCACGCATACCCGTAGCGGATTGGGTATTGGTTTGACACTGGTAAAAAGATTGGTGCAATTACACAATGGACAGATTAGGGTGGAAAGCGAAGGGTTGCATCAAGGTAGCCGCTTCATCATCACCAAAGCCTAAGCAAGTCAAAGATGGGGTGGAATCTATGGATTTACAAGACATGAATGACACGCAACGCTTGAAATCGAGAACAGCCCTGGTGGTTGATGATAATGTTGACTCAGCGCGTATGACCGAGATTTTTCTTAAGTCGCAAGGGCATAAGACTTTTGTCGCGCATAGTGGTCGTCAAGCTCTTGCGTTATTTGAAGAAGCTAACCCTGACTTTGTTTTTCTCGACATCGGTCTACCTGATATAGACGGCTATGAAGTGTGTCGTCTTATGCGGGAGCAGGATAAGGGCAAAAAAATAACCATTATCGCCCAAACTGGCTGGGGGCAAGATGAGCATTTCAAAAAGTCTGCACTCGCTGGCTTTGACTTGCATCTTGTCAAACCGGTGCAGCCTAGTAAGATCAAAAGCCTCATCAATGAACTTGATAACAACTAGCGTGGCACGAGTATAGAAGGAATTACCCATGGAACCTAGCTTACATCAAGCTCTCAAGAAAAGTACCCATGGGCTTCACCTCCAGCTTGAGGAATTGCCAATTAATCAGGCCTTAGCGGCTGGTCAAGTGAGTTTATCCGACTTTCGCTATATTCTGATCTGTCATCAGCATATATGGCAACAAGGCGTAGAAGTCGTGAACCGCAGTAATTCCTCGTGCAAGGGCTACTACCTTGAATATCTCGGCCACTTGCAACATGATCTCACCAGTATTCGTCGTTATTGTCGTAATGAGCAAAGGCTCCCTTTATATACTGCCGCGAGTACTGGCGGTCAGCTCCATGCATTAGGTATTTTATATGTGATGCTCGGATCAACTTTGGGCTCAAGGCTCATCCTTCAGCGCTTAAAAGTAAGCAATTCGCCTGTTCTAGCTTATTGCCAGCACCTTCACTTTGCTCAGAAAGAAGGCCTTATCACTTGGCAGAGCTTTTTAAAAGAAGAGCTCAAAACCCCAGATCACGGGACGCAGATTCAGGTCCAAAACAGCGCCTGCTTTATCTTTGAACAACTTTTACAGTCCATGAAGATGATCAAGCCGACAGCTTCTGATATTTCAGAGACCAGTCAGCATGCTTAAGCCCGGACCAGAATTATTTGGCCGTGTAAGTCGTGAAAAATTCGGACCCGGGCTTAAGATTTAACGTTTTGGTCCACCGCTAATGATTTCCGGTGAGCAACCGTCTTTAAATGTCTCAAAGTTCTGGTGGAAAAGTTTCACTAACTTCATCGCCTGATGATGATAGTCGTCCGCATTCTCCCATGATTTTTGCGGATTTAAAATTTCAGCCGGCACATCACCAACCCTAGTAGGGATTTGTAGACCAAAATACTCATCTGGCACCATCTGGGCTTTCTCTAACTCGCCGCTGTGAATGGCCTGGATGATCGATCTGGTCCAGGCAAGAGGAATGCGTCTTCCCTTACCATAGGGCCCGCTGATCCAACCGGTGTTCACAAGCCAGGCTTGGCAACCATGGTCTTTGATCTTTTTCGACAGCAATTCTGCATACTTACTTGGATGCCAGACCATAAAGGCAGCGCCAAAACAAGAGGAGAAGGTCGCTTGTGGTTCCTTGATACCAACTTCTGTACCGGCGACTTTTGCTGTGTAGCCACTAATAAAATGATACATAGCTTGTTCCGGTGTTAACTTGGAAACTGGTGGTAGAACACCAAAAGCGTCAGCCGTTAAAAAGATGATGTGATTGGGATGTTGTCCTACACATGGAATCTTCGCACTGTCCATGTGCGTGATCGGATAAGAGGCCCGGGTATTTTCTGTGATCGAACTATCATCGAAATTGACCTCACGGGTGCGAGGATTCAATGTGACGTTTTCCAGCAGCGCACCAAAGCGGATCGCTCGATAGATCTCCGGCTCACTCGACTCGGAAAGATTGATACATTTCGCGTAGCAGCCACCTTCGATATTAAAGATGCCGTTATCACTCCAGCCATGCTCATCATCGCCAATCAATTGCCGCGCCGGGTCGGCTGAAAGCGTCGTTTTTCCCGTTCCTGAAAGACCAAAGAAGAGGCTGACGTCGCCATCTCGGCCTTCGTTGGCTGAGCAGTGCATAGTCATAATGTCTTTTTTAGGCATGATGTAGTTCATGATGGTGAAAACGCCTTTTTTCATTTCGCCCGCATACTGGGTTCCCAGGATGACAAACTCCCGGCGTTCAAAGCACAAGGCAATGCTTGTTTTCGAGCTCATATTCATCGTCAGCCGGTTCGCTGGAAATGATCCCGCATTAAAAATCACATAGTCGGGCTCACCATAATTTTCCAATTCCTCGGTGGTTGGCCGGATCAGCATATTGTGCATAAAAAGGGCATGATAAGGCCGTGAACAAATCACACGAATTTTGATGCGATTCTTCGGGTCCCAGCCGGCAAAAGCATCGACCACAAATAATTTTTGGCAGCTATTAAAAAAATCGAGCGCCCGCTCACGGTTGATCTGAAAGGTATAATCATTGATGGGCATATTGATATCGCCCCACCAGATATCATCTTTGCTTTCATCGCGTTCGACGATGCGTTTGTCTTTCGGGCTGCGACCGGTTTTTTCGCCGGAATATGCAACCAGGGCACCGTTATTCGCGATCATCGTTCCTGCTTCATCATTCACCGCCATCTCATAGAGTAAAGCGGGACTGCAGTTGCGATAGATCTCGTCGACATAGATTTCGTACTGATGCAAATCGAAGGTTTTTTTACTGGACACTGTGATTCTCCTGCCTTTGGTGACTGATTCGATTAAGCTCTTTTAACGCCAGCTGGCGATCAAAAAGATGACCTAAACTATGATCATGGCTAACAAAAACAACGCTAATCTGATGCTTTTCCGATTCGTCGAAAAGTAAGCGAATAAACGATTCCCGACTATCAAAATCAAGAGCCGAAGTCGGCTCATCAGCAATCAAAAGCGGCGGCCGACCCAGTAAGGCCCGAGCTGCCGCTACCCGCTGCTGCTGCCCCACGCTCAGTTCCGTAACATTCTTGGTCAAAAGTTTGTCAATGCCAAGGGATTTTGCCAAGTTGTGGATGTCTTCATCCAAGCCTTCAAGCAGCCGCCCGCGGCGATCACGGCTCATCCGACAAGGTAGCGCGATATTTTCTTTGACATCAAGATAAGGAAGCAAATTAAACATCTGAAAGATATAACCCATCTCATCGCCCCGAAGCCGATCGCAGTGTGAGGCTTTCAAAGCAGCTAAATTTCGCCCTAAGACTTGTACGCGTCCTTTTTTCGGCGTCAAGATGCCTGTGATTAAGCCGAGTAAGCTTGATTTTCCACAACCGCTAGGACCGTGAATAAAAACCCGTTCGCCTTTGTTCACGCTGAGTTCAGCAATAGATAGAATCACCTGGGATTGGCTGGGATAAGAAAACTCGACATCCTGGATATGAATGATCGCTTCTGTCATGATTGATTGCTTCCTTGCAGGCTTGGCGAGGCTTGAAACGGACAAACTTCGCTTTTCCACGTCGCTCTCTAGCTTAACCGAGAGCGCAAGCAAGGTCTATCAACACCGAGTTAAAGATCAAGGTATTCTTTCAAGTTACTGCAGTCTTTTTTGGCTTTGCCAGAAGGTGATGTCGCATAGAATCGAGAAAATTGGCGAAAATCGAGCTTTTCCCAGTCTTTTTGAAATAGCTTAATGGCATAATTTCGAGCTGACTTGCCTTCGACAACTTGCAAGTAGCGGTCCTCTTTATCAAGAGCATTGATTTTTATGCTGTGACGCTCATCAAAAGCATCGACGATCGCGCAGACGGCCATTACATATTGCCCACCAATCAAGCGCACCACCAAGCCGGCTTCGAGACCAGAAAGGTTTTCCAGGATCGGATCATAGCTACTGATGAGAAGCTCATCGCGTATATGGCCATAACCGTGCAAGGCGTCAAGGAAAGTGCCCGTGGTTGTTGGGCCTTCGATCCAAAGGTAACGAATCTTCGGAAAACGACGAAGGAGAATTCGGAAGTTTTCGATCAGACTCACGTCAAGGTCTTTCGACTGGGTTGTAACATGCTCGACCGCGAGCCTCTTTGCGCTTCTTTCCATCAAAATTTGATTGACCTTATCTCGCCGAGCAATAGCTAAGGGATCGGTATAACGAGTGATGCCAAAGACCCCTGCTTCAGAATTGTATCCTTCTGGACGTTCCCTTATATGCTTGAGAAACGGATCGACGAGTAAAGTGGCTAAAAACAACTGGTCGACCGTATATTCACGGTACCAAAAGCTGCGCTCCTCAGGATGTGCCCGCTCCATCTTTTGCCCGACATATATGGGTTCCAAAGTTAGAAGTGGAATTTTGCTGGAATTAAGCAGTTTAAAAACATTTTCATTCATACCAGGTGGGAACGCAGCGATCAAATAATCCGGCTTAAGCTCTTCTTTTATGACTTTTTGCACCTTTTGTTCCGCAATAAAGCGATCGCCGTTACTGTAGAAGACTTCAAATTCAATTCCCAAATCGTGGGCGGCGGCTGACATGAGGCGTGTCACCAGATTCCAGTAAGGATCGGACATATGGGAAGGATTGATAAATACAATAGAAATAGTTTGTTCTTTTGAGGTGTTCGCTCTTACAGGGGGATGGTAAGGCATAGAGAAAATGCTCAAAAAGAAGGCAACCCACATTCTAACGCCCATACTTTCCTCCACCGTACGCACCTTCAAATCGAGATATAAACTAAATATTGCAACATGTCACTCAACTACCGTGTCCCCTATCCTGTTGGCTTGGAGAGTTTGTTCAATTTTTAAGCACCCCCCCCCTTTTCTATCTGATTGTCCTATGGATCGCTCCATGGTCTTGCTATGAGAAAGTGTTCAAAAAATAGTCAGACTTCCTGATCATCGGCCTGTAAGCCTGGAAACACTGATTACAGGCGGATTTGAGCCGATCAAAAAACCCCCACCATATCCATAACGTATTGTTTTAATTGATATTTATGACTATTGCTCGATCGCCAAAAAACACCTGTATTTTGATCGCCTGATCGCGTTCCCAGAGCCGTTCCGGGCAGGGAGGGGGGAAATCGGCGAAATTTGCACAATATGTACTCAGCAACAAGCGCATTTTTATTGCTGCTGCATAGTATTTATACTGCAACAATAAAAATGGTGTCGTTATCATATTCAATGTGACGAGACGTGCGGGTTATGCACAAAAAAAAGGCAACTCCTGGCGGCTTCGCTTATCTGCGAAATCCAGTGGGACTTCAGCGCAAAAATATTGTTATCATGGCGGCAAGGTGAAACGCTTGCTACGCTTAATTTTTAGACAGAAAAACGCAGGACGAGCCATGCAGGAACAGGAAAAAGCGAAGAGGGGAAGCGCAGAACGCGCCTATCGTGAAGGGCTGTGGGTTTTGCAAACCCTGGAGGAGGGCGGCTACCAGGCTCGCTTTGCCGGCGGAAGTGTTCGCGATCGCATCCTGGGACGCATTCCCAAGGATTTTGATGTCGCGACCAACGCCACACCAGATCAAGTCTGCCTCATTTTTAAACAAAAAGGCGTCAAGGTTGTTCCTACCGGAATCGACCACGGTACCGTTACCGTCGTCGTTCGCCATGCCCCGATCGAGGTGACCACTTTGCGGCGTGATGTGAAAACCGACGGAAGGCATGCCCAGGTAGCTTTTGGCAGCTCCTTTGAAGACGATGCGTTGCGCCGGGACTTTACCATCAACGCCATGTTTGAAGATCGGCATGGCAAGATCTACGATTATTTTGGTGGTAGGGACGATATCAAAAATCAACGCCTGCGCTTTGTCGGCGATGCTGTCACCAGGATTCGTGAAGACTACCTGCGTATGCTGCGGCTTTTTCGCTTTTGGGCGCGCTTGGGCTTTGCTCCCGATGAGCAGACTTTGAAACTTGTAACAGAGCTTGCCGATGGCTTGCAAAAAATCAGTCAAGAGCGGATTACCAGTGAACTGCTCGGTACTCTGTCTGCTGCGGAGCCATTGCCAGCATTAAAAGCCATGCACCGCTGTTCAATTTTTAATCAAATCCTCATAGGGCTGGAGCAGCTACCAGAGCCGATGCTGCAAGGTGTTCTTAGCTGTAAGCTGCCAGAAGAAGAGCAGGAACTATGCCTACTTGCGGTTTTGTTTCAGCATTTGCAGCCCAGGGTCAAGACGGCGCCACTTGGGCAGAAGCTCCGGCTGCCAAAACGAAGTATCGAAAAAATCACCACGATTCTTGAAGCAGAGCTCAAGTTTCCAACAGCCGAGCTAAGCGATGGCGAAATCCTTGACTGGGTGGATCAGTGGGAGCAAAAAACTGCAACAGCTTACACCTTGACCGTATTGTGCAAGGTTTGGCCTTACCTATTTCCGGACAAAGCTGAGTTGGTAAAGCGAATAGCCAAGGTGGAAGAAGTTTCCGGCGGATTACGCCGCCAGGAACTGCCGTTAACTGGTCACGATTTAAGCAAAGTCTTGCAGCTTCCTGCAGGCCCGGTGATTGGTGATTTGCTAAGAAAACTGAAAACCGCCTTTCGCAACAGGGAGTGGCGCACGGCGGAAGAGGGGTTGGCGCTGGCAAGGCGATGGCTGGCTGTGGAAAATTCCCAGTTATGATGCAGGAACGTACACTTATTTGCCTCATAAAATGGCTTTGGAATTTCTTGTTTTAAGCTGCTACGGAATTCTTTCCTGGATCAAAAATCGCGTAGTAGATGATGTTTGATGGGTTCTGACTAGTTAACACAGTAAAGCCTTGTCTGTCGGAAGTATTGAGACTGTTAAAGACTCGATCCTGAATGATGATCACCGACTGGCCCGAGCTTATTAAAGCACTGTGATTTTTTCTGGCTTCATTCAAGACCTCGACTTTTGCAAGTGGCGCTCCATACACATGGTATTCGATCGGAAAACCATGAGTGTAGAAACCTTCAAAGGCACCGCTTGCAATCGCAACCGAGCAGTGTATTGGCTGAGGATAATCAAAATCATCGATTTCCTTGTGAAAAACTTCAATGAATTTGCGGGCGATTTGTAAGGCAATCATCGAAGGCCGTTGGGAATCTGGACAGCGGAAAGGAAAGCCCACGGTAC
This sequence comes from Oligoflexus sp. FD111, assembly GCA_048816425.1. Taxonomy (GTDB): domain Bacteria; phylum Bdellovibrionota_B; class Oligoflexia; order Oligoflexales; family Oligoflexaceae; genus JBMDZZ01. Next base: position 38,316 of record JBMDZZ010000013.1, read on the forward strand.
AGACAAAGCGATTATTTAACTCAATAATGCGAAATGCATTCGACTGCATATTCGTCGCGTCATAATTTTCTCTGGCAATCAAACTAAATTTTGCGAATATTTCCCGCAATAGTTTTTGTGCCATTTCATGTTGAATCTTATCGCTGTCAATAATCTCAAACAACAGGCAGGCACCAAAACCCTGCTCAACTGGCATTGTTGACTCAAGTAAGTTGCCATCAGAAATGCGTTGCAGTTGGTGTGGGAAAAACACTTTCGCCAATTGTTCGTGACTGTGCCGCCGTAAATTAATTTCGCGTTTTAGTTGTAAGTTCTTGCGTCGATTGAATTCATTGAGCAGTGATGAACCGATACCATGAAATATAAAGAAAATAACAAAAACAGCCTCGTCGGTACCAAAATTTATATCCAGCAGGAAAATAAACAAAAGTGCCAAGAGGAGAATGAAGCCGGAAAAGACCAGCGTTCCGATGAAGCCAAAGCTAATCTTCAGATACAGCATGCCATAGGAAAACAAAAACAGGATCAAATAGCCATTATAGCTAGGGTGCACATGCATGGCGACATATAATCCCCAGATACCGTGTAAGCCTGTCAAAGTCATGGTCACAGAAATCGGCTGCACCTTGAATTTACGATGCAATTCAAAGTAATTCAACGTCACACTTGTGGCGATTAGGAACAGTGGTATCACGGCCATATGAAACCAGTTGATAGGATCATATGTTTGAAAAACCAACGAAAAAAATTTCGTAACGATGATGGCCAATGACCAGCCCACAACACCTAATAAAGAGAGCGCAACTCCAAATTGGCTGGAGCTACTGATTTTGTGAAATTTTTCATTTAAAAACTTTCTAAGCATCATGCCACTTACTTTCGTTGGAAGTGATATCGACTTTGATACTTTTTTCCATTTCAGGAAGCATACTCACCTGCGAAACCCTCAAGTTTTTGCTTGTGCTTGATCGCCTTGAAAATGATATGTTGGGCTTCCACATCATCTCGAATCTTGATGTGAAGCTGTTCAAGCTTATGTTTTTCAAATTGGCAGCGTAAGTTCTCCGGCAAAGAATTATAGATTTTTTCATGTAGAATAATAAGATTGCAGCCCCCTAAGTCGATCGCTTCCATCAATGGTTTTCGCGAGCCTTCATAGCGAGTGGCAAGCACAATGGCATCGCCCCACATATCATGTTTGATCGATCCTGATTTTGAGAAGTATGCTTTGACATTTCCCATGGCAATACCGATGCAGCAATTGACTGGCATAGGGGCGTCCAACTTTCGATTCAATAGATCAAATTTTTCGACGATTTCGAGGGCAAGCTCCACCGCGCAAACAGCCTTCGATTCTCCAAGCTGCTTAAATGGATAGCCGACAGAGCAAAGAAAGCCATCACCCATCTCTTTGATCATATATGCGGTACTACGCAGGTCATCTTGATAAGCATAGCCACGCATCATGAGTTCGCGGCATTCGATCAGGAACTCTTCCATCAAATCACTGAATCCCTCATTATTCACCTTGGAACTTGCCATTATATCAAAGGATAAAATACAAGCTTCGCCAATTCCTGTCGGCATGGTAGTTTCGATTTCCATACCTTTTTGAATCAAAGAGACCTGATGCGGATATACCACCTTGGACATCTGATCATAGGAATGCTCTTTTTCTTTGGATAAATTCAGTGCTTCCTGCTGTGCAAGATAACGGTTTTTGCGTTCAATATTAATTTTGTTGCCTAGCGCAATGGAAAGCAAAATCACTTCAATAGATGAGCCGAGCTGCGCTCCGTATTCAGTCAAGAAATTACTTGGAAAAATACCTATGTACAAACCACTTGCTAGTATGACTCCAATAAAAAAGGCCGTGAATGCAGCCAAGTAGATGGCAGCGGGCTGATATCCTTGCCGAAAGCGGAAAAACCCAGCAGCTAGACATACAAGCGAAAACAAGATAGGTAGCAAATTCGCAGTTTTTATAAGATAGCGGTAAGGTAGAAAAAAGCTGGCAAAAACTAGCACTATGCCCATAACAATATTTAGTTTCAACAATAAATGAGTGACTGGCAGAAAGCGTGCCGTATTCAAAAAAGAAATAGTAAAAAGACCTATACCAATGCTGGTAGCACCAACTAATGCAGGCACCAATTTAGCCGCAAGAAAAGGATAGTCCGGCAAAAGAAATTGGAATACGTGACCATTAAGCGACATCTGAAACAGAGTGTGACTAAGGATGTAAACGACATAGTAAAGATAAGACGTTTCACCAACGGAAATATAAAGTAAGAGATTATACAGAATCATGGCAGCCATCGTGCCGTAAAAGAGAAAGTATATCGCCGTTTCAACTTGGTTTTCTTCAATTATTTTTTGCGAACTTATAATTCGCATACCCATTCTCATGGAACTTTCGCTATTAATCCGAATGAAGACTTCTTTTCCACTTACCTGATTGAGATCCAAGTCAACCAGAAATCGAGATGTTTTTACTTGCCGATTTGAGAATGGAAAATTATCACCTGTCGTGATCGTTTCGTAATCACCAGATTGATTAGGTAGATAGATTTCAATAATGTCATGCAGTGGATAGGATATCTGCAGGTAGTTACTCCCTTTTTGCTCCACATTTGACTGAATCACAAATCTGAGCCAATAGCTTGCGCTGGTATAGCCAAAGCTAACGTTAGGATCCTTTGCATGAAGCCAGGGAATCGATTCAGAATTTATCGATTTAATGTCATAAGCGTGATCTTGATCAACAAAGTATTGAAAAGGAAAGACATTTAATTCTGAAAGTGGCTGATTCACTCGAATAGCTTCAAGCGCCACAAGTCTTGTTGCTAGACAAGGCCATAAAATTAAAAATATAGTGAGAAGATTTTTCATAATTCCCAAGCATAACAACTATGACTCTCTGATTCTGTTTGTTTATCGGCAGTATTTATGTTTTGCTTAGATATGATGGAGCCCAGGTATTTGCTCCATAAGTTTGTGGGAATACCGATGATTTCAATGATAAGAAAGCCATAGCATGCAAGTTTCACTTGCTTAGAGAATTTTAAGTGATGGGTAGGGATCATTGAGTTGATGAAGATAGCGATTACAAATTAGATTCCACGTCCGGAAAAAATGTTTCCGGAGCCTAACTATTTTTGCAAATCATAGCCGATAAAATTGATCACCGAAGCATCGCCGGTATGAAGCGGCCCCTCCTGCAAATAACAATCTCTTTGTTCCAGTCGATGACGTGCAAAATGAGCTTTTAGTTTTTCGAAGTCCAAGGTCTGATAAAGAAGCCCTAGATCTTTAGGCCCACCTGAACTACGTTGAAGCTGATCCTGCGAAAAAACTTCAATGATCAGCGAAGCTCCAGGCCGCAAAGCTACAAGGATCTTATCCAAAGTTTGCTGCATCAGATCTTTCGGCAGGTGGAGAAAAATAAGCGCAGCATAATCATAGCGATTCTCCTCCGGTTGCCAGTTTTCCACCGACTGCGCCTGGCTGTGGTAAGCTAAGCCTTCTCGTTGAGCTCGTTGCATGCCCTTTGCGACGGCGACTTCGGAGTAATCCACGGCTGACACAGAGAACCCCTGGCGCGCTAACCACAGGCCATTTCTGCCGTCACCATCACCTGGTACGAGAACTTCGCCTTTCTGGCCTTGTTTTGTAAAAAAGTCCTTGAGAAACTCATTGGCTTGATCGGAATAAAGATGCTCTGCTTGGCGATAGCGCTCGTTCCAAAAATCGTGAGACATAACCGTATGACCTTATAAAAATCCGTACCTGCCTAATAGTTCCCATATTAAACTAGAAACTACGACTTTTCAGGTATAAAAACCCGGTAGAGGCCTCTTAAATCACCTGGCTTAAAGTCAAAGGCCAAATCTTGCGGATATTTTTCCAGAATAAACGCTGGGCGTTTATCTTTTGCGCCATGACAATAAAGACAGGCAGCAACGCTTGGTATCCTGACATACAGTAGATGCCCATTTTTCTGCCCGATCGTCGCTTTTTGCTCAAGATGTTTCAATTCGCTGTCTTGAAGAAATTTTTCAAAAACTTTCTTATCGACCGTAGATAAGGCATGTTGAGGGTTACGGTTTTTAGCGGCGATTTGTTTCACTTGATAGCCCTTTTCCTCTCCCCAGGTCTTTAAAGCCTTGCCAACTGGCATACAGACTTGTTTGAAGGTTTCTTCTGTGATCGGCTCCTTGCGCTCATCCAAGGTGGCTGCAAGACTTTCGCGCATGGTATTGAAACCTTGCAAGCGTTCCATCGCTGCTTGTTTTTCATTGGCATACAGAGACATATAGCAGTAGTGATATTTTAGAATTCGGAATGGCGGATGAAGGCGAGCAAGAGTTTTTCAACAAGGTCATTAAAAGCTGCATCAAGCGAGCCTTAGGAATGCTGGAAGACTTATTGGACTATATTCGAGTGGAGGCAGGAAAAGGCATTACATTTAAATTTGAGGAAATCAATATGACAGAGATAGTTATGACGATCTGTCGGGAGTCACAAATTAATTATGACAAGGAAACCTGCTATCATTTACCATCTAACGTGATTATGGGAGTCTTTGACCGCGCTGCAATTTTTCGGGTCTTGGAAAGCTTGATCTCCAACGCCATCAAGTACGGCGATGTAAGATCTGACATAGATCTCAATCTCGAAGAACAAGGTGATCAAGTCATCATCTCCGTTCATAACTATGGCAATCCTATTCCCAAAGACAAACAAGAAGAAATTTTTGATTTCTTGACGACTTCGCCTGACAATAGCCAATATCCTCACAAAAGCTGAGGAATTGGCCTCACTCTGGTCAAAGCAGTTGCTGAAGCCCATGGCGGCAAGGTGTCCGTTGAAAGTAGCTCGGAAAACGGAACGACTTTCTTTGTGAGTTTAAAAAAGAACTTTAGACCTGAAGGAGAAACGGAGACGAAGGTTTTATTTTGATCTCTTGACAGCTGTCAGCAGTTGATATTTTCCCATCCAGCCTGTGGCAGAAAAAAACCAGTCGGTAAATCCCATTGCTCCAAAATCCTCATCCCACCACAATCCCAGCTGAAAACTCACGCTTATTTTGGAGGTTGTTATGAAGCTTATATCTATCATTTTTTTCGTTTTTCAGCTCTTCTTGCACTCTTATTCCGCTTATGCCAACTCCCCAGCTGAACTAGCCGATTTTTCCAAACACGGGCGCCTTAGTGTGGAAGCCCAGCATATCGTCAGCGAAAATGGCCAACCAGTCATCCTTCGCGGTGGCGCACTTATGGATCTATTACAATATACTTATACAGGTCAAATGATAGATTATCTGCATGACAGTAAAGCTAATGTCATCCGTATTCCCCTGAATTGGGGACGCGGAGGAATCAATGGAAGCTATGAAGCACACATGCAGCGCTTTTATCGCTTTGTCGACTACAGTCTTAGCAAAGGCTTATACGTGATAGCCGATTTTCACGCCGTTTCTGATCCGGAGCAATTCGGTTTGCAGGAGATGGCAAGGCGTTTTTTCCAGGATGTCGCCAAACGTTATGGCAGCAGCGGTCAGCTCATTTATGAAATTTTCAATGAACCGACCGGAAAATCCGCTTATAGCAACGAAATTTCCTGGAAAAGCATCAAAGAATACAGTGAGACCATGATCGATGTTATCCGCGCGATTGATCCCGACGCCTTTATCATCGTTCCCACACCGATTTGGTCCAGTGCGATCAATGTTCCACTACTTGATCCGATCAAGCGAAGCAATATCGCTTATGCCTATCACTTTTACGCCAGTTTGCATTTATTTCAAAATCGCAACTATGAAATCGCTACTCAAATTCCCATTATCGTTACCGAGTGGGCAGCACAAACTCCGGAAAATAGCGATGGCTCGATCAATTTTAAAAGTTTGCAGCAGTATATTGACTGGATGAACGATGCAGACATCTCGTGGATGGCTTGGAGTTATTCGGATGAACAGCAGCCCTACGGATGGTTTTTTCCTGGAGCCATGGCCGATGGCAGATTTGAAGACAAAGAATTGCGCAGATGGGGACGTATGGTGCGTGATTTACTCGATGATGGTTTATTGAATCAGAGTTTTTCTTGGTAGATCTCAAGTTCTAACATATCGGTGTATCTTCCACATGAATGCGACCTTTCGGTCGGATTCATGGCCTCCCCAAAAAGGGACCATGATCCCTCAAGCCCTTACCACCACAAACATTCATTAATATTTTTCTAAATGGAATGCTTCTTGCTGACTCTGCTCGCAAAAGATCGAATGGGCTTGGCTTAACATCGAGGCTGTCATGGAAGTAAAAAATAAAGCAGAAAGAATACAGCTATTTTCTTTTCGCGCTCCTCATATGCGCACGTTTCACCTCACTTGGATGGCATTTTTTCTATGCTTTTTTTCATGGTTTGGTATTGCTCCTTTGATGACCGTGGTACGTGAAGAACTTTCCTTGACGCCAGAGCAGATCGGCAATTGCATTATCGCTTCCGTCTTTTTTACCATGATTGCCCGACTCGCAATCGGCTATGCCTGCGATCGCTTCGGCCCGCGCATCAGCTACACCTGTCTGCTGATATTCGGTTCGTTGCCGGTGATCGGCATCGCCTATAGCCAATCTTACGAAAGCTTTCTGATCATGCGTTTTCTCATCGGCGGGATCGGGGCAGGTTTTGTTATCACTCAATATCATACTTCGATGATGTTTGAACGTCACGTCGTTGGTACTGCAAATGCCACCACTGCCGGTTGGGGAAACCTAGGCGGAGGGGTTACGCAAATCCTCATGCCTCTTGTCTTCTCGGCATTTCTTTTTCTAGGCCTTTCTGAATCTCTAAGCTGGCGCATGGCCATGGTCTGCGCCGGCGTTCTCATTTTCTGCTTTGGTCTGATCTATTATAAGTACACGACAGACCTACCGGAGGGAAACTTTAAAGATTTAAAACTAGGCTACTGGCAAGAGGATGCCTCCAAGAATGAAAAGGCACAGGATTCCCAGTTTTGGCTGGCTGTCAAAGATTCCCGGGTTTGGGCATTGTTTGTCATCTATGGTGCCTGCTTTGGCATTGAACTGACGATTAATAATATTGCAGCCATTTATTTCTTCGACAAATTCGAACTAAGTCTCACCACAGCAGGTTTGATCGCCGGCAGCTTCGGCCTCATGAACATCTTTGCTAGATCCATGGGTGGGGTCATTGCAGATTTAGCCGAAAGGAAGGTTGGTATTCAAGGCCGCGTGCATTGGCTAGGCCTCGTGCTATTTCTAGAAGGTTTAGCACTCATCGTCTTCTCGCAGATGAACCTTCTACCATTGGCGATTGTCTCTTTGATCATCTTTAGTCTCTTTGTGCAGATGGCGGAGGGGGCGACCTATGCGGTCGTCCCTTTCATCAACTCGAAAAATATCGGATCGGTCGCAGGTATTGTCGGCGCTGGGGGAAATTTTGGTGCCGTCGCCGCAGGTTATCTTTTCCGATCAGAAGGCCTTTCCTGGTCCCAAGCCTTGTTGGTCTGTGGCGTCCTGGTAAGCATCGCATCATTGGCCAGTGTCGCGGTGAGGATCGGTGATTCCAGCTATCGTCGCAAACCGGCAGCAGCCTTTCCTGTTTTGTCAGACAAATCCATCTAACGACTGAGGTATAAAATGAATAAAATTCTTGTCATCGGCACCGGCATGGGCGCAATGAAGTTCGTCGAAAACATCAGTCAGTATGATGACCTGCAGATTACAATGATCGGTGCTGAAGAATACTATCCTTATAATCGCATCATGTTATCCGAGGTTTTATCAGGAAACCTTCAGTATTCGGCCATCGTCACCCATCATCCCAAGTGGTTTGAAGAACGAGGCGTTGAAATCATTCCAGGCCAGGCCGTCTCAGCCATCGACTGTCAGCATCGACGGGTCAAAACCTCGGATGGATTGATCCTTGCTTACGATTATCTGTTGATCGCTACCGGCTCGGAGCCGTTTATTCCGCCTATACCGGGCATCGATCATCCCAAAGTACTGTCATACAGGGATCTGAATAATGTTTATCAGATGATGGAACTGGCACAAACTCATCAGCATGCCACCGTTCTCGGTGGCGGACTCCTGGGCTTAGAGGCAGCATGGAGCCTACGTGCCCGTGGCATGGATATAGACATTGTGCATCTGCCGGATCGCTTGATGGAAAAGCAGATCGATCAGCAGGCTTCCCGTTTGCTGGAAAAGCACTTCTCGGCGCATGAGATCGGCTTGCATTTGGGTAAAAAAACCACAGAGGTGGTAGAAGAAGAAAATCGGATACGTCTGAAGTTCAGCGATGACAGCTCGATCGCCACCGATTTTCTTATCGTCGCCACCGGCATCAAGCCCCATATCGAACTGGCACAAACGGCCGGATTAAGCTGTCAGCGAGGTATTCTTGTCGATGCAAGCATGCAAAGCTCGGATAAGCATATTTTTGCTATCGGTGAATGTGTCGAGTTTCAGCAAGCAACAGTCGGCTTGGTAAGCCCGGTCTATGACATGGCGAAGGTGGCAGCTTCGCAAATATTACAACGCCTGGGTCTAGCAGAGGCTCAGAAATTTATTTTCCGCAATTTGGTGACCAAATTGAAGGTCTCCGGTATCGATCTCAGCTCCGCCGGTCAATTCGAAGAAGACGACGAGGCGGAATGCCTGCGCCTTTGCGATGAGGGGCTCAATGTTTATCGCAAGCTGGTCATCAAAAACGATCGTCTGCAGGGCTTTGTCTGCTATGGCGATCAAAGCCAGGTTGATTGGTACTTTCACCTTATGCAGGAAGCGGTCGATATCCGCGATCTGCGCTCCCATTTGATTTTTGGTCCGTCAACGGCAACAGGGTCCGATCCTTACGCCAGCATCGCTGGCATGGCTGACAATGAAGAAGTTTGTGGCTGCCAAGGGGTCAGCAAAGGCCAAATTATCGACAAGATTGCCAAGAAAAACCTTTGCAGTCTGAAAGAAGTCGCCTGCCATACCAAGGCATCGACCGGTTGCGGTAGCTGTAAAACTAAAGTGAACCTGCTGCTGCAATGGTATCTGGAAACGGAAAAAGGTGAGGCGATCGAGGAACAAAAGGAAACCATCTGTGCCTGCACCGATATGAGCCATGAAGAAGTGCGGCAAGCGGTTATAGGTATGCAGGCCAGAAATCTCATGGCGGCCTTGCAAGAGCTGCAGTGGAAGAACATCGATGGCTGTCAGAAGTGTCGCCCGGCGGTCAATTATTATATGCTCTGCGCTTTTCCAGAAAGCTATCAAGACCACAGCGCCTCGCGGCTAGTGAATGAAAGAAATCATGCCAATATCCAGCGCGATGGTACGTATTCGGTCGTGCCAAGGATGTTTGGTGGCATGACCAGTGCGGCCGAGCTGCGTGCACTTGCCGATGTGGTCGATGATTTTCAAGTCCCTTGTGTGAAAGTCACAGGTGGGCAAAGAATAGACCTTCTAGGAGTGAAAAAAGACGATTTACCCCTAATCTGGCAGCGGCTGGGCGATGCCGGTATGGTCTCTGGTCATGCCTACGCCAAAGCAGTGCGCACGGTGAAAACCTGTGTGGGTTCGGAATGGTGTCGCTTTGGAACTCAAGACTCGACCAGCATGGGTGTGCAGATCGAGAAGATGACTTGGGGGGCTTGGACGCCAGCGAAAGTAAAGATGGCGGTCTCTGGTTGTCCACGCAACTGTGCGGAATCGACGATCAAGGATTTGGGCGTCGTTGCCGTCGATAGCGGCTGGGAAATTTATATCGGTGGTAATGGTGGCACCAAAGTCCGGGTCAGCGAGTTTTTGTGCAAGGTCGAAACCATGTCTGAGGTTTTGGAAATGGTCGGCGCCTTTCTGCAGTTCTATCGCGAAGACGCCCGCTATCAGGAACGCACCGCGCATTGGGTGGAACGCATCGGTCTGAAGCAGATCAAGTCGGTCTTGCTCGATGACAGGGAAAGACGCCAGGACTATTACCTGAGCTTTCTCCTCAGCCAGCAAAAGCGCCAGGAGGACCCTTGGCAGCAAGAGTCCGTGCACAAACAATTTACCCCGGCTCTCAGCCAGGAAGTAGGTGCATTGACATGAAAAGAGAAGATAAAAAAAATTGGTATCTCATCGGCACCATTCATGACATCCCAAGACAGGGGGCACAATTGCTGCAGTTTGGCGATCGTCAATTGGGGATTTTTCGGACCTATCAAGATGAGTTTTACGCCATCAACGCCCAGTGCCCGCATGCTGGTGGCCCGTTAACGGAAGGCCTGATTCATGGTCATTACGTTAGCTGCCCCTTGCATGATTGGACGATCAATCTGAAAACAGGAATCTGCCAGGCTCCGGATGAAGGCCAAGTGAGCTGTTATCCTCTCTTGATCGACGGCGAGGATATTTGGATTGCATTGCAGGAAAAATAGGATGCATCGGATATGCTGAAGACACATCGCAAACAAACGGTCCAGACTACGTGCGCTTATTGTGGTGTCGGCTGTGGCTTGCTCATGGAGCCTGACACAGATGCTTGGAAGGCGAAGCCCGACCCGAAGCACCCGGCGAATCTTGGTAGAATCTGTCATAAGGGGGCTTCCCTGGGACAAAGCCTAGCGGCTGAAGGCCGTATCCTCCAGGCAAGCTTTCGGGGTCAAAGCCTGAGCCCGGATCAGGCGACGACGATGATAGCCGAGCGCTTCCAAGACATCATCGCCACGCATGGCCCAGAGGCGATTGCCTTCTATGTATCAGGGCAGATGCTGACCGAAGATTATTATGTAGCCAATAAGTTTGTGAAGGGCATACTCGGCACAGCCAATATCGATACCAATTCCAGGCTGTGCATGGCTTCAACGGTTGCCGGACATAAGCGGGCTTTTGGTGCTGATACCGTGCCCGGCTGCTATGAGGATCTCGACGTCTGCGATCTGGCAGTGATCGTCGGTAGCAACATGGCCGCTTGTCATCCGGTCTTATGGCAAAGACTGCTGCAGCGGGATCAGCCGGCAAAAATCATCGTCATCGATCCCAGGCAAACGGCCACCACAGAAGGCGCCGATCTTCATCTGCCGATCAAGCCCGGAACTGATGTGGCCTTGTTTCAAGGCCTCTTGCATTTTCTGGCAAGCCACATGCCAAAACCAGGCGATCATATCGAAGGAGTCGCAGAAAGCCTGGCAGCAGCCAAGTCTTATTCCATCACTCAGGTGGCGAAAATCTGTCAGCTGGCGGAAGACGATATCATAAGCTTCTACCAGGCCTTTCTGCAGACCGAAAAAACTGTCAGTTTGTTTTCCCAAGGCGTCAATCAATCACGCCAGGGCACTGACAAGGTGAACAGCATACTGAACTGCCACTTGTATAGCGGAAAAATCGGCAAAGTCGGCGCTTGCCCCTTTTCCTTAACCGGACAGTATAACGCCATGGGTGGGCGGGAAGTCGGTGGTTTAGCCAACCAACTTGCAGCACATATGCATTTAGAAGATCCGCAGCATCGCTCCCTAGTGCAAAAATACTGGCAAAGCCCGCGCATCGCTGAGCGGCCAGGGCTTAAGGCTGTCGATTTGTTTGCCAGCATGGCTCGGGGAGAGATCAAAGCCATCTGGATCATCGCAACTAATCCCCTAGTGAGCTTACCCAATCGGCAGCAAATTGCCGCCGCCTTGCAACGCTGTGACTTTGTCATCATCTCCGAATGCTTTCACAGCAACGAAAGCCTGGCATTTGCTGATATGGTGCTGCCTGCCAGCACTTGGGGCGAAAAGGATGGCACCGTAACAAATTCCGAACGCTGCATTTCCAGACAACGCGCCTTCCTTGCTCCCGTCGGGGATTCTTTGCCCGACTGGCTTTGGATCTGTGAGGTGGCGCGCAAAATGGGTTATGCGGAGAACTTTCTCTATCAAAAACCAGCGGATATATTTCGCTCTCACGCCGGGCTATCCGCCTATCAAAATAATGGCCAGCGCAGCTTCGATATTTCCGGCCTGATGCATATCACCGACGACGAATATGAGTCGCTGCAGCCTATCCAGTGGCCTGTGAATCAGCAATTTCCCCAAGGCACAGCTCGCTTGTTTGCAGATGGGCGCTACTGGACCCCAAGTGGCAAGCCTCGGATGCAGGCCATCAAATTAATCGAGCCAAAGTCTGCTGATTTTCCCATCGTGTTGTTAACCGGCCGCAATAAAGATCAGTGGCATAGCATGACCAGGACCTCTCGCATCAAACAACTCAACCAGGATGAGCCCTACCCTAGCTGCCTCATCCACCCGAAAGACTTGGAAAACTATATGCTGCGGCATGGCTTGCCGAACAAGCCGCTATTTGTTTATCTGCATTCTCCCAAGGGAAAATTAATCGTCCGCCTGTGCGGTGATTCTTCGATCCAACGCGGTAGCTTATTTCTACCGTTTCATTGGGGCAGAGAGTTTGGCGAAAATCTAAGCGTTAATAGCTTAAGCACAGACGTCGTCGATCCCATCAGCGGCCAGCCTGAGTTGAAATGGACACCTGTTCGCCTTAGCCCCTGTGATATGGCTTATCATGGGATGATGCTCAGTAAGCAGCATTATCGGCACTTAGCTGTTAGCTGGTGGTGCCGTAGCCCGGGGGGCGCGTTTCAATCCTATTGCTTTGCGGATGAGCATAAGATTGATAATTATTGGCAGTGGTTGGCTGGATTTTTAAATGAAAGGGTCATCGCCAGTGAGTGGGCCTATGTTATGGATAGCAATCGGCAGAATTTTCGTACTTATCGGATGCAGAATGGGGAGATAAATTGCATTATTTGGTTGGCTGCAGTGCAAGATCAGCTTGATATTTCGGGTTGGAACCGGGCAGCCATTCAGCAAAAGCCTGTTTCGCGGGAATTTCGGCAGGCTTTGCTTTCGGGTGAGAGTTGCTGGTGAAGGAAAAACGGGTCGCTTATGGTGGACGTTTGGTTGGTTCTTTCGAGTAAAAGTAGCCCCCAAAGGCCTTGCGGCTCAAGGGGGGGTATTTTGAATCTTGTTTGTTCAATAAACATCTTTTTTTTGGTCAAGGTGTGTTTACATTGAAGCTTAAATTTTATCTGACTTATTGCCCAAATACTCCTCAATGAAGTCTTCAATCCTTGGCCTTGGGATTTTGGGTTTATTTGGATCTTCTTGTGGCTTTGGAGTTCCTGCCTTAAACCTGTCACATTCTTCTTCGGAATGTTCTAGGGTAGTAACTCCTTTTGTTGGAGCATAACGACAATAACCTGGCGCATTTCCAATACTTTCTGGGATTGCTTGCAATAGCTCTTTTTGATTCTCTGTGAAATATACTTTAAAGGCATGAATTAACTTAGTAGACCTTCGTGCCTCGGACCTTCTAAGCCTTCGCATCATACAGGCCAGAAGACTTCGCGTTGGCGAATCGTTTGAACTGAAGGAAAAAAAGACCGGACGCTATCGTAAGATCATGCTTAATAAGGCAAGCCTCTCATACTCAGGATGAACTGACGATATCATAATGATTTAAAATAAATTCTGCTAGGAAACAAACTGGGTTCATGGCCAAACCAATTAGTGCAGAAAATACGAGCATCAATGACCAGGTTGTCATTTTACTCCTAAGGGCAAACATCAGCGGCAACGATACAAGCATCGACAAGACCCAGCCAAAGAAATACATACCTGTACCAAACTTTGGGAAAGAGCTTGTATCTATTATTGTCGATAGTAAATTCAACAATCCCACTAAGAGGAATATGTAATAAAAAACGACTGAGGCGATAGATCCGAGGATTATCTTCATAAGTTTGGCATCCCTATATCTGACATTTGTTTGTCATAATTATGGAAGCCCTCCCGCGAATTGATGTAGTTATCAAAGCTATTTGGTGTTTGAGGTGAGTCGTAGCTCATCATAATTTGTCCATCGTATGTGCCGACATATTTGAGGTTTTGCTGATTAGCAAGATCATTTGGAGCAACGAGGCCACTGATTCTTGTGTCTAAACCACCTGCATTTAAGCCATGGCTTGTAGCCTGCGAACATACCCGAAGCCAATAGTTTTCCCCAACTTTTGAGTTAGCGAAGCTAATAGCGTTTTTTAAATCAAACGAATCAGAGTTTTGGTGACGATAGACGTCAACCACTCTTCCATTGAAAATATATTCGGATTGAAAATCTTGTCTGGATTGAATTTCCACTCCAGGAGTAGGATTTGAGGTAAACTGGCGGCCGCTATCGATCTCTAAAGATGCGTGAGTATATCCAAGACCATTGTTCGCTGAGGTATTTCGTCCACCTAGGGCCTGTATCATGGTCACATAATCAGTATTTGACATGCTTCGATAGAGAAGCACGTCGCCAGCTTTAAATCCCGTTGGGTCAACATATTTCAGTGGATTATTCTTAGCATAGCTATAGAGGTTGCACTCAACAGGCGACTCGATGCAAAGCTCAGGCTTTTCTAAAAACAAGGGGTCCGGCGTGATAAACCGTGCAAGGCTTGTACCGCTTGAAAAAGCGAGAATAATGATGCTCGATACCTTATAGAATTGTTTCATATTCATTAGTTTATCACCTATTTGACATTTTGTTTGTGGGTTCCTGCCATCCGAGTGATTCAGCCTTTGAAAAATAGCTGCGATTTTGATTGAGGTACTCATAAAGACGCTTTTGGTCTTGGATGGGAATTTCACTCGTGTTTTTGTATTTACTTAAAAAATCTCTTTCAATCAGCCCTGAATAAGAGCTTCCAGCCTTGAGCATGGAAAAAACAGATTTTGGATAAAATTTCAGTACAAGCTCAAAGACCTCTAAGGCTTTGGTGAACTGATTTTGTTTGAGATAAAACTCCCCTACAGTGATTGCCATTACAGCAAGGGTCTCACGGCGAGTGAGCTTTTGAAGGTAGATCCCAGTCTGAAGCGCCTTGTCTGTGATGTTCATTTGTTCTTGATACCATTTGTCACGGGCAAAACCGCCGCCGCTTGTGGCTTCAATATTAAAAGTTGCATTAGTTTCTGGATCGGTAAACTTTATAAGAACATGGTTTGGGGCCGTGGATGCAGACACATCAAGGCCCATCTTATCAGCTAGAATAATGAATAACATCGGCATACTGACGCAATTGCCCTTTTTGGTTTCTATATAATGAGATAGGAGCTTAGAGCTTATGTTTGTTCCCATTGGGTCAGTAAAGTCATATTGGAACGCCTGATAGTCGTTCCAGGGGCCTTTTTCGTAAAGATATTTTCTGATGGCTCCAAGTCTAACTGTGGCCGGTGCATTATCTCCTGTCATGACCTGAATCTTCTGAACCATCTCATCAATTGCGGCCGTGACCTCTTCGGAGTTCTGAGAGGGAGCAATAATGTGATCGATCGTGATCTTAGCCCCAGTAAAGTCGATTTCATTTTCAGGAGTTTCAAAAAGAGTCTTTAGTCGCCTCAGGGCGCTATCATCCCTGCTTATTGAGGCTTCGATCTCTGTGAAAGACATTCCCAAGCAAAGAAGAAAAAGGAAAAGAATATTCAGGCTTGAAAAAGGCATCAGGCATTGTCCAATAAGATTTATAAAATAACTGGTTAGCTACGTTAGGTGTCAATTAGGCATACAAAAACCAAAAAGCTACCACCTCTGGGACACCCCAATCAACAAAATATTGCAAAATAGCGTGGTATTTTTTCCGGTATAATTAGGTAGGCAGAGAGTTTGGCGAAAATCTAAGCGTTAATAGCTTAAGCACTGACGTTGTCGATCCCATCAGCGGCCTGGGCTTTTCTCACAAAAACTGCTAAGAGCCAATCCGAAAAACTCCTTGCAGCTTTTGTCCCCCGTAATGGGGGACAGGTTAAAGATCAGTTAAGTTTCACTTCAACATGCTCGATGATGCCAGAGTAAGGGAAGGGAGATTCGTAACGGCTGGAGACGGGCGAGCCAGAGTCCTCGCTTATGTCAAAGGTATCGTAAGGTGAATACATGATAGGCGTGAGTTTGGGCAATTCTCCCTGGCCCACCAGTCGGTCGTCGATGTAGAGTTTACCGATGCCTTGATATTCACCAGTTTTCTCAAATTTAAAGCGAAGGTTCACAGGACCGTCCGGCAGATCTTCCGAAGCCACGATGTCGTATTGAGCATCGCCTATGAAATTATGGGTATAGTGCATGCGCTTATCCTGGACAAAGAGGCTGTAACCTCCAAAGCGGCCACCGACTGCGACAATCACCCCATCAGCAGCGACGCTTCCCAGCCTTACGCTGATTGTATGCGAGCGATTCTTGACAGGTGGCGACAGCGCTTCATGAATGTTGCCATCCTCTTGGGTGTAGGCAAAGAAATCTTTACCAGCCGTAAAGGAGGCATAGCTCTCGGCGACTCGCTTGCCGGTCGAGTCACTCAATGGATAGACATTGTATTTCAGGGCTTGCTCGTTAAACAGAACCTTCAACTCATTCAGCTTGTCGGGATATTGAGACCCCAGGTCAAATGATTCGCTCGGATCCTGTTCGATGCGGAAAAGGTTCCAGGGATCATCCGCAAAATTCGGGTTCGAGAACTTAAAATCCCAAGGCAAACGACCATGGAAGGCGACCGCCTTCCACCCATCCTTACCCTTTCGCATCCAACTTGCAAAGTCAGTGAGCTTACCCGCAGCTATGCAACCCATGCTTGAATAGCCTGTGAATGTTCATCAAAAGGTAAATCCCGTGTTGACTTCAGGCCTGGACCAGATTCTAGCTGCACTATTCAATGGACCACGATTTCATTTTAAAATCGCCGTGATTTGATTCGGTCTAAAACAGTTAACAAAAGCAATAATTGTCGAAAGTATAGCCATTTCGATGAATGGACTAGTCCATGTAAACTATGAATATCTTACCGTTTAGGGTCTTCATCGCCGATTGGCTTCACTTTTGCTTAGCTCTACAGCCAGGAGCCTTGCGGGGCATTCTGCTCGTGCAAGCATGTTTCTAATTGAATGTAGACGATAGTAGGCTTTGTTTGTCCACCGTTTGCTTCAGATGCAACGAAATCTAAGATGTTTCTGTTGTGTATTGTTGTTGTTTTTTCTTCTGTGGATTTTCCAATTCTGAAGGTGGTTGTGATGTTACGTAATGTTGTTTTTGTAAGCTATCTGTTTGGACTTGCATTTTTTGTCGAAGCTTGTAGTAGAAATAGCCCTGATGACAGGCACGAACATGTTCCCGATCATAGCGAAGTGCATGTACCTGAACTTGAGACCGTGCTGCAATTCCCATCTGCCCCCCCGCAAGAAGAGCCAGAAGAGCCAACGACTCATTATATTGCTAGTTCCGAGCCAGATGCTCTAGCAATTCAGGCCTATGAGGCGATACACGATCCGATCTTAGAGTGGAATGCGATTGCATTAGAAGCGGATGTTACCAGCCATACAATGGAACGGGGCGATCAGCTGGGTCCGACACGTGCCTCTAGGGCCTTAGCTATCGTTCATCTCGCCATGTACGATGCCTATAATGCAATCGAGCCTGTAGGTGAGCCTTACCTTTTTGTAAAAGCACCGGCTAATGCCAACACCGATGTTGCAGCTAGCGTCGCTGCTTATGTGACTCTCAGATATCTGTACCCGTCTCAGTCCAGAACTCTTGACCAAGCAATTCGTAAGACATTGCTGCGCTATCCTTATACCGCTGTCGAATATAATTCCATCCTTTTCGGCAAATATGTGGGTTTACGTATGCTCTGGAATCGATTTCGGGATGGTTCAGAAATCATGGGCACCTATGATGTTGTGAATCGTCCAGGATTCCATGCTCCGGATCCCCTCAATCCGAATCAAGGATTTTTAGATCCAGCATGGGGCCATGTTCGTCCCTTTGCTATTCCTAACACCAGACTGTTCACTGCTCCACCGCCCCCAGCTCTCGACAGCCGCACTTATATTAATGCATTTGAGGAAGTTCGGCGTTTGGGTGGTGATGGAATCGTGACTCCAACGGTCAGAAGCCGCGAGCAGACCTTAATCGGCTTGTTTTGGGCCTATGATGGCACGCCGAAGCTTGGAACGCCACCTCGCTTATACAATCAAATAGTGCGGACCATTGCTCAGCAAAAGAACAACAAAATTGGTGAAAATGCTCGCTTGTTTGCTCTTGTCAATATGGCAATGGCTGATGCTGCGATTCAAAGCTGGTCAGATAAATATCGCTATAACTTCTGGCGACCGGTTATTGGCATTCGTCATGGCCATGTTGCTGACGTTTCGCAAAGCGAAGGAGATCCGAATTGGACACCTCTTGGTGCACCTGCCTCCAACACCAGACAGCCCAACTTTACGCCACCGTTTCCAACTTACACCTCTGGCCATGCAACGATTGGCACGGCTGCGATGCACATGATTCGCAAATTTTATGGTACAGACCAAATTCCCTTTAGCTTTATTTCGGATGAGCTCAATGGCAAGACGCGCGGCAATGATGGTCGCGTTCGACCGCTGATTGAAAGATCGTTTCGGACGATCTCGGAGGCCATAGCTGAAAACGCTGACAGTCGGATATTCTTGGGAATCCATTGGCGCTTTGATCAGGTAGAAGGCGTTCGCTCTGGTCGTAGGATCGCTGATTACATTGCAGATAAGCAGCTTAGGACCCGTTGATGGGGATTGATCACATAGTAGGCATTCTAAAATTAGTCATTGGAGAAACTTATTTCTCTTGACTCACAGGTGTTAGCCAGGGGTTTTGTTTTGGATCTTGTAGCCAGGGGTTCTGAGCGTTGGGATTTGGTTCTTCCTTATAAAGACTCATATCGATAAAGGAAGGTAACTCCCAAAACCAAAGCAGACCAAGGCCATAGGTATAGACTGTGCCAATGAAGGTGGTAAACGTGAATCGGCGGCTGATATCTGCATGATAAGAGTCATCGTCAGTGACAACATTTATACGGGCAGGCCCTTTGCCTCCCATAGCATCTGCTTCGACTACTGGCCCCATACCCTGGTATTTGCCATCGACGAAAACACGAGCCGTCGGATCACCAGTTTTTATCACGCTAGTCGCGCACGAAAAGTGTAAAAACGCGAGTAGTAAAGCCGCACATTCATAAATCATTTTATTAAAGACCATGAGCCTACATTCCGAGACTTAATGTGATATCGAAACCAAGCTGATTTGAACCTTCGTCAAGCGTGTTAGAAAAAACACACCCTTCAACTCTAATGACAGCATCTGACGTTCTACCAAACAAATAGCCTAAACTGGCCTTAAAGCCAGTACCATCGGTATAAATATCTGGAGCTGAATTATTATTGAAATTTTGGAAGTTTATAATCGATATGCCACCACCTGCATAAACAGTACTAGAGCGATCAGAAAATGGGTAGAGAATATTAATGCCAATATTCGATAACAGGCTTTGGCTATTTTTTGCCTTTGACCAATAGATTTCTCCGAAAACATTCCGAAAGTCGATAAGATAAAATATACCAATTTTCGACATTGTCTTAAAGCTATAATCAGAACTTTCTAATCCAGCATATCCAAGCTGAATTCCCAGGTAATTTGTCGTGATTTGTTTATTTAAAGGGAGCTCTTCTTTCCGAGTAACATTATGAATATCTTGATTTTCAGATAGCGCTTCCCGAAAAACCACACTACTTGCAATCCTGTCTATAGCCTTATCCAGTTCATCGGGCGTGCTGATTGAAAGCGAATCGATCCATATCGTAGTAGATCCTTCTAAAACGTTGACCAGTATTTTTGTGTGTTTGTTGGTGCTGATAAGTTTCAAACTCACAACTAGCGATTGGGGGCTATCGGCAGAAAATGCTTGACGCCTTTCAAGCTCGTATCGCAGAAGCTCCTTGATGACTTCTTGATACGACTCATGAATGTTGAAAACTTCTATGTCGCCGATTTTATAAGTAAGACTATCCCGAGACCAAGCTATGGAGCATAAAGTTGCGCTTGATATAAATAGTAAAAGTAGCAACTTAACTGTGTTTGAAAGGAACATAATTGACTCATCAATATAGTAGTAATCTGCCTTAGTTAAGGAATGAATCGGTCAATCAGTTAGCAGTCTTGAGCGTTGCTAGAAAAACTATGTTATTGTTCTTTATACAGGTGGTGATATTCAAGAAGATCTTACGAAGTGGCGGCCCTTTAACAATATATGCCTGTGACACTGATTGATTAACATGTGGGAAGGCAGCTGCTATAAGATCTGCTCGTCAATCTCTGTTCACTACCATCCAGCCGCTTCTTAAAGAGTGGAAAGATAAGCATCAAGAGCCGAAAGCCAGTGCAGTTCCATGCGGTCCGTATTGAACCAATTATAGCGCGCGACCAGAGGGTATTAATTCCTATCAGGGCACACCAAAAACCTGAGCAATACAAGTATCAGGTACAAAAATTCATCGTGATTTGACTGGAGCTTTAGGCTTCAAAAGGCTTTTACTATGCTCCTCAAGCGTTTGATCAATATGCTTGAAAAAACTTGCTTTGATCAAAGCTTTTTCCTCTTCTTCATACTTGTCAAAGGGTTTGGGTTCTATGCTTTGCTCGGATGAGGGGCAAAGCCGGTTATTGGTGCGATAAGCAAGAAGTTTTGAATCTGCAACACGGTAGAATGTCAAAGCATATTGAGAACAAATGTGACTACTCACATGCATACCAATTAAAGATCTTGAAAAAAGGATGAAACCGCCTTTTTCCGGTTGAACCATATAGTAGCCACCCCCAGCAGGATTGTGAATTCCAGCATTTGAAATCACGATCAATGTATCAAATCCTAAATCTTCTGCCTGTCGAGCCAGAGCTGGATCTAACCTACTTCTGTCATATTTTTTAATAACTGAAGCTCTATGGCTATAAACCGCTCCAAATAGAGTAAGACAAGCACACGCGCCACCATAATAGCCTGTATCTTCTACTTATTATGAGCCTATTTTACGATAATTGAAAACCCACACCCAAAACAGGAGACTGCGTTTAAATAAAACCCAGGACTGCGCATATTTCATAAATCACCAAAATCCTTGCCAAACAAAAGACCACCAACAGTTTTTTTCTTTTGCGCCTCAATCATTCCGAAACATGCCTGTGGTCAATCATCATTTTACGTAGAGGAAGTTCCATCATGTCTAAAAACATACTCGCAACTTTAGGAACAATGACCCTAACGATCGCCGCTCCCGCACTTGCTAAGGATATGCCGACACCACCCACATTCTCGATTAAAATCACGGATGTTTACGGCGAAGGCTGCCCGAACAAACGCGATATTTGGGTCGAAATCGCACCGACAGGACATTATTACATCCGCGCACAGTTTAACGATTACCAGGACTTTTTTTATGCCATAACGAGCGAAGAAGAGACGACTTCCCGGGTTAATTGCATCATCGATTATGAAGTCCAGCTCCACCCCGACTACAAACTCGACTATGCCGAGTTTTATGTGGATGGAGAATACCACCTATCTGAAGCGGGTACTGCATTTGCAAGTATTCGCCATAACGTTCCGGGCGTCGATCATCCCGTCTTTCATAACATGACGCGTAGTGTTGAAAACGAAGATCCAGCCCATGGCAATTTCCAATTTTTTGGTTCCATCGATGGCATCGACGAGCGAGTCAATCACTGTGGTGCAACCATTCCCTTGCAAGTTCAACTGCGGGCGACTGCCAGACGCTCCAAAATCGACGTTCAAGAGACTTTTGTCGCCATTGACAACGGTGATGGCAGGTTTGGCGAGCGCGAAGGCGTCAGACAAATCGATTGCTATGGTCGCGTGGTCAGCTGCAAATAACGATAGAGCTTAGAGGAGCACCTAAATGAAAGCCATAACACCTTTGCTCATGCTCAGCTTGATAAGCTGGGATCTGCAAGCCAGTGAAAATCTCAATGTCATCAGTTCACCTGAATGCGGAAACTTACGCTCGCGTATCGTCAATGGCAGCCTTGCCATCGAATTTGATGACTTCAGTGTGGAAACAAATCACGATTTTTTTGCGGCGAAAACCTGCAGCATCCGCGTCGAGCAGATCAAGGTCCCCAAAGGCAAGCAATTTCGCCCAGTTCGGGCCTACGTCGATGGCGAGATCTTCACCTCAGAATGTGGCGCCGGTCTGGTCGAACTCAACTATAGCTGGATGGACGAAACCATAGAGGCCAGACAGGAATTTAAGGAAAATATCTTAGACGGACAGAACTTCCTGGTCGAAACCGGTGCTGCTGACTGGTGGGCTTTCACCGAATGCAGCCAGGAAGATCAATATGTTGCTATGGAAGGTAGCTTTCATATTGCCGCAGAAAGCTTTCCGAATGATCTCTTCAGCTCCAGCATCCAGCTTGCCAATCACGAAGCCCAAAGCGGCGCTTACTGGGAGTGGGAATGGCAAGACTGCCCGCCGGCACCGGTAAACCCCTGGCTGGGTAAGAAATTTCGCTCGCGCTATACTAACCATCTCAATCAGTGGTTAGTCGGCTATACTGAGTTGGAAGAAGATACCGGCAATTACCATTTGGATAACGGCAATCGCGGTATTTTTTATGATGTCAGCTACCACGACGAGGGGCGAACCGCCCAGGGTCTATGGCGCTTTCAAAACGGTACCACCGGCTGGTTTCGTTTTATCATCGGCCTGGACGAAGACGAGTTTGAAGGTGTCTGGGGCTATGGGACTACCATCGGCGAGCTCACAAGAGGTCGATGGAAGGGTTACCTTACGCCATAACTGTTTGCTTATGTGAAGATGACTTTTGCGCTGCATGCCAGCGCAAACGTTTTTCGATATGAACCAAAAGGAATAAAGTAAAACCTGCCAAGCCAATTACCAACCACTCCCGCCAGTCAAGGGCAGCAGTACCAAACATGACCTGCAAGGCCGGCACATAAGTAAGTAAAACTTGAAGACTGAGCATGATACTGACGCCACCCAGCATCCATTTGTTGTTGGTCCAACCATGAAAATCGAGTGGCCGGACCAGCGCCCGACAGTTAAAAAGATAAAAAGCCTCACCGACGACAATCGTATTGATCGTGATCGTCCGCGCTCGCGCCAGATCATAGTCTAATATGACCCGGCTCCAGTAAAACAAGCCCAAACTCATGACTGTCAATAAAAAGCCGACAAAAAGCGTGCGTAACACCAAATCCCTGGTCAAAATCGGTTCACCCGCTGGCCTTGGCGGCCGTTGCATAATATCATCGGCACGCGGCTCAAATACCAATGTCAGACCGAGTAAGACAGAGGTTGCCATATTGATCCAGAGGATTTGTAGAGGCGTAATGGGTAGAGTGGTGGCAAACGCAATCGCCGCCAGCACAATCAGCCCTTCACCGACGTTGGTCGGCAATGTCCAGACGATAAATTTGGTCAGCTTATCAAAAACACTGCGGCCCTCTTCAACGGCAGCCTCAATCGAGGCAAAATTATCGTCGGTCAAAACCATGTCCGCTGCCTCGCGCGCCACATCGGTGCCACTCATGCCCATAGCCACACCGATATTGGCTTGCCGCAGGGCCGGAGCATCATTCACCCCATCGCCCGTCATGGCAACGATGGCTCCTTCCGCTTGCAGCGCCCGGACCAGTTTCAGCTTTTGCTCTGGGCTAACCCGGGCAAACACAGCGACATCTTGCACCTGGTTCTGCAATTCTTCTTCCTGCATCGCCTCCAAATCACGTCCTGTCATGGTCGTGAGTTTTTGCTTCTCCTGCCGACCTTCGATGCCTAGTTGCATTGCGATCATTTGGGCCGTCAGGGCGTGATCGCCGGTGATCATTTTCACCCGAATTCCCGCGTCCTGGCAGATTTGCACCGCAAGCTTAGCTTCCTGCCGCGGCGGATCAATCATGCCCTGCAGACCAAGAAAAGTCAGATCGCTGGCTATGTCGCCATGCGAGATTTCACCGTTTGCCGGCAGTGATTTTTTTGCCATGGCCAACACCCGTAAACCTTCGGCAGCCAAAGCATTTGCCACTTTTTCGATCGCTTGGCGATCAAGCTCCCTTTCCTCACCGTCTGCGGTCAAATATCGACTGGAGCGATGCAAGATCGCTTCTAACGAGCCTTTGATGCGTGCCACATGCTGACCCTCATCTTGCGGATGCAAGCTTGCCATATACTGGTATTCCGAGGCAAAAGGTATGGTTTCCAGACGTTCTGCCGCGCCATCACCACAGTCTACTGACAGCCCAGCTTTCATGGCAGCAACCAGCAAAGCACCTTCGGTCGGATCTCCTTCGATATCCCAATATTCACCGCTTTCACCCTTGCGCTTGATCAAGCGGCTATCATTACAGAGTAGGCCGGTTAGCAGGCATTCCCGTAGGGCAATATGCTTTTCCAGGTCCACCTCATTTTCATTGAGGCGCAGCAGTCCCTCCGGTTGATAGCCGACGCCACTCAGTTCATAACTGTTTGCGCCGGCGAAAATTTTCACGGTGGTCATTTGGTTCTGGGTTAACGTTCCTGTCTTATCGCTACAGATGACATTTGTACTCCCCAGGGTTTCGACAGCAGGTAATTTGCGAATGATCGCTTGGCGCTTTGCCATATTGGAAACACCAATGGCTAACATAATGGTAATGGCAGCCGGCAATCCTTCCGGAATCGCCCCTACGGTCAAAGCAACGGCGACCATAAAGCTTTCTAAAACATCGCGACCTTGTAAAGTACCAAGCGCGAAGGTCAGGGCAGCAAGGACAAGGATGGCGATCATAAGCCAGCGGCTAAAGGCTTTGATCTTCACCGTAAGCGGTGTCTCCAACGACTCGGCTGTCGAAATCAGCTCAGAAATGCGCCCCATTTCCGTGCGATCACCGGTTGCAATGACCAGTCCCTCACCTCGTCCACGTGTGACCAGAGTGCCGGCATAGGCCATGTTGAGCCGATCAGCTAAGGCTACTTCTTCCTGAATTGGCTCAAGTTTCTTGTCGACTGGCAGAGATTCGCCGGTTAACGCCGCCTCTTCGATCGACAAGTCTCGCAGTCTGCTCAAACGAATGTCTGCCGGAACACGATCGCCCGCCTCCAATAGCACAACATCACCAGGTACCAGATCGTCAGCAGCGAGTTTATAAACCCGCCCTTCCCGACGCACAGTCGCTTGTGCTTGCAACTGCTGATGTAAGGCAGAAATCGCCTGCATGGCTTTATTTTCCTGGATAAAGCCAATCCCGGCATTGAGCAAGACGACTCCAAGTATGACAGCACTATCGAGCCATTCGCCTAAAAAAGCGGTAACCCCTGCGGCTAGCAATAAAATAATGACCAAGGGTTGCACGAACTGTCTGAAAAGAAGCAACCATGCACTTTCCCCCTTCCTTGCCGTCAACACATTGAGGCCATAAGTTTCCCTTAGTTTTGCAACCTGCTCCTGACTCAAGCCGCGCTGGGGATCGGTTTGCAATTGTTGAAAGATCTTTGGTAAATTTTCTGCATGCCACATGATAGTCGATTGCCGAGGAAAGTCGGGAGCCACACTGGTCATACCAGACCTCACACTTTGGGTATTGCATTTTCACTCTAAGAAACTAATATTATTTCTTATGAAACAGCAAGATGGCAAAATCCAAAATCATGTAGCAGTCAGCATTTTGCGGCGATTGTTGGTCGGTTGCCTGCTCTTGATGAGCCTGCTGCCCATTGGGGCAAAAGCCGAAAACAAACCCCAAGAACTAGAAAAAACACCCATCAAAATTCAATTTTGGGAGCAGGACCCACCTGAAGTCGGGCAGGAATTAGATAAGTGGATCAAAGTCTACACCAGTGACAAACCCTGGCTAACCATTGCCAGACAGCAGTTTGAGAATGAAGAGCTACGGACCCGTTTTCTCCGCTCATCCCTTACGGGAGAGGGGGCCGACCTCGTCTATGGACCAAGTGATCTGGTCGGTGTCTTTGCCACTGCACAGGTCATCCAGCCACTCGATGATTTCATCAAAACTGATCCCTACGATCCGCAACTGATTCGCCTCATGCAGTACAAAGGCAAACTTTGGGGAGCCCCCATCAGCAGTGGCAGCCACCTGGTGCTCTACTACAACCGCAAATTGGTGGAAAACGCCCCGGCTAGTTTCGAGGAAATCATCGGCGTCGGCCAAAAATTTATGCAGAATAAGCCTAGTGGTCATTATGGATTGGCCTATTATCAATCCGAGCCCTTCTGGTTTGTGCCTTTTATGGGAGCTTTTGGCGCCTGGCCTTTGCAGGTGAAAAACGATCAGGTTGAAGTCACAATCGACCTAATAGGGACGCAAAAGGCCTTGCAGTTTGTCAGAAGTTTGCAGGATGAATTTAAGATCATCCCGACATCTTGTGATTTTGAATGCGCCAAGTCTATGTTTTTTGCTGAACAAGCCCCCTACCATATCAATGGCGACTGGGAAATCTCGTCGATGCTGGAACAATTTGGTGATAACCTGGGCGTGGCTCCCCTACCCTTTATCGCCGAAGCAAAACAGCATATGACCCCGATGGTTGGTGGCCGCTTTTTCTTTTTGAATGCTCAACTAAGTGGGGAAAAGCGCGATGCTGTGTTAGATTTCGTGCGGTTTACCGCTAGTCTGCCGATACAAACGCGCTTAGCAACACGGCTCAATAAAATCCCAGCTACCATGGAAGCAAGGGAGCACAAGCTGGTGAAGTCCGAACCATGGGTGCAGGCACTATTAGAGGCAACTCGCCATGGCAAAGATTTTCCCAATCATGTTGAAATGCGTGCTGCCTGGGATGGTATGCGTATTATGATCCAACGCGGCCTGAGCGGTCGGGAAAGCCCGGAACAGGCGGTAAAAACAGGGCAAAAAGCTGCCGAGGAAGCCTTAAAGGCACTGCGAAAGAGCCCAAAACCTTAGCATGTCCTTAAAAAACCGCCGGCACCAGCCCAAATTCCCGTTCTACCCCCCGAAAAAATGCTACTAATTGTGGCAATGCGTGGCCTTACTAACGTGAAAAGATCCTAAATTGTCTTTGCAAATCCGCAGCTAAGCAGTCTGAAAATACTTCAAACTTTGCTTGTCATCCAAACGGATTGTCAAGTCACCGATCTTAGACGCCGAACGAAGAAAATATAACTTGAGAGGGACAAAACTTATGCAGGACCTCGCACTATCCGAAGAAATTAAAAACTGCTTCCTGGAAGAGGCAGAAGAAGTA
Source organism: Oligoflexus sp. FD111 (assembly GCA_048816425.1). GTDB lineage: Bacteria > Bdellovibrionota_B > Oligoflexia > Oligoflexales > Oligoflexaceae > JBMDZZ01. The sequence goes on from JBMDZZ010000013.1 coordinate 65,449, forward strand.
TTGCTGGAAACGGAACAGCTGATCCTATCTTTGGAGCAGCAAGAAGATATTTCCTCTAGTATTGATGCATTACTGCGCTTTGCGCACAATATGAAGGGCTCAGCAAAAAGTGTTGAATTTCACCAATTTGCAGACTTCGTTCACGATTTTGAAAGCTTGCTGACCAAGATCAAATCCCATCACCTGCTCATCGACCGTTCTGTCGTTAATCTACTGTTCCGCTCAGTCGACTATATGAAAGACATCATCAAGGCTTTATGGCAGTCATACGACGCGGTCATCGATGGCAGTGACTTGCGAAATGAATTACTTAGCCACATTGCAGGTGAAAAAACAGAACCGAACTCAAAGGCCTTAGCAACTGAACATGACAGCTTAAATGCTCAGCTTATTCAACATCCGATTTTAGACACCCAGGCTGGGCAGCAGAATGCGCGCCCGCAAAGCCCGGGCTTTGGTTTTTTTGATGAGATGCCGGAAACAGCTCGACAAGCAGAGAAAGCGGCTGTGAAAAAACTCACGAAAACCGCCCCAGCTAAGGTCGATGAATACCTGCGTGTCAGCTTAAAAAATATCGACGAGATCATCAATGATTCAGGCGAGTTGGTGGTGTTGCAGGCCGTATTAATGCAAAACCGGCACCTTTTCGCTTCCTCGCCGTTACTCAACGAAACGGTGATGCAGCTCAATAAAATCACGAAGAATATCCAGGATCGCTCGATGAGCTTGCGCATGGTTTCACTCAAGCAAAGCTTTCAGAAGATGCAGCGCATGGTTCGCGATCTATCCATCGAGCTGAAAAAAGAGATCGCGCTCAGTGTGAGCGGCGAAGACTCGGAAGTCGATAAGTCGGTCATCGATCACATCAATGACCCTTTATTGCACTTGATTCGCAATGCCTGTGATCACGGCTTGGACGATGCGGACGAGCGTTTGCAGGCGGGTAAACCGGCAGTCGGTCACATCCATCTGCAAGCTTATCATAAGGGCGGCTCGATTATCATCGAGGTGAGTGATGATGGTCGCGGTATTGATCCGCAAAAAGTTTATGAAAAGGCTAGGAAAAAAGGTTTGATTGCGGAAACTGCGGCCATAGATTATGCCGATGCCTATCAGCTCCTTTTTATGCCTGGCTTCTCCACCCGTGACCAAGCTAGCGATATCTCCGGTCGAGGAGTCGGCCTGGATGTCGTCAAAACGAATATCGAGGCTCTAAAAGGCCAGGTTCACGTCGAAAGTATCGTCGGCAAGGGCACCAAGTTTTCCCTGATTCTCCCCCTGACCTTGGCCATCATCGATGCCATGATTATTGAAATCAATGGCGAGCGCTACGTCTTGCCCAGCAGCCAAGTGATCGAGGTGATTGAGCTGCAAGAGGCCGACATCCACTCTATGGATAGCAAATCCCGTATGTTGCGCTACCGGGAAGATGCCATTCCCCTTTATTGTCTGGCCAAAAGCCTGGGGCTTAGTCAACATCAGAAAAATCCAGCAAAACCACCACTGGCTGTGATCTCGCAGGGAAATCATGGTCTGTTCGCCGTGATCGCCGATGCCATCGTAGGGCAGCAACAAGTGGTTATCAAACAATTGGGCAAGGATTTGAAAAAAATTCACGGCATCAGTGGCAGCTGCATCTTAGGCGATGGTCGTGCCGCGCTCATAATCGATTTGCCAGAATTGATTCAAACGAGGTGAATGATGGAGCAGAACAAACAAATAGCAAGAAAAAGCCCAGAAAAATACCTCTGTTTTTCTCTTGGGCAGGAAGAATACGCTTTGCCGCTACTGCAGGTCAAGGAGGTGATCGAGATTCCCGAAGTGTCGCCAGTACCACGCACGCCGCATTATTACCGTGGCATTATGAATTTGCGTGGACTCGTCATTTCCATTATCGATTTGCAATTAAAGCTGTTGAAAAAAGAAATCACCGTTTCTCCGAAAACTGCGGTGATCATCCTCGACTTTCAGGAATTTTACCTTGGCATCATGGTCAATTCCATCAATCGGGTGATTGATCTTGATGATACAGACATACAAGCCAGGCCAAAAATGGAAAGCATAGACAGTCTCGATTACATCAAAGGCGTGTCGCAATGTGAAAAAAGCATGATACTCATTTTAGACGTCTACAAAGCATTGAGTATTGATGACATTGAAGTGATGCAATCGCAAAATATGAACAAATCTGTGGCATAACGGAAAGGTGCATAAAATGTTTAAGGGATGGGGTATAAAAACCAAGTTGTTCAGTGTCTTTTCTATCAGCGTTTTGTTTCTCGCTCTCGTTGGTTTCGTCGCTAATTTCATGCTGGGCAAAGTCGTTGATGGCTTTTCACATATTACGCATGTCAATCTACCTAATGAAATGAATCTGGCGACAATGAATGAATCAAGACAATATGTTGTCATTGATATGATGCAACTGACTGATGAAAGTTCTAGCAAATCAGAATTGGAAGAGGCAAGGAAAGAGCTGGAAACAGAGATTGAAAACTTTATGTCTGCTGCCAGAGCATATGAAAAGATTCCTTTTGTGACCGGTGAAGCCGAACTATGGAAAGATGTCACTACAGCACGCAAAGCTTACTTCGACTCAGTTGCCAAAATAAAATCTATGGTCGATGATCGCAGCCCGGAAAATATCAGCCGCATGCAGGAAGTGTTACGGCAGGACTTTACACCAAATCGCATCAAACTGCACCAAGCTCTGACTGCACTCAAGGAATTTCAACGTAGCGAGGCGTCATCTCGCACGAAAAAAGCGGAGGAGCAAGCTAACTCAGCTCAGCGACTGATCCTACTTCTTGTCATCGCTGGTTTTTCTATCACCATGGTTCTAAGCTATTTCTTTGCGCGAAGCTTTAGCAGCAGCTTAAGCCGACTGGCTTTGGATCTTTCAAGCGGTGCGGATGAGGTGGCATCAGCCGCCACGCAGATTTCCTCGACCAGTGAGGAATTATCGTCGGCCGCTACGGAGCAAGCTTCTAGCTTGCAGGAGACTGCTGCCTCGGTCGAAGAGATGAGCGCCATGATCAAGAAAAACTCTGATTATGCGGCGAAGTCACGGGAAACCACCAACGAAAGTGAGCGCACGGCACTTCGTGGTAAGAAGGTGGTGGATGAGATGATGGAAGCGATCAAGGCGATTGATGAAAGCAACCAGGAAATCGCCGATGTCGTCAAAGTTATTTCAGATATCGGCAATAAAACCAAGGTGATCAATGATATCGTTTTCAAAACCCAGCTCCTGTCATTTAACGCATCCGTCGAAGCCGCACGCGCCGGCGAGCATGGCAAAGGCTTTGCGGTGGTGGCCGAAGAAGTGGGAAACTTGGCTCGTATGAGTGGTGATGCTGCCGGACAAATCTCCACTACATTGGATGAGAGTATCGCCAACGTCCAAGCTATGATCACCCGTAGCAAGCAGAAGGTCGAAGCCGGGATCGCCATCAGCAATCGCTGTCGTGAAGTTCTGGATGAGATCGTCAGCGATGTATCCGATATCAACGGCATGGCCGAGCAAATTTCCGTAGCTTCCGATGAACAGGCTCGGGGTGTGCAGGAAATTACAGCGGCGATGAGCCAACTTGATCAGGTGACCCAGCAAAATGCCAGTTCATCCCAGCAAGCCTCGAGTGCTGCCGAGCAACTGTCAAGCCAAGCAGAAAGCTTGCGCAGTATCGTGAGCGAGCTTTTTGCTACCGTCAGTGGAGCTGGAAACACTCAGCTCCGCCCGGAAGAGTCCAAGCCAAAACGCCAGTCAAAAACGCCGAAAGCAAAGCTGCAAAATTGCCCTAAGAAAACGGAAAGCAAATCAGGCAAAAGGAAAAAATGGGAAACCAAACAAGTCGAGCCCGATATCGACGAAGAGTTACATGTTCCAGACGGTGAGGATGAGCGTTTTCAAGAAGCTTCTTAATTCTTAAAAATGTAACGCCAAAGACGAGGAGCCCTGATTTTGCAGCAGTTCCCAAGCATCAACGATGATGATTTCCGCTACTTCCAGAAAATCATTCTGGAAGCCAGCGGGATCAGTCTTTCCAGCACAAAAAAGGAATTATTGCAGACCAGGTTACTTTCGCGCTTGAAACAGCTGAAGATGGCCTCATTCCATGAATATCGCAAATTTCTTGAATCCATTCCGCCCAAGCATGGCGAATGGCAGCATCTCACCAACCAGATTAGTACGAACAAAACCGACTTTTTTCGTGAAGCGGCACATTTTAAATTCTTGATGGAAAATTTCTTGCCAGAATGGCAAAAAAATCATCCTCAGCAAAAATTGCGTGTTTGGTCAGCTGCCGCCTCGACTGGTGAGGAGGCTTATACCCTGGCGATGATCCTCGATGAATATTTTGCCGGCAAAGATGCCTTTGAAATTTATGCTTCTGACGTCAATACCAAGGTCCTACGTTACGCTGAAAACGCCGTATATCCCCGGCAACGGCTGATGCAAATTCCGGAAACTTACCACCGCAGCTGCCTTGCCTTCGGTAGCAAAGGCTTAGAAGACTGGTTTCGTATCGCCAAGCGTTTGCAAAATCGCGTGCAGTTTGCGCAACGTAATCTCCTCCACGGTCCGTTTCATGATCTGGGAATGTTCGACATCATATTCTGTCGCAATGTCTTTATCTATTTCCCTATGGATGTGGTTGAGAAAATAATTCACGACTTTTATGAAGTGTCGAGCGATCATGGCCTTCTGGTGATCGGTCACTCAGAAAACCTGATCCAAACGAAGCACAAGTGGCGACAAATCCGTTCTTCCATATTGAGCAAATCTTCGACTCCCCAGGCACAAAAAGCTCCGATCAGTTTGGTTCATACGGACAGGCCCTCAGCCAGGCAAAAAACGAAAGTTCTAGTCGTCGATGATTCGCCAACCATCCGTCGCCTTCTTGCTAGCATCATCGACGCTGCACCTGACTTGGAGCTGGTTGCCAGTGTCGGCAACCCCTTACAGGTTGCAGATGCCATCCAGAGCTATCATCCCGATGTGATGACACTCGATATTAATATGCCAGAAATGAATGGTTGCCAGCTTTTAGAAAGAATTCTTCCCCAATACCCCATACCTGCCGTGATCGTCAGTTCGCTTGGCATCGATCAAGGGGATAAGGTCTTACGGGCCTTGGAGATTGGCGCGGTCGATTACTTGCAGAAGCCATCGTTGTCAGACTTGAAAACCTTGGCGCCGATCTTAATAGAAACTCTGCTTACCGCTTCACAGGTAAAAATAAACCCGAATAAAAAGCTGCCTTTAGTCAAAGTCAGGCATAGTCAGACCAGGACAACCACGGAGCACTGCCATGTCATTGCTATCGGTGCCTCTACCGGTGGAACGAAGGCACTCGGCGAGATCCTAAGTCGCTTACCGGATGATCTGCCACCGATTGTCATCGTCCAGCATATCCCCCCCGTCTTTTCCAAGGCCTTTGCTGATCGGCTGAATCGAAGCTGTCCTTTGACCATTAAAGAAGCGGAAGATGGGGAGATTCTGCAAGATGGACATGTCTATATCGCTCCAGGCAGCCATCACATGCATGTTATGAAGTCAGGTTCCCATTATCAGGTTGCCTTATCGGAAGAAGCACCGGTGAACCTTCATCGTCCCTCAGTCGATGTGCTCTTTGAATCGGTAGCAAAGGTATTGGGACCAAAGTCTCTTGGTATATTGCTGACCGGGATGGGAGCTGATGGCGCAAAAGGCCTGCTGCAAATGAAAGAAAGCGGCGCCTGCACCATCGCCCAGGATGAGCAAAGCTGCGTGGTCTTTGGCATGCCAAAAGAGGCGTGGAGGTTGGGCGCAGCGGAGCAGATGGTCAATCTGGATCAGATCCCCGAGTTCATCCTTCGCTACATTGATGAGGCCAAGCAAAAGCAAGTACCCGGCGCAGCGGTCGGTAACTGAGCTAATTTGTTTGGCTGCTGATGGCGCCACTCCTATGGATCGGCCTGAATGGGGTGCGGTTGACCGTAAACCATGTTTGTCAATGTTCAGCACCCGGGAAGCACGACTTCGGCAGAAGAATTTGCTGCGGGCAAACTATCGAGTCAATGGCCGAGACTTGGCCCTTACCCGCGTTCAGCAACTATCGTGATCACAAAAGACGATGGCGGAATCATTGGCACATAAGTCCCTAGATAAAAGAAGAGCGTGCCGGGCACGCTCTTCTTTTTTTGAAACGATCTTTAAAACTTAGCTTTTTTTCGCGTCCGCTGCTTTCAATACGACCAGATCACCCTGCATCATAGCTGTGTGCCCTGGGAATGAGCAGAAGAATTTATAAGACTCGGATGCGCTGAGTTCAGACACTTTCAAAGTTAGTGATACCGGGCCTTCACCGCTGCCAATCACTTTCGTGGAAGCAATCACACGCTTATCACCAGACTTCACGTACTCATTATCCAATCCTGCGGCGATGCCATCGACACTGACGGGCTGCATGTCAGCGGCTTTCGTCACAACAACATTATGACCGAATGTCTTTCGGTCTAACCCTGAATCGTTAGTCAAATTGATCTTAAACTCACTGCAGGAAGCTGGGATCTCGATTTTTTTGAGGTTATAAGCCATAGGGTTTTTGTTACCAGCAGCATCCACTCCTGACTTGAGTTCCAACTCACAGGCTTCTTTGGCGAACAGACTGCCAGCGAAAAGGCTACAACCGATCATTGTTGCAAAAAAGGTACGTTTCATTTGCTCTTTCCTTACAATATTGAGCCGCAATTCCAACGCTTTCGAAGATACCAATCTTTTTCATAACTGCGTAGAGGAAAGGAACTTTCTCTTAAGAATTCAAAGGACTAAACCAGGTATCCGCGAAAACTGACTCGAGCTGCCAGAGAGTAAACGGCCTCTTATAGCATTACACGCATTATTGGCGTTAAACTCAGCTTTCTTATGCCGCATCATCCCAGCTTTTATGTGTCGCTTTTGCAAAAAGATGCTTGGGCAGGCGGATCACAAATGCAAACGGGCAACCGTGCATATACTTCATATCGGTTTCCAATAATTCAATATCAATGGCGCCGCCAACTCGCAGCAGGTAATTTCGCACGGCTTCCATGCCAACGCCACGCCCAGATATCTCACTGACTTGATTAACGGTCGACAAACCTGAATGAAAGATTAATTGGGCAACAGCTAGGAAATCCCACAGGTCTTCCTCTGGCAACCACCGCTTTTTCAAAGCAATCTCCCGTATCTTTGCCAAATTCAGTCCGCTGCCATCGTCAAGATAGCGCAAGACGATGAATTCTTCTGATGGCAGATCTTCCATCTCGATACGAATTAATCCCGCTTCGGCCTTGCCTAGATTGAGTCTGACTTCAGGGGATTCTATGCCATGATCCAAGGAGTTTCTTAAGATGTGAACGAAAATTTTCCGTAGCAGCGTTTCACCGATACTATTCAAATATAAATCCTGCGTTTGCAGCTTGAGCTGAGGCTTGGCTTTTTGTAAATCTTTAGCCAAGGCTGGTAAACAATCGGTAATTTCTTCAAATATACTTTCCGCAGAGCGATAAATTTTTGTAAATAATGAATCTTGTAGTTTATGGTAATTTTGCTCAGAATTTGCTTTTGAGATTTCACTGTTATTTAGGAATTGATAGATCTGAGTGGCTTCAGATTCAGAAATTTCTATGATCTTTTCTTCGTCTGACTTGCGTCCAAGCTTATCACGACTGATGGACTCATAAGTTCGTATGATGACTTCCACCTCATCGAGATCATGAAGCATGCGCTTGATATCCCAGCAGACTTCGGGATCACCTTGCAACAAAGCATAGTACTGCTCGACTTCATGAAAGATCTTTGTCATCTTTTTAAAGTAGAGAGACCTGGCGGCACCTTTCATGGTGTGCATATTGATAAACAGCACCTTTAAAACTTCCATATCTTTCGATTCAGGACTGCGGGAATGTATTAGTTTTCTGTTTTCGTTGACGAAATCATAGCAGTCTTGAATAAAGCGACGAAATGCCTCAGCAGGAACATTGATCAACTCACCGATAAAATTTAATTCCTCAGCTTTGTCTTTTGCTTCATCAGCTAATTCACGTAAAAGCGTCACGTCACGGACAGTCACCAGGATTTTTTCGATAATATCCTGCGCATTACAAATTGGGTTCCAGTCTAGTTCCAAAATTCGTTGACTACCATCCCTCCTGCTGTGCCTGATCTCTAAAGGCAAACAGTGAGAATTGGTGTGAAAGACAAAACTTTCTTCGCCCAAAGCGACAGTCAAGGCACTGTGAATCTGACTCTTTTCATCACTCGTCATGTTACTATTGGCAAAAAGCAGATCAAAGCCATTTTCATCGGTAATATGATCTTTTTCAAAAAGCTCCAGCAGGTAATCCGAATGGTCTTTATGGATCTTGAACTGACCTTTTGTCAGAGCGAAAATTCCGATCTTAATATGCGTCATTATCGAGCGAATGTCCCTGGTTTTTTCCTCAACCAGCGCTTCCACCTTTTCAATCATCTGCTCGCGGATACGGATGGCTTCCTGCCTCTCCTCAGCAAAGCGGGCAGCGAGGATCCATCCCATCGATACAAATAGTCCCATCACTCCAAAAGGAATCATGGCCCAGCCAAGACTGGGAAAGCCTTCGATGTAGCGCAGAATATCATGCACACCCGCAATCCATACCGCGAAACAACCAAGAGTGAATATTCGCGCTTCACCAGCCTGGCGAAAGGATTGGAAAACGGCCTGTCCAAGGAGCACGACGATAGCGAAGAAGGCGGTAACGTGAAGAAACGGGATCAGATACCAGGGATGTAAAACGCCAAAAAGGTGACCTAGGACAGCACAGGCCAAAACCATCCAGGGACCAAGCATAGCAAGCTTGCTGATAAGATGCCTTGAACGGCAGATCTCAAAATTAAACCGGTAAAAGGCTGCCACCCCGGTAAATAAAGCAAACACGTCGATAGCTGCCCAATATTTAGGCAAAGCTCCATAGTACTGCTTAAAGCCAGCATCCTGATTAAAGAGCACCCAAATCGCCGCGGAAAAGGAAATGAACGCAAAGTGGGCAAACAAATCTAACTTGCGTCGGCTTATGGCTAACAAACAGGCGATGATTGCCATGGTGGAGAATCCACCGACCATAATCAACAGCAACAAATTATTACGTATGGTATTTTGGTAAACTTTTATCGGTTTCTCAATAGTAGGCAGCAACGTCTTCGTCAAAGCCGCCAAAGCATAGTGGTAGCGAACATGAACCTCTTGGCCGGACCATGTGGGATCGAGCGGAATATAATGCCATTGTTGGGAACTGACCTGATTCCAATCCCTGTGAAAATTTCCATATTGATAGATTTTTTTGGAGTTCACAAAAACTGCGACATCTTCCATACCATTGGCGATGTAGATGCCCCAGCCTTCAGGAAGATCATCAGGCAAGCGGTTGCGCAGCCAGATCGTTTGATTGATACCATCTGGTGCCTTTTTACTTTCCAAATACTGCCAGGTGAGTTGGGCGGGAAACGAGTGAAGCTCCGTACTATCCTGCCAATATTGATCTTCGCGGGCGATCTCCCAAGAATTTAAAAAACTCAAGCTCTCAGTATCTGATTTCGCAAATTCTGCTGTAAAGGAAATAAATAATGTAACGATTAAAAGATACTTTGCCATTGTTGGAAACTCATCCAATCTGATTCGTTCCAACTATGGATCGGTCGATTCGCAGTAAACTTAATCGGAAACGTTTATACCTCTAGGTAAATTCAAATGAAAACAGTCGTTTATCACTACTCAGATAATCGACATTCTCAAAGACCAAGCAACAACTTCCGCAGAGTTATGGGCATTTATCTTACGCATAAGGTTGGCTTTATGGCATTTGATCGTGTGCTCAGAACAATTTAGCTCGAGTGCCATCGCTTTATTCGTTTTTCCATCAGCGATCAATCGGGCGATCTGTCGCTCGCGTGGCGATATGGAAGGTATGACCAGCACTGGTTGTTCAAAGTTTTCCGGCCCATTTTGAGCAAGCTGAACTTTCAGGATTTCGACAAAACGCTCAGCTACCTGTGAACTGAAATAGCACCTGCTCGATGAGACGGCATCAATCGCCCGGATGATTTCACTGGTATCATCACTTTTCAGAACATGACCATCGACACCGATATCAATCAATTCCTTGATTCTCTGGTGGTCACAGTTTTGCGACAAAATGATAACTTTTGATTTGATGCCTTTATTGCGTAACAGGCGAAGTAGCTCCGGCCCATCCAATTGGGGCATCTCGATATCAAGAAGAATAATGTCCGGTTGAAAATGTTCAAATTCTTTTAGCGCTTCTGCGCCGCTTTCGGCCTGACCAACGACTTCAAAACTACTAGCGTCTTGAAGAAGTCCGACTAAACCACGACGAAAGACGGGATGATCATCAATAATGTAGACTTTTAATTTTGCCATAGATTATGTTGTACATAATATTATGAGTTTTATCAAGGGATAAACTGGTGGAAACTGCCTTGGGACAGTGATTATGTCAAGTGGTCTGCTCCTTTTCAATCTTATGCACTGGATTGCCGCATGCATTATGTTCTTTCTAACAAACTACTGCCTCCAATTTAGAAAACATAGCATAGCAAAAGCGTTGGCAAGTTTTTTTTTCTTAACCGGGGTCTGGGCTTTACTGGCAGCGATCATTCCGCATGTCGACAGCCTGGAAAGTAAAATATACCTGAACCGTTGGAAGATGCTTTCCCCGACATTTATCCCGTTGAGCGTTCTTTATATCGCTAAGGTGATGCGAGGCGCTCAACGCTGGCCGCTCTACGTTTGGCCCACCTTGTTTATAATTCCATGCATCAACATTCTTATTTTAGCTAGCCCTACTCACCACACTTTACTGATAGGTGACTATCATCTTATAGATCTTGGCGGCATCGACGTTTTTGCCTATAAAAATGGCCCTTGGTTCAAGTTTCACAACATCCAGGCGCGTCTGTTGATCCTAGTCGCCTTTGCCATGCTTTTTCAAGCAAACCACGATTATAACAGGCACCATCGCTACCGGGCTTGGCTTGTTAATATCGCTATCCTCCTACCATTTATCGCTGATACTATTGCTGTCATGGTGTATGAGCATTTGCGCTATTTGCAGCTTACGCCAACATTTCTCATGATTTCCGGATTAGTCATGGCTTACGGCATATTGAAGCACAGACTACTCGATGTGGTTCCTTTTGCCCGCAGCCAGATCTTAGATAACTTAAGTGAAATCTATTTGATTTTTGACGACCAAGATAAATTGGTTGACTTCAATCAGACGGCAGCGATTTTCTTAGGTTTTAGCAAAAATGATTTCGGCAGTTCCAAGCCTGATTTAATGCGCAAATTTCCCATGCTACATAAGCTTAGTCGTGTAAACGGTGATAATAGTGAATTCGCCTTTAGCGGCGAATACTATGAAGTGATCCAAAGCTCGATTTATAACAATGAGGCAAACCGAATCGGTTCAACAGTCTGCCTAAGAAATATCAGCTTACGAAAGAAGGCCGAAAAAGAATTAAAAGAAATCAGTCAGATGAAATCCAAACTCATGGCTATCATGAGTCATGATCTGCAAGGTAATCTGTCGAGTTTAAGTTTAACTGCTGAAAGGCTGTTGAAAGCCAAGAAAAATGACGTTGACTGTGATACCAAAGCAGCGATTGAAGACATGTATTTTTGCGCAAAAACATGTATCGGCTTCGTTGACCAATTACTGCTTTGGTCAAAATCGCAGCTCGATTTATTAGGTAGTGTTCGCGAGCAAGCAGATGTCAAAAAAATCTCCAAAGATGCTATCCAGTTTCTCCAAAATTCCATCATTGAAAAAGATATTCACATCGAAATCCATGCTAAATTCGAACACACAGTGAAGACTGATCCCAAAATATTATCAACCATTTTACGCAACCTCATCAGCAACGCAATCAGATATACCCCTGAAGGTGGGCAGGTCAAGGTTCTACTGCGCCACGAAGATGATACTTTATGGCTAGAGGTTGAAGACAGTGGTCCCGGATTGGAAGAAGGCTTAAAACCCAGTATTTTTACATCCAAACAAACAAATAGCAAATCTGGCCTAGGATTGTTTTTCTGCGCCGAGTTCGCCCAGCGACTTGGTGGCTCGATCAGCTATCAAGATCGCGTTCCTCATGGCGCAAAATTCACCGTAGAATTACCTTGCTAGTTCAAAGTTAAGCTGCATTCTCCGCCATGAGTTCAAGGTGAGCAATATTGTTCTCGTTGAAACTTTACAACAAATTCAAACTGATAGAATTCAGTGAGATAGATATATTCACCTACGAATTCGCCTTCGAAATTCGAATTGAATTCAATCGCCTTTAAATCTATTTCGAGATTTTCTTTCGCCACAAGCGACGATGGACAAATCATCAAAGCAATAAACGCTATTGAGACCATCAAAACTCTAATCATGAGACCTTCTCCCAATCTAGACTTGTCCACTCATCAGCCAAGCAATAATAAAATGTTTGTGCATCGGCATCATCTCTTATACGAAAATTGGCCTCCGTTAGATCGAACTCAAAAAATTGACGTCGCAATTCTTGCCCAAGATATTCGTAGACAGCTTTTTGCAAGATCACAATGCTTTGCGGCTTCGAATGCTCGAAAACCTGATATCTAGCTTTTTCATAGCGGGTAGCCAAAATCAGCGGTTTGCCCAGCAATTCGTAGTCTTTGATTCCAGATTCAGGAAAAAATCCCTCTAGCTCACCTGTTGCAATACCAATACTACAAAAGACCGGCGGGTGAATACCTTTTTCCTTTTGGATTTGGGCTAGAATTTCAACAAATTTCAAACTTAAAAAAACGGCGAGGGTTTCGTTATTGAAAGAAGTCGGATTTCTAAAAGGAAATCCAACGGAGCATAAAAAGCCATCGCCCATCTCCTTAATCCGAAAAGCATAAGACGACAATGGATCGATTTGGTAATTTTCATGCATTGCTTGATAACACCGCTCAAACAATACTCGAAAAAATTCTTTACGAAGACTTTTATGTAGGGGCAGGGAACTGCTCGAAATGATATCAAAACAAATCACAACACCTTCTTCTGTACCTACCGGCATGGTTGATTCCATTGGCATGCCCTGTTGCATCATTTGTAGTTGGTGAGGATAAAAAACTTTCTGAATTTGCTGATAGGCATGTCGTGTTTGCTTTTCAAAATAGCTGAGTTCATTAAACTTTCTTGTAAACTGGCGGGCCATGGAAATTGAGTGGGTTAGAACCAAAAGATAAGCACCGATAAAAGCCACAGGATAGCTGATTGCATGAAGCAGCAATATGACTTCTGTTAAGGCACAAAGTAGAAAAATAGCTATACCAATTGAAAAGCTGATAGCGCCGGGATCTCTGTTTCTTAATGCCTGCCCCAACAGGATGAGTCCATAGGACATGAGAAATATGATAAAAATCTGAAAATAAGGCAGGAGACCACTAAAAACGATAACGTCGGTCACACATATGATCATCATATAAGTGACGCAAACCGCTGTTGATCCCCACCGGACCCAAGTTGGTAAGCGCCCTGGAAAAGTGAATGCATAATACCAGTTGAATGCTACAACTGATCCCACAAAAGTAAAATATTCAATGCGAAAGCTTCTGATAAAATCAAGAGGACCAAATAATTCGAACGCGATACGGGGATTTCCTGCATGCAAAGAGCGTATCGCAATCCCCAAACAAATTAGAGCAAGAAATAGTTGGGCATGTTCTTCCCTGCGAAAGGTGAATAGAGCCAGGTGATAAAATGCCACAATAAATAGTGAGCCTGTCACAAAAGCGGTTGCAATGAGCATTCGCCGATCGGCTTTTAATATGGTTGCTCTGGAACCGACGGCCAGAGGCGTGCGAAGTCCACCGTTCCTATGATGATAATTGGATATTTGCAAAACTAAATCAATAGCTTGAGCAGCTGGTAGAGGTACAGAACCATAAGTTCTGACTGCTTTCTCATAGTTTTTACCGTAAGCAATCTTCCCCTGTTCATAGATGAGTTTTTCATTTGCCCAGACGCGAATAGCTGACAAGGCAGTGGGAATTTGCAGTTCCATGCCTTCCATGTGTTGAGAAAATTGTAGCCTGCTCCGCAAGATTAAGTTCCCGCTGCCGCGATTGCCTGTTAGTTTGCGAAAAGTGGTCGGCAATTCGATTATTTTTGGATAACTCCAATTTTTTTGATCTAAGCTGGGAATAGATGGGGAGTCATGAGCAAGAGTATTTTCCTCGCCCTGATAAAGAAATACCTCCCAGGGCCCAGTCAGAAAATGATATTTTTCCTCGTGTCCGCTAGTTATGTTGATGATAGCTTCAGGCGCGAACGTGTGAGGCGTAGCTTGGCTCCATTGCGGATTAAATCCGACAATTAGCCATGTGCTAATAAATCTTAAAATTAAGCAGCGCATGAAACAGCCTCACGTGTGTGCCTTATCTATCGGAGATAATTCAAAGTTCTTTAGAAAGTCAGGATGTGATTAGATTTCATGTATAGTCTTGTGATAAAGTTCGGAGATTGGATTGGCCGTGATTAAAAACATGATTTATCATTTTACCAAATCTTCACTTATTACTAAGCCATCGCTATTAATCAGATTCTTTACATAATATTCCCATTGACCCTTGGAGATGCAATCCATTAGAGATTATAAAATGGATTTTCCGAGGACATGAAACTCAGTTCAAGTTCAAGTTCAAGTGTGTGTTCGATGGTATTTTCCTTTTCTTTTTTTGTACCCCTGCGAATTTGGGAGGTTTTTAATGCTGCGATCCATTCGTCCACTGCAAGATGGCAAGCTTTCACTGTCTCAATTACCTTTTACTCAAATGCAGTCTGCGATTGATCGAGGATATCAATTTCTACAACAGGAACTATCACCTCAAAATGGTTTTCAAAGTCTTTGGGAAACGGAGCGCTGGCAAAAAGACCCCTCAATTGGCAAACATGAAAATTTTTCTTCTCTTTTAATAGCAAACTTATTAGGACATAATTCCAAAGCGGAAGCCATCCGGGATCATTTACTACGCATACTCAAACGTCAAAACCAAGGTGGATTTACCAATTTTTTTCGAGGAACTAGCCCGGTACCCAATGATATTCACTCGAGCTGTTTAAGTTTGGAGTTTTTACTGGAATACGGTGAAATTTCTCCTGTGCAAGCCTTCTCCGCAATCGATAGAATTGTCGCGAATACGGATCAATTGGGCGTCATGCGCCTCTATCTTGAACCTGAAGTCGAACCTCTCAGCAACGTCACCGATCCTGTCGCCTGTCTGAATGCGCTTTATTTGCTTAACCTGGTCGGCCGCAGTGAAGAAGGTGAGCCCACCTATCGTTTTGTGCAAAATTACTTAATTAGTCGGCGTTATCTGCAAGGTACGCTATACTATCCTGGTGCCGAAAGCTTTTTATTCTTCTTGACAAGGCTTGTGTCTCATTTTCCATTCCTTAAATTGCAATGGGCGATAGAACTGAAAAGAGCTGTCTACGAATGCGCCTCCGACAACGCACAGGCCCTGGAGCTCGCGATGAGAATCTATACATGTCATCATTTGGGCATGCTTAATCAACAAGAGATCCGTCGCTTACTGAGTATGCAGGACTATGATGGATCATGGCCTAGTGAAATGCTTTTGGAGGATGGACAAGGCAGACCACTGTTGGGCAGTCGCGCACTAACAACAGCATTCGCCCTAGCGGCATTGGAAACTTGCCACACTTAACCAGCCCAAGCGTTCAGGACGCTTCCTGATTGCTTGGTGGCTGCTTTGAATTTGACTCATCTAGTTGATCGGATGAGTCATTTTTTGCCTCAACTCCATATCGCAGGTATTCATACTGCGCATTATACGCTGTCGATAGCTCTTGAAAGAAGTCTTTATCACGAAAAGCTAGAGGTGGAATGGCCTCACCTTTGGCGACACACCACATGTGTTTGTGTAGACGGAATAGGGGACCGCAGACACGGTGGCTTAGTATCAGCCCCCAAAAAGTCAGGCCAAAAACGAAAAAGAACGACAGTCCAAGCAAGAGTTGATTCATATAAGCACGTTGCTGCTCAATGAACGCAAAAAACACATGGCCTTCACTGAGTCCGATTTCACGCCCTTTCTCTTGGAAACTCCAAAAAAAGTAATTTGCGGTTAAATATACTGCAAAAACGGCCAATAACGCGATTCCGATACTGTACAGTATAAAACGGATCTGAAACGGGCGGTTAATCAAATAATTTCGACGTACCCATGAATTTAGTTGAATTTTGGCTCGATTCATCGCTTTCCCTATGCGTTATTGAAGCCTTCGGTTAAGCCCAATTGTCTAGGCAGGTATCGGCAAAAATCTCAAAAATTTGACTGGAGTCAATAGGCAATTTAGAAAACTGACAAGGAAAGTTTATTTATCCCATTATAATTATTAGCATATTAAATATAATTTCAAAATCCTTATCTTTAATGAGCACCTACCGAAGTTTGTTTCTGTCGCTAAAAGAACCAAAAATCGAGCCAAAATGCAAAGACTCAGCTTACAAATGATCGTGATTCTGATCTCACTGGCGCTTGGCAGAACCCATGCACAAAGCAGCCTCACTTCCATTGATAATGGTGACTTAACAAAAGCCATGAGTTCCGTCAGCAATTATTTGACCATGACTTCTTTAGCCGGCAAAAAGATTCCAGTTGTGATTAGCTTGGATCGTTCAAAACTCCATGCAGGTGACACCTCGCCACTCATACTAAAAGTCAGACGTGTTGGAGAATTTGGTCATCCTTTTAGTATTTCTTTGCATTCGACAAGCGAAGATTTTGCATCAGGACTTGAAGTAGCTCCCGAGAACTGGCAGCACCTGATTTTCCGCCCTCAGGAAAACGAGAAACATGTCTATTTTTACATCAATAAGGCAGATCCGATAAAAAAAGTATTTCCCGTCGCGATCGACTTAACAGCGCCACATTATGTGGAACTCAGTCATAAGCAACTTGGTTTTCTCGTAGAAAACCTACCCGATGCAATCAATGCACATCACTTGCAAAAGAGTCTGTCCACGCAAGAATTGGAACAAGCGACCGTCCAATACCTGACAGCAATTAGTCAATACGCTAAACCAGAAATCACGCTGAAGAGCACCAATCACCCAACTGAAGGCAAAGACACTCATATTGAAATTGACATAATACTGAGCTATTCACTTGCACATGAAATATGGATCAATCTGAGTTTCGATGGAAAAGCTCTACTCGACCAGGATTTCCAAGCTTTCAACACGATTCGCATTCCCGCCTTTAGTACCAAAGAAAGTATAAAATTGCCTTTGATTGATGACGATATCGTCGAGAATCGGGAAAAGCTTGTGGTTTATGTCCTTGAGCACGAGGAATTAGCGACACTCAACTCTTCCGTAGAATTATGGATTGATGATGATGATGGGTTAGGCATCAAAAAAGGCCATATTTTATGGTTTGCCGCCGAAAGCAACGGCCTGCGTAACTATACAAACTCCCATTTAGATTTACAAGTCCCAGCGCGGTTAAGGGAACCAAAACTGGATATTTCCAGATTTTTTGCCAACAGCTTTCATTTTTCGCAGAACGAAGCCTGGCAAGCAGATGCGAGCTTTGCCCAATCATTTGCCATTGCCATAAGAACTGATGACCAGATTAGCCAAAAGCAAATGGTTCTTGAGCAAAAAAGCCATACAGGGCGCGTGCAAATCTATATCGAAAACCAAGAAATACACCTCAAGGTATCAACGCCACAACAAAATCTGAGCCATAGCTCACAGAAAATTCATACCTTTACGAATTACTACATCATAGCTGTCATAGATTTTCAAAAAAAGACCTTGCTCTTATCCGTAAATGAAAATGAAACCACTAGCTCGATGGAAGATACCAAGCATATCGAGGCTTCGACGCAATTGATACTGGGAGCAAGCCACAGAGGTGAGACCCGATACGAGTATTTTTACAAGGGTGAAATGGCAGAACTCATCCTCTTTCAACACAGTCTGGACGAAAAACAACGACAACACATCTATGAGTATTGGGGAAGAAAGTACTAAATCCCACTTATTTCTCCCCTACTCGCTTTATGCGCCTAAATAAAAACCCTTAACATAAGTTCCCAGTCCTACTTAAACAGTATCTACATTCTAAGGGTTTCAATTGAATTTTAGCAGATATTTTCCTATCTTTTCTTCAATTTGGAGCTGTGTGAACTTTTCATATTAGATAGGTGGTATTGCTATGATACGACGCGAAACATTGATTCGTTTTGAAGAAAAGATAGTGGTCCAAAGATCAATTCAGGACTGCTTCGACTATTTAATTGACCTTATCAATTTACAAGATTGGAATCCTGCCGTAATTGGCGTGAAGCAAATCAGTAAGGGTCCACCAAGTCTAAACTGGGAATATGAGGTTAACTTGCAGTTAGGCTTTTACCAAATGCCTATCCGCTTGCGTTTACAGCATATCGAAGACAAGAAAGAAATTGTCATTCATGGAGAGCACGAATTATTTGCTATTGAAGACACCCTCTTTTTTACCCACGAAGGCGACATGACCGGAATTCGTTACCAATCGGAATTTCAACTTAAAGGGATGTGGGAGTATGCAACTCCCCTCTTTAAGCCAATGATTACTCAACTCAACCGAAAGTCGATTGAAAGACTGGAAAAAGCCCTAGGTCAGGCTCCGGACTATCAACCGGCCACTACCCTCGAAAAAATCGCTGATCGCCTGGTCATCCCTGGCCTCGCTAAATTTACCAGATTCGGATACCAATTCGAGCATCGCGACTGGATTCCTCATGCCGGATTTTTGAAAAATAAAAATGCCATTATCACAGATGGTACCTCAGGCATTGGTGTCGCCGTAGCGAGTGCTTTTGCAAGACTTGGAGCACGCGTTCTTATCATTGGTCCCGATGAAACCAAGGGCATTCTAGTCCAGAATCAAATCCGTGAAGAAACTGGCAAAGAGGTTATTTTTGAAAAAGCTAATTTCAGCCAGGTGGATGAAGTCATTAATATGGCGGCTAGAGTTTATCAGCACTTCGAGAAGGTCGATGTCCTTGTCAATCTTTCAGGAGAAATCAATTTCAAACGAAAAGTTTCTGATGAAGGAATAGAAAAAACTGTTGCAACTTCACTGCTTGGCCCCTTCATATTCACTGAAACCATCCATGACCTGTTAAATAAATCACAGGACGCGAGAATCATCAATGTGGCATCGGGGATGATTTATGCGCAAAAGATCAATTTAAATGACATCGAATCGAAAGAGAAACCGTATCAAGGTAATTTAGCTTTTGCTAGGGCCAAGCGCGCACTTGTTGATCTGACCGAAATTTGGGCTGACAAATGGCAGGAAGATCATATCTCCGTCCATTCCGTGCATCCCGGCTGGGCAGATACCTCCGATTTTAGAACATCGATGCCAGGGCTCTACCGCCTGGTAAAACCCTTATTGAGAAGCCCGGAGCAGGGCGCAGACACCATAGTCTGGCTCGCAAGCTCCCCTTCACAGCAAATCGATTCGGGACAATTCTGGCTGGACCGTCGTCCGCATCCTACTGCACTCATAACTGGTAGCCAATCAAGCACGAAAGAGAAAAAGCGGCTCTATGAAGTCTTGCTATCCTACTGGGAGAAGATGACTGAAAAGAGGACTGGAACTTAATCGATTTTTTTCAACTTTAATTCAGAAAGCAATCCATTTCCGGATTGCTTTTATTTCCTGAACTGCTCGACGCGAGCCCTTCCTCTCGCCATCTCATCAATGCCTTAAAATGACAATTATTTTTATCTCAATTCCACAATATATCTTTGATTGGCTATTTTAATGTAGAAGCGACTGCTTTGTTAGGGTACTATACTAATTACGCAACCCTTGCACCTCAAGGGTTTGTTGCTCCCAAGAGACATTGGTGCCCCATGTGGAATGGAAATTCTATCTGCTGAGGTGATAAAAATGAATCCTGCTCTCTACTTGAGCCGATCTCACTTGAGATTATGGCTCCCCACACTCGCATTTTTTACCTGGACTAGCTGTAGCAAAGCACCTGATAAACCTAGCAGTAATGAGGAAATTGACAAATTCCGCAATGTTACCGAACCTGGTTCGAATGAAGCTGATTTTGCTGCATTTCAACAAAGTTTTTACCCGTTAGTCCAAAAGAATTGTTCTGCCTGCCACGGTGCATTTGTCAACCCGAAGTTTGCTGACCCAGATCCAGAAAAAGCTTGGCTTGTAGCCAAGGAGTTTAAAAGCAGCATGCCCGATTACAAGGGCAGCCCGTTAGTTGACCTAAATCACCCAGAATCTTCGCGCATTTATCTTCGTTTAAAACGCGATAGGCATAGCTGCTGGGGAAATTGCGATGATAATGCTGAAGAGATGTTAACAGCAATCAAGCAATGGAATTTGTTAAAACACGGCGGCGGGCAAGATGTCGATTGCCAGACTGAAGATCAGCAAGTTAGCAGTCGTAAAATCCGTCTTTTAAGTAATGCTGAATATTTAAACACCATCAACGACTTATTTGGAGCGTCTGCTGCGGATCAGGTTAACCTGCCAAATGATATTTCTAAACGAAATCTTTTTGACCATTTGGGTGACGAAAGACCAGTCCAGTTAAGTCAGCTCAAAGCATATTATGAATCTGCTCATCAAGTCAGTGAAAACATCATAACTAGTGGTCGTGTATCATGTGAAGACCAGTCGCAATGCGCCGACAACTGGCTCAATGAATATGCCTGGAAGCTGTGGCGCCGGCCTTTGACTGATGGTGAACACCAGGCGTTAAAAAGCTTGTTTACCCAAGCTTTAGAAAACGGCAATGATAAGAAGAACGCACTTCAAGACTTAATCACAGCGGCACTTGTTTCACCGAATTTCCTATATCGTTTCGAACTTGGAGAACACGTCGGTGGAGATATCTATCGCTTAAATTCCTGGGAAGTCGCCGCAGCCCTGTCCTATTTCTTTTGGCGAACCTTGCCTGATGACGAATTATTTAACTTAGCTAAAGAAAACCAACTTCAAGATCAAAGTACCATCAGGGATCAAGTTGACAGACTTGTGGAAGACACGCGATCGGAAAGGGGCCTTGGTGATTTCGCTCGGCTGTGGACCCGCTCTTATCGAGTGATCGAAGCTGAGAAAGCAGGATCGCTAGCAAGTCGTCTGCCGCTTGCCATGCGGCAACGCCTGGCTCAAGAAACTGTCGATTTTTTCCTGAAGGTTTTCCACGACGAGGTGGATGGTGATTATCAGAGTTTGATCAACGCCCCCTATTCAGTGGGTGATCAGACACTTGCAAGCTATTACGGCGCAAATCTCGATAGTGATGGTCGTCTCGACTTCGGTGATGAGCCACGACGCGGCATCCTCACACAGGGTAGCTTAATGGCCTCGTATGCCTTCCCTGAAGAAAGCAGTCCCATCCACCGCGGGGTCTTTGTTCTGGAAAATCTACTTTGTCGTCATTTCCCTGAGCCACCTGCGGTAACCATACCGGAAAAATCTGACGATAAATCAAATCGCGACCGCTTCAAAAACCACTCAAAGCTAAAAGAATGCGCTGTATGTCATACGCAAATTGATGGTGTCGGTTTTGGTTTTGAGCATTTCGATAGTCTAGGTCTGTATCGTCTACAAGATGCCGGCAAACCAGTCGATGCCAAAGGAAGTGTCATACTCGATGGGCTTAATCGGGAATACAACGGTACAGCTGAATTTGCCTCTCTACTGGCTGAAAGCCGCGATGGTAAACAATGCTTCACACGGCAGGCGTTACGTTACCAAACTGGTCGTGTCGAGTCTTCTGCTATCGACAGTTGCCGGGTTGAACGCTTAAACGCTGTATTTGCAGCCAGCAACTACAATTTAAAGAGTTTTATGACCCAGCTCTTTGCTGATCCAGCCTTTCTTCACCGCCGCGCCCAAAGAGAGGAGCTTTAATCATGAGTCGTAAAGATTTAAATATACATACTTATCTGCATCGCCGCGATTTGCTTAAATTTGCCAGCGCTGGGATATTATCAGCGCCACTGTATCGTTTATTCCAGATGACGGAAGCAGTCGCTGCTCCGACAAATCCTTTTTCCTTATTCATTTACATACCAGCTGGAATTGAAGGCGAATCCTGGTTTCCTAAGTCAGCCGATTTAAGCGGCAGCTTTCCTTTTGTCAGCAAACCTTTGGAACCGTATCGCAACGATTTAATTTTCTTTCAAGGCTTTAATACCGTAGGCGAGACGAATCATAGCGGTGGCCCAAAACAAGTCTTTGCCGGTGGAGGTGCCGATGGCACTCCTTTGAACAGCATCGACCAAATTTTAGCTGCTGAGGACCGAGGTTCCCCGTTCCCACTTGTAGCCATGGGCGTTGGCTCCACCCAGTCATCTGATGGTAACCTCGTGTCCTGGCGGCAGAACCAGGGGATTACCACCAATGACAACCCGAAATTAACCTATCAAAATCTATTCGGCAGCTCAAATGGCGGTTCTGGCGCTAATACCGATAACTCTGCTTTGCTTGGGCGGAAGCGCATCATCGACCAGGTCCATGCAGACTTTAAGCGCTTGAAACAGGCACTGGGCCAAGATGAAAAAATGATATATGAGTCCCATGTCACCGCAATTGATGAGCTTGGTCAGGAAATCGACCGCTTAATCCAGACTGGTGGCCACAGCTGCAGTGGGGAACAGTTTGCCACCGATCTCAATCGTTTAAACACGGAACATAGTTATTGGCCACTTTGGTACCATAAAAATGAAAACACGCCGATCATAGCTAGCTTGCATCGCAAAATGATGGTTCAGGCGCTCAGTTGTGGTTTGACGCGGGTTGGGCTCTTACAGTTTGGTGCTTCCAATACCCAAATGCCGTTGAACTTTGAAGGCATTCCAAGCCAACTGGAACAGCATCATACATTGAGCCATGAAGGTGGCCAATCATTCCGCAATGTGCAACAAGCTATCGTTCAGCAGGCTGCAAGTATTATTTCAGAACTTAAGCAGATACCTGGCAGAAACTCATCATCTTTATTAGATGAAGGTTTTATCTACATGGCATCTTGTCTCGGAGACAAACCAAATTATCACAACGGGGACAATATCCCATGCTTTATTGCCGGCAAATCACAAAACCGGCTACGCACTGGCCAGATGATTCAAGAGAACGGCTCACCTTACAACCAAATCCTTTTAACTCTAAGCCATGCTGCAGGTCAAGCGCAGGAATATATCGGTAATAAAGACTTCCGCCAACCTATTGCCAAAGCACTGCAAACTTAAATTATTTGATACTCCTACCTATTGAACCCTTAGCCGTTTCAGCCCAGGCCTGAGATATCACTCAGGCCTGGAACGGCAATATTTTCCCACTATTAGGAAGAAAAGTTCAAGCACCCCACGGAATATCCGAATGCTTGTTATCTTTCCAATTCAATGTGGATGATGCATGAAAATTTTTGCAGCATATTGCATTTTCTTTAGCATTCTAAGTTTTATGTTAGAAATCATTCCTGAGCTGCCCTATTCAATCGATGATACTCCAGGGCCGTTTCCTCCTATCGTTGAGCAGCTAAGCAAAACAAATGTGGAATTAGTAGCGAAATTGCAGGATATGGCAATTTTACCAAAAACTATACGGATTGCGCCGTCAATATTGGAACTTAAGCCAGGTGCAAAGTCACCTCCTATCCATGCGTTTTTCGAAAGCAATGGCGAGGAAGTAGGCGTCGATTTTGAGATAATTGCACCTCACCTACATGAAAGTGAAAAAGGCTATGTTAGTGAAAATGGTGAGTTGTCGGTATCGAAAGGCTTGACAGGGAAAACGGAATTCATCGTTCGGGCTCGTCTGAAAAATTATGCAGATATCTACGACGATTTAATCGTTTTGATTCGCCCCTGAGCCATTTTCTACTTTTGGTGATTCAACTGCATTGGATTCAAGTTTAGCACTGTCACTTAACTTACTAAGCCTGACTTGATCTAAAGCTTCCGAGGCTTGATTAAGAGCATCTGCAATCTCTTCGAAGGCATCTCCACGCCTTAAATAGGTGCGAAAAGAATAATCACCTTTAGAAATTGATGATAAATGCTTGTGAAAAGCGACAGCCGGCCCAACAAAGCGATGGGTATACCAGACGGAAATTAAAACCGTGATAACGATATATAGAATTAATATCGAATATATCCAAAACTTTATACTAGTCCAGTAAGCATTTAGTATTTCGTGAATTTCTTCTGAGG
This sequence comes from Oligoflexus sp. FD111, assembly GCA_048816425.1. Taxonomy (GTDB): domain Bacteria; phylum Bdellovibrionota_B; class Oligoflexia; order Oligoflexales; family Oligoflexaceae; genus JBMDZZ01. Next base: position 89,759 of record JBMDZZ010000013.1, read on the forward strand.
CATCGGTTAATTCGATGATCGCAACCAAAAGATCAGAAAAGTGGAAATAGATCATAGCCATCAAGCTAGCTGCAAGCAAGATGGACAAACCAATAAAATAAAGGCCGATCTTAGTTTGTAGTAGAGGGCGTAGCAAAAGGTTACTGAGTTTTCTTTTCACCACTCTTTCTGAAGATGACATATTTGCTCCAAGATCATTGAGTTTGTAAGTGAAATTGAAAACTTAAATCACCTACAATATTTTCTCTTACAGGAAAGTTAATCGCTAGAATTTGCCAATACAAACATTCAACAAACTCTTTATCTCCCATAGTATTTTCAGTAAGGATCAAGTTTTTAATCAATTGTTCCGATCCCGAATAAATAAACTTAAAGCGAACTATCCCTTGCAGTGTTTCAAATTCGCCAAAACGTTCGAGAAAGCAGCTTCGCAATTGATTGTCGTAGCGTTTGATGCTTTCTGAAAAGACTGAACTAAAGCGGTTTGCACGCAGCAAGTTAACTTTATAAACCATATCCAATTTTCTCTGGTACTTGTAAACCGCTCGGATACCACCATCTTTTTTGGGATTGATGCTGTCACTTGGCAATCTGGATGTCGGTCGATTTCCCTGACTCAAAGAGCGAAAATCCTGACGGGATTTTCTATTGCTGCTAGTGGATGGTAAAGCTTGTTTTCTTTTTGACTCTGCGGGCAATTTTCGTAAAGTATTTGCGTCAGCTGAACCAGATCCTGAATCAGATTGGCTGGGCTGTGTCTCTCTAAAAATAACACGCACCGACTTATTTGGTAAGGCAATCGCATACCAGCGCCCAAAATTGGCTAAACGACCAGATTGAATATTGAAGCCGACTGGTGAATCTTCCCCATCCCAGCGAGCTACAGTTCCATTTCGATTGCGAAACTCAATATCATATAACTTATAATGTCCGGCAGGAAGTCGCCACACCTGTGCTGCACCTTGAGTCTGCATTGCTGGCCGATAGGGAAGAAGATAATAACGGGCCCCAGCAGGCGAGTAGAATTTGACGACCACGGTTTCAATAGGAATGCGGCTCAGGTTTTGATTCAGACTTATTTGGAAAACGACGCCACCCTCGTTGCTGGCAAACGGTTCGCCTTGCCATGATCCGGCAACAGTCGTCCGTAATCCTTGAGACTCCACAGAGTCTATTGGAGTTATAACTCCTAAGATTAGGGCCGGCAGCAAACCTAGCCTAACAACGATGCGTCTCAGTTCCAAAATGATCTCATAGCTAATGTCTTAGTAGAATTTTCTTTATTATATCAAAGTTTCCCATCGCTCAGACTGGGGTTGATGCCGGCGAGTATTGCCGAGCAATGAGGCTTTGTTGCTATGGAGTTTTTATTTTATTTGCTACTTTTGTTACGAGAATCTTGCATCTATGCGAAAATAAGGTATCGCATCATTTAGTTGTGTCAAATATTATAAGCGAGATGTGTGAGCATGGAGTTTCAAGTCAATATTACTGTATTAATACACATAACCTAAGCCACAATTCATTTAACTTAAGCTCTGGTTAATTATTGCTTTCAGTTTTTCGAAACCTATATGGAAATGGCGTTATTGCTGTATCATAAATTGGGATAATTTGTCGATATAGTCTAGGGCTAACAGCTAGGAAAAATTCACATGGCAAATCATTTTAAAAGTCGAAAAGCCAAGATTATTGCGGTGGAACCTTCAGCGGCGAGTCGCACACTGCTTGTTGAAACTATTAGGCATGCTGGTTTTCAAGACATCACTGGTGTACCTGGCGTGAAAGAGGCTATTGAGTTAATGGAAGTCGAAACTATCGATTGGATTCTGACTCCACTAGCTACTGGACAAGCCATCAACGCCCTCAATCTCTTGCGCTTGTGCTATACCCAAGCTGAGCTAAGGAATACTACGATCACATTACTGATCGACCAAAATGAAAAAGCCTATATAAATACAGCCTATGAACACGGATTAACATCTCATTTTCACAAACCTTTTACTAAGGACTCACTATCCGATGAGCTCGATAGATTTTTAAAAATCTTCGAAAAGCATGATTGGAATCGCACATTTACAGCTGCCGAATATATACGGGAATATTTATCCGAAGCGAAATTATGGACGGAACGCTTAAATTTTGAGAGAACTCTTTTACAAGCCTTCCCCAGTCACGAGGAATTGCTTTTTCATCTCATTGAACCTTTGGTGGCCTCCAATCAAAGCTCTCAAGCAAGTTCTGTTTTATACCAAATAAGAAATATACTCCCACAACGAGGCAAAGAGGTTGATCATTATGAAAAAACTTTCTTTAACTCCGCCCCAATAGACAGCTCGAATATTTCAGCAATCAATATTTTGAACATCAATAAAGCTCTTGTCATTGATAATGATGACGCTCTGAGAAGCCATATCGTTAATCATTTAAAAGAAATGGGCGTGTCAACCGTAGTTGATTTTGACAATGGTCAGGATGCTTTTAAATTTGTCGATCAGCACGATGACATAGAATTGATTATTCAAGAATGGCGCTTACCAAAAATCACCGGCCCACTATTTATCCAGAAACTTCATGAAATCAATAAACAGCATATCCCCATCATCATATTGAGCTCGTTGGTAAAAAAGGAAGACCTACCCTTCATCCGAGAATTTGGTGTGGCCAATCTTGTCGAAAAACCTGCTGAAAAACAGGTTTTTACTAAAGCCCTTATCTGGACCATTCAGCAAGAGCGGGTACCAACTGAAGTTAATATGATGGAAAGAAAAATTCGCAATCTACTGCGTTTTGGTAGTCGCCAGGAAGCAGAAAAAATTCGTCAACGTTTTAATTCACATCCCAATGTTTCACTTGGTAAGCAGCAAATGATCGAAGCGGAATTTCACTTTTATGACAAAGATTATTCGAAAACACGAGAATTTTGCTTACTTGCCATAAAAAACCAAGGTGATTCCCTACAACTTCTGACTCTTCTCGGGCGCTGCTTAATGCATCTTCGTGAATTCGAACTGGCACTGAAATGTTTTGAGCGTGCCAACTCAATTTTACCAAAAAATATCGAGCGTCTATGCCAAATCGCCGAAATCAAATCTGAGATGGGTGATTTCAAGGCAGCCGACCAAATGATTGATCAAGCCAAGACTATCGATCAAAATAGTGAGATGATCAAAGAAACGGAAGCGAAAGTTGCCCTAAATAGCGGTGAATCCGACAAGGCACGGATTATCATGAACCACGTCCGTGCCATTGAAAACGTCGTCTCATATATGAATAATCAAGCCGTAGCCATGGCTCGATGTGGGATGGTTGATGAAGGTATTTCCCGCTATAATCAGACCCTTCAATCCATCCCGGAACAGCGTCAGGATATAAAAGCAGCCGTATTTTATAACCTTGGCCTGGCAATGGTTCGCGCAGAAAAGCTGGCAGAGGCAAAAGAGCCGTTAGAGAAGGCCGTAAAAATCGAGGAAAGCGCCGTCGCGAAGAAAGCTCGCTCCTTGCTGAACCGTGTGCAAAAAGCCCTTAAGAGCAATTCTGAAGTAAAGATATTTGCAGCTTCAGACATCAGCGAAGAAAGTGCAGCAGAAGAAGCTTCCGAGCAATCGGCTGATTATCGTGCAGCTCTGGGTTTTGTCGAACTTCTACCTGGAGACTTCGCCTGCTATCAAATCTTTAGTGCGTTTGAGGTGCACGGACCATCACAGAAAATGCTGGAAAAGTTACCTCATTTTTCTTTCCGACAAGCTATCAAACGAGAGGTCAGCGGCGGCGCCGATCGCATGCTGAAACATGGTGCATAATTTTACGAGAGATATCAGGTGGCTTATATTTTGATGCTAACAAAGGTGCAATCATCTTCAGCCTTGCTACCTTGCCATCTTTGTTCGCCAAGAGCGGCGATTTTATTGATAAGCTGCTGTGAGCTATCCTGAAAGGAAAGGCTCTTCATAACTTGTCTTAAACTAAGCGGCTTGCCATCGGAGCCAGAATTTTCCAATAAGCCATCTGTATAGGCAAAAATAGCGTCGCCTTTGGCAATTGGAAAAACTAAGGTGCGAAAATTAGGGTCTCCTTCAAAACCAAGGGGCGTTCCCCCTACCAGTCTTATTTTATTCCCTGCTTGAGAAATTTGAATGAGTGGGTTGTGGCCAGCATTGAGATAGACACATTGGTTTTTTACCAAATCAAGACAAAGAAATGCCATCGTCATCATACGACCTGCTTTTAAACCAGTATCGATAACAACCTGATTGACTTGAATGGCGATTGCCTGCAGAAAATCTTCCACAACTTCAAACTTGGCCGCTTGTGAGGTCACAGCCATTTTCAATGCTCCAGCTACGGCTGCTGTAACTAGAGCCGATGGCATACCATGACCAGTGACGTCGCCTATGAATAAATAAATTCTATGTCTTTCCTTATCTTCAAAACAGCCATACCAATCTCCTCCAGTTGAATCAGCGGATTTATAGTAGCTGGCAATTTCCGCAGACTGAACAGTCTGATGATCCGGTAAAAGGGCTTTTTGTACAGCTTGAGCTGATTCTTTTTCTATATTTTGCAGGGTTCTAAGTTCGCTGACATCACGAACTGTGACCATGATGCGGTCAGGCTCATCATATTCATTCAGGATATAATCCCAAGATAAATCTAAGATCTTAATCTGATCGCTGGCAGTTTTAATCTCGACTTCTTTGACTAAATGTTCGGAATTCCAAGCTTTAACACCTTTTTGAAACATACGCTCCATGCGTATTATTTTTTGACTGTCGATATCAGATTGAGAAAACAAAACATCAAAAATATGCTGACCAGCTATCTGACTCGATTCAATAATGGATTCCAAATGTTTGGAGTAGTCTTTTTCTACCAGCATAACGTTAGTACGGAAGGTTAAAATCCCTTGACTAATATTCCTTAGAATCGATTGTATATCTTTGGTTCTCTCTTTGACCTTCGTTTCCAGATTGCGATAAAGTTCTGCATTGCGGATCGATACCGCAGCCTGGGAAGCCAATAGTTCAACAATTTTTAAACGCTCAGGCGTAAACGCATAGGCAATACTGCGATTTTCCAAATAAATCACGCCTTCTACTTGTCCCATATATACAATCGGCACAACAAGAAGTGAGATGGATTTAATTTGCCTGTGATCTCTTAGCGCAACGGCATCGGGCTGTCTGGCGTCTTGTATCATTTTAGTCTGCTTTGTGCGGATGGCATACTGCACAATATCAAGTAAAATATCCTGACAGTCCGTTATGGGCCGACGTTGCACTTCCGGAGACTGATTAATTTCCTCAATCTTCGTTTCCAGATAAAACTGATCATCCTTTGAATTGCGAACAATCAGGGAACCTGAAGAGGCTCCAGCGTTTTCAATCAATGTCAGCAATAGTTTTTTCAAAAGCTCTTGATGATTAACTTCTGAGGAGAGCGACTGGGACATTTTGATGACAGTATTCAGGTCCAACTCAACCGCAAAATCATGACCAGTAACAGAATTGGACATTTGTGTTTCAAAGTGAGTCGACTGCTTGGTCAAATAGCGATTATTGGTATGCTCTTTTAGCCAATACTCACGTAACAATGGGCTATAGGTTTCTTGCAGATCAGCAACAATGCGGCTTGACCCTCTTGCCTGCCAGCAAGATAAGACATCGCGAAAATATCCTGAAAGGAGTCGTGGATTGTTTTGCTTGGCGACAAAGCGCATGGCGATCAACTTAACGATAGATTGCTGCTCAAAAGGCAAATGCTCAACCGCGTCAATTGCACGATCAAACAATGATAAAGTATATAAAAAAGGCTTACGCATAATGCGCGCATACTCAGCCTCTAGTATGAGTAACGCATATTGGAATCCCTGAGGGTTATGATCAGCCCATGAGCGAAGTTTGTAGATACACCATTTTATGTTGATCCGAATTTTAATTTTCTGTAGCCAATCAGCTTGATCATAATAGACGGCCTGCGCGACACCTCCGAAATAGAAATAGGAAAATTCAATGAGCGTCAGTCGAATCGATTGATAGTATTTTTTTACATTATGAAACTCATGATAAGCTTTTTCGTATTTTCCATCGAAAAAATACAACCACATCTTATGACTATGGAACATCGCAATGTTCGTATGGGTTTTAAGGCTTCGTCGGACCTCTTCTTCACTCATCTCGGGAATATCTAATCGGCCGCTACTATGGCTTTCACCTAAGACTTGATTCTTCAAAAATGACTGATGAATTCGAATCGACAATAGGTATTCATGATTATTTAGTTTATGATAGTAGGGGATTTTCGATTCAATAAACTGTATGCCAGCCAAAACATCCTGGCTGGCAATGTCAAATGACTGCATATACCAGCCGATCGCCTGCACCATCGAATCGCCACTGCGTCTGCCAAATTCATCCATCATTTGATAATGATGCCGATTTCTTGCCGGCTCAAAGTGCCAAAAAGAACATGCCGTACCTATAACATAGGCTGTTCGAGATTGAATGAATGGATCGTTTGATCCTTGCATCATACGCTCAGCAAGCTCACAGAACTGCTTGGATTTTTCTTTTTGATTCATTAAGAAGCTGATCATCGAAGCGCCGGCAAAAATGTAGGCTGACTCCTTACTGTTGCCAAGATTGAGATTGAATCGCATGATATTTAGCATGGCATCAACAGCAACATGCGGGTGATTATTGAAATAGGAAAATATGATACACGCAAAATATATTCTGATCTGAAGAATTATTTTTTCATCCGTAAGTTCCGAGCGATTTTGCAGAGAAGGAATATCCAAGCGCTTCAAACGGATCATAAAAGCCAGCATGCGAAATACAATACTGAGAAATGATTTCTTTTTTCTGAAATTATTGTTTAAGCTCCGCAAAGCGGCAAAACAGGCACGAAACCCTTTTTCAACTTCGAAAAGATTTTCATAGTGAAGCGCCTGTAAGTGATAGATTCTAGCCTTATCCATTGAATTTTGAGCAAAGGTAAGAGCGCTCTCAGCATGTTTCTCAGCTTCATCCACTTTTCCCAAAAAGAACTTGACATCAATTAAATCCAACATGAGTGGATAGGCCAGCGAGTAATATTGCTGGTGAAAATCGGCAACATGTTCTGAAAGTCGATGAATGATATTTAGATAGTCTTCTGCTTGCTGGTAAGCACCTGAAGATTTAACCTTTTTTACTGCCTGAAGATTTAATCGCATCACATGAATGACTTCATCTAAATCATCCAGCTTCTCTACACCGGCATTGTAGTGGCGCATGAGTTCCACTAAATTTTGCTCGCATTGAGCATTTTTGTTCAGCATACGTGCAATTTGCAAATGAGTCGCTTCTCTACTGGTATCTGGAATTAGGGTATAGGCAGCTTGTTGAACTTTATCATGCTGGAAGCGATAAACGATGTTGAGATCAAGTTCGTTGCTAGCATCCTGGTTATAGAAACGATAATGATCTGTCAGAGGAATCAAAATGCCATCAGCCACTGCCGGCTCAAAAGACAGTGCTATTTGATTGGGTTTTTGCCCCATCACCTCGCAAATTTGCACCAATTCAAATTGATTGCCTAAACAAGATGCGATCTTAATCGCATCAACGGTGCGATCAGGTAGTCGATGGAGCCGATCCATCATGAACTCGACTACGTTTTCCGCTGCCTTAAAGCTACTTATTCCCGCTTCGTCCCAATCCCACTTACCGCTTTCCCTACTAAAAAAGATGAGATTATTGTGAAACAAACCTGTGAGAAATTCACGGGTGAAAAAAGGATTGCCTTCAGCTTTGCGATAAACAATTTTCGCCAGGCCCAACACTTCGTTTTGAGAATGATAGAGTGTTTCTGCAATCAATTCCTGAACTGATTTCAGATCTAGGGGTAAAAGGTGAATATGACGAAGTTGGATGCTATCACGCAATTTTTTTAACATCAAAGAAAATGGATGACCATCGTCAACTTCATTGTCACGATAAGCGCATATAAGCATGATATACTTTAAATCTTCGCGCGAGGCGATCAATTGAATAAACGATAAAGTCGCACTATCAGCCCATTGCATATCATCCAAAAATAGAACTAACGGATGCTGTTCCGTTGCAACTACTTTAAGGAAATCGATGATCACATTTTTTAGACGGTTTTGTGACTCTGCAGGATTAAGTTCCGTCAATAGCGGCAAATGACCAAGAATTTGTTGAAATTTTGGAGCCATTTCCAAAATCAAGCGACCATTGACATCAACAGCTTCGGTTATATCGCGGCACCAGGCATGATAAAGCCTTTCCGGCTGACTTAAAATGTGGGTCGCAAGATAGTCCAGAGCTTGCGATAAAGCTGAATAAGGTGTGTTTTGGGTAAACTGATCAAATTTTCCGCGAACGAAAATTCCGTTTGCTTTGATAATTGGAAAATTTAGTTCGTTAATCAGCCTTGACTTACCTACTCCCGAATACCCGGCGACGGTCAGTATGGATTTGCCACTTTCAGCAACTTCCCGAAAGCAGCGAAACATGGTTTCAATTTCATTGCGCCTACCTATGAGCCGTTGTGGGATGCAAAATCTTTGAGAAACATCTTCCCGCCCCACTTCAACCGGTAAAATATTGCCGGTATTTTTTAACTGCTCGTAGCAATATTCCAAGTCTTTGATCAGACCGAAGGAACTTTGGTAACGTTGGTCCGCTTCCTTTTCCAAAAGCTTGGCAACAATATTGGCCAACATCACAGGGAAATCCGGATCGATACGCTCGATACGGGGCGCTACTTCTGCCACGTGACTGTGAATCAGTCCAAGTTCATCAGCCGCATGAAAAGGGGGGTGACCTGTGAACATATGAAAAAGTGTTGCACCAAATGAATAAAAGTCGGTTCGATAATCAAGATCACGACTGATGCGCCCAGTTTGCTCTGGTGAAATATAGAATAGATTACCTTCAAGCGCTCCTTGAGCAGATACTTCTTGTGACTCCTGACCTAATTCACAACTAATGCCGAAGTCGATAATACGGACAGTCAAATCCTTGGGATCAACAAGTACATTATAAGGGGTGATATCTTTGTGAATTAAACGCGCTTGGTGGATATGCTCCACACCTTTGGCAATCTGAATGGCAATATTCAGGCAATTTAATAAAGACGGTTGCATCTCCGTTAAATAGCTTCCTAGATCGATTCCTCCGAAATCTTCCAGTAAGAGCGTTAACTGATCCCTCTGACTAACAAGCTCATATGCTTTGATTACATAAGGTGAATCAATTTTCTGCAAAAGTTCAAACTCTTGCTTTAAGCGTAATCCTGGTATCCGGTTAAGCTGGATAGAGCCAGTTAAGTGCTTGGCGATAAAACTTTCTACGCACGACAAAGTGGGATTATATCGCTTGACCCGGTATACTTCCGAGTTTTTTGAGCGATGAAGGCACTCTTCCTGTTCAATTTTCCAGCCTTGCCCAGCCTCCAAGGCTTTAACCTCAATTTAAATCATGAGTTCCAATAGCTCCATTCGACCATAACGGCGAACGAGTCTCGCTTTTTTAAAACAAAACAGCCCTATGGAGATCGGCTAAGCAAGTGGGGTCTTAAGAAGAAACCGCCTAAAGTGAGTATGTATTGAAAATGACTGTGAAAAAACTTAATCAGCGTCACTAAGGCTGACGCAAGCCAGACGGGATCAGAGCCAAGGTCCTACTAATTTATTTCACTAGTTATTTTAGCTTGATAAGTTTGAAGCCATTTTGACTTGACCAAATGTTTTGCCGCAACGATGAAGCTGTGCTAATCCTAGAACTATAACGAATCTTTTTTCTTGAGCCTTTTTAGCCATAAATTTTATGACCTTCTTGAAAGGCCCAGTCTTGCAGACGGGGCCTTTTCTTTTATCATTTTGAAGACTTATCTCTAAGGAGTGAATTTGGCGGGCAGAAAGTCGTGAAGCTGCTGCAAAGTTCCCCCACTCCATTCATTATATGAATTCGCTTGAGTTATTAGCGGCTCTACTTCAGCTCAATACCATTGTATTCGTCCTGGTAGTCTTGTTTGGCCAGCTCAATGACAGTGAGGGCTTCTTCACGGCCATAGGTGTGGGTAATTTCAACCTTGCTGCCTTTGCTTTCCCCGGGCATTTCCTTGTACGTCAAAAAATAATGAAGCAATCGGTCGATGACTTTTTGCGGGCATTCATTGACATCGCGAATTGCGCCAAAGATTGGATCATCTTTCAGTACGGCGATAATTTTATCATCCACTTCATCGTTATCGATCATACGGAAGCCGCCGACAGGAATCGCTTTCAAAATCAAGTCACCATGATTGATGGTACGCTCAGTCAAGACACAAATATCAAGCGGATCGCCGTCACCGACAAGATCATGACGCCCGACTTTTTCCATCGTAAAGCCAGCGATCTTTTTGCTGCAATAGGTACGAGGAACAAAGCCATAAAGGGTTGGCACAATGTTAGAAAATTTCTGAGGACGATCAACCATCAGATAGCCTGAGGTTTTGTCGATTTCATATTTCACCGTGTCAGTCGGCACAATCTCGATATAAGCATGCACCAGCTCGGTAGAATTTTCAGGATGAGCGGAGATTCCGTGCCAAGGGTGTGGTTTATAAGCTTTTTTCAAGTATTTAATTAACTGATTGAGATCAATTTGTGACATCCGGGTAACCTTTTCAATAAAAAAAAACGTAGCAAATCCCTAAGTTAATGGGGATACATTTGTAACGATCAGAAAGACAGCGGTCAAGGGGAAGTCCGATAGATTTCAAAAGGACTAGGACGTGCTTGAGAAAGCACCAAGCAATATCCATGGTGTCATCTGGATCTGGTGATCCACGGATAATATGCGCCAAAGTATTTGGGATCATTGACCAATCAAGCTTTGATTTAATTTTTTCCAAGGATTGCCGATAAGGAGCCGTGTCAAAGTAAAATATTGAGTGTGGTGGGAGCTTAATTCGCATGTATATGCCTGGTATACGATACAAACTATTATTTTGCCTTGGTTTATACTTTATTCACGGTTGTGAAGGTGGCGGCCGTCCTCATATCGATGACGATAACCCCGCCGAGGCAGCTCAAGCCGAAGAACTGATCAATCAAAACAGTGAAGACCAGGAAGCAACAGGTGTTTTGCAGGTGATCGGCCTACCCGATGGCCGAACAGATAATACAGAGTTTAATGTGACAGTCAGCAGCACAAATTTTGATCAATTCAGTTATAAATTCGGCCCTGCCGAGCAGATCCTCTGCTCTGAAAGCGGCGGCTACTCTACTCCCCGGCCCATAACTGAAATGTTATCCATCACCACAGAAGTTTTTGCTGACGGCTACATAAAGCTTTGCCTATTAGGTGTCAGAGGCGCCGGGCAACGACAAAGTCTCTCGCAAGCAATGCAGGCGGTATGGATTAAGGAAACCGTGGCAGCCTCTCCTGAAGAAATCCAAGAAGCGACTATTAGTAATGAGGCGCAGATACCGCTGCCTCCCAATGTATTAAGCAACAATCCTTATGTGATCAATTGCAACCAAGAAGCTGTCACAAAGTCGATTAATTCACTCGTACCACGAGCACTCATTATCGCCAATCCGGCAAAAAACGATGGCACTGATCAAGTGTATCGAATTCATTGGTTAAATTATGCTGGTGCAAGGGTGTTGTACACTGATATCAACCCAGGGTTTCAAGTCCAAATTGAAACATTTGAAACACACCCCTGGCTCATCTCTGATTTAGCAGGAAATTGCAAAGGTATCTATGTAACCATTCAAGATGATATTTTTCTGATAGATTTAAAATAGCTGCCCATCGGCTTAGTTTTTCATATGACCTAATTGTGGTAACTCAGCCTCTGGTTCCTCGACGTTTTCAACAAGCGCCCGATCGTCACTACGCAGGATGACAGCATGCTTCATGTCCAGACGAATGCCGACTTTTGAGCCAATTTCATGGCGGTGATGATGGCTTGAGGTAAAGCAATGAATGGTGATGCCGCTTGGCAAAGTCAGATAGTAAATTTGATACATGCCGCGAAAGGCCACGCGTTCAAGTACAGCAATCGGCTCCATCCGATCATCATGAACGATATCATCAGGCCGTAACAAGACCAAAAGCTTTTGGCCCCGCAGTGGCTTAAGATCCTCTTTACAGACCAACTCTCCAAGCTCAGAAAGCAAACAGCCATCTTCGGAAACTTGGGCAGGTAAAAAAGAACCCATACCTAAAAATTCGGCGACCGTTTTTGTCAACGGGCGATGGTAAAGGTCATATGAGGTTCCCCACTGCAGGATTCGCCCTTTTGCTAAAACACCGATTTCATCAGCGATGTCAAACGCCTCATCCTGATTATGCGTCACAAGAATAGCTGTGACACCAAAAAAATTTAAGAGTGCTTTCAACTCATGCTTCATACGATCGCGCAATCCGGGATCAAGATTGCTAAATGGTTCGTCCAATAGGAGCAACTCAGGCTCAGGCGCTAAAGCCCTGGCCAGCGCTACCCGCTGCTGCTGACCACCCGATAACTCTGCGGGATAACGATCACCACAGGCACTCAGATCCACCGAGCGCAGCAAGCTTTCAACCCTGTCACGGCGTTGATTTGCCGGCAGATGACGAATACCAAAGCCGATATTTTCTGCCACGGTCAAGTGCGGGAATAGTGCATAGTCCTGAAAAACAACACCGATGCGCCGCTTTTCTGGAGGGGTATATTGGTCCTCGCTACTGACCACCCGACCGTTCAACAAAATCGTTCCCTTTTGAATGGCTTCAAAACCGGCAATACAACGCAACAATGTGGTTTTACCACACCCACTAGCACCGAGAAGGCAACCGATTTTACCTTCTTGCAGCTTCAGGCTGATCCCATCGAGCACCGTTGTTTTTTGGTACTGATGCGAAACATTGCGAACTTCCAGAACTACCCGCGACATATCTTTAACCTTTTTTGCGATCCAATATCAGGACCGGAATCATACTTACAAACACTAGTATTATGGCAGGAAGGGATGCCCGTTGCCATTCGCCTTCACCAATAAACTCAAATATCCTAACGGACAAAGTGTCCCAACCAAAGGGCCGAGTCATCAGTGTGAGCGGCATTTCCTTCACCACATCAACAAAAACCAGGATAAAAGCTGTTAATAATGGGGTTCGCATTAAGGGCAAGTGCACGAGCCACATCTGCTTCAGTCCATAAACACCATGGTTGACAGCCGCTTCGTCAAGTTTCGCTGAGATTCTTTGTTGACCTGTAAAAATCGCTGCATGTGCCACTGCTAAAAAACGAATCGTCAGACCAGCAACCATAGCAAAGGCACTTCCGGTTAACCACAAACCGATTTCCTGGTTAAACCAATGCTCCATCACCCAGCCTAGACCACGGTCCACCCAAGTCAGCGGTAAAAAAACGCCAATAGCTAAAACAGAACCAGGAAGAGCATAACCAACGGTTGCCAGCCGATTGGCGAAAAAAAGCTTCGGCGCTTTAAAAAAACGATAAGCAAAAATCAGAGTCCAAGCACAAGAGCATACTGAAACTGCCGTAATCATCGCCAGTATTGCCGAGTTTGCGGTAATCTGCAAAGTCCTTACCCAATCAGCTCGCTGCATTTCATCGATCGCCCAGACGACAAGCTGTGCCATAGGAATCAGTAACGCGACACTGATCATCAACAAACAAAAAAGGCTGGCAAGCCAAGACCATGCCCTTGGTATCTTAAGCTGACGATTGGGCATCACCAGTAGAGTGTCATAGTTTTGCCTTTTTTTAATCCACTGCTCGAGCAGATAAAATAAGCTGATCGGTATAATCAAAAGCGATGCCAATTGTGCGGCTGTTTCCGGAGAAAACAGGCCATACCAAGACCGATAGATCGCAGTCGTAAACGTATCATAGACAAAAATCGAAACGGTACCAAAGTCGGCAAGTGTTTCCATTCCGACTAAACTGATCGCCCCTAGCAGCCAAGGCAATGCCATCGGTATGGCCAAACTGTAAAAAATTCGCGGCATGCTTTTGCCAAGCGATCGGGCAGCTTCTATCATCTGCCTCCCCTGGCTTTCAAAAGCACCTTTGACGATGAGATAGACGTAGGGGTAGAGAGCAAGAGACAAAACGGCTATGACGCCCCATGTCGAGCGTACTTCAGGAACGAGGGATTCAGGCCAGCCCCAGTCTCTTAAGCGGCTCATGACCGGACCAGAATAATCAAGTAAGCCGATGTAGACGAAACCAGTTACATAAGCAGGTAAAGCCAGTGGAAATAAGAGCAGCTTGCTAAACCAGGATCTCCCCGGAAAATCGTATTGGGTGACAAGCCAGGCAAGACTGACCCCGAGTATGGCTGTCGTGAAAGTAACACCAAGCAGTAAAACGACAGAATTAACAAGCAGACGTTGCAAAAGGTGCTGGGATAAATGCTGCCAGTTTTCATGTCCTGGAATCAACCAGGACGTGAAAACTGTAATAACAGGCAAAAGCACAGCAAATGCGATTACGTAACTGATGTAGCGCCACCAAGGCGAAGTCTTTAATAGGCGGTATTGATGTTTCAACGATAACCTGCTCGGTCCATAAGCTTAACGGCTTCGGCTTGCAATTCACCGGCCTTGGTTAAATGCCCAGCGGCGTGGTCTATTTTACCCCAGGACTTAACGATACCCGCTAACGGCGTGCCTTCCACAACCGGAAATTCGTAGTTGGTTTCAGCAAGGATTTTTTGCGCCTCCGCGCTCACCAACCACTCCAACAGCGCAACGGCAGCCTCCTTATTTTTAGCATATTTTGTCACACCTGCGCCGGATATATTCACATGGGTCCCACCATTCCCCTTGCTTGGCCAAAACAATTTAGCTTGTAACTTTGGATTTTCCGCTAATAATTGCGCATAATAGTAACTATTGACCAGACCGACATCACACTGGCCGGATTCAACGGCTTGAATGACTGCAGTATCATTGGAAAAGACTTTTGTTGCCAAATTATCAACCCAGGATTTGACCGTTTTTTCCGTTTTCTCCACGCCGTACTCATCGATCATCATAGCGACCAGCGATTGATTATAGACTTTTTGCGAGGTACGCAGGCAAAGTCGACCTTTCCACTTTTTGTCGGCAAGGTCCTGATAGTTTTTTAGGTCTTCGATTTTGACTTTACCTGGATGATAAACGATCGTTCGCGCGCGAATGGATAAACCAAACCAACGATTTTTCTCGTCCCGCAAGTGCTCAGGGATTTTTTCTTGCAAAGTCTTCGAATCGATAGGCTGCAAGAGCTCGGCTTCTGTCGCCTGCCAAAGATTGCCGGCATCGACAGTATAGAGAATGTCAGCTGGACTGCGTTTACCTTCAGCTTTTAATCGTTCCAGCAAGGCTGGCGCCTGATCTGTGACATAGCGAATATTGACATCGTGTTTCTTTTCATAGGCGTCGAACAAAGGTTTGATTAAGTGCTCATTTCGAGCTGAATATACCACTATGTCTTGCTTGGCCTGTAAAACAGACGCAAAAAAAAGCGAGAAGAAGCCATTTATCATTAAGATAACAGCCATATGTCGGGAGTTACTACGGTATCTCTGTGAATTTTGTTTCAAGTTTCACCTCTTTACCTGGAATTGAAATTGAGTTTCAAAATCGGTTTCATACTATGAGTAAAACTCTTAGGTGAAAACAGAAAAATATAATTAACGTCAATACAATGAAATAACAAGAGAAATTGGTTATGGTTAGTTATATCTGGCGTGAAAGTGACATTTGCCGGAGCAAATGCCGGAATCATGAAATTAAGGTTTGCTTACTTGAAGATAATTACAAAGCTGAGTGCAAAACTGCCGCTGCTGGCGCTTTGGTGGGCAGCACGCCTGGCTGAAACCAGTGAATTTGACCACCATTGGCTAAGGTATGGCTCGCGATCCGATTAATCTTTTCATCCATGCCCTCATGCAAAAGCTGCTCGGGATGATGCACCAACTCGCTGGGCAAACGACTCTCCTCCTGGTCCATGACCTGGCGGATCAACAAGGTTTTAATAAACCCTGATCGCGCCGCAAGCTCCAGTTTGTCGATGTCATCTGTGGCATGTGCAGAAGGATTTAGATTGGCAAATTCGCGCAGAAATGTTTCTGATTTTTGATCGATGATTTCCTGAATCAAGCCGACAGCCTTCTGCTGCAATTGACGGTGTTGGAAATGATCTGGATTTCCACGAATCATTGATTTGTGAATCAATGGATATTGGCTCAGGTCGCGGTAGAAGCGGGCGACATTTTCATCAGCAGCTAAAATTAAAGGCGCTGTCTTTTTTTCAATCGTCTCCATCAAACACATATCAATATGCTTCAAAAAGTAGACCATTTCCGAATCACGTACATCGTACCTGTCCGCCTTGGAGGTTCCAAAATAGCGATCATCCGAGCCTTGCGCCATCATATCATCACGATTCTGATTTTTATAGACATCACGAATCTTATTAAATTTTTTCAGACTCCATTCATCAACATCTGGCGAATAAGCATCTTGCAATAACATGGGAACTTTAAAAGTGATCTTTTCCCAACGCAGGCCTGTCACGAGAAAAAGCTCAACATGTTGCATACTCAATTTCAGCAGATAATGGGGTTTTTCATAGCGCCATAAGCGGATTAATGGAGTGATATAAAATCGATCATTAAATTTCACTTTTGGCTCCAATTGAACGGGAATTTCAAATTGGTATTGCCGCTCCGGGCTGATAAAATAGATCCGTGTTCCAGCCCCATAAGTACCGATAGCATCGTCCTTCGGGTTGATCGCTTGAATTTTCTCGCGACAGGCCGAAGGCAGTAAGGCGGGATCCATTTTCAAAAAGCTTGTCAGTAGATTTTTAATTTCCAATCGCCGTTTATCAGCATCAACTGCTTGAATACCTGTTGCAAAGTATAAAGATACTGAACCAGGTGTTTGATGCTCACTCAGTTCCCTTAGCTGCTCAAATGTAAAGAGCTTGGCCATACCCTTCTCCTCTTGCTTTTGGTAGCCTTTCAGCAATCATCTAGTTTTTGGAAAAGGCCCTGGATCAACAATCCATCTCGAAAAGCAACGCATGAAAATTCTCGGCAAATTACAGTAAATCAAGGCCTTCTGTAGCTATCCTACAAGCACTGGCGTAGCGATGAAATAGTGAATTTATTACAAAGACTTGCCGCAATGAAACTTACCTGCTGGTATTTGATTGCGTACTTATACTTCACCAGCCATCTGCCTGCGTTGAGTCTAATAACTAGAAATGAACAGCCAAACCAAGAGCCCTTACCCGTTGATCACACCAGTGCTCCCAAACTTGAGATTTTGCTGCCCAACGCGAGCTTCAGGTTTTAATTGAGCCGAAACCCAGGAACCATCCACGGATAAAAATTCTTCTGCGTACAGGAGCAAGTTCTGTCCATAAATTAAGTACAATAATTTGCCATGTTCGATACGAGCTATTTCATACCTGTAAAATGGAAACTTTCCGTTTTCGGCAAAATTACATTGAAATACTGATTGTTGAGTCGGAGCAAAGCAAGCTATGTTAAATCTGATGCCAACGTAAGATTCCTAGGAGGAAACACCATGTCAGATCAAAATTACGAAGATTTAGTTTGTGCCATCGAACACATTGCAGAAGGCTTGGAGCGCTTGGCCATGCTATCTCTTGATCTCAAAAAGAAGCTCGATGAATCACAGAAGACCGATAACGCAGTAGCAAACGCACAATAATAACAGCAGGAATTTTTGCAAAGTGAATTGTGCGATTACGATATCATAAATAAATGATCATTCAATAAGCCATTCGATACTCGGTGCTTATTAGCAGACAAAAACAGATTCAAAGATCAGCCTGTTATCGAAGTTAAACTCGCAGGCTTTTCTTTTTATTTGAAACATATGGTTATGGTAAGTTAAATACCCTGAAAAATTTTTCATCACTCCAGCTTTGCCGACGATTCCTTCTGCTTCAACCATTTGAATAGAGTCATCCGTGCATGTAGCTGATACAAGCGACCGATTAGTGGCAGGTAAGTCTGCAAAAATATGGTCAAACGAAATAAGCGACTGGGAAAAATATCTTGTCGATCCCCACGTAGGCCTTTGATGATCGAGCGCGCCACATGCTCAGGCGTTTGTGTCGGCCACGGTACCGGAATACGATGCCCATCATGATCAAAAAATCGGGTCCTAGTCGCTATTGGATAGACCACCGTTAAACTCACAGATTCTGGCAGTTCATAGCGCATCGCCTGACAAAAGCTGACCATAGCTGCCTTTGTTGCTCCATACAATGCGTAGCCAGGCATCGGCAAAAGTCCCATCGCCGAGGCTGTGATGACCAAACGAAAGCCCTGACACTTGGGCTCTGCTAACAGCTGCTGCAGAATAAAGATAGGTGAGAAAACATTGGTCGCAAAAATCCGCTGGGTTTTTTGCCAGTCAGGCTTCCCCAGATCACCGTAATAACTAAAACCAGCATTGGCAAAAAACAAATCGATTCCTCCTAGCAGCGAAACGGCATCTGCAAAAAGCTTCGTCAACGCTTCGTTCTGGGAGATATCACAAACATAAGGCCAGACCTTACCTTCCAGGGCTTGAACAGCATCCTCATGGCAATCAACAGCGAGGATTTTCACCCCCTCAAACTTACTCAGCTCATGTAATAGAGCCCGACCAATGCCTGAGCCCGCACCGGTGAGAACGATTTTTCGCGATTGCAAATGCATGATGACTCCCGCTTATACCGAGCAAAGTTCGGTCGATCTACGACGTGATATGCCCGTAAGCACCTGCTGTCATTTCGATGAAGGTATATAAGTACGATAAAGTTGCTGGTCAATGAAGTCAAAAGGAAAGCATTAGGAATGCCTCACTCAAACGCCTGCTCAACAGCTCTGGCTGCCAGTCAAGAAGCAGCATGGTAACAGCATCCTGCAAACTTTGACCGCACCAGAGCATTTAAAGAATGTGCCTTTTCACAAATGTTGCAGTGCCTACTCGTGTTAATTGCTTTGAGCTATATTATCCAGCTTTGCTAGCTGGATCTTGATCCTGCTTTGCAGCCAAACCCTTCCAAGCAAGGATTAAAAAACTGATATCATCTTGCATGTTTTCATCCTCCCGCATTTCCACCGTCTTAGCCAGTAAAGCATCTTTCAGTTGGTACACATCCATCGCGGCTTCCTGATTTTCAAAAAACTTATGCAGGCGCAGACTTTTTCCCTGATTATTACGATTTTCCGTTAAGCCATCGGTATAGAGGAAAATCTGGTCACCTTCGTGCAATTGGAAGTGATAAGGTTCCGACCACTGACTCTCATACAAACCGAGTAGCGACGACGGTCGGCTCAAGGCGCGGAAAACCCCCTGCTGCAGATAATACATGGGTAAATGGCCAGCATTCATATAACAGGCATGACCCGTCTGCAGATCAATCGCGACACAAGCCATCGTCATCGCCCGCTCCCATTGCGAACCCGACTCCAAAACAGCTTCATGGCAGATGTCCAACAGCATTTTCAGACTTTCCTCCATCGCCAAATCTTTGTCTTGCTCATCAATCATATGCAAAGCGCCGCGCACCGCACCGGCCACCGCGATCGTCACCAGGGCTGAACTCATCCCATGACCGGTCACATCCCCCAGAATGAGATAGAGGCGTTCCGATTTAGGGTGATGAAAGACGCCAAGCCAATCCCCACTGGAAATATCCGCAGACTTCTGAAACAGGGCGAGATCGATCTGCGGCAGATTTTGCACGGTCTGCCCGAGACCAGTCGATACCTGCTGGGCTTTCGCCATAATGGTTTCAAGGCTCTGACGCTCGCTGGTTGCCCGGGCCAGATCCACACGTGCGAGGATATTGCGAACCCGCAACAAGACCTCGTCCGATAGGAAAGGCTTGGTAATGTAATCGTCCGCCCCCAGGCCTAGACCGAGCAGTCGATCATCCTGCGAGGCTTTGGCAGTCAGCAGGACCACCGGTATCCCTGCCAGTTTGGACTCGGCTTTCATCATGCCCAGCAAATCTTCACCGGTGACATGCGGCATCATCAAGTCCAGGAGGATCAGATTGGGCGGATCGTTTTGAATTTTGGCAAATGCCTGCTTACTATCCAGACAGATATCAACCGGAAAGCCTTCCAGGAGAAGAATGTCACGAATCACTTCGCAGTTGACCTCATTGTCATCAATAACCAGGATCTTATAGTCTTTGACATCGACTTTGGCGGATTCCACGGCGGTTTTCAGATTTTGCAGCGACTTAAGGGCTTGCAAGGAGTCCACGTGCTCCACTTTACTACGCTCACTGGTGTGAATGACCTCGCTCGTGTGAATCACCTCGCTACTGCTACGTCCACCGGTGATGGTTAAATCGGGAAGGATGACGCGAAAGCAGCTACCTTCGCCCAGCCGGCTTTGCACTTGGATCTGACCTTCCTGCAGTTTGACCAGGTTTTTGACCATCGCCAGTCCTAAACCCGTGCCTTCATATTGGCGATTGCCGCTACCTTCCAACTGGCGAAACTCGTCGAATATTTTCTCGCAGGCATCTTCAGGCATGCCGATACCGTGATCCTCCACCTCAACGACCAAGGCTTCGTCTTGATGGACCAAGCGCAGGCTCACCTCATTGTCCCGATCGGGCTGCGAGAACTTAAAGGCATTTCC
This sequence comes from Oligoflexus sp. FD111, assembly GCA_048816425.1. Taxonomy (GTDB): domain Bacteria; phylum Bdellovibrionota_B; class Oligoflexia; order Oligoflexales; family Oligoflexaceae; genus JBMDZZ01. The sequence continues at coordinate 110,449 of JBMDZZ010000013.1, forward strand.
CAGTAAATTACGGATGATCGTCATCAGCTTTTCGCGATCGCCATTCCATATCGGTCGTTCTCCTTCCTGCCAGCTCGTCTGCCAGGTGAAGGTCAATCTCTTGCCACTATGACTTAAGCCTTCCGCCTGAATCTGGGCGTCCTCCAAGACCTCTTGCAAAGGCACCGGATGGATATTCAATTCCATTTCACCGGCGCGCGATTTGGCCAAATCAAGGATGGTATTGACTTGCATTTTCAGGGCATTCGCCAATTTGCCAATTTTTTCCAAGGGGCCAAGCATCTGTTCGGTCAGCGGCCCATAGCGACCTTTCAACAAGAGATCGATAAATCCGAGTATGCCGTTTAACGGGGTTCGCAGCTCATGAGAGGTGTTTTGAAAAAACTGGCTACGCAGCATTTCCTGTTCCTGCAAGCTTGCCACCAGCAGCTCGGAATCGCGGAAGGCACGAGCAAAGCGTCTGCCGACTATCTGACTTTGGAAGAGGATGAAGATCACCATGGTATAGGGAAAGATCAAAGCCGTTTGCAAAATCAGCTGATTATTAAAAAAGTCATTCACCAGGCCAACAAACAAAAACAGCATGCCTGTCATCGACAACAGGCTACCATCTTCCCGCTGCCATGCCGCTTGGCCGACAAGATAAATGTAGTAGAGCGTCACGAATATGGCAAAACCTGGATAAAAGATCAGATGGCGACTTAAAATCGAAACTGGCAAAGCAAAGGCTACGATGGTTTCCAGCAAGGCAAGAGCAAAGATCACTTGAATCATCCGATGCGCAACCAGCTTGCCAAAGGAATAGAACAAAAAAGGTCCGAAGGCAGCTGCCGTCAGCGGAAAACTCACATATTCGAGTCGGGTTCGGAGGATAAACCACGAGCTAGCTACATCGGGAAAGAAGTACTCGATAAAGTTACCGACCAAGAGCTCGCGGGATGCCACCAGCAAACTGAAAATACAAAGCCACAGACTACCCAAATCCTGTTTACGCTGCAGAAATAGGGCGAAGTTGAAGACACAAATCAGCAAGATTGCCGAAACCAAGGCAAAGCTTGTCAGATCTTGGTCTTTTTTCTGATGCTCCAAGCGGAATAGTGAGCCAAGACGCGGACTATGGCGTAGCCCCCCCTTATGGTGATAGTGGCTGGCCGTATGGATCAGCAGCAGGTAGTCACGACTTGCCGGATCCAGAGGAAGTGGCAGAACCACAGATTCCAGGAAAGGCCGATCCTTGTCCCGGGTCATGCCGGGTTGACCTTGCACATGGAGAAGCCAATCATCCTCGCTACTAGTTCTGGTCTTGTTTAAAGGTATCCAGTAAACTCGCCCACTGGTAAAAATCGAAACCTGGAGGCCCAGCTTATCAAGACGCTCAACCGGCAGATCGCGAACCAGCAGAAAGTAGCTGGCGATGGACTCGATACTTGGCCCTTGGCGCAAGTTATGAAAGCTTCCCGGAACCTGCATCCATTGCTTGTTAGCGGCGTCCGGTTCGGCAATCAGACGGCGTGCCAGTTCTCGCGCGGCCGTTGGCTCCAGCCACTGGTCCCACTGAAAGTGCCAATCTCCCTGAAGACTGACTTCACCTTGTGCCAGCTCATAGCCGGTCAGCATGATTTCACCATCGACAATGAAATCCTGCCAGATTTCATCAGCTTTGGCAGACCAGCTCAGACTAGCCGCCAAGAGCAAGACGGCGAGGCTTTGGAGCAGCGATGTCGGTTGTTGACCATGCATAAGGAATCCAAACTAGAACCATTCCAGACAAAGTGATCGTCAAAAAAAACAGGAGCTTGAGTCCCTCGCCTCATCTTTTTTGAGTACTAGCTGGATCAAAGCTCCAAGAATTAGTAAACAAGCAATTTCCTTGATTTAATTGGAGGCTATCGAATATGTCACCTGCACGGCAAGCAATCCTTGAGGAATTACAGGCTTTGCAAGTTCCGCCATTAAGCGGCAATATCTATGCAATTGGCCGCAATTATCGAGACCATGCGTTGGAGCTTAATAACCCTATCCCTCAAGAGCCGGTGCTCTTTCTTAAGGCGCCTTCCAGCCTAAGACAGGCTGCCCTTGGTCCGATCGCCTATCCTGAAGAAAGTTTTCATCATGAGCTGGAGCTGGTCTTTTTGCTCGATCCCAAGCAAGCAGCAGCCGGATGGGAGAGCGTGGCAGCGGTCAGCCTCGGTTTGGACTTAACCCGACGTGGTGTACAAAGCCAGCTCAAGCAACAGGGCCTGCCTTGGACTTTGGCCAAAAGTTTTCAAGGAGCAGCGATCGTTGGGCCATGGAAGAAGCTTGCAGGTCGGTGGTGGCAAGAGCCTATCGACTTAAACTTGGAGGTCAATGGTGAGCTGCGACAGCAAGGCAGCAGTGCGGATATGATCTTTGATATTCCAACACTCTTGCAATTTTTGCGTCGTGGCCAGGAGCTGGAAGCTGGTGATCTTTTGTTTTCTGGCACTCCTGCCGGTGTTGGCCCGATCCGACAGGGCGATAGCTTTCGTATGAGAAGTGAGCGTCTTGGTATCGATTGCCGTGGCGTTCTCTGATCTTTTTTGATTCAGAAAAAGGATGTTCTGATGATATTGCAAAACATACATTATCAGCGTTGGTTTCTCCTCGTCATTCTGTTTAGCGTGACCTGGTCCTGCAGCACGCCGGAAAGCAGTCAGCAGCTTGATCCGGTTGTGGAAGAAAAGCAGCATCAGCTCATGCTGTGGGAGGCCAGCAAGGGTGAGCAACGTCTCTATATCCTGGGTACCTTTCACCTGGGCATCAGTCCGGACGAGCTCGACCGCCTGGTCTGGGATTATTTGCAGGAATCCCAACTGGTCATCCTGGAAATGGATATTTCCAACGTCAACCCAGGCGAGGCCCTGCCCTATATGTTCTTGCCTCCAGAGCAAAGCCTGCAGAATATTCTCGAGCCTAAGGCCTGGCAGGAGCTAAAAAAACGCTTAAGTCCTCAGATTCCTGAGGAAAAACTTGAGCGTTTGAGTTTAACGGCTGTCTTTCAGATCCTAATCGGTCAGATCGCACCGCACGGTGAATCGATCGATCTAGCCATCTTGAAAAAGGCTCGCGCTGCCGGCAAGACCACAGCCTTTCTCGAAACCTTTGCCTTCCAGGCGCAGCTTTTGCAGACATTTATTGAGCCGGAAATGATAGCGGATCTATTGACCAAGCAAGATGAAGCGCGGCAGTTTTTTAATCGCATGGTCGACATTTATCTGGCTGGCGATCCGCAAAAACTCGATCAGTTGATTCGCGAGCAGGACAGTGAGTTTGCTATGAGTGAGGACCAATTTCAGACCATGGTCGTCTCTCGTAATCGGCGTTGGCTCAAGATCCTGCCGGAGATTTTGGGTCAGGAGCCAGCTTTCATAGCAGTCGGTGCCGGTCACCTACCTGGCCCCGATGGTCTGTTGTCCTTGCTCGAGGAGGAAGGCTATCAACTACGAAGGCTCGGCAGCTAAGCCAAACATCATAGCCCCGCATGTGGGCTTGCTGGAGTTCCTGAGGGCGGACGATCACCTCATTTTCCAGTCGTCCGCCACGATTTTCGTCTAAAACCACATGATATGACAACATCCTGTCTCTCTACTCACCACTATAGACAGTAATGAAAGAGAGCTAGGATGTCGTGAACTAAACGTATCTGGAGAATTTTCGATTTCGATTATATCTAGTTTTTTCTTCAGCCTTAAAAACGACCGATAAAACGAGCACTAGTTAAAATAAAAGCTCTACATTTAAGTCAGAGCCCTGTTTCATTTAATGTAATTTTTCTTCCAAAGCATCAAGACTTCCACCCCAACCCTGACTCATACCAGCACGCTCTTCCACAAACCTTGCAATTTCTTTAGCAGTCGCACCATTACCACTGACAGAAGTCAATGTCACTCTTACCCCATCACCTTCCGCAACAAATTGCACCGTCGTGAGAATCGATTGCGGCAATTCTGGCGCTAGCGGATGCCTGGACATATTTTCATGCTGATCACAGAAATCCTGTTTCATCACGATCTGCCTAGAGGGCGAAATTTGCAGATAATGCGTGCGTCCATACAACTCAATGCCACCTTTGTTAAACATGCGATAGAAAGTCGATGCCCCCTCCTTAATTTCAGAACGCAGGAATTCCATGGAAAATCCTTTTGGTGGCAGCCAACTTCGCAGGTGCATTGGATCGGTCCACATAGCAAATACAGTTTCGGGGGGCGCAGCAAAGCTGTGATTAATGACAAAAACGTCTTTATCTTCTTTCTTTTTTGCCAAATACTCTGCAAGACGATCCCAAGTCGCATTTCCACCGGCACTTTTTATAAACTGGCGCATTTGTTCAGCGGTTTCTGCTGTGTCCAATGCGAAAACCATATCCATAACTGTTTTGCCATCGACTTCATTAAAGGTGACAGTGACTCGAAATAACGGTGGCTGATCATCGTTACCACCATGGTCATAGACGAGACGCTTATAGGGCTCAAGTTCGTGATAAATTGTGTTATTCGGATAATCAGTGCCGTCTGGGCCGTGCATCGTATATTTCCAGTTTCCCCCGACACGTAAATCTTTGCTATGAGTCGTAAGGGTAAATCCTCGCGGTCCCCACCACATTGCCGCTTGATTAGGGTCTGTCCAAGCTTCCCAAACCTCGACCACGGAAGCTTCGTAAACACGGATCAGGCGAATTTCATTTGCTTTGCAAGCTGCAGTCATTTCTTTTTCCCTTTCGTTTTGTCTATCGGCATCGTTTTTAAGTATTCGTCCAACTGAGCAAAGCTCTCTTCCCAGATAGTGCGATACTTATCGATCCAGGCATGAGCGTTCCTCAGGGGTTCGCTATTCATATGACAGGAACGCCACTGCGCATTTTTAACTTTGATGATGAGTCCCGCTCTTTCAAGAACTTTGAGATGCTTGGTCACGGCTGGCAAACTCATTTCGCGAAGAAATGGTTCGGCCAGATCGCTAACATTAGCCGCCCCCTCCGACAGTCGGGCAAGGATTGCGCGCCTGGTTGGGTCTGCTAGGGCTGAAAAAATTTGGCTTAGTTCATCCGTCATAATTAACTCTTCGGTTAATTAACTAATTAGTTTAGTAAAAGCTTGGAGTTTTTGCTAAGTCATTGCAATTGATTTATTTTTTCTGGTGATCTCATTAAAGATATTGGGTTTTCTACGATTGAAGGTCAGCGACGTGGACAAAGATAGTTATGCTGAGTCGAAAGCCATTGCCGAATAAATTTCGCTTTTCCCGGATCGCCAAAGTCTTCAAGATCGACGCCACCAGATGTGAAGGCTGCGTTAGGCAGGCCGAATGCTTGATTATCCTACACGCGCTGCAAGGCTGGCTTGAAGCGCATCGCCTGGAGTTTGAAATTGAATTGTTACGTAGTCATCAAGGTTATTTTTAAATATTTGCAGGAAAATAGTTGGATGCTTAACCCCAAGCTCGGTTAAAGCGCAAATTTGCTTGGTTTCATCCCGAAATACCAAGCTCATACTAGGAGCTTTTTGAAAGTTCGTGATCTTGGCGGAAGAAATAATAGTAGAACTCTTTTGAAAATGGGTCATTCCGAATCTTAAATCCCTTATCATTTGCTAATTGAAATTTCTGAAACTTTTGCTGTAAATTTTCGGGCAGGCAATTGATGACCGAGCTTTGCACTGTAATAATACTCGCAGTCTCTCCAGGAAAAATTTTTCGCCGAATTCCTTCATACCTTGTTGCTAGTACAAGAGCATGACCAAAAATGTGGTACTCCTTAGTGCCAGTACTGGGATAGAATCCTCTGATATCACCTTCTGCAATACCGATGGAACAGTAGCACGGATGTCGATCATGATAAAACATTCTGTTAATGTCATGGAAGATCTCCAGAAAGTCAAAAGCCAGTGTAATCGCTTGAGTATGTTGGGAATCACCTTCTGGCAAAGTGAAAGGAAAGCCAACCGAGCAAATAAAACCATCGCCAAGCTCGTTAATCCGGTAAGCATCAGCTTTCATATTTTGCTCGTCATAATGTTGCATCATGCGGTTATGGCAGCTAGCAAATACTTCTTGGAAAAAGACTTCTTTATTAGGTCCTAAAAACTGAGTGCTGTTAATAATATCAAAAACAATTGCCGTTGCCTTGCTGTTTCCGGTCGGCATCGTTTCTTCGAGCGAGTAATTCCGTTGCATCATCGATAATTGATGCGGATAAACGATTTTCGCCATTTGTTTGTATGAATGCTGCGTTTCACGATCCTTTTGTTGTAATCGAGATATATACTGTTCCCGCTCAATTTGATGCTCCATCTCAAAATGGCGCATTCTGGCAGCAAGTGCGATTGATAGAAAACACATCTCGATACAACCGCCTATGAAGCTTGCATTTCCGACAAAATAGTTAAAAGGAATGATGTTAAAGTTGGCTAAAGTAAGAATGATTGTTCCGGCGACTATGGAACCCCAGGCGAAGGAGAAATAATAAGCAGGTTGATAGCGCTTTAGAACGAAATAAATTCCGGTAAAGAACATGCTGAATGCAACAATTAATGATGTACTGTTAGCCAATGTAGCCGAGAATATGTAGTTGGTACCAAAAATGGTGTAACTTAGCCCTAGAAATATAAAGGCAACGATACTCATATAGAAGTAGTAGATTTTAGGAAAGTTGTTTTTTAATCGCAAAAAGGAAATGGCAAAGCTGACAGCAAAGAGTAGACTGCTAAACAAGAAAATCAGGTATCCCCAATTGCTTAGCCAAATTTTCAATTTAATGGGTAACTTAAAATAAGCAATGAAGCCGAGTTGAGCAGATTGAAAGGTTAAAAAGCAAAGACAGTGTAGGATATAGAAAAAATAGCTTCTTGAGCGAAGGCTTAAGGTGATGAAAAAGTTGTAAATGATCATAACCAAAATTAAACCAAACCCGATGCCCGATAGAAAAGTATCAATACTTATATGATGTTGAAATGTTTCTTGATCCCAAAACGCAAACGGCATGCGATTGATGCCTTCTGTTTCAATTCCTATGAGAAACTCATGTTCTCCAGGTGTGAGGTCAAATAGAAAAACTGGATGGCGGTAAGTTATAGTTGGCGCTGTGGTCGTCGGCAATTTATCGCCAGCAAGGTAGACTTGATTTAGGACTTGCTTGTCTTTGATCCGGTATATTTCGACACGATCGGCAAGTGGATATTGATACTCTAATATCCAGGGGATGATCTTTTCTGCCGGGTTTTCAATTTTTATGTATGCCCATGTCTTTGCAGTAGTAAATTTCCAATTAGGCATATCTGATTGCGATGGAATAAAATCCTTTCGCTTTTCCCAAACCTCATCGGCATTTAGCTGAGCTGTCGGATCTTGATAAAGTTGGAAAAAACGGCCTATGGGTTGGCCAGAGTTTTGAGAGTCCAACGTCAGTCGAGGACTCGCAAAGGTTTTGCTAATCATCAACAAAGATATAATGCTGATAGCCAGTAAGAATTTGTGTCGATACATTATTAGCCCGCGGGATGAGACTTCGTTAGAGCCATTGTATCAAAACAAATGAGTGGGCGGCAGTAAAGCTTATGCCTACTAAGGTTGTTCAGGTTTAAGAAGGAGGGAAAACCGTGCCTAGCTGCTGGCTAAAAAGTAGCTATTTAACCGTTTGCTCAGTCCAGGAGCGCATCGCGGCCAGGTGCATTGTAATGACTTTCAGTTTGAAACAACGAAATATTTCTGGGAACAATTCAGCATCATATCTCGACGAACACGTAGTTCCACCCACGTATTAGACCCAAAATTGATAGACGAGATTTCTGGGCCTAAATTATAGAGTGAGAAGAAGAAAATAGAACTGCTCTCCAAGGAAGTCAAAGCTTTGATTGAATCTGATTTATCTCTAGCAAAGGAAGGCACCATTAATAGTGGCATGGCAATCGACCTAGGACCATGGGTCTATTCTGCGTTTGATGGTCAATTGTAAAACCCAATTACCGAGAGGCAGGAGTCCGAATCATGAATTCACCAATTTATCTGAGGCTAAGCATGGTTTTTCCGCAGAACAAACATTGTTATTGGAGAGCGCCGATGTCAACGCACATCTTTATTGCTTTTCCAACTCGGCCTTCAGTCGCTCAACTTCAGCGCGTAATGATTCCAAAGAGCAAGCAACCTTGTTCCGATCTGCGATAACTTCTTCCAAGAGCTTATTTGCTCTTTCCAAAAAATGTAGGGTCATGGTATGAATGGCAATCATACTCTTGTGATGGTCTTTTGCAGCATCCAGATTGGCTTTTAGCGAGTCCATTTGCGTTTTTACGTCATTCCTAAGGTTAATGGCATTATCGAGACTTTGTTTTCACGGGCTCAAACATTGGTTTCTTTTTAGTATACCACTGACCAATTTTCCAGACTTAGTAAAAGGAGTGGACTTTTATTTTATGCAATCCAATGAGATCATTCCTCGAGCGATCCTAATGGGGGCAACACCGCTTGAGGCCGATCCATAAACCAAGGATCATCCGTTACAAACTGCCCAAGCCTCGGATCATTATAACGCATCCCAAAATAAACGAGCCCACACTTCTCATCCATTTCCTGCGAGGGCAAGACCGGCCGGTTTAAGGAAAACCCACGCGCGCCCTCAACCTTACCCCAAGGATCAAGCCTATATCTTACCCGAGTATTCCCATTAATATCCGTTAAATTAGACTCAGAAATTGAATCATTAAAGGAAACTGTTAGAGCAGCCACCTTCACGCAGACTCAGATCAACAGGGCAGAAAAATGCTTGCCTTGCATAGACTCTTCCAGCTTATACAAGCTAGAGTCAGCCTAGAAGAAATCGATTCCGTGAACACAAGATTTTCATAATCATAATGTCCTGGCAAAAGTCGGGAACTATTCAGATTGATTCGGTCGAAGAAACGAATTTTCGACCCTAGAACGATTAAATGTTCTGGTTCAACGCCGCGCGGTGCAAAACAACATACATAAATACCATTTTATTTATTTATTTCAATAAGTTAATTGATATATAAGCCATTTATTTTACATAATAAACTACCTATGTAAAATAAAAGCCAGGTTTGGCAATTCTTTGTCAAAAAATCCTCTAAAAGGATTAGCCCAGGATCAGGTTAATCTCTAAAACGGAAACTTCCCTCTATTTAGTCAAGGCAATGCATTCTAAAGGCGAAATGCCGACGCTAAGTCAACAAAATAGCTAATTAAATTAACCGTTCAGTAACCAGGGAACAATACACAGCGCTATTTTAGCGCAAAAATATCTACCGATACCAGCATCTTATTTTACATATATAGCTAACTATGTATAATAGCATACCTATTCGATGATTTTATCTTCATAATTTCATGAGATTGAGATATATAAACAGGGATTTATTTTACATATATAATATGCTATGTAAAATAATAACTAGATTGGAGGAATCTATTGTCAAAAAAAATCTCAAAAAGAATGAAGTCAAAAGACGAAGCAATGAGCACAATCTTGACAGTTCTTACACAAGTTGGTCCTCAATCTCCAGCACAGCTTGCTACTCGACTAAAGAGAACCCGGCAATCAATACACCTTTATCTTCGGCAGCTGACCAATAATGGTCTAGTGGAAAAGCAAAGCTTCTCTAGTCACAAGAAAGATTTGCATTACAGGCTTGTAGAAAAAAAGCCAATAGAAAATTTTCTTTCTAGCCCCAATAATCAAAAGCTTTTTAAAGCATATCAGGAGATAAAAGGGAACCTTGAAGGGCTCTTCTCCAAAGAAAAGTTGCTCTACCTTGACTCCCGATTCTCATACATTGACGAGTCTTATCAAATTCAAGAGGGAGCTCAGGGATTCCTTCAGCGATTTTTCGAAAAAAATCATAACTCGATAAGCAACTTCCTGAAATCCAAACGTAGAAAAAAAGACAACAGAACCGCAAAACATCTTATTGAAAGCGAAATAAAAAGATACTTTGACCAGAGAATGACTATAGACCAGCACCTCTTCCGCCAAGACCTTAACGTTTACTCTCTTAAACATCGACTAGAAAGTATTTACGAGAATATCGAGGGCGGATCTTATCTTAATGAAGTATTTATCTCCGATTTTGATAGTTTTCATCCATATGGCAAAACTAAGCTCGGCAATCTAGTATTTCTCTCGAAAGTAGCCAGCCAACATTCAGATGCATATATCAATGAGATTACTCGTCTGATACGCAATGATATTCTAGCCATAATCAGGGCCTTTTCTGTCAAAAATGTGGTTTGGCTACCTCATACTATCAATCGCAAGATTCAGCTCATTGATAGTCTTCAGGTCAAGATTAGTCTAACTAGCTCAGCAAATCACAACATAAAGGAGATCAAGGCGAGCAAGAGGCAAGACATAGTGCTGATTCCTCAAAAATCCATATCCAGCCTCGATGAACGACTTACCAATGCTGATATGACGCTTACGGTAGATAGCAGTCACCTTCTCAATGTCGATATGAAATCTTCAATCCTTGTCATTGATGATTCAATCGGCTCAGGCGCATCAATACGTGCAATCAGCCACAAACTTAGGCAGCAGCGATTTAAAAATGCTAGAATTATCGGCTACGCTATTACTGGTTCAATGAAAGGCGAACTCGGCGAAAAAGATGAACCATAACTGTTTCACCGTACTTCGTTAACTCTTGAAGACATTAGGGAGGAACACAAAACCAATCCACCAACGGAGTGGTTTGTATATCGAGGCATGAAGATTGCATTTATCATGCATAGCGATGAACTAGCGATTCTCAAAACCGCTTACAAAGCGGCTCCTGAAGACATCAGGATATACAGACAAGGAGGCTGATACAATGAATGATCGATAGTGGCAGTGAAAACATCAATTGTGACGTTGACGGCATCATTTGTGAAAATTTCATTTCACGTACCATTGCCCAGATTGAAATCGACTTTTCGAATTCCTTGATCGAATCTCTATTCTATCGACTGAAGCATCGTCATCTTTTTCTAAAAGCGCTTACCTCATTTGAAATCCTAGTGGAACAAACTGAATACTATCTGACTGAAGCTAACAACAAGATCCCGCTTGCCGTATTAAAAGCTGGGACGCCACTTGAGATTATCTCCGGTAATTGGACCGCTCAGTCTCAAAATGAGTTGATTAAAAAGTCAATTCAAGCTCGCGACGTTCTTATCCAGACTCATCGTCAGCTAGCTTGCGCATTGTGCGTAGGTTAAGAATAGTCAGCAAAGCACTGAGTCTCGAAAGTTGCCCCTTCGATCTACTAGCTGACACTTTTCCATAGTCATCCTCATCAACATGACCAGACAAAATCCAGAAATCATTAGCTTTACCATATCACATGCTGACGAGATCTAGTCGATAAAAGAGTAGAATGCCTTGGCGTGCAGCAGTGGAGTAAATCGCGGCTCATGTCGATTTCAACCGGGCCCGAGGTGGTGGAGTTGCCGCTATTGCCTAATAATCGAACCATTTGCGACTTACGACCTGGCTTGATCGTCAGCGTTTTGATGGTGGTCAATTGTGAGGTCGGAGCCACCTGTAATAAAAACCCGTCCGTATCATCAAATCCGGCCGGCAATGGCGAGCCGTCTTCTGCCTACTGGAAAGATATGGTTACTTCTGGCAAACAAAACAAAGGAGCCGAGAAATTTCTCGGCTTGTTATGCTGCCTCTAGGTTAACTTCGATTGGAGCCAATTCTTGGAAGTTTCCTTTTAGAATTTCAAGACTCCGCAAAGCATACTGCTGGAGCTGTCCGATATGGTTTGCCATCAGTGTTCTGATTCCGTTTTCCGTAGCGGGGTCCATACTGGTTGCTGCTAAGCCTTTTGCTTCCCACTGACTAATCATAGAATGAGATTTGAGACCAATATCTTTTGCCAGATCGGTTTGGGTTTTTCGCATGTATCCTCTGGCAAAAGACAGCTCGGCACCAGTTAGTTTGTGAGATGACCAGAGCAGTGCTTCGAATACTCGCCGCTCCAAGTCTGCGTGGTTTATGATGGGCAGCTCCTCTCCGAGGATAATTTCGGTGTGGGCACCAATCAGCAGAACCGGAAAGCCGAGTCCTTCGTATATGATTTTTTTCATGATTTAAGTCCCCTTTTACAGTTTGATCACAGTTATTACGACGACATACTCGCCTCTGGAAGTTTGCTCAAAGGCGATGACAACCTTCTAGGATTTCGTCGTTAGTCTCTGCCATGATCCCTCCTGCTGACAGATACTAACAATATTGTTAATATTTAACATCGAAATTTTGGAGAAAATCTTTAACTAGATGAGTCTTCGAGGTTAAGATACTGTTTATATTTAATATTTTTAGCGGCACCCAGCCCGAAATGTGGGTTGCTGGCACCAATGACATGGATTTAGACAAGTCAGAATAGGATCTATTTCATGTACTTTGGTTGCTTCGGAAAACATCTGACCATAGTGCCAAATGTCTTCACCGATGGCGGAAGTGAAAATTGTAATGAACATGTCGATAGGTTGATTACAAATGGACTCATAAACCGAACTATTGCGCAGATTGATGTCGAGTTTAGCAACTCGATGGTTGAAATGGTTTTTCACCGGCTCAAACATCGGTTTCTTTTTAACATACCGCTCACCAATTTTGCAGCATTGGTTAAAGGAGTCGACTTTTATTTTACGCAATCAAATGAGATTATTCCTCGAGCCATCCTAAATGGAGCAACGCCGCTTGAAGCTTTCACAGGTCAATGGACCAACGTTGAAATCGAATCTATCAAGTAAGCTGTTAAAGCTGCTGCCGCCAGGCGCATTCAGACCAACAGGACAGAAAAATGCTTGCCTTGTCTAGCCTAGAGCTATCTAGCTTGTATATGTCGGACTCACCTAGAAGTAAGTGACTTTGTGGAGACGAGCATTGCATAATGTCCTTGCAAAAGGCCGGAACTATTCAGATCGACAGCTACCAAAAAACGAATATTCGACTTTTGAGCGATTAAATCTTCTGGTTTAGCGCAGGGCGATCAAGCCCCTGCTGACCAACACGAACCATTTGCGACTTATGCTTTGCCTGTCATAAGCTGTGTCCCAGAAAATACCTGATATTTTTGGAATGATTATACCAACTATCAGCTAGTTATCTATATTTATCTCATTTTTTTATTGCAAAATACCGATACAGCTAGTATATCCTAACCAAGGATGAGGAGAATGATGTCGTGACAAACGTAACCCACAGCATTAATAAAGAATTTTATAACAAGCTGCTAAAGAGTTCTGGCTTTAGCCAAAATAGCTTAGCGAAAAATCTGGGTGAACCCCCCTCGACATTATCAAGATGGGTCAACGACGGGTATCCCGCAGATAGAGTCCGAGAGCTGGCAAAAGCCTTGTCTGCAAAGGGAAATGACTTTAGAAGACTCATTAACGCACCAGTTTATGATTTCTACTTTAAAAAAAAATATCTAGGAGAACCTAGTGAACATGCCGTCAAGCGAGCTATAGAACTTGCAAAACTTTGGTTGCAATCCGATGAGATGAAACCTGCTGAAGCTCCTTTCCAGGACTTAAGTAATGCAGATAATCATTTGACTGTCGCCTCTGCTATAAGGTCCACGTTTTCTCTTACAAAGAAGATAGAGTTTAGAAGTCTTTGTGATTCGCTACGGGTCAAAGGAATTGTTGTAGCACCCATTTCATTTTCATTCGTTGGCATTGTGGGCAAAGAAAGTGAAGGTCGCCGTGATGAGCGAGAATGCGGCGTCACGATAACAGATAATAAATTGAAATATGTCATCTTACTTGACACAGACAAGCACAATGCTGCTGATCTTAGCTATTATCTGTTGCATGAGATTTGCCATATTTTTAGACCTCAAGCTAAGCAAGACAAGGATGAAGAAAGATTCTGTAATAATGTTGCCTCAGAAGTGATCTTTCCGGATAAGGACGTTCTTAGCATGCTTAGCAGACCCGGATCGATAAGAACCAAACTCCATCGAATATATGAGGAGTTGGGTGGCTCACATATAGGGATTCTCTATATGCTCAGTCAGAGAAAGCATATAGAGGGCGCTGATTTTGGAATGAATAAAAAATATGCCGAATCTCTACGAGGTAAAAATTTAGGGATCGCACCAGAAGGCAATAAGCTTGAAGACATAAGGAACTTTTACGAAGCTATCAATCTGGATGATGCTGGTGCCTATGTATTTAAGTTTCTCAAGGATGCAGTTCTCAACGGTGAAGTTTCTGGTCGTGGTCTTGCTGAACACTTAGGTATAGAAAGTAGTGATGGAATGCTACTAGCCGAATCTTGGTTAAAAGAGGCAGAAGGGTAAAAAGTGATTATTCTTTCAGACACCTGCCTCGTCATTCAGCTATTTTTTCTCCTAGGAAAAGATACACTTAGCCCCAACAATCACGAGCTTAGGATCTTGAACTCTATACGAGGTGAGCTGAGCGGCCTCTGCAACAGCTCTGAAAATCTGGAGATCATTAGTATAACCATACCTTTTGCCGACGAGTTCTCGTCAACCATAGAGTAGAATGTCTTGGCGTGTAGCAGTGCTGAGCGATCAACTGATTCGACGCTGGGCATGACAGTGGCGAGCGATCGTCCACTGCGGATCTAGGCATGACTCCGGCCTAACTCGCCTTAGACGCCTGCGTTCGATCACCACTCTTCAAACTTCCACCAAATGGCATCAGTTTAACGAAGTATTCCCCAAACTGTATTTTCTTCTGATAAATCAAAGCATGACCATGAACCCGATACTCATCACTCGTCAATTGCTGCGGATTCTTCGCAAAAACATGACATATTTTATGACAAATGTCAGGACTTAACAGCGACCAAAGCAAACGCGCACATTCCTCGTCAGCAGCAGACTTTCTAAGACATGGCACTAGCAGCCATGCTTCTGGTAAGATAGCAAGCCAAAGCGCAAAGGCCAGCATCAGGCTGGGAGTCAAAGCCAAGGACTCAACCATCTCCGAGAATTGTGCAGGCTTCAGGTGAGGCAGGAGGTATCTGGCATTAAAGGGAATCATCATGTAATGCTGCAAATACTCATATTTTTGTGTCGCTAGACAAATCTTTAAAACTTCATCAGAAAGTAAGAGCTTGCTATAAGCTGCCAAGCAATTGTCGACCATACCAGCCTGATAGTAGCAATCGCCTGCGGACCGATAAAAGTGATAATCCTGCTGCGCTAATTTCTCGAAGTTTTTCGCTGCCGCATCCTTTTTCTCGGCCAGCAAATAAAACTCAGCAGCTTTTTGGAATCTATGATTTCTTTCATACAGCACAGCGGCACGTTGCGGCAAATTCATTCTCATAAGTATGGCTACAGCCTCGTCCAAGTAGCCATTCTGCTCTAAGATATCGATCGCTTTTCTTTGGAACTGGATGGATTCAAATATTTTTGCTGCTTCTAAAATCCGTTTGTGAGCTAGCAATTGTTCTGCGAATTGACACTGTTTTTTTTGCACTGAGGAAAGTTGAGAAACCAAATCGGTTCGACGGGCAATGACGGGAACGGGTTTCTGCTGCTGACCGGCCTGCCTTAACTCGCCAACTTTTTTCTGGGTCTTGACTCTTTTAAAAAGTTCCAGAAAACCAACAATTACTTTTCGTAAGAAAAAATAGCCAAAGACAAGGCCCACCGCAACAAGCGGGAAAATAACTCGATATAAAATGCGATCATTGATATTGAAAATTTCCACTATACATCCAATTCATGCGGCACTTCATGAAGAGGAATCGACAAGTCCATAAAAAGACTTAAATTTAATACTACGATTTGACTAAGGCTGGATCATTGGCTTGTTATATTAGAATGTTATGACGAGAAAAAACCAACAAAAAACCTCAAGACTTCACCACTAACCGTTTCCAAAAACTGGAAAGCCAATCCACCAGAGTATGAATCCCATCTGTCAATGCCAAACCATAAAAAAACACCAGCAAATAACGATGGTTTTCCCGCGCAAAGGCGATCAGGTTCTGCTTATGCAAATAAACCTGATCAGTCGATGCCTGCACAGCCCTCAGCGCATCCCAATGCTCAAGATACGCCGCAGCAGCGAAGTAGCCATAGCTTAGGATCTCAAAGAAGACAAAGAGATAGACGATACGGCTCAGTGTGCCAATGATCGGCCAGTGAGAAAGGCCGCGGTGGCGAAACACGCGGTGATAGGGAATCCAAAGGAAGCGGAAGATACCCCACGAACGGGAGCTAATTGATTGTTTCAAATCTATATCTGGGCTCAGAAAGAGTGTTGATACCGCACAACCAAAGCCTAGAACCATTAAGTCTTGCGGAGACCAGCCATAGCTATGGCCTGCCGCCAATATTCCTGTGGCAGCCACAACATTGATCCTGGCATGTGACCATCCGTTAGCCACAAATTTTCACCATCCCTGTTAAATATCAATCTGCCTTCCTGGCAGAATCAACTGAGCCCCAAGAAAAGCTCAAAGTCGGTGCAAAGCTTTCTCGACCTTACCAGCCATATGCTTTGGCACCACGATCTCATAGTGCTTCGGAATACTGCGCTGACTATGTGAGTGAAAATATCCATTTGACAAACATGGATTCAAATCCCGCAGCATTTGTTGCGTTAAAGGCGTTTTTTGCACAAGTTGTGGCATAGCCACTGCCTTCGGTAAGCGAATCCCGACGACATCCAGGGGTTTAACTTGATCTTTTAAATGCACATAACGATCGTTATAAATTTTCAAGACCGCAAGAAATTCCGTATAGAAATTGCGGCTGGCAAAACCGAAGCTTGGTGAGCGATAGCGGCGAATGATCTGTTCCATATCCCGGCTTTTCAATTGATCGACAGCCCGCCGCATGCCGTTAAGTCCGTGGTTATAAGCAGTGATCGCCAGTGGCCAGCTTTGCAGGTGCGAATAATTATGCGCCAGTAAACGTGCGGCACCGCGGGTGGCCTTCCAGGGGGAGTTGCGCTCATCGATCGATTGGTTGACAATCATAAAACGCCTCGCTGTCGCTGGCATAAATTGCCACACTCCTGAAGCGCCCACCTTTGATCGCGCGTGAATATTAAACATTGATTCGACAAATGGCAGCCTTGTCAGTTCGATGGGCACCTTATGCTCACGGAAGACTCTTTCCATATGCGGCAGATAAAGATGCGCGCGTTTTACTGCCTCATCAAAGCGATCTTTTAAGCCGCGTTGCGATCTGATTTCTGCCTGTCCACTGAGTAGATGCCGTAAAGTTTCCTCCTCGACCGCATAAGCCTCATAGACACGTTTTTCCATTGGACTCAATAAGGCTGCGCGCGAGCCGCGTGCTTTGAACTTACGCGCGGCATCGCGATAACGGTCAAGAAATCTGATGAGAAGTTTACGATCATCAAGCTCAGCCAGGTGACCTTGCTGCAAACGAATTGCGTCTAGGTCGATCACATCGATCACAACATGAGGAAAGATACTGTCGTGTATGACAAGATGCTGGCTGGTATATTGCGAAAAGATCAATTCCCAAAACCAAACCTTATGATCAATCAAGACCGAGCGAGGAAAATAAGAGGGAATACCTGAACTTGAACTTGTTTGTTTTTCCGGAGCAATGCTCGCCTTGGCAGATGTGGCGAGCAAGAAAGCAAAAACCAGTATTCTCCACATAAGCTGACACTCCTTAGGCGATCGATCGTTGGTAAAATGAGAAAAAAAATTTTATCTCACTTAACTGACAGTCTTATCCAGCACGGCTGGATATTCGCCGGGGAACGTTCGGGCTTGCGGGACATTGGTCAGCCACCATCTGGATTTGATTTTGCTCCATAAGTTTGATCAGACGTTGAACATCCTGCAAAACTGCAGGCATGTCAGCCGACTTACCAACCCCTGATGAGGTATCTTTTAGGGCAGCACGCAGAGCCATAAACTCACCCTGCATTCCTTCCAAAAGTTGGCGGATCTCGCCCAAGTCACCTTCGCCGGCAACAAATGCACCGCGGGTTCCAGCCATATCAGCGCGCTGAAACTCTCTGTCAAAAGTCTCTCGCACGGTTTTGCTAAATTGTTGTGACATGTAGCGATAACATTCGCCGGCATAATGCTTGCGCAGCGCCGGATTATCAAATTGTGCATGATGGCGGCCGTAATATTCACCGTAGATGAAGCCGCCACCCAGGGCTGCGGCAGTTCCCATGACCCCGAAAATCACCAGAGCAAAGGTCCAGATGCCACTGCGTTTCGACGCTACCTGTTGCACGATGACAGGTTGTTGCCCGTGGCCTGACGGAGGAACGCTGCTTTGTGCCGCGTAACCCGCGGCAGCTAAGGCTGCGTCTTGCTGGGCTTTTACAGCGGCCGGGCTCATTTCATCCAGTTCCCGGCGCGGGCTTTCTCCCAATCCGATATCCGGATCCTTGCTCATAATAGCCTCCTCATTTCAGGTAAGATTATCCGTGCGAAACATTCATCACGGGTACCAATGAGGTCCTATTATCAACAGTTCGGGACGAAGAATCAAAATCTTCTTCCAGGCTCGCTACCAGGTGGCGAAAGGCCCGCAATTTGGCCAGCCACATCTCATCGTCATGCAGCTTGCCGGGCTCTTTGCGTGCTATTTCTTCTAGCCCGGTTTTGATGGTGATCACATTTTGCTTGTTCTCTGTGGCGTATTGGGTTGCCTCTGTTAAGAGACTGGCCGAGTCGGTCAGCATCTTCTCGCAATGGCTGAGCTCATAATACTGCTTCGACAAGAGATGTGATAATTTATCACAGTGAGCCGCCATTTGATTGGTTTCTTCACTGATCCTCTTGTTCATATCATTATAACCAGAAAGCTGCTGATCCAGTTCGCTCATCAAGGTACCAGCACTTTCACCAAGATCGCGGGTTTCCGCCAGCTTCTTCATATGAATACCGACTTCTTTACGAATCAAACCCAGCTCGGAAAGGCCGTACTTGGTCGCTGACACATTATTGCGATACAACTCGCCACACTGATTCACGGAGGCAAAGGCGACCTCTGCTTTGCCAGAAGCATCAGTTAAATGATGCAGAGCCTGATCAATTTCACCATGAATCGATTCAGTCATATCCTGCAGGTGTCTTGCCTGAGTATGGAATCGAGCGGCAAGTCCACGCAATTCGGCAGCAATCGTTGAAAAATCAAATTGCGTTCGCCCTTTGCTACGCGACAAGGCAACCGAAGCGTTTAGCGCCTGCAAGTTAATTTTTTCGGCGATATCATCAACTTGTTTCATCACTGCCAGCAGCGACTCACTGCGTTGCGCCAAACCGTTGACCAGTTTGGATGCATTTGCTACACCCTCTTTTGACTCGCCAATTATAACGATGACACGATCATGTGCCTTGTAACCGATGTTGGAACTATTTTGCACTTGATCGAGATATTCCTGAACACGAGCAACTTTTTCGTAAAAAATATCTTCACCTTGAATGGATTCACGCAAAAGCCGCAAGGTCGAAGCATGAATCGCAGAAATATTTTTTGCAGTATCCAAGACACGATCGTGGCTTTGCCGCACCTGACTCAAATTACCAAGCATCGTATTCTTTTTCCAATCAAGACGATTGGTGGCTGCAAAGTTTGCGCTTTCCCGACACTGTCGGAATAAACGCTGTACTCGCGCTACAGTTTTTTGGACGTTATCATGGGTATTGGTAATGGAGTTATACATCATCTTCGTTTGGCTATCGAGATGATCAACATTTTCCCGATGGGAGCGTTGAAAAAATCCTTCACCGATTTGTACCGGCTGACTTTTAAAACTGGCCTCCAAATCATCGAGACTCTGCAACAAGCGATCTTGAATCGAAAGACGATGTTCGCGATGATTGATCAACAATGGACCATCATCATCCTCCACCGGCCTGACGACGCTTGGTTGCACATCTTCCAAGAATTTAGGCTTGAAAGATAACAAGAAACTTGGCGTCAAAGCGAATAAGGACAAAAACCAGCAGCTCATTGCCATCCATACCAGGGAACCTTTGAGTGGTTTTGCCTGCTGTAAATGTTCCGGCTGCGGCTCGTCTTGCCAGGGTGGAATATCGGCTGCTTCGCCTTCAGGCTTTGGTGCCTCATCCGCCCAAGCTGTTGTGGTTGCTACCTGAGCGCTCACCTTATTCGGTCCTGCCGAAGAAGAATTCGAGCTCATGGCAATTAACAATAGAACTAAACCAAGTGCGTGCAATACTCCCGAGGCGACCAGGCCTGGGTTTCGGTACTTCTTCAATCCATCCATGGATTATCCCCCATGCTTGTAACATCCGTGTCATCAGCGATGGGACGCTGTCTGATACAAAGAAGATTAGTAATAGGTCGCCAACATTCTGTCAATATCCTGAGGAAAGAAAGCGCTGAATTTACGAAGACTTTCTCCCTCAAGGTGGATAAGCGATGAGAGCGGGCAACAAGGGTACTTTTTTTAATCAAAAAAAAAACCATAGAGAATTTTTCTTGCGCGGAAGAAATTCGGCAAATCATTGGGGTGTTAGGGCTTAGTCATGATGTTGAAAAAAAGAAAACAGTTACCAGCTTGCAAAGTGAGTAACAATGAAGAAGGCGAGCGACTTACAAATTCCCCGAATGTCCCTTGTTTGCAACGGTTTTTTTCATTTTGTGTAAAAACCTTTACAGCAGATAATGAGTAAAAATTTTTTTTGACGACCACAAATAAAAACTTTGCTTCCAGCAATCCCAGGCTGTCATGGCCCTGCAGTTGGCACGGGGTAAATTCCGTTTTGATGACAAATATAGTCGACTGGAATATCGTGCTCTTCCATTGGCACGAGTTGATCGGCAAAGCATTCAAAGACGACGCCGACTTTGACAAGCTGCGGATATCGAGCCAAAAATCGGTCGTAAAAACCACCACCATAGCCGAGACGATGGCCGAAAGGGCTGATAGCCAGGGCTGGCACCAGGATCACTGTTTCTGATTGCACTAGTATCATCGGTTCGTGCGGACTCGGCTCCTCGATTCCCCACTGATTGGGAAACAATTCCTGACCTTTTACATAACGGTGAAAATCCATTTGTCCGCCAAGTCGAGCAATTGGCAGCGCAACAGGAATACGTTGACTCATAAAATCAAGCCAGTCATTCAGCCAAACTTCATCGGCAAAACTACGAAAACCAAAGATCCCAGCCAACTGACGTTTTGCCAGCCAGTTTTCCAAATGGGCGCAAATTCTGGCACTCCAATCGTTTCGCTGAGCGGCATCCAATGTCCGTCGCTTTTCTTTTAGCTGAAGACGTAGTTGCTGTTTGGGATTTTGCATAGTTTCGCTGCCTTTTCCAGCATTCGTTTCGGAGTATTACTAAAATATTGTGCTACAATATCGTTATTTATCAGCCTTCTACCAAAGAGGAACATCCGCGTGTGGAAGCGCAGCGAGTTTCAGAATATCAAAGCTGATATCATAGCCAGCATCAAGCCACTTTTAGCACAGCCAAAAGATGAGCGCTTGGCCCATTTCCTGACGCAAGTGACAAACTTGAAGGATGGCACAAGTCCCGATACTTCCATGCGTGCGTATATTTATGCCATGTTTGCCTTGAATACTCATCTACAATTTGGTGGTTTGCGTAGCAGCCAAGTGAAAGACCTTCTCAACTTGACAGAGGCGATGCTAACTTTGGGCGGCGTCAAACCACGCACTTCAAGTCTGGCCTACTTATATGGCGAAATCCATATGGTCACAAGCCAATTGCATGTCCTCGGTGGCGAAGCCTTGTTAGCTTCATGGGAACAGCAAATCGCCATCCATTTGTCTGGCAATCAACTGCAAGACCATAGCGACTATCAAGATCTGCAAGCTGGCATGCAAGCCCTGCGGCTTGGTTTTACCGGCCTCGCCAAGGAAGACTTTCAGCGTGTTTGGCAAAACAGCCAAGATCCCAAGCTCCGCAGCCGCGCCGGCATTCACCTCCTCCGCTGTATGCGTCTTGCACACCAGCTTGACGAGGCTACAGCCTTGGACCAGGAACTGAGGCAGAGCGAACTGACTGAAAAAGCGATCCTGGAACTGGATTGGGAATATGTTTGTCGTCTGCTATTAGAGCAACAAGATCCGGAGCCGCTATTTCGTTTGGTTCGACGGGGTAAGCCCCATTATCGCCCAGGTTACCTTTTGGAAGCGTTTTTCTGGGCCCGTGCTCTGCCTGGCATGGAGTGGCAGGCACGCTTACCCAAGCTGAAAACACTACGGCAAAAAAAAGAATTTGATTTTCAACACTACACGATATTCCTAAGATCGGCTCAAGAGTTGGAAAAGGCGGAAGACACGGAAATTCCCTTGCAGCATCGGCTCCAGCACGCAAAAAAAATTCTAAGCTCTGTCCAAGACCTGCAGGATATCGACAAGCATCTACTCGTCATTGCGGCTCTGCTGCGCTGGCTCATTCGCAGTAATTATCGGCGACTAGCCAGGCTTTTATATGCCGAATACGCTGCTATGAGCCGCCGCTTAAGTCATACCCAAACTTCAGATGTATTAGGCATTTTTACAGATATACCCAACAAAGCTTGGTTGTTGAGCGATGTATCTCGGAAATCGATAAGATCTTAACTGAGGAGGATTTTTAATGCGCCTTGTCTCATCTTACCAACTAGTCGCCTTGTCGGCTGGTCTACTGGTGACTAGTTCCTGCAAAATCGTCTCCCCGGAACAAAAATCGGTTCGTGACGAGAGCCCAACAAGCATGCAGCAGGGAGCCGACAAGGAATCCGAATCTGTCGTTGGCATTCCCGGATATCGCATGAACTGTGATTTTGCAGAGATCCCAACCAGCCTCGAACCAGCAGCGGACTTAGGCTGTAAAATTGAAGGTGCACCGGCAAAGGAGCGCATTCAATGGACAATAGACAGACCGGATCAAGAAGAACTCATCACCCTGCAAAGTCTTGGACAAGAAATCCAGCTCATCCCCATCGACACAGGAAATCGCGACCTTAGCCTTGATGTCGCCACACGCACCATGATTAAAGCACAACTCAGCGACGGCACGGAGATCAGCGCCATCGGTCGCCATCTCTTGATGGCAAAACCTGCCGAATACCGCTTGGGCGCACGCTGCGATGCATTATTTTCTGTGCTGTTAACAGACGAAGAAAGTTTATTCGTTAAGGGTGAGGTCAGTCGCTTTACCAATTGCGAGAAATTAGCGCAAGCGTTGCATCAGAAAACCCTATCAAAAAATGCTAGCGCCAGCTTACCGCCAGAGCCAGGACCAACAGTCCAGGCTAGTTGCGATGCTACTGAAAATGTGACGATTGCAATCCAGACACCAGAACTAACGGCAAGTCAAAGCTTTGGGCCAATCGATCCCAATGCTTGCTTGCAACTTGTCCGTTTGATCCATGAGACGAAGATCTAGCGAGCGGGGCCCGGCTTTTTTTGAAAGCAGGGCCTATTGAACAGTCACATTCCGAACGATTTGCCATTCCCAACGACCGGCAACTTCAGAAAAGGCGCCGATGCGGAAGTCATAAGAACCAGGTGCCACACCGTTTAGAGAGACACTCGTACCTGATGTTCCGAAGCGATACTGCGGATTCGCAAAACTTTGACCGGCACCAACAATTTCGACAGCATAGCGAGCAATTTTATCGCCTGCTTGCCAGGTAACCGCTCCACCGTTTCCGGCTAGCGCACCACCCGGAGTTGGTTGTGTCACTGGAAAACTGCGAGGCTCAGGAGAAAGAATCCGGAAAGAGCGCACTTCACTCAAACCTGAGGTATTCTCGACCTGCCAATACCAGGTACCAGGATATGGATTATCCAGGGCGAAGGAGCTTGCACCGCTTAAGGTGATCGACATCGTCACCGGATTCATGGTTGAACTACGAGAGAAGATAATGCGGTCAGCCGGACCTTCCCAGCTAAACTCAGCAGGACCAGTGGTTTCATCGTAAGTTTGACGCGCGCCATTTTCCGGAGTCATCAGCACAATGCTACCGGTAGCACCCATCATCGACGCTGATCCCGGCATGGCTGAATCCATCGGAGCGGCGTCCATCGGAGCAGCATCCATCGGTTGATCCATCGCCCCCATACCGTCTGCAGGCGCTGGACTTTCACCCATCAAATCATCGGCAAACTCGTCTTCCATCAACGGGTCACTAAACTCGTCGGTTGCAAAATCATCTGCAAATGGATCTGAGGACTCGCCACTGGTCAAGTAATAGGCCACACCTGCCAGGGCTAGTAACATCAGCATGCCGATGGCAATGTATTTCGTGCGATTTTCAGCCGAAAAACCACTACTTTTAAAAATCTGTGAAACTGCGTTGGTATTGGTCCCAAAATCGCTCGAGAACTCACCTTTCAAGTCACCCGTAAATGGGTTGGTACTTGCTTGGGTATCCGGATTCGTATTAAATGCGATATTCGAATTCGGATCGTTCTGATTGTCGTTCATCCTCGACTCCCCATAAATGAGACTTGCACCTTCACTACATAAACGTTCTGCCGACTGAGTTGGCCCAGACTTGATCCACGTTTGAGCTTTCAAGGAACATGGATTTTTATCTTAAAGCTAACTTACCGTTTGCAGTTGTCTCGGGTAGTTTTAATTTTATTTTAGCTGGTTGCTGGAACCCACGCAAGCAAGGGGGCCGAGTCTTAGTTGTATGTATTTGAATATATTATTTTTTATATAAATAAATCGAATTATGTCTCGGCTAAAAAATTTTGATAGCGGTCATCTTTCAGTAGCTCCCCGTGAGTTCCACGCAAACGCAAACGACCATTTTCGACAAACCAGACCTGATCAAAAAGTTCCAGCCATCGCAGTCGATGAGTGACAAAGAGCAGAATTTGCCCACTTGCTCGACAGCGTTGCAACAAACTATTGATGATGCTTTCTTCCGTTTTCGCATCGATCGCCGAGGTTGACTCATCTAAGAGGAGTAAGGGACGATCTCGCAGTAAGGCTCGGGCTAACATCAAACGCTGCATCTGCCCACCCGAAAAATTATTCTGCACAGATTGAATGCCCGTATCTAAACCATCTGGTAGATGAGAGATCTCATCCCATAGATTGACCGCTTGCAATGCTTGACGTAGCTCATCCGGCTGCGGATGATGCTCACTGCCGTAACTCAGATTTTCAAGAATGCTATCGTCAAATAAAAAAGTCTTTTGGCTGACATATGCTGTTTGTGCCACGATCTCCTGCCAAGAAAGGTTGGCACTAAAATCCTTGGGGGGAATCAAGCCGGCTAGGGATTTCAGCAAGGTGCTCTTACCAGAGCCGCTCGGACCGATGATCGCAATGCCTGCGCCAGCAGCAAGCTTGAGTTTCTCTGCAGCAAATGCCGGCTTATCATCATAGGATAAGGCAATCTTATGAATTTCCGCTTGGCCTGGCCATTTCTCAGCGTGAGCCACAGGGCTGCGCTTTGCCTGTGCACGGAGCGTTTTGAAGGTTTGCAAACTGGAGCGCAAGCTACCCTTCGTTTCTTGAAACCGGGCGATTTGCTCGCCGATAGCACGCAATGGCCGCATGATCAAGCCCAAGGCAGCAAAAAACTGCACCAAAACCACTCCGGAAAAATCATCTTGAAACCATATTCCTTGATGTATCATCAAAATGAGTAAGGCAAACACAACAAAGCCAAGGAACTCCAAACTCGGTGCCAGCATGGATCGCACCCAAAGCGAGCGGCAAATCATTCTGAAATAGGACTGATTATGCAGCTGAAAGGATTCACTTTCACGCGCTTCCCCGCGTTGAGAGCGGATAAAATCAAATCGTTGCCGCAGGGAAAGCAAATGACTGGTCATATCTGCAAGACGCGCTTGCCAGGCTTCGGCAAAGTGTGAGATCCGGCGTCCGCTTCGGCCGAGCCAAAAAGCTAATATAGGACTCAGTCCCATTAAAATGAGGGCGGTCGGCCAATGCACCCAGAACAAAACGATGATGCAGGAGATGACCATTATCCCGTCTTTGACAACACCACCAAGCAAATCGGAAAACTTCGCCTGCAAAACCATCACATCATTCATGATCATCGACATCCAGCGCCCAGCCGAGGTTTTTGCCAACTGCTCATAAGGCTGCTGCAAAAGTGCTGCAAATAGCTGATCACGATAGTGTTTGGCGACATTTAATGACAAGGCGTTTTGCTGGTAATGATAAAGATAACCGGCGAGCCCTTTGATTAAGCCAGCGCACAATAGCAAAGTCGGCAGCCAAAGCGTCAAATGCGAGGCACTTACCTGCAAAGATTGCAACTGCGGCAGCTGCTCAAGTATTTGCGGCGGCACAAGTTCAGCCAATGGAATATGAGTGGTATGGGCGGAAAACTCAAAAAACGCTTTTAACAAGGGGCCTGCCAAGAGCAAGAAGGCGCTTTGGGCGAGGCTTAGTAAGACCAAGGCCAGGGCGATGAACCACAAGCGTGATTTTTGCGCAAATATCGGCTGGACAAAGAGTTGTTTGAACAATTGGCGATGATGATCGGAGTCTTGCCTTGAGTTTATGCCGTCTGCGGGCCTTTGGCTCGTTTTTTGATATTCCACTCGGCGATCTCCTGCCCGATAATTTCTGCAGCGTTTTCCGCTGCGAAACCTTGCAGGGACGCTTTGACTTCGTCAAGGCCTTTTAGCATCTTTTCCCGCTCCGGCCCGTCTTGGATCAGTTGCAAAACTACTTCAGCAAGCTGCGTCGGTGCAACACCCAATTCAAATTCAGGCACGATCTGGCGATTCCACACCTGATTGACGAGTGATTGCGGCTCGTGAGGTTTTGTGGTCTGGCACACATCTTCTGGGTGATGATGCAAAGACAAACACGGGATACCAAATAGGCAACACTCAATCGTCGCCGCTCCCGTCCCCGTAATCGCTGCCTGCGAAAGAGATAAGAGCTCTAATGTCATGCTGCGTTTGACGGTGAAATCTTCATACTGAAAATGAAAGTCCGTATGATCAGCGTTAATCGGCTGGATTTTTTCCGATTGAAAAATCTGGCCTTTAGCCGCTTCAAAGATAAAGTTGGACAAAGGCAAAAGAAGACACAGATCCGGTTTCTTTTTCTTCAATTCACGCGCCGTGGCCGTCATCACGGGAAAAAGCTGGGCGAAGTGATCGATGCGTGAGCCGGGAAGAAAACAGATGATAGGAACTTGTTCCGGCAGACCAAGACTCGGCCGGGTGACAAACACCCGATCTGCCCGATCACGAAAGGGTGAACCAACATAGCTATAAGGAATCTTTGTTTTTTCCAAAACTTCTGTCGGTTTTGGAAACATACCCAAGGCCCGGTCGATCTGATGATGAACGCTGTTCAAATCGATACCCTGCCAGGCCTCGGTGGGCGTCATTCCATAGAGGACCACGGGGATGTTCTGCGCCTTGAACTGTTTGGCAAGGCGATGATGAAAGGCTGAGTAGCCAACCAAAATCGCCACTTGCGGCGTAAATTTGGTTAATTCTTCGTCGATCGTCTCTACTAGTTTCAGCGCTTCACCTGCCCATGTGAAATTATCATGGACACCAAGCCGAACAAAGTCCTGCAGATCAGCGATGCTGGAAATCTTTGTCCGTGCCGTGGCCACACCGACAATGCCAAAACCTTCGACCTTGGTAAATTGCTCACGCAAGGCCAATATCAGTTCCGAGGCCAAGACATCTGCCGATGGTGAACGGGCTGAAATAAAATAAGTAGGACGCTTCAACGACAGACTCCTCTTTCGCTGGCACGCAGAAAGTCCAAAAATCGGTTTCGTTCCGGAGAGTCCGAAAGCTCGACTTCAATTCTACGAATGGCATCTTCGACTGTCATATTTTCATTATAGAGGATTTTGAACATATTTTTAATATCAGAAATGCGCTCTCTTGACATTCCCGAGCGTCGAAGCCCAACAACGTTGAGGCCGTTGACTCGCGCCCGATCGCCTTGAACCAGGCAATAAGGTGGCACGTCTTGGACAACGATCGCCCCGGCAGCGACCATAGCTCGCTCTCCGAAGCGGCAGAACTGATGACCACCAGACATACCACCGAAGGTCACGTAATCTTGGACGATGACATGGCCGGCAAGGTGCACGCCATTGGCAAAGACACAACGATTACCTATATGACAGTCATGCGCAATATGCGAGTAGACCATAATTAAGTTATGATCACCGATAGAGCTTAGTCCGCCTCCGCCGACCGTCCCTGTTGAAATATTGACGTACTCACGTATGGAATTATGGGAACCAATTTTTAGCTCGGTATCCTCACCACTGTATTTTAAATCCTGCGGATCGGCACCAACCGTTGCAAAGGAATAAATCTTCGTCTCTGCCCCGACCGTTGTCTTACCCGTGACTATGGCGTGAGGCCCAACTATCACGTCCGCCGCCAATTGAACCTTGGGGCCAACAACAGCATGCGGCCCAACGACGACTCCGTGGTCTAATTCCGCTCCTTTGGCAACCATAGCGGTCGGGTGCACCGTTACTCCGTCGGGAAAGCTTTTCAAGGTTTCCATATCAGACCAATTGATCATAAGTATGTGATCCTCATCTACTTGATAGTGATCGTGATTTCTGAAATTCGATGTTCGATTTGTGCAATGGTATCATCAGGCACTACTTTTTGAGGATATTTCGGAAAACGCCACACGCCTTGGGAGTCTGTTAAAGCTTGCACAGCCTCCCGACCAGCGCCTGAGGCCGTCAG
The DNA here is from genome assembly GCA_048816425.1 of Oligoflexus sp. FD111. Taxonomy (GTDB): domain Bacteria; phylum Bdellovibrionota_B; class Oligoflexia; order Oligoflexales; family Oligoflexaceae; genus JBMDZZ01. The sequence goes on from JBMDZZ010000013.1 coordinate 139,130, forward strand.
GCAGGAAAGTCCTGACAGCATGAATAAGCTAGGCTAGTTTTGCCGTGAATTTTGCAGCTGCTGCCACATCACCATCGACTGTTGCCTCACCCTCAAACCAAAAGAAGCTCTTTCTGGACTTCACTAAACGCACGTCCAAACGCAGCACATCTCCAGGTACGACCATGCGCCGAAAGCGGCTTTCGTTGACTTCAGTCAACAAACAGGTGTCGCAGTCGTCACCGCGCGAGACTTTTCCCAGGATAGCTGATGCCTGTGCCAAAGCTTCAACCATCAAGACACCAGGCATAACAGGGTTACCAGGAAAGTGACCCTGCAGGTAGGGATCGAGATTCGATATCATTTTGATCGCTATAATACGCTCATCAGGACGAAATTCTAAAACGCGGTCGATCAATAGAAACGGGTAACGATGAGGCAGGTGTTTCTGAATTTCAGCCAGATCCATACCAGTGCTTTCCACTTCCCTACTAGCAACCACCATGAAGGAGTCCTCCCTGAGTCATCATCTCATTTGCGAGCGTTTATTTTTTTGCAGTGCTGCCGCTCTTTTTACTGTTGGCTTCAAAGGCTTTAATCACATCGTCCGTTAAGTCAACAGGGTTTTTTAGATAAAGAAGGCCGGCACTGCTGGTTTCAAATACCATGTCGAAACCGCGTTTCTCAGCCAGATCGTTTACAAGCTGGCTCACAGCTACGGCAATCTTTTGTGTAGCCACCTGTTCCTTGCGTTTAATTTCGTTTTGGAAGGTCATCTCTTCATTACGCAGGCTCATGAATTTTTCCTGAAACTCCTGCTGCTTTTTCATACGCGCCTGCTCACTCAACAAAGGAGCTTGCTCGCGCCAGTCATTATTCATCTTGTCGAGCTCTTCGCGCTTTTTCAAAAGCTCTGCTTCCTTACCGCGGATTTCTTTTTCCAATTCTGCCCGAGCACTTTTACCCTCTTCAACATTGAGGATAACTTCCTGCATATCAACAACTGCATATTTTCCCTGGTCTTGACCAGTTTTCGCAACGGCTGCACCTGTACTCGCCATGAAAATCATCGACATCATAGCAACCGTGACCAGCAAACCTCGACTTAAAGCCATTTTAAATTCCTTCATCCCTTGACTTTCCTTTCTCGTAGCAAACTTTTCCAAGAGTTAGTAGCCCAAATAGAATATAAATTCGAGATCACCCAACTGGCCGTCTTCAAGTGGGTAAGCCCATTCAAAACGGAAGGGGGCAACCGGGGTGATCCAACGGAAGCCGAACCCAACGTCACGTTTAAAATCGCTCAGCTCGACCAGTTCGTCTTCGTTATACACACGACCCATGTCATAAAACAATAGACCTTTGATATTAGCTTCCTGAATCAATGGAAAAAAGTACTCTAACTGGAACAATAACTCTTTGTTACCACCACCATTGATCTCCCGCGGCCGATCGCCTGGCGCCTGCGTGATGGTAAATTTCGGTCCAACCTCACGGAACTGATAACCCCTTAAATTCTCAGGCCCACCCAAGGTATAACGGGTAAAGAGTGGGATGGTGGCATCACCAAAAGGCCAAAGCAAGCCAAATCGCCCATGAAGGTGGAAGTAGGTTCGGTAGGTTTCGGTAAAGTCTAAGGGCAAGTAATACGAACCATCGATGATACTTTCCAGATATTGCCGATCACCACCTAGGACCCCACCAGTAAATTCCTGACTCAGTCGAAGGACGGAACCTTCCGACGGATCGATGTAGTTATTGGTGGCATTGCGCGATAATGACAAAATAACACTGTTAGCCTGGCCTTCCTGACGAAAACGGTCGAGGATAAAGACGTCAGAATCCTGAAAGATTTGTGTCAAACGAAAGGTGATCGCACCACGAATCAATTCCACCAAACGCCGGCCAATGGTGACACTACCACCGCGTCGCCCTTCCTGAATCTGCACGTCTTCTGTTAAGCGTCGCACTTCATTTCGCCAAAAAGCACTAAAACCCAACGACCAATCCGAGTCATTGACTCTGGGATCAGTAAAACCAATTTCCAGTGAGTAGTTGTTCCCACCGTTCCAGCGACCGGTAAAGCTTGTCCGCCATCCCTTTCCGCTTTGGTTTTCTTCACTGTAGCGGCCTTGACCAAACCAGGAACTTTCCCCGCCTTCGGCATTCGGACTAAAGCCAACTGCTGCCTGCAACTGTCCGGTTGGTTTTTCTTTCACGCGAAAACGGTAATGTAAAATGCTTGGATTTTCCGGGTCGCGACTTTTGATCGATTGAACTTCTTCAAAGAAGCCCAAACGCTCAATATTCTGCTTTGAAGCTGTCAGGCGCGTGCCGCTGTAGAGCTCGCCATCAGCAACTTCCAACTCGCGGCGAATGACGTTATCCCTAGTCTTGGTATTACCGACAAAAGTGAACTCACCAAAATAGACTTTCTCGCCTTTGGTAATCTCATAATCAATATGGACCAGAGCGTTTTCCCGATCAAAGCGTGTTTTTGGATTCACATCGACAAAGGCATAGCCAAGATCACCATACTTATCGATCAAAAGCTCAACATCCTGGCGAAAGCGGGAAAAGCGGAAAAGCTCACCTTCTTTTAGCTGCATCCAATCAAGCATCTCAGTTTTTTCGTAGAGCACATCACCAGAAACTTCGATCGAGCCGATCGAATACTGAATACCTTCTTCCACCTCAAAAGTTAGGCGGACAAAGCGTCGGTCCTGATCCATGACACGTGTCGGACTTGCAACCTGAACTTCTGCAAAACCTTGGTCTTTATATAGGTAAGAGAGGAATTCGGTATCGCGACGGACAAAATCATCATTGTACACTGAGCCAGGCCCAGAGAGGAAAGAACTACGGGTGTAAGGCTTTGAGACAAACTGATTGATGAGCTGAGCATCGGTGAAATACTTATTACCTAGAATAAAAACATCACCGACCAAGACCTTGCCACCTTCATCGACAATAAATTGCAAGTTAACTTCGTGTTCGTTTTTCGGATTCGCTTCAAGCTTATAAGTAGCCTTGGCGAGATAAAAACCTTTTTCCAGGTAGGCTTTTTCGATCATACGCACATCGTTATTGATCGAGTTTTCATTAACGATGGTATAAACCTGAGTTTCCAGTTTCTGCTCGAAGTCAGATTCTTTCATCTCTTCCATACCGGTGAAACTGATGGCCACGATCGCCGGCTTTTCCTTCACCTCATATATTAAGCGAACACCACCGGCATGCGGTTCCTGATAGACACGAATATCCGAGAAATAGCCTAGCTGATGCAGACTGCGGATATCTTCCTCGACCTTAGTTTCACGAAACTCTTGACCTTCCTGGCTGGAGATCATGGTTCTAATGGCGTCAGCTTCCACGCGGAGATTGCCGCGCACTGTAACTTCGGTTATCTTACTTTGGGCATAGCCAAATTCTGCTAGTAGAAGAAAAAATCCGATCAAACTGAGATAACGCATCCAAGCCTTTCCGAACCGCCAATCTTTCACCACTGCCCCCCAACTTCAAGGATCTTTCCATCTTCCATGACCACGTGTGTTGGCAAGCGCTGGGCAAGCTCCTGATCATGAGTTACTAGCAGCATGGTGACTCCATGGCTACGACATAATTCCAAAAGAAGCCCTTCGACGGTTTCACTACTCTTTTTATCCAGATTTCCTGTCGGTTCATCTGCCAAAAGTATCGGGGGCTGCATGATTAAAGCGCGGGCGATCGCAACCCTTTGCTGCTCACCTCCCGACAATTCCGCCGGCCTATGATCCATCCGATGATCAAGATTGACCGCTTTTAACAGGGCTTCGGCTCGACTGCGCAAGGGCCCACGCGAAATGCCGCCAATCATACCTGGCATCATCACGTTTTCCAAAGCGGAAAACTCAGGCAAAAGATTATTCATCTGGAAGACAAAACCGACCGTGGCATTACGAAAAGCTGACGCCGCTTGATCCGACATGGATGACACGTCACGACCGTTTAATAAGACTTTTCCCTGTGTCGGTCGATCCAGTGTGCCCGTCACATGCAAAAGCGTGCTTTTTCCGGAACCGGAGCGGCCGGTAATGGAAACGACCTGACCGCGTCGCACAGAAAGATTCACCCCGCGCAAGGCTTCCACTTTTTGCGACTCGATTTGATAAACTTTCCAAACATCGAGATGTTGAATGACATAAGACGACGACTGATTGTTCACGAATACCTCAAACCAGTGCTGGGATTTTGCCGCGAAGCAGTTAGAGCAGGATAGAGAGCGCCGATCATGCTTAACGCCCAAGCCGACAAACAGATCACAATATACTCAAGAGGCAAAAACCTGACGGGCAATCCACGTATCGACATAAGGTTGGCTGGCACATCGATATATCGTAACTTCTCCAGACCAAAACAAACGCCCAAACCTAAAGCCAAACCGAGCAAGATACCGACCGCACCGACTGTGAGACCTTGAATCAAAAACAAACGCCCAATGTCCCAGCGGGTCATGCCGATCGAACGAAGCAGGCTGATTTGGGTTTTCTTATGAAAGACGGTCATCATCATCGTGCCACTAATGGAAAAAGCCGCCACGAGGACGATCAGCATCAAAATCGCCCCCATCGTATATTTTTCCAGCTGTAAAGCAAACAATAATGCGGCATTGGAATCTTTCCAGGTCTTGGCACTCAAGTCTGGCAGGGCGTTGATCCGGGCAGCAATAGCGTCCACAGCGTTGGGATCTTTGACATTGACCGCCAATCCAGTGATGTAGTTTTCCTCATCAAGCCCTGGATCGTAGCCCACCATGAATTTTCTGGCTTCATCGACACTGACAACCGCCCACTTGGTATCATAGTTAAACAGGCCACTATGAAAAATACCGACCAGAACATAGCTTCGCGTTAAGGTACCGCCGCCGAGAATGGTGTGCGTTGATAGAGACTCCGGCGAGATAACAGTCACCTCATCACCTAGGTTTGCTCCCAACTGTCCGGCGAGAGCATCGCCTAAAACAATGCCAGGCAACTTCGGAGGATTTTCGGAAAAACTGACCAGGGGTTGTTGAAGGCCTTGAATACCTGCCAGTTCACCTTCAATCAAGGATTCATGAAAGGCCCACATACTGGTATCCGCATCAGCATCAACCCCGTAAAGGCTGACGGCGGCCAAATGCTTATCCTGTTTTAAAACCACTTCAACATTCACAAACGGCGCAATTTTCGCATCAGATGGCAGCAAGGACTCGATTTCGGCGATCGGCCGTTCATTAAGACTGAAGCCTAAGATGGCCTGCTTGCCCAAAACTTCAACATGGGGCATGCCACGCAGCATCTTACTTTTGAGATCCTGCTCGAAGCCGCCCATAACTGACAAGACGATGATCAGCGCTGCCACCCCTAGGGTGACCCCCATGATCGAAATCGTCGTCATAAACGAAAGCCCTTGCCGGGAACGATTGGCGATCAATTGCCGCCAAGCTGTCCATTGGAGGAACGCTAGTTTACTTTGTGCCAAAAAAGCCCTCTTTGCCTCGTAATGCCCGCTTCGCCAGAAAAGTGCCTGTGAGTGATAATATGTTGGTTTCCAAGAATTTTTCAATCATTGTATGCGTTAGATCCTGCAAATATGCCGGCCTGCCTAGCAAAAAAATCTAATTCTTCGTGACATGACCTGATCGAATCGACGTGATACGTCAGACCATCCCAGAAAAAGCACCATTTAAACTACAAGATTCGCTTTCAATGGGAAGTGATCCGAGGAGCAGATGCGGCTTTCCACCTTCGCCCGCTCGACAAACAAATCCCGGACAAATATATGGTCCAGCTTTTGGATGTCCGATCGTCTGGGGTCCTGCGGAAAGCTTACGTGATTCAAGCCGCATTCAGCCATATTTTCCACAAGTCGCTTCAAATAAGGCCCACGAAAGGTGTTGAAGTCGCCGGCGACAATCAACGGCCCCTCATAGCGGCTAAGTGGGGTCAGAATTTCTGTCATTTCTTCTGTCGCCCGCTTTACCGAGCGAAACAAGGTCGAATGGACGTTGGCGACGGTGAGGTGCACGCCGGGCTTCAATTCATAACGGGTGATCAGTGTCACCTTCGGCGTGCGAAAGATCGGCTCAGCATAGACGCTTTTTACTCGACTTGGCTCATGCAGGCGAGGAAAGCGGCTCAGGGTCATCACACCGTCGCGCAGACCATCCATGCGCTGATACGAGCCGCAATGGGTCAGCTCAAAGCCTTCATGCCAATATTGCTGAATGCTTTGCTGCGACACCAGCGCTTCCTGAATGAGCACCAGATCCCGATCCTGGACAAAGCGTTGATAATCGCGCAGGAAGTGAATCCCGCCGTTGCCTTTAAAGATGTTCCAGATGCCAAGACGAATCCGGCCCTCGCTCACGTGCTCCTGACTGGGCTGCCCGCGATACCAAAATTCATCCTGCAGATTGGGATCGATTTTTAAAACTTGATACAAGCTAGAGACCACTTTACGGTAAGAACGCTTCGGCTTGGTATTTTTCATGAGATGCGCAGACCGCTTTGCTATTTAGGTGGTGAAACTCAAGGCAGTGTAACATAAACTAAATGACGGGAGCCACAAACAATTGAGCGAATTTTTTCAACCCAGCATTTTTACATCGAGCGTCAATGCCGCCTGGATCGTTGTCGTTTACCTGCTCGCCTTACTCAATGTCGTTAAAATACTGCGCGATGAGATGAATCCCACTGCAGCTACTGCCTGGATTTTAGTCAACCTCTCGTTTCCATTGATTGGCGTCCCGCTCTACTATTTTCTTGGACAGAATAAACTAAAGGGCTATAGCAAGCGCCGCCGTGCCACGCAATCCATATACTCCAGCCAGCGAGAAGCGCAAAAACTGGAACACTTAATCAAGAATAATGCCAAGGACGACGAGAAAGACGATGTTCCGCAAAATATGATCCTCGTGAAGCCGAGCTTCAATGAAATCGCCATCCTCGATGATGGCACAAGGGCTTTCCGCGAAATTTTTCAAGCGATCTCGCAAGCCAAAACCTTTATTCTGGTGCAATACTACATTTTCCGCCCCGACCGTCTTGGTCGTCATTTTAAAGATCTGCTGATGGAAAGAGCCAAGCATGGCGTGCAAATCTTTTTCATCTTCGACAATCTCGGCTCCTTCGGCATGACAGCCCGCTACCTGCGTGATTTGAAAAAAGCCGGCGTGCATGTCGCCCGCTTCCTCCCCTTTCACGTGCGCTTTAACCTGCAAATCAACTACCGCAATCACCGCAAGCTGGTGGTCGTCGATGGCCACACCGCCTTTGTCGGCGGCATGAATGTCGGCACCGAATATTTGGGAAAAACCCGATTTTGGCGTGATACGCAGCTAAAAATTCAAGGTCCGGCGATCATTCAACTGATGGATACTTTTTTGGATGACTGGAATTTCGCTGTTCGCGGTAAACGGCGCTATCTGCCTTTAAAATATTTTCGCCACGCGACTCAGCTAGAGCGCGGTAAAATACCGACGCGCGTCATTTCATTCGGGCCCGGCGATCAACTCGCCATCGGCCTCTACCTTTTCATGCACCTGATTCAATTAGCCAATAAGCGGATTATCATTGCCACTCCCTATTTTATACCCGATGTGGTCTTGGAACGTTGCTTGGAGCTGGCTCTGCAGCGCGGCGTCGAGGTTACGCTGATCATTCCGCAAAAACCTGATCATTGGTTTATCAAACCGATATCCCACGTTTCCATCCGACGTTTTGCCAAAGCCGGCGGTAGAGTTTTCCTCTACGAAAATGGCTTCATGCATCAGAAAGTGATGTTAATTGATGATCTGCACGCCTTAATCGGCACTTCAAATTTTGATAACCGCTCGATATACTTAAACTTCGAAACCTGCCTTGTGATGAGTGAGCAAGGCTTTGCTGGTCAGGTGGCGCAGATGCTGCAAAAAGATTTGCAAGAAAGCCGTCCTCTTGATCCAAAAGAACATGAAAGCACCAGTTATCTCATTCTTGCAAACCTCGCCCGGCTGCTCGCGCCCTTATTTTGATCGGCATATTTGTACACCCTCTCCCATGGTAAAATATCCTTGGAGATATGTTGCCAATCAAGACGAGGTTGATATGCGACTATGGGTGACACTCAGCAGTTTTCTACTGGTATTTGCGCTAGCTGCCTGCCAGCTCAAGATGAGCCCCTTGCTCTACAGTTTCGAGCAGTGGCGCAATAATTTGCATGAAGACCAAATCCAAATTGACGATTTTACCATCGCCTACCTGCACGGCGGTCAGGGTGAAGCCATCATGCTCGTCCATGGTTTCGGCGCCAACAAAGACACCTGGATTCGCTTTGCCGGTAAACTCACTGAACGTTATAACGTTTACGCCATCGATCTGCCAGGATTTGGTGATAGCAGCAAACTTGCGGGCGCATCATATAGCATTGAAGCCCAAGCCAAACGCCTGGATAAAATTCGCGAGCGACTCGGCATTCAGCGCATGCACCTGGTCGGCAATTCCATGGGCAGCAATATCGCCACCGTTTACGCAGCAGAGCATCCCGATAAGCTGCTTTCTTTAACTTTTATCAATGCCGGCGGCATCCCAACCCCAATTCCCAGCGATGCGCAAAAAAAATTGGAGGAAGGGCAAAACACTCTATTGGTGGAAAGCCGCGAGGACTTCGAACGCCTGATGGAATACACCTTCGTCAAACCACCCTATATCCCCGGCCCGATGCTGGAAGAATTTTTTAACAAGGCCAAGGAAAACCGGGCCTGGAACGAGGCCATCTCGCAGGAAATCGCCGCCACTCGCCAGCTCACGGTGAACTATCTCAGCAAGGTGTCGGTACCACTGCTCGTCATTTGGGGGGAAAATGATCGCATTACCCACGTTTCCGCCACGCAAGTGATTCAAAACATCAAGCCACAAGCTGACATTCATATCATCCCCCGCAGCGGCCATGCGCCGATGATCGAAAGTGTGGAAGAAAGTGCTCGGACTTTCCTAAATTTTATCGATCAACGAACAATGTAAAAAGAATCAAAAACGATCCTTACTTTGCCGCACATGGGCAAATACTTCGACGGGCTTTGCTCCAGCCAGACCTAGCTGGCGCTGCAAGTCTTCCTGATCAGCCCGCAAAAAGGGATTGCATAATTTTTCTTGGCCTAGCGTGCAGGGAATTGTTGGCTCGTCATTTGTCCGTTTTTTAAAAATCTCTTCCGCATAAGCTTGCAGATTTTTATTCTCCGGCTCCATCGTCAGTGCAAAGCGAGCGTTAGCTGCTGTATATTCATGCGCGCAGTAGACACGCGTGCTATCAGGTAGCTGGCGAATTTTCGTAAGACTTGCCCACATCTGCGCTGGCGTGCCCTCAAAAAGTCGGCCGCAACCAAGGGAAAATAAAGTGTCGCCGCAAAAGAGCCGCTCATCATCAGGAAACCAGTAAACGCCATGACCGCGCGTATGACCAGGAGTATCAAAAAACTGGAACTTCGCTTGACCGACACTACCCCATTCGCCATCGCTGAGAGCCTGGTCAATGCCAGGAATGCGTTGCTCGTCAGCCTTCGGCCCGATGATATGACAGGAATAGTAGCGCTTCAGCTCCATGTTGCCGCCGACGTGATCATAGTGATGATGGGTATTTAAAATATAGTCGAGCTGCCAGTCCAATTGCTCCAGCAAACGGATCACCGGCCCAGCCTCAGCCGGATCGACAACCGCCACGCGCGCCGTGCTTTGGTCTTTGATGAGATAAATGTAGTTATCGTTAAGAACTGGGATTTGTTGGACGTCTAACATCATTTTGGCTCCCCGCGTGGTAAAAAGAACATGCTTCTTTTCAGCGAAGCTTTTCCACCATACCGCGTTGGAGCCAAGATGAAAACATTTGTCAGACAATGCTGGGAAAGACTTGCTGATCAATCAGGGTTGATCAGCTTTTCCTGACGTAGCATCAGATTCGCGAAGAATTCTTCGCCAAGATCCGCCAGGGAATTTACGACCAAATCAGGCCTGTAGGCAAAGTGATTCAAATCTTGTTTCTTCGTACCACCTGAGAGGACCAAAACCGATTGATAACCAAGCTGCACCGCACCAAGTATGTCCGTTTCCATGGTATCGCCGATCATAAAGGTTTCTCCACTGCGCAGACCCAATTTTTTACGCGCGGCACGGAAGATCACAGGACTCGGCTTGCCAGGGCTAAAGGCCCGCAAACCTGTTGCTTCTTCGATCATTTTGACGAAAGCTCCACAACCAGGACGCAAGCCACCTTCTGGCGTTGGGCAGTTGGGGTCAAGATTGGTGGCAATCAGCTTGGCTCCGTTTGCAACCATTTGCACCGCTCGCTCCAAAGTTTCCAATGTAAAGGTACGACCTTCGCCGACGATCACATAATCAGGAGCGTGATCGATGATGGCAAAACCAACGTCATGCAATGCGTTCAATAAACCACCTTCACCGATCACATAAGCCGTGCCCTGTGGTTTTTGCTGCGATAGATACTGCGCCGTTGCCAAGGCACTGGTGTAAACATGATCCGGGGTAATCGGAAAGCCCAGGCGCTGCATGCGAATAGCGATATCGATCGGCGTTCTTTGCGAGTTATTGGTCAAAAACATAAAAGGGATCTGATGATCCAATAAACGCCGCACGAATTCCAACGAACCAGGAATCAACTCATGACCGCGATAAATCACGCCGTCCATATCAATCAAAAAACCGACACTCATACCGTTCCTTTCACATTTCTTTGTTAAAACTTTATGAATGATTCATAAGCGCAGATCCATTCCAAAGATAGGATCACAGAGAACAATTTTCCGAGGAGTATGCATTTAGTTTTAACGCCGAAGTCTAGAAAAAGAAAGGGCATTATTTGTCCTGTGCTTCCGGACGGAATGGTAAGAACAAGATAATGATCCTACATTATGCGCTGTTGTTTGTGAAAAACGACAGCCTTTCCTGAAGGCTGTTCATGGGCTGCAAATTTTATTGCTTCAACAGCGTTGCTCGTGACGAACAGTTTGTTTCATGCAATCTGCTGAATTTTGTTTGAAGCTAGAGACAGATTACGACGAAGCTGGCAGTAAAATTTTTTTCTGAGCTTCGCTTGCAGTTTCGTCCAAAGCTCAAGAGCGAGAACCAGAATCATCTGGTTTAAATTAGAGATTGCTGGGACTTATACTCATATAGAGTAAAGTTATATACTCATAATAATTATCAATTTAACTTATGGCAAAGTTTGGGCGATAACTATCATGTGTCGGGCGAGGAATCCCGATCGCTGGAAAGCTTCAACCGAGAAGGTTTGACAAGAATATCGAAACAACCCATTATCGCTCGATCACAATATGTTTTTGAGTCGAAGGAGGAAAGATCATGGCTAATGTAATCGACCAACTCAACCAATTAGTAGCCGACGCCAACGTCATGTTTACCAAGCTGCACAACTACCACTGGAACGTCAAAGGACTGCAGTTTTATGCCTTACATGAGCAAACCGAGCAGGCTTATAACTACTTCGCCGAACTCTACGACGGCCTTGCTGAGCGCGTTCTGCAACTAGGCGGCAAGCCAATCGTGACGCTGAAGGAGATCCTCCAGCGCACCAAAATCAGCGAAGAAAACGGTCAGGAGTTTAGCGCTGAATATGTCATCAAGACATTGCTTAAAGACTACCAATACTTCCTCGGCGCCTTCCGCGAGCTATCCGGTAGTGCTGACAACGACCCAACAACCACAGCATATGCAGACGAACAGGTCGCCAAATTGGAAAAAGAAGTTTGGATGCTGCAATCTAACCTTGCCTGAGCCATTTCTTCCCCTTACACTCGCTCCTCATTGGGGCGAGTTGTGCTTTGGTTCGTTCTGCAAAATCAGACGCTTTTACCCCGGGCAAGTCCTTGCCCAGAAAAGCCTCCGATGAGTCGGCACTGCGGACAAATTCATTGACAGCTTCACCATAAAGCATTAGGCTTTGCCGTGCTTTTATACGCTTTTTTGCCGGACTTGAAATAAGGCCGAATGGCGGGTCTTCCATGGGGTGCTATGGTAGACTTGTAGGGATGATATATCGACTCCATCACTTGGTAGGGAAGTGATGTTCATAGGGGCTAGGCGCTGTAAGGCGCTGGCCCTTTTTAATTATAACAGATAGTTATAACCCATCTTTTAAAATCTTGCCCGTCCTTTTCTAGTCCTCTTGCCCGGAACTCAGACGGGCATAAATTAATGCTTTAATATTAGACAATTAAAGACCAAAAACGCCAAGCAATCCCGCTTGTTGACGGACGGGCACCAAGATGTTAGCAAGGCATGCCGATACGGCTTCAAAGGAGTCAGCATGCCCACAAAGCACAGAATCCCTGAGGAAGCGAAAATCAAGGTTGACCCGCCTCGACCTGAGAAGCGGATATTCCGGTTTAGCTTGCGAATTAATACGGGCAACGGTTGGAACGTATTTATTGACGATCGTATTGAGGCTATCAACAAAGACCTACTCGACGGCAAAATCACGCTGCACAAGGCTAAGGCAGAAGTTGAACGGGTTAAAAAGTCACTATACAGGGAGCGTGACGCACAGAAAAAAGCCATTGCCGGTCAGTCTGATAACGAGAAGCTTGCCCTAGCCTACTATCAAAAGAACTATGAAAACCCTCGCAAAGTGGTTGCAGCTAACACCAAGATTAACGCCAAAAACGAGTTTGAGTGCCTGTGTTCTACGATAGGTGATGCAAGTATCAGGTCTGCAACACAAGAGGAGTTAGAGAAGGCAATCGACAAGTCTGATCTAAGCCTCAGCCGCAAGAATGCTATCACTACGAGATTGAACTCCCTGCTCCGCTCAATTGGGCGTGACATTGCTATTCAGAAAATCAAGGAGTCTCACAAAGAGGTTACTTACCTGTCAGAAGGTCAGTTAGCTCAAGTGTTGGTATCCGTCCTCGACCCCTATTGGCACTCGATGTTTGTAACTGCTTATTACACAGGGCTGAGAGAAGGCGAATTGTTTGGACTGCTGGAGGACGATTTAGATCTTGAGCGGGGTTTGGTGCATGTCAGACGGCAGATGATGAGAGACAGGAGTATAGATCTACCAAAGAATGGTAAGAAGCGGAGGACAATAATACTCCCGCCTGCTATCGAGGCTGCAACAAGGTGGGTGTCTTATGGCCCTGAAATCCACAGCGAGCGAAGACTAACTCAGCCCACCGAGATATTGAAAAAAGCATGTTTGGTGCAGGAAATTATGCCGGTAGGGATACACGCCTTGAGGCATTCCTTTGCCATTATTTTGCTCAGGGAAGGTTATAGCTTGTCGATCATTGCTAGATTACTGGGCGACACTGAGCAGGTGGCTGAGCGGCACTATGCAGGCTTCGTCCTTACTGAAGATACGATTGAGTACCTGGCGGAACGGTTAAAGACATACAAGCCCCACCTTTGAGAGATACATTCAAACATCTGGATGATAAGTATGGATGCGGCGAGTAAAGAGCAGGTTATTGATATTGTTTAATGCTCGCCAGAGAAGGTATTTGGACACTCCGAGATACAGAGTCCTCCTAGCGAATAACATAAGACTGGAAAATATAGATGACAGACTGAGTAAAGATATGTACTACTTGACAGTGTCAAGCCTTTGGCCGGCCTGACATTAAGAAGTCTAGGGCCTTAGCCCGGCCTTAAAATTGCAATGAAACCAGTGTCTTCTTTTACCAGTAACTTTATTGATGTCTTAAGCTTGAGATATACTTAGACGATAAGGTATATTAGGGAAACGCAGGCAACTCACTACTTTGAGGTAAGTGATGAAAGATACTAAAAAAATCCTTGACCGGCTTAAGGCGAGCCTGCCGGAGCTATCGGAGCAAATAGACAAAGTCTCTGAAAAAATTAGAGGTATTTCTGATCGGGCGCCTAAAGGAGTCATTGAAATTTCCGAAGACGATATCGATGTGATTGTTAATAATATCGTCCCAGGAACTGATGATGCAGACAGAGCCGCTAGATCTTTCTGATAAACTAACTCGGTTGAAGCAAGGCTCAATCGTCAATCTCGAAAAAGCAAAATTTACTATAGAAAAACCCGATAAATCTAAAGAAGATGTCGGGTTTTTTCATTTCTACCGAGAAGTTACAGAGTGTAAGTGGGGGGTTGTGTTAAACCAGGACTGCGACTTAGCTCACGAGGGTAAAATCGATTATCTGTCTATTGGTCTGCTAGAACCTTTTTCACGCAACCCGCTACGGTATGCCACAAGTCCGGAGGAAGTAGAAAACATAGGAGCCGCTGCTTTTGTAACTTTCGATGATAGAACCTACTGGTCCCGTGAAACCTTGGTCGGTAGACTGGAAAAGGTTTTCAAAAATCTTATAAAGAACATTCGTACCCATCAAATATTTCTTTCGCTTAAAGAGAAATGCGAAAATTGCCAACACGCTACAGTGGACGAATTTTATGTTGTCAATTTGACCAAAATATTTCCAATTAGGGCTGTACATTATAATTCACTACTTAAGAATTGCGAACATATGGTGACCAACGGGTTCGACTATCTTTTAGGTTGGAAGTTGGCGCACATGTACGGTCGTGTGGGAGTTGACGAATATAGTCCGGATCAAGTGAAAACTATTATCCAAAGAAATATTCATCACCTTACTGGTGCTTTTTCTAGCAAGTTGGGCGTGGATGAGATACACGAGACTGAGAACGTTAACGGACTTAAAAAATTACTTAGAAAGTTAGAGATCCACCAGGAAAAGATTGATGCAATTGAGAAAGACAACCCCGCCGACAAATCCGATAAACTAATGAAGGAATCCCAAAAAGTAGGCCAGGTGCTTAAGGAGATTCAGTCCCTGTTGGAAAAAAATAACTAAACGTCTGGTGGCATTTTTTCAAGGGTTAGTACATCCGAAACTCATGCAAGTAAGAAGAAAAAAAGGGCGCCCCAAGACTTTCCTCACTCCTCATCCCCCAACTCTGAGTTAGGTCCTGGCTCAAATACACGGGCAAGGATTAATAGCACGGGCACAAAAACGAAAAACCAATAATCTTCTGCTACGCAAACGCAACCATTATGAGGAGGCACACCACGAAAGATGTACCGTGTCCCCTCCATACCGTTTCGTGACAATTAAGCAACCAGAGCCGATGATACCTCCATCACCGCGAAGGAGGTTCCATGAAAATCGAAGCGAAAAACGTTGCCACACTAATCACAGCACAACATGCATTCGAGCAATGGCGCAGCGAAAGAAATAAGGGCGAGCGCATTCCAGAAAAGCTATGGGCATTAGCTGTGGAGCTAGCCCGTAAGCACAGACCAAGTGTGGTCGCAAAGACTCTCAGGCTGGACGCCAACCATCTTAAGAAGAGAATAGGCAACCACCAACCACAAAAAGCAAGCAATATTGAAGTAGTTAAACTAGCCCCCATTCAACTGGGCGATGCCATCGCTTCCGGGCGTGCTCGACCACGATCATCAGAGCTAATTGCAGAGATTACGACAAGCACAGGGGTGCATGCTCGTATTTTTTCTGGGATCGATGCTACTGACGTAAAAGCATTGAGCCTGTTGCTTCAGGAGGTTTAAATGATTAATTTTGACCAAAGTCTTAGAGTGATGATTGGCCTGGAAGCTATTGACTTTAGAGCAGGTTTAAATAGATTGGCAGCTATTGCCCAAGCTGTGTTTCAGGAAGATCCCAGAGGGCAGTGTGTCTTTGTCTTTCGCAATAAGCGTCAGACCGATATTAAATTGATAGTCTATCATGTTAACGGCTACTTTCTCGGTCACAAGCGGCTTTCCAAAGGTAAGCTGTCATGGTGGCCTCGAACCGAAGCAGAATGCCGAAGCATCGATGCGTCACAGTTGGTGAAGCTCTTGCAGGGGATGGATCCTCGTGGTGAGTTTCATCCGGATTGGTATAAGTTGAAAGATCATGGCGAGCAAGGACGAGCTCACATTGACCCTAAAAGGTCAGGACCTGGATGGTCTCAAGACCCGTATCAAGAAGAGCAACCTCGCTGGTAGCGATGTTGAGGCGCTTCTTGCGCTAGTCCAACTTGTTACCACTTTGCGCAGCTTGGTTGAGAAAAGACGAGTCAGCTTATTGCTTTGGCTGCGCCGCATCTTTGGACTTAAAACTGAAAAGAGCCTAACTGATTACAAGCAGTCAAAAGGCGAAAGCTCTGACGGCCATGTGAAAAAGGGCCGCATGGGTCGTCATGATTACCCAGGCGCTGAGCGTACAGAAGTCTGCCATCCCCACCTAAAAGCTGGCGATACCTGCCCAATATGCCAAACTGGAAAACTACGTGAAGTCGAACCCGGGGTTGACTATGATTGGCAGGGAAACTCGCCAATCCATCTTCACATTTATCTATTGCAGCGTTTCATCTGCCATAAGTGCAAAGAATTCTTTACTGCTCCATCGCCCATCAAGGAGACGGCCAAGGCCGTTGATGACAGCGAAGATGAGATTAAGGTAACCAAGCGCAACCGCAATGCCTTTGCTAATGCCGTGGTCGCTTGTCTACGTTTTATGTTTGGAATTCCCTTCTATCGGCTGGCTAAGATTCAGGACAGAATGGGAATTGGCTTACCGGAAGGAAATCAATATGCGATGGTTGCTCAAGTCTACGATGCAGCTCTTCCTGTCTATGGCGAGCTTGTATATCAGTCAGCTCAAGGCAGCCTGATCTTAGCCGATGACACAGCTATCAAGATTCTTGATTGGCTGCGCGGTAAGGGCCCTCCAACGAAGACGACGGGCAAACCAGGAAAAAAAGCTCAAACTACGGCGATTGTATCGAAATCAGCCGAAGGACATACTATTGTGCTTTACTTAACTGATGAAAAGAGCGCGGGCCGCCATGTAGAGAATCTCCTCGAATTTCGCCAAAGTGATTCTGGGGTTCCCATCTATATGTGTGATGGATTAAGCGCCAATCTTTTGAACGACTCATATCGGGTCATCCAGGTTCACTGCCTGGATCATGCAAGGCGCATGTTTTATGAGATTCAGAATTCATTTCCTAGTGAGTGCAAGTATGTTTTAGAGAAGTTAAAACTCGTATACAAAGCTGACAAAGAAACGAAA
>JBMDZZ010000014.1:0-107046 GCA_048816425.1 Oligoflexus sp. FD111
GCCTTAAAAAATAAAAAACCCTCTGCTCCCACAAAGAGCAGGGGGTTTTTGCTTTTGGAACTTTTCAACTTTACCTCTACTTGGTTTGAGTCTCAGCCGTTTAAGTTGCTCTTGGAATAATCTAAAAAATCGTTGGCTTATGGTTCGAATGAGAAAATGTCGAGTCTAGTCGATATTTTTGTCAAATCGATTCGACATTTTCAGTGCATCATAAAAATATGTAATAAAATAAGCAGCTTATGCTGTTGCGACAGGATGGTTTTTTTACGACACTTTTTGCGTTCGGAGTCAAATGTTCGCTGTTACAAGAATATGCCTATTTTTTAGACAACAGCTCTTTCGCCGATTTGCTAACTTAAAATACGCCAATATTAAGTGGCCCTCTCTTTTCTATCCTTAACTGTATAAAATTTGATCACATATGAGTGTTTTGGACTACTAGTACTAAGCAATTTTGTTGTTGTTTTATTGGCTTAGTACCTAATCATTGTTTGGTCTAATTCTTGAAAGCCAAAAGAACAGGACTCTTTTGAGGCTGTTATGCGGAGTTGTTATGTGGAATCGGATGTTGTTGTTGTTTAAGCGAAAAGCTGACAGGTTTTCCCGAATTTGGCGGGAAGTCTCGGGGTTGTTGTTACTTTGCCTTGCTATGATACTCGCCCTTGCTGCCTATAGTTATCATCCTTCGGATTATGCGGCTGGCCAGCAAGGCGTGTGGGAAATTCGGAACTTAGCTGGACCCGTAGGGGCAAATCTTGCTCATTTTGTGTTGGGTTTGTTTGGTTTTGTTGGTCTTTCATGGCCTGTTTTCATCGGGCTTTGGGGCTTATTGACGATTACCGGTTTTTCGCCGACACCAAACCTAAGGCGAACTGTTGCTCTCCTGATTCTGGCCGTTTGGATCGCAGCTATTGTCGAGATCCAATGCGCGCATACTGGAGTTGTCGAGCCGTATTTTGGTTATGGTGGAGCGATTGGTCAAGGCGTTGCGACACCACTTTTTAACAGTTTCGGCTATGGTGGCTCGCTGATTATTTTGGTTACTCTGTCGGTTATCACTTTAGTGGTCACCGGTCACTTCACGGCAAGCAAGACAAAGGATCATCTTGTAGCCAGTAAATACCACGGTTATCGTGCTGCACGTTGGTCATGGGAGCGTTTGTTGCGCTTCAAACAAACTGAAGAACAGCGACTGGCGCAGTTAAAAAATGGCTTGGCACCTGAGGGAAAAAGTGATGCAATTCCTCCACCTCCAGGTAGCGCGATTAAATTTTCAAAACCGCAATTGGTGAAGTCCGGCCAAAATCAGCCACCACCCTTACCATTACATCATGAATTGCAAATTTATGATCAAAGTCAGAGCAAAGGTAAACCAGCACTTGATCTGTTTCAAAGCTCTGAACCAGCGGAAGTTAGACCCGACGAGTACCATCAGACCATTGCTGATCGCCTAACAGAACAGCTTCAGGAATTTAAGGTTCAAGGGAAAGTCTTGTCGGTGAACGAAGGGCCGGTCGTGACGACTTACGAGTTTGAGCCTTCAGCCGGACAGAAAGTGTCAAAGATAACCAGTTTATCAGAGGACCTTGCTCGACTCCTTGAGGCTAAATCATTGCGCATCTTGGCCCCTATTCCTGGAAAACGGACGATAGGCTTTGAAGTTCCCAATGCTAGGGCGCGCAAAATTGGGTTCCGAGATTTGGTAGAGCATGCGTCTTTTCGTAATAAATCTCTTGAACTGCCGATAGCTATGGGAATGGATACCAGTGGTGAGCCGGTCATTGCCGATCTTGCAAATATGCCACACATTCTTGTCGCTGGCTCAACTGGTTCAGGTAAGTCAGTATTTATGAACTCATTGATCGCCTCGTTGATTTGCCGACACTCGCCTAAAACTCTTCGTTTTGTGATGATTGATCCGAAAATGGTTGAGCTCGCTGCTTTCAATAAGCTACCGCATATGGCTTGCCCGGTTGTGACGGACCCACAAGTTGATGCCCAGAGAAAGCTGCAAGCCTTAGTCGCAGAAATGGAACGACGCTATCACCTGATGGGTAGCCTCGGCACGAGAAACATCCAAAGTTTCAATGAAATCATCAAAACCGAGAAGAAAACGGATCATCCGAAGTTTCGTGGCCGCTGGCAGCCTCTGCCTTATGTGGTTCTGATTATTGATGAGCTAGCGGATCTGATGATGACTTTAGGTAAGGATGCGGAAACTCCTATCGCTAGGCTTGCGCAAAAAGCACGTGCGGCCGGCATTCACATGGTCATCGCCACTCAGAGGCCTTCCGTAGAAGTCGTGACCGGCCTCATCAAGGCCAATTTCCCGACTCGTGTTGGATTTCGTGTATTAAGTGGAATCGATTCCAGGACGATACTAGATCAGATGGGAGCAGAAACATTGCTTGGTAGAGGTGATATGCTTTACCTATCTCAGCACGGTATGAGCCGCCTTCATGGGGCATACCTTAGTGATAAAGAAGTCCAAAACCTAGTAAAATCATACAAAGCCTGAACGCAGATAAAAAGATAGGTTGATAATTATGGCGACGATTTTTCCTGACCACAGACAAAAACGAATCATTTTTGCCAGTAAGGCTGAAGAAACGTTTTATCGCTATTGTGAGCAATTGCCAGATAGTTGGAATGTCTATTATTCGTGCACGCTATCCAGTTTAGAGCCGGAAAAGGGCTTGGTCGATAATGAAATTGATTTCGTGTTGTACCATCCAAAACATGGCTTATATGTGATTGAAGTTAAAGGTTGGAGCATTAGTTTTGATGCCAATGTCGGTCAGTTCTATTCGGTTAATCGCCATGGTAAAAGCTTTGCCATTAAAGATCCTTTTCAACAAGCTCTCGTCTGGAAAAGCAGATTTCTACGTTTCTTAAAAAATCGAGGAGTCAAGGTTCCGACCACTCACCTCGTTAGCTTTCCATCTGTTAATGAAGATGATATTCCTCAGTCGGCAAGTGTCAGTCCTGATTTGATCATTGGTAGGCAGCGTATTGCTGATCTGGAGGCCTATTTAAAGCAGATCTCAAAGATGGTTCATCCAGCCCAATTTCTTAATTTTCAAGATTGCCGGCGTGACCTAGACGGAATCTTACGTGGTACCACTTACACCACTCGCCTTTATTTGCGCGATTATATCGATAATCATGATTCGAAAGTACGTGATATCGAAGTGATTCATGAGACCCTGCTGACACCCATTGCTAGTACAAAAAGGCTGGCAATTGAGGGTGAGGCCGGAACCGGTAAGACCGTCTTAGCCATGATGTTAGCCAGGCACTTTCGTGACCAAGGAAAGACAGTTTTATTATTGTCCAGTAACCCACTGCTCAATAACTATATGAAAACAGAAACGGGTTCAGGAGTCGATGTTCAGACCTATTGGGAATTAGCTTCATCCTACGGAATTGAGCTCTTACGGCGGCCTAATGGTTATGATGGCAGTCGTGAGGATTGGATTCAATATGTGGGCCCTGAACGCTTAAAAGATGCGATTTTGCAGTCTAATCGACGCTATGATGTCTTGTTATGTGATGAAGCTCAAGATGTTCAGCCATTTTGGTGGGAGTCATTAGAGACGGTACTCCAAGGAGAAGAATCTCACTTCTACATCTTCTTTGATCGCAGCCAAGGGGTATTCGGCTCGGGAAGCTCAGATAGCAGCTTTATCCCAGAAGATGTGCTACCTATTCGTACACCGTACTTTCCTTTAGTTCATAATTATCGCATAACGCGTGAAATCAGCGGTTTTTCCCGTACTTTCCGTACAGGAACAGAAATCATGCGCTCTCATTCAGCACGCTTAGGCTATTTTCCGGAAATCATAGCCTACGAAGACGAGCGGGATGCCGAGCAGAAGCTGGCTCAGCTGTTTCGGAAATTATTTGAAAAAGAAGGCCTAAAAACCAGTGAAGTGACCATCCTTTCTGCCAGGCGACCATTTGTTGATGGCTCGTGGTTTAAGGATATCAAAAAACTTGGCAACTATGGTCTGCTTGATATTGGTACTTTAAAACACCGCAATATGCCGAGACCTGAAGAACTCCAAGGCAATGTTCCCGTATCGACGATCAGCAGTTTTAAAGGTTTGGAAACGTCGGTTGGTATCATTACCAATCTCAGCGAATATAACCTTCCGTTTCAAAACCCTATCATGTCCAGCCTGTTTTATGTGGCCTGTACCCGTGCCAAACATATGCTTTATATCATGGTTAAAAAAGGTGATGACAAATTTCAAGTGGTAAAGGAGGCATTGGATCGCTTGGAAAACACAGGCGCTATGATCGTAGATCAAGTGTCAGACTTTGAATTTTCCGGTACTGTAGCTCATTATAACCCTGATCGTGTCGGCTGGTTAAAAGTGGACGATCCAGCCTTTCAAAAGGGAAGTATCATGTTCTTTCCTCATGATATTGATAAGGCCAAACTTAAAGAAGTCAAAGTCGGTATGCGATTACAATTTACGACGCGGGTCGAAGGCTTTGTGCCGATAGCTTGCAACCTAAAGACCATTGCTTAATTGACGAAAAAAAGGCCTCTGCATTCAGAAGCCTTTATTGTTTTACTGCTTACATGTAGAAATTTTAAGCTAATCCGATTTCAACTAGTCTCTGATGTAAATACTTCTCAGCACTAATATTGGGATAGCTTTGCACGCCACCAGTCTTGGCCACACAAGTCGGCAAAGGACTTAGATCAACTTCGCCCCGAGCATGAACAAAAAATGGCATAGAAAAGCGCCGACTGCGGCTATCATCGGGATTGACCACGCGATGGGTCGTCGACTTAAAAAATCCATTCGTCAAATTTTGTAGCATATCGCCAGCGTCAACAATCACGCAGTCTTTGGGAGTGATGACAGGAAGCCACTTGCCTTGACGGTCAAGAATTTCCAGACCTGAGCTGGTGGCATCGATCAACAAGGTGATCAGGTTGATGTCCTCATGGGCTGCAGCACGAATGCTTTGGGGATGAGCATCTTCCGGGATCGGTGGATAATGGATCAAACGCAATATTGAATTGCCATCGACGGCCATTTGGCGAATCAAATCTTTTGGCTCATTAATGTAGAGCGCGCAAGCTTCCAGTAATTTTAAAGCGCAGCTTTCTAACTTGCGGAATGTTTCCAGCATTACATTTTTAAATTCAGGTAATTCCTGCGGCCAAATATTTGTCGGGTACTGATGATAGAGAGGGTGATCGACGGCTAACTCTTGCCCGACGTGCCAGAATTCCTTTAAGTCAGGAGCATTTGAATCTTTCGCGTGCTCTCTGCCAAAAGATGTGTAACCTCTTTGGCCTTTCAGCTCTAGGTTTTCATATTTGGCTTTAACAGGGGCATCTTGCAAGAAGAGCTCTTCCGAAGCTTGGTAGGCATGCTTCACCAGGTCCTGGTCCAAGCCGTGGTTGGTTAGCGCAAAAAATCCTACTTCTGCCAGTGACTCACCAACGCCCTGGATAAATTGCTGTTTCTTGTCTGGATTGGATGAAAGATAATCATTCAGATCAAGGACTGGGATGGTAGCGTCACTCATGAAAATACCCCTAAAATTTTGAAAACCATGGAACAGTCACTTCTATCAAAATTTTAGGGGCGTCACAAATAACATAAAAAGATAGCTCGTATCTAATTTTTTTGAGCTGTCGAAGACCCGGTTTTTACATAAGAAGTTCTTTGAGATTGCCATTCTCTATAACTGAGCAAGGCTTCGGCAGCTAGGTTGGTTGCCCGAAACTGCCATAGTTCTTCTAATACCGTAACGCTGACGACGACCACTTCTGGGTCTTTTTTCGGATAAACGCCGGCAAACCAGGTTGTCAGCCCCTTCGGATAACTGCCAGTCAGGGTACCTGTTTTCCCGCCAACATCGAAGCGAAGACGCCGATAACGGCCTTGTCGAAAGGCTGAAGATGCGGTTCCACCGAGGACGGATGCATCGGAGATAGAGAGCAGTGTCTGTGCTGTTTTTGAGCTGACCAGGCGCTCTTCCCGGTTTTCTTCCCAAGCCGTTTCACCTTCGCGAAAGAGGCGAATGGGCTTCGGAATACCATCGTTGGCAATCGCTAGAGTTTGCCAGGCGGCATGTGCTGCTGAGATGCCGACATAGCCAAAGCCTGCCGCAAATTTGCCAATGGTATGGACGGATGATGCTTTGGGGTCAGGCTCACGGATAGGGCTTGGCGTCAACTTGAAATCTGCATTGATCTGTTGACCAGTCCAGCCGAATCGACGTGAAAAGTTTAGTATAGGACCAAAACCGATTTCATTGACGGCGAGTTTAGCGAAAAAACCATTGCATGAGCTGCCATATGCTCGTTTAAGGGAAAGGCTATGTCTCGGGCCTTTCACATCGAAACGCATCCAGTTGCCACGTGCATGGACCCGGGCGCAACCACCGACAAGGCCGATCGGTTCGTCAGGATTCATATCGGCAATTTCGAAAGCTGCAGCAGACACCACAGTCTTAAATAGCGATGCGGCAGGAAATCCACTATGGAGAGCGGTATGGGTCTTACCTTCCCAATCTTCTGGTGGGCGTCCTTGTGACATGGCCAAGATTTCACCAGTCTCAACGGAAACAAGCATAACAGCAGCGATGGGATTGCCGCGAAAGCGAATAAAACGGTCCAACCGCGCTTGAATTTCAGGGGATAGTGTTGTTTCACGTTGATTGATAGTCAGCGGCTCACCTTCTTCCCATTCAGGAAAATTTAGAGGTAGTTCCGCTAGCTCTGGATGTATCGTTTGCCGCTGGTAAGAAGGATTCGTATCTTCAGCTTTTTGTGCAATAGACTGCCAACAGCCGCTTAGGCTGAAACCAAACATGATGCCGATGAGCCTGGCTCGAAAGCAGCCAAACTGGGATTGAGCGAATTTGATTTTCATGTAATGTAGATCTTGCGTCTTGTGTTGATTGAAGAGAGCTAGTCTGAGCCCTGCCATGATATCTGTTTTATTATATCGAATCCTGTTATTTTTTTATATAGGCCGTTAAGGTTGGTTTTTATTTAAAAAATTGCCATCTGTTGCGCAAAGGAGACGGGCGATTACTCTTTTCCACTATTTCTTAAAAGAGCTGATACCGCAATTTTTTATTACCCTCTGTATTTTGAGCGCGGTAATTGTCGTGTCGCAGTTAATTCGTTTGTCGGAAGTCTTGGTAACTTTCGGGTTGACTCTCGAAAATGTCCTCCTGCCGTTTCTCTTTATTATGCTGCCTTTTATGGCATTTACGATTCCCATTGCATTCATGTTTGCGGTGCTTTTGGCCTTTAGCCGTTTTTCTGCTGATGGCGAGTTTACAGCGATGCTAGCTTCTGGTTTTTCCTTGCGCCGCGCTGTGGTTCCCGTTTTGTTGATTGGCTCTGTTCTTTACGTCGTTGCTATCTATTGTGCGATGTATTTTGAACCCTGGGGACGACGGGAAACCGTCTCGTTTTATCATCGAAAGACACAGACCGAATTGGATAACATCATCCGCGTTCGCTTAAAGGCAGGAGTGTTTCTTGATGACTTTCTTGGCTATGTCCTTTATGCCGAGACGGTCTCAGCAGATCGCTCTCACTTTGAAAATGTAATGTTGGCGCCGGGACCAAAAAACGTCGATCAAAATTTTACATTGATGGCCCCAAGCGGAGAAATTACCGGCTCGGTCGAGGCCGGTGATTTGCGGATGTCCTTTGACTATGGGGTGCTGGTGTCTAGTCAGCCGGGGCATGATGAAACAACTCTCATTAAATTCAAGCGAGCTGAGCTCGATATTCTTCGCATTTTTCAGGAACAAATTTTTGGACCTGACTCCACTATTGATGATTATCGGAGCTTTGGCCCGAAAAAACTTTGGAACTATCTGAATGAGATTGAGGATAAAACGGAGGATCCGGCAATTCGTGACACCTATCTGAAAGCCCGGTTTCTCTTTCACCAACGTATCGGCTTGCCATTTTCCTGTATTACATTCGCCCTTTTTGCCATGGTGTTAGGCATTCAGGATGAAAGGCGAGGCAAAAGCTTTGGTTATATTGGTACCATATTGACGATCATCATTGGCTACGTCTTTATGATGTCATTTAAGTTTTTAGCCGAAAAAGGACAAATTTCTGCACCGCTTGGAGCATGGTTGCCAAACATCATCCTATTGCTTTTTGGCTCGTTCTTGGTTTACCAAAAAAATCGTCTCCCTCCGTCGGAGTCGACCCTTGACCCACGCTATATTCCCGGTTTAAGCCGATTAGTTCGGCACAAGGAGCAGGAGACTTAGTCGATTTTTCGTCGAATTGTGATGATATGTTCACTCGTCGCAACTAAAATCGGGGTGCGAACTCGATGGGTATTTGATAATTGGGAAGTATACACTCAGATCCATTTCTGATAACTCGTAGCACGACAAAAAAAGGGTGAGCCTATGAGAAGGGTCGTAATAACAGGTATGGGTACCGTTGCACCAACGGGCCAAAATGTAAATGACGCTTGGACAGCGGCAGTCAATTGTCGTTCTGGTATCAGCCGCATCACTGGTTACGATCCGTCAGAACATCGGGTCCAAATTGCTGGTGAAATCAAAGACTGGAATCCAGTCGAATACATTGATCCCAAAGACCTTCGTAAAGTACCTCGATTTATTCAGTACGCCACAGTTGCTGCAATTCAAGCCGTACAAGATGCCGGATTGGAAACCGACAAAAACCCGGATCGCTATGGTTGTGCCATTGGTGTGGGTATGGGCGGTTTGTCCATGATCGAAGAAAGCACACGTACTCTGGATAGCAAAGGTGAAAAACGGTTATCACCATTTTTTATTCCATATGCCATTCCCAATATGGCTGCAGGTGTCGTATCTATCCGCTTGCAGTTGAAAGGGCCCAATGTTTGTACGACCACAGCCTGCGCTAGTGGTACCCACGCTATAGGCGAAGCCATGCGATATATTCGTGAAGGTGCGGCAGATGCTATGGTCTGTGGTGGTGCTGAGTCCGTCATTAGTGCATTGGGTATTGGCTCATTTGCCGCCTTGAAGGCCTTGAGTACAAGAAATGAAGAACCAGAAAAAGCTTCCCGTCCCTTTGACCTTGATAGGGATGGTTTTGTTATGGGCGAAGGCGCCGGTGTTCTGGTTGTGGAAGATTTAGAACACGCGCGACGACGCGGTGCGCGCATTTATGCTGAACTGGTAGGTTATGGCCTATCGGGAGACGCTCATCATATCACAGCTCCTCCCCCGCGTGGCGAAGGGGGACAGCGAGCCATGCGAGCTGCATTAGTAGATGCCAAATTAAAACCGGAAGAGGTTGACTACATCAACGCTCATGGTACCTCGACAAAAATGAACGACCAGTACGAATCCGAAGCGATCCAGGAAGTTTTTGGAACGCATGCGAATTCACTGCATATTTCATCGACCAAGGGGGTTACGGGTCACTGTATTGGAGCGGCAGGTGGTATTGAAGCGATCTACTCAACTTTGGCGATCTATCATAATGTGATCCCGCCAACGGCGAATCTAGATACTCCAGATCCACTATGTACTCTTAACTACACGCCCAACCAGGCAGTAGAAAAACGGGTAGACGTAGCAATTTCTAACTCTTTTGGATTTGGAGGAACTAATGCGACTATTGCAATCAAGTCTTTCAGCTGATTGATCTTCGGTGTAAATGATTAACACAGGTTTTGGCAGCATGTCCTGACTGACAGGATATGCTGCCAGCGGTATTTTTTTGCCTAAAAATTTTAGGAAATTGTCCATGACTCAAAAAAAGAGAGCAAAAATCGAAAACGAATTACTGATCGATATGTACAAGGATATGTGTCTGTTTCGGCGCTTTGAAGAGCGTGTAGGCATAGCCTACACTAAGCGCAAGTTTTCTGGATTTTGTCACTTACATATTGGTCAAGAAGGCTTAGCTGTTGGTGTGCAAAAGTCTTTGCGTCATAGTGATTACATGTTAAGCGGCTACCGATCCCATACGCAAAGTATCGGCAAAGGTATCGAACCTAACGCTGTCATGGCTGAGTTGTTTGCCAAGGTTGACGGTTGCTGTCGCGGCAAAGGTGGATCGATGCACATGTTTAGTGAAGAACATCGCTTCCTTGGCGGACATGGTATAGTCGGCGGTCAAGTTCCAATCGCCGTGGGTGTTGGCTTTGCCATCCGCTATCGGGAAGAAGACGACATTTGCGTAGTTTATTTGGGAGACGCAGCAACCAACCAAGGCCAATTTTTTGAAGCCATGAATATGGCGGCTACTTGGGAATTGCCAGTTCTATTTATCATCGAAAATAACAAGTACGGAATGGGAACCGACATTCGCCGCACGACAAGTGTCGAGCATTTATGGAAACGCGCTCTGGCTTTTGACATGGATCACTCCGATGTCGATGGTATGGATGCGGTGACTGTTTATCGCCATGTTTCATCTGTCGTTGAAAAAATGCGCAAAGATAAGAAGCCACATTTATTGGAAGCCTTAACCTATCGTTACCGTGGTCATTCGGTATCCGATCCTGCTACCTATCGAACCAAAGAAGAAGTGGAAGATTACCAAAAGAACCGTGATCCAATCCTGCGCATGGGCCGCTACCTTGTCGAAAATAAAGTAGCTAATGAAGATGAATTAAAAGAATGGGATCAAGAAGCTAAAAAACGCGTAAAAGAAGCCGAAGCGTTTGCCGATGCCTCTGAATATCCGCCAGTCGAAGAACTTTGGGATCATGTCTACGCTTGATATTAAAAACTAATGTCTTTGTTGATCAAACTTGAAGGAAAGTGAGTTAGTCAGATGGCAGTCATAACGTTTCGAGAAGCGCTCGGGCAAGCCATGATTGAGGAGATGGAACGTGATTCAACAGTCTTCCTCATGGGTGAAGAAGTAGCGCAATACGATGGTGCCTATAAAGTTTCCAAGGGTATGTTGAAGCAGTTTGGGCCTCGCCGCGTTTGGGACGCTCCCATTTCAGAAAATGGCTTTGCAGGCTTAGGTGTTGGTGCGGCGATGGTCGGTTTAAGGCCGATTATCGAAATGATGACTTGGAACTTCGGCAT
The DNA here is from genome assembly GCA_048816425.1 of Oligoflexus sp. FD111. GTDB lineage: Bacteria > Bdellovibrionota_B > Oligoflexia > Oligoflexales > Oligoflexaceae > JBMDZZ01. The sequence continues at coordinate 11,062 of JBMDZZ010000014.1, forward strand.
TCAAGCATTCGATCAAATTGTCAATCATGCAGCAAAAATGCATTATATGTCTGGCGGCCAGTTTAAAGTGCCGATCGTCTATCGTGGGCCGAACGGTGCAGCCCACATGTTGGGTGCTCAACATAGTCAGGCCATGGAGCCGATGCTGGCGAATGTTCCCGGTCTTAAGGTTGTTTCTGTTGCAACTCCTTATGATGGCAAAGGCTTATTAAAGTCAGCCATTCGTGATGATAATCCTGTCATCTTTTTGGAAAGCGAATTGATGTATGGGATGAAGGGTGAAGTTCCAGAAGATGAATATCTCATTCCATTAGGCAAAGGTGATATCAAGCGCGAAGGTAGCGATGTCACTCTCATCGCATGGAACAAAGTCGTCCACAAGGCTTTGGAAGCAGCAGAGCAGCTAGAGCGTGATGGAATATCAGTAGAAGTCCTTGACCCTCGGACCTTACAGCCTCTTGACCTTGATTTGATTTTCTCGTCCGTGCAAAAAACGCATCGCGTCGTCATCGTTGAGGAAGCTTGGGGATTTGCCGCTGTTGGTGCTGAAATTGCATCGCAAATTCAACAAAATTGTTTTGATGATCTCGATGCGCCCGTTACAAGAGTCACAAATGAATTTGTTCCCATGCCTTATAACGAAGCTCAAGAAGAGCGAACGTTACCCGGAACAGAAAGAATTGTTGAAGCGGTGAAGAACGTATTGTACCGACAATAAAGGATACAGTTTATGGCTGAAATCATAGAAATGCCCAAGCTCAGCGATACGATGGAAGAAGGGGCAGTAGCAACTTGGTTAAAAAAAGAAGGTGAGTTTATCGAAGAGGGCGAAGCCTTCGTCGAAATCGAAACTGATAAAGCGACGATGGAATATAACTCGCCTGAAGAAGGTTATCTTCTAAAAATTCTCGTTAAGGCTGGGGAGTCTTGTGACTTAAATTCCCCGATTGCAGTTCTTGGCGAAAAAGATGAAAAAGTTGATGTCGATCAACTCTTGTCAAAAGGCAAGGCTGACGGCAAAACTGAAGAAAAAACGGCTGCCAAGCCGGAAGAAAAAGCTAATAAAGCTGAAGTAGCACCAGAGCAACCACAGCGCGCTGGTGCTGAGGCGGGTGCTGCTACTACCAACGGTGGACGTTTGCGAGCTTCCCCTTTAGCTCGCAAAGTTGCTAAGGAAAACCAACTAGATCTGAGCCAAATTTCAGGCTCAGGGCCAAGTGGTCGAGTGGTTATTCGGGACGTCGAAGAAGCTCTGCGCTCTGGGCTGTCAATGCGGGCACCAACTGCTGAGCCGACTAGAGAAGAACCTATAGCAAGCGCAGCTGAGGTGGTCCCCGCAGTTTCCACCACTGGTGACCACGACATCCCCAACTCGATGATGCGCAAAACCATTGCCAAACGCCTCTTGCTTGGTAAAAACGAAGCGCCACACTTCTATTTAACGATTTCGGTTGATATGGCAAAGTTAATTGAGTGGCGTAAGCAGCTCAATAGCGAAGTCAAAGAAGGAGATGACCGATCTCCACCTAAAGTCAGCGTCAACGACCTCATCGTCTTGGCTGTTGCGCGAGCACTCGTTCGTCATCCGGAAGTGAATGCATCCTGGCAAGGTGGTTTTATTCGCCGCTTCGGCTCGGTTGATATCTCAATGGCAGTGGCGATACCAGACGGCTTGATTACGCCTATCATCAAAGGGGCGCATGCTTTAGGTGTGAGAGAGATTGCGCGCCGCAGCAAGGAATTGGCGAAAAAAGCCAAAGACAACTCCTTAAAGCCGGAAGAGTTTCAAGGAGGAACTTTCTCCATTTCCAACTTAGGAATGATGGGCATTGAAGAATTCACGGCGATTATCAATCCGCCACAATCTGCGATTTTGGCAGTCGGCGCCACGATTCCAACGCCTTGGGTTGATGCTTCTGGTGAGCTTGTGGTCCAACAGCGCATGAAAATGACTTTATCGTGTGATCACCGCGTCATTGATGGTGCGACTGGTGCCCTATTCTTACAGACGCTCAAGTCTTATTTGGAAAACCCTCTGGCGATGCTTATCTAAGTATAGACTCTGAGGGCCTTTAACAAGGACCTCAGAATCCCTTCCTAGTATAAGCCAATTGACTTGGTTGGTACATGATGGTATCAATCAAGTTCCTTCTGGCCCCATAGTTAAACGGATATAACGACCGCTTCCTAAGCGGTAATTCTAGGTTCGATTCCTGGTGGGGCCGCCATAATTCTTATCGTTCAGTGATCGTTCTATTGCTCTATATGGGCGTCAAATCTACATTGTGATTTCCAAGAAAAATCTTAGTTCGAGGCAATTGCTGGCTGGATCATTGTCGCTCATTCTCCTGCAAAAAAACGTCTTTCACTTGCCAGATTGAATTTCACGGTCTCGCATGGCTCCTTCCCACATTTCAGGTTCTGATTTGCTCTCAGTGCGGTATATTGAATTGAGTGCCATATTTTGGGAGTTCCATAAATCAAGCTCATCAAAGATCAGGGTTTGACTGGTCTATTGAAGACTTAACATATGACAATTCAGGAGCTGATGATGCAGAAAAAAATCTGGTTAACAGGTGTAATTGCGGGTTTCATGGCCAATCCTCTCCTAGCAGATGTGTTTAGCCAGAATGATCACTGTGTCGCATGGAAGACTGAAAAAGTCATGTTTTTATTTAAGAAGACAGAGCCAGTAGGTAAAAATTGCGAAATTACGACGGAATTTCAATCGACTGACAGTGATACTCCGGAACACAGCTATCAGCTGACGATGAGTGTTCCTCTCGATAAGTTTGATAGTGGCGATGCACAGCGTGATAAGGATGTTGTGGAACTTCTGCGTGGTGATGTGCGGTCCGAGCTCTTGCTGGAAACTGATCTGATGGATCAGCAAAGCTGGCGGCAATTCTGGGCTGGAGAATCGATGGAAATGCCAATTACGGTTTGGATCGGTGAAGAGTCATATCGCTTGGTTATTAAGCCTGAAGTTGATGGCGAGCAAATAAAAGGAGCGATTCAAACTAAATTTTTACATTTTAACCTTGAAAGCCCTAAAGTTGCGATGGGTGTTGTCGCGAATGTTTCCGAAGATCTTGAGCTGCATTTTCAAATTCAAAAAGACCAAGTAAAAAATAATGATTGGTTGAAGACACAGGATCAAAAAATTTAAATGGCAAGCACATGTGAATCCGGAAAGCTTCTGTCAGCTGCCGGAGTCACACGTTTTGTAGCATGCAAGCATAAAAAATCCCTCGCGGATTTTCTTTTAATACAAAGATCGCGCAAGGCTTTTTTGGAAGTCTAGCGTTAGCGGATGTTTTGCACCAAGCTCTTCAAAAACAGTCACCATTGCCTTCCGTGCAGCCTCGTCAGAGAAGCTGCGATCTTCTTTCACCGACTCGAGGAAAGATTCTAAGGCTTTTTCAAACTCACCTTTTGCTAGATGCGCTAGTCCATTGGCATAGAATTTAGCTGCTTTGTCTGTGCCATCGGCAAATTCCTTGATTTCAGGACTCTGTGCCTGCTCCATCAATAAAATGAGATCTTTCAAAAATTGTGCTCGTACATTCTGCGGGTTGACTTGCTCGATCCAAAATTTGGCCTTATCAACTTCTCCTAAGCGCAGTAGCGACTTGCTGAGTCCCATCATTGCTTCTTCATGATCAGGCTGACTATCGAGTGCTTTCTGAAAAAGCTCTAATGCTTCGGTGGCTTTGCCCTCATTTAAAAAGACACTGGCTTTCTGATAATATTGATCCGTTTCATTAGGGCAAAATTGATCGATAAAAGAACGAATCTGTGCTTCTGGTAGATTGCCTTGGAACTCTGACTTTAGCTGTCCATTCACAAATAGTTTGACACTTGGTATGCCCCGGATGCCATAGCGTTGGGCTAGTTCTAGCTCGGTCTCTGTATTGACTTTAGCCAACATGATGCGGCCATCCATGGAGCTGACAATTTTTTCTAACACCGGAGTGAGCATGCGGCAAGGACCACACCATTCCGCCCAAAAATCAACTAATACGGGAATTTCTTGTGACTGCTCGATGACTTTTGTTTGGAATTCTTGTGTACTTACGTCAAATATCATGTCAACCCTCTCACTCTTGTCCATCAATCAAAGCGCTCTTTTGATCGTTTATCCTAGCAAGCACAGCCCTTAATGCAAGTCGTGAAGCATAGTTTTCCCTCTTTAAAACAAAACAGGCAGGCTTAAAAAGCCTGCCTGTCATTTTAAAATCGCGAAATGATGTCAATCGCCAAAAAATGAATTAGAGAAGTTTACGTAAGACGTACTGCAATATGCCGCCATTTTGGTAGTAACTCAGCTCGTCGTATGTATCAAGGCGACATGCTAGCTGGATGGTTTCCTTGCTGCCATCCTCCCGATGAATCGTACAAGCGATTTCCTGGCGAGGTTTCAGATCCTTTAAGCCTTGAATGTCAAAGCGCTCTTTGCCGTTAAGCTTCAAGCTCAAACGGTTTTGCCCATCCTTAAATTGCAGGGGAAGGACGCCCATACCGATTAAGTTGGAGCGGTGAATACGCTCAAAGCTTTCGACAATGACAGCGCGGACACCTAGAAGGAAAGTTCCTTTAGCAGCCCAATCCCTTGATGAACCGGTGCCGTATTCTTTGCCACCAATGACAACAAGCGGAGTTTTTTCAGCGGCATATTTCATGGCTGCATCGTAGATCGACATTTGCTCGCCAGATGGCATCAACTGCGTAAAGCCACCTTCGACGCCCGCAACCATTTCATTGCGGATACGAATATTGGCAAAGGTTCCGCGCATCATGACTTCATGGTTACCACGACGTGAACCGTAAGAGTTGAAATCTTTCTTGGCAACACCATGTGACTTCAAATAGAGTCCGGCAGGGCTGTCTTCTTTGATAGAGCCGGCAGGTGAAATATGGTCCGTGGTAACACTGTCACCCAGGATCGCTAAAGGCCTGGCACCGACGATGTCCTGCTGACCTTTCACATCGGCTGTCATGCTTTCAAAAAACGTTGGGTGACGGACGTATGTACTTTTCTCATCCCACTCAAAAGTGAAGCCTGTGCTGGATTTGGTTTCCTGCCATTGCTTCGGGCCAGCAAATACATTGCTGTAGCGTTGGCTAAACATTTCCGACGTCAGGTGCTTCTCTAAAGCTTCATTGACTTCTTCGGTGCTTGGCCAGATGTCTTTGAGGTAAATGTCTTTGCCATCTTTTCCCTGTCCGATCGGCTCTTTCGTGATATCGACGGTCATGCTACCGGCAAGAGCATAGGCGACAACGAGAGGTGGTGAGGCCAAGTAGTTAGCTTTCACGTCGGGATTGATACGGCCTTCGAAGTTTCGGTTACCAGAAAGAACCGAACAGGCGACGAGGTTATTTTTTTGGACCGACTGGGAAATATTTTCGGGGATTGGTCCGGAGTTACCGATACAAGTTGTACAGCCGTAACCAACCAGGTTGAATCCCAGCTCATTCAAGTATTTTTGTAGACCGGCATGCTCCAGATAGTCGGTAACGACCTGCGATCCGGGGGCCAGGGAAGGTTTCACCCAGGGCTTCACTTTCAAGCCTTTTTCCACGGCTTTTTTCGCCACGAGGCCAGCAGCCATCAGAACGGATGGGTTCGATGTGTTCGTGCAGCTTGTGATCGCAGCAATAACAACGTCGCCGTTCTTGATTTTGTAGTTTGCTCCCTCGACAGGAAATTCTTTTTTCTGATCCTGACTAGGAAGCTCGTAGACATTTTGCAACAGCTCGGTGAAAGATTGTTGCGCTTTTGATAGAACGATACGGTCTTGTGGCCTTTTCGGACCAGCAAGGCTGGGCTCTACTTTTGCCAGATCCAGCTCTAAAACATCTGTGAATTCTGGCTCTAATTCTGGCTGGTGCCACAGGCCTTGAGCTTTCGCATAGGCTTCGACAAGCTTCACTTGCTTTTCATCGCGGCCGGTGAAGCGCAAATAGCGGATGGTTTCTTGATCAATCGGGAAGTAGCCGCAAGTTGCACCGTATTCTGGGGCCATGTTGGCTATAGTTGCCCGATCTGCTAAACCCAGATGTGTCAGGCCGGGGCCATAAAATTCAACAAATTTGCCGACGACGCCTTTTTCCCGAAGTTTTTGCACAACAGTTAAGACCAAGTCAGTTGCCGTCGTTCCCTCAGGAAGTTTACCAGAAAGGCGGAAACCGACGACTTCAGGAATTAGCATGGAAACAGGCTGGCTCAACATAGCAGCTTCTGCTTCGATACCACCGACACCCCAACCGAGAACGCTAAGGCCGTTGATCATAGTCGTATGGCTATCTGTTCCCACACAGGTGTCTGGGTATGCAAAAGTTTCACCGTTAACTTCGCTATGCCACACAACCTTGGCGAGGTACTCGAGATTGACTTGGTGACAAATACCGGTGCCAGGAGGAACGACGCGGAAATTATCGAAGGACGTCTGCGCCCATTTTAGGAACTGGTAGCGCTCGCCATTTCTTTCAAATTCGAGTTCGACGTTTTTCTCGAAAGAATCCTTGCCGCCAAAATAGTCAACCATTACGGAGTGGTCGATGACCAGATCGACTGGAGAAAGTGGATTGATTTTTTTCGGATCTCCACCAAGACGTGTCATGGCTTGACGCATCGCTGCCAGATCCACGACGGCTGGAACACCCGTAAAATCCTGCATTAAAACGCGTGCGGGATGGTAGGCGATTTCATGAGTGGATGATTTGTTTTTCAACCACGCGCTGACGGCTTTGACATCGTCACTGGTTACGACTGAGTTATCTTCATGACGGAGTAAGTTTTCCAAAAGTACTTTTAAAGAGAGCGGAAGTTTCTTGATATCCCCTGCGCCATTTTTTGCGGCTTCTGGCAGATCAAAATAGTGAAATGTCTGCCCATCAATTTGCAAAGTCTTGCGGCACTTAAACGAGTCTTGCATTTTCTGTCCCATGGTAACCTCATGTCTTCGCTGTATCATTCCCAAATTGGTCGCAGGATACTCTCAAAACGACCTATTTACGACCCCGTAATTTCAGGCTTTGGATACTATATCAAAGCCGCCAAGATACCAAATGTCTTTGTGAGCTGTCTGCCTTTGCTGAGAAAAAGTCCGCTCCTGGCGAAGGAAAACTACTGCAGCAAAACGAGCAATAAGCGGTATCTTGTAGGGAAATTCATAGCGCAGTCGCGAGCTGTTTGTAATAATGCAAAATTCCTTTCACAGATGACGCCACACATATGGTGCTTTAGGAGGTTAATATGACACAGGAAGACAGGCTAAATGTCGATTCCGCCGTCCGCAATCGCTACAGCGAAGCTGCACAAGCTCAAGTCCCGGCGTTATGTTGTCCGGTTGAATATAATCAGGAATATCTCAAAGTCATTCCCCAAGAGGTGATTGAGCGGGATTATGGCTGCGGCGATCCTTCCGCTTTTGTGAAAAAGGGCGAAACGGTTTTGGACCTCGGAAGTGGCACAGGTAAGATCTGTTTTATCGCTTCGCAGGTCGTTGGGTCTGAGGGTCGCGTGATTGGCATCGATATGAACGATGACATGTTAGAGATAGCAAAAAATGCGGCGACTCTGGTTGGGGAACGTATTGGCTATGAGAACGTTGAATTCAGAAAGGGCAAAATTCAAGATCTGAAATTAGACCGTGATCGAGTCGATACTTACTTGCGGGAAAATCCTATCCAGTCAGAAGCGGATTTGCGGAAATTTGAAGAGCTTAGCCAAAACTTGATGAGTGAATCGCCATTGGTGGCAGATAACAGTGTCGATGTTGTCGTCAGTAACTGCGTCTTAAACCTTGTCGAAAACTCGCAAAAAGAATTGCTGTTTCAGGAAATATTTCGCGTTTTAAAGCGTGGCGGTCGAGCCGTCATCAGCGATATCGTCAGTGATGAGCCAATACCAGAACATATGCAAAATGATGCTGAGCTTTGGAGTGGCTGCATCTCGGGCGCCTATCAGGAAGCCGAATTTTTGCGGGCCTTTGAACGTGCAGGATTTTATGGAATAAGCCTGGCTAAACGTGATGAAACTCCTTGGCAGACAGTTGAAGGTATCGAGTTCCGCTCTGTTACCGTGATTGCCTACAAAGGTAAAGAAGGTGAATGTTGGGACCATAAAGAAGCACTGGTCTACAAGGGGCCATTTCAATCGGTGCGTGATGATGATGGTCATGAATTCGTTCGCGGTGAGCGTGTCGCCGTCTGCCGTAAGACCTTCGAAATTTTCAGCAAAGAGCCTTACCAAGAGCACTTTTATCTAGTCAAACCATTACAAGCAGTTGCTGCGGAAGACGCCACAGAGTTTCCTTGTACAAGCAAAACACTCATGCGGGACCCAAAAGAAACCAAGGGTCAGGATTACAAGGCAACGATCGGCCAAGGTTCGTGTTGCTAACAGTGAAGGTTTAGATTTTTTGGTAACTTTGCCCACACACTTAAGCATCGTTGTGCCTGTCGGTGGTGGAGATCTTGCTTGGAAAACCTTGCTGCAAGATCTGCCACCTCTCCCCCATACCTGGGAATTGATCTTTATCATGGTGGATTCTGTCGACAAGAATGACTGGCAAGCATGCTTGCGAAAGAGTCAGCAGGACGAAAAACGCATTCATTGGGTCAAGGCTCAACCTCCAGGTCGAGCTTGGCAATTGAACCAGGGGGGCGACATAGCCCGTGGTCACTGGCTTTGGTTTTTACATGCCGACTCCGTTATCGATCAACGGCATCTCACGTGGATAGAAGGCATCACGACTGAGTCGAAAAGAGCCTTATACTATTTTGATTTAAGTTTTACGGAAGCCAAGTTGAATTTGATGGCCTTAAACCAATGGGGGGCGAATATTCGCTCTCGCTATTTAGGTATGCCTTTTGGTGATCAAGGCTTCTTGCTGGAGCGGCAGCTCTGGTTGCAGCTGGGTCGCTTTGAAACGGGAGTGGCGTATGGGGAAGACCATAAGTTTGCTTGGACATGCCACCAGCAAAGGATACCCTTACAGCGAGTCCCGCTAGCCATTCGCACCAGCTCCCGTAAATATCAGCAATATGGCTGGTTCCAGACAACAAAGAAGCATTTTATTTTGACTTGGAAACAAGCTTTACCAGAACTATGGAAACTTATGAAACAGCGGATAGGTGCAAAACCATGAGCCCAGGCGCTGCTGCGATATTTGTCAAAACCATTGGTTATTCTCCTTTAAAAACCCGCTTGGCGAGCGGGATCGGTGAGAGCCGTGCTTACGAGTTCTATCGTTTAGCCTGTGACTGCATCGTTGAACAATTACAAGCTTGTGAGACCGAAATTCAAGGAGTCTGGGCCATAGCTGAAACACAGCTGGAAGCACAAGCTAGGTGGCAGCATCTTCCTGTTGTCATGCAAGGAGAAGGCGATTTAGCAGACAGACTAGCCGCAGTTTATTCGCAGCTTATCGCCCGCTATCCGTTTGCCGCCCTGCTAGGAGCGGATGCTCCACAAGTATCACAACACCTATTTTCCAGCTTAGGTAAGCTTTTGGAACACTTCGATTTTGTCGTTGGCCCAGCTCGGGATGGTGGCTTTTATGTGTTTGCTGGGCGTCTGCCGCTTAGTCAGGAATTTTGGCAAAACATACCTTATAGTGATGCCAAAACCTGTGAAATTTTGTTACAGGAATTGCAGGCGCACGGCACCGTTCACATCTTAAAAACTTTGACAGATGTCGATATTCTTGAAGATTTGCCTTTTTTGCAGGAAGAGTTAAAGTCGCAAATCATACTTAGTGAAAGGCAGAAAGCACTTTTAGAATGGATCGATGCGACCTTAGAGAGTATAGCAAATGCTCCGTCGGCAATGAGAAGGCCGTAAAAAAGCTCATCCTTTACACTTCCATCTAAAGATTTTCTCTCGATTTGTCGATGACAAGCCGTTCTATTGACTAGATTTTATGCTTTATGAATCAAAGTCAGGACGGCATTGCATACTGACTTTCATTTTAGATTCGATAAGCTTTAACTGAAAAATTTGGCGAATGAGAGCAAAATCTTGCCGAAACTAGGTCGATTCATTGCTATAGGTTTACTTCTCGTAAGTCGCACTGTGTTTTGCCAGGAAATTGGTGACGATAAAAAACGAGCTGCACCGTCGCTGTCCGAAACAGCGGGGATGCCGGCATTGTTTCGCACACCAGAAACAGGGCTTGGCTTAGGTGCGGTCATTATTTACACAAAAGATACGAGTGTGAGGAAGCCTTCACCCATCATCTCTGGTCTCATGTATACGGAGAAAAAGCAGCTTCTTTGGGCCACTGGTACGAAGCAAAACTTTGATAATGGTAATTTTGCTTTTTTTGGATACTTTGAATTAACCAAGTTTCCCCAAAAATACTATGGCGTTGGTAATAATACGCGGCTTGCTGATGAAGAGGTATACCAGGAGAATCGCGTCGCCTTGGAATTTGGTGGAGAGACCAAAGTCTATCGCTCTCTTAGTTTAGGGTTAAAGCTCTTAGGACAGCGAGATACTCATGATCAGTTTGAAAGCCAGGGGATGTTTTCGCGCAACGAGGTGTCGGGCCAGCAAGGTGGCCATCAGAGAGGCTTTCAAGGCTTTCTTTTCTGGGATACAGCAGATGACAACTTCTATCCGTCTAAAGGCAGCAAGATTACTTTGGCTTATATCAACTACCTTGATGAACTTGGTAGTGAATATCCTTATGATGGCATCAAGCTTGATGCTAGGATCTATCGCCAACTCACATCTCAGACTATTCTGGCAACTCAAGTTTATGTCCAGGGTTTGAACCAGAACCCGCCCTTTTATCAGTTGGGCCAACTGGGGGGAAACGACCTTTTACGGGGTTATTTTAAGGGCAGGTATCGTGACCGGAAGTTAACGGTTTTGCACAGTGAGCTTCGACAGAGTATTTCGAAATATTGGCGCGTCGTGGCTTTCGGTGGTTTTGGTAATGTTCATCGTGATTGGGATCAATATACTTTGGATAACCTAAAGCCTGCTTATGGCGCAGGACTTCGCTATCAAATCACGACGAAACAAAAGCTAAACTTGCGGCTTGATGTCGGCATCGGTGAGCCTAAGGAAGGCCCCCAAGTTTATTTGTACGTCATGGAAGCTTTTTGAAAAGGTGTAATCGCTTCATTACAGATAAATTGGACAGCATCAAGTAAACCAACGATCTGTGAGCAAGGCCTTCCTGTTCTTGGCTATGACTCCTAGCACCTTTGACCGTTTTCAAGTAAACCGAAACCAAAGTCCCAGGATCCCAATCAGGCATCCTTTTCCAATCACTTCGATTAGAAGTATTTAGGACATGTATCTTCATTGAACCGTCTTCTTCCATCTTAAGTGGAAACCGGGCAAATTTGAAATTGTTTCCACCCTCCTAAAGCTATAAAAAGGTAGGAGGCGCCAGAACTAGTTTTTTGCACAAAGCCTTGTAATGCATATTGAACGATGGATTGATATCCATGGCCTACGCGCACCGCCAAAAATGCCGTATAAATATCTGGAAGTATGAATAAGGAAAATTTAATCGATCAAGTGAAGCACTCTATTAAGGCCTTTGCCTTAAACTATCAGCCAGGTGATCAGTTTATAATATTGACCTTCGATGGCGATATTCAAACGAACGAGCTTTTTCATATCAACACAAATCAGGATCTTGCTGCCTTTTATGCAAAGATCGATGCGATTGAAGCTAAGGGTAAGTGGACGAACTTGACTGGCGCCATAGAATTCGCATTGAATTTTGTTTCAGAAAATTATCAGAGTGATCAGGCAAAAAACCTTGTCGATATACTGCTGTTTACGGATGGAATCCACGATCCCCTTCACATCTTCGGCAAGAATTCGCTCCGGACTATGATGCTTTGTTAAAGCGCTATTTTTTTTGAAGGACTCATTAACGTATTCTCCAATGATTGACGCTTTCAGGTGTGGTCACCTTTCCGAATTTTACGAGTTTCTCGTTCTAGTAAAGCTACGCTCTTTTCTAAGTAGTCCACAATGACAGGTAATTCTGATTCGGTATATGAAGCCGCCAGTTTTTCGACTGAGCTGCGAAGTGAGGAGTACAAGGGCAAAAGCTTGCGAGCACCGGTTTGGTCCGGTACAAGGTAGACTTTGCGGCGGTCCTTTGCGTCGCGCACTCGCTTGACGAGTTTTACTTTTTCCAGCCGGTCGATAACCCCAGTGACAGCTCCAGTAGTAAGACCAGTGAACTGGACCAAGTCGCCTGCCGTGACTGGAACTTTTGACCTCACGATCATGCCCATACACTTCGTGTCAGTTGGGTTCAATCCAAGCTGCCCCGAAACAGCCTCGTGAAACAAGATGGTTGCAGTACTCAAAGCAGGGCCCAGTTCCGTTACGATTAGCTGTAATAGTCTATCTTTATTATTCACTTAGAGTACCTCGTCGATTAATTCCAACGATAAGTTAAGCTATTTTTCGAGCGGGAGGAATCCCTGAAAATCAAAGGAAGTTGTGAAATATATCTTAGTTTGCTAAGATATATTTAATGGAGGAGGAAATTATGATCTGGACTGATTTATCCATGTTGATAGCGATTACCTGCGTGGCCTTGTCGATCGGCGGAGGTCTATATGAATACTTGGTCATTGTTCCGCAATTTAGAAGAAATCCACCAGCCACTTTATCCATCATTCATGAAGATGGCGGGGTACCGATGCAGCGCTTTTGGATACCCGTGCATATTGCGATTTCCATCGCCCTTCTGGGAGCTCTCATCCTCAATTGGGGCGCTCTCACTTGGGGTATTCCCGTAAGAAGGCTGATGATTCTCGTTGGAATTGGAGCTTACTTTGTAATGCGCGTTTGGAGCGGGATATACTTCATCCCTGAAATGCTCTCGTTTCAAAGGGTCCCTCTCAAGAGCTCACCTTCGGATGAATTGACATCAAGGGTAAATAAATGGGCTAAGCTTACGATTCTGCGCCTTCCCTTGGATTTGATTCTCTTTGTTTCTTTGTTGATTGCATTGTCTGACTAACAAGTATTGGGGGAGTAAGAAAGGATGATTCACATGTTTAAGAAGTCTGAGATAAAGAGATTGGTTGGCCGGACTGGTGCTGATTTGGTATGCCAGTTTATTAAGGCTTTTCCTTTTGTTTTGTTGATAGTTGGATTACTGCTTTTCTGCACCGGTATAGGAATGATCTATGACCGGCCTGAGCCTTGGGCATCGATTGGAATTGGGTGTGGACTGGCAATTTCAGGTCTGATCATCGCTTTAAGAAAGTGCCGAGCTTGAAACTACGTAAATACAACTATTTCCTGATCCGTTACAAATTCCTAGTCACATTTAGACGACAAGGCTGCTTGTAACCCTTACTCGTGTTAGTACCACTATTACTGATGCAAGAGATACTGGGAATATTTGCCGCCTCGCTTCTTCAAATATTATTAGCATCAAAAGCCATTGAAATTACTTACATAAATGAATTGCAGTTAACAATATAAATATCTTAGTCCGATAAGAAACTTTGTGTTTTAAGGGATATGGAAAATACCTGTTTCCTGTCAAAAACACTGATGTAAGGCAAAGATAAACGAAGGATCTATTTTTTTAGATCATTTAATTTTAAGGAGAAGGCGATGGAGCGCGAGCGAGTTCGATCTGCAATCAAGCTTGTTCTTTGGATTTATGTCATCAACCTAGGTATCGCATTTGGTGCGGGCCTCTATGAAGCCCGGGTTGAGATACCTCAGTGGTTTGGTACGACATCTGAAGGAAGTTTATTTTGGAATGCCGAAGCGGCACGTGAAAGCAATAGTGGTCTGAGGTTCTGGGCATTCATATCGACAGGACCTCTTACTTTATTAACTCTTGCCAGTTTGTTCTTAGCGCGAAAATTCAGAGAAACGGCCGGTAAGTGGTGGTTCGGATCTGCCCTATTAAGTCTGGGAGAGCGAATATTTACATTCACTTATTTTATACCAGTCATGCTCACTCTTATGGAAGCGAGCTCTGGATTTACTAATGATGTAGTTTCTCAAGCTGTTCAATGGGAAAGGCTTAACTATTTACGACATGCTTTGAGCTTTTTCTCTTGGTTTGCGGCGTTGAAGGCGTTGGTCAATTTGCGTTGAGTTCATCGACCAAGTCAAGCCTTCGACGGCTTATCACACATCGAGACTTATAGGCACAAGGAAAACTCTATCACTGAAAGGAATAGGAACGTGCGAGCAAAAGTCTGCCGTATATTCTTCTTAGCTAGTCTTCAGGTCCTAACAGGAAGCTGCGCAATATTTTTAGATAATTATCGTACCTGTACACCTCCCGATGAGACAGTGATGAAGTTATTTCCCGACAAGTTATCGCAAACGGGCCTCTTTGCAGAAATTACGGAGCGCATTCTGGATGCAGGTGTTGAGTCATATGCGCCTCGCTTCGAGTTATGGAGCGATGGCGCTTCAAAGTTGAGATGGATCGCTCTACCTGCAGGTCAAAAAATTGATAGCCAAGATTGGAATATGTGGTCTTTTCCTAAAGGCACAAAACTATGGAAGGAGTTTCGCGTTGGGTCAAAGCTCGTCGAAACACGACTTCTTCAAAAATTCAGTCATAGTGACAAAAGCTGGGGTGGGGTTTCTTACATTTGGAACAATGCAGGAACCGAGGCTTATAAAGCAGTATGGGGTGGAGTGGACGTCAACGGCACAGAGCTCAACGTTCCAGCCGCTGCCGAATGTATGGGGTGCCACGGCGGGCGAAAAAATCGGGTTCTCGGTTTCTCAGCCATTCAACTTTCAGCTTCCGGTTCTCCTGGTGATATTGACTTGGCAGATATTGCGACGCGTGGATGGCTCTCTAATATAAAGGATCTAGGTAAAACTTTGCCGGGAACGCCCACTGAGCTTGCAGCACTTGGTTATCTACATGCTAATTGCAGTCACTGCCACAATGCTGACCGCCCAAACGACGACGACTTTCGCTGCTTTGATCCCCAACGTGACTTCAGCTTTCTTCTCACCGCTGAAGATTCAATTGAGAAAACTGAGACCTATCGTACTGCCTTAGGTAGAGTATTGAAAAAGGGGAATTCCGCCAGAAACATAGCGATTCGAAAAATGAAGAGCCGTAACCGCTACTACGGTATGCCGCCCATTGGAACGGAACACATTGATGAAAATGGAATTGCAATTGTACGGGAATGGATTGATGGGCTTTGATATATTTTTGATTAATATGAATCGTTCGGTTTTTGGACCATCCTCGACGGTGCAGGGACTCCCATATGTCACAATACACCAGATTTAATAATCTCATTATGGTCCCCGTTTGATCACTGAGCTTGTTTTTTGATTGAAACAAGCGACAGCAGATTTTCACTTGCTGGTTTGTAAACTAAAAAAACACAGTAAATACGTGAAATACAAGGATTTCTAGCGACAAACAACGACTTTGTAGTTCGAGGCAAATTTGGTTATATTTTCACGATAGCACAGTAGCGAGTTATGCTTTTTCAATTAACTAATCATTCTAGCGTGCAAATTCTTGATGATCGAATAATCTTTGGAATAGCCCTACCTACTGTATCTCCCTCTCGCTTCACCCCTATCGATTTTGACTAGTAGCGGCCGCCCAGATTTGCACCCTTACCGCTTAATGGTACAATGTTTCTAAACAGGGCTTTCACAAATAGCAAATCTCCCACTAAGGATTAAATATTCATGTCTCGCAACTTATCACAATCAAGCGCATGGATCTTTGCCGGTTTGGGTAGCTTGATGATATTCGGCCTTCTTCTTTTCTGGATCATGAAAATACCAGGCGCACATGAGAATAATGGACAAAGATTTGATTCCGAAATGCGAATTAGCAGTGACGCCTATGAACTGCCAGCAGATGAAGGCCAAAGTGAGCTGACAATTGAAGCTGAAGACCCTAGCGACGAACAGGTCATCCGCAGTGATGATGTCGAAGAAGAGGAATCAGTGGAACCTGATCAACAATCGAACCGTCAACCAAGCAATGCGGCAAGTCTTCAATTAGCTGCAAAACAATCCCCAGAACTTAAAAAAAAAATCTAGCGCTGGCCTAGACTGGGATTATGGTGCGAATAGCAAGCGGGGTCCAAGTCAATGGTCAACATTAAGTCTTGATTATGGGGCTTGCCAAATGGGGCTCCAGCAATCCCCGGTGAATCTGCAGTCGATGCAAACATCCTCACAATTGCGCCCTTTGCTCTTTAGCTTTCAAGCAACAAAATTGGATCTGCGCTTTGATGGGCGACAATTGACAGCTTCTCCCAGGAAATCAATTAGTCTTAAGTTTCAGCAGAAAACCTTTGATTGGCAGAAAATGGTGATTCATAGTCCTTCGGAGCATCAAATTGATCATGTCAACTCTGACTTGGAACTCCAGCTCGAATTTGCCGAACGTGAAACTGGCGAGCGCCTGCATCTAGCAATATTTGCGAGTGAGGGGCAAGCGGCTCAGGGCTCACTGATGCAATTTGCTCGTCTTCCAAGCAGCGACAAACCAAAGGTCACCTGGGAATTGTTTCAGCTGCAAGATTGGCTACCGCCAAAGCTCTCCTACATATACTACGAAGGCTCGCAGTCATATCCACCTTGTCAGGAAAAGCTTACTTGGCTGGTTTTAAGAGAAGCTGTGAAAATAGAGCATGCAGATTTGCAACGGCTTGCCGCTTTAGTCGATGGTAAAAAGCGGCCCCTGCAGCCCTTGGGTCAGCGCGTGCCGCTGCTTAGTCGGTAGCTTGATTTAGGCACAGAAAAACGTAAGGCCCAAACACGAAGTAATGCCTCGACGACAATACCTCCGGACATCTTTGATTGTCCTTCACGTCTTTCACTAAATAAGATCGGGATCTCACACATGCTAAGACCGGCGCGGTGACAGCGATATTTCAGCTCGATCTGAAAGGAATAGCCCTCACTACGTATTTTATCGATATTAATATTTTCCAGAACTTCACGTCGCCAAGCATTAAAGCCCCCGGTTAAATCATGAATTGGCACTCCCAGAATTGAGCGAGCATAAAAGCTGCCAAACCGGCTGATAAAACGCCGCAGCGGATGCCAATTTTCAGTACCTCCGCCTTCGACATAACGACTGCCGACGACGGCATGATAACGGCCAAGTTTGGCGAGCATGTAGGGTAATTTGCTAGGATTATGGGAAAAATCTGCGTCCATTTCAACGACCGCTTGATAATCATGCTCCAGTGCCCAGCGAAATCCAGTCAAATATGCTGTGCCAAGACCTAGCTTGCCTGCGCGTTGAATCAGATGTAACGTTGCAGTGTGTTGCTCTTGCAGACTTTTGACGATCTCGGGAGTTCCATCCTGGCTATTATCATCAACCACGAGGACGTGGATGTCGGGGCAGTATTCCCAGATTTTCAGGATCAGGTCGTTGATATTTTGAGCTTCGTGATAGGTAGGAATAATCACAAGGCTTGCCGATTCGGAGAAAGTTTTCAATCTGAGACCTTTACGAAAGATGGACTATTATCCTTGGCTCTCAAGGTGTCTTTGAACTATCATATCGGCTACAGCCTTACATTAGTTATTTGACTCACGCTTGCAGGCTTCGCCCATGGAATTTAAAGAAAAGCGCAATGGAAACAATGTAATCAACTTGGAGAACGAGCGGCGGCGCAAGCAGTGGCGGCGTCAGGATTGGCGTCCTCCACAGAAAAAAACGCCTCCGGAAAAGCCACGAAAGACGCCACAGGGACCGAAGCCGCATTGGACCCTATATTTGCAGTTTTTCCTATTCATTGCTTTTATGGCGTATATGTTTCAGCAGTGTCGCTAGAACGATTGCTCTCAAGTTTTCCCGTCAAATAGTCTTGCCATTCGATTGGTGTAAGAGAGCGTTTCTGCTCATTACAGGGGTGACAGGCGGGGACGAGGTTACCCTTAGTGGATCGTCCTCCTCGACTGATGGGAACGATGTGGTCCATCGTTACAGTATGGCGATCCAGGGCAATTTGGCAATAATAACAGGTGGTTTTTTGTATCAAGTTCTGCCACCACCTGGACTTTTTTAGTTCTTTGGCTTTTAGGCGTTCCGCTCTCATCTGTTGGCTGTGGATATTCCAGTCCATGCGCTTCCTAAAAAGATGGTCTAAAGGACGCGGAAAATCTAGCATGGGGCTATGCCCTCGTCAAGCTGCACTCCCTTAGGAGTGAATATCTTTACGGGTGAAGCTAAGCGAAGCAAGGGCAAGCATTCCCGCCACCAGAGCAAGGGCGTAAGCTGCTCGGTCCAAGACCTGCGAAAGGTTCAAAGCGGCTTTTTCTGGGCCATACTCAGCTAGGTTGAAATACTGCAGATCCCAAATGGCAGTAAATCCCGTGATACCAGCGCGAATCAAAGCCGGGGTATCGGGAGCAAGGGATTGTAGGATGGGTTGGGCGATCAAGCCACAAACCAGCAGCCAAAACGAAACAAATAGGGCAACGGCTTGGGTGCTGAGGGTTGCCATTAGAATGGCAGCGGCAGCCATGACTAGCCAACTGCAGCTTAATGAAGCAAAAATACCAACCGACTGCCAACCCATCATGCCCATGCCATAAAACCAGTAGATCATCTGCCAGCCGATTAAAAAAATGAGTCCAAGCAGTACCAAGGCTGAGGATAGGCCAAAAAACTTGCCGAGTATCCACTCCGTACGACGTATTGGTGCTGCAAGTTGAACTTCGACCGAACCTTCTTGCTTGCTGTCGTTGATCAGCTTAATGCCCCAGAATATGGCGACAACCACGCCAGTCAGGTGGAAGGCGGTGGTACCTAAATCGTAGAGAATTTTGTAAAACTCCTCGATTCCCCAATAGCTGGCAAGGCCCGACAAAAACAGCATGCCGATACCAACCACAGCGGCTGGTAAAAAAATCCGATCTCTCCTTAAGCGCAGAAAGGTTTCTCTGATAACCGGGATAATGGAATTGGAAATGAGGGCATTCATGCGCTTTTCTCTCCCTGGAAATATCGCAGTAAATCCTGTTCTTGAAAGCCTTGGGTCTTATGAAAGCTGGAAATGATCATTCCGCTTTGACTACAAGCAGAAAGCCAGGCAGCGGCATTGGCGTAATCCTGGAACCATAATTTAATTGAGTAGCCGCTTTCTTCATGCCAATCCCAATTGCCAAGCTGATAGGACTTTTTGAGTTGTTCCAAGTCTTCCAAACTACAGCCGGACAAGTTAAGTTGATGACCTGTCTTTTGCTGATTTTCGTCACCTAAGCTTGAAAAAACCAATTTCCCTTTATTCAAGATATACAGATGATCACATACTTCGTTGACCGACCATAGCTCATGCGTACACAGCAAAATGGTTTTGTTTTTCTGCCGCATCTCGTTGATCAAGTCAGCCATGAGCTGTCGACCGAGCGGATCAAGGCCGGAAAATGGCTCATCAAGAATAAGCAGTTCAGGGTTATGTATGGTCGCTTGTGCCCAGGCTAGCCTTCGACCCATGCCTTTGGAAAGTTGGCCAACCCATTTATTGCGATGCTCCCACAAACCGACTTCTTGCAATTTTTGCTCAATGCTCGTTTGATATTTTTTCGGGGAAATATGCTGTGGCTTGTATATGCGTAATTGATGCCGCAAAATCTCAACGGCATTGAGATTCATCGGCAATTTGTTGACCTCTGGCATATAGCCAATCCATCGTTTGTCCTGCCAGTGCAAAGGCTTGTTGCGAAAAAGGATCTGCCCTTTGTCAGGACGGATGAGACCGAAAATCATGCGAATGCTGGTCGTCTTTCCAGCTCCGTTATGCCCCATTAGTCCTGTGCATTTCCCTGCTGGAAAATGACAAGTTAAATCGTCAACGGCCGCCACAGCTTTTTTGAGTAGATCATGGTTAAAGATTTTGGTTAAATTCTTTAATTCTAAACTTGCCTCGCCTGCCATATTCGCTTTCCTTGCTGCCATCATTGAGGTGAAAATTTTTGCAAACGTTTCAGCATTTCAATAAAACTGCTATGCTCTGGCTGACTTTCCATAATTTGTAGACTACTGGTAAGATCGCTTTCAGAGATGCCTTCTTGCGAGAGTAATCGCTCAATGGCTCCGGGCACCCAGGGTGGAGCATTTTTTCTGGAAGAAGCCAGCATAAAAAAACTTGCGGCCTGAGCCGGTTGTTTGGTGAGGAATGCATGGACATAGCCTTGTTGGACAGGTAAACGCCAACTTTCAGGAAAGGCTTGCAAACCTTCCAAGATAATTTCCTGACAGTTTTCGGGTCGGCTAAAGTCCTGAATCATGACATAACAGGATAGCATATATAATGTTTCATGCTGTGGGTGATGTTTGATCACAGATCGAATCATATCCATCATGCGATCTGGTTCAGGGGGTTTATCGCTTTCCACGAGCGTTTGTAAAAGCCAAATATTAATAAAATCATCGTAGACGTGTTTATGACCAAGAGTCAATATGTTCACCAGCTTGCTATTAAGTTGCGACAACGGCGGTGGTGAAAAAATTTTTCGATTGGCAAGGATGTGATCAATTCGCTGCGGTGCCGTGGCGATGAGGTAGGATACGCTGATGCCACCAATCAGTAGGCTAAACCAAGGAAAGTTCAATCGTTTCACTTTTGCCCCCAAAAGGATTCCGGGGGCATCAAGTCACTTGATTAAAACCCCCTGCCGAGACTTTGCAGCCATGGAACCAAAGCACTCTGTAGGAATATAATTATAGCAAGAGCAACCAGCGGAGCCCAGTCGAAAGGTCCAGGAATACGACTGGTAAATCGGCGAATCGGCCGGAACATGGGGTCTGTCACACTATTTATCATTTGAACAATTTGATTATTGCGGTCACCGATCCAACTGACAATAACGGAAGCAAAGATAAGTATCTGAATGATCCCAAACAGAAAGCTAACGACAGCAGCAATACCATTCATCAACGGATTCATTAGTAATTTCTCCAAAAATTGGCTTTATGAAAAGTCTGAGAGCGATTTCCCTTATATTCCAAATTCTCGCATAAAAGGCGGTTAACCCGCCAGTCCATTATGCCGAAGCAGAGCCTCAATTTGCGGTTCTCGGCCGCGAAAAGCTTTAAACACGGTCATAGGGTGATCGCTGCCACCTAAAGCCAAGACGGTATCACGAAATTCTCTGCCGATATTTTGGATGTTTTTCTCATCATCAAGGCCATGTTCTTCAAAGCGGCTAAAGGCATCAGCACTTAAAACCTCAGCCCACTTGTAAGAGTAGTATCCCGCAGCATAACCACCTGCGAAAATATGGGAAAACGAGCATAAAAAGCGATCTTCAGGAATCGGTTGCATGGCCGTGACTTGAGAGGCAATTTTCCGGTTGATCTCGAATATATTACCATCGGAATTCGG
Source organism: Oligoflexus sp. FD111 (assembly GCA_048816425.1). Taxonomy (GTDB): domain Bacteria; phylum Bdellovibrionota_B; class Oligoflexia; order Oligoflexales; family Oligoflexaceae; genus JBMDZZ01. The sequence goes on from JBMDZZ010000014.1 coordinate 32,431, forward strand.
GTCGAAGCGGTGGTGGAGCTCGAGGTCTATGACGCCAAAGTGCAATTGCCTTACCATGCCTAAAGCAGCATGGAAGGTGCGAGCTTTAGCAATTTTTTCAAATATCTCGTCTGGCATCGTTTCACCAGTAGTCACATGCTTGGTCAAACTGAGAAGGATGGGTTTGTGGTAGCACCAGTTTTCCATAAATTGGCTAGGTAGCTCGACCGCATCCCATTCGATACCGTTGATGCCGGCAACTGAAGATTCGTTTACCTGGGTCAGCATATGCTGTAACCCATGCCCGAACTCATGGAACAAAGTTTCCACCTCGCGAAAACTTAGGGTCGAGACTTGAGTTTTTGAAGGCGGTGTCCCATTGCAGATCAAATAGGCGACAGGTAAAAATAGTTCGCCCTCATAGTAGCCGCGATCGATACATGTATCCATCCACGCGCCGCCGCGTTTATTCTCTGGGCGTGAATAGGGATCGAGGAAGAAGCCCGCTATTTTTTTACCTGACTCATCGAAAATATCATAATAGGTGACATCTGGATGCCAGGTGGTGACAGGATTCTCACTTTCTTTGACTGAGATACCAAACAATTTATGAACGAGTTGAAACAAGCCATCGAGAACTCGTGGCAATGGAAAGTAGGGGCGGACAGCTTCATCAGAAAAATCAAAAAGTTTTTTGCGCTGACGTTCCGTGTAAAATTGGTAATCCCAATTTTGAAATTCTTCCGCCAGCCCATCTTCCTTGGCAAAGGCTTTTAAATCATCCACTTCTTTGATGGCAAAGTCGCGCGAAGAATCACGTAGTTTTAGCAAGAGCTCTTCAACCCGCTCAACGCTACCTGCCATTTTTTTGGCCAAGCTCAGTTCAGCATAGGTTTGGTAGCCTAGGAGTTGGGCTTGCTCGCGACGAAGTCTTAGGATCTCGTAAATGTTTGCCGTGTTGTCAAAGCTGCCAGAGGAGGCTTTCGTGACGTTTGCCCGGTAAAGTTCCTCGCGTAGCTTACGATTTTGGCAATACTTGAGAAAAGGTTCATAGCTTGCATAGTCCAAACTTATCGCCCAAGGTCCAGAACTGGCGGTCGCCTCTTTTTTCGGTTTCTTTCGTTGATTATAATTTTCCGCCCACATGCCGAGAAAACTATCGGGGATACCTTCCATATCCTTGGCATTCTCGATAATCAAAGCATATTCTTTGGTTGCATCAAGAACATGATTTGAGAATTGTGTCCCTAGTTCGGAAAGGCGATGACTGATTTCATTGAATCGTTCACGCTCCTTTCCTTCCAGGCCAATGCCTGAAAATTCAGCATCGCGAATTTTATTTTCCAGCATGCGCCTTTGGCTTTTGGTTAAGTCCGCCCACTCCTTCGATTTTTGAATTTTTTTCAAGCTGCGATGAATAGGCTGACTCTGCGAAAATTGTAGTGAAAATTTCACAACACGCGGCAGAACCTGATTAAAGGCGTCACGCAGAGGCTGGGAATTTTTGACGTTGACAAGATGTGTCACAGGACCCCAGACAGCTCCAAACCTGCGGCTCATAGCTTCCATGGGGGCGACTAGACTATTCCAGGTGGCGTTTTCCTTGGCTTCGATGGCGGCCAGTTCTTGCTCACAGTCGTTTAATATGGTTTCAACTGCCGGAATTACATGCTGTGGCTCGATTTTGTCAAAGGCCGGCAGTTTCAAGTTATGAAGTAGGGGGTTTGGGGCAGCAGTCATGGTCTCATTGCCTCTTTGCTGAAGGGGTCGATACGTCATTGAACAAGCCAGATTAGCAAAGTCTAGGGCTTAAGGCGAGTATTTTGGGACCGTTCACCCATCAAGGCAGTGCCAATTCGCACAAGATTGCTCCCTGCCCGAATGGCGATCTTCAGATCTCCAGACATACCCAGGGAAAGCTTAGCTTCGCCGATCTGATCAGCGACACGGCGCAGTTTTTGGTAAATGGCCGGGACTTCAGCATCGTCTGCATAGTGGGTGTAGTCGGCCGAGGGTACCGCCATAATTCCCATAACATGCAGCTCATCGGCGAATTGCTGGGCGATTTGTTCATACAAAGGCAAGAGTTCAGCAAAATTCACCCCATTTTTACCTTCTTCTTCATCAGCATTTATGGCCAAGTAAATGGGATAGGGTGTGCGGCCGAAAGTGCGTGCTGCTTGAGCGATCGCTGCTGCATGTTTCAAACTGGCGACCGTTTGAATTTCAGCAGCATACTCCACAATTTTTTTGATTTTGTTGCTTTGCAGATGGCCGATGAATACCCACTCGATAGGCAAATCCCGCAGGGCTTCACTTTTTGATTGAAGCTCTTGCAAGTAGTTTTCACCAAATCGTTTCTGGCCAAGCTGATGAAACCGACGGATTTTTTCGACGTTTTGGCCCTTGCTGACGACGATGAGTTCGACTTCCTGCTCGGGGTTGAAGCGTGGACAGCCGGCTATCGTCTCTTTGATTGCGGCAAATCGCTTTTCGAGTTCTTGTAGTTCATTGATGTCGCTATTGTTGGTTCCCACTTTGCTCCTCGTTATACAAATTCCTTACAGGCTTAGCCTGTTTCGAAAGGCCTTGCAATGGCTCGATCGGATCTACAGTACTCGCTGACTTCGGTATAGGTCCTGGTGTTTTATGACGTGGCCTCGAGGCACTCTCGGTTGCAAGGGAAGAAAGCGGAATGTAAGTACTTTCTTCGGTAACATCGTAGTGGGGTGCTTCGATATAAAGGTGACCTTGGCCGTCAATTTTGATATCAACTTGCTTCAGGAGCTGATGTTTAGCGCTGGAGATGTCGACGCCATTTAAAAAGATCCGGCGAGGCTCACTGGATTGAGCAGTGAGTCTTTGGCTGAAACACAGGCTCAAGAATGCTAGAAAAATTGTGATTTGCATAATGAGATCCCTCTTTTTATGAAGTTACTGGATCTTGGAGCTGATCATAGACGGTGCGATGGGCACGAAAACTCGAGAATGCTAGTGCAACTAGCAATCAGCCCTTATAATAAAATAACATTTTCCGGATTAGGATCGCAGTGGCGCGGAATGAATATTTTGGGAGTAGGATACCATGATCAACTTGCAGAAATTTAGGCATGTTCTTGGTTTGACGGCAGTCAGTGCCTTGGCTACCACTTGGGTTGGGTGTGCCCCAAGCTTTGAGGGGACCTATAGTGACCCGGCTAAGGCAGAGATTGTTGACGATCGCTGGAATGAAACCGACGCGCGTAAAACCGCTGAAGCACTTGTCAACTCTGTACTCAATCGACCTTGGCTTACCGATCACCAAGCGAAATTCAAGCAACGGCCAGTGGTTGTGGTTGATGACGTGCAAAATCGGACAGACGAGCATATTGATACCAAGGCATTGACAGATGCCATTCAGGATGAGTTGATCAATTCAGGTAAAGTGCGATTTGTCAGTAAAGAGCGCCGTCAGCAGATTTTAGATGAAGTGAAATATCAAAGCTCAGGTGCAGTCGCCGAGGATTCCCGCAAAAAACTTGGTCGCCAAATTGGAGCTGACTTTATGATGGCTGGCGCCATTTCCAGCTCAGTTCACTCGCAGGGATCATTAAAGACTGTGACCTATCAAATCAATCTGCAATTGATCGACCTGGAAACCGCGGAAATCGTTTGGAGTGATCGCAATTTAATTAAGAAACGTTTTAATCGATCACGTGCTGGATGGTAAAAATCAACCTAAGGGGGTGTGGTGTGGCTTCACTGCGCTTGCGGTTGATATGGCTCCTACTCTTATTTCAGCAGCTTGGCTGTGCGTCATATACGGAAGAAATTCGTGATATTCGCTTGAATTATCAGAATGGTCGGTATGAAGACGCACTGCAGCGCTTGGAAAAATCGGCTTTGCAAAAGCAGGATCGGCATCGAGTGTTGATGCTACTGGAGCAAGCGATGATTCAGGACCGTCTGGGTGAATATGCAAAATCCAGACACTTGTTATTGGAAGCTAGCCGCACGATAGATGAGCTTTATACAGTCAGTGTTTCCCAGGAGCTGGCCACCTATGTGTATAATGAGTCGGCGCAAAGCTATAGTGGTGAGGACTACGAAAAAGTTGCGGTTCATACCATGTTGGCTCTATCTTTCCTTGGTGAAGGCAACTTAGAGTCGGCAGGGGTCGAAGCACGACGCATCAATAATCGCCTGGCAGAGCTCAATCAAGCTTATGGTGAAAAGAAAAACCGCTATGGTGAGGACGCATTTGCCCGTTACCTCTCAGCTATGATTTATGAGGCCAGAGGCGAATGGGACAGTGCAATTATTGATTATAAGAATGCTTTGCGTATTTATGAAGGCGACTATAATAAACATTTCTCAACGCAATTTCCTTCAGACTTGGTCTCGGCTTTGCACCGTAACTTGCTGCGTCGAGGTCGCAAGGAAGAAGCGACCGTTCTTGCAAGGTCCTATCCACGGTATGTGCAGCAACTCAGTGATTTAAGGCAGAAGGGTGAATTGGTTGTCATTCATGAGTTAGGGATGATCGCTGAAAAAAACAATTACGATCATCTCATCCCCTGGGGCAAGGAAATCATTCGTCTGTCATTTCCCATTATTCGCCCGCGAAGTCCATCTCGGTTTGGTCGGACAGGTGTGCGGCGTCAAGGGCAGCCTTTTATCGCCGCACAGCTTGCGCAAAATATGGATAAGATCGCTGCGGAAACCTTAGAAGATCGGCGCTTTCGTATGGTTGCCAAACAAGCGGCACGCTTGATTGCCAAAAGCCAGTTATCGCAGCAAGCCGAAAAGCAATTCGGAGGACTAGCAGGACTTGCGGTCAATGTCGTCGGAGCAGTGACAGAAACGGCTGATACCCGCTCCTGGACCTTATTGCCTTCAGCTTTTTATGTGACCCGCTATCAATTACCTCCAGGGGTTCATAAAGTCGAGCTATTTTCCAATGGCCGTTTGAGTGATGTGAAAGAAATTAAAATTAAAAGTGGTGAGATACAGTTTTTGCGAGATCGGGCATAGCGAAAAATTTTTTGCTAGACAGAGAGCTCAACTCTGTCTAGCCGGAGCGCTGAAAAATCTTGATTCATGCTAATATTAGTTGTGAACAATCCAACGCTGATTATCAAAGCTGTTACGTAAGTCTTTCATCTTCTGCACACTTTTAATCCGCTTTTCTGCAATGCGGTTTGATGCTTGGATCGTGGTCAGACCTTGCTCATCAGCTTCCTGATAAATTGTAAGTAGAGTTTCGTAGATACCAGCAGCTCGGTTAGTTGCCGCAGTGCGATCATAACCTTGTAGCTCTTGAAAGACATTGATCAGTCCGCCAGCATTGATCACATAATCTGGAGCATAAAGAATGTTTCGCTCTTTTAACATTGCAGCATGGCTGACTTCGTCAAGAAGTTGATTGTTTGCGCCGCCAGCGACGACCTTGGTCTTAATTTCCGGAATGGATTTATCATTTAAAATGCCACCCAGTGCACAAGGGGCAAAGACATCGACTGGCAGAGTATGGGCAGTCGTATTGTCTATGGCTTCCACTCCAAAGCGATCGACGAGTTTTTTCACGCGACCGGCATCAATGTCGGCGACAAATATTTTTGCGCCTTCAGTCACCAGATACTCGACCAGGTGCGAGCCAACTGCACCGCAGCCTTGAACGACGACACTTAAGCCATTTAAAGAGTCTTTGCCAAGCTGGTGTTTCACGGAAGCGCGAATTCCGTGGAACACGCCCCAGGCAGTGACAGGAGAAGGATCGCCGGAACCACCTTGTCGTGAGCTAATGCCAGTAACATATGGAGTTTCTAAAGCAACCTGTTCCATATCAGAGACGCGAATATTGACATCTTCAGCAGTGATGTAGCGACCGCTGAGGGAATTGACAAAGCGTCCAAATGTACGGAAGAAGGCTTCGTTTTTAAGTTTATTGGGATCACCTATGATGACAGACTTTCCGCCTCCCAGGCTGAGTCCGGAAACGGCAGCTTTATAGGTCATACCTCGTGATAGGCGCAGAACATCTTCCAAAGCTTCTTCGTCAGAGGCATAGTTCCACATACGACAACCGCCCAGCGCAGGTCCAAGGGTCGTGTCATGGATGGCGATGATGGCCTTTAATCCAGTAGCCTCATCCTGACAAAAGACAACTTGCTCGTGTCCCATCGTGTTTAAACGTTCGAAGATTGCCATGGGTACCCTTCCTATAAAAAATTGTCTGCCTGGTAACGAAAAGATTGACCCGTAGGGTAAAAACGTGAAGACAGACATACCGGATAGTACTAAAAATAGCAAGAATTGGACGGCCAGCCAGCGACATATTGGCGCGAAAGTTTATTGTCGCGATGCCTTGTCGAAAACGACGAAGTTTATCGTTATTCTTAGGGTTATTTAGTCTCTTCGCATTAAATCACAGGGATAGAGTGGTTTAAACTTGTATTTTTTGACGGATTTTTATACATCCACCGTGCACTGCAAGAAAAGTTTGGTTTGCAGATCTTGCCTGAAAAAAGCCATGGAAAAGGAAAGCTGACATGAATGACTACGACGTGATAGTCGTTGGTGGTGGCCATGCCGGTACCGAAGCCGCACTAGCGGCTGCTAGAATGGGCGTTCAAACACTGTTGATCAGTCAATCGGTTGAGAGGATTGCGGCCATGTCCTGTAATCCTGCAATCGGCGGAACGGCCAAAGGTCACCTGGTAAAAGAAATCGATGCATTGGGTGGTGAGATGGGCAAAGCCATCGATGCCACTGGAATTCAGTTTCGCATATTGAATCGTTCCAAAGGACCTGCGATTTGGTCATCTCGCGCACAAGCCGATATGGACCTCTACCGACGCTATATGAAGCACGCTCTGGAGAGTGTTCCGGGCTTGGCGATTCGCCAGGACTCCGTCGAAGCTTTGTTGGTAGAAGAAGGTACGGAACCACGCATTCTTGGAGTCAAAACCCGCATCTTCGGTGAGTTTCGAGCGCGGGCAGTCATCATCACCAGTGGTACCTTTTTAAATGGACTAATTCACATTGGTGAGGAAAAAATCCAGGCAGGCCGTGCCGGTGATGCTGCATCATTAGGCCTAGCGGCCTTCATTCGGAATTTTGGTTTCCGTGTCGGACGATTGAAAACCGGTACCACTCCGAGGCTCGATGCAAAAACTATTAATTGGTCTGTTTGCGAAGAGCAGCATTCTGATGAAGAAATTATTCCGTTCAGCTTCGCAACAGAACGTATCACACAGCCATTGATTCCGATGCATATCACTTATACGAACGAAAACACCCATCGCGTGATTCAAAAGTGCTTGCATCAATCGCCTCTTTATAGTGGTGAAATTGTCGGCATTGGTCCGCGTTATTGTCCTTCGATAGAAGACAAAGTGGTGAAATTTCCCGACCGCCTGTCACATCAGGTGTTCTTAGAACCGCAGGGTTATGATACCTGTGAAGTCTATCCTAATGGCCTGTCGACTTCATTACCATTGCAGGCTCAGTTGGAATTTATCCGCACTGTTGTCGGTTTGGAAAAAGCGGAAATTATCCGTCCAGGATATGCCATCGAATACGACTTTGTTGATCCTACTGAACTTCGCTTTAGTTTGGAAACAAAGCGAGTTGCCGGCTTGTTTTTAGCAGGTCAGATCAATGGTACGACTGGCTACGAAGAAGCTGCGGCCCAGGGATTGATGGCAGGTATGAATGCTGCAAGGCAGGTTCAAGGCTTGGCTGAAGTTGTGCTGCAACGCTCGGAATCTTATATTGGTGTCTTGATCGACGATCTCATTACCAAAGGCACGAAAGAGCCTTATCGCATGTTTACTTCACGAGCGGAACATCGCCTATTCCTACGTGAAGATAATGCTGATACGCGATTGACGGAATTGGGTCGACAGGTGGGATTGGTCAATCCAAATGATTACCAGCGATATCTGAATCGACAACAACAGATAGCTGAGGCACTGAGCTTAGTGCAGTCGACTCCAATCGCGGCTTTTGATTTACCTGCAAAGTTTTTAGATTCCAAGGATAATACAGGAACGAAACTGGAAGCTATTATTCGTAAGCCAAAAGTGGCCATTCAAGAGTTAGTTCATCACATCGAGCCATTGCGACAATTTCCTGCTAATGTCCTGCGACGCTTGGAGATTGAGGTGAAGTATGAAGGCTATATTCGCCGGGAACGGCAGAATATTCGTTCCGCTGAGCAATTGGAGCGGGTAAAAATTCCTGCCGGATTTTCATTCCTCAACTTGCCGGGTCTGAGCCGGGAAGTGGTCGAAAAGCTGAATCGTCACCAACCGAGTAATTTGGGGCAGGCTTCCCGCATTAGTGGTATGACACCGGCTGCCGTGCAAATTTTGCAAGTCCACATTAAGCAGAGAGCAGGGCTTGGAGTCCTGTCCTAATTTGTACTTAGGTAAAAATAAACCCAGGCTAATGCCGGCCTGGGCTTATCGACTTTTTTAGATTGTCATGCTGATTAAATACGCCCTTGCTGGCAGAGTTGCTCAGCAACTAAGATGGCGCCTTTTGCAGCACCTGCCTTGGTATTGTGAGATAGCAAGACGTACTTCAAGCCGCCAAGAGCAGGATCGAGGCGTAAACGGCCGATATGTGTGGTCATGCCGCCTTGTAGATCACGATCCAATCGTGGTTGCGGACGAAATGGGTCTTCGTGAACCTGGAAAAAGCTTTCTGGAGCAGATGGCAGACCTTCAATTCCAGTTTGGTAGTTGCGAAATAATTCGACAAGGTCAGCAAGCTGATATCCTGTTTTTTCCGTTTGGACAAAGACTGTTTCCGTATGGCCGTCGGTAACTGGAACGCGTGTGCAGGTACAGCTCACAGCGATTTTTGCTGGCTGAATTTCACTGCCTTGTTTTTCGCCAAGAATTTTTTGAGTCTCAGTTTCGACTTTTTCTTCTTCTTTGGGAATATACGGCACCAGGTTATCAATCATATCCAATGCTAAAACACCACCATGGCGGCCAGCGCCGGAAGTGGCTTGCATCGAAGTCATGATCACAGACTTAATACCTAATGAACGCAGCGGTGCTAGAGAGCAGGCCAAACCGTAGGTCGTGCAATTGGGTATGGGGATCACAAAACCTTTCCAACCACGTTCTTGCTGCTGTTTTTCAATTAAGCTGATGTGATCAGTGTTGACGCCGGGAATTAAAAGCGGAACGTCTTTTTCCATGCGATAGGCGCTGGCAGTCGAAATAGTGGGCTTTGACTTCGCAAAATACGGTTCCAATTCGCGAGCGGCATCGGATTCAATCGCTGTGAAAACGATATCGACGTCGTTTAAATTAAGCTCTTGAGCGTTTTGCACCTTCATCTTGCGGAAGTCTTGAGGAATTGGTTCTGATTGCCACCAATTGATCTGGCCACTATCGGCTTTCAAGGCATCTTCGTATGTCTTGCCCGCAGAGCGCGAGGAACCTGCTAAAGCTACCACTTGAAACCAAGGGTGTTTGGCAAGTGCGGTCATAAACTGCTGACCAGCGATGCCCGTGGCGCCCACAACTGCGACTTTTTTTTGCATGTCTACCTCCATATCAATTGGCTGCTCCAGGTGGGGTGAAGATTTTAATCCCCAATAGCAGAATAGGGTTTGCATGCTTGCAATATCACGTTGGTCGGACGGGGTCTATAGTGTCCATCGTTAGACAGGGAAAAATTCGCTTTGGCTGCTACCCGATGGTGGTAACGTTTCCACCAATTTCCTCGAGGTGAATCTGTGAGGGAAGCGGAAAGCCTCGTGATTTCACCCCTTCAGGCTTAAAAACTGTGTATTTGAGTCAAACCAGTCAGTTACAGGCGAAATGTCGACACTGCTTGCTGAATCGATCGTGTATCGATTGTAAAGGGATGAAAGACTAGTTTTTTTAAGGACTTAAATTGATATTCGCGACAATTGGACTTGCAGACCACAATCAGCTGTCAAATCTTGAGACAGCTTTTGCTTTTTCTGTGTCTGACACTTTCTCCAAACATTTTAAATAATTAAATTATAACGCCAATTTGGTATACTCGTTGCTCATAGACTGTCGTGGGTAATCTGCTTCTAGGAATTACATTCAGGAGTAAAGCATGACGGATTGCAGGACAGCCTTCTGGCGTATAGCAATTTTATTTTCATTTATGAGCGTTTTTGCTCTGGCATGTGCTACAGAAGAGCCGGTGGCAACGAAATACAAACGTGGCCAACCCGGAAGCAATTCTAATGGGACGGTTGGCATCCCCTCAAGCAATAATCCAGGTATTGATGACCTCGGTGCAAGTGATGATTTAGCTAGTGATGATGAAGAAACTGAGGATGACGTGGCAGAAGAAGAGGAAACTCCAGGTACACCTGCTGCTGCACCACCGCCGGACCCGGCCCAGGTGCAAGCTCAGTTAGTGCAGCAAGGAACCCAAATCTATAATCAACGTTGTGCTGGTTGTCACCTTGATTTGGCGAATACCCAGAAGCCGAACCGAACGGCAGCCGCCATCCTAAATGCAGCAGCCAACGTCAATCATATGAATGTTACATGGCCGAACCAGCAAGAGGCTGATGCTTTGCAAGCAGCGCTTGCTCGTTAAGTTCTATCGTCAGATTATCAAAAAAACGAATAAAGCCGTTTTCCAGTTGATTTCAATTGGTGGGACGGTTTGTTGTCATTTTCGTGTTTCACAAAGCAAAAAAATTGTAATTGTGTCTTAGTTCTATATGCTGGGTGCTAAGATTTAAATGCAGCCCACTCCCTTGGCATTTGATAGAGGTTCTTTGACAAGATATTGCGGATTGTGCTGGTAATGTGCTCGCGAGGTTCAACTCCATTGATTTGGCAAGTTGCGATCACCGAGTACCAGATGGCAGCAACTTTCGCGCTGGCAAGGTTTTTGGAACCGTAGTGATTTTTGTGGCTCAATGCCGGTCCTCAAATAATTCGCTCCACATCAATTGCGTGAATAGGAATGCGGGGGTCAGACAAAAAAAACTGTCAAGCCTTCCCAAAGCTTGTCGGCATAGGCTATGGCTCGCCCAAGTGAGGACTCGGGCAACGCCGGGGACTGATCGAGTAGCACTCGAATTTCTTCTGAGTTTTTTTGGGCTTCCTTAAATTTTCGCCGTGCGTGACGCCAGTCGTTCGCCAAGATTAAACCGGAATCATCCGATGCCAGGGACCTAAACGAGGCATGGCCGTCGGTAACTTCAATGGCTAATTCCGGTGTGTAGCGGCTGCCTTCCTTTAGTTTTAAAGGGCCAGGAGCTGTGATTATTTTTCGCTCGCCAGTTTGAGGATCAGTCTTGAAGTATTTTAGCCTTTTAACGGTTTGCAAGACGAATTGGCAAGGAGTGAAACTGATCATTTCACTAGTTTCATACTTGCTGTCTGCGCGGATCTGGAATTTCCAGTTTCGCGCAGGGATTAGTATTGTAAAGATTCGATTCGAAAGTTAAAAGAGGGAGGCGATCGAAGGACTAGGTGCGATTTAAACAATTATAAAGTTGCTGGTATGTGACCCTGTGCAAAGTGGATTCAAACGTGAAGTCACTCCTTCGTGAACGTCAATTTGAAAAAGTCGTTCGGTAAAAGCAGAATCCTTCGAACGCCATCCCCTTCGTAGCCATAGGTAGACTTGTCGGAATCTACTTCTGGATCATAGGAGTAATCATCGCCCATGACGAAGTTTGAGATCTGGTAGGAAAGATTGACCGTAACCGCCTCGCCCTCGCCGATAGTGATGGGGTTCATAGTGCTGACGATCTCGTTGCAGCTCTCCGGGCGGGCAGGAGCGGACATGCCCTCGGCTTGGAACTCCAAGCTCGATGTGTCCGTTTCTTTACATGTTGTGATTGTGACATAAGCGTAGTCGCCAGGGAGAAGAGGACGTCGTTGGCTGTTAAGCGTTTCGTTCACTGCGCTGGTCGATTGCATTAAGTCGAGATAGGGGATGTCAATATCTTCGGGGCATGTCGGGGCACCAGCGTACTTATACATTTTTCCATCTTTTTCGCTTTCATAGTCCGGAGAGCTGCACAATGAGCTTGCCCAGATAGTTGGACAAGGAATGTTAAGACACGACCGTGACTCTGGTTGAAGCGAGACGCTGACGACTTTTAACCCTAAGACCGTCGGCATCATGCCTTCATCAGATTGCGTGGCGGCTAAATTAGTTTCCGTGGAATTAGTCATCGCAAGCTTGGCCATAGCGCTCGTGCCGTCCTTCTTGTCATCGCTGCAAGCCGCTGTCAGAAGCAACGCGGCAAAGGCCATTAGGGGCTTGTTCCTGTTCCAAATGGGCATAAAATCACCTCCATTAATTGGTTTGTGTTATTTTAACATTTACAAAAGTCATTTCCAAGAGTTCTGGCGTATTTCCAACTCACATACTTTTCATCAATAGTGATTGTTGAGGCAGTTTTTTTGGAAGTCCATCACTCAGTCCAGGCAGACGATCAAGGGCCTTATTCTTAGCGACCGCATCCTCAATCCCCGAAGATATTTCCAGAACGATTTGCTGGGTCATTGATCAGCCTGCTCATGTAGATGTGAGCGAAGTTTTGGTGATGCCTGCGGAACAGAGAGGTTGAGTTTATCTTTTATTTTGTGCGAGGTTTTTTACCTCGCATAGTCGAGCCATCAAACTTGCAAGCGATTCAATACCTCATCTAGCTCAGCCTTTGTGTAGCGGAAAAACATTGTCTTACAGCGTTCAACGTTCCATAAACCGGCAGGCATGCCCTTTCGCTTTTTGATATCAGCTTTTCGCGCGACATAGGTTTCACCAGCCAAATCCGCTTTAAACTTGGAATAATGAATGGCCAATATCGCAGCCTCTTTCAATAGTGCTTCAGGGAGCTGTTCACGAATATCTTTTTGTGCAGGGATAATGACATGACTTCCTGTAGCTCCAGCCGAATGCAACCAATAGTCATTGGACTTGGCACTTTTAGTCAGCTCATCATTTTCCTGTGGACCCTTGCCGACTAAGATTTGATGACCCGTGGAACTCAAAAAGCATTTAAATGGTTTGGCGACTTCGCTACTTAACTGCTTCGCTTTGCTGCTTGTTTGCGCTACCTGGCGTGGAATTCGATAGCGTCGATAATAGATATCCAAATCAATGTCACTGAGAACCTCTTGGCTGAGCTTGGCAATGTCATCTTCCAATTGCTGCAATTCGCGACGGTTTTGTTGTTCGCGCTCCGTACCAAGTCGCCTAGCCTTTTCAAGTTTTTTACTTTGTTTGAAATAGCTTTCGATATTAGGGCCAAGGCCCTTTTCGACATCAAGCTCGATCACTAATTCCTGATCCAAACCGCTAAGTTCAGGCGCAAGTCTTAGTTCAAAATCGCCTTCACGATAAAGATAAGCATAGGATTGTAACATCCGCGCTTTTAACTCAGCTTGTTTCACTTCTTCAAGTTCAGGGATCTGGTCTTGCTGCTTTAAATAAGCTTTGCGTACCGTTTTTAAGCGCCGCTTTAATCGACTTAGAATCCCGCGTTGCTCAACGCTAAAGGTATGATCTTCGCCGTCGTCTTCTTCATCGTCCAGCAGCTTATCATCGGCAAGATCGGGATTGGGGTCGGTCTGATAATCGATAGCCTGCAGAAATTCTTCAAGAATCTTCTGCTTGTAAAGGGAGGCTGATCCATAAGCAGCAAACTCAGGAAGCTCTTCTTCAAATGAACGGCGTTTGGTGAAAGTCCCCTTCATTCCATGACGTACCAGCGTGTCCTTTTGCGGGTCAAGCAGGCTAATTTCTGGTGGACGGCTTTTGCTAAGAAGCAAGTGCCAGCTTTGTGCTTCTTGTTCGCTGGTATTATGCAACTGGAAAAAGATATTGCCGCTTTTTTCCTCTTGCGTCACATCCAAAATAAGTACACTACGACAGTACTTCCGCCATAAATTAATCAAAGGATTAGTAAGTGGCTTAAATTCAGGCTTTTCGACTTGTATGCGAACACCAAAGCTGTTTTGTTTGGCATCCAGGATAATGTGAAATTTTTTGGCGGGAGCCTGAGACGCTGGTATGCCGGCAAAAGAAGCTTGGATGATGAATTCATAATCAGGTGATTGCCAACATTTGATAACTTTCCAGGGTTTGTTTTTGATAGAGATAGACTCTTGCATATCGTTACCAGGTATTTGTTGATAGATTTAATTTGGCTCGCTGCTAAGAATAGGTGCTTCCTCTTCCTGAGTTTCTGGAGTAGTACTTTGAAGAAGGGCTTCCTCATCAGTCTCTATGTTTGTAGGTGGCGTTTGTGGCTCCTCTACTTGTATCGCTTCTTCCTGAGGAAGGTCGAGCTGAATCGGACGGCCGAAGTCACCAGTGGCGAGCGCTGAATCGCGTAAAGTTTTTGTGATAAAGCCTTGAAGAAACATCTGTTCAATAATCTTAGAGTAGCGGCGGTGACCAAATGCGGTTAACTGTTTGCGGCGTAATCCAGCGGACCAATTGTTTGGGCTTGGTAATACAAGAGCTAAGTTTGCTCCTTGCTGAATTGTCAAAAGTTCCGGCTCTGTATCAAAATAGTGAATGGCAGCCTCTTTGATACCAAATACCCCGTCCCCAAACTCTACAAGGTTAATATACCATTCCAGAATATCCTGTTTTTCCAGAAGGTATTCTGCCAGCAATGAGCCGACAGCTTCTTTGAGTTTGCGCAGTATTGTTTTTTCCTGACTTAAAAAAGCCATTTTTATCACTTGCTGAGTAATGGTCGAAGCGCCGCGAACATAGGCCTTCTTCTCGAGGTTGATCTCGATGCTGTTGCGGATTTCCCTGAAGTCGAGACCATGGTGCTGATAGAAACGCGCATCTTCGGCAACAACGATCGCGTGTAAAACATGGAGAGATACTTTTTCAATCGAGACCCAGTGTTCCTGGCCAGGCCCGATTAAAAATAATTGCTCGCCTGACTTAGGCCAGCGAATGACTTCGATGGGACCATCTCTGAGTTGCCATACCGGCGGTATGATCCACCAGCAGAGCAGTATGAATGTCAAAGCGCACCCTGCAAGGCTAAGATACAGGCGGCGACGCCGTCGATGGATCACCTGATATTCCATCTTTGCTTTGGTTTCCATTCATCTTGCCTTGCTAGTAAGTGAGCCCTACACCATAAGCGCTAAGACCTTTTACATTCTGGTAGAATAAATCGTTCAGGTCAATGCCTCCCCCCTTAGCTTCGATAGCGAGCTTGGCGTCACCAAAGTCCAAATCAAGGCAAAAGGGAGTTTGCCCAGGGTGAGCAGCGATCAACTGTTTCAGTTCTTGAACAAGACGCAGGCTGGAGGCCATATCACCATTTTGCTTGTCACGGCAGGCTTTAATGGAAATTCTTGCTTTTTTTACAATTTCTCGCCGGACATCTTCGAGGGGTTTTAAGCTCTCCACTCTGAGATTGATACCGCTGCCATCAAATGCCATTCCGACACTTACATAAGCTACGACCAATGTATTGGCAGGAGGATATTCTTCAGGAGGGTCCTTGACGGCCATTATGGCTTCAAAGCTGGCCGTTTCATCTTCCAATTGGACAAAAGCAATTTTTTTATTTGATTTGGTTAAGCGTTCCGATACGCCTGTCAGCAAGGCAACGATCGGTATATTCTTTTTCTTTAGCTGCTGTTCGGCATCTTTTAACTTAAAGGAGCTAAAGCGCTGGCAGTCGATCTGATAAAGATCGACCGGGTGTCCGGATAAAAACACGCCGAGCATTTTTCGCTCTTTCAAAAACCATTCTAATTGTGTGCCGGTTTCTGAATTGCGACGCAGCTTTTCTTCCCATTGAGCAAGGTCAACTGCCTCACTTCCCACCTCATCATCAGCAAAGAGGAGCTGTTGTCCACTGCTACTTGCATTGTGATGACTGTCGCTAAACTTCACCATTTCTGGGATCGCGGCATTGAGAGCGCTGCGGCTGGTCGTAAAGCTGTCTAAAGCTCCAGCCTGGACGAGAAGCTCTAAGGTTTTTTTGCCAATTCGTGCAAGATTGACACGTTTGGCGAAATCTGTCAGTGAAGCGTATGGCCCGTTTGCCTCGCGCTCTCTAATAATTGGCTCCAACGAGCCAATACCAATACCCTTGATTGCAGCAAGACCATAACCAACAGCCTGTTCATGAGGAACGTCGAATTCGAGTTGGCTGCGATTGATATCGGGAGGATAAATTTTAAACTTCATGCGCCGGCATTCTTCGATATAACGGACGATTTTGTCGGTGTTATCCAAGTCGCAGGTCATGATTGCTGCCATAAATTCGGCAGGATAATACGTTTTTAGAAAGGCGGTCTGGTAGCTGACAAGTCCATAGGCAGACGAGTGACTTTTGTTAAAACCGTAGGCTGCGAACTTTGCCATTAATTCGAAAAGTTCGTCGGCGATGGTTTCATCGACATTGTTTTTCTTACAACCGGAACTAAAACGGACTTTTTGCTTTGCCATTTCCTCCGGTTTCTTTTTACCCATAGCACGACGCAGCAAATCGGCTTCGCCAAGACTATAGCTGGCAAGGCTTGCTGCGATTTTTTGCACCTGTTCCTGATAGAGGATGATGCCATAGGTATCGTCGAGTATTGTTTCCAATGCCGGGTGCGGGTAAGTAATTTCCTGGCGACCGTGCTTTCGTTCGATGAAATCATCGACCATGCCGGAGCCTAGGGGACCTGGTCGGTATAAGGCCACAACCGCGATGATGTCTTCAAAGCGCGATGGTTTCAGCTTGCGAAGCAGACCTTGCATACCGCTACTTTCAAGCTGGAAAATGCCGACTGAGTGCGCCGAGGAAATCATATCGTAAACAGCTTTTTTCTCAAGATCGATCATATCGATATCAAACTTGGCATCTTTTGTGGCCCGGATCAGCTGCACCGCTTTATTAATCACGGTCAAAGTTTTTAAACCGAGAAAGTCAAATTTAACGAGTCCGACTTTTTCGGCGTTTTTCATTTCATATTGGGTGATAAGGACGCCATCTTCTGAACGATAGACTGGAACGTAGTTTTCCATCCCGCCTTCTGAAATGACGACACCAGCAGCGTGAACAGAGGTGTGGCGGCTCAATCCCTCAATTTTTAATGCCAGTCGAATCATCGATTCGACATTTTCATCCTTGCGAGCTTCTTCCCAAATACGGGGCTCACGATCCAAAGCGCTTTGCAGTTTGATATCTAGCTCATTCGGAATGAGCTTGGCGATCCGATCGACCTTGGTATAGCCAAGCTCCAAAACGCGACCCACATCCCGTAAGGCGGCCTTTGCCTTCATCTTACCGAAGGTGGTGATCATCGCTACATTGTCTGAGCCATATTTTCGCGTTACATATTGGATGACTTCATCTCGTCGATCCTGACAAAAGTCGACGTCAAAGTCAGGCATGGAAACCCGCTCAGGGTTGAGGAAACGCTCGAAAATCAAGTTAAAGCGTAAGGGGTCTAGGTCTGTAATGCGTAGTGCGTAGGCAACAAGCGAGCCGGCACCAGAACCCCGACCAGGACCAACTGGAATACCATTATCTTTTGCCCAGTTGATAAAGTCCTGAACGATCAAAAAGTAACCGGGAAAACCCATGGAAATGATAACCTCGGTTTCATACTCGAGGCGTTGCCAATATTCTTTTTCTCTTTCTTCTGTCAGCTCAGTTCCATAGAGCTGACGCAAGTATGTGAGGCGTTCTTCCAGACCTTCTTTCGCAAAGCGACGCAAGGCGTCATCGATTTGTTCATCACCTTCCAGATCAAATTTCGGCAGGAAGTAAGTACCAAAACTTAACTCCAGCTGACAGGCTTCCTCGATTTTGCGCTGGTTGGCGAGAGCTTCTGGCCATCGCCCATAGATAGTTTCCATCTCTTCATTGGTTAAAAGATGGAATCTGGCTTGCGTGTTTCTTTGTCGGATCGCACTCATAGTGAGATCATTTTTGACCGACGTTAGGACGGCATGTGCTTCGGCATCATCGACGTTGAGATAATGAGCGTCAGCACTCGCCACGATTGGCAGTCGATAGTGAGCTGCTGCTTCCACGATATAAGGCAGTATATGACGTTGCCTGGAAAGGTTATTATCGATCAGCTCTAAGTAATAACGATCGTCACCGAAATGCTGCTTCATATAGGCGACATGCTCGTCCAATGCCTGAACGATCAGTTTTGCTTCATCGTGCGGTGGGTTTTGCAAAGCCGCGATCGGATCATTGGTATGGTGCAGCAATAGTTCCAATAGCTGGGCAAACTCTCCCTGCAGACACGACGATAGAGCGATGAGATCGCCGCTATTTTTCGCTAATTCTTCCCGACAAATGACCGGCACGTCCTGGCCCAGAGGCTTTAAAAAACCTGCAGAAACTACCCGGCAGAGGTTGTGGTAGCCGTCTTTGCTTTTTGCCAAGAGAACAAGGTGATAGGCCGATGTCAGAGTTTCACTAGACGAGAATTCGGCACGCACCTGCTCACTTGCCGGAACGCCTTGCCAATAGACTTCAGCACCGATGATGGGTTTGATGCCGGCATCTTTGCATTTACCATAAAACTCGATGGCCCCGTACATATTGCCATGATCAGTCAATGCCAGGGCGGTGTGGCCCTGGGATTTGACTTTCTGGATGGCATCAGAGATACGGACGGCTCCATCGAGCAGGGAGTATTCGCTATGCACATGAAGGTGAACGAGACCCTGAGGGTTGAGAGTCTCGTTGGTTTCGCTTGCGTGTTCTGTATCTGCCATTTATTCCCATTCGATGGTCGCAGGTGGCTTGGTGGTAACATCGTAGACCACCCGATTGATCCCGTCTACTTTTCGCACAATTTCATCCGAAACCGAGACGAGAAAGCTCATTGGTAAGTCACCAACACCAGCCGTCATGCCGTCAGTCGCCGTGACAGCACGTAAGGCACAGGTCCATTGGTATGTTCTATTGTCGCCCATGACCCCGACACTTTTGACGGGAAGTAGGACGGCGAATGCTTGCCATACTTCATCATAAAGCCCCGATTCTTTCAAGCGACGGATAAAGATGTCATCGGCTTGTTGCAAAATGGCAACTTTTTCCGGAGAAATTTCGCCTAAGATCCGCACCGCTAAGCCTGGACCCGGGAATGGATGTCTGCCGACAAGATCTTCCGGGATGCCTAATTTGCGGCCGACCAGTCGGACCTCATCCTTGAATAGGAAGCGAAACGGCTCGACTAATTGCAAATGTAGTTTTTCTGGTAATCCACCGACATTGTGATGGCTCTTGATAACCTTTGCTCCGGAACCATGGCCTGCAGATTCGATGACATCCGGGTAGAGGGTGCCTTGACCAAGGTGCGTAAATTTCAGGTATTGATGCGACTTTGCATAGTCTTCAAATTCTTCAATAAATTTGCGGCCGATGATTTTGCGTTTTTCTTCCGGATCAGAAACGCCATGCAATGCTTCATAAAAAACTGCTCGGCGATCAAGCGTTTCCAGGTCAACGCCAAGATCCTTAATTTTTTGGCTAACCCAAATCGCTTCATCCTTACGTAGAAGGCCATGATCGACAAACACGGCCTTGACGTGTTCGGCACCCAGTGCCTGGCTCAGTAATACGACAGCTACGGTGCTATCCACTCCACCAGAGACTGCCATGAGCACCTTACCGTCACCGACAGTCTGGCGAACATAGTCGTGCGTTGCTTGCATCACATCATCAGCTTTCCAGTTCAACTGCGCACCGCAGATCTTGCGGCTAAAGATATCCAATAGCTGCATGCCGTAGTTAGAATGATGAACTTCCGGGTGAAATTGCAAACCGATCAGTGGTCGTTTTGTATGGACGACAGCGGCCACGACATGACCATCGGTCCGACCAACGATGGCAAAATCATCGGCAAGGTTGGCAACATCATCACCGTGGCTCATCCACACGGTTTGTGTCTCTGGCAGTTCGCTAAAGGCAGCCAGCCAAGGGGTATCATCGCGTTTGGCGAGGTGTAGCTCGGCCTTACCATATTCGCGGCTATGGCCGCTGCGTAATTCGCCCCCAAAAGCTTGGGCTAATAGCTGCATGCCATAGCAAATGCCAAGCACAGGTTTATTGCTGTCAAGCACCCAACGCGGCAAGACTCTGGCCCCGTTTGTATTGACGGAATCAGGGCCGCCAGAGAGGACGATGCCATGGAAATCAAAGTCAGCGGGCGGCTTCTCGGCAACACCATCGATGATTTCTGCATAGATGCCCAGTTCTCGCAAGCGGCGGGCAATCAGTAAGGTGTATTGGGAACCGTAATCCAAAATCAGGATTCCCTCTTCGACGGGACGTTGGCTTAATAGGTGATGCACGGCAGTCCTCTCACTTTCTTAGTCAAGTTTGTAGTTGGGTGCTTCACGAGTAATATAGACATCGTGGACGTGGCTTTCTTTTAGGCCCGCAGCACTGATTTGAATGAATTCAGCTTTTTCAAACAGTTCGTCAATACTTGCAGCACCGACATAACCCATACCAGAGCGGATGCCACCAACCAATTGGTAGAGCGTGTTGGTAAGTGAGCCGCGGTAGGGAATGCGACCTTCGATTCCTTCTGGAACCAATTTTTGTGAATCTTCCACTTCACTTTGGAAGTAGCGGTCTTTGCTACCCTCTTTCATTGCGGCTAAGCTACCCATGCCGCGATATTGTTTGTAGCTTTTACCCTGATAGATGATGAGTTCACCTGGTGCTTCGTCAGTACCAGCAAACAAGGAACCAACCATAATGGATTGTGCGCCGGCAGCCAGGGCCTTGACGATGTCACCGCTAAATTTGATACCACCATCGGCGATCACAGGTACGCCATGTTTTTTGGCAGCGGCGGCGCAGTTTAAGACTGCGGTAAATTGGGGAACGCCAATTCCGGCAACAATTCTAGTCGTGCAGATACTACCGGGACCGATCCCCACTTTCACAGCATCGGCGCCGGCATCGATCAATGCTTCGGTGGCTTTTGCGGTGGCAATATTGCCAGCGATAATATCGAAATTCGCGCCACTGATTTTGCTGCGGACAGTTTTTACTGCATCCAACACACCTTGGCTGTGACCGTGGGCAGTATCGATAACCAGCACGTCCACCCCGGCTTCAACCAATGCATATGCTCTTTCTAAAAAATCCCCACCGGCACCGATCGCAGCGCCTACTAAAAGGCGGCCTTCCTGATCTTTGCTGGCATTTGGAAATTTCTTCGCCTTGATAATATCTTTAACAGTAAATAGACCGACCAGTGTAATGCCGTCATCACCGAGAACAGGCAATTTCTCGATGCGGTGCTTGTGAATCAGTTCAACTGCCTTATCGGGTGCTGTGCCTTTCGGAACCGTAATCACGTCTTTTGTCATGACATCTTGAACGAGTCGAGTTAGGTCTTTTTCAAAACGAATATCTCTGCCTGTGATGATGCCCACCAAGCGGCCTTGGTCGACAACAGGGAAGCCGGAGAAGTTGCACTCGTTCATAATGGCAATCACTTGCTCCAGGGTGTCTTTTGGGTGGACCGTCACCGGATCGGTGACCATACCCGACTCACTCTTTTTCACCCGTTTCACCTGGCCAGCTTGTAGCTCGATACTCTGGTTCTTGTGAATGATACCGATGCCACCTGACTGCGCCATAGCGATCGCCGTCTCAGCTTCCGTGACAGTGTCCATAGCGGCGGAGACTAGAGGGATTTTTAACTTGAGGTGACGAGTGAGGGATGTTTCGAGTTTGGCTTGGTGAGGCAAAACAGACGAGTGCTGGGGAACTAAAAGAACGTCGTCGTAAGCCAAGCCCTGTTGAAAACGCGGTTTGGTCTCATAAGTCATAAGCTTCACCTTTGTTAAGTTATCTAGTCTGATCTGCTGCTTGCATCATAGTATGTCAAATAGGAGGAGAGCGAGAATTTAAGCCGGCATCCTAACACTTTATTAGGCGTCTGCCAATCTTCTTTCCAAAGCCCAAAGTGCCTGTCTTTTGGCCCACGGGCCACCTTTCAATGGCTGCTTGAATCCTCTGATCAGCTAAGATAGACAAGCATATCGAAAAGACTTTGTATCCTTTTCCCTCAAAATAGGTAAACGCAACGTGAGTCTCCAACGCGAAATTAAAAAGCGCCGTACCTTTGCTATCATTTCCCACCCCGATGCCGGTAAAACAACCATGACTGAGAAGTTACTCCTTTATGGCGGAGCTATTAACATGGCAGGCACGGTCAAGGCGAAGCGGGCGAAAAAATTTGCCACTTCTGACTGGATGGAGCTGGAAAAGCAGCGCGGGATTTCGGTCACCAGCTCCGTGATGAATTTCCCCTATTTAAATTGTGAGATGAACCTGATCGATACCCCTGGTCACCAGGACTTTTCGGAAGATACCTATCGGACCCTGACAGCGGTTGATAGCGCTCTCATGATGATCGATGCGGCAAACGGTGTCGAGGACCAGACGAAAAAGCTATATGAAGTTTGTAGCCTGCGCAAGACACCGATTATGACCTTTATCAATAAGATGGATCGGGAAGGTCGTGATCCGTTTGAACTCTTGGAAGAGATCGAGCAGGTATTAGGGATCAGTGTATCGCCTGTGACCTGGCCAATAGGAATGGGGCAGAGCTTTCGTGGCGTCTTTCACCGGATTGAACGTAAACTTTTGATTTATGAAAAGAATGCGGAACGCTCGAAACCGGTGCCGTTAAAAAACGTCAATCTCGACTTGGAAGAATTAAAGCAAGTTCTAAGTGCAGAAGAAGCGGAAACTCTTTTGACCGAAATCGAGCTGCTTGATGGAGCGGGTGACTCCCTTGATATCGAGCGCTATTTGCAGGGGGAGCTGGCTCCTGTCTTTTTTGGGTCGGCCTTGAATAATTTTGGTATCGAACCCATGCTACAAGCCTTGGTTAACATCGCGCCTGCGCCCTTACCACGGGAAGCTGTGGAACGGAAAGTCTTGCCGGAAGAAAACAAGTTCACCAGTTTCATCTTTAAAATTCAGGCGAATATGGACCCAGCGCACCGCGATCGCGTCGCTTTCATGCGGATTTGTTCGGGAAAGTTCGAGCGCGGGATGAAAGCCCATATTGTGCGCCTTGGAAAAGACCAAAGGTTAGGCCGGCCGACGCAGTTTATGTCGCAGGATCGGAGTTTGGTCGACGAGGCATATGCTGGTGACATTGTAGGAATTCACGATCCGGGCGTCTTTAAAATAGGTGATACTTTAACGGAAGGCGAAAAGCTGCATTACACCGGAGTTCCTGTTTTTGCACCGGAACATTTTTGTCGCGTCGTACTGAAAGATCCGATGAAATCGAAGCAATTAAACAAGGCTTTGGATCAGTTATCGGAAGAAGGTGCGGTACAGGTATTCCGCTCAGTGGTATCAAACGATCAGATATTGGGTGTGGTCGGTATCCTCCAATTTGATGTTGTTCAATATCGCATCCAGCATGAATATGGGGTACAGGTTCAATTTCAAGGCCTACCCTACCGCGCAGCGCGTTGGCTAAGCTCCGACGACCCGAAAGCCTTACAGGAATTTGTTCGTGCCCAAGGTCACTTAATCTGTACCGATCAGCATGGTGATCAAGCTATTTTACTTGAGGACCTTTGGCGGTTAAACTTCTTAAAGGAGCGCTTTCCTAAGATAGCCTATCGGTCCACAGCGGAAAATGTCAGCGCTCCCAGCTAATGCGGACCGCATCTTCGGAGAGTTGAGATGAGCGTCAAAGTGCGAGCAGCTCTTACAGCCTATCGCGGTAAAGTGCTGACCCTGACCGAAAGCAGTGTGCCCGGAAATGTCAGATGCCAAGTCTGGGATGATGGCTGTCTGATCGTCGATCAAAACGGGCTCATCGTTGAGGTGGGTCCCTGCCCTAGCAGCTTTGCTGATGATACCATCGTTCATGATTTACGACCTTATTGGCTCCTACCAAGTTTTATCGATAGCCATATCCACTTTTGCCAACTGGACTTGATCGGTTGCTATGCTGGTGAGCTATTGCAATGGCTGAGCAGCCACACTTTTCCTCATGAGCAGGCTCTGATGGAAGACGAAGACTTATTGCGAGGCTCGGCGCAGGTCTTTGTCGATCAACTTCTGATTCATGGGACCAGCTTTGCTTGCATCTATGGTCCCTCGCAGACTTTACCCACGAAAATTTTACTTGAAGAGCTAGCAAAACGTGGTATTCGCGCCATTGTTGGTAAGGCCAGTATGGATCGACATGCACCATCTGGTCTATTGGACTCGATCGAAAATGATTTAGCGGCGCATGAAGCCCTCTATCAAAGCTGGCATAATCATCAAAATTTGCAGCGGCTTTTTTATGCTATTACGCCACGTTTTGCGCCGAGTTGTAGCGATGATATGATGCGCTGCCTTGGAGACTTTAAAAAGCGGAATCCTGACGTTTATGTGCAAACGCATTACGCCGAAAATCTGGACGAAATTCGGTGGATCCATGAGCTATATCCACAAACCTTAGACTATCTCGCAGTTTATGAAGACTTCAATTTAATTGGGCCAAAAACACTTTTGGGCCATGGAATTCATGTTAGTCCGGATGAGCGACATCGCTTGAGCCAGTCTGGAGCGACCATTGTGCATTGCCCGACTTCCAACATGTTTCTGGGCAGCGGCCTTTGTCCTGTCAACTGGCTGCAGGAAGGCTCGGTTAAGCTAAGTCTTGGTACAGATGTCGGGGCAGGAACCAGCTTCTCTCTTTGGCAAACAATGGCAGAAGCTTATAAAGTTGCGAAGCTGCGCGGTGAGTCGCTGACACCTGAGGAACTATTTTATTTGTCAACTTTGGGTGCTGCCGATAACCTTGGATTTCGTGGCAGCCTTGGCAGTTTGAGCCAGGGTAAACGGGCTGATTTTCAAGTCATCGATCCAAGCCAGCAGAGCTTGTTTGCAAGACGTTTAGACCATGTTCACGATGTCCAGCAACTACTCTTTGCGTTCATGCATCATTGTGACGATCGTTGTGTTGCCGCAACCTATGTTGATGGCCAAAAGTTGAGTGCGCCTTATAAAGCTTAAATTCACGCTTTTGGGTGACGTGAAACGGGTGCATCTTTATCTATGGACTGTATACAAGGGCAGACAGTAAAGTCAAAGAAACCTGCAATTTCTATCAAATCTTTGAAATTGTTATAATTTGATCGGCAACAAATTAAACTTCTAAGTGATACGCAATGTTTTTTACAAGTCTGTAAACCCTTGGTCCATATGTCATTCCTCGCTTTTTGAAACCTTGTACCACCATTTTTTTTCATAAAAGAACAAGCTTCTGCTCTCCTGTTGCAAGCAAAAAATTATTTTTTAAATGACTGATTCTCAGTGCATTGTTTTACTGCGCGACTAGTGGTAGCGTCTAGCCAACCGTTTCGTAGCAACGCTTTCCGAAGCGTTCAGTTTAGTTAAAATTGTTTCTGATAACATACAACTCAAGGTGCCTTGTTATGCAGCGAAGTTTCTTCTTTATTAGTTTTCTCCTGTTTTTGATGGCCTGTGATAACGATAGCAAGAATGATCCAGTCATCGATCCACCACCACCCGCAACCGATGGTGAAATCGTTTCTCTCTCCATCAATTCCGAAGTGCTTCTTGATCAAGCACGATTAGAAGTTGGGAGTGAGGCTCAGCTTAGCAGCGTTGCTCAATTGACCAGCGGCGAAAGTGTTCCTGTTGCAGCTCAGTGGTCGGTCGAGCCAGCAGAGCTGGCAAGTATTGATGAGAATGGTTTGTTGAAAGCCTTAGCAGAAGGGCAAGTTACCGTTACTGCAACATATCAGGATTTCAGTGATAGCTTGCAATTTGAAATTTTTGCAAGTCCTGCACCCATTCCAGATGGTGTTGAGCTCACTGATTTGAGCATGCGTCTTAACGATGAGCTTGTATCAGCAAGTGAATTAACGATTCAAACTTTTGATACTTATCGCCTTAGTGCTTTTGCTCAATACTCGAATGCCGAGGAGCGCGAAGTTGAGGCTGAGTGGGAAGTTTCGGACTCTGAATTAGCTCGTTTGGAAAATGGAACATTGGAAGGCTTAAAAGCTGGCAAGGTGAACTTAACGGCGCGCTTTGATGGCATGGAAAAAGTTTTCGTCGTTGAAGTGATTGATCATCCCGAACAAGAACTTGTGATCGTGCTTGCTGCGCCAACAGTTGAAGACGGGTCTAGTCTGACTTTCAAAACCAATTACCGTAACTCAACAGGTGAGCTGGCGGCGGTCGAAGCAAGCTGCAGCGTCAGTCCAGAAAGCTTAGCTGAGGTCGGTGAGAATAAAAGTATCAACGCTTTGAAGGCTGGTAGTGCCGAGTTGACTTGTACTTATCAGCACCTGAGTACTAGCGTTGGTTTTGAAATTACTGTGAAGCCTGTCCTTGTTGGATTACGCATTACGGATCCAGGCAAATTAGAAATTGGCACTGTCTATCAGATGTCAGCGATTGGTCAATTCGATCCTGGTGCTGTGGAAGAAGAAGTGAGCGTAGTCTGGAGCGTTGTTGATGATAATGTGGATTTGACCCTGGTAGAAGATGGCCGCTTGGTTGCTCGCAAAGTCGGTACAGCCACGATTGCCGCTGTGCTGGATGGTGTGACAGCGAGTATTGGACTCGATTTTGCTCGAAAAGAAGTGAAGATTGTTGAAACTCAATACTGGGCGTACGAAACCGACGAAGAGGGAAAATTAACCTTCAATTTTCCTTGGGATGAAGAAGAGGGCGATGCTATTAAGCGTGACGCCGAAGGCTTGACTGATTTTGCATTAACTTGTGCCGAGCAAGCACAAAATGAGTTCCAAAGCTTACTTGCTGATGAAAGGTATCAAGCTGCTTTTGACAAAACGACTGGTTGGGGAGCAACTGCTGAAGCGATCATATTAGTCAATGTCGTCGATCAGAGGGCTCAACATCAAGCGCTACGAATGATGGATCGAGACGCATATTTCTGGCATTGGAACAACGATGACAAGAAGCCTGTTTTGTCTATGAGTCAATTCAGAAAGGGACAATGGGTTTGGGAAGTGATTGCTATGGGACCCAATGAGTGTATTCAACCACCCAAGGCAGAAATGGCGCGTTATTTGGAATACGTTAATAGCCGACTGGCACCCGTGCAATAATTAGACGGCAGGAGAATTAAAATGAAGACAAATAAAAAATTAATAGTTGGAAGTTTATTTTTTGGTTTCATGGGTCTTGGTTGTCAGGGACCGATACCAGCAACTAGCGATGTTAAAGTCACATCCGTTGAGCACACGCCTGTCAAGCAACAATCAATTGGCAATTGTTGGTTGTATGCACATGCCACTTGGATGGAATCGAAACTCAAGCATACGACTGGTGAAACGTATGATGTTTCTGAAACCTACTGGACCTACTGGGATTTTTATCACAAGCTATTGAATAATGAAGAAGAGTTAGAAGAATTAGGGACAGGTGGTACCTGGAATTTGTCCACAGCGATAATCAAAAAATATGGTTGGGTCGAAGAAAAAGACTTCATCGTTGAAGAGGGAGGCGTCATTTTTTCTAAGGCTCAACAGTGTGCTGAGAAGTATATCAACGAAGCTTTGACAGTAGGTGGCTCTTTATATGATCCTGCCTCCCGTACAGAAGAAAATTTGAGAGCAGAATTGGATCAGGCATTTTCCTGCGACGGGACTTACTCGTTTGATATGGACCTTGCTTACGAAAATCGTCGACTCGCTGAAGAAACGATCTTACATGATGCCAAAACAAATACTGAAAAACCATTGATGGCATGGCTAGATGAGTGGACCCAAGTGGGTAACCGAGCGCATACTAGCTGGAACTACTACGAAGGTAAAAAGTTACCGACAGAGAATGCAATGGACTACTACAAACAGCTTGAGCAGCGAGTTAAGCGCGCTTTAAATGATCGTCAACCAGTAGTTTTAAGCTTTTATGTGACTTTCAATGCTCCTAATGCTCAGGGCTTATTTAATTTGAACACTTTGTCTAGCCGAGGTGATATTGGTGAAGGCGGTGGTCACATGGTTGTTTTACATGATTACACCGTGAACAATGTGCCAGGTATTGGTCGTCTTGATGAAGGCGATATGAGTGCTGAGATGAAAGAGGCCGCCTTGCAAGGTGATCTGGATTATCTGGTTGCGAAAAACTCATGGGGCGCCAATCGTCAGGATCGGCCATGGTTGCGCAATGGCTATAGCCGCTTTTCCTGGGACTATTTAACGAAAAGTTACTATGTTGAAGACGATGATATTTTCAGACCGTTCATGCAGAGTTTGATTTTCCCTCCGGGATATTAAGTCGTTCTCTGTTCTTAAAGTGAATTGGATTTTTAATTTAGAAAACTGTCCCCTCAAGAGGAGACGGTTTTTTATAAGCCATATTTTTTCGCTTCAAGTCTAATCCACTGCGATTGGTCTCTAAGGCTTCGACGACCTTGGAGATCAATTTATGACGTTCGATCGACCTTTGGATGATCAGCTTTTCGTAGAACTCCATGGAATCTTTTAATGGCAGATCGCGGAGTAAAGGTTGGATTCTGAAGTCCCGTTGGGTTGCCCCCGAACTCCGTGACGACATTGTTGAGGATATTGAGCGCCTGTGCCTTTTAACGGGTATATCGCTCAACTCCTGCCTCAAGACTCTCGGGATCAGAAAGCCGCGATTTTATGATTGGAAAGAGCGTAAGGGCCTTGAAAACAAACATAATGGAATGATCCCAAAAGACACATGGATTCTGGAATCCGAGCGCCAAGCCATTATCAACTATTTCGAGAAAAACCCTCTCAATGGTTGTCGCCGACTTTCGTTTATGATGGTCGACGAAGACGTCGCATATGTTAGCGCCAATACAGTCCATCGTGTGCTCAAGGCTGCAGGGCTAATAGGCAGTCAAAGCCAAAAACCTTCCAGCAAAGGAAAGGGCTTTGATCAACCCAGCAAGCCTCATGCTCAGTGGCACATTGATATCAGCTACATCAATGCAGGTGGTACCTTTTACTATCTTTGCTCAATTTTAGATGGTTACTCACGGTTTATTATTGAGTGGGATATTGCTGAGTCAATGAAAGAAGAAGACATTGAGCTGGTTGTAAAGCGCGCGAAAGAGCGTTACCCCGACGCCAGAATTCGCCTAATATCAGATAATGGGCCACAGTTTAAGGCTCGCGAGTTTAAGTCCTTTCTTCGCATGTGTGGGATGGACCAGACCTTTACAAGCCCTTACTATCCTCAGAGCAACGGAAAAATCGAAAGGTGGCATAAAGAGCTTAAGCAAAGCCGCATACGGCCCAAAGCCCCTCGCGATCTTGCAGAAGCACGAAAGTATGTTGGGGATTTCGTCGAATCCTGCAACTACTCACGCCTACACAGCGCGATCGGTTATGTAACTCCCTACGATAAACTTCTGGGAATAGATGCCGAATTGAAACAAGAAAGGGCAATAAAGCTCGAAAATGCAAGGATATCTCGCAAGCAGGCGTGGCAAACCATTGATCGAGAGCAATTTCAACTTGCTATTAGCGGGTAAATTATGTCAAACCTCTGACGGGCGGTTCCATTCACGTAGTGACAGCACAAAATCACAGGCTTGATGAATCTCTTTGTAGTTTAAAAACCTTAGTACAATCTTTGAGGCATTAGTTTAGAACAGCGATTATGTTGAGACATAATTTGACTCTAATTGCAGGATTTACATAGGCTATACGGCTAGTCGTTCTTACTCTCGGGACTATTTTCTGGTAATTGACTAAGCTCATAGCGATTTGTTGAATCTGATCGATAAGAAACTTGAGTCTGAAGAATTACGGTTTCGACATTGGTGGGATTGCTAGTGAGGGAATTTTTCAGTATAGAAGATCGACAAATAATTGGTCTTTCCGTTCACTTTGGCTTGGTGACATCCACCGGGATGACAAGTTTTGCCCTCCCGGTTCTACTCACTTTTCATCAACCGCCAAAGCATGAATGAACAACAAAGAGCCAGAAACTCTAATCCTGATCATCCTTAGCCCAACCCTTCGCATGATCCACCGCTTGATGCCATTTCTTCAAATAAGCACGAAAGGTCGTCCGATCAGCGCTTGGCTGAAACCGCGACTCTTCCTCCCACAGATGCTTGATCTGATCGATGCTCTCCCAAAAACCAACGTGCAAACCAGCAAAGAATGCAGCACCAAGTACCGTCGTTTCCAAAATTTTGGGGCGAATCACTTTGGTGTTTAAAACATCAGATTGAAACTGCATCAGATCGTTATTAATGGAAGCCCCACCATCAACTCGCAACTCCTTCAGAGGAATACCAGAATCCGATTCCATCGCATCGACAACGTCTCTCGTTTGATAAGCAATGGCTTCCAAGGCAGCGCGAGCAATGTGACCTTTTTGCGAGCCGCGGGTCAAACCGAAAATTGCCCCACGGGCATATTGATCCCAATGCGGTGCTCCTAGTCCGGTAAAAGCTGGAACCATATAGACACCACCGTTATCACTGACGGATTTGGCAAGTTTTTCAATGTCTTCGCTTTTTTCGATCAGACCAAGTCCGTCGCGAATCCATTGAACAACGGCTCCAGCTACGAATATACTACCTTCCAGGGCATAGGTTGTTTCGTTGCCAACGCGCCAGGCAATTGTCGTCAGGAGTTGATTCTTTGATTGAATCGCTTCTTGGCCTGTATTCATGACGAGGAAACAGCCGGTGCCATACGTGTTTTTTATCATGCCCTTTTCTGTACACATCTGGCCGAAGCTGGCGGCTTGCTGATCTCCCGCCACGCCGGTAATCGGAATTTCTCGGCCAAAAAATTCGGAGCTGCAGATACCAAAATCAGCCGAACAGTCTTTCACTTTCGGAAGCATGCTTGCCGGTACATCAAAGATTTTAAGGAGCTCGGCATCCCAGTCTTGTTTGTGAATATCGAAGAGTAAGGTGCGGCTGGCGTTCGTAATATCGGTGACATGAGATTTGCGGCCTGTTAAATGCCAGATCAACCAGGAATCGACTGTACCAAAGGCCAACTCACCTCGTTCGGCCTTCTCCCTTGCGCCATTGACATTGTCGAGGAGCCACTTGATCTTGCTTGCTGAAAAATATGCATCAGCCATCAAACCTGTCTTTTGCCGAAGGATTTGCTCCATGCCGTTGCTTTTTAACTCATCGCAGAAGCGTGATGTCCGACGATCTTGCCAAACTATGGCATGATAAATAGCTTCGCCTGTTTTTCGATCCCAGACGATCGTTGTTTCCCTTTGATTGGTGATCCCTATGGCGGCGACGTTCTCTACCCCAACTTCATGGACTGCCTGCTTGGCGACAGCAAGCTGTGAATTGAGAATGTCTTCAGGGTCATGCTCGACCCAGCCCGATTTCGGATAAAACTGCTTAAACTCTTCTTGGGCGCTACTGACGATTTGGCCTTTTTTATCTATGACCATAGCTCTGGAACTGGTGGTCCCTTGGTCCAAGGCCAGAATGAACTTTTGATTCGGCATAGAAATTCCCCCTAACCCATTTTGAAGACAATTGGTGTTAAGTTTCCATAGCAGATTTAGGGAAAGCCTGCAAAACTTAGATCCATACCGCCGACCAAGGCCGACGGCTGTGCAATAAATCCTTAAATCATAAACCTATGGTGACGAACGATGCGCGGATGTGCTTCGGGGGGATTAGGTGATTGCAGGGTCTGTCGATAGATCATCAGGGCATCTGGGTAATGCTCCGCAATCATGTTGAGGTTGCGCATCTCATTTTCAAAAGCAGCAATGACGTAGCCAAGTTGGTCAATTTTACCAAGGGCATCTTTTTTATAGTCGACATCACTTTGCTCAGGTGTCGGTTTAAGCAGGAGATGTACACCATCCTCGTCAAAAGGAAAGCCTAAGTCACGCAATCCTTGTCGTGTCCCCTGCCCCATTCCTGGCTCGTCTCTGCCGGTCAAATAGACAAGATCTGTCCCTAAATCCCGGCAGGCTTGCACAAATTCAACGGCCAGGGGAAAGGCCTGGTCATAGGCAAGATAAGGATTGGTAAAATAGCAGGCCCGCCAAAAATCAAAGACCTCACGTTCAAATTCAGGATGTTGAACAATATGCTTGCGCAATCTGCCTTGCTTCAGCTGGGAGTCAAGCAAGCTTAGGCGTAAGCACTGTTAGGAATAGTAGCATCCCGTAACTTAAAAAGGGGTGTTGCAATTGCTAACAGTGCTTACCTACGTTTTCCAGACTCTGCGTTTTCCTCTCTCTTGTTTCGATTGCCTGACAGCATCAGCCGAAGGGGGAGTTCTCTGGTTGTCGACATATTGTTTTAGGATTTCTAAGGGCGCTCCGCCGCAAGTGAGGGCGCAATAGCTGTGAGACCAAAGTTGCTTGCCCCAAAGCTTTGTGCGAATTAATGGCCAAAATTCCTTTCTCAGAAAATAAGAAGATCTTCGTACCAAAAACATGACAGCTAAGCCCAAGGCCAAGCAAACGGACGCAGGCCAGTGGGAGAAAAACGGAGCAAACGCTAAAGCTGGTCTCAATAAGTCCATTCTTGATAAAGGTTGGTACCAGCTAGAATCGTTTATCAAATACAAATCGTATCGGGCAGGCAAAGCCTGGTTCAAAGTTCCAGCCTATCAAACCTCTCAGGAGTGTAGTGCTTGCGGATACACTCACCCCAATAATCGCAAGAGCCAAGCGAAGTTCCAATGCGAAAGTTGTGGCCACACTGATCATGCCGATCACAATGCGGCAGAGGTTATCAAAAAGCGAGCAATCCAACTTATTTTAGACCCTGGAGCGGGGTTGTCGAAAAGAGGTGTACTTCTTCTCGATACTGGGCGTGGAGTCACATCTAAGACGCGGCAAGCAAAAGCTTGTCGTGCACGTGACAGCGAAGCGTCAAAAAAGAAGAGAAAAGCGGCGAAAGCCGCTTAGTATCGGAAGCCCGGCCCCCTTTAGGGGGCGTGGTAGTTCACAGACTTGCAGTTTTCTGTGTCGGCAGTCGATTAAGGTATCATCCAGATCAAAAATCACCACCGGCCTTTGCTCCGGAGCGACTTTTTGCGCCTGTTCAAGTTTTTGTTGAAGCTCGGCAAGCAAATGCATAATGGACTTCCTTTGTAAATGAACGTCGCCGAGTCGGTTTTTCTAACGGTCGCCTAGGCTTAAAAAAAACAGGATCGATATTGAGAAGATAGGCCAAACCGGCTAAGATCAGCGGCGGTTGCAGAAGAGACATATCATGAAAATACACGAGATATGAAGTTTTTTCAGAATATATTGGCATAGATCCTGTGAAGTTGAAAGGGTAAGTATGGGATGGAATTGGCGGAAAAGTTCCCGGCCAGTCGATGGTAGCGATCAGGGCAGTGGTGAAATCTTTTTCTTTCTTGGTGGTCAAAACGCCCAAGAAACTACGAAAAAGCTGCAGGATCTTTGTTACGAGAGCCTGCAACATGAGATTGAAGGCTTGCAGCTTTCGATCGGCTTTCAGGGGGAAAAAGGACAAAAACCATTTGTGTTGTTTCACTGGACCGAAGCTGAGCAAATTCTCTTGGAGCGTCGATGGGTATGGACGCAGGCGATCAAGCATGTGCATGCTTTGTTAGATTTTCACAAGATTACGCTGTTTATTGATGGTTCGAGCGCTTCACTCGAACAGCGGATACTTTGTGAAGATCTTTATAGCTTGCTTGGCCATGGTAAATCCAAAGAGAAAAAAATCGAACAAATTGAGGTTTGCTCACTTCAAGCTTACGATGATGCCTGGTTAAAATCACAGGAAAATCGTTTTCAGTATCGGCTCGGTTTTGCCGACTGGATCAATGAAAGTCCTGACACCATGACGTCTATCGCCATCGGTCAACACCTTCAAGCCTTTGCCGCAAAGCATGGCTGTGGTTTTGAGGCTTTGGATGAAGCCCGCTTAAAAGAACAGCGCATGAATCTGCTTCTTAGTGTAGGAGCTGCGAGTGAAAGCTCCCCTCCCCGCTGCTATGTGCTCACCCACAAAATAGATGGTAAGACGCCTCCTTTGATGCTTGTTGGCAAGGGGATTACTTTTGATACCGGTGGCATCAATGTGAAGCCGTTTGAAGGGCATGTTAATGCCATGCGTAATGATATGGGTGGCGCTTCCATGATGAGCCATCTGTTTATGGCTCTGGTGGAAGCTGGCTACGCTGGACCTCTGGTTTTAGTCATACCGACTTGTGAAAACGCGATATCTGGAAAGTCAATGAAACCCGGTTCGCTCATCCAATCGCGCAAGGGACATGAGGTCTTTGTCGAGCACACCGATGCCGAAGGGCGGTTGATCTTAGCCGATGCCTTGGACTACGGCGAAAGCTTGTTTTCTCCCCGCTTAACCTTGGTTGCTGCGACTTTAACAACAGCAGCCTTGCGGCAGTTTACAAACTATGTGACGCCTGTCTATTTTGCCAACGAACAGTTTCAAACAAAGTTGCAGGAGAATGCGAAGCGTTGTGGTGAGCGCTTCATATTTTGGGAAGAATTCCGTCCCTTCCATAGAGCGAATCGCAGCAAGTTCGGTGAGCTGACTAATATGGGTCGACTGCCTCATCATGCCAATATCGGTGGCGGCTCGAATATTGCTGCCCACTTCCTGAAAAACTTTGTCAATGGTTCCATGATCCATTTTGATATTTTTGCCAGTACTTGGAATTGGAGTGGTGACTACCCAGGCTCAGGGCCGGGGGCAACTGGCGCGCCCTTTAACTCGGTCTTTTCAACTTTGATGGATGGCGGGAAGGATCTCTGGGGATATTCTTAATCCGGCCAGAAATCCCATAAATTTCTTAAGCTCGTAATTGTCTCGCTACAAGGCTAGCATAGTGTTGGCCTTGTTGGACGAGAGCCTCATGATTGCCCTGTTCTATGACCTGACCATCCTCAAAAACGAGAATTTGGTCACAGTGTTTGATGGTATTCAATCGGTGAGCGATGATAAAGCAAGTGCGATTTTTCAAGACTTCGACAATCGCTTTTTGAATTAACGCTTCACACTCCTCGTCAATATTAGCCGTCGCTTCATCCAAGATCAGCAGTTTCGGATCACGTAATAGCATGCGGGTAAACGAGACGAGTTGTCGCTCGCCCATGCTGAGATTGCTGCCGCCATCCAAAAGGATGGTGTCCAGACCCTTTGGCAACTGCTCAATCACTTTATTGAGCCCCGTTCTGCTGGCTGCTTGCAGAATATGATCATCAGAGTGACTTTGATTCACATCGCAGGCAGCGAGGAGATTCTCACGGAGGCTACCGTGAAAAACTAAAACATCCTGACTCACGATACCGATTTGCTGGCGGAGCGCATGCCGATCCCAGGCTTCTATGGGGACATTGTCGATTAACAATTGCCCCTTGGCACTTTTATAAAGTAGCGGTAATAGGTG
Organism: Oligoflexus sp. FD111; assembly: GCA_048816425.1. Lineage (GTDB taxonomy): Bacteria > Bdellovibrionota_B > Oligoflexia > Oligoflexales > Oligoflexaceae > JBMDZZ01. The sequence goes on from JBMDZZ010000014.1 coordinate 67,783, forward strand.
GACCGTTGTGGTTTTTCCAGAACCGGTTTTGCCGACAAGCCCCACACTGGTTCCCGCTGGAATATCAAAGCTGACTCCTTTCAAGACCGGGCGATCCTTTTGATATTCCATCCAAAGATCTTTAAAGCAAACATGACCTTGCAGTTCGCCTTGATAAGTGCCATTTTTTCCTAAAACCTGCTCTTCTTCAGCTTCATCAAGCAGCTTTTTCACCCGCTCGCTGGAGGCGATCGCATCTTGAATCAGGTGTAGCTCAAAGGAAATTTGCATGATCGGTCGAAAGTAGCGCTCCGCATAACGAATGAACGCGACGAGAAGACCGATAGAAATTTGCTCATCTAAGGTCAGATGACCTCCCCACCACAAAATCACAACAATGGGTACCGAGCAGAGAAAGGCAGCCAATGGCCGGATAAAGCTGTTCCAATTCATCATCTTGACGCCAGCGTCTAAGAGTTCTTGGGAGCTGGCTTCAAACTGCTTTTTTGTCCAGGCCTCGATGCCAAAAATCTTGATGACACCAAGGCCATTGATGAGCTCAGCAAGCTTCGCATTAATGGCGGCAGATCGCTGCTTATAAATACGCAACCAATGGCGCACAGGTTTACGTAGTAGGATGGTGAAAATAATGGCTGGTAAACTGGAAAGGGCAATTATGCCACCAATCTTCCAGTCGGTTACAATCATGGCGACAAAGACGGCAATAATTGTGATGAAAGCGGTCATCATCCGCGGCATGGTGTTGCTGAAAAAACTTTCAATGCCTTCGACATCACTGGTCAAACGCGTAATGGTACGGCCCAAAGGCTGGCGGTCGAAGTAGGTGATGGGCAGACGGCTGAGCTTTTGAAAAAGAGCCGTCCTCACCTGGTAAGCGACTCGGTTTGTGACAAAGGCAATACCGACGCGACCTTGATAGTAGATGATGGTATGGATGATTTCAAACGCCATAATCATGGCGACCATTGTGTAGATGGTGCGACTAGGCTGATCGTTAACTAGCGCCTCAGCTAATTGCCCCATGTATTTGGCCGAAAGCATCAAGAACCCTGAGGAAACAATAACTAAACATATGGAAGCAAAAAGGCGAAAGTAAGTGCCCTTGCCATAGCGAAACAAAGAGATCACAGCGGAAATATCACCCTGCTCGTGAACGCTGTCTTGACTCATCAAATTCATCAGTCATCCCCTTCAATGCAAACTTGGTTCAAGTTGGGAAGATAAGCGCAAACCGGCAGATGCGGGCCTATCTTTTTTGCTGACAAGTTCTTGTAAGTAGCCTTGATTCAGCTGAAATATCCGATCACAAAGTTGCAAGGTGGAAGCGCGATGCGCCGTCCAAATCAGGGTTTGTCCTTGAAACAGACTTTGCAGTTTGTCCAAAATAAATTCTTCAGTCACAGAATCGACAGCGCTTAAACAGTCATCGAGAATTAAAATAGCAGTTGGTCGCAATAGGGCCCTGGCGATGGCCAGACGCTGCTTTTGACCACCAGAAAGGTTGATTCCCCATTCTCCAATCCAGGTGTCTAGGCCATGCGGCATATCCTGGATATCATCCCATAAGCGAACGATCTGCAGCGCCTGTATCATCTGCTCGTCAGAGAACTCCCGGTCCAGAGTAAGATTGCTGCGAATGCTGCCGGCAAACAAAAAGGGTTTTTGTGGGACGACCGCAATGTTTTGACTTAGCCAGTCCCGACCTAACTCAGGCATAGGAATTTCAAATAGGCTCAGATGACCACGGTAATGCTCGCTTAGGCCAGTTAAAATTTGTACGAGTGTTGTTTTGCCAGATCCAATCGGGCCGGTGATACCGATTTTTTCCCCACGTTTTACTGTGAGATTGATGTCGTTTAAGACATCATCTAAATCCTCGCTATAACGAAAACTGAGTTGTTCGATATTGATGGCCTCGTCACTTGCCGTATTGTGACTGATGGGAGGATGATTCGTTGTTTTAGGTTTGGTTTCAAAGCCAAAGATTTCCAAGATACGGGCAAAGCTGGCAAATCCGGTCTGCCATTCACTGATGACTGATCCCAATTCAAATAGCGGTGATTGCAAAAGCAAGACATAGGATTGCAAGGCTATGAACTGGCCAATGCTGATGTCGCCAATTTGCAGTTTATAAATACCGAAACTAAACAGGACGGCATAAGCTGCAATGGTTGGTAAGGCGCCAAGGATAAAAATTTTCCAACCGATTTTTAAAACCTGAAATTGCTCCCATGCATAACGTGAGGCACGTTTAGCCAGTTGGTTTTCCCAAATGGCCTCGCTATTTGTAGCGCGTTGCAGGCGCACTGTGTTGACAGCTTGTGAAATCGCATCGGAAAGTTCAGATAAATGCTCTTGAGCCTTCTGATGCTGAGCATATTCCCTTTTGCTTAAGCGAATAATTGGTTTTGGCAGAAAGGGTAACAGCAGTAGACAAGCCAATGCTAACTGGACGTCGATTAAAAACATGGAAACGAGGGCAAGCAGTGAAAAGAAAACGATATCAAAAGTCATGACCATGGTGAAGCCATAAATAAATCTGGTCTTATTCCAGTCAGCCGTTGCCCGGTTCATCAAATCACCTAAGGGATAGCGGTGAAGAAAGGTCAGAGGTTGGTCTTTTAATGTCGACCAGAATTTGGTTTTTAATTTATGCCCGGCTTCATGAGTGCGTCTGGCAAGCAATTGGCGCCAGCCGATCCGCCCGATCCAACCGATGATCAGGCTTAAAATAAAAAAGCCCACCAAGCGATCGAGGCTGCCGGCCATGGTGTTGCTGTGAAACCATGATGGAATCGTAGTCGTATCTTTGTTGGTAAGTAAATCAATTGTCCATTGAATAAACTTGGGCATGAGAACTTCGGTCAAGCTGGTGATCAGCAAGGCCAAGGTTCCCGCCAGATAGCTGCCCCAATGCTGCATCACATTATGGGCAAAGGTGCGGTAGATACCGGCAGACATAGTTTGGTCTCCATCATGTAGGGATTTGATTCAGACCTTGAGCAACATAACGCTCTGATCAATAAAATTAAGGGTGCGAGATACCATGAGAGGGGTTGATTCCAAGAGGAGGTACTTTCCGTGACCAAGTTACGGTCGAAGCTCCCAGTCTGATCTGCCGCACAAAGAAGAAGCTTTTTACCTTTGTGCGGTGAAAACCAGCTGAACGAAACGGATTAGCTTTCAGGTTGGAGCATCATCCCGCCCATGATATTGAAACCAGCATCAACGTGCAGAATTTCACCAGTCACCATCTTTGACATGTCACTTAACAAATAAGTGCAGGCTTGCGCAACATCTTCTCCTTCGATATTGCGTCGTAATGGCGATACATCTTGGTACATGTTCAGCATTTTCTTGAAGTCACCGACTGCTGATGCGGCTAAAGTGCGTACTGGACCAGCGCTGATGCCATTGACACGGATGAAGTCATTGCCTAGCTCAAAGGCGGCATACTTGATGGCGGCATCCAAAGCAGCTTTGCAGACACCCATCAAGTTATATCCGGGCATAACTTTTTCTCCGCCATAGTAAGTCATGCCGCAGATAGAGCCACCTTCGGGCATATTTGTAGCGGCTTGTCGGCAGACATTGAGAAAGGAGTAGACGCTGATGTCCATTGCCTGAGCAAAACCTTCCCTTGATACGTCAATGGTGCGTTTCTTGATATCATCAGTCGGAGCAAAAGCTATGGAATGAACGACGAAATCGATGGGCCCCATTTTTTCTTGAACTGCAGCGAAAAAATCAGCAACGTGAGCATCACTTGCTACGTCACAAGGGTGGATTAAGGTCGGCTTCAGGCCATCAGTCACTTGCCGGAGGCGCTCTTCGTTGCGCTTGCGCTCACCAGTGTCCGGTAAAAAGCTGAAACCCAGCTCTGCACCTTCTTGGTATAAGCGACGAGCAACTGCTGTGGCGATCGATCGGTCGTTGGCAATCCCCATGACGATGCCTTTTTTGCCTTTCATCAGTCCCATATGCACTCCTTCTTCCTTTTATTGGTATGATGGGCTTCTTTTTCCCAGTCAGTAAGACTCTTCCAGGGCTGAATCCAAATCTTCGAGTATGGTTTTTTCGTCGGCAATGCGGCCGAAACCGGATAATTCGCAGAACTCTACCACACTGTCGAGCAACTTGCTTAATGCTTCCTGTTGTGGGTGCAATGCTGCGAGTATGATCGAAGGTTCGCCTGTTTTCTGAAAATCTTCCGAGATTCTTATGGTGATCTTGAAGCGGGCGCGGAGTTTTTCGATGAGGGACTTCAATTCCTTGTGGTCATATGAGGTCGTCTCTTGTTCGAAGGTGATTTTACTGATAGCGAAATACATGTCATAAATTCTAGCGAAAAAGTTGAAATTGCAGCTCCAATTGCCTTGGAGTAAGCCCTAGGATCTCGTATTTGCCGAAAACAATCAATCGCCAATAGCGTCGGCCACGGTGACGATATTCTCCTTCGATTTGACAAATTTCTTGCCAGGTTTCATCCATGCGAAATTCTATGCGAATGTTTGTCGGTGGGGACTGACAGTAGCTACGATAGGCCTGGCTAGGCTGGTGAAGAATAATTAGCCGCATTTGCCGTAACTCAGACAAAGATTGGTGCCAGGTTCTAGCGTATGAGTGACATATCTTTACCTGAAGTAGAACCAGGCCGATCAGTAGCTCCCTCAACACGCCATCAATCTCCGAAGACTTCGAGGCCTGAACTATCCATACTGATCCCAAGCCGGTCTTCCAGTGCGGCGACTCGTCCTTGCACGGCTTGACGAACAAATGCTATGGCAGCAACCGCCAACAGCAGGCCAAATACCGAAACCATGATGTATTCCACAGCAGCGCCGCCACGCTCGGAATTGGAAAAAAAAACCGGTGTCCATCTATTTCTCATCTTTGTCTCCTTATGCTGAGAGTCATGTCTTGCGGCACATTGTATGGCAGCTTCTTCGATCCCTTGGCAGTGACATGAAGCTGACATCGTGATTCAGCGGAGGAAGTGATGTACAATATCTTGAGTATCCTTTCCGAACTGCCGACAAAAGAGGTCAAAACATGACGAGTCTCGAACAGCCACTCACATTGGAAAATGCTTGCACTCTTGCCAATAATTTGCATAAGCGAGTTGCCAAATCGATTTTTGGGCAAGAAGATCTGATTACGGAAGCCATTTGCTGTTTGATTGCCGGCGGTCATATATTGATGACGGGTGCCCCTGGTCTTGCCAAAACGACTCTAGTGCGTGTATTTTCCCGCTACTTAAAGTTGCATTATGGCCGCATCCAATTCACTCCGGACCTTTTGCCGAGTGACATCGTCGGTTCAGATATTCTAAACATCGATAGCAATTCCGGGCGTCGTGCTTTTGAATTTGCTCCGGGACCAGTCTTTGTCAACTTGTTATTGGCAGACGAGATCAACCGAGCATCACCGCGAACGCAGTCAGCTTTGTTGGAGGCCATGCAGGAGCGATCCTGTACGGTGGGTGGCAAATCCCATCCTCTACCAAAACCGTTTATGGTTTTTGCGACGCAAAACCCTTTTGAATCAGAAGGAGCGTTTCCCTTACCAGAAGCACAGCTCGATCGATTTCTTCTGCACACCCTGGTTGACTACCCTTCAGCGGATGCTGAAGAGAAAATTTTGAAAGAGCACGCGCAAAACCACTTGGTTGGTGAACAACATGAAGAGGATTTGGCGATCGAGTCTGGCAATGAAGTTAGTATGCATGACATTCAGGGTCTGATTAAGACCAGGGAAAAAATCCATGTTGGCGATGAAATGATACAGCTGATACGTGATCTCATTCGCTCCTCTCGACCACAAGATGCAAGCTGTCCGGAAGGTTTTCGCAATGTGATTTGGTATGGTGCTGGACCGCGGGCGGGTATCAGCTTGATTTCTGTCGCTCGCTCTTTAGCGATGATCGAGCAGAGTGAAACAGTTCGCTGGAAACACATTCGGCGAATGGCATTTCCAGTTCTACGTCATAGGATACGCCTGACAGCACAGGCAGGGCAAGATCAATTGTCGGAAGATGATCTAATCGAGCAACTGCTGCAGCGTATCGAAGAAAAACATAAACTTGCTAGCCAGGGTGTGAATGCATGACACTTGCGACTCTACGGGAATTACAACCTCAATTGGGTGGTGAACCTCGTTTTCCGTTTACAAAAGCCAGCCCGCGGTATATGGGAAGCGCCAGGCTGAACTTACAGCGGCCAAGTCGTATGCCGGCATCCAGTCGAAAGTACCTTCATGGCGATCCCGTCCACCTTATCGACTGGCGGGCTTATGCGAGAAACGACCAGCTGATCATTCGCGAGCAGCGAGATGAAGCTAGTACTAAAGTCATCATTTGTATTGATCTGAACGATACTATGAATTGGCCTGAGGCTGATTTGCAGCAGGGACCTAGTAAGCAGGAAATTGCTTTACGGGTCGCCTTACATTTGGCATTTAGTCACTTTAAAAAAGGTGATATCGTCAAATTGGTTGTTTGGTCAGGGCCAAACAAAGAGCCGACACAGATCTTGCGTCTTTCATCGGCAACTGATGTGCTTAAAATATTCGATAATCTGCGTTCACAGAAATTTCATTTAGAGCCGACAAGCAACTTGCTCTCTCCCTATCAAATGCTCGGGCAAAAGTTTGATCAGCTTTATCTATTAAGCGACGTTCTCAGAGAAGAAAGTTTCACCGAACTTTTTGCCAACGCTAAGGTTTTAACGCTCCTGCATGTTCTCAGCTCTCTTGAATGGCAACTTGATTGGTTAAAGCAAGATGTTTGTTATTTTGATGAGCAAATTAGCAAGAAAGAGTTTCTGGGCTCAACTTTGCTGCAAGGTGGCCGCTATGAAAAAAGAATGCAGGAATGGTCAAAAGGCCTCCGTGATTTGTGTGTGAGTCACCAAGGCCAGTATCTGTTGTTGACAGACAAAACCTCGCTTCGCGAATATTTGGATCAGTTATTTAGTTAAAGGGGTGGACAGTTTGGACTTTTCGGCTTTTCAGATGCAACCTGGGCCTACGAGCCTTGTGACTGTCGGCTTATTTCTTGCCAGCTTAATCATTTGGTGGCTCGTGCGCAAAAAACGCTTGCGTATCTGGTTACCAACTCTGCGACTGATGCGCATGGAGTCAAGTCAGCTACCGAAGCTGCGCTTTGTTCGACCGCCGATTTTATTTTTTCTATTCTTTTTACTGGCTTCAGCAGCGTTAACATTTTTTACATTTCGGCCGAGTCAGACTCTTTATCAGTCGGTTGAACCCGGTCATCGGCAAACACACATCTTTCTCGATATGAGTCCATCAGTTTTTTATGATTTAGATATCGAAGCCTACCGGAGTCAAGTGAGAGAAGTTTACGAATACTATCAGACAAGCAGCTCGATCACTTTAAATTCCAGCCATAGCGACGAGATTTTTCAAGTTGAGAAAACGGAAGATGTCAATCAGATCTTGGCAAAATTACAGCCACATCGTGCCGGATTAAAACTTGGCCAAGCGATACATTCAATACTTGAAAAAATTGGTAAGACTGATCGTTTGGTGATCATTTCGGATGGTGATCAATTTACATGGTCAGATTTTAATTGGCAATATTTGGAATCGAAGTTTGAAATTTTATATGTCCCCATTCGCTCTCAAACAAATCGCCGAAGCAATGTATTTATAGAGGATGTGAGAAATGTTTCTCAAGCAGACGAGCAGAGTCTTATTTGGGAAGTTGAAATTGAGCGTATTCATGCCGCGGAAGCTCTAACTGGGCGTGTCGATGTTTTAGCAGGCAATGATTCCCTGGCAGGCAGTGAATGGCGCATGCTGCCCAATCAAACAAGTGTCACAGTACGAGTTGAAGTGTTTCGCTCGCAGCTTAGTACTTTAGGAGTTGGTAACGAACAAGATGAACCTTTGACCTGGCGTCTTAACGTGAGCAATTCAGCGGCGAATCGTGCTGAACTGGATAACGAATTCCGTACCTTTTTGAGTGGAGCAAAGCAAGATATTCTGCTGATATCTGAACCTCAAGGAGAAATGTTTTTAGAAGACCCCGTTCATCACCTGCGTATTGCGCTGGAAATCTTAGGCTTTGATGTGAAGCGTGTTGATCGAGTACCTGAAGAAATGGATGCGGAATATTTTGACTTTCCGCTTTGGATCGTAAGCGGCGGAACGACTCAGAGTATGAGTGACTTTTGTCCAGATCCTTTGATATCGCGCCGCTTTGAAAAATTAAAAACCGGTGATGGCTTGGTGCAAAACCCCCGACTGCCTAAAGTTTGGCTATTGCCGATGTCCATTCAAGCAAACTATCAGCAACTTTGCCATTGTTTCGCCAGCTTGGTAGAGCGTGATCCCCAGGTGACTAAGCGATTGCCACTTTATTGTGAGGATGTTCAAGTACGGGATCAATATATAAGCGTATTGCGCTCTCTCGGGGCCAAGCAGATTGGAGGGCGGGTGGACCGTTTGGTGGAAACCATTGCCTGGCATTGGAATGAGCCGAATATCGAATTTGAACTACTAGCCTTTACCTTACCGCTTTATCCGTCGCAAGTGACAGGAATCAACTATAGTCAGCTCCCCCTATTAGTGCGTTCTTTGGCAGAATGGATGGGTTTTCTTAAGGATAAAACGCATCGTCAACATCATAGCTGGCCAAGAGTGGCCGATATTAGCCAGTTCTGGCAGCAAAATGATTCTGACGCTTATTGGCAAACCAGCAACGTCCCTCGGGGCGAGAGTTTATTTCGCGATATGGAATCAGGTGCGCTTCCGAAAACTTGGCGTGGCATGGGCAGTGTGGCTTATCAACCGGCTCTTGGCCTACAGGAGGAGTTAGATCCCAGGCCCTGGATTGATACTTTTCTATTCATCATTATCGTATTAGTTGGTCTTGAAGGATTTATCGTGATGACAAGTTCTCTATGGAAATTGATACGGAAAAAGAAGGAGTACATCGTCTTTCTTTTAGTTTTTCCAGCTTTCTGGAATGAGGAAAGTCAAGCTGATGTGAAATTGAATTTGCTATCTTATCCAGTCAATCGTTTCTCAGCAGAAACTTTAGCCAGGGATGTTGTCAGCCGGACCAGTATCGAGATGGATGGTCAGTTTTTGCATGAGAAGCTTATCAATGACAAACTTCTTGGAGAAGGTTGGATTTGGGCTAGTAGGCCGGAGGCGCTATTAGATAGTAATGGAGAATTTGATCCCAAGCTGATTGCTTGGTTAAAGCGTGGTGGATTCCTTATCGTTGAAAATCTGCAGTCCCCGCAACAAATGGATTTGCCTTTGGGTCGATTGGCAAGGGACGAAGGTTGGAAAACGATTCCTCCGGACCATGAAATTATGCGAAGTTTTCATCTTTTGGACTCGCTGCCGGGATGTCAGGATCGGCTGTGGTATGGTTATAATTTCGACGATCGCATTGCCATCATCGCCTCCCCATTTTCCTTGCTGGAAGGATTATTGATGGAAATGAAGTCAAATTCTTGTGTTGCGCAACTAGGTCGAGAAAGAGCAACTCGCATTTTTATCAATATTTTGATGGTAGCTTTGGCGACAGACTATAAGAAAGATCAGATCCACCTTCCAGAGATTTTGAAAAGGTTGCGTTAGCATGAACAATACTCAGGAAACCCTGATTTGGTTGACCATATTCTTGCTTGTCCTATGGGCGGCTTGGATGATTCTGTACGGCTTCCGCAGGGGAAGTTTGGCTATTGTATTGCGTTGCATGTGGATTGCTCCACTGGTAATGGCACTTTTCCCGCAAATCAAAAATGTGGCGATTCCCAACTCAGTGAGTCTTAAGCCAATCCATGTTTTATTAGATGATTCATTGAGTATGAAAGATGATCGCCGTTGGAATGACGCTTTAGCAAAGGTTGAATTATTAAAACAAGAGTGCCGCAGATTTGGTTGCACTTTGAAGGTCACAGAACTTTCGCAACTTAGTCCATTGGTTGAGCAAGGCTACACGCCTTTAGCACAAAGTTTCCACAACTGGGTTTATGGCACTGGTGGTGAGCCATGGGTATTGATTTCCGACGGTGGTGATTATCGACCAGCACAGGCTTGGAATTCACGCTTAAAGGGAATTGGGACAAGTGAGGGAGAAAGCCGGGGAATGATACTAGCCTATCCTGATCGTGAGCAACAAAATATATGGGTTGAAACTAATGATGCTGTGATGTTCTCATTTGAAAATAAGCCGACAATGATTCATGCGGCGGTCGGGAGGGAGCTGACGGATGGGCAGCTTTCCGTACAATTACAGGTTTTTTCTGGTGAACAACATTTAGCATCGAACAATGTTTTGTTTCGCGATAATGAAAGTCGCCTTGATATTGAAATACCCGTCAGTTCCTTGGCCCGAGGGCAGCATCTGATCAGTATGAAAGCAGTACCGTTGGCTGATGAGGTTTCGATTTGGGATAATACTGTTCATGCTAATTTGGAAGTTATGCCGAACACAATTGGTTTGTTGCACCTTCTGGGTTCACCTTCGTGGGATGGTCGCTTTCTTCGTCGTTATTTAAAATCAGAGCCAAAGTATGATTTGATTAGTTTTTTCATTCTGCGGGACCCAGTCGATTTGCAGCTAACTAATGAGCGTGAACTGAGTTTAATACCTTTTCCCGTCGAGCGTCTGTTCAATCAGGAGTTGAATAATTTCCGCTCGGTGATCATTCAAAACTTTGCACTCTATCAGTTTCTCGAGCCTTCCTATCAGCGCAATCTCGTTGAGTTTGTGAAAAATGGAGGTGGACTACTATTTATCGGTGGCCCAAGAGCCTTGCACGCTTCTGATTACAGCGAGTCGCCGCTATCCAGCATATTGCCTTTCCAACCCAAAGGAGGCAGCCAGGCAAGTTCGGCAATGGATATTTTGCGACGCTTTAATACTCAGGTAGATGAAACAGGACCTTACTACGAGGCAGATCTGTCTTATGAAGTAACGTTGGCGGAACCGACTGCAGAACAGCGGGCTTTAGCCAATGTCTTTGATGATTGGCGACAGATGGCGCCATCACTTGCCGGGCAAAAAAATTTAAAGGGTCTCCATCATATGGAGAACGTTGAGTTTAAAGATGGCGAGTATACCCCTTTACTGAATGCGAAATTAGCAAATGGACAGGAAGTCCCCCTAGCAGTGGCTTCCTATCCCGGAAAAGGTCGAGCACTTTGGATTTTTAGCGATTCTTTTTGGCGGATGGCTTTGAATCCGAACTCAGAATCGTCGCGGGAATCCTATCAATCCTTTATGAACAGTGCGATCACTTGGCTTTTGCGACAGGAACTCCGCAAACCTCTCGTGATGCGCGAGCTTAATTTGCGTCCTGCCGCAAATCACACTCTATTTGATGTCGTTGTATCAGGGCCAGCAGCTCGCTACTTAAATGATGGCGGACAATGGTTCTATGAAGTTTGTGGACTTGCTATTAAAAATGATGATCTGATCAAGGAAAGACAGTCTAGTGATATGTGGCTTTTAAGTGGTCGCTTGGAGACCGTATTGCCAGGCGGAAGGCGTTGTCCGGCTGCGATCCGCGGCGATCACCCGGCATTTGGGTCGGTGACTGCTTCTATTGGAGCCGTTGTGCCGGAGATCTTTCAAGACGAAAATATGCCTGGTTCCTTCCTGAAATTGACACAGCTTTCCCGTCTTTCAGAAGCCGAACTCTACATGGCCGATGACAAGCAGCTTTTGACATCTATTCAATCCTGGCTTCAGGTCACGACTGGACGCTTAGGCTTAGCTCAGCAAACAGAGAACAGAACCCTGCGGGATTACTATTGGGTCTTGGATCGATGGTGGTTTTGGCTGCTGGTATTCGCTTTACCTTTAGAGGTTATCGTTCGACGCTGGCCACAGTTGACGGCTATGCGTTGGCGGAACAACAGCCAGCAGCTTGACTCGGGTCATTGACATATGGCAAAAATACATATAAATTCAGTCGCTCCTTCGACCTTGAAGGTGCTTAGAGCTTATGTTGGCGACAAAAGGATCAGGTATGCAAGTGGAATCAAAAAAAGTCCGAAAATTTCTTTCGAAAAAAATCCAACAGTTAAATGACATCGTTGCCGACCTTGACACACTGGTCACAGAGCTGGGAACTGATTTTTACCGCGTCTCGATCTTTGGTTCAGCGCGGATCAAGCCAGATACGCAAGAATATAAGGATGCCTATCTGCTGGCTCATAAATTAGCGACCCGAGGTGTGGATATCGTCACTGGCGGTGGGCCAGGCTTGATGGAAGCAGCTAATGCTGGTGCGAAAGATGGTAGTAATCTATCCCGATCTTTTGGGTTACATATCGAGCTGCCATTTGAAGCGGATACGAATTCGCATTTGGATGTAAAGTATTTACACCGTCGGTTTTCATCGCGTCTCGATGAATTTATGCGGATCAGTCATGCAGTTGTCGTGACCCCTGGTGGAATTGGTACGGCATTGGAATTGTTTTATACCTGGCAATTGATGCAGGTAAATCATATCGCCCCACGACCTTTGATTCTCATGGGAGATATGTGGAAAGGGCTTATCGACTGGTTAGAAGCCGGCCCATTAGCACAAAAACTCATGGATCAAAAAGACTTTGATCGATTGATTTTCGCAAAGTCGATTGATGAGGTGATGCAGCACTTAGAACCACACATTGAGCTATTCTATAAAGAGCACCCGGAAAGTTGGCAGCGGATCAATGGACAAGTGAACGAAGTTGATCAAAAGAAATAGGAATTCACACAAGTTCATCGTCATCCATGATTTATGGATGACGACTGATTTATGAAAAAATATTTTTACATTATTAGAGGGTGTTGAGGCAGTCGAAGACGCGTTGACGCCTTTCTTCAACTGTTGCAGGTGGCGGCGGTGGCTGTTGGTTGACGTAATGGGTGTAGCAACCAGTTGTGACGCCAGCACCTTCCCGAAGTGTGTTACAGGTCTGTGTCTCGATGTTTGTGATTTTCACCCATTGAACTGCAATACGATTCCCATCTGCTGATTGACCACAACTGACAAGCTTCGCGCCACTAGCAGCATCTTCTTTTAACGTATTCGATAGAAGATTTTTTTCTAATAACTTCGCTTGCAGAGTTTCCCAATCACAAGAAAATTCCGCCTTACGGATTTCGGCACAAGTTTTTGTATCAAAATTATAAGTCTTACCTTGATCAAAACACTCTTTTACCGGACCACTCCAAGGAACCACAATTTTATCGCCTTCGACGCAAGAGTCTAGGCCACTGGAGTCACCGAAATCAACTTCGTTATCCGGTAACGGTGTGGGTGGTATTTCATTAGGCTGATTCGCTAAATCGGAAGAGCCCGAGCCGTTTTGAAAATTTGAGGCTTTGTTTTCAGCGCAGGAGCTTAGGAATGATAGCAGAACAAAACCCAATATTGTTAACCTTGTTCGCATCTCCCACCTCCCTTTAAGGATGCATGCATTTCTTCAATCTCTTTAACCTAATATGGCTGCAATTGCTGTGCCTCACTAAATTTTCTGATAAAATACGATTATTTCAGCAGTTTAAAAAATTAGTGCCAATTGACTAGTTTTCGTTTGGCTTTCAGTTCTGTCTAGATTTCTAACGGCGATTTTCGTGTTTTTTCTAATTTTTGCCGATTTTACTCTATTATTTCATTTCCCTAGTAAAAGTGGCGAACTACCAGGCAGTGAATAAACCTTAGCCAGTCATCAAATGCAGGACAAAACAAGCCACTTATCAAGCTACCATCGGCTTTGGGCGTTGACTTCTTAAAAATTTGTGCAAGTTAAGCTGCGAAATTTACCACAGAATCTTACCGACTAGGATTGATTCAACCTGTTATTGAAGTAAGTTACGATCGACAGACGTAAGGTTTTTAATGCCTCCCTAAAGAAGGTATGCTTCCTGCATGGAGGTAGGTAAGGTGGATAAGCTTTGCAGAAAAAATGTCTGCCATGGAACGAATCAGGGAGATTCTATGAATCTAGTCAAACCATACTTAATATGGCTAGCGTTATTTATGATGCTAGCCTGTAATGATTCCTCATTTAAACCCTCAGCGGCTCCTTCAGCCGCACCTGAAAGGGAACCTGAGCCAATACAAGCAGATATCGACTTTGTCGAGTCTGAGGAAGACGGACCCGTAGTCGATGACTTGGGTGCACTCACTGATACTTATGCTGTTTCGTTGAAGGTCGACATAGTATTTGCGATCGATACGAGTGCGAGTATGAACGATGAGATCGCAGCGGTTGAAGCTAATTTAGGAAATATGTTGGCGACATTAAACAATGGAAGACTTGATGCGTATATGCATCTTTTGATGGAAGATACTTTCAACCTTCCCCCGACTATCGATGCCAATAAATTTGCTTATGTCCAGCAACAAGTAGGCTCAAGCAATGCCATAAGTCGCTTGACAGGACTGTTTAATGGACTTTATGCAGCAAGCTATCGGGACATTCAAAATATGCCACTAGCTACACCACTGGCCTTTCGTAATGATGCAAAAAAGGAAGTCGTTGTGATTTCTGATGATAATGGTAGTGGTGAGGGAAACTTAGCTGTTGATTTTGATCCCAATAACACTCTTAAAGCGACATTTAATGCCATAGTTGGTTTACCAACTTCTGTTGAAAACGATACTTGTGATGTCTCAGGTATTGGTACGGAATACATCCAGCTTGCAAATCAAAGCAAGGGCTCTATGCTGGATTTATGCAGCCCGGATTGGACAGGATTGATCAAGCGCTTATCAGATGAAATGGTCAAGCGAAGTGTGACTTTCACCTTAAGCCAAGTTCCAAACGACGCCGAAGCTATTATCGTCTTTGTTGAAGAACAGAAGATGGAGCGCGAAGACTGGATGTATGATGCCGAGAATAATGTCGTCACTTTACTTAAAACCGATATGATCAAAGATGGATCGAATTTAAGTATCAATTACAATCCAGCTACAATGTAATACAGATGACTTTTTGAGTCTGGCTATACAAATGAACAAGAGGGAAGTATCAACACTTCCCTCTTTTTTTATTGGTTTGTTCTTTGAATCCAGCTCTTCATCAACGCCTTGCACCTACTCAGGATGCCGAAGCATTGCATTCTGTATAGAGCACAGGCATAATTTCTCAAAATAGCGCAATACATCAATTCCACTAGGGTCTAAGGCATTTTGGACTAGCAGTGGAAAAAGGGAGGGTGCATGGCCACACGGTCTCATGAGCAGGCACAGAAAATCTATGCCGACTTGGTGAAAGCTGGAGTGCAAAAAGTTAAAGTTGCTGTGACCGATGTCGACGGCATTCTACGTGGGAAATACATCCATATTGATAAGTTTAAATCGGCTCTAGAAAAAGGCTTTGGCTTTTGTAATGTGGTCTTTGGCTGGGATAGCAGTGATGTTTGCTACGATAAAAGTACCTATACGGGTTGGCACTCAGGCTATCCTGATGCATTGGCAAAGCTCGATCTGTCAACTCACCGTCAAGTCCCCTGGGATGATCAGGTGCATTTTTTCTTGGGCGACTTCTATGAAAATGATGGGGAAAAAGCACTAGAGATTTGCCCCCGGCAAGTGCTCCGCCGCGTCATCGACAGATTGAAAAAAAAGGGCTATCAGCCGATGGCAGGCTGTGAGTTTGAATGGTTTAATTTCCGTGAAACGCCGGAGAGCCTAGCCGAAAAAGCTTCCTCCAACCCTACGCCTCTTAGTCCAGGAATGTTTGGCTACTCCATCCTCCGATCTGGTTTAAATCAAAACTATTTCAATCAACTTTATGACCTGCTCGCTGCATTTCGTGTTCCTCTGGAAGGGCTGCACACAGAAACTGGGCCAGGAGTTTATGAAGCCGCAATTCAAGTCAGCCATGCACTTGAGGCGGCCGATCGTGCCGTCTTGTTTAAGTCTGGAGCAAAAGAAATTGGCTTGCGACAACAGATTATGGCTAGCTTTATGGCGCGTTGGAATCAGGATCTGCCTGGCTGTAGTGGTCATATTCATATCAGCCTGTGTCAGGATGAAAAAAACTTATTTTACGACGAGTCTGATCAGCATAATATGAGCCCTCTTATGAAGAGATTTTTAGCAGGTCTAATCCGCTATACTCCAGAATTTTTGGTGCTGATGGCACCAACTGTGAATAGTTATAAAAGACTTGTCAAAGGCTACTGGGCGCCAACCGCAGCAACATGGGGCATAGATAATCGAACCTGTGCCTTTCGTGTTATTCCCTGGGGAGCCTCATCGACCCGGATAGAAGCCCGTGTGCCTGGAGCCGATATGAATCCCTATTTAGCTTTAAGTGCGGTTCTCGCTTGTGGCCTTTTAGGTATTGAAAAGAATTTGGAACTCAATCAGGCAGCTATTCAAGGGAATGCCTATGATGATCAACAAGCTCCAAGTTTTGCTGGTAATCTATACGAAGCAAGCAAAATATTCAGCCAATCGGCTGCGGCAAAAGAAGTTCTTGGCGAAGCATTCGTGACACATTTCAGCGAGACCCGTTTGTGGGAATGGGAACAATCACAAAAAGCTGTGACCGATTGGGAGTTGCAGCGTTACTTTGAAATTATTTAAGGGAGCCATACATTATGAGTATCCGATCATTTCGCTTTCCCACTGATATCAGATTTGGTCAAGGATCAATCCAATTGCTCCCTGAACTTCTCAAGCAGGGTGGCAAGAACAAACCGCTACTTGTGACGGATAAGGGGCTGGCTCAGCTCCCGGTTTGTCGAGACGTCATCGCCTTATTAGAAACGGCAGGTTTATCCCCTGTGCTGTATGCCGATGCTGAAGGAAACCCTGTCGAAACGCATGTAAGTTCCGGAGTTAAGCTTTACCAGCAACAACAGGCCGATAGTATCATCATGTTAGGCGGCGGATGTGCCATTGATGTTGGTAAAGCCATTGCCTTGATGGTGCATCATTCAGGACAACTGTTTGATTATGAAGATGATAAGCCCGGTGCCAGGCCGATTGACCAGGATATCCCTCTAACAATTGCGATCCCGACGACAGCCGGAACAGGAAGTGAAGTTGGTGGAAGCTCGGTTATTTCAGATGATAAAACTCATGAGAAGGTCATTGTCTGGTCGCCCCGATTGATACCAAAACATGTCATTGCTGACCCTGTGTTGACCATCGGTTTGCCAGCGTTTATGACAGCCGCAACGGGAATCGACGCATTGACCCATAATATCGAAGCTTTTCTCGCTAAAAATTATCATCCGATCTGTGATGGAATTGCTTTGGAAGGTATCCGACTTGTGGCAGAAAACCTCGAAAAAGCAGTGAAGGTGCCAGGTGATTTGGAGGCTAGATCGGGCATGCTGTTAGCATCAATGATGGGAGCGATCGCTTTTCAAAAAGGTCTGGGTGTGACCCATTCCTGTGCGCATGCCTTGTCAACCTGCTATGATCTACATCATGGACTTGCTAATGCTTTGATGATCGAACCTTGTATGGCCTTTAACGCAGAAGTCGTTCCTGAGCGTATCGTTCGCATGGCAAAAACCATCGGCTTAGAAGGTTCCAATCAGGAGCTGATCGGTAAATTTAATGCCTGGTTGAAGAAGCTCAAGCAAGCGATTCAAATACCAGCTAGTTTAGCTGAATATAAGGTAGAAGTAAGCGATAGACTGCTCGAAGTGGCCATAAAAGATGCGTGCCATGCCAATAATCCCAGGCCGTGTAGTAAGGATGACTTTGCTCGCATCTTTCAGCAAGCACTAGCAGGTGGATGATGGGCATGAGAAGCAAAAAACATCCGCCCAAAATCGGTATATCAGCTTGTATGTGGGAAGGTGACCCTAACCGTAAAATTTTTAATGGTAGGCCGATCCTTTACCTGGAAGAGTCCATGTCCATCTACTTGCAACGCTTGGGAGCGCTTGTCTATATGCTCCCACCTGCAGTGAATGGCAACGTCGAGGCCATGTGTCGTGATTTGGACGGACTCGTTTTACAAGGGGGTGTGGATGTTTGTCCCCAGACTTATGGTGAAGAAACTTTGCAGCCGGAATGGAATGGTGATGCCAGACGTGATGCCTATGAAATTGCACTGATTCAAGCATTTTTTGCGCAAAAGAAACCGATTCTGGGAATATGCCGTGGATTACAGATTATGAACGTTTGCTTTGGCGGTAGCTTATTTCAGGATATTTCTTACTTCAAACCGAATGCCTTCGTTCATCGTGATGCTAAAATCTATGAAAAAAACACCCATATGATCGACTTTTTAATCGATACCGAGTTAAGCAAGATCTTTCCCTCGCTAAAGCAGGCAAAAATTAACAGCGTCCATCATCAGGCCATCAAGGACTTGGCACCAGGGTTTGTCGTGTCGGCAAGATCGAGTGTAGATGGCATCATTGAGGCGGTGGAAAGACAGCCACAAGCTGAGGGTGAAGCCTTTTGCCTCGGTGTCCAGTGGCATCCGGAATTTCAAGATGTCGAAGATGATAGCCTATTGTCTTCAACTAAAATTTTAGATTGGTTTATGCAACAAATCAAAATGACTTCTCTGTGAAGAAGGTCAAATACTTTCAAGGTGAAGATTATGACGCTAACAATCATCAATCCTGCAACAGGAAACAAGATCAGAGAGATTCCGACAACAAGCCTAGCCGATTTAAAAACGGCCTTTACCATGGCAGAAAATTATCAATCAACCTGGGCGAATACTGACTATGTCATGCGAGCCAAGATCATTCAAAAATTCCGCGAGCTTCTCGCTCAGGAAAAACGTGAGTGTGCTGTGATCTTGAGTTCCGAGATGGGAAAACCGGTGCACCAGGCAGAGGGTGAGATTAGTGCTTGCTTGAATCGGATCGATTGGTTCTTAGAAAGCACACCAAGAGAGCTGTCACCCGAAATCATTCATGTTGCCTATCCTATGGTGGAGGAAATTCATTATGAACCTTTAGGAGTCATAGGCAATATTTCAGCTTGGAACTTCCCCTACTTTGTCGGCAGCAATGTTTTTATACCAGCTTTACTAACTGGAAATACGGTACTTTATAAACCATCTGAGTTTGCAAGTTTAAGTGGTTTGAAAATAGCAGAAATCTTTTACAACGCAGGCCTACCGAAAGAAGCTTTTCAGGTCATTATAGGTCGAGGAGATATCGGCCAGGCGCTAGTTGAGCTGCCGATAAAAGGCATCTTTTTTACTGGTTCATACGCTACGGGAACAAAGATTGCCGAGCAGGCCGCGAAAAGATTTATCAAGCTTGGTGTGGAGTTAGGTGGTAAAGATGCAGCGTATGTTTGTGATGATGTTGATGTTAAGTTAGCCGCTGAGTCTGTCGCTGATGGCAGTTTTTATAATGCCGGGCAAAGTTGCTGTGCTGTCGAAAGAATCTATGTCCATGAAAAAATTTATTCCGAATTTCTTCAGCATTTTAAATCATTCACAGAATCGCTTGTCGTTGGTGATCCTAACGATAGCAAAACATACATGGGGCCGCTAGCAAGGGAAGCGCAATTGGCGATACTAGCTGAGCAGGTTGAGGATGCTGTGGCAAAGGGTGCAAAAATATTCGTGCAAGGGGGAAGGCAGGCACATCGTGGCTACTATTTTTCTCCGACTGCTTTATTTGATGTCGATCATAGTATGAAGCTCATGCGGGAAGAATCCTTTGGTCCCGTGATTGGTATTCAAAAGGTTAAAGATGACGCTGAAGCTTTAAACTTGATGAATGATTGCAGTTACGGGCTTACAAATAGCGTCCATACCAAAGATAAACAGCGCGCCATGAACATAATGAAGAATCTTGATTCCGGAACCGTATACTGGAACTGTTGTGATCGCGTCAGCCCTTATCTTCCTTGGACCGGCCGCAAAGCTTCAGGTATGGGAACGACACTTTCACATATTGGTATTAAAAGCTTTCTACAGCCAAAGGCCTGGCACCTCAAACATCCTTCAGCGTAATGCGCATCATGCCGCTGCCAATTGGCAGTGGCATATCTGTTTATCATTTGAATCCATTGGATTCTTAGCTCGCCTTTGCAAAAGCAGGCTTTTTTCAGTACACCTATTTTGCGATTTTAAAGAATATTTGAAATTCATGTCACTATTGACAGGGGGTGCCTGGTTCATGGATAGCGCAAAGATGGAAAGTCGTGGCTGGTTTGTTCGCTTTCTGCGATTTGTCGAATGGGCTGGAAACTTACTGCCCCACCCCGTCACCTTGTTTGCAATATTTGTATTGGGAATTGTCCTGCTAAGCGGCTTTGCCGAATGGATTGACTTGAGCGTGATAGATCCCCGTCCCGAGGGAAGTAAAGGTCGTGATCCGAGCGGTATGATCGTCGCTAAAAGTTTATTAAGCGGTGAAGGTTTGCGCTGGACGTTTGCCAGTCTTGTGCAGAACTTTACAAGTTTTACACCGCTCGGCACGGTTTTGGTCGCCATGCTGGGAGTTGGAGTAGCTGAAGCATCGGGTCTTTTGCCAACGATGGTGCGAGCGTTGGTATTGAAAGCTCCAAAAATCTTAATCACGCCGGCTTTGGTGTTTACCGGAGTCATTTCAAACACGGCCTCGGAAATGGGCTATGTGGTTCTAGTACCGATGGGCGGCTACATTTATCTGGCTTTAGGCCGCCATCCCTTAGCAGGAATGGCAGCGGTCTTTGCGGGTGTCTCAGGCGGATATAGTGCAAATCTATTGATAGGTACCCTCGATCCCTTGCTTGCCGGCATCACGCAGGAAGCGGCCCGTCTTATCGCCCCTGATTATCACGTGCATCCTGCCGTGAATTGGTACTTTATGTTAATCAGCACATTTCTGATTAGTGGATTGGGTTGGTGGGTATCTGCTCGGATCGTGGAACCGGGTTTAGCAGCTTATGAGTCTGGGCATGGTGACCTGGAAAAAGATGAAGCGGAAAAGTACTTGCGCCCTCTATCTGGAGCCGAGCGCAAGGGACTTTGGTTTGCTCTGATTGCCGCTTTGTTTATTGCGGGAATTTTGGTCTGGATGGTGGCACCTGAAAGCGGCGTCCTTAGACAGCCGGAAACCGGTAGCATTCTGAAATCGCCATTCTTGGCCGGAATTGTGACGGCGATTCTGCTGTTTTTTTTACTGCCGTCGATTGTCTATGGCTGGGTGACAAAAAAGTTTCGATCTGATGTGGATGTGATTAATGGTATGGCTGACGCCATGCGGGGTTTAAGCCTTTATATCGTTCTAGTATTTTTTGCCGCGCAGTTCGTTGCTTTTTTCAATTGGACAAATTTGGGAGCGATCTTAGCCGTTGGTGGAGCCGAGTTTTTAAAAAGCATTGGTTTGACAGGTGCATTGATTTTTATTCCGTTTGTTTTAGTTTGTGCCGTGATTAACCTATCTCTTGGTTCAGCGTCTGCTCAATGGGCAGTGACAGCTCCTATTTTTGTTCCGATGCTGATGTTGCTAGGCTACAGCCCTGAAGTGATTCAGGCGGCATATCGCATCGGTGATTCGACGACTAATATCATAACACCGATGATGTCATATTTTGGGTTGATACTAGCTTTTGCCCACCGCTTTGATCGTCGCATTGGTGTCGGGACGATTATCAGTACGATGCTTCCCTATTCCCTCGTTTTTTTAATTGGTTGGGTCGCATTGTTTTATGTATGGGTGTTTTTGTTGGGAATGCCCGTAGGACCTGGAGCAGCGACTTATCTGAATTTGGGCGAGTAGGCGATTGGAAAGCGGCACCTGTAGCTGCTTTCATTTAAAGAGAATTGAGCCCTTGCACATCCACTTCTTTGACGATGCTGATGATTTTGGGATTATTGCGACTGACTTCAAAGAGTTCGATAAGAAACTCTAGTGCATCTTCTGAGCTTAGATCTCCGGAAAGGCGTTGCTTCTCAAGCTTAGCATAGCCTGACCTTAATTTTTCAGCGATGATCTTTCGCTCCTTGACTGAGTGCTTGGCAAGTATTTCCAGAATTTTAGGTGCCTCGGGATCGAATTCCGTTTGATTTTCATGAAACAAACCGATTTTAGATGCGCCGACAAGTTCCAGGACACTTTTAGCGTGCAGAAGTTCGTTTTGATCAGAGATTTCATTGCGAAAAATAATATCCAGGGTTTCTAGAATCATATCGAACTGCACGAGAAAACGGCCATCCTGGTTGCCGCGAAGAGGAACAGTAAGGCTAAGTTTTGTTTTTGGGTCTAAGCATTTCACGCTTGTTGCAGTATATCGGCAGTATTTTTCAACTGAAAATCGCGTGTTGATACCCTTTCGACAACGTTTTACTGGTACTGGATCATCATCACATTGTAGGCAAAACAGATGATTAGAAATCATACTCTCACAGCTGCTTGGAAGGCCTATTTTCCCAAGTTCTTCCGTGCGGACGGCTGCTAGTTGACTGCGATCAAATCGCGGCATTTCATTTTGTGCCAGTTGTTCTAAATAGAGACTATGCGGTTGATGGAGAATACGTTGATTGACCCCAGGCGGCTGGCATGAACTTGAAAAAATGCATGGCAAGAAAAAGATAGCTTTGGCGATAACCCGGCGTTGCAACATTCCAAATCTCATCATTTTGGTGATTGGGACTAGTGTGAGTCTTGATATGGCAATTGACACCTTTTCAGTTTAACAAATTGTCAAATTGGCACAAGGGTTGGCAAAGTGGATTTTATTCCTCGCTCTTTCGTGCTAAATTGCCCGCTTCATCATCGATCGATTGCCAAGCTGGGATCAGGAATATGGATAAATTAAAAGATATTGTCGATTTACTTCAAGATTGGGGGCGTGAACTCGATTTCTGGAGTATCCGTTTTGTTGAGCGTGAGCACGATGAGCTTGCGATGCGTCGTGGAGTGGTTGAACCCAGGGCTAGTTTGTTCGATCGTGGCTTCATGATCACCGTCTGGAAATCGGGTTGTTATGCCTATGGCGCCAGTTCCCGATTGGATCGAGAGGGTGTACGCATGGCTTTCGATCAAGCTTGTCGATGGCTTGATCATTTGCATGGAAAAATCTTGATACCCTTGCAAGCCGATCACTTTCCTCAGTATCAAGGATGTTATCGTAGTTTGGTAAAAACGGATTGGTCAGATATTAGTTTAGATGAAAAGTATGCAATATTGAATCGGGCTTCACAGAAACTAAAGCGTGACGAACGCATTGTTGATTGGCAAGCCTCATTAATTGCCACCCGCTATACCACTGCTTTCCGCAGTTCCAATGGTTCTGAGATTGATCAGGAGTTTCATTGGTTTCGACCTTGGTTAGGGGTCACAGCTCACGATCGCGGTGAAACGGAACGTCGAAGTTTTGGCGGTTATGGGATTTGCCGGCAAGGTGGATTGGAAGTACTTGATCATGTCGGGTATTGGCAGGGAGCTGAAGAGATTGCAGATGAGGCGATTGCTTTGCTAAAAGCTCCCAATTGCCCAACAGGTGAAATAGATATTTTATTAGCTCCTGATCAGATGATCTTACAGATTCATGAGTCTATCGGTCATCCCCTGGAAATTGATCGCATTATGGGCGATGAGAGAAATTATGCGGGCCGGAGTTTTGTGAGCCCCGACATGT
Organism: Oligoflexus sp. FD111; assembly: GCA_048816425.1. GTDB lineage: Bacteria > Bdellovibrionota_B > Oligoflexia > Oligoflexales > Oligoflexaceae > JBMDZZ01. Next base: position 91,338 of record JBMDZZ010000014.1, read on the forward strand.
TCGGTCATTATCAATATGGCTCGGATTTGCTCAACATCAGTTTTGATCCAACCGTTCCCGGAGAGTATGCGAGCTATGACTTCGATGATGAGGGTTTACGGGCTGAAAAAACCTATTTAATTAAAAATGGTGTCCTCCTTGCTGGCCTTGGAGGTTTAAGTTCACAGTTGCGTTCGGGGCTTCCAGGAGTCGCCAATGCCCGAGCTGTGGGGTGGAATCGGCCACCGATTGATCGCATGGCAAATTTAAATCTGGAACCTGGAGATAGCCATTTTGAAGAAATGGTGAGTTCTATTGATCGCGGTATTTATATGCGAACGAATTCATCTTGGTCGATCGATGATTCCCGTAATAAGTTTCAGTTTGGCTGTGAAATCGGCCAAATGATAGAAAATGGTCGGCTCACACATTTGGTGCGGAAACCCAATTATCGGGGGATTTCGGCAAATTTCTGGCGTAGTCTTTCACATGTTGGCCATGTCGATAGTTTTGAAATGCTCGGCACACCATTCTGCGGCAAAGGTGAACCAAACCAGGCGATTGAAGTTGGGCACGCTTCACCTGCCTGTGTTTTTCGTCACATTCAAGTATTCGGAGGGGAAGGATGAAAGAATATTTTGTTAAAACCGTAGAGTTCCTCAATAGCATCCTCCATAGCAATGAGCTGATGACAGCGTATTATGAAGGGGAATCTTCCGATTTTTGCCGCATGAATCATAATTTAGTTCGTCAAGTTGGGAACGTCGAACAGCATGTTTTGCACTTTCAACTTATCCAAGATAAGAAACAGCATATTCATACTCATCTAACTTTGACCAACGAATGGCAACTAGATCAAGCTATGTTGAAGACGACTGTAGCACAACTTCGACAGAAGCTAAAAAATATGCCGGCAGACCCCTTTCTCAACTTGAAAGAGGGAATCGATTCGACGGAAGAGCATCGTGCGTCGCAGACGGTTCCGACAACAGAAATTGTCGAAAACATACGTGACTTGGCTCATGGTTTGGATCTTGTCGGGATATTAGCGACTGGCAAAGTATTCCGTGGCTTTGGCAATACGAATGGTCAAATCAATTGGTTTGAAAGCTCAGCGGTCAATTTTGATTGGAGCGTCTATGACCGCGAGGACAAGGCGATCAAAGAAAGCTATGCAGCCAGTTATTGGGACTTAGAGCGTTTTAAGAAAACAGTAGAACTGGTCCGACAAAAGTTACCGTTAATGAAAAGGCCGGCGAAACGATTACAGCCAGGAAATTACCGAGTTTATTTGGCTCCATCTGCTGTGGATGAAATTTGGGACTTAATTAGCTGGGAAGGCTTTAGCCTAAATGCCTTGCAGACTAAGAACTCATGTTTGCAGCAATTGTATGACGGGAAACAGCAACTTCATGAGAGTATCCAAATTCAAGAAGATATGTCGGTTGGCCTGTATCCCATTTTCAATCAGGATGGTTTTATCAGGCCAAATTCGCTAGCATTGATTCGTGCTGGCAAATTTCAGCAGGGCCTGATAGCACCGCGCTCGGCAAAAGAATTTTCTTGTGACAGTAATGGTGCAGATGCTGGTGAAATGCCAGTCTCTCTCGCGCAATTGGGCGGTAAATTGCGTAAGGATGAAGTTTTACCAACCCTCGATCGCGGACTTTACATTAGTAACCTTTGGTATTTGAATTTTTCAGATCATAGCCATTGCCGCATGACTGGTATGACTCGCTTTGCCAGCTTTTGGGTAGAAGATGGAGAGTTAATAGAACCGGTCGAAGTCATGCGGTTTGATGAAAGTTTGTATCGGATGTTTGGTAGCCAATTATCAGCATTGACAGAAGAAACCAGTCTGTTAGCAAGCGCCAGTACCTATCATAAAAGATCGATATCTTCACGTCGGTTGCCTGGCGCTATTGTTGATGATTTCCGCTTCACCTTGTAACGTAAAAACTTAATGGCCGGCACTGGCCTTTTCTTCTTGCATGGCAAGCCGCCAGTCAGGAAGAAGAGGCATGACGGTAGCAACAGCACTACCGAAACTTTCCATTTGCTCCTTTGGTACCGGATCAGCAGCCGGGAATTTTTTTCCTAATGGATCGACATAGCGACCATTCTCATAGAAGGAAAAGTGCAAGTGAGGACCAGTCGCCAGTCCCGTTCGTCCTACGTAGCCAATCAGCTCGCCCTGCTCGACCGTTGCGCCACGTCTTAGACCTTTAGCATAGCCGTTTAGGTGGAGATAAGCCGTTTCATAAACGGAGTTGTGTCGAATTTTGACCATTTTACCGGAGCCACCATTGTAGCCCACATAAGTCACCTTGCCTTTACCGACGGAACGAATGGGGGTGCCAATAGGAGCGGCGTAATCGACTCCTAGATGCGGCCGATTCTGTTTTAAAATCGGGTGAAAACGCTTATGGGAAAAGCGCGACGAGATGCGACCAAACTTAATGGGACTTTTCAAAAACATCAGGCGTAAGCTTTGGCCATCGGCACTGTAATAGGACCCACCCGTCCCTTCTTGCGGATACTTGATTGCGGTAAAAGTCTCACCTTGCTTGACATATTCAGCAGCAAGAATTTCACCCCAGCCAATGGATTTATCTCGGGCAAAATGCTCTTCGACGACAAGCCGCCAATGATCTCCAGGTTGAACTTCGCGGTTAAAGTCGACTTGCCAGGCGAAAATTTCAGTCAGTTGGATGATGAGTGATGGCTCCATGCCGGATTGCGTGGCAGATTCCCACAGGCTACTAGTGACTGCGCCGTAATATGAACGTAGCTCTTTTTGGATAGGATGATCTTCCATTTCCAAGCTCCAGCCATCAGCAATTTTTTTTGCATGCAATGATTGCGTCTCGGAAAGTATGAATTCCAACTCCTTTAAAGTTTTGTCGACAGCTCCCTCTTTGACTTCAAATGGATCTTTGTTTTCCTGCCATTTGGATAGAAAGGTGAAATTTACGGCGACTCGATCGAGTGACGCAAAAGGGCGGCTCTTTTCGATAAGGTCAAGGATCTCTTGTGAGCTTAAGGAAAGTTGGCGAAGCTCAGAATACAGAGTGGATTGATGTTTGACAGCATGCTTTTCAACGATGAAAGGAATTTCTTCGATTTTTTCAGCATTTTCTACATAGTCTTCCATGTTCATGACAGCGGAGACTTCATCTTCGGGTACTTGATCGTGCTTGAGTTTGGAAGCGTCAGGGCGAGTACAACTTAGCGACAAGGACAGAACAAAAGTTAAACCATATTTCAAAGTGGATGATATAATTTTCATAAATCTCCAACTATCACCTAGTATTTTAGCGTGTTAGGAAACTCCGAACAGCCCGCAACTGCCTTCCTTGGTGAAAACTAGCGAGCCAAGCAAAACAAAGATCAGGCTGGATTGTCAATAGGAGTTATAATTACTATAGAATACCTAAGAATTTTCTAAATGAAAAGCTAATATGCCCAATTGGCTTTTAATTTTCTTCTAGGAATGGGGTCCCGCGTTAGCGTCATGCTGGGAATATAGAATCCATCTGAAGTTCGGGACCATTCACCTTCATCAAAAACCAAAGGATGATCTCCTTGTTCTAAGTTTTTGATCACACTGCTATCCGGTTGAGAGTGCAAGGTACTACCATTAGCCATTACATATTTAACGAGTCCTGAGCCGTCTGTCATGACTTGCATCGGCTGCGATACTGCATTATCGACGACGGGATTGATATTCGTATCAAGCGCAGTTTGATTGGCAAACATGCTGAACTCATTGTCGGTAGGCAGGGCGTTATTTACCCCTTCGCCATCATCAAACATCGCAAAGTTTTCAGGGTTATTATTGAACTGAAGTGGATTATCGCTTTGAAAGCCAAAGTCATTTCCACCATCTGCAAAAAAGTTATTGTTCCCACCTTGGCCGAAGGAATTATTCTCGAAATTTTGATTGGCAAAGAAATTATTTCCTCCTTGATTATTGAAGCCAAAATTATCGAATTCGTTTTGTGTCGCAGAATTGACAGTTTCGCCATTGCCAAAATCATCGAAGTTACCAAAATTATTATTGAAGCTTCCACCTTCTCCGCCGCCATTGTCAAAATTTTCGTCAAACATGGCATTGTCGAAGTTGTTGTCGAGATCCCCGAAGTTGTTATCAAGGTCGTCACCAAAGCCTAGTTCGGCATCGAAGTTCTCTTCAAGTGGTGCCCCGGCAAAACCAGCTTGCTGATCGGTGGGGTCAATCCCTCCACTGGCACATGCGGTTGAGATGGCGCATATGACGATCATGGAAATATATGGTAAGAACGTCATTCGGATCATGAAGCAGCCTATTTCTAAACAATGAATGTTTTAGGTTCTAGGTCAATCATCGGATTCCTTGCCGAAGACTTTAGCCGTACCCAGGCCTTTCCCAAAGATTGACGACTAGAGAGCATTGGCGTATTCAAAAGAAAGTTAAAAAAAGACGTAATGTCTGTCATATTATCGAGCCGTCATCTAGGCTGTTTATAATTCTCTGAAGGAGCCAATTCTTTGGGCAAAAAATACCAGCAATGGAAGCCTCGATCGCAAAACATTCCCAATTCCTTTCGCGACCTGACAGGAATCGTCCAATCCAACCGTCATTTTCACTCGATTGAGCAATTACAGTATGGTGATCATGGACTAGAAGATGCCATGGCAACAGTTAGCAGGGCTATCGAGCAAGGAAAGCGTATAGCCTTATATGCTGACTATGATGTCGATGGGACGATGAGTTGCGTCAGTTGGATATGGTTTCTAGAAGGAATTGGTTATCACAATTTTGTATATTATATCCCCTGTCGTTTTTCTGAAGGTTATGGCCTGAATATGAAGGCCATGGAATACCTGATTGATGAGCAGGGTGCCGAATTAATTATCACTATGGATACCGGCATCACGGCGAATGAAGAGGCCGCCTATTGCCGATCGCGCGGCGTCGAGTTTATTTGTACCGATCACCACAAAGTGCAAAAAGACAAAATGCCGGATTGTGTCATTCTCAATCCGAAATTGCATCCAGATGAGGAGTATCAAGAACTGTGTGGTTGTGGCATTACCTTTGTGCTATTGCGCAAGTTGGCGAGTAAATTTCCAATTCCTGCTGAGCTGTGGACAGACATCCTGGCTTTAGTGGGAATGGCGACTATCTGCGATATAGTTCCCCTAAATAGTGTTAATCATAAGTTGGCGAATATGGGTGTGAGCGCTCTTTTGCGAAGTAGGCGCCCTGTTTTGCGCCGTTTAAAAGAGGCATGCTCCTTAACAAATGCTCTTGATGAAAAAGATGTTGGCTTCCGCATTGGGCCACGGATCAATGCTGTAGGTAGACTACGGCATGCAAAAACAGTCATTGAAGCTTTTGTGGGCAATCAGCCTGAGCCCTTGATTGCATTTATGGACGAGTGTAACGAAGAGCGGAAGTTGATCCAAAGCCGCATTGTAAAAGAGGCTATGACGCAGGCGGCTCAGTTTCAGGATGATCCGATTTTATTCTTAGGTGGCTCCTGGCATCCGGGGGTTGTTGGTATCGCTGCAAGTAAGTTGGCTGAGCATTTCTGGCGACCGACCTGGTTATTTCAAAGAGAAGGGGATCTCTGCAAGGGTTCTGCACGATCGATCCCCGGTTTCGATGTTACTGATATCATGCAGGCAGCCGCCCCTTTATTTAAAAAGTTTGGGGGTCATAAAGCAGCAGCGGGATATACCTTTCCCAGTAAGAACGAAGATAAAATCCGCCAAAGTTTGTGTGAGGAAGCAAATCGCATTCGCCAGGAAATGCCTGATATCTGGCAGAGTAAGATTTCCTTTGACTGCCAACTGCCTTTGAACCTAACGCATTTGGACTTGGCCCACGCAATCGATGAATTGAAGCCTTTTGGCCACGGTTTTGAAGAACCTCTGTTTTGCATCGAAGCGGAAATTAAAAATGTAAGGTTTTATCGTGATCGGGTTACCAATGAACCTAAGCACACGGCAGTTACTATTTTGAACCATGTGCGAAAAGAACAAAAAATTCTCTTTTTTAACGAGGTTCATGAGGAACTTGAGTTTACCAGTCAAGCCAAATTTTTAGTTGCGGCAAGTAAGAATGTATTTCGGGGAGAAACGAGCTTGTCTCTGACTGGAAAGGACTGGGATTTAAGTTAAGAGACCTTGGATTCAGCAGCAGCTTCGAGCTTGAGAGCTTGTTGCGGTAGCTCAATTCGAAATTGAATCGGTAAAAATGGGCTAGAACTGTCAAACGGGACTTGAGTTTCTAAGCTCATGCTCCCGCCAGCTTGTTTAATGTAATTTTTTACTGCGTCTAAACCGACTCCCCGTCCCGAAATTTCTGATACCTCATCTTTAGTGGAAAAACCTGATTGAAACACTCGACCTAACAAAATTTCTCGATGGTTATAGATCGTTTCCTGGGGAATTCCGGCTTTTTTTGCAATCTTGTCTAAATCAAATCCTCGCCCGTCGTCGTAGAATTTGACGACAAGCTTTTCCTTGGTATGGGAAACGTCAATGGTTAAAGTGCCCCGTTCAGATTTTCCAGCAGCAATACGTTCTTCTTTGGTTTCCAGGCCATGGTCTAAGGCGTTACGAATTAAATGGACAAAAACCTTTATGAAAAGCTCTTGGTAGGCTTCTGGTATTCGTAAGTCATCGCCAATAAAGTGGATGTGTGGAATTTCTTTGCCAAGCTTCTTGGCTATCTCATCAATGTTTTGCTTTTGACTTTCAATTAGAGCATCAAATCGATTGAAAATATAACGCTCGAGACAGTCGATGAGCTCATTCATGTAGGGTGAGCTAGTAGATGGAGTTGATGTTCTGGAATCCAATAGCACATGATACAAGGACTGTAAAATATTTCGTTCTACCCGTACCTTTGATTTGCTGTGTGCCTGGCCGAATTTTTTTATAAAAATATCATGATATTCTGCGATTTTCTCTCGTAAATGCTCTAAGTTTTTTTCCAATTCTGGAGACAGCCAACTCTCAGGTTTTTTGGCGATCTCTTCTACTTGGTGTGCATAGGCTGAAATGGATTTAAAATTTAAGCTACGAGCATTTCCCTTAATCGTGTGCAGATCTCGCAGTATTTTAAAAAATTCCGGACAAGATTGCTGGGTACTTGGTGAAAACGTTTCGAGAATCTCTTGAGATAAAGATAACAGTAAACCAATGTTGTTTTCTAACATATCCAAGGGGTTGCTAAGTAACTCTAAGAGGATATTGAGTTCTAAGTCTTTTTGAGCAGCAGTTTCACGAAGATTTTCTAGGTCTGTTACGTCCCGTAAGCAGACGAGTACCTTGATGACGGCAGATGATTTTTCATCGATAACCGGTGTCCAGTCAATATCGAGTATCTTTTCATGATTCTTGTTGAAATAGATCCTTTGTGGAAGACAATGTGAGTTTGCATGGAAATTGAACTCTTCGGACTGCAGACTAACATCAATTGCAGAATGAATGACACTGATATCTTCTTTAGTTAAAGAGGTGTGTTCATCAAGAAATTGATAAAAGTTTTGTTTGCTAAGCTCGGTATCTGATTTCTCCAATAGTTCATTTAGAAAAGAAGAATGCTCACTTGAAATATTGCCATCGATACCAATTGTGAATATTCCCTGTTTAATGGTATTCAGCATTAAACTGATATCACGAGTTTTATCTTCAACCATTTCATCAAGCTTGAAAATGTGCTTTTCCAGTTCGGTGTTGAGTTGACGAATGGTGCGTTCACCTTCCTCAACTTTGAGAAAAGCCTGATTGAATCTTTTTGCCACGACGAGTGATTGGAATAAAGCATAGCAACAGACACCGAAAGGTATAAAATACTCTGTATGAATCAACCTTGACGAATGTAAGATATCATTGATTGCAGTCACGGTAAAAATTAGAAAACCGATCGAGCTTAATTTCGCCCCATCTCTTCCCTGACGCACAGCTTTGTAGAGAAAGTATATGGAAGTGAATATCGCAAGAAGAATTGTTAACTGACAGGGCAATAAAACATAGCCATAAGTTTTTTGTGGTTGAGTTGCAACGATAGCAGCAAGAACAAAGCCAATCCCCCAGAATAGACGTTCGACTACCTTAGGGAATTCCTTAGGAAAATTCTGGCGGAAAAAGCTATAAAAAAATGCTGCACCTAAAGTTAAACTAAAATACTCGGCTCGTTTGATCCAGTCTGAAGAAACCCATTCAAACCAGGTGCGTATATATTGGACATCGCTGGTTGCGGCCAAGCGTAACCAGATTAAGGTGAAAAAACCTGCGTAGAAAAGCGATGCCATATCTTTACGTCGGATAAGATAAATTCCAAAGTGATAGCAGCTCATAATCAACATAATGCCTAGTATGATAGAATCGCGCACGCTAGCGAGCCAAAAGTCATGGAATAGTTGATCTGCTGGCCCTATAGATGGCGCAAGCCAAATACCTCCTTCACGATGAAAGTAACTCGAGGTATGAAAAACGATATCTGTTTGATCTCCTTGGACCTTGAATTTTACGAATTCTAATCCTCTTCCCACTCTTGAATGAGCCGGGTCTGAATCGACCTTGCCTTTTTCAATTTCTAGCTTACCGTCAACATATAATCGATAATTTGAAGGTAGTTCCGGAATTTTTAAGGTGAAAAACTCAGCATCAACTCCCTCAGGCCAGAGAATCCGCACCCAGTAACTGGCATAGCCATCTGACTTTACTCCCAACTCGGGGGTCTTATGAAGATCCCAAACACCGGGAACAGAGTGTACATGACCATGGTCAAAATAACTTGAATCTTGGGGATTGATGAAGGTTTCAAACAGAAAGCGCCAAGTTCCCCTAAGCTCAAAAATCCTTAGTTCATTTTTTGATAATTTGCGCAAATCCAAAACCCCATCTTCAACCTCGATTTGAGGGGTGTTTGCGGCAAAAATTGTCGGTAGGAATAGCAGATAGAGCCATAGGAAGACGAGCATCTTTCCCGCTACATTCTGAAAATTTTGGATGTAAGGACTCATGACTAACCACTATTGCGAAAATCATATTCATCAAAATGAATTATCGGAGAGCTGCTTGGAAAATAAATCTGAGATCACACCCATTCGAATTTATTTAATAAAACTAAGTCTTTAACTTTTGGATAGTAAGATTTTGCGCGGCTATGACGAAAAGATTTGATCCAATGCTTCTTAAATTTTTGCTGAATTGCCGATATACGAGGATACGTTGACATTTGGATGGCAGCATTTCATGCAAAGTAAAAATATCATACGAAAACTTGCCGTCATGGGATTTCTGGGAAGCGTCTTTTGTTATAGCAGAGCTTCAATGAGCCAACCTTTTGATGTCTTAAGATTTCGGAGCCCAGGTTTTCAGGCCGTTGAATTTGAAAAAAAGACTGAGCTACAGCTTGACGCCTATGGCATTCTAGTCGATGGTGAAATTCATTCGCAGAGCACTGAATCGATTACTTACGATAGAACTCTGGTAACTGTCCTCGATTTGCATGCGGCATTTCCCGTAAGTTCACAACTTTTCTTAAGACCATCGGTATCGGTTAATCCAAATATGCAGAAAATTGAGGGAAAAACAGCGCCTCGTTCGATCACTGAAAAAACCTGGCTGGAGTTTGAAGCAGCATTCGAAATGACATTTTTAGCGCAAAATTCTCTAGAACTTTTTCTCGGGATTCACCATAAGACGATACCTGCTCATCACAGCGAAACTGAAACTTCTGATATTAAAATGAAAGATGAGATAGCCTCTGGAGCTATCAACTATCCCGTTTTGGGAGTTGTCAAAAGATCTGGAGCTTTTGAAGGGGGGTTTTATTTTATTTCTGGGCAAGACAAAGCAAGAACCGTCACTAAGAAAAATGATTTTGATGGCTCAGAGTTTCGCTTTGATGATCACATTTACCAGCCAACCTCTATCGCTGTATTTGCCAGGGGGGGGCTGGCAGGCGTGAAAGCATACGGAGAGTTTACCGCTGTGCAAGCTGGGGATGGCGGCAACAAAACAGATGATGGATATAGTGTCGAAGAGGACTATATTCGCTTTCTGTTTGCTGGTACCTACCCCTTGCGCTTTGGTAGCGGAATCGATCTGGTTGGTGGGCTGAATTACAAATCCTTGTCTTATGCAGATAATAGAAATGTTACGATTCAAACGATGCCCATGCTGGGTATGAACCTTGGTCTTCGTCTGAAGCAAGAACTTTTCCCCATAGAAGTAAGCGTCATATATGTGAATGGTCGGGATGGACAGAGTATCGACGAGTTCAATGCAAGCTATCGGGTGCAAGGCTTGGGTTTAAGGGCAAATATAGGCCTGGTGTTTTAAGACGTCATGGGAAAATTTATTATAAGTCATAGTAATTAAAAGATTAAATGACTTGATTCAGAAGCGCGACGGTTAGTCCGAAAAGGTTTGAGGGAGCAGTTTGCCGATGCTTTTTTCAAGAAAAACAACAATTTTCATCGCTATTTTGATCGCTTTTAGCGAATCGGGTTGTTATTTCTTTCGAAAAAGATCGGTTCAAGATGAAGGTAACGGAGCAGGAGTGGTGGGGGAAAGCTTGGGAGCGCGTGCAGGTGGTGTGGATGCTCTCGCATTAGCTGAGGTGCATAGTATCACAACACCGCATCCACCAGCCGGAATACGGCCCGATCCTGATCTCTTCGTCCGACAGCTTCTTTTGCAGTACCGAGAAGAAGGGTCTGTTGTCGCGAGGGAGATTGGTCGGGTTGAAAATTACCGCATCCTACTTGGTGGAGCGAATGTTGATTTTACCATTACCGCTCAAGAGAGCTACGACGCAACGTCTCTGTTAGCAAAGTTAAAGGTAGCCAGTGAAGTCTGCGAAGGATTAGTCGCACCAGATAGTGATAGACACCCGGGTTGGAATTCCATACTTCCTGGTGAACCACATGATGTGGAAACAAATCTACGTTTTTTGATTCAACGAATTACCGGAATCCCAAGTCAGGAAATACCAGTTGAAATGATGGAAAGTTTAAACCTGATACTTGATACGTCACTGGAAGACGGGCAGTACGTTTGGGCAAGTTATATACCAGTTTGTGCGACACTGGTGATTGATGCAGGAGCGTTAATGCTATGAAAAAAGCACTTGCCGTTTTTAAAGTCATCGCCTTTAGCATTATATGCTGGATGCCTCCATTGTCTGCTCAGTATGAGGCAGATTATGAATTGGCTTTGAGAAGAATTCAATATGTTCTCAACGGGACGGTGACGACGGATGAGGATTATGCAGCTTACTCAATTTCAGAGGAGAAATACCGTGAAGCTGTTCGCCAATTTATAGATCATCCAAATTTTTATCATGCAGTTCTGCGCCACCACCAGCGAATTTTCGGTGTTGGCCTACCCGAAATCTATTTGGAAGAATTGACACGTGAAGATATTGATGGCAAGCAGGAAAAGTTTGCCAGCATTACCTGCTCCCGTGAAGGGGGAGTAAATGAACGATTTCGCTGTATTTGGACAAGTCATCATCAGGATCGAAAAGGAGCAGGATGTCCATCTTCATGGGAAAAGCCTGCTTCGGTATTCTGGTATCCCGGCATGGTTGCGTGGGTCTGCCCATCGATATTAACGACTTGTGGACCAGATTTGAGCCGTTGCTTTATTCGACATGCTAATGAAGATGAAGCGAGAAATAGCGAGTTAGGAACGACCGAATCTTTTGATTCTCGCTTCGCAGTGATTAATTCCCTTAGTCGACAAGCAGCGGGACTTGCTGCTGCAGTTGTTGTGGAAAACTATCCTTATACGAAAATACTTGAACCTGGTTTGACAGCGATTGATGGTGCCATTGCTCATTTCTATCGACAATCACATCATTTCAAAATTGATGGTCTAAATTTGAGCCAAGACGTCATGGACCTTGTAGAAAGTACTCAATTGATCGACACCCGCTTTCAATTGTTTAAAACTGCTGACTATCAATATGCCTCCGGGGGAGTTTTAACAAGTTTCGGCTGGTTACGTCGCTATGATAAAAATCGAACTCGTGCCAATGAATTATATAAGCGATTGCTGTGCCGTGAGTTCAGCTCTGAACTACCACGAGTCTTTCCACAGGACCCCGGAAATTTAAGAGAAACGGAAGGTTGTTCCGGTTGTCATGCTGTCTTAGATCCACTGGCGGACTTTTTCCTAGCCTGGGGTGAAGGTGCTGAACTTTACCAGGGCGAAGGTCAAACCATCGAAACTTATTTCAACAATCAGTATGGACAATATCCATCGGATTTAATCGAGATCATCCGCAACGATCAAGCTTTTGGAGCATGCGCTGTGCAGCACACATGGCAGTGGTTAATTGGTCGAAAGTTTTATACTGATGAATCGGACTTGCGAAATGTTCTAACTGAGTATTTTCAGACAACTAGCTATAGTTTTAAAGAGTTGATTTACGCAATTGCAACTCATCCAGTTTTTCTAGCAAATCTAAGGGGAGATGCTGCCGTTACTGATCCTCTTGAACAGCCGCCACTAGGCCAGGCACCAGGCTCAAGTGAACAAGAATGCACCGAATCTTACGACTATTCAGCCGATATTGCGCCAAAAGCCACCCAATTCTGTACCGGTTGTCATAACCCAACGCGTGCAGCGGACACTTCGGTAACACCATCTTCAGATTTGACAACAGAAGCTGCGTGGATCAATTGGGGATCGCAATCGGTAGATATGATAGGTAGCGGACAAATGCCACCTGGTCCTCAGGGAGCCGAGGTGGCGGAATTTCGAGAAATCGTCAGATGCTGGATACAAGAAAATGGGTATTAGACATGACAAACATTCAAGATAAACTGCAGAAACAATCAAAAGTCCGGCTTTGTCACCCAGAGCAGATTTCAAGCTTAACCCGTCGGGAAATTGTCAAATCTGGTGTGAGCCTCGTTGGTGCTATGACCTTGGGTCAGCTTTTTGGTCAAAAAGCATTGGCGCAAAGCTTCTCACTACAAAAACGCCTCGTCTGGATCAGTATGAATGGGGGCTGGGATATATTGGAAGTCAGCGACCCGAAAGTCGGTTCAACAAGTGGCATCGATATGACCTACGATTGGGGCTTAACGCATCAAATTCTCGGTGGGTCACCAGATGATAGGCTTGGGCGTTGGTTACCTCAGATTGCAGGCTTAGGTGATGATTTGCTTGTGGTTCGAGGCTTAACCATGGGTACGACCTCACATACAGCTGGTTCAGTCTATATGGACACAGGCGTCCTTAGTAATGCTGGCAATGTGAATTCAGCCTCCATTCCAGCTATTGTTGCATCGGAAAGTCAGGCCACCATACCGATTATTCAGCTGAATGGTGGTAGCGATCCACAAACTGACCGTGGCTTGTTACATCCGGTTTCAGTGGTTCGGGCACAAAATCTGGGATTATATCGGTCGATGTATCCTGCTGACCCTGTTGACTTGGAGCAAAAGATGCTCATTCTCGATCATTTACGTAGCTCATTGCAGCGCGTTGAATCGAGAGTCGGCACCAATGATCGTTTATCGGAAATTGCAACAGCGGAAGAAAAAATTAGAGTTCAATTTCAAAGTGATGTTGGTGCCAAGTTAGATTTGACTGATGAGGATCGTCTACCATTTGTGACAGATGCCCCGGCCAATCTCAATAATGGTCAACGGGATGCCTTTGCTCTGTCTCTCAAACTTTTGAAAAATGATTTGGTTAGCTGTTTAAACTTAGGGATTGGTGGATTCGACACTCATGCCAATCAAGAAAGAAACTTACAGCCGATCCTTACAAACTTTGACTTTTTGCTCTCAACTTTTGTCCGTGAATTGAAAGCGGCTGGCCAGTTGGATAATACCTTGATTGTCGTTTATTCTGATTTCGGACGAACACCAAAAGTTAATCGGAGTAACGGCAGAGACCATTGGCCAGTTGGTAGTGCCTTAATGTTGGGCGGTGGAATTCAGGGTGGGCGAATGGTAGGCGCGACCGACGACGATTTACGGGCTCTGCGAATTAATGAGGATACTGGATCAGTTGATGCAAATGGAACTTATATTAATCCCACACATCTGGGAGGAAGTGTTTTGTCTTTAACTCTTGGTGCAGGGTACCTGGGCTATCGCAGTTATTTAAGTGCGCCCCCTGCGCTAGTCAGACTCAAAAGTAGTTGATCATAAGGGATGGCAAGGATGCCGGCTAGTCGTACATCAAATTGCAGATATTTTCCTATGGTGCTGACGCCGGCATTCCGTTGGATTCTACTCGGATATTTACTTGTTTTTGGCAATCAGAACACGTATGCGGCTCACCTTGAAGATTGGCTTGCAAGTGGTTTGAATGCTAGAGGTTATCATCTCGAATTGTTTAATCCGGCGATCACCTATGATAATAGCCGGTTCTTTTCATCATTGGCATTGCGGGGCAAAAGAGATGAAACAGTCGTTGGTTCTCCTGATGGGAACTTGCAGAATTTAAGTTATAAAACGAAAATGGAAAGCGTGGCTGGCGGTTTCTTAGTTCCACTGGGTGGTGCTGCTTTCGGTCTGAATTATTCAGAGCTAAGAGAAGAGCTGACAGCTGCAAGTGATGGTATTAGTCGTGAGATGTTGGAAACGCAGTCAGCAAAAAACTGGAGCTTTCGATTTATCATTCAACTTACATCAAGCTTACGTGGCGGTTTTATGTACCAAATCAGAAAGCTTGAGAATGATATATATGGAAGCTTTAATTTGAATAATCAGGACAGAACTGTTTATAAAAGCCAATTATCAGGATATCGCCTTGGTATTTTTTATGATGTTAGAAAATTTAATTTAGCCCTGTATACAGCGCCACCACTGCGCGGGAAAGGTACAGTAACTGGTGAACAAAAAATTATGACAGAGCCTGGGTCTGCAGGAGCTGATATAAGTTTTGAAGGTAAAAATAGCTTGTTTTTTGGTTTAGGGTTCACGAGGTGGTACTACAAAATCGATGATAGGTACCCTTTGTCTACGAGTCCCATGGACCAGCGATCGATTTCCTTGAATGGTTTGGCTTTGCGTCAGTATCTAAAGAAAACGAATGAGTTTAAATTAGGTGCAAGCTATGAATTTCGTGCCAATTCTAGATTTTCCTTCCATTATGGTCAGGGCAAAGGAGTGTTCTTATTTGAGGATGACGCTGTACCTGGTGATCGGCGCAATCGGGAAACAGAAGTGAATATGAAGCAATATATTCTCAGTTTTCGCTTTGATAACAAAAAAATTGCGATTGATTTCTCCTATTATTTGGAAATGATCAGCCAAGGCGAAATCACTGATCCGACATGGAAATTGGGACACAATCGTTATCGAAGTTATCGCTCCGAACAAAGCGCGACAGTTTTGAATTTTGGTATCAAAAATTAAACCAGTTGTGATATTTTCGCAAGCTTCCGACTTCAATAAGTAAAATCCCAGCAATAAATGGAAAATTGCTGGGATTCGCTTCTATTTGTGTATTGGGGTTATCCATCAATTCAGGATAAATTAACCGCTCTGCGAGGGATCATCCTCATTTTGTGATGGATCGTCTTCGTTCTGCGAAGGGTCATCTCCTCCACCGTCGCCGTTATCACCGCCGTCGCCGTTATCACCGCCGTCGCCGTTATCACCGCCGTCGCCGTTATCACCGCCGTCGCCGTTATCACCGCCGTCGCCGTTATCACCGCCGTCGCCGTTATCACCGCCGTCGCCGTTATCACCGC
>JBMDZZ010000015.1:0-94798 GCA_048816425.1 Oligoflexus sp. FD111
TTTTACCAACTTCTCAGGGTTTTGACAGTAAGGACACATCGCTTCTACCTCCCATCCATCTGCTGGGAGCACTATGCAGCTAAACTAGCGATGACATCCAATGACATGGGAAAGCAGATACCCAATTAGCAAGGTCAATTTATGAAAATTAAACCTCCAAACGATGTCCCTTCCGCAAACGGCATGTTGCCATAAATCTCTGTCCCGGAATGGGCAAACGAAAGATCGCCCTTGGGTCTGCGGTTTGTGGAGGAAAGTCGAAAAAGGACAAGGTTAGTACCGGGGGCTGGTCTCGACTCTTGTGTCGCTCCGGATTCAACAAAACGGAAATCCTAGCCATAACAAATTTGAAAATCTTCTCATCCCCTAGTTCAGTTTCTAAATCTTTCAAATCCCTCGGCCGTGCTGAAATTCATGGATATACATGTTTTTTAGGGGTGTAGACTGACTCCGTTATAGCCAGATCAATGATGCAACGAAAAGTGCTCTGATTAAAACATAGCTGGAAAAATTATTCTGAAACCCGAGGAGTACATGAATGGTTCGACGTTCGATTATAGCTCCTGATGGAGGATTCTAAGCTTTACTAGGAATATCGAATTTTGCGGAAATTATGCTAGTTCATTTTTGGAAAATAAGGAGGCCACTCCCCATCCTGTGCATGAAAACCTTCGTTTGCTGATCAGATCTTTCACTTGAAGGTCAATTCAATTTTAACGAGATTTGATGGAAAAGCCATAGACTTCTTCATTCGTGATGGGGCTCTCGCATTTTGAATCATAGGCTCGCCCTCTCTTATATTTGCACACGTTGGCGTTGCTTAACGCCAACTTTTTGATCTCTCATCATCTTGCGCCGTGTAGCCCTTAACCTATAGGAGAGACGCAAAATGCCTACAGGAGGAACGAGAAAATGATATGCCATGGCTCAACGATAGCCTCTTTGCAACAATTTTCAGCAACTATATTTCCGTAGATATTTCAGTAACTTACTTCGTACATTCACCCACAAAAACACTCCTGCGTACAAGCAAACCTAAGTTTGGAACAGCTCATGCTTAGACATGCATCGCAAAGGGATGGAATCCTAAGCTAAATAACACTGTCGATAAGGATACAAAACATGAAGAAAAAACTAGCACTCTTGATCCTGGCACCTTCCTTATTTCTAGCTGCATGTGGAGATTCAGACGATGATGACAAGGGTCCTATCGAAGAAGTCCAAGATACAACAGCTAATCTTTTACAAAACCACAATCTGGTCGGCGACTGGACAGCTGGCTGCGCAGGTTTTGATGGGTTTGGTGATGTCGTCGATGTCTCGACCAAAGAGACCATTACCTTTGGCGGCAATAATCTGACCAAAACCTATACCCTGTATGAAGATGCGGAATGCCAAAACCCTGCAGGTGAACTGATCTATGAAGGCAACTATGAACTTGCTGAAGACGAGCAAGAGCGGGACAATTATATAGAATTGGATGCAAATATTAAGAATGTGAAAGTCAAACCTAACTCAGAATTTCTAGTCGATGCATTCAATGCAATCAGTTGGTGCGGCATTTCAGACTGGGCCCAAGATCAAGTCTCAGAGATCACTCAAACGCTCGGAGAAGGCGCTTGCCAACTTCCAGTTGATGTCAATACGGAAACTTATTCATTAGTCTATGTCGATGGCGACACCTTGCATCTTTCTAATCCACTCACGGCAGCCCCAACCGCCGAAGGGGAACGTCCGAACGAAGTTGATAGAGAAGTAACTTTTAATCATGCAGATTAAAGTACTGACATTTTTATGATTGAAAAGATCCTCATTATAGCTTGTATCCATTCCAAGGATACAAGCTATTAATTTTTCCCTACGATTTCTGGCAAAGCTCAATACTCAGTATCTCACTCAAATAATTTACTGTCTTTGAATGCTCGATGCCACTATAACAGGCTGATCCTGATAGTCGTTAAACACTTCCTGATCTGCTCTTATATTATGGTTTATTTCCAATTGTCTGGCATTGAACAAAGCGACTTCACCGATAACTTGCAGACGCCCACCTTATACAACTTGCATGGTATCTCTAGCAGGCTCAATAACAAGTAGCTGGTCTTTTTGAAAAAGCGAGCCAAACTCGACGATAAAAGCCTCTTCCGAAAGAAGCTCCTTAACAGTTCCCTCCAGCATAACCTTCCTACCAACGTAGGTAGAGGGATTTTCTTTGACATCATCTTCATGATTTAAAACGGTGTCCACACCAGGTGGTGGGAGAACATTTCCCCCATTAGTTGCACAAGCGGTAACAACACCTAGGCAGAAAATCATGAACATTAAATTAGCGCGTAAATTCATTAGAGTTCCTCATATCCGGAGTTATTTGCGAAATGAAGTAAAATTGACCTCGCCCGCAAAGGAGTGAGGCTTATAGTTTAATGAGCAACACTCTGACCGGCCTTATCAAGAAGAGCTTGAAACCGATTAAATTGTTCTGGGCTAAGTATTTGCCGGGCAAATTGTTCCGTTTCAGCACAAGGGTTTCCCACCGCATTATCTGTTTTATAATACATGGTTAAATTGCAGGCCTCGAAGTACTCACCCTCCGGCTGAGTGGTTTGTTCTTCCGCCGCAGTTTTAGTTTGAGTTTTATAGGTCTCCATTGGGCGATTCTCTGCCCAAAAGCCAGTGACCCGCTTAGCAACTATTACAGGCGTGTTTTTATATTCAATGGATACTGATTCAAGCAAATTGTAATTTACTTCTTCTTCGATATCGGATGTTACAAAAACCCGCAATGGACCAGCTACTTCAACATTATCCCCCTCGTTTACTGGGAGTCTGTAACCAGTATTATTAATGACTAAAACTTGATCTCTACCGAAAAAACCATCCAGATCCAGTACGAAAGCATGGTCAGCAAGAACGCGCTCGATACTACCATCCACACTCACTTCCTGGCCTAGGTATTTACCAGGTTTATTGGCGACTTCGTCGCTATCTTCCACGGTTTTAACGCTCTCGGACACTTCACCAAAAACCTGCTGAGCATCATCATGATGAGCACAATGCATCATTCCAAAACTCATAAAGAACACAGTAAACTTTTTTAATAAATTACAGTTCATCATGATTCTCCCTTATATCAAAAAAAACAAATGGAAATAAAAAGAACTATAGCAGTTCATTGAGTCATGATAAGCCTCCCATTTCGAAATCTGAGTTAACGCAACCGTTAGATAACTAAGCAAAAGCAATGCCAAGTCCCATGTATATTTCAAGTCGTAGATTATAATTTTGCATATACAAATGACTACTTCCTGAGCCAATGGTGAATGATATGCTAAGATGTTATATAGTTGAGATCTGATACGCCGAAATGCAAGACAACTGGCTTCTAGTCAATGTGAAATTCAATTAATATAGGCAAAAAGTAAAATTTCTAGGTGATTTATTTATGAATGAATCAGCCATCGTAATAATTTTCACGTAATACTGCTACCATGTAGGGTCTCTGCTCCGCTACTTGGATTTATATTGTTCCACTGGCACTGATTGACAGCACCCTGTGATACGAATTAGGAAGCATCTCTCATGATTTTTCGACCACCACAAACGCCCCCCGGGTAAGCCCTCCGACTTGAATAATCAAGAAAAACAGCTAAAACAACTTTGCCTGATGACCTTGCAAAAGCAACTCCGGGCGTTGAATTTATATTTTCGAGGAGATTTTTCATGAAACGTTTACTTCTTGCAGCTGGATTAGCCTGTGTCCTAACGCCAGTGTTTTCCCTGAGCTACGCAGCCCAAATACCCGATCAAGTTGAGGACAGCGAAACCGTGATGAGTATTTCCAAGGAGGCCTATGTCTTTGGTTACCCTTTGGTCCTGATGGATGTGACGAAAAATTTCACGACCGCAACAACCACTGCGGGTGAATCCAAGGCACCGATCAACCAGTTTGCTCATATGCGATCCTTTCCCACTCCAGACCTCAAGGCTGTTGTGAGTCCCAACACGGATACACTCTATTCGACAGCTTGGCTTGATCTTTCCCAGGAGCCCGTGATCCTCAGTATTCCCAATATGGCAGATCGTTATTATCTCATGCCGATCCTGGATGCTTGGACGAACGTGGTAGCATCACCCGGCGCTCGCACCACGGGGACCCAGGCTCAGACTATCGCCATCGCAGGGCCACGCTGGAATGGAGAACTTCCTAAGGGTGTCAGTCTAGTTCGCTCACCGACAAACATGGCCTGGATCATTGGTCGTATTCTCACCTCGGGACCCGAGGATTTTGCTACTGTCCACAATCTTCAGGATCAACTGGAGCTGATGCCCCTCAGTGCCTGGGGAACAGCCTATACACCTCCGGCGAGCGTTCCAGTTTCTTCGTCTGTGGACATTCAAACGCCTCCGGTCGAGCAAGTGGCGAATATGGATGCCACCACCTTCCTTGGACGCCTGGCTGAATTGCTGCAAGCCAATCCTCCCTTGCCTGCCGACAAGGCCATTATCCAGCGAATGTCTCAGATCGGTCTGATTCCGGGGGTGGAATTCCGTCCCAGTGATTTCAGCGCGGAAGATCTTCGCGCTTTGGAACGCGGACTTACTGAAGGTCAAACCGCCGTCAATGCAGCAGGCCAGCAACCTCAGGGAGCGAAATCAGTAAATGGCTGGCAGTTGCTCTATGGACTGGGAGTATATGAAGCGGAGTATCTCTTTCGCGCGGCGATCGCTCTCGTCGGCCTGGGCGCCAATCTCACGGAAGACGCCTTTTACCCGATCGTTCGCGTTGACAGCATGGGACAGCCTTTGAGCGGTGAGCATCGTTATGTCCTGCATTTTTCCAAGGAGCAACTCCCACCTGTTCGTGGATTCTGGTCACTGACCATGTACAACAATGAACAGTTCCTGGTGGAAAATCCTATCGATCGCTATAGCCTGGGCGACCAGAGTGCCTTGCAGTTTAATAGCGATGGCTCCCTGGACCTCTACCTTCAGCATGAATCACCAGGAGCCGATAAGGAAGCAAACTGGCTTCCCGCTCCCGCTGACGGTTTCAATATGATCCTGAGGCTGTACTGGCCTATGGAAAAAGCCATTGAGGGCGAGTGGGTTCCACCAGCTATTCAGCGCGTGGATGAATGATTCCCTGTCAAAGCAAGAGTTGCTTGCGCGGCTCAAGCAAGAGTTGCGAAGCGAATAGTTTGAATAAAAAAAAGCGGCTAGCAGATAGCATAGCCGCTTTTACTTCAGTTGTAGCTAATTTTACTAGAGGTCATTTTTTAGAAAATACTTTTTTTCCCGCAACATAGGTTGCAGCAATATTACGATCATCGCCAAGCATCATAAGAGCGAAAAGCTTATCTTCTAAAGACTGAGAGGACTTCATGCGCAATTTCTGCAGATCTGTTGCAGCCCAATCCAATACGACGAAGTCTGCTTCTTTATTGCTAGCAAAGTTGCCAACATATTGATCAATTTTCAGCGATTTAGCCCCCCCCAAGGTTGCCAGATAGAAGCCTTGGAAAGCTGAAAGTTTTGATCCCTGAAGCTGCATCACTTTATACGCTTCATTGAGTGTCTGGAGCATCGAAAAGCTAGTGCCAGCACCAACATCAGTGCCTAAGCCGACACGGATTTTTTCGGAGCTAGCTCGATCAAGCTTAAACAGCCCACTTCCTAAAAATAGATTAGATGTTGGGCAAAACGAAATAACAGAGTCGGTAGTAGCAAAGGTATTCCATTCGTCATCTGTAAGATGAATACTATGAGCGAAAATGGAACGATCACCAGTCAGACCATAAAAATCATAGACATCAAGGTAGCCAGCTCGTTCTGGGAAAAGCGATTTAACCCAGGCTACTTCATTTTGGTTTTCTGATAGGTGGGTGTGAACATAGGTATCAGGAAATTCCTCCTTGAGCCGACCCGCCGCTGCGAGCTGCTCTGGAGTCGAGGTTGGTGCAAATCGCGGTGTAATCGCATACTGATTACGACCTTTATTGTGCCATCTCTGAATCAAGTCTTTAGAATCTTCATAGCTTGATTCTGCCGTATCCAAAAGATAATCGGGAGCGTTACGATCCATCATAACTTTGCCGGCAATCAAACGCAAATTGAGCTGACTTGCCTGCTCGAACAGTGCGTCCACGGATTCAGGATGCACCGTGCCAAAAACCAACGCTGATGTGGTTCCATTTTTAACTAATTCATTAATAAAAAACGAGGCAATATTGCTAGCATAGGCTTTATCTTTGAATTGCCGTTCGGTTGGAAAAGTGTAGGTTTCCAGCCATTCAAGCAATTGCTCTCCATATGCGGCAATCATTTCGGTTTGTGGATAGTGGATATGGGTATCGACGAAGCCAGGCATGATTAACTTGCCTCGGTAGTCTATCACATCCTTTGAATGATCGGCGTCCTCAGAATTGAATGGCCCGACTGCTACAACTTTCCCGTCTTCTAGCTCTAAAACTCCATCCTCATAGTATTCGTAGGATTCTGCAACATCATTCATTGCAACAGGATCAGCGGAGAAATGCAAAATAGAACCGCGAATCAATTTTCTTTCCGCAAACAGATCACCTGAAAGCGATCCTAGGGAAAGAACGACCCAAAAAAGACTCAAAGAAATTCTCATGTCTCTTCTCCAAAATTATATATTCAATTGTTAAGTTGATCTGGTTTTTAACAGTTGATAGAGGAGACAACAGTTCTTGCTGTCGCAGCTCGCTGCGGACGAGGAACCTTGATGCAAAGCAAGTGAAAACCATAAAAAGCGACCCGATTGTTATAAAAATCGACTAGCCCGTCAAGCAATAGTTTTAAAAAATATCATGATAAATCGATTAAAAATTGTTATGTAAGGTTAATACTTGATTTTCCTAATCTTATTGGTATGGGCACAATTATGGCGATTGGACTTCAGTGGCTGAAACGATATTTTCATCTTGAGAGAAACCAAACCACAGTTGCAACTGAACTGCGAGCTGGCTTTACCACCTTTACCGCCCTAGCTTATATCTTAATGGTGAATCCCATCATATTGGGTCAGGCGATTACGAGTCAAAATCCTGACTTATTCGCACAGCTTTTAACGACCACAGCGCTGGCAGCTGCTTTCGGTTCAATCCTTATGGGACTGGTCGCCAACCTACCTTTTGCCCTAGCACCAGGAATGGGCTTGAACGCTTATTTCACCTACTCGGTGGTCATAGGACTTGGCCTTTCCTGGCAGTCAGCACTCGGAGCTGTATTCTTTAGTGGACTTGCCTTCCTTCTGATATCGATTGTTGGTTTGCGCAAACATCTCGTTTTCGCGATCCCACATTCACTTCGATATGGTACAGCTGCAGGGGTTGGTCTATTCATCGCATTTTTAGGCCTGAAAAGCGGTGGCTTGATAGTCTCAAATGACGCGACGCTGGTTTCACTTGGTACACTAAGTTCGGATTCCGCCCTAGTTTTTTGCTTTGGTCTGATCCTAACACTCAGCCTTATGAAGTTTCGGGTCAAAGGCTCGATTCTGATCGGCATACTCGCTAGTTCGACATTGGCTATCAGTTTAGGTTTTAATGTCTTCCAAGGTCAGCCCTATACGGGCGATTTTTCACTCGTCGCCATTCCGGTATGGCCTTCAGATTTGATTGGCGCTTTTACATTCACCGATGTTTTTGAAATGGGTCTATTGTCGATCGTCTTTATCTTCCTTTTTGTCGACCTATTTGATACTACCGGCAGTTTATTCGCCCTGAGTGGTCAAATGGAAAAATTTCATCCATTAAGTGAGTCTGATCTTGCGAAGTCCTTTGGGGTTGATGCTCTGGCAACAATGCTGGGGGCTTTTTTAGGTACCTCGTCGACGACGACCTATATTGAATCAGCAACTGGCGTGGAAGAAGGAGGTCGCACAGGTCTGACTGCTGTCACCGTGGGCTTGCTATTCATTGCAGCCCTCTTTTTCTGGCCTTTGTTAAAACTTGTTCCTGAATCTGCAACCGCGCCAGCCCTGGTCATAGTTGGCGCTCTCATGGCAAAACAAATTGGTAAATTAACTTGGGACGATGAGACTGAATACATTCCGGCATTTCTATGCTTCATCCTAATGCCTTTAAGCTTTTCCATTGCCAATGGAATTGCCCTTGGGATCATTTCCTATGTGATACTGAAACTGACAACAGGAAAGTTCAGACACCTCAATCTGGTTCTGATTATTTTGTCGACCTTACTGTTAATACGCTACATCTGGTATTAACAGCGAAGATTGCCTAATTTTCTTTGACTTTGGTCGTCGTAAATCTTGTGAACTCAAGGCTATAGAGCGCAATATCGATCGATTGGTCGGCCTCTGAAATCCACTGAGCTATCTCGCCCAAAGTGGGATCGTGGGGATGAAACATGGGATGGATTGAGCCAAAAAGGAAATTGGATTCAATAGATAACAATAATATCATTATTCTACACATATGATTGAACCTTTTCTCATGGAGAACGATGCTACCGGGTCTAGGCCAACAAACTGAAATTAAACTTTAACCGCTTTCCGAAATAATTTTTATCTACCGCACGTGGCGTGAGTATTTACACGAGGCAATGATTTGCAGACCATTCTGAAATCACAGTCAGCGGGGTTTCGTTCCAAATCGCTTCATGAATTAGCAGACCATGTAAGTCGTCACTGAGACCGTACTCGCCATAATAGGTCTGTTAGTAAGAAAATTCTGAGAAAAAATAATGTGAAAAAAACAAACAAAGCTTGGAGCTATTATGAAGTATTTATTTGGAATTACCTTGGGCATGTGCACATTTTTTTCTACATACTTAGCAGCAGATAATGATGATAGGCGTTATCTTTTAAAAACGGCTTTTTTAGGTGAAGAATTTTGCCTAGAAGGCAATCGCTTTTCGCCAGACTCAACCTTGGAAGGTGCTGCGTTTATGAGCTCTTGCCGGCCATTTTCAGGGCAGATTTTCAAAATTGAGAAAGCAAATGTTCCTGGCTATTTTCTGCTTAAGACAGATTTTCTGGGTGACGCTTACTGCCTGGAAGGTAACGCTTTTAGCCCAGACTCTACATTAAACGGAGCAGCCTTCATGGCCCCATGTGATCGACCAGCTACTGGACAATTGTGGCGATTCGATCGTCAGCGCCGTGGGTATGTTTTACTAAAAACTCTTTTTCAAGGAGATGGGAACTGCCTCGAAGGCAATCGTTTTGCTCCCACCTCCACTCTAGGAGGAGCTGCTTTTATGGCTCCATGTGACCGACCGGCCAGTGGTCAACTATGGAAGCTGGAGAAATTTTAAGTTTTCATTGAATCGATTCTTGGGGGGGCATTGCCTCCCTTTTTTCTCCTCAGCGTTAAGACCTGGCAAAGGTCACTTCCTTCTGAATCACCACCACCACATGAATTTCAGGCAACCGTCCTGGCAACGGAATTTTCCCGAATGCCAGCCCCATGGATAGCCTATCTGACCTTCATGATAGTCCACCTGCTCACAGGTGACGCCATCGCGATTGTAATCTTTGCAGTAAGGCGTTTGCTCCACCCAAGCCAGACAGCCATCGACACAGCGAAATAAACCGGACTCATCTCCCCACGGGGCTGCCACCTGGCCCTCATGCATGCCAACTTCCTCACAGCTGACACCATCGCGGTTATAGTCGTAACACAAGTTTTGCGAAGGCGGCTGCATGCAAGCTGGACTATCCTGACTACCGTAGGCATCGCAGACATCGCCATTAGGATCGGGGGTGGGTATGGGAACGGGAACACCGATAATGACAGGATCTGTTTGGGCAAACAATGACGATGCCGCCAACAAAATAAATAGAGTCAATGATTTGATAAGCATATTTCTCTCCTTAAAAACTATAGCTATTGAAAGACAACAAATCGAGACACCATCTGCGCAGAAAATTCTTGTCAAACTATCAGGGAAAACCAAGGCGCGAGCAAGTCTGTGCTTAAGATTTTCCAAGCTCTCGCAACCAACTGGTAAGCATGCTCAACCGAACGGTTTTCTTCTGTAATTTTAATTAGATATAGATATTTAGGTAAGTTTAGTTAACGACCAAATAGCTTTTGACAAGCATTCAGCTAGCGCTAAACAAAGCGATGCAGGCTTGTTGAGCTAGAAGAGTGAATTCCACAAAGGGACAAGGACTTTTCCCAAAAAATGGCGGGATTAGCTCCTGCCTATAAAAACTTTGTCTATCGCATCAAAACCAATCATCCTTTACAATAAGGAAAAAACAAACGTTCTACTGGCTCCAGAATTGGAGGGTCTCATGTCTAAGATCCGAATTATAGCGTTTTTATGCCTGCTTCTAGATATTACGCCAGGCTTTGCCGAACCATGGCTTGCCAATCGGCTGGCACAAAATTGCTCCGGCTGTCATGCTCCATCGCGCCGCAACCTGCCGGTCGCTGAGCGGCGTTGCACATTAACTTGCCAAGGCTGCCATCTGAATCCAAATGGTGGAGGTATGCGGTCGGCCTATGGGAAGTGGACTCAGCAGCGCTGGTTACGCTCGATTCCAAAGACTTTCTGGCAAAAGAAGGTACCCAGCCCAGCTCCACTTGCCAAGCAAGCTTATGCTAATCAAGCTCCAGGAGGCAGCGGGCAAGCCCCAGAAGGAGGGCATGAACTGGTCACAGCCCATGATTCTCAGGTAAATTGGCAAGCCTACGACCGTTCTGATGGCCAAGAAATGCTCACGATCGCGAACAAAGAAGAGTTTTTGGAGAGGATTCCGGCGGAAGACCCCTATCGCAGCGAAAGACGGCAAAGATGGTCGGTCGGGCTTGACTATCGTTACATGCATGAGAAAGTACTCACTCCGGATATTCCGACGACGGTTTTTAGTTGGCCGATGTCCTTGGATATCGGTTTCCGCTACAGTGCCATCCCGCAAAACTTGGATTTCGTCTATGAAGCCCGATTTATGCAAGGTCCTCAAACGAGAGATCCTATTGACGACCACCAGAAATTACTCGACGGTGGAGCGCCTTACATGCGATCGGCTTATGCCTTGTGGCATCAAATTCCCTATAACACCTATGTTACTGCAGGTGTCTATCGACCACTTTTTGGCTTTATGATTCCTGATCATACCGCTCTATCGCAGCTTATCGCTGGTTTTGATCAGTTCTCACGACACGGAGCAATGACCATAGGAGCAGCACCAAACGTACCATTTATTAATATTCATGGAATTTTCCCCTATCAGGAAGGTGAATATGGGGAAGCAAGTCAGGGTTTTGCTGCCAACATTGGTGGACGATTTGTAACGTTAGGTACTTCGATCATGGCTTCCTACTGGCAAACCACCGATCGACCCGCTGAGATCGATTTAAGGCGGCGACTGGCCTCTTTTAATGTGGGGATGCAGCTAGGCGAAGCAACGGTGAATCTTGATTATCTTAATATCGAGAGAGAACGTAGCCCTGGAGATTGGGCTAGAGGTAAGATATATACGTTCGATCTGAAATATCGCACATTTCGTCAAAATTATTTAGCCGCGCGTTATGAAGACTCACCACAGCTGAAAAAGAATTTGCAAGTTGGATGGACTAGGTATCAAAGTATTGGCTTTAAAACTTATTGGTATGCAGGATTGGAAACGGAACTGTTATATCGCCTTAAAGCGGAAAAACCTGGGGAAACGGATCGCTACCAGGGGGATTGGCGTTTGATTCAGTTGATGGTTCATCTGTTTATTTAATTTACAAAATTTACACGATTCAATTTTAGATTTAAAAAGACGCAATGTTGCCCCCTGCCACTCTAGACGCTTAGGGGGAACTATACTCAATTCTGCCACAAAGAATTGCCTTTACTCCCCATTTTCGCTTTAGTTTCCCCAAAATTCTGAGCTGACAAATTACGCACACAGCGAAATCCCAGGTTTGAACTGCTAGTATCCACACTCCCCTTCCCCCGCGCCAAATAGCGACTGCAATATGAAGAGCTACAAAGAAATGAACCATCGCGTTGAACCTTTTTTGGTAAACCTGGCTCAAGAGGGTCATAGCTGGTCGATGCTCCTTCAGGGTCTTTGCTGCTTTCTTTCTGCTATTGAAGAATCCCGCAGCGCAAAAACCCCCCTGATCTCTCCCGCGACAAATTCAGGAAGTCCCTTGCCGTCCATCTCTCTTTGCGCGATGAAGGTCTCGATGTACTCGGCAAGGACCTCGTAGAGGACAGTGTCTTCGGGCTGTCTTGCTGGGTAGGTGTGAACATGTTTTTACGGCTCGCCCATGGGGGCAAGCTTTGACGCTTAGCCAGCTGATGAGAAGTGACATCGGAATAAGTGCGAAGATGTTCGCAGATGACATGCCGTGACTTGCCAAAACTATAGGTGAGAACGTGGCAAAAGCACTGCTTTTTGTGCGATCTAAGCTCATCCCGTTAGTGTACTTCTGCAATCGATCGCGAGGCAGCTTATTTTCGGCCCTACCCCCTTAAACTTTATAAATGCTCCGGTGTCAGGACCTGGAGAGCTTCATTTCCCCACCACATTTCGGACGGGTGTCAATATCTACCTTGAAGCTGCGGGCCAAAAGTTTGGCCTACCTGTGATTTTTGACTTTCATGCAGTCGGCACCACCATCCGTGCAGAAGCCAGTGCGTTTTTCGGGATGAGGCACGACTTTGTCACGCCACTTGCTGTGGGAAGAAAAGTCACCGGAGTATCAAATATCTTCGCCAACCTTGCGCCACTGGATATACCCCAAGTTGACCTCGGGGATTGGCTACTCAACTCTTCGTCCGCGGCTTTCTCTTAGCTAATTTAATAGCAGTACCTTCAAGTCGAACGCATAATCCGCTTTGTTCGATGTTAGCATTGTAAATACCGTCAGCACCGTTTTCCTTTTGCGCTTTCATAACGACTTCATCGACTAGTCCGATGAGAGCATCACCCTGACGATAGGTAAGGGCCTTCTCTTCCTCACCACTCGAAAAGCAGTATTGGCTTTGTACTTCGCCTATTTTTCTATAAGATCCTTTGGGAATATCACTCTTCGTCATCGAAATAATTTCTGCCTGCATGAGTGGTGACCAGTGAGTCACACAAGCATTTGTACCAAGCATAAGACTTGCGAAAACAAAATATTGGAAAACTTTCATGGATAATCCCCTTATTTTTTCTGATAGCCCGTACCGGACACTTCATAGCAAGACTTAGAGACTAAGATATAATTAGAATGACGGGTTTGACTATAAACATTCCGTAAATAATCAACTTGGAGATCACCTGTTCGGTAATCCGTAGAGCCAGTTCTGGCTTTGTTAATAGCACGGGTGATATCAGCGGTACCCAGCTTATTCCCAAGAATGACCCAGGAACAATCTTCACCAGTGACGGTACCAACAGATTTCCCATTTGATGCATCATCCGTGTAAGACACCAATGCAACTTTTTTTAAATGAGTCGACGTTGTACAGCCCCCCAATCCCACACATAGCATCCATAGACCAAAGCTTACTTTTCGATACACCATGGTTAACTCCAAAGACAAAATCATGACCTGAGTGATATTCATTATAAGCTATGATAAGTCTATACCAAATAGATTATCTCGATTTTTTAATCTGTAGATTTGCAAAATTCCATGAATTGTTTATGGATTCTTTAGGTTTAAATCAGATTTGCCGCTGTTGGCTAATGGATCACAAAATATCGAACAGCCCAACAGTTAATTCTTTAAATGGCTTTCACTTGCTTCAAGTGAAAGCCATTCTTACCAACAGTCCTTCGGTTTCATGGGTAATCGAAAAAGGACAATCTATCCTTTTTTACTGCACTAAAGAATTCGCATTGCAATCAACTTCACTGCCATCATCTAAAAGATAGGATAAAGGCTTACCCAGAGCATTAACGGAACATTTGATCCAGCCTTTATAACTAGTAATATCCATCATAGTTCCACTACCGACATCACAGGTGCCATTTGATTGACGACCTGGCCCTGTGGTGGCGCCCATGACCTTGAGGCAAGATTCCTGGGCATTATGGATGTAAGTCGGGCCTCCGGAGTCGCCATAGCAGGCACCTTTCTGCTCACCGACGGTAAGCTGAATTTCCCTTAAATTAGTCAATATTTCAGCGACAGTTGTTTCTACAATCGAAAGAGGCCGAATCAAGTTATCATTTTCTGAATAGGCCCCATAGCCTGCAACCTGGACGGGGCTGCCACTTGCCAGTTCAGTCGTACTCGAGCCAATGACGACGGGATAGTAAGCCGGCGCCAATTCACCATCAAATGTTAATACCGCGACATCATATAAAACCTGCTGTAAAAAGCCATTTTCATTTGCTGGCAATCCAATATAGCGAGGATGAGTCACAACGCCCGTCACCTGTAAGTTAGGATCTGGAGTGCCATTTTCGCCAAAACCAATTTGGATGCCTGCTAAACTATTTATTCTCTGATCATTTTGATCAAAGAAACAATGGGATGCACTGACGATTTGATTTGGCCCAATGAGAGTTCCAGTACAATGACCTTGGCCTAAATGAATTTTTACCGTGGAGCGATAGACAAGATCATTACTATTTGCTTGTCGGCCGCCCACTATGGCAATTGACGAACCCGACTGGCCCTTGTAAAGATAACCAAAAGCACTCGCTGCTCCGCATGGATCACTTACTGGAGGCTCACCAGCACTTAGCATATCTTCTTCATTTAGATCAGACTCGCTTTCATCAGAGATCAAATCATCTCCATCATCTTGATTGCTAGATTCTTGATCAATGGCAGGAACAGCGCTTTGTGCAGTAGACCTGGTATATTTTTGAGGTGGTTCGCTACAGGCTGAAAATAGCCAGCTAAAGCAGGTAAATAGAACGAATAGTTTTCGATTTTGACGGTTCATAATCTTGACCTCCGAAGACGCATTCAAGTCGAGCCACTTACTTGCAGTAGCCCACTCTATGGTTTGTTTAGTTTTAGTCATGCAAATGCATGACCAATTATGGAAACAAGACTTTGAATCGCCAATGTGGAGGATAACAGGATGTGCCTTACGCACGAAAACTACCTAGAAATTTCTTCAAGAGAAAAGATTGAATTTTTTAGGTTAAAAAGATTCTGGGGGAATTATGATTCGAAAATACCATCGGCAAGCTTGTCTCATGAGGCCAATCTTTTTCCATAATCTTGCTTGGCTGCACTCATGATGCTGTTTTTTTCTTACGAAATCATCCTGTCTATTTTTTAACCATTTTTCTTGCTTGTTTCCTAGATCTTAGCGGGGTTCCGAGTTGAAGATGCTGAGTTGGTGACACTAACTGCGATCACTGAAACGAGAGGGAATAGAAGTAGCTGATCTTAAGCGAATGGACCTGAAAACCGACACGCCAAGCAGAGCATTGAAGTAGCGGGCGACGGTGGTCATTGCGAATTTGACGGCTTACCTTACACACCGGGCATACAGTCCATGATGGATCGCATGTTTCAGATCATATTGCCACCAGAGGAAGCCGAATAGAATATAGCGCAATGATGCAAGTTTCGGACACTGAAGGTAAAGCTGAAATTTCTGTCTAAAAATATATAGGTTTCTGTTGCATCTGTGATGCTCTGATCGCCAGAATTAAGCACTTAGCCTATAAAAGTAGAGCATTGCCATACGCTTAAACCTAAATGCACAATCCATGAATATCAGTGACCAGAAATAAATGTGGCAAACCACCATTTAAGGTAGGCTTTTTCATCTGATTAAAGTCTTGATACCTGGGGAGCCGATACAAAGATTATCCCTTACAAAACAGGAATGAATCGATGCTAAACCAGCGCAACATAGCGAAAGTCTTGATCAGTATAATTGCTATGTTTTCATTTGCGTGTCAGCAAATGGATTTTGGCTCATCGAAACAATCGAGCGATACTCCTGCTGATGAACCAGCTGAGAACGAAGATGAAAGTCTCATAACAGCCAATGAGCCGGTGATGACGGGAGGCGCATTCCTCGTTGACTGCGGACCTGCAAAACTTGAGCTAGCAAATGAGCAACCTATTGGATGTCGCAGCCTCGAACCGACAGTTGACCTAAGAAATGAACCCATTGAAGCTTGGCTAGTCTATTCCACTGGCGAGCTGAGTCGCTTGACCCCTATTCCCTTCGAGAATTGGAATGAAGATGACAAGGGGATTTGGCAGATCCTTTTCCCTTGTGATCAGCAGTGTCAGGAAGGCCAACTGCATCTAGAGATCGCAAGTGATGGTAAGTCCTTGAAAATATTTGATCGAAGCGTTGCGGAGATTCTTTATGGAACAGTCATTCGTGAGGATTGCGGGAGTCGGCCTCGTTGCCTAAACTCCTTGGCGGCTTGGCAGCAAGAATGGGGCTTGATCGATTTCGGAACTTGCCCCGTCGGTGATTTGGTTTGTTTGGGCATTAAGGCGATGGCTCGGATAGAGGGATCATGGAGTCGTGCCGATAATCAAGGATTTATCATAGATGGCTGGAACACAAGTGCTGAGCACCATGTTCACATAGTCGTCAGTGGGCAGGCTTTCCATCATGGTCAGATTTCAAATCAGCACTATCACTTAGTTCCTGTTCAAGAAGGCCATGCCATCGATATTCGAACGCCTTATACCATCGTTGATGGTGTCAGAATCAGTGAAGTTAAAGGAGATTCAAGTGAGGGGATTCGCGTTTCAGCGACAGAAGTGGAACTACGAAACCTTTTGATACATGATCTGCCCGACATCCATGCAGATGGCATTTATATCAATCAAAGTAACCTTCGCGTGCGCATTATCAATTCTATATTCTATCGCATCAGTCGTTCAGCCGTTATGCTTCAAGGATTCCCGAACCCTATTGACAATACTGAAGTTTTGATCGCCAATAGTTTAGCCTACGACAATTGCTTGCCGCAGACTTGCGATTTGGAAAATTTTCGACAACGCTTCGGTAGTATTACTATTGATACAGCATTTCAATATACCAATACTTCCCTAGTAGTTTATAATTCAATCTCTTTTTCTCGCATTCGCCCTGCTTATCATGGACTGCATTTTAGTCCTAGCTCTCAAGCAAATATTGCCAGTGACAACAGTGCACCTGGTGTCCAGCCTTACCAAGCTAGTCTTTTGGATCGCACACAAATTGATGCAGGGGCTGAGATTCCCGCTGCAGTTTTTGAAGATCTTGAGCCAAGCAAGCTAAACTTTCGACCATTCAATATTGAGGGGAATCTATTGCTTGGAACTGGCGTGGATTTGAGCTCTCTTTTTCAATCCGACCTATTAGGTCAAACCAGGACTGGCCCATGGACCATCGGGCCGTTTCATTAAGTTCAATAAATCACAGTCACTTTCCACCAAGTCATATCTTGCAAATAGATGCTGAAGCTTGCTTAAATTCAAGCTTCAGCCAAGGCTTACATTTCTGCAAATTCGATCATCTGGCTTCTAGAGAACTTCGTTTGCACCCACAGTCTGAAGGCTGTGAGTGCTTACAAAAGCCAGCGTAAACTTTTAAATTCGACAGAAGCGATCCACCGCCGGCGACACTGCGGAACCTACCGGACAGTTTCGCTGATTTTTACTTATGCTTTGACCAAGCGGATTACGGCTGAGATCGAGAAATATTAAACTTTGAACTTGGCGCAAGGGGCTCAGATCACGCACCTGATTATTTGCCGCGCGCAACGCGACCAATTTCCGCATTCCCGACAATGGTCTGAGGTCTTCGATCTCGTTGGAGTTGATTTCCAAATGAACCAACAAACTCATCCCGCTTAAGGGCTGCAGATTGCGAATCCGATTCTGGTTAAGCTCTAATTCCTGCAACTGACGCAGATTGCTAAGAGCGCGGAGGTCCTGGATCTGATTATCGTTGAGAATCAAAAGCTCTAATTGTGAAAAGCTTGCCAACGGCTCCAGACGACTGATCTGCATACCAGAAAGATCGAGTACTTCCAACTGCTGGAGCTCTTGTTGTGCTTGGCGACAATTGCGGGATTGCGTCTGCTTGAGTAAGGCCCCGATAGTCCGACGAATATCCGCAGAAGTTTGGGCATTTTCACAGTATTCGACAAAGCTTTGTGGTGCAGTGGGAGGATTCGTCGGTGGTTGAGAGGAATTCTGCACTAGCATCGGCTCATCTGCTAGCTCCTGGCCTATCCGTGAATTGCGGCGGATGATTTGTGCCAGGCTAGACTCACGTTCCAAAAAATCCCCCCAGAAACCACTTCCCAAGTGCAGCTGGTACCAGAAACGATCACCATCACGCAATCTTACAAATTGATCTTCAATGATTCTGGCAAACAATTCGCCAACCATAGCACCTGGTCTGTGATCTTCAGACAAGCCACCTACCCATAGATCTACCCGGTCGGGACTTCCATAGGCAAGTTCCAGGCGACGGGCAAATTCGGGATTTGATGTGATGCCATCGTCTTGGGCATGTCGCTTGAGAAAGCGGCGGGCAGGGACTAGATTTAGGGTTCGTCGCACTTGGTTGTAGCCGGGAATGTTATGGTCGCGGCCACGCTGAATGTTTAATGAAACCAAATCAAATCCGCCTTGTCCAGGTTGACCAAAGAGGAAATTGCGAACATCATCAATGATCAACGGATCAACCTCCTGCGCCTGCTGGCTCGCCAATCCTCGCAAGATGGCTTCGACACCAATGTTTTGGAAGACTGCCGGCTGTGAAAAGGCATCACGTAAGGCCACCTGCCCCTGCTGGAACGGTCGCCCATTTTGATCGCGCAGCAGAATAGTAGGAGACAGCATGGTGTGGCCTACACGAAAGGCCGCTGTAGTAAACTCCTGACTGACTGTCGGATCAACCTGGGATTGATACCCGCGATAGGCGGAAAGAGGGCGTCCTAAAAGTAAGGGCAAGAAAGACTCAAAGGTAATTTTTTGGATCTGTGCACCGACGATGGCACGGGCTCTTTGATAGATCTCTTCATCATTCAAGGTCGGTTGCTGCTGACGGAGCCTCGTCGCAATCCAATTGTGTTCACGCATGAATATGGTATGTAAAGCTAGAAGTCCAATCTGTTCATTTGGACGTTCATCACCAGCAAGAAACAGATCACGACGTTGGCTTCCGCCGGTATTGGGAAGCCCATCGAGATTGAATGGTAAAAGTTCACCGTGACTGGTTTTCAAACGACCTGTGCCATCCAATGCGCGCAAAGCCCTTGCCCGCTCCTCTGTCGATCCATATACCTGGGAAGCATCGATAAAAGAGGTGTTCTGATTGATAGCTTCACGTTGACCTGCTATTAACACATGTGCTGAGCGGTTAAAAGAAATAGTCTGATTTCCTAGGCGTCGTGGATCAAAAAAAGGATCACCGAAAGGCACTGGGATCGACCAGGGTTCCGCTGGTTGATTGGTCGGTGTCAGGGAAATATCGTGATCCAAAAACTGTCCCCATTGCCAGAACAGATCACTCACTCCACGACGATTAGGGATCAAAGCTTGACCTTGCTCACATACAGTCTGACTGATTTCCCTCGGACTGGACAAGCCTTCATCATTGCGCTGCAACACGTCTGGCCTGAGAACGGGTACCATCCGCTTCAATGGTAGTCCCTGCCCATCTCGACCTACACTACCCCATGTCGCTTGACGGGGGTTATTGCCATGGCCAGTGATGCTCCGAAACTCGACGAAGCTTTCGCGACTGATCTCTGTCGTCGGTGATCCTGGTGAAATTGGAAATAAAACGAAATCGTCGGCAAAACTCAAAGGTGAGATACTCAAACTAACGATCCATGACAGATGTCGCCAAGGTATAGGGGCTGACCTTACATGGCCTTTCAGTTTTTTCATAATAAACCTCGTTCATACTGATGGAAATGGATCCTTCGACATGGCATTTATGCCAGACATGAAAGATGAGAACGGAACACTTCTATGGTTGAACAAAGATAAAAGTCAATCTCTACTCTGCATTTTTCCATCATATTGTTCGTTTTTTTTACTTGCTGTGCTCATAGGTGAAATATCAGATAATCATGCAGTTACTGCTGAGATGAACTAAGATTTACCAAGATCATTAAGAGCCCACTATTCAGAGAGAAGGCGCTTCATTAGCATAATTTCCTAAGATTTTCGAAGAGCAACGAATTTTATGAAGAAGTGGATGAACCAGCAGCAGAAACTTGAATAACAGATACTGGTGGAATCAGTGGCCCACAAGCTATTTGATCAACAGCAAATCTGGCATCTTCCTTTTATACGTGGCCTCACTCCTCCCATCTTTTCCTGTTTCTGCTAGCCATTCAGCCTGTTTTTTCATACTTCTAAAAAGCAAGCCTTTCTGGGTGTAAACTTTGCATTCCCTTTTTTCCCAACTATAATAATGAACAGAATCAAAGTCATCCGCCCGACAGAATCGCGGATCTCATATCATGCTGTTTTATTTTGGCAAGCGGTTTGCCAGATTCATGTAAGTCGTGGTCTGCATGAGGAAACAGTTGATTTCCAGGGAAGGAAGCGGCACCTTTTCGTCATCGAACAGAAGGCTTTGGACGGTGATGTCGTCGTTAGCAAGTTTGAAAATGGTTTGATCTATCGTTCACAAACTCCGGAAGGCTATGCTCTGTTGGAAAGAGTTGAGATGCCTGGCTTTTAAAAACTTCGACCCATTTCTTTACTATGTCTACAACTATCTCAGGTTTGGACATGAGTCAAGCTGCTGCCTTCGCAATTAAATCATCTTAGTTCTATTGAGGACGAAACCGCTCCATTAGCATAATTTCCACATATTTTCCGAGAACAGCAGATTTTTAGCAGCAGGAACTTGGATGATACGAAGCACAAATATGGGAAACCTCAATTAAGAAAAACACTGAGATTTTCAAGTCAAACTAAAAAAGGCACCCTTTCGGGTGCCTCATCGCGATTAGAAAAAATCAGCTTCTGTTATTGCTTAACCATCTTGAACAGCAACTTCTGTGTTTTTCCTTCACCATACTCAGCAATGCAAGCGGGTTTAGGAGACACATTGACTTGACTTTGGATCATCTCGACCAAGAGATCTTCAGAGGTTTCGTATTTCTGAATCGATAGTGAGAATGAGCTTTACTTCGGAGAGTTCTTCGCCTCATCCTTTTGCAAATAGGCAATCGAAGCCTGATAAATTTTTCCCAAATCGTGAAAACGACCGTAAAAATCAGAAATTTTCTGCTTCCAAAGAAAGTCGGGACGATTGTCAGATATCCATGCGCCACCTATGATCTCATCATTGCCATCAAGTTCAAGGCGATAATGATAATACTCGTAAGCAGTTGAGTACGACGGTGCATAGAGCTCGTAGGAATGGGCAATCTCTGTCGTGTAGCTGACCCTGGTTTTCAGCTCTACTTCGCGAACTGTTCCCGGAGCAGCTCCTGCACTGGCACCTTCATGCTCGGCCACAACTTCACTCGTATAAGCTTCAATCGGCTGATTCCACACTTCAAAATCACGGGTCTTATCCATGACAAAGCTCCGATTCTTAAGAGCAATCTGATTGGCTAGGACGATATGAAAAGCGCCGGCATTAGTCCCCTTGCAATGTTCATTTTCGGCGATCGCAAGAAACTGCTCGTGAGTGATCTCGCCACTGTCGCGACGAGTTTTAAGTTGAGAAAAATCGATATTACAACGTTGTCCAAGAAAATCTGTTTGACCACGATCATAATGCACAAAAATATTTAACAGAGCCTGGATATCGGAAGAACCAAATGGAATTTGGTGGCCAAGAGCACCTTCCAAAACTACCGGTGCTGGATTTTTATAATGAATCACCAATGGCGCCCAGGCATGGCACAAGCCCTCCCAAGTAGGAATGCGAAAATTGGCATCATAACTTTCCAGCCAGGGGACGGTTTTTAGGATGCGGGTTCGCTGGCGCTCTTCCGTGGTCAGTGGATAATGGCGTTGGCCAGTGTATAAATCATATTTCTCGGCAGGGGAAAGCTTGGCAATAGTTGCCGCATCCAGCTCATCAAAGTCTGTCAAATCATAAGCATATAACTTGATCTGCGCTTTCTCATAGGCTGCAGCTCGCTCCTCATCACTCGCGTCTTCAGCAAGCTCGACTTCGACGGGAGCGTCCCAGCGATAGGTGATGCCGCCTTTATAAGTTGGCCAGTAATCGCCACTCCAAGGTCTCTCTGTGAGTTGTGCTTCCAGCGGTAAATCAGCAAATTGGTGAGTGAAAGCATAACTTTGACTATTCCGGTCAAAACCAAATAGCTCTGGGCGATTTTGGTGGTCCCAGCGTTCGTGCAATTGGGATAAGGACTCCTTAGTCTCCGGACCACAAGCCATAAAGAAAAGAGCAATTGTAGCTAAAACAGCTACTTGCCTCATTGAAAGAGGGGTAGTAAACATGAATGTCTCCGCGTCTTAGCAGTTAAACAAAGCGAGCCTAATGGGTTTTATCCCAAGAAGAAAAGCTGCTTTAGCTTGTTTGGATGATAAAGGGAAGGCTTGGCCAGCCAGTTAGCAAAAAATTACAGAAGAAGTGGGACACGGTATCACATCGATTCCAAAGAGGCACTGATTGCAATATCCAGGCCCTTACCTGCATGCAGATGGCAGTGAGCGCCATGCACTGGTATCAGTTGATAGCTTACCTAGCGGCCTATTACGAATTGCAGGAGATATACCTTCAGTTGCCATGAATAGCGGGCGCAGCGGATTAAGCTAAATCTAAAATCCCTGTCACGGGATTTTAGATCTAACAGGTTTGAATACTTGCTGCGTTCTAATAACATCGCCATTGTCCATCTTAGCAGTGAAGAAAATTCCAATCTTCAAGAAGAATTATCTCTTTTCTCTAAGCTCTTGACTGATTTTTGCAACGGCATTTGACTCTTGAATCATTGCCGTATGACCAACATCAATCCAAACCATACGAAGCCTTCGGATATATCTATGCCAAGTCAGTGTTTTGCTATGCAACGGATTCTGCCGATGACGGACTTTAGAAAGAAACAAAATCGCCTCATCGAAGCCTGGCTTGATTCTTTTCATATAAGCAACGGCAGCTTCGCGCTTGAGCCGCACCCTCGCCTCATCCATCTCCGCCAAAACCCCTGTATAATACGTTATAGATGACAAATCTACCTGCCCTGATTCTGCAAGGTTGGAATGCATTAACTTAGTTTTGAGTCTAGCGAGCACACGAGGCGCATTTAATTTCTGACGACAGAGATTCCAAAGATCAACGGGGTTCGAACGAAATATTCTGAGAAATTGCATGATGCGAAAGCGAAAAGGATCAGCCCATTCAGGTATTAAAGCATCAACCAATACAAGCTTTCGAACCGTGTAATTTCGCTCTTCCAGCATCTTGGCAAGGTGATAGGCAACAATACCTCCAAACGAATGCCCCAGGATATAATAAGGTCCTGAGTTTTGCTCAGCAACAATAGCTTCGTAGTAGTCTTCCGCCAGCTCCTCAACGGAGAAAGCCTTTAATGGCTTTGTCACATCAACCGGAAAGACCTCCTTGTCGGATACAAGTCCATAGACAGACCATTCTGCCTCTAATTCCTTGGCCAAGCGATGATAGATATTGGCTCCGGCAAGTAAAAAGATTTTTTTCTTTTGCGGTGAAGTTTCACTCAATTTCAGAATGGCACAGCCTGGACGCTTAGCGTCGGGCCCGCTGCTTGGATCTTTTGAACGATCCTCATATATACTGGCAATACCAGCAACACTCGGTTTTTGAAAAAAATCTGCAATGGTGATCTGAATATGGTGTTTACGCTCAAGTTCTGCGACAACAAGGATTGCCATTAAAGAATGACCACCCAGTGCAAAAAAATTATCATGGCGGTCAAGTGAATCGATATTCAATCGCTCTTTCAGAACACCGGCAATAGCTTTTTCCACTGGTGTGAATTTAGATTCATCCTTGCCGGTTTGAGCGATTTCCATGGTTTGAAGCTGCTTTCGATCCAGTTTACCGTTAAAGTTGGTCGGCAAACTATCAATATAGTGAAAAGCCGATGGAATCATTTCTGAAGGCAGATAGTTCGCTAGGATCTGCGCGATCTCATTGGATGTTTTTCTTTCATCGGAGTTTTTGGGCGAAACAAGAAAACTAAACAAGATTTCTGTCTGAGATGAATTGTTAAAATCAATGTCAGAAGATTTTTGCGACTCAGAGAGTTTTTTCAAAAATCGCTTGACGACGACACATTGGTTTGCAAGTCCAAGTTGTATGATTCGATTTTCAATCGCCGACAATTCGATTCTAACCCCACGTAGCTGCACTTGAAAATCGCGACGACCTAAAATCTCTAGAATCCCTTGTGGAGAATAGCGTCCGAAGTCTCCAGTTCGATATATCCTTATAGGATCAGAATTTTGTTGATTGTCCTTCTTTTCAGAAAAAGGACAGAAGCGATCCTTCGTTAAATCAGGCTGATTCAAGTAAGCAAGCGCCAGGCCACGTCCACTAAAGCATATTTCACCAGTTTCGCCACTTGCAACGAGATGATCCATCTCATCGATCAGCATGACTTTCATACCCGGAAAAGGACGGCCTACGTATGTTCGGTCGATCACTTCACGAAAAGCACTTACCTCCCCCCGCTGCTGCGAACGTTCGGAATCTGCAAACTTAAAAAATGTGCCCATACAAGCAATCTCAGTGCAGCCATAGAAGACAAATAGTTCGGCTGCCGGGAAGAAGCGTTTCATACTATCCATGATGACAGGCAATACGATATCACCACCTGTAGAGACATGTTTCATATGACTGAGTTCATGAACCCTGCCTGTTTCATTTAAAAATCGGAACAGAGCCGATAGAAGGGCAGGTCCAGCATGTAGAACAGTACTTGCTTTCAGCTCATTAACAAGCGTTTCAAAATCCAGGACCGTCTCACGCCTAAGGAATCGTACCGCAGCACCGAAAGTAAGCGGCACCAAGAGGTCGAAAAGACTAATACTAAATGTAAACTTTGCTAGATTACAAAATACATCGTTCGACCGGACATCTATCAGACGGTGCGCCTCACCGATAAAATGAGCAAGATTCTCATTTGAGAGCTGAACGCCTTTTGGGCGACCCGTTGTGCCAGAGGTAAACATCAAATAAGCTGGATCATTTGCTGACACTTCAAGTGTCGCTTCATAGTCATCGCGTTCATAGTTAAGCTTATCAAGCAAGCAGCGGGGGTAAGTCTCCGGCAAGCATGTTTCCGTGATCGACTGCAAGGTAACTAGGCTTGCTGGTTGGGATTCTTCTAAAATAAGCTCGATATGCTGCCGGGGATGGTCAGGATTCAAAGGCATGTAGACAGCGCCTAGCTTGAA
Organism: Oligoflexus sp. FD111; assembly: GCA_048816425.1. Taxonomy (GTDB): domain Bacteria; phylum Bdellovibrionota_B; class Oligoflexia; order Oligoflexales; family Oligoflexaceae; genus JBMDZZ01. The sequence continues at coordinate 25,299 of JBMDZZ010000015.1, forward strand.
GATAGCAAATATCGCTTTTAGAATATCAATCCCGGGTGGGAGATACACGCCAACGGTATCACCTTTCTTTATTCCTTGCCTCTGCAGCTCGGAGGCAATGCAACTGCTTTCTATTTGCAGTTGTCGATAGGATAAAGTAGAACCTTCAAAATGGGCTGCGGCGTCATGGGGTTGATTCATGCTGTTTTTAGCTAATTGATCGATCAAGCCCGTTGTATAGAATCTATCGTTTGTCAACTTTCCAGCCTCCGAAAGCTAGCCGTTTTTACGATATCTCCAAAATTGCAATTGAGAGTTTTTAAACTATTATTATCATACCATTTTTTGAGTAAGTTGGTTCCTCATGCCCCACCTGTAACTCCTGTTTGGATTTTTCCTGATTTACGCCTTTGCTATTTAAAGCATGAACGAGTTGGGAAGCTGCGGAAATGAAGATCTCGCTTGATCCGCTCTAACAGCCTCTAAGTCCTACTTTATTTAAGCACTAGATCGGCATTGCCCTATTTTTCTAGCTAATTGTACCTGGCCTTCGCTCCAAAGCTGCAGTATAACGCTAATTCGCTGCACTTGAGGCTATCAACACCTCTTCCAGCAAAGGTTTTATGTAATCATTAGTTAATTGGGGGCATCGAATGACGAATAAAAAAGATCATACCGAAAAAAACTCTAAAAAAGTTTCACGCCGCGATCTGGTTAAGATTGGAGCGGCCACTGGTATCGGATTGACACTTAACCCCACCCGCTCAATGGCTTTTTTCCATAAGACGCCGAGGAAACTACCGACCGAAGAGCGGCAGCTTGTGATTATTGGCAGCGGCTTTGGAGGGGCAATTTCTGCACAACGCTTGACTCAAGCTGGCGTTGAAGTGACTCTCTTGGAAAAAGGAGCACGCTGGGATTTTGAGACAGATAAGCAGCGTTTTTCAAGTAACCTCTATCCCGATGGTCGATCTACCTGGCTAAATCGGACCACCGTAATTCCAGTTGGGCCTGCATTACCAATAAGGCGCAATACTGGCGTACTTGAGGGGCGAGACATGGCCGGTTTCCGCATATTGAGCGGTGCTGCCTATGGCGGTGGCTCCATCGTTTACGGCGGAGTCCTGAAAAAACCCGAGAAACATCTTTTTGAAAAAGTTTTTCCAGCCGAAGTCTCTTTTGATAGTTTACAACCCCACTATGATGAAGTCGGACGCCGACTTCAGCGCAGCACACTTCCTCAGGATCTTGCTGGCGAAGACTTCTATCAACATGTTCGCGTCATGAAAAAGCACTGTGAAAAGTCGGGCATCGAAACGGAAGATATGCATACAGCTACCGATTGGGACATTGTCCGCGATGAAGCTGCTGGCCGGATTCCCCCTTCTATAATCCACGGTGAGGCTGTCTATGGAGTCAATAGTGGGGCCAAAGCTACATTGGACAATACCTATCTCAAGGAAGCTGAGGAAAGCGGCCTTCTCGAAGTCAAGGCACTCCATCAGGTCTCTGACCTACGGCAACTGGCAGATGGTCGCTATAGTATAAGCTTTGAGCAGTTAGATGATCGGGGTAACGTGATAGCGGAAGGCGAAATCATCACTGCGAAATTGATTTTGTCTGCTGGGTCAATGGGAACATCGAGCTTACTGGTACGAGCTAAAGCCAAGGGGATGCTGCCACGACTAAACGATGAAGTCGGGCGTGGCTGGGGTAACAACGGCAATGCTTATGCCTTACGCCTCGGTCTTGAGGCAACTGGCAGATGGCATGGTGGACCACCAGCTGTTGGCATCAAAGACTATGATAATCCTATGGGACCTCTTTTTATAGAGCATCCCCAGTTACCAATTGGCATTGAGTTCTTTGGTCTCCTCTATTTTGCTATTGGCATCACGCCGACGCGTGGTCACTTTTATTACGATCAGCAACAAGACGAGGTTAAACTTTCCTGGCCCAAATCAGACCCGGGTCAAGCTAAGGTTAATCAAGCCTTTCTCAACACTATGGAACAATTAAATCGCGACAATGGTGGCTTTGTCTCAGCCGTGATCGACAATTTTCGAGACAGCATCAAAGACGATGCTGTGTATCATCCGCTCGGCGGCTGCGTCATGGGTAAGGCCTGTGATTTTTATGGTCGAGTCAAAAATTATCCTGGATTGTATGTAAATGATGGTTCACTCATGCCTGGATCATCTGCCTGCACGAATCCGGCATTTACAATCTCAGCACTTGCGGTCCGCAATATCGAGCACGTCATTGCCAATGACTTTTGAGGAAACCTTAACTTGGACGGCGATTTAGCCGAAGGCCGTGTACTAAAATCAGGGCTGTATGAACAGCTTAAGATTGAGAAGCCTGCATCATTTTATGACGAGATCGTGTTATAAAATGCGGGCCACATATAGCTTTTTTGTGAAGCCTGACGGTTGTTTTCCTTAAGGACCTGGACCGGTGTTTCATCACAACCGATCACCCGTCGCTCCAAAAGATCATCGTACATGAGATTGATTAAGGCTTGTGCGGCTTGCCCGACTTGGATCATCCATCTTGCCATTGTCGTTCGATCCAGGTCGATGCCATAGCGTTGGAAAATCTTCTCTTGCCGGTAAAGAGGCAGAGCATCCTGGTATTTGGCTGTAACAATGTATGCCAAAAGGCTCGGTGTGGCGAAGCTTTTTGGCAGGAGCGCTGGCTCTGGCTGTGAAGTGACAATAGGGTTTTGTTCAGCCTCGCTCGAACAGCACGGACATTTGTAAGCCAACGTCACTTCTTCGATAATCTCAACTCGAGCTGGAATCACCTCCAGCTTTTCCGATGTTCGCTCGCCAATCTTAACCAGAGCCTGGTTATGTATCGGACAAACTTTTCTATCCGCTGGCAGATCATGGATCACTCTTCTACGCGGCAGATTTTGCGGCAGCGGCTTTCTTTTGCCTCGTTTTTTCCGTGCGTGACCTTTAACTTCACTCGTTTCATCATCCAAAGCAAGTTCTGTACCTAGTTTTGCTCTATCCTCTGATTCAAACTTGCCAGCCATAAAAGTGTATAGCAAAAGTCACCTTTTACCAGCGCAACCCCAATTCGATAATAGATCATTTTCCAATTAAATAACCGATATTTACCTTCGACTCTTTAGAGTCTCGCTGTCATCGCCGATAAGATTAGAAAAAGGGAAAATAGTGTATAGCATCATGCCAGCAGTAACAAAGATCTGTATCTTTGCTTTCCTCTTGGTCTGCTGCAGTCAAAGTGACTTCAGCTCGGATCTTAAGAAAGATGACGCTCTGCGAAACATTTCGGATCAGAGTAGCCAAGAGGATAATGCAGACGGCAAGGACAGCAGTGAAGTAAAAAATTTAGCTCATGAGCCGGTGATGACAGGTGGTGCTTATTTAACATGCACTGCACAAGTAACAGATTCAGATCTCCCTCAGACTACCTGCGCTCTCTCCGATGGAACATCAAATCTTTTAATCCCTGCAGAATATGAGGTCAGTTTTAGCTTGTCTAACGCTGATGGTCAGGACCTAGAGCACGCCATAACTACGATCAAAGAACGGACGTTCTGGACGCTTGAACTGAAGCAGGCGGTGCCAGCGTTCATTATCCATATGCATATTAATACTGGTAAAGAGGTGAGGTCTTTCGAGACCAAGGTAGCAATCGAAGCCTATGACACGTTTCGGACAGCTCTTAAAACACAGGCTTTGCACCTTGGTGATAATGTACTTGGAATGGATGTCACACTGGAAAATCCTGAATCATGCCGTCTGACTTTGGCGAAAGTTAGTGCCGATCATTCACTTAAACGGCATATAGTAGCATTGCAGGTCAACTCTGAAACTGCCGATGTGAACATCGCTTTGGGAGGAGTCTGTGGCATCGAACAGATCGCATATCTATCGGTTCTCAACGATGAAGATCAGGAAATACAGAGCCATTTTATTAGTGCAACCCAGACAGAGGCACGGATTCAGATGACTTTGGAGCGCGGTAGCTATCAGTTGATCCTGATGCCGGAAGCCAAAAGCGTAAGTGATCTCGATGATTTTGTCTTGGACTATTTTGCGGTCGAGGTTAAAGGCAGTTTTTTGCTGACACCCTTATAGTTGTCAGCAATTGGTTATAGCGCTGCTCGGAAAAAAAGTTTTCGCTGGATATCCTGCCTGTCAGTTTCCATAATAGTAACATTTTCAGCAACACTCTAGTCATCATTCGCTTAACCCAGCAATGAAGCCCTTTTCTTCTAACAAGCTGGAAAATAATTGAAGTTTGATCCAACCGCTGAGATAACCCAATGACCACTTTTCTTTTACGGGAGTCATCTTGACGAAGATTAACGGTAATCGGCTGCTACTCGGTATAGTCGGTCTTATTATACGATATTCGAGAGGAGTTAGGGTATTTATTCTGAGAACAAAAGAGGTTATTGCTCATTGATCGGCTGGCTCTTCCCCTAAATTAAAAGCAGGCATACCAGCCATCTTTATTCCATTGGTAATAATCCAGGCCAACTGGGCTGTTGTCCAATTATCGGCTGCCTTTTCGAGGGGCGGTGGGTTGGGATTGATTCCTATTCCAAGGAGGGAGCGTCCACCGCAAATAGAGTACCAGTGCAGCAGCACTGCAGCACACAACAGCTAGCCATGCAAAGTAGCGATTCTGTCCTCTCTTGATCACAACCCCGCCATACCACATGGTAATCGCGCAAATGAGGAGCAGGCCTATATTAATGCTTGGATAGAGCAATGGCGGTATATCAGCATCCCCTGGTAGCCATGGCTGCTGTTTTTCAGCAATATGAACGATCCATAGATAGAAATAGCCAACATTTTTCTAGAAAAAAAGTCGATGAGAGTCAAAAGCTGCCAGGTCTCGTGATTGATCTTGAGCTTCGTCCAATCCGTTCCCCAGACAAGGTTCCTTCCTCGCACTTCGTATTTAGGCACTTTCCTCGGTGCTTCACGCCGCTCAAAAGGCTCAACCATGCCATTGGCCTTTAGAACGGTAAAAACTGAGCTTGGCGAAATATAGCAGCCCTCAGCCTGGATCAAGCCTTGTATCTGCCTATGCCTCATCGTTGGATTATCTTTTTTTGTCGCGATGATGAGCTCTTTTTCACCTGGGGTCAATTTCATAGGATGTGGTTTGGCAGGCTTCTTAGGCTTTTCTGCATTAAGGACGGCCTTCTTCCAGCTATAGTACGTTGAAGGCGAAATCTCCAATGTTACCAAATACTTGCAGCGAGATTGACCAAGCTCCAGTTGGCGTTCGACAAATTCGAGCACTTCGACTTTATATTCGTAGCTCACTCTCAGGCCCTCCTTCATGGATCCAAGCTCAAACTTTTTTTTAAACTGGTCAATTCCAGGGATTGGTTGAGTACAACCTCTTTGAGCTGCCTATTTTCAGCCTCTAGGCGCTTTAGGTCGACAGATTTTAGGGGTTTTGAGTTGCGAAGGCTAGCGTTGATTCCAACCTCAAGCTGCCTCGGCCACCTGTAGTACAAGCTGCTGGTAATTCCAAACTGGTCAAGCCCTTGCTGGATTGATGAAGCGGACTGGACACTGTGGACAATGTCGGCTTTTTGCTGGGGTGTGAAAGAACGACGGGGTCTCTTCTTTTGCATCGATCGAATCTCCTTAGCAATTATAATAGCTTAGTAAAAGATTCGATTTTCTCCAATTATGTTCAACGCACCTCACTTAAAACATCTCATTCCTTACCCATAAAAGTAAATTAGTTCTTCCTTTAGTCAAAGATTTTCAAAATATCCCTTTAGAACATCCTTTTATAGTCCGAAAGTAGATTAGCTGAATGTGATGTTTGGAACTTACTTGTTCGAGGTTTACGATATAACACCATCAGTTTGCCAAAATGGATGAACAATGGCAATGAACGACGCATAATGGGGATGCATTTATTGTAAAACTCACTCTGAAAATGACGACCATTCGATGATAAAGTTTGGAGATACAACGCGATGTCGCGATTTGAAAATAAAGTTGTGTTGATTACTGGATCATCTAGCGGCATTGGAGAGGCTTTGGCAAGGGTCTTTCATAATGAGGGAGCAAAACTTGTCCTCCTTGCGCGTCGTCTGGAGCGTTTGCAGAAATTGCAAATTGAGCTTGATCCCGATAAAAAAGCAAGCATCGTTTTGCCCTGTGATGTGACCAAACATGCTGATTTACAGCAAGCTATATTTGAAGCAAGGTCACACTTTGGAACAATCGATATTGTGATAGCTAATGCCGGTTATACTGTGACAGGATCTTTTCATCAGCTAGGCATTGAGGATTATCAACGGCAATTCGAAGTCAATGTATTTGGAGTTTTGCATACAATTAAAGAAGCTTTACCTTCACTTATTGAAAGTTCTGGACAAATTGTTATCATGGGCAGTGTTTCAAGTTTTCTCTCTATTCCAACTATATCGGCCTATACAATGAGCAAGTTTGCGATTCGCGCTCTTGCTGAATCGTTGTATTTGGAATTATGGGGATATGGGATTACAACTACTCTTATTTGTCCTGGGTTTATTGATACCGAGATTCATAAGATCGATAAATTTGGTCAATATCAACCGGCTTTTAAGAGTAAAGTTCCTGAGCGCTTTCATATATCAGCATTGGATGCAGCCCGTATCATGATTAGAGGAATTGATCGGCGCAAAAAGTATGTCCTCATTACAGGGCATGCGAAATTTCTTGTTTTTATGGGGCGGTATTTTTCGTGCTTATTTGATTGGATAAGTCGACTGGCGTTGCGGTTGCAAACCAGGATAAGTCGCAAGGACAAAGAGTGCTTTAAATAAAGCTATGGTGGCTGATCGAATATCTGGCCGCCTGGAGCTCGAGCTAGATTTTATAATCACTATTGATTTAATATTAGGGTTTTATAAATTGGTATAGAATATGAAGCGGACGACCCCCAAGATCTGTATTATCAACCCTTGCTTCAAATTTTCCATCTTTATAGCGAACGACCAGTCCAGCCACTGGTCCTTGAGGCCCTTGAGCAACTGTGTCGCCTTTTGGTCCCACTGGTCCTGGGGGTCCAGCATTGCCTTCGCTACTTGCAACAGGACCGATAGCCGGGATAAACTGGGTTACTCCGTCTTGATTTTCAATTCTAAGCCCTAAATCTTCAAGAGCTGTACTAAATGCAATATCAGGTAATGGATTTTCCTGGCCTAAAATAAATGTAAATCCACAATCTGCGCTTAATTCTGTCGGATGGAGTCGTGAAGTCATCGAGAAAACGGGCAAACCGTAAGGTTTAGGATGAAGAAGGATTATTTTTATTGCAGTAGCAGCACCAAGTTTCTGCCTCTAGCTAAAATCCTTGGCGCGCCACTAATGTGCGCTTATTGATCTCTACTTACCACTTTTTAACAGATATCCATCAAAGATCGACCGCTCACCCTGCAGGAGCCGCACCTTTGCAGATACAGATCTGCGGCGCCGAGATTTTTTAGGTCACTTCATGTCACCCACGGACATCTTCGTACTTTCCTCCGATGTCACTCCTCATCAGCGACCTAAACGTCAAAGTTCGCCCTCATGGGAGAGCCTCAAAAACATAGATTCTGCTGAAAAAGTTGGCTGGAGACAAAAAACCAGGAATTTTGGAAATAGCAAATCATTCTCGCCAGTCGAATCGTCGATCTGAGGGCATTTTAGAAAGTCAAAATTTTTTGGAAATTCTGGCATCAGCCTTTTTCAGCAGAATCTAATTACTAGGGCAAAATTTTGTACTGCTTATTTTCTATTCCAAGTGCGATTTCTCGCCCCTTCACACCAATCCGCGATTGGTCTTTGGGATAAACGCCTTCTGTGATGATCTTTAGCTGATTGCCGCTCATATAAAAACATGAGGCAACCCCCATGGCAAAGGGCACCTCGTTATTCGATATTAGCGGAACCTGCTGCATTCCATAGCTGGGAATATGTGCGCCTGAGGCGGGCGATGTTGTGATCGCAACATAGGGGACCTGATTTTGAGGGCAATTTATATTGCGAAGACAACCGGATATGGGTGCTAGTTCAGTGCTTGCATAGGCTGTATTAAGGTCTCCGTAGCCTTTTGTCAATTCGCTGGCAGCTCTGCATAAGGTTTTGAAGGTTACCTGATAGTCGCTACTTACCGTCGTGCCTGCGGCTAGCCCGCTACGGGTTAATGTAAGAGAGAGGTTATCAGATGATATATCAATAGTTACGCTACCGTTGCGGTAGGTGAAATCCCTCTTGATGATATTGGTAAGGCGGTCGGTAAGCTGCGTCGCATCAAGAAGAGCGCGATTATAGGCTCTATCTCTGTTGGTTTGAGAAATTGTGTTAAAGGCGAGGGTGGAGACAATCGCTAAAATAGCGACTACCATCAGTAGCTCAATTAATGAGAAACCGCTTAATTTCAAGGGCCGGTTTTGTTTGAGAGGCATTACTTCTTCTCCACCAAAAACGAGAAACTGCGACTAGAAAAATAGGGCTCTCTATCCATGACCATCCAGTAAACAGTCATGTGTACTTTGGCTCCCACCCCTTTCGCAATCGAGGCTGTTCCTAAGGCCGTCATATTCCCCAGTGCCGCAGACATCCCGCGATCGATCATGAGCAGAACTCGGCTCATCATGGCAAAATTTGCCTCCTCATTTTGATCAAAGGTGGCTGCCTCTTTTAGTGTTGTACATGAGATGGGCGCCGCAGTTCTTAAGTCGAAAAGCTCAACAGCGACTTCGGCGAAGGCTCGTGGAGATCTGAGAAATGACTCTTTGGAGGCGTGATCATCACGGGTAAAATCAAGACAAAAGTAGAACTTGTTTTGTGATGTGCTGGTTGCACTGGAAGGTCGGACCGATTTGAGGCATCTTGCGGCAGCTTTTGATATTTTGTCATCGCTTTTCATAAGTTCAATAACTTCAGAAATCTGGGAAGAGGGTAGCCCAGAATTTGTAAAGCTGCTCTGGCCCAGGATATTTTCTGTATACTTTATGGGGGATGTTCCCGAAGCTGATAAAATATAGCTACTACTAAAAGCGCTAGTATAATTTATGCAATTGGTGGTGTTTTGGATTTTGCCGATAAAATCAGTTATGATTGCCTTGAGCGAACTTTCAACATCAAGGTAGCGTCCTTTTGATTCAATTCTTCTTTCAAGTTTGTTTTTGCTGACGCTCATTTTCATATAGAGAGTGAATGAGGTGAGAACTAAAGCAAGAGCAACAAAAACTTGAATTAGAGTAAAACCTCTTTCGCTTCTGTCTCGAGGCGATGGAAAAAGACTCCTCATGATGTATCTCCCCTTTTTTAATCTTGTGGGTTAGGCTGTCCAATCAAAGGACAGTCGCCCCGATGGGGTAAAACCAGGGTGATATTATTTCCCGAAACCATAGGGGGCATCGAAGCGATCTTTTCCATCAAACTGATGCCATAGTTCATCTCTTTAGCCAAATAGGGGTATTTATCAACATTAAGTGCTTTTCTCATAAGGTCGGTTTTGAAGGGTAGCGTCGGATTGTTTTCATATATGTAAACACCCCATGGTCCTACCAAAAGCATCTGAAAAAAGAAGATTTTGGGACTTTTGGGGTAGCGTTCCCTTAGTGCGGACTGTTGAGGGTTTGAGACGATCTGTTTTTGCATATTGATAAGATCGAGAATGCTGAGAAAGTTCGTTATGCGACCGCAAGGTCGCCTCTTGTCACGAACGCCGCCTTTTGAGCTACACAGGTAGAGCCCTAAGACCTGGGGTTCTTTGCTCGGAGCAAGTTTGAACGATCCTTTGAAACTATTCATTAGATCTTCGAAGCTCACATTTTGATACTGTGCAGATGTTGACCTCCTGGTGTTCGCGACCGGTTCCAGTGAGAACAGGAGATCTTTCGTGGAAAATCCGCTAAATTGAAGATCATATTTGATTATATCGAGGTCACCATCAAGACATTTTCGCTCATAAGGTAACACATTATAATTGAGTGTGGGGTTGTCTTCGGTGAGTGCTATGGCGGCAAACCCGGAGGCAGCCATTCTCAGACTTGCCTTTCGCGCTTCACGACTCACCAGTGCCTGGGCATCCATTGTTGCTTCAAGTACATTTTCTTTTGGTAGTTGAGTGGGGGCAGGGGAGTCAGCACTGGCTACTTCGTCCCGTGATTCAGTTGCTGTTGGGATTCCCTTCTTTTTGATGAGGACAAAAAAGACGACTACCACTACAGCTGCAAGGATCATAATCTTCTTCGATTTATCGTCAATGACGCTTCCTCCTCATTCCGCAAGTTGTGGTCATATTATAATTTACCGATCCTCAAAAGCATAGCGATAAATATTAGGGTCTACGGGCGCGTTTTGGAGTATAATATCGCCGCTTGGAATCCCATTACCGACGATAAGATGACTTACGGGGCGGTCATCACCCTCGAGTACGTAGTTGTAGACTGTTACCACCTGCTCATTTTCAATAACATTTTTTGAAACGATAGGTTGGTAGGAGCCGTCATAATCCAGAACCTTGTCACCAACGGCAAGATTTTCGATACTCACCGCGCCAATCGAGGTCATAAATGTATGTTTGCTGCTGACGGTAACCCTTCGATCTTGCACGCCGACCTCCACAAGTGCGGCGATTTCAGGCCCGCTGATAACCTTTTTCACGCGGATTGGGCTTTTCAAAATAGGGTTGAATACCAAATCGCCTTTTCTGACAGCATCAGCTCTCTTGTGGGATCCGTCGTGCATGGAAATTAAGGTGTCTCCCGTGAAACAGCCTGCGAAATCCTGGTTACGTTCTGCTACCAATTGTCCGGCGCATTCATCGGCTGGATCGAATACATACATGACGGCTTTTCTGCCTTGTGGGGTTCTGAGCCTGGGGTGGTAACATATCCACCCGGTCTCGGCTTGGGGATACCAGCCCCAACCACAAGAGTTGCGTGCCTCATAGCATGGGCTGTGCTGAAAAGTGGAGCGCCTAGTGACCCCCCCTGGAACAGTAATGCATTTATGCGAGCAATAAGACGGCGGTTTAGTACTATCTTGGGTGAGTTTAAGGTTATAAACGATATCATAACCATCAGGCTGCGTTGCATAGACCCGAATGTCGTGGCTGCCAGGAGACAAGGTGATCGCGGCATCGAGCATCTCTTTTTTTACATTTGAAACGGTATTAGCTTTGGTCGGCGCGGTGGGAACACCGCCGATCTCTGAAAGCTGATTGGTAATCTTAAGTTTTGTAACCACCTGATTGCATTGAACGGTGAGTGCAAGACTATTTGCTGCCATTGTTATGCTAGCGGGGGCGTCGTTCAGGACGATAGTCTGCGAGGCTCTCGTCACTGGATCGAGTAAGCTAATATCACAGCCACTTCTTGGGGGGAGGCTCATAGGAATCTCGGCTACCATCCTCGATTCGCTGACGTTATCAAGTTTAGTACTTGATTGAACGTAGGCAGATTCAATCAAAAACGGTTTTGACGGGTCAGAAGAGCATTTAAACCCCAAAATGGTCATATTAGTAACCTGGGCATCGGTGACTTTGGAGGTGCTGCCAGTTTTTGTAGCGTCAAACACAGTACTGTTATCCAGATGCATGGACGCCAGTTTTAGAGTGATGTTAACGCCAGAACTCTTATAAAGGTCATTTTCAATTGGGTTGAGATTCCTTGCTCTTTCACAATTAAAATCATCGGGGACGTATTTGATCGGGTAGAGTGCTGCTGGTCTATTTTTGCTGACATCTCCAGAGTTCAGCAGCGAGGTGGCTGTTTGAAAGGCATCGGTATTGCGAGTGCTGAGGAAGTGCTTTTCATTATCTCGTTTTGCATTATTTGTTTTTTGATTCACTTGATCTAGTTTAGCGTAACCTAGCATCAAGCTGACGCCAGCTGCACCAATGGCTACAACGAGAGCAACATTGCCTTGTTCATTTTTGAAAAATTGAGATTTACTCATATTATCAATCTCCCAGCAATTGTTGCGGTTTTTTGTGTTTCTAATAACCTCTTTGGATACTATCGGCGTCTGTAGCGCCATACTTTAGCTGATATTTGGATGTTGTGATTTTTTGGGAAATATACCCAAGCAGGTTCTGTTGCAACTGCCAAGTGCCATCTATCATTAGGTAAATTACTCTGCGAGATAGCCCTTGCTTTTTGACACCAAAGGACACTGCTTCGAGCGAGATATTATTGTGCTCCATTTCCGCCGGTAGCTTTACTGTAAGCTGAGTTACCGTGCGAATTCAGCCGATTGCTCGTTCGGAGTCCACAAACGCAAAACAACCCTAGATTGCTGGAAAAAGAGAGAAGCCGCTCGCGCGGCTTCTCTCTTTAGTTTTCATAATTTCTGAAATATCGAGAACTTCCCTGGCAAGTCGATAGGCGAAAAGCCTATTCGCAACCGAAACTATCCCTTCGCCCGCTTGCGACACTGTGACAAGAGCTTTTTTGTTTGTCTGATCAAGCACCACAAACTGCCCCCGGTCATTCACAAAACTACTTGTCGTGACAGGACCGTAACACTCCAATGTCTGGGAAGAACTATCAATGTTACCAGTAGCGGGGTCGATGATCGTGGTTTTCTCTTGATCAGCGATTTCAACCAAATCCGATCTTGTCCAAGATGCAGAATAGCCGAAGGTGATGCCGAAAAAATCCTGTGCAGGGAAAAGCGGCTGCAAGGTCTGGGCATCGAGAATGGCAACGGTCAAATTCAGCCGGCTTAAAATAGCATATCCAAAATCAGAAGGTTCACTCACCAAGCTAGCACTTGGATCATGAAGGAGCCTTATATCCACCCTTTGAAAAGAGTGGGATTACGGCTCGGTATTCTAAAATTTAACATGATTGCATTGAATTTCAGCTCCTAACGCGCTAAAAGAAGGGAAACACCCCCAAATGCACTTGGTAGCTTTGGCCAGTGCCTTTAAAACTCAATGCTTGAGAGGGCGTCTGCTATGGTATCGTGGAAGTATTTTTTTGGCGGCTTAGTTCTTTGCTTGAGCCTCTCCGTTAACGCGGCTTCAGATTATCAAGATCAACTTTTAACAGAACTTTTATTGGCAAGTCCGGGGGCGGTCATTGAAATGCCGGAAGGCCGCTATGAAATTGACACTCAGCTGTCATTGACTGTTGATGATGTGACGATTCGTGGGCAAGGTCAGGGGAAAACTGTTCTCTCGTTCTCTGGCCAGAAAGAGGGTGGTGAAGGTTTCATGATTACTGCGAATCGGGTCACACTGGAAAATTTTACAATTGAAAATACCCCGGGTGATGGCATCAAGGTAAGCTATGCCGAAGACGTCACTATTCGCGGAGTGGAAGTGCTGTGGACTGGTGAACCCTCAATTAAAAATGGTGCTTACGGTCTTTATCCGGTACGAAGCAAAAACGTCTTGATTGAGGGCTGCCGGGTATCAGGAGCTTCGGATGCAGGCATTTATGTTGGTCAGTCGGAAAACATTATAGTCCGTCGTAATATCGCCACTTTAAACGTAGCTGGAATTGAGATTGAAAATTCGAAGAAGGCTGATGTCTACGATAACTACGTATTTGAAAATACCGGTGGTATTTTGATCTTTGATTTACCTGACTTGCCAGCTCAAGGGTCTCAGGTGCGTTTGTTTGGCAATGTTGTGGTCAATAACAACACGCCTAATTTTGCCCAAGCTTCTAATTCGGTTGGAGACGTGCCCAGTGGAACGGGTATTATGGTCATGGCTCACCGTCAGGTCGAGGTTTTTAACAATTTAATTGCCGATCATGGAACCACCAATATTCTGCTTATTAGTTACTATCTGACGAGTCGCCCCATCAATGATGAGCAGTATGACCCCTTCGTCGAGCAGATTTATATTCATGATAATACCATGCGTAACGGCGGCTTTAATCCTCAAGGTGGAGCGTCACAGGCAACAGTCGATATGATTGAAAGCCTAAAACTCCTGATTGGCATACCTTTTCCGGATATTATTTGGGGTGGTTTTAAAAATCCAGCTCATGTTGCGGAGGATAATACGTTACAGGATGAATTTGAAATTTGCATCACATCTAATAATCTGGCCACCTTCGTGAACCTAGATGTTCAAAATGATTTGGCAGGTTTGACTTGGGATCTCAGTCCTCACGATTGTCGCTATCCACCATTGCCAAAAGTCGAGTTTAAACCGTCCAAATCCTAAAGGGACTGAGTCCATGAAAATATCTCATAAACTTTTTTTCTTATTTGCAATATTGGTATTGTGGCCTTCAGTGAAAGCTACAGCAGCTAACTATCCCCCAAGCATTTTTGATTGGCCTGTATTTACAGTTCAAGACGGCAAGATGCGGTTAGCTGAAGGGGCGATTCCCTTCGAGCCCCTGAATCCGCTATTTTCAGATTACGCCCTTAAATTTCGCACCATTAAGATTCCGGACGGAACTCAGATTCGCTTGGGTAATGAGGGGCACTTGGTTTTTCCCGTCGGCACAGTCATAAGTAAGACGTTTTTTTATACTCGAGAATCAATTAATTTTCAAAATGGTCGTGCGACTCAAGCTCTAAGTTACGTGACGGATAACTATACGCAGCCTCTGATGGCAAAGCACCTAGTGGAAACCCGCATCCTAAGCAAGACGGAAGATGGTTGGATCGGTCTTCCATATGTTTGGAATGAAGCGCAAACCGACGCCACTTTGAAAATCATCGGCGCTAGGCGAGATTATGAGCTTAAGACTGGAGGAGAACTTAGGGCCTTTCGCTATCAGGTGCCTAATCTCAATCAGTGCAAATCCTGCCACATAAGTCATGACGGCTTTGAAAAGACGGTGCTGCCTATTGGCCCTACAGTCCAAAATCTTGACCATGAAATCAACTTCGCGGGTGAAGGGTGGTACGGGCAACTACAATTTTGGCAGGATAAGGGCATTCTTGAGGCTGGTTTCGAGTCCCATTTAAGCAGAGCACTCGTAAAGTGGGATGATCTAAGTCAGAGTTTTGAAAAACGGGCTCGGGCCTATCTCGATATCAACTGTGCTCACTGCCATAACCCAAAGGGTCCGGCTGATACTTCAAGTCTGCATTTGGGCTTTAACGTAACCGATTCGCTTAAACTTGGCGTCTGTAAATCCCCCGTGGCTACTGGTAATGGTGGCATTAAGGATGGCTTTGTCATTACCCCAGCTGATCCTAACAAATCTATTCTCTATAGTCGCTTACGATCTCTAAACCCCGCTGAGATGATGCCGGAAATTGGTCGCCATCTCGTCCATAATGAGGGACTTGATTTGATTGAACAATGGATCTTGGAGATGAACGGTGCCTGCCGTTAAAATGTGTTGGCTCGTGACGCTCTTTAGGGATTACCAAATTTTTAGCCATTTTCCAGCGTGATGGATAGGAGCTTAATGCAATTTTGCTTAAGCTCTTTGGGATTTTAGATCACTCCACCGAGCTTTTATTCTTGAAGAAGCTCCTCCCTCTGCTGGGCAATAATTGCATTCTTCTTGAGGAGATTTTTTTCAATTTCTTCCATTTTTCTCTTGTCCGCAGTCTGGTGATGCCTTAATTGTTGGCGATTTTGGGCCGATTTTCGGCCTTGCCTGAGAAAGCCCGGGCTAACATGCGGCTATTATTAATATTCTTAGAAAAGCATTCGTTTTTCCTACGCTCACATACAGTGCCGATGGTAAGGTTGCTAAAGGTAAGTGGCTGGCGCGTGGCAATAGGGGCTAGTTTCGGTTTACTCTCAGAGATGAGGCGACAGGTCGCTTTGATGGTGAATGGGGTGACCGCAATGGAACCCAGGGAAGCTGGCGAGGTTCATATCTCTGAATTACAAGGCTTCCTGCAAGATTTATGACCATAAGGCAGGTTTTTAGTGCGTGAGCGCCAAAAAACTGCTCCGACAACCGAGACACTTCCTACTACTCATACCTTTTTCACAGCCACAACTTCGCTACTTTGCTTCCTACTCGGTCGGTTCCGTTCCCCGTTCAGGCTGCGACCGATAAAGGTATAGCGCACGAATAACTCATAACTCGCCAGGGAGGCGAAACTTGTTACCGCTAGGACCATGGAGAACTTAAGCAGTGCCGGCCACGCAAACGGTTTGAGTAAGGCGGCGGTAAAGGCGATGATGGGAAGATGAATTAAATATACCCAATAGGAAGCGTCGACTAGGTAGCGAACTTTTTTGGAATCTTTTGAGAAGAAGCGCAAAAACAATCCAAAGCTACCCAACACAATCCCCCAGCAGGCAAAGGCGGCACAGACGCTAGAGAGTAGTGCTAAGTTGAGGCTGACGTTTCCCGTGCGAAGCTGGATCAGCGCATATTGGTTAATCGCCGACGCAGTCACTCCGATCAGCAGGTAGAAAGGCCAGGGTTGAAACAATCGATTGAATTGCTCCTTCAAATGAAGCATCTGCCAACCAATAAAAAAGCAATAGGTATAGGCCGCAAAAATCTGCCAGTTCGGCGCCAAACTCATGGAAGTCTTTAAATAGCCGGCGGGCAACATGAGCCCAATCATTGGCAAACTGATCCATACTAATCGCCAACGACTTTGTAGAACCCGTGTCATCATCCGATTTACCTTAGCTGACACATGCGGCCATGCTCGGCTAAGATTCCTGAAGCCCAGAGTTAAACCATACATGATCAGCAGAAAATACAAAAACCAGAGATGCAGGAGAACCCCTGGGGTATCCCAGCCGATTGCATAAAGTCCTTCACGCAACTTAAGTTCGCCTTGAATTGCCAGCGAAAAACCAAAAGATGTTAACGGATAAAGTATCAGCCAAGCGATTACAAAGGGAATCAATATCCTTTGCAGTCGATTTCGGATGAAGCTATTTTCCCCTTGTTTAGAGATAAGTAGTGCTGCAAAAAAACCGGCGACGACGTAAAATGTCGGCATCCGAAAAACGTGGATAAACAAACCAAGGTTCATCATAATCCAGGAGGAGTGAGGATCACGGAAAGGCCAGTCGGCATTAGCAGGCGTTGGAATATAGGATGCTGCGGCATGAATCACTAGTCCTAGAAGCATCATCGTTGCTCGTAGAGCATCTAAGCCATGAATACGCTGACTCTGTTTATGGAATTTATAATGTCGACTCATAGGTTTTGACTCAATCTGGGTAAGTTAATCGTCCAACTGCAAGCTGGGGTAGATAATCATATGGCGTCCTTTTGTCAAGGTCCAAGTATAGTATCTACTTGAATCTGAAACGATCAATTCTAAAAGAGGCTGCGGAATTTGTCCTATTCTGGCGTCGGTTGGGGCCTCGAATTTGGAGCCTACGTCAATAAGGAGCATCGCAGAACTCCCGGTCGGTTGGCGACTCGAACGACACGAACCTTGGCGTGGACTCTTCAGAGCGTGGCCCGGCATAAACACCTTCAAGCAATCAAATGAAAATGAGCTTGCTGGCAAAAGCGCGGCCGAGTTTTTCTTCAACCTACAAAAGAAGTAGGTCTTGTTCATCGACAGATGTTGTTTCAAATCCGCCCCGGGCTTAGGCCCCCATCTCAAGTCTTCACCGTTTATTGTTGGAATACCGTCAGCTGCACATTCTCGATGAAACAAATTAATTCAAAGGCGTTTGACGAATGATGTCTTTAACATTTGCGAACGGAGTATCCTCGTAAACTTGCGTTAAACTCTCTTGACTTGAATCACGATAGTCACTTGCCAAACTTATCAATAGATTCGTGGCATGCATGTGCAGCTCGGGATCATGTTTTGATAAGGCAATTTTTGAAATAGCACGACTCACATCAAATCGACTAGATCGAATGGCAAGGACTTTCAGCGCCTCATTTTTAACATAAAGACTTTGATCACTTACCGCGACTTCAGTGATCCATTGATTGACTTCCTCTTGCGGTAAACTACGGCTGCTATATAAAGCTGATGCACGAATCGCCTCATCCACACTTTGACCCTGCCGCTGAAGGTAAGGCCAATATTCACTATCGCCGTGATTTCCCATGGCTGCTATCAACACACCTTCCTGTGCCAGCTCAAGTTTATTTTGGCTTAATGCTAGCAGATTTTCCCGAATCAGTTGCGACTCGTCTACTCCTCGATGTGCAACGCTTCCCAAAGCCAAAAGTGCAGTACTGCGCACCAGGGGGTCCGCGTGCCTTTGACTTTGATCCCATAGAACTTGGGCCGTCTGTGCATCAGGGTTCGGGACATCGCCCAATGCCGCGATGGCCTGAATCATATGATATTCACTTTGATCGTCTGCAACACTTTTATGCAATATTTTTAAAGCCTCTGCAGATGTTGATTGAGCAAGAACTCCATAGAGTAGAGACAACTTGCGCCTTGAGCTGACAGTGTCGCTATCAAGCTGTGATATTCGGGTATAAATTTCATAAGCGACATGACCATGCTCTTCGAGTAGGTTTTGCAATTCCAAGAACCACTGATAGACAAGTGCCCCTTCAGTTTCTTCAGCTATACTGTCAATATCCTGCATAACATCCTGAGTTGATCTTCTTTTCGTCAGAGAATGAGCTGGTATACCTATGGCTTCACTGAAGCTGGCATTGGATGGAGAATTTTGAAGACGGTTAGGAACAATCTGCAGGGTTGATGGAATCTGCTCACTGAAGCTTGATCCGGACAACACTTCCTGCCTAGTGGGGAAAAATAGAAAAACAATATAGATAATCACGATGACTGAAATCAAGGTGAAGAATACATGGCGAAAACGTTTCATAGATTATCCCTAATGCGTTCCCAAGGAGAGCAGAGTTTACTCAATCTGCTCTCCTGGATGGATTTAAGAATCAAAGACTATGGCAATGTGCTAAAACTTCTGACAGAAGTAAGTTATAATTGGTTTTCATGCTTGCTTCGACTTTCATCTGATCGAGAAGTTCTTTCCTGCCAGTGCTTTGATACTCAGAATCCAATTGACGAACACGATTATCCACATTTTTGCCAATGTTTACGACATACTGCTGGTAATCAGCAGCTTTGCTCTCGCATTCACTGCGGGAGCTCGGTTCAACCAGGAAGTGCTTAAATGTTTGGCCGTATCGTGGAATACTCTGAACGACCAATGCTTCAGGATTCCAAAGAGTATGTTGCCAATCCCACTGAAACGACTGACCTCGATCTCGGAACACCATTTGCCATAAAGCTTGGTCAACACCACCTGGCAGAACAGATGGCATAGAAAGCCCTGCTGAGGCTCCAATATCGATCTGGCCATCCATAGCTTTAAAGTCTCCACCCTCAACACCTATATCTGCAAGGACAAGGCTTAACTTCGGCAGATAGCTTAACGAGGTCACGGAAGCGAGTGAGGCCTCAATGATCTGCACAGCACCGACAACTTCGGCTCTTGCAAACTGGAGTGCTTCTACCCCTCCTGATATTCCAGCATGCAAATTTGCTTTGGGAAGGAAGCTAAGAGCCAAGGCATCGGTTTCGTTGATACTGAGTTCGCTACGATAGCCGATCTCACCACCAATATTGCCTTTAAAGCGGACGCCTAACAAGGGCGCTGGATAGTAAACAGAATCAAGCGCAAGATTTCGGGTGAAGGTTTGATCCCACTTACCATCCAAATTTCCCTTCAGCTTTTCCTGGCCGAGAAATCGGACCAGGCCTTGAGCCTGAATGGGAGATAAACTGGAACTTGCTTGGATATCAACCAATGATCCACGTCCCCTTCCACCAATTTGCTGATTAAAGACATAGCCATCGGCCCAATATTGAGACCGTGCCTGGCGGCTGGAACTAGATGATTCCGTGTGAATGGTAGCATTCGTTTGAACCTGAAATCGATCACGCCTGCCCAATTCCAAGTGAGAAGCCCCTCCCACTACATAAGGACTTAAAGACCTTAATCCCGCATGATTGCTTGCATGGCTTGCAAAATTAAAGCGTAGCTCTTCCGCTTGACTCTTGTTCCACCACCAATTCAAGTCAGAGCGATCTTGCTCCTGGCTACCACATGAAACAATGAAGGCTGTGAAAAAAAACGCCATTAGCTTTGTCATTTATTGAACTCCTCATTTTTAAACTAATCCATCGAAGTGATGTTACCGGGCGCTAGTGCATCAGCAATGCCACAATTTAATAGGGTAATTATCTGAAATTACAAAGCAGTGGTATGGCCTTAGGCGTCAAATATATTGACCCATGGCCAGGATATGATCAATTTGTATTAGTAGGCTCTTTTGCCTGTCTGGCTAAGATCCCTATGCTTCTCAGCTGATAAATCAGGTGGTAAAAGACCTTCAGGAGTCAGGAGCTAGAGCTGTTTACTTATTTTCCGACATTGAGCCTAAGTTTTATGAAAAGCTTGGTTTTAATTTGGTGAAAGGCGGCCTGACAAGCGGAGGAAGTCATTGTATGGTGCGTGAACTGCATAATTCTGCAGCTTTGCCTGAAGATTTGCCATCTTATTTTTAATAATCGAAACTGTAGCGCTTAAGTCGAACTTGGAGAAAATCGATCAGATTCACTCAATATATCAACTTGACGCATAGATCTACTCTTGCTTGAATTTTTGCTGTCATTCATAAGCTTCCTTAAACTCCCGGTACACCGCAAAGTTTGAAATAATCTAAAAATCTCTGTTAATCAGCAGCAAGCTTGTTGCTGCAAGGGATGAAATACTAACCATCCACCAACTGACATAGTCAAGCACAGGTTTTTTCGAAAGTTTCACGACACTCCCATATAGGGACCTCATTGACTTGTGATATCCAGATTCAACCTCCAGACTATTAAAGAATTCAATGCGTTAAGCAATTTATGGGTGCGTTGAAAAGAGAAATTCGATCTAGACAATGAAAGTCGATATGAATACTCTATACAAAATTAACCTTAGGATAAAATTATTGATGCGATGTTCTACAGATAAAGCAAGTCAGATTGGTTCTATTCCTGAAATTATTCGTACCATACCTCCTGCATGCTTCCAGTCGAGTCTTTTGAGATCTGTGGTTTATGTCCTTAGAGACTATGCGATCGTATTTGCATCAGCCTATCTCATCATAACCTTGCACTCCTGGCTCCTTGGCCCCCTAGTGGCTATCATTATGGGCTGTGGCTTGGGTGGTTTGTTTGTGATTGGACACGATGCAGGTCATCGCTCCTTTTGCAAGTCAAAGAAGATCAACAATTTCATTGGTCATTTGACGACCAGCCCAGTATTGTGGCCCTTTCATATTTGGCGAATTGACCATGACAATCATCATCGTCATACCTGTCACATAGACAAAGACACAGCCTGGCGACCGACGACTTATAAGCTGTGGCAGCGAATGCCTAAGCTACCGCAATTCGTATATAAATGGACTCGCTCGGGGTTCTTTTTTATGGGGTCCTTTTATACGACTTATCAGTTGATCAAAGAAGGTCTTCATTCAAACAACTCGACAAAATTGTCTGATGCAGAAAAACGTGACGTGAAGTTCTCGTTGCGGATCACCTTATTAGTGGCCTGTTTATACGCCTTGCTTTCAGTCTACCTTGGTGGATTCTATGGCTTCGTTTGCTTATTCCTGATACCCCAATGCGTCTTTCACTTCCTGCTAAGCACCTTTACCTATTTCCATCACACAGCTCCTGATACCAAGTTTCTGAGTCGCTCGCAGTGGCGACCTGATTTAGCTCAATTGTGCGGCAGTTTGCATGTGAGCTATCCGCGTATCTTGGAATCCTTAGTTCACGACATCAACTGGCATGTGCCGCATCATGTGTGTGTTGGTATTCCTCATTATCACTTGCGGCAAGCTCATCAAGCCTTGAAGCAGCGTTATCCCGATGATATTAAGGAATACAATTTCAATCTCAGCCATGTAAGGGCTGTGACTTCACAATGTCAGTTTATTGCCTCGCGAAGCCCAGCAGCTCCAGACTTATCGTGGGTAAGTTTTGCTGAAGAGCGTGCGAAACAAAAGCAAGCTCGAAAACAAAGAAACGACTTGGTTCAAGCTGCGGAACTTAAACAAGGCAGTTGAAATCAGCGCGACCAACTCAGCAGCCGAGGTTTTTTGGAGAACGATGATGAATATTTCCGAATTTGCTGGCTACGTCAAAGGTGAAGTCAGAAACCTCAAAATTTCTGATGACTTCCATATTCGTGGGATCAATTCACTGGAGCATGCCGAAGCCGATGAGATCAGCTTTCTCACTAACCCCAAATATGCTAAACTGCTGCACAAGACCAAAGCTTGCGCTGTGCTTCTTGCCAAAGAAGAACCTGACCTTGACATAACTCAGATCATTCATCCGAATCCCTATGCGGCCATGGCGATGATTGCCCAAAAGTTCTATCAACGACAACACACCTACAATCAGCAAAGCGAGTTGGCTTTTGTTCACCCCACAGCTCAGCTTGATTCAACTGCCACCTTATATCCTTTCTCCTATGTAGATGAAGGCGCCAGTATCGGGCCAGGTTCCATCCTATATCCGGGGGTTTTTGTCGGGCGAGGAGCCAAGGTCGGCGCTAATACTGTGCTATACCCCAATTCGGTGGTTTTAGAGGAATGTGTTCTAGGCGATGATTGTATCATTCATCCCAATGCGGTGCTGGGTGGTGATGGCTTTGGCTTTGCGCCAACCGGCGACAAACTGGTCAAGATTCCACAAGTTGGCAAGGTCATTGTTGGCAATGATGTGGAGATTGGCTCAACCAGTACGGTCGATCGAGGGGCGTTTGAAGATACCATTATTGGCGACGGCTCTAAACTGGATTCCCAGGTGCACATCGCCCATGGGGTCAAGTTAGGTAAGAACGCTATGCTCTGCGGTCAAACCGAGATCGCAGGTAGCACTAAGATTGGTGATAATCTGATTATGGCAGGTCAAAGCGCAATTGGCCCTAGTTTGGAAGTTGGTCATCACATTACTCTCGGCCCAAGAGCTGGCCTCACCAACTCTCATTCCAAGTCAGGTACCTATATGGGTATGCCTATTACTCCAATTAAGGAGTGGCGTCGGCAAGCGGTGGCTGCAAAGCAATTACCTGACGTCCTGTCCCGCTTGCGAAAGCTCGAAGCGGAATTAGCAGAAATTAAGAAAGGTTTGTGAACGAGCGCACCTTACTGCTTGCTTACCAATGTCAACCTTGGAATTGCAATTGACCAGATGGATAGCTCAGATATATCTGCCTATCATGATGAACTCGAATCTGAATTTAAAGTGAAATTGCCGAAAATGCCGAAAGTAGGTGGTACACTTGGTGATGTTGGTGAAGCACTAAAAGGAAGAAAAAAGCTTGATGTATGTGGATACCAAATTAATTTACCCGTAATATCATACGCGATGTGTCAAGCAGGATCGGCCTTGCTTCCTGCAAATTGCACCGCGGCCGCGGCTGCGTCCGGCGGCACCAGTTGTGCGGCAAACTTTGGCGCTGTGGCCGCTTCTTGCCCAGTATCAGTTGGCACTGTCGCAAATATGGCAGCATGTTGCATATATGGTAGTTGCTAGAGGAAGGTGAGATGGACGCGGGTCGAAGCGGAAAATTTCTTAACAGGTGAGATATTTCACACAGCAAGCGCTTACTTTACGATGGTAGCATTAGGTTGCGATCGCCGACCGGCTGCTATTCCACCGATCGATCCCAAAACAGATTTAGAATTAAAGCGTTTTGCAGAAACAGCGAAGCACTGATAAAATTCGCCAGTCTACCGAGCCCCAACACAAAGGGAGCGCTTATTGCAATAAAATCAAGCAATTGGACCACCCCTCCCCCTTAATATCGAGATCAAAGGTAGGAAAACCCCACGATTCCCAGAAGGTATCCATGGAAGCTCATGCCCCCTTCCCAAAGGGCAAAAACTTTTTTGGGGGAGGATAAAAAACGTTAGGCCTTTCCATTCCGGGAATCGAGGCATCAGATTCGTTAGCAAAAATTTCCGCAAGTTACCGAAAAAGTGCCATTAAACCGCCCAGCAAAGCTGCAAATCAAAATTTTTGCAAAAAAAAACTCAATGGCTCGTTTATTCATTCGACGGTCCATACACCGAGATCGACATAAGAAGGAAGAACAATGAAACACTTTTGGCCTTGCATTTTACTGTTAACAGCCAGCATGAACTCATTTGCCAGTGAACCTCGAACCAAAAGCTCTTCGACTTTCGGCGGCTTGATAGATTCCCTCAGGAATACTGTCAATCAGAGGCTTATCACTTTAAAGCAACTTACTCCAAGTATGGCAGGCTCCAGCCTTGTAGTCTCGTCGGATGACCTTTCTGAACACTCAGGATATCTCACATGGAAAACCGATCTTACCAGCAACCAAACGGTACGACTTACACTCGATCTTGCTGACATTTTTGTCCCTGGATCATACGACCCTAGTAAGAAAATGATCATCGATCTAACTAGCATGAGTGATCTGTCACCCGTCTGCTCCGATTTGGTTTCAAGATTGAACCTTCGGGGGGTCACCTCTTGCCTGGCCCGAACCAACAACCGCTTTGTGAAGATCACTAATGCTGGGTCAACGCACAGAACATGTACCCGAATTCCCGACAGGCAATATAAAACCGAGCAGCAATGCTATGCGGTTCCCTTAAAACCGAGCTGTGGAAACGGAAGAAACTTTGGTGAGCCTGGAACAAGACCTATCTGTGAAAGTACAATTGAGTGTCGGGATGTCACGGTCTACAGCCACACCATTTATAGAAACAGCTGTGATGAATCTACCAATAGCCTGGATTTCACTGTAAATGGTTTTGCCTACAATAGTAGAACAGATCGAATATCCAGTTCCATTACCATCAACAGAGCCCACAAAACCATTAGAAACACCCTGAATGGGCAACATAAAAACAGCTCCACAGCCCCAATACCCAACCTTGCGAATCGAGAATATACGGTAGAGACCGATGCCTATTTGCAGCTTACATGCCTTGATGGATCACCTGTCGGCGGAAGAATCCGCAACTTTCAAGCACCACATACAGTTTACTATTCAGATTTGGTTGAATCATGCGGAGAGGATAAAGTGGTCATTCGCTCGAATCGGCCTCTGCTTTTTGATCAGGCTGCACTCTTTTTAATGATGGATAATCCATACTGATCCAGGTCAGGGATTAGCTGCCAGGCTCGCTTCATGAAGATAAGTGCCGGCAAATAGATAAGCTAGCGATCTTAAGTGAGCCCTGCTGGCCGCTCGCCCGGACCTGCATGATCCAGACGAGCACGTCGCTTCCAAGCTTTTTGTCGCAAAAAACTAATTTATGGCTTTCGTATGGAGAATAACTTGTGAAATCAACTCTTAATTATAAACTTTTGCTAGGTATCGCAATTTCCATAAGCGATATAAATGCTCAGACTACAGGTGAAATGATTCGATGTAGCAAAGAAATCGGCTCATCCAAAACTGATTGCGAGCAGGACATCTTGATTGCAGAAGATGCATTGTTAATGGACTACACAGTAATTTATGACTACGAGTGCCAGCATTCTGTTACTCGTTCTGATGTGATTCTGACGTCTGCTCCTAAGGATGTTCCACATTCCTCTTATGCGCTCAACAAAGGAAAGAATCAACTGGCGCATGCGGCGGAGACAAAGAGCCTATACGTAAATTTTAACCCACATAGACAAGCCTATTTTTCAAGAGACTGTAGTTTAGTGATATTAGACATCTCCCGATCTCCATCCGACACAACAATCTCCCAATGGCGTCAAGAGGCAGATCAGCACATCGCATCGATTGAACTAAGTTCGAAGCTCTATAAAGCTGTCACAGACTATGAGAATTTTTTGAATTATTATACGATTTACGAAATCAATGGAATGGTGAGCGCGCTCCAAAGAATATTTGGAATGACCGTAGAAACTGCTCTCAAGCCAATTGGTGGTTCCGGATTTCCCCCACCTATTCCGGGGCAGGGTGGAGGCCATACAATTGCACCAAATCCTCAGGATTACGGCCTCGACATTGATAGATGGGAAGACATTGATGTATTCCAGCTCGACATCGTAAGGCTGCGCCCTAACAGCTTTTACTACGGAATCAATGCCAATCGCGGTGATCCTTTGCATAGCTGGTATTTCACAGCACTCAACAATCTACCAGTTGTAGCGCCGCTATTAGTTCAAATAGCTGATCTCAAAAGCTTGGCCTACATGAAAGAACAGGCCCAGGAAGAAAACTACGAGTTTCCAGATGCCACAGACGCCAGAAGACAAGTTCAGAAAGCCCTAGACGATGCGAAATCGTTTATCACTTTAACTGACTCATATCGAAATATGATCAGGGATAAGCTTGAACGCTTGAATGAGATCATACGAGATTCCAGTCCTCCTGATGGTCAAGATGGTGAAGGAGAATAAAGGATGTCCCGATTTGCACTCATAATTTTGATTATTTCTTTAGTTTCTGGTCAAGTTTTCGCTTCAACGAAAGAGGAACGATTCGAGATTAATAGAAAACAGGCGATCATAACGAAACAGCTCGACCTTGCTGAACGAATTGGTAGCATTCATGGTCGCTATCGCGCCATTCGTGATAAACACCTGAACGGAAACGGTGGCTTATTTCAGATTACTACAAGCTTATATTCCGAGATCGATGCATGGCTCAAGGGCTGGCTGGAGGGTTTACGTATAGTAGGGGAGCAGGAATTGATCGCATCTGTGGAAAATCAAGGCGACAATGGCCTAATGATGCTCCTATACCGCCAAAACCAAAAGCTTGAAAAGATTGCCTCCCATCACAATCAACTTATTTCTGTTGCAAACACAGGATACAATTTAAGCCTGCAATTACCTCGGTACAAACTGGATGAATTCGAAAAGGAGATTGATCGCGGGCACAGCGATGGTATTTACATTCATCATTTCAAAGACAACTTAGAATTTTTTAATATGCAGATAGATGAAATGACGAAAGTTTTTCGAGAAGCTAAGGATAATTTGGTAATTTATAACGAAGATAACATCATAGATCAGCTCAGAAACCTCAATCATCAACTCTTTCTGAAGTTCGATTTTCTAATAAAGTTCAAGAAAATTCGTTATCCAGACCTTGAAGAAAGGATTGCTTTAGCTGAAAAAATGTTGGCCACAGATAAGGCATTAGCTCCCATTATAAGCCACATCAGCAAACTCTATGAAATCGGTCTCAATCAGCATTCCCGCTCAAACTTCCTGGGAATCAGATCGACATTGAATGCCATGGAAACTGAGATCAACTCAATGTTTAGCCATTTCATTGGAAAAGAGGCATATGATCAGAGTCGAGTGAATCAATTCAGAGCTATTCTAAGCTTACAAATGAAGTCATTGGAAAATAAAGCAGAGCTGACGGTCGAGTCATATGGTGGACATATAGCTGCATTGAAATCATATCTCTATAAGTATGCGTATTCAGACTCAACAAGTCCTTATTGGCATTGCAGGGAATATGATGGGGTCTTTGCAGAAACAAGATTGCTGTATGATTGTAACCTTTATCGCAAGAATGTGTATCCATTCTTATTCGACTTGGACAAGGTCGATGACGAAACCTTAGAGCTAATTGCTCGTCAACTACATACCGTTTACTTGGGGCCGCTGGCAAAAGGAGATTTTCGATGAAGTCGGCTTTGCTTACTACAATACTTGGAAGTACTCTGCTGCTAAGCCCAATAGTTGAAGCTCAACAAGCGGAAACTCGATCATTTGACAGCGTATCTGGCGATCCTATTGAATTTGTACCCTTCAAAATTACTGACTTCTGCCGCATTAAAATGAACGGCTCATGTCAGGAGCACTATTCAAGTCCCGATCAAATCTTTTCCAGTGCTGAGGTCTACCAAGGGACTATCGGGCAATATGTAGATTTCTTAAACATGATGGAGCGATTGCATAATGTAAACGGTCATACATTACGCCCTGAATCGACAGATGCTGAGGATGAGGTTCATAGACCTTATGAGGTTCCTACCAGTGCCAGAGAACTTGAAGGACAACTACTGGCGCTTCTGGACTTAAATACCGAAGCCGTCTTGGAGAAAGTTCTGGGATTCCAGCTATCCGGAGATTGTCCATTGTTGCCCCATCCAGGCCAGAATATGGAGTACCCAAACTACCAATACCCTAGATTTTCTCTGCCGGGAATCAATGATTTGCCATATGATCGAATCATTGACACCTTTAATGAGAATCAGAAGATTTTTTGCTCTATTGGCATGTCGCTTTATAAGAAACTTGATCCGAACGAAGCACTTTCTCCAAAGGTTTTGCTCGACCGCTTGGTTCTGCTGCGCGATGAACTGCTGGATGAGTTAGGTCTATCTGGATATGCCGGGAATTTGAGTCTGGAAACTGTTCAAAGAGTGCAGGCTGGGATCGATATTGCAAAAGA
Organism: Oligoflexus sp. FD111; assembly: GCA_048816425.1. Lineage (GTDB taxonomy): Bacteria > Bdellovibrionota_B > Oligoflexia > Oligoflexales > Oligoflexaceae > JBMDZZ01. The sequence goes on from JBMDZZ010000015.1 coordinate 53,604, forward strand.
GATCTATGATGCTATTCGAGCTAAAGAATTTCCTTCTCCTGAAAAGCTCTTTGAAATGCGTGAAAAACTGAACATCGTTATTCCAGAAGGTTGGGAAATACCGGACATCCCTAATATCCCATCACCAACTCCGCCTGAAAGGCGAGATCTGTCTGTAAAAAAACGAAAAGATTGGTCTGGATTCAGCTACGGTAAGCGGGATCGGTTTGCCACCTATGCCAACGCCTATCTCGAATTAGCAGGATCAGAAGAAGCTCAGGCAAGCACAGCATTTGGTGCGGCAGGGATCTATATTCTTGATCGGGAAATTAATGCGCTAGGTGCTTATGTACAAGCCTACGCCGGTCCAGATGAAGTATCGTTAAATATGGAAATGAAGATATTTGGGCAGGATGTGTTTGATAAAGTAAGCTTGAAAGAGTCTGTCAAAATCATTATTCCCCTACCTGGCGAGAAGCGTCCTACAGCTTTTGATTTTAGGCTGGACAGGTCATACCAAGAAACTTTCATGGCAGGACCAATCCCCATTAGCGTAACTCTGGGTGCATTGATTGATTTAGGTTTGGCATATGAATATGGAATCTACACCACAAAATTAAAAGGCAGTGCGATTCCTTACATATCGGCAGAGGCTTATGCATCCGGGGAAGCCGGCATACCAAACCTTCTATCAGTAGGAGCCCAAGCGTCTTTGAAAGTTATTGATCTCAAAGCACCTATTTCTGGATACACAGGTATTAACTTTGATGAAGTAGGCTATCCCTTCCTTAAACTAGCCATCGATTCGTCAATTGACTATACTGCGGTCAAAGGCCGGACATTTGCCTATGCTAACTATCTAGTACCAAGATTTGGCCTTCCACCTGTGAAAAAGAAGACCAGTGAATATGATATCTTCAATTGGAAGGGCTATAGCGGCAATCATCAAGTCATGAATTGGGGGCTCGAAATTGGTCGAAATGGGACAAAATTGACGGGCAATCTTCTGGACCAGACTGACAGAAAAGAGTCTCAAGACCTTCAGAACCAAATTGACTTGGAAAGCCGGCGTGATGCAATAGCAGAATATCAAAACAAGGCCCATGAAAAGACAAGATTAATATTTCAGGGAATTCAAGACGATCTGCTATCCGATCAAAATCTGCAAATCTTCACTTTTAAGAACTTCTTAGATGAGAATGACGAAGTAGCTGCTGAAATGGTGAGAGAGTACACAAATCAGTTTAATCAGTTATTTTCAAGCAGAATTCAAAACTTATAGGAATTGGAAATAGTATGAAAAGTACTTTTCGATTATTAGTTTTTTTTCTTACACTTGCTTTAATATCATCCTGCGGAAAGCCCGTAGATGAGATTAGTGAACCGAAAATTCTGCAAGGGCAAACGAACTACCTTGAAAGATCTTCAATAGGTTTTCAAATTTCATTAACACCGGGTGAATTTCCCCAGCAAATGTGTTCTGGCTTCCGGTATGAAAGAACATTTCTTATTACAACGGCAAGTTGCATCGCAGAGAAGCTAAATGCAATGCTGGCAGACTACAGGCGTCGCAATCTTAGTACCCCCAATATTATCTCTTTTGACTCGCATGATAGTTTTCTAGATTGGCAGCTCTTCGGTGAGCATCCAATCTATATACGGATGATGGACACACAAGGCACTAAGTATGCTGGCCGAGTGTACATTTCAGTCCACAACTCCTTTCGATCGTCTTGCATGAAAGACTTGAGCTGCGCCGATATAGCTGTCTTATCTCTATCGGTAGACATTACCAACGATAAAACTTTTCAAAGGAATACCAGTCCAGCCAAAATTGATTTTAGCAACCCAGGATTTCCAAAGATAAATGATCGTGTTTATCTGACTGGAATCGGTTGCTATGAAGAATTAAGCCCTTATAGTGGCCATTGCAATATCACGGATACCGGATTCCAAGAAACCCTTAATCAACGCCCCTTCATGTTTACCACTGTGAAGGAAAGGTCCTCGGCAGTACAACAAGCTGTACGCCCTTCCGGAAAGCCCCTTTATTTTGCAGTGGACGGTATTGCTCTAGATGGGTCACTCAATCAGGCTGCAATTGCCTCAGGTGATTCTGGGGGGCCCCTATTTACAATTGAAGGCAAGCATGGTAGCGAAAACCTCAGCGACCAGAATGATGATAGTAGCCAATGGGATTTTGGTGGAATTGAACTAAACTCTTTTGATATTCGCGTCCACGGTATCGCTGTTCACATACCTGATCGCAGCTACAATCTCTATAATCAATATGACAACCTGATATTGGATCTAGGCCATCCTGATGTTTCATCTTGGCTAGCTCTGAAGACCTCGCATGACATGGGCTATGTTCCCATAGACTTGGATCCCAAAGCGTCACATCAAAATTGCGTTGAATCATTTAATGTCCTCAAAACAAACAAGGTAGACAGTAGTTTTAATTTGGATCGGTGGACTTTTAGGCAACTTGCGAAGGGGATGGTCGCCAATACACCCTTTTCTAATAACAATGAATTTTTCGATTCAATAGATCGAATTCGTAATCAGTATCTGGCGGCAAATTACCTTCAATGCGTCAATGAAATCTTCAAGACGGTAGAAAATAGTACATGTATTAAGAATAGATCACTTGATTCGTGCCGGGCAGATGCCGATCTCTATAACGGCCTGTATGAAATGACCGAGTTCTATAGCTTGCGCATGCTAGAAACCATACTTACTTGGCAGGACATTGCAGACGAAGAAGAGGCAGTCAAGCAAAGGATTGACTTGTTAATCCAGGTATACGGCTATGACTATGAGTATACCTTACAATTCCTTGAAATAATCAGCATGATGCCGATCGCTGGAGACATGGCTGACTTGATTCAGATCTTACAAGGAAAATCCTGGGACCTTGAGCCACATAGTACGGGCGAAATGATTGTTATGGGATCTTTGCTTTTCGCACCCGCGGCAATAGACTTAGGCAAACCTGTATTGAAGTTGCTGAATCGTTCAGTGAGTCTACAAAGCGCCTCTTTGAAAGAATCAGCACGCCTGGCTAAAGGCATAAATCGCTACTCAACACAAAATCTGAGCTCACTGCGTAAAAATCTAGACAAAGTCGCAACTCAGCTTATCCGGGGTCCAGATGAATTTTCCAATCTAGTGCAGGTTTCCCAAAAATTTGGCTATAGAAATCCCCGGAAGATGTCACAGGCTTTTAGACTATCCAAGATGATTGATGATGGCTGTGATCTTTCGCATCGATTTACCCTTCATCGCTCACCTTATCTTTGGGAATTCATAAATCGGGCCTGGAACATTCTGACTCCAACTGCATATGCTGCAAACAAGGGCTTAATAGACTGCTTCCTGGAAGCAATCGAAGCCTATGCAGAGTTAAGCATGAATGTCTCCGGACTTTCAATTGATCACGCTGTTTCGGTTACTACACGAGTTAGACAATTTTGTCCCTCTTGTGACGTGATCGATCTTATGAAAAACATGTCACATGGCAGACGATTAGCAGCAAGCCACGTCGATGAGCTATTAGATACAGCAATCTACTTTACGATCTTACCCAACAAGACAGTCGACATCGTGAAATTGGCAAAAATTCAACGAAGCCCTTTGACTCCAAACAGCATCATATTGGACAGTCAGTTGGCTATTTTTCAGAATAATTATCTGAATGGAGTTCCCATAGTTCAAAACAACCATAAGTTATGGGCCCAACACTTTAAGACCATAGACATTTCTGACCTACGAATAACTGATTTATCAGCCGGGGTTGAAATCAATGGTTTATCTCAATTGCAACACGGGATCCGAATGACGACAACAAGAGACAGCCCAGCCTATAAGGCAACTTTAGCTCAGCTCCAACAATTGAATGTCGGACAGGGAAAAGGTGCAGCTGATCGAATCATTGTAGCAGACAGTTTTTTTGCTGAAGGCGCCATGCCAAAATTTATGACTGCTGATAAGCATATCTATAATAAGCTTTACCGAAGCATCGGAGGAGACCCTTCAAAAATCGACTTATTGAAACGTTACTCCAAATCTGGATTTCAAGTACCAGATCCTGGTGGATCGGGCAGATCTATTACTGTGTTTCCAGTACGGAATGACTGATAGTCTTATACATTGAAGCCTGCTTGGAGATCCGCGCTAAACGTCGGGATCTCCCTAAGTGTTTCTGACAATGAAGGACGGCAGGCGTAATATGAGGTTAAACTCAAAATTGATGTTCTCCAGGAAAAGTTTACCGGAAGTTAAGCACATTTTTGTTCAAGGTCAACCTCAATTGTTAACAGTCATCTAAAACCGAGGGTAGAATGCAGTCGCTCCCGGTTATAAAAAGCTTCGATCTATTCGAGATTTCCTAGTTTTGCTTGCATTCCCGTCTCAAAATTTTCATGAAATACGCACTCGGTTTTCAAGGTATGAAAGAAGCTTTCTAAAGGCGCATAATCCGTTGCAAGCGCCTTTACCGCTCATACTGGCAACGATTCCTTTCAGTGATAAAACATCGCGGTAATCTTGGGACGCGTACTTGCTTCCCTGATCAGAGTGATAAATCATGCCTCTGTTTATCAGTCGTTCTTTTAAATTTGAGCTTTGCCTTCGAGGCAACACGCTTTACGGCGAATTTTCGGTATATTTGATTTTTTAAGGTGTGGATGCTGAACTCATGCTTTTTGCAAAATTCAGCTGCCGTAAGGCCGCTTGATCGAAAAGCTTCGATGACTTTAGCCCATTGGGCTTTATTCCGTCTTTGAATTTACACTGATGCCTCCTTGCAAATTACAGGGGCAACATAGGATAGATTGGAGATTAGGAAAATAGGTCGATAACCAATCGCTTATATTACACCGGCTCCACCCTCAAGGAGTACTTACGAGAGCTGAAACTTTGAAGTCACGGTGACCAGTTCACCCGATTGCGGATCAGTAAAGCTCAGTTCTTTGGCGATGAGATTGTGACCTTCTTCAAACTCGACATCTTTTGGTCCATAGCGAGGGTCGCCCCAAATGGGCCAGCCATAGATCGCGCAGTGCCGACGAATCTGATGCTTACGGCCAGTGAGTAAGTTGATTTTTAGGATTGCAGAATCATCCGTCACTGCCATGACCTGCCATTGTGTTTGACAAGGAATTCGTTTACCCCAAAAACCTTTGGGATCCTTTCGCCCTTCGGCCCGGTTGGTTAAAGGCCAACGCCACAAGCCAGTTGCACCGACTTCTGGTGGATTTCTTAGGACTTGAACACGAGCGAGGTAAATTTTACTGACCTGCCTTTTCTCAAAACTCTGCTGGAGAATCGTGGCGATCTTGCTGTTTTTAGCAAAGAGGACCAGGCCGCAGGTACCGCTATCGAGCCGGTTAATGGGAAAAGCCTTGTCAGCACTGCCGCTTCTTGCCTTAACAAAGCTAATCAAATCGACGCCTTGTCGATTATGAACGGAAACGCCTTGAGGTTTATCGAGAACCAGCCAATCGTCATTTTCTTTTATGATTTCAATGCCCTGCACTCATCTTCTCCCTAAGATTGATGGTTCACAGAAAGGGAATCTAGCTCACAGCAGGGAAATCTGCGTGAAGACCATATAATGAGTCGGTTTAATTTTGAAGGTGCAATTTGCTGAAATTCACTCTATCGAATGTCCATGGAAGTTTGCTGCTCTCTGCCATGGATTTGGTCAAGAAAGATCTCACAACTTCTGGATCAGGTCGCCCTTCGACCTCAAGAAGATGCGGAACATCATTCCCAATGGATTACCGTAAAATTGTGTTCAATACTTTGAAACTTAACTTTTAATGATTAGTTTCTACCACTCAGAGGACTATAGAAATTTCTTATGAACGGCTCAAATTTAAGTCCGATTTGCCTGTAATTGCAAAAATACGTGAGCGCACCCACATAGCTTGATAATCAAAGGATTTAACTGTTGCTATCACTACCGATTTCGATTAAAAAACTGATCTGTCTACGCAAATTTGGTACATCCTACAGTTGGTACAGGAGATGTTCATGGCAAATATTACAAAAAAGGGTGTGATCTCTCTTTTTCTTTACGCAAGTCTACCAGCTGGTTTAACTGCTAATATCAATCGTAACCAGCTCACGCCAAACAATGAGAGCGTTTGTTTCTCAGACTCTACCTTTTATCGTCCAAGCCATAAACCAAGCGTGCCTCCTTCACAGCTTCGAAGAATTCGTGATCAGGAATATAAAATTTATCGTGAAATGGTGCTTCTAGGTTATAGCAAAGAAGATGTTATTGAGATGCTAGAGGAAGATTGCCCAACTGATCTTCACCCAGTCCATGACGGTTCTGATGAGTATCTTAGAAAACTTAGTTTTACTAAAATTACTATTAACCAGATAAAAAATGAGAAAAAATCTTTCGCTCAATATAAAGATCAATGCTCCAAGATGGGCTATGAAGCGTTAACCTTTGAAGAATATAATTTGGAGCTTGAAGCAGCCACTAAAGGCTCAAGCAACCCTTTTGGCGACTTTCGAGAGGGATGGGACGGGTGGAACCACACTCATGATTGTAACGATAGCCAAAATTCTAATTGCACACCTCACCATCATGAATTGAAAGAAAAAGGCCGAGAATTAGCAATTGAGCGGTTGGTTCATAGAGACATCATGAAATTCAGAATCGAAAATTCAGGGCTTTCATCAACTACCACAACCAAAAGTGGGGGCGGTAATTTATCAGGTACAATAGACGCGATTATAGCCGAAGTTGAACTTGGAATTGACGGAAAATACGAGTCTTCTACAACTACTGACTCAGTTACTCCAGAGGCCTTAAATAAATTCCGCGACGAATCAAGGGACAAATGGGAACAAGCTTCAGACGACGATATACTAGCTGCATTAAGTAAAGATGATGGTGGGATTGTTTCAGGTAATTCTGAGCCACCGAAGCCTGAACAACCAAAAAACGAGCAGCCAAAAAACGAGCAGCCAAAAAACGAGCAGCCAAAAAACGAGCAGCCAAAGAACGAGCAGCCAAAAAACGAGCAGCCATCTTCAGATCCAGATCCTTTCGAATCTGCGACAGAAGAGAATCCACTAAAATTAGATCCAACTAATTCAACGCCAGCTAATAATGATAATCCTTTTGAAGTCTCTTGCGGCCTTCCGATCAATCCTAACGACTATTCGAAAACGATTGATCCTCATGTTGCTGAAGAAGATCGAAAAAGAGCTGAAAAAGAAGCTAAATGCCAGAAAGATCACGGAATGAGCTGCGCCGAGCATGAAAAAAAGGTCAATCAAAATATTAAAGTAGATCTTGAAATAGCAAAGAGAGAGCTAGAAAAAAAGAAGCAAGATGAAAAATGCATCAAAGCTCATGGCATGACCTGCGATCAATATGATAAATATTTACGGGAAAATATTAAGTTCCCGTCGCAAGGAAATAATACTTCCCCGGAAGATCCATGCGTCAGCTCTCCGCATCTAGCTTGGTGTCATTCTAACTTAACAGTTATCCCAAAAAAAGATCCAAAGAATGATGAATCTCAAGGTGGATCTTTTGGAACTGGGGGCGTAAAACCAAAACCGATTAAACCATGGTAAGGAAGATTGTAATGCGAACACTGCTACCAGCTTTTTTACTTCTATTGTGTAGCCCACTTCTAGCCGACTATAGAGAGGGGCATGGGGGTTGGACACATCCGCACAATTGTGAGGGCAGTAAGAATCCCAACTGTAGTCCGCATCATCACTATCTGAAATTACGTGGAATTGACTTAGCTACTAGGGAAACACTTAGCGATGCTCTAGCCGTTTACAATCGCACCGTTGGTCTTCCAAAGAAAGTTATCGAGAAAGGATATTATGAGTTTTCTGAAAAAATAAAAGAAAAGTTCATTTTATTTTTTGAAGAGAATCCAAGAGAGTTACTAGAAGTAATCCCTAAAAGTTTGGGTAATGCTCCTAGTGGTTGTATTTATGCCCCACCAAAAGAAGTTTCTCTCCTAGAACATTCTGAGGAAGAATGTGAGCGCTTTAAGTCGGGGACTCCAAAGCCACATAGTGATCCAAATAAACCCAGAATTCCGAGGCCACGGATCGAAGATTTTATTGATGAATACGTGGGCCGTGAAAAAGATAGAATTTGAGATCTAAGCTGGTGAGTTCAGTATTTAGAACACCAATACTAATATCTATACTCCTTTTGTGCAGACCTCTTCTAGCAGACTATAGGGAGGGCCATGATGGATGGGCACATAGTCATGGTTGCGAGAAAAGTGAGTATTCGAATTGTGAACCGCATCATCACTATCTACAATTGCGTGGTATTGAGTTGGCGACAAGTAAGATACTCAACGACGTTGTTACTAAATTTCATCGCACAGTTAGTTTTCCGAAAAAATTTGTTCCAGAAGAAAATTATGAGATGCTAAAAGAAAAATATATTTTATATTTTGAGCAAAATAGAAAAGAGCTTCTCGAACTTGTTCTTCATAGTCTAGGTAATGCTCCAGGTTATTGTAGTTATGCTCCAACAAAAGGAATCGCTCTACTAGGTTGCTCTGCAAGACTTTCAAGGTCAAATGGCGGAAAATTCTCGAATCCTTGCCATTCCCCTGATTGGCTCTTGGTCACCAGAGCAACCGATCTAGCGAACCGAAAAAACAGAAAAAACACCGCTTTCGCTAAAGAAATGGCTTCCGATGGCGACTTCTCGCTCCAAAAAACGCATGCGGACCAAGATCTCGCATGAGACTTCTGTCAACAACACGGCTCCACGAGCGGCCCAGCAGGGTCGTCCGGTATTCGACAGTCGTCTCATCATAGATCAGCTCACGCTTAGCAAGAAAAACGAAAAGACCAACGCTGACAATCAAAATTCCAATGATGCTTTGAAAAATTTGAATAGCAAAAGCCATCTGGTCAAATTGAGAATCACCTGAGCTGCCTTCAAAGATGGTGTTTGCCATGAAAAGAAAAATCGCGCCACCAGCAACAAAGATAAGACCAAAGAGCCTATGGAAGATGGTAGTCTGGGCTAAAATTTTTTTCTTTGTATTATTCATCAATTACTCTTCCTCACGTCTGAAGATCTCTGGACAATCCTCTCTAACACAAAACGGGAGTCCGCACTTTAGCTTATATTGAAAAAAATGGCTTTCCGCGAAGCTTTTTTTGCGTCACACCATCTATCTTTTCCACAGAAGATGCTCGCCCAATCAATGGCTCAAAGTTGGTTCGCATGAGTAGTAACATGACGCCATATTTGTTGAGGCCATCCGCTCCTGGCGAAAGCTTTCACGGAATGGGTAATTTCCCGGTATAAAACATTGAGTCCGGAATGGCTTAAAGGTAAGCCAATTATTTTCCCTCGTACTGGCGAATATGCTGCATTCAATTGAACTGATAGAAGATTATCGTAGTTCAAATATTTAGATGACAAGGAGCAAGCAAATATTTGCCTCAAGAGACTTGACCTCTCACCATTACCGTTGTCATCCTAACAAAAGTTTTCAGCCATGTGACAGAATTGGCTCTCAAATGAATGGCAGATACACGAAAACTTTTAGAGGAAATATAAAAAAATGAATGCGGTCATTACTATTACCATGAACCCAGCTGTTGATAAAAGCAGCTCAGTCGAGCGAATTGTACCAAATGATAAATTACGCTGCAGCCAGCCTTCCTATGATCCCGGTGGCGGTGGACTAAATGTGTCAAGAGTTCTAAGCAAGCTTGATTGTTCTTCACTCGCAATCTATACCAACGGTGGGCCTACGGGGAAGTTACTCAATAAGCTGCTCCAAGAAGAAAAAAACATTGAACTTATGCCCACCGAACTTGAAGCTTGGACCAGGGAAAACCTCTTGGTCATTGAATCATCGACTAGCAATCAATATCGCTTCGGCATGCCAGGACCAGATATTAAAACTACTGAATGGCAAGCAGTCATCAGCAATCTTGAGAAGAGTATCAAGGATGCCCGCTACCTTGTGGCAAGTGGCAGTCTACCTCCTGGGGTACCAATTGACTTCTACAGGCAGCTTAGCGAAATAGCCAGTACCCACGGTGTCCGTTTTATACTTGATACTTCCGGCCAAGCCTTGTCGGAAGGCCTGAAGCATCACTGTTACTTAATCAAGCCTAATTTACGAGAACTGCGTCAACTTACCGGCAGAACCTTAATGCATGAGGCTGAACAGGAGGAAGCTGCTGAAGCTTTGGTGCACGAAGGAAAGGTTGAGGTTGTGGTTCTGTCGTTGGGTTCAGCTGGTGCTTTGCTTGTCACCAAAGATATCAAGCAGCGGCTCCGCTCACCTACTGTGCCAATAGTCAGTAAGGTCGGCGCCGGAGATAGCATGCTTGGGGGAATTGTTTTTGGACTTCTACATAACATGAATATGATCAACTCCGTTCAGTACGGTATAGCTTGTAGTGCGTCAACTGTATCAAGCCCTGGAACACAATTATGTAACAAGGATGAGGTTGAAAGGATCTTTCAACGCATTGTTGCAGGCTAAAAAGATGACAGAAGTGACCGCCCTACACTAGCCTGGCAAGCTATTAAGTGAAAAATGTCGACACATTCGGTAAGGTGTGAGGCCCATGTATAGGTCTGTCAGGCGTTACCTGACATGCCGAGAACCCTCTTGGTCTAGGCTCACTTTTATTTTCATCTCATTTCTTTTAAAAAACTTTGCAGGTAACACTGCTGGAAGAACAGCCATCACGACGGTAACGGCAGCTGATCCAGGAATTCTGGCAAGAATTCTCAGACTCTATCGCAGATGGAGCTTTTAAATCCTGGTTTCTGTTAAATTTAATATCGAATATCATGGAAAGGCAAAGGCGTGCAAAACGTTTCCGAATGGTATGTTGACTATCGCCTGATTAATCGTGCGGCTATACGTTGTTAATGATCAGTAGCTGACATGGTATATTGATCTAGGCAAGATCGACCAAAACGTCAATGACCTAATCCATGCAACCAAAGGATTGACTTTTTATGAAAGAGAAGACGAAGAACGCAGCGCAAAGCCCTGAAAACTCTGTTTCTGGACTAGGAATCGCATCGAAAGTGGATGTCGACAACGAGGTAGAATTCAAAGCGCAAATTGAACAAATGCAGTGTTGGATGCAAGGCCCACGCTTTGCGGAAATCACCAGGCTTTATAATGCCCGGCAAGTTGTGGAACAACAAGGCAGCATAGTCGAGCGTTTTCCGATCACCGAGTCTACTGCCGATGAATTTTATGCTCTGCTACGGGAACTTTTTGCAAAAGGCGAATCGATCACAACTTTTGGACCGTATTCGCCAGGGCAAGCGGTTGCCATCAAGCGCATGGGAATCCAGGGCATCTACCTTGGCGGCTGGGCGACTTCAGCCAAAGGTTCGAAGACCGAAAACCCGGGCCCTGACTTGGCAAGCTACCCCTTAAGTCAGGTTCCAGATGAAGCGGCCGGCCTTGTGCGGGCTCTTCTCTCGGCTGACAAAAACCAAACCTACAGCCGCGCCCGCATGTCGGAGCAGGAACGCAAAAAGACAGCAAAGTATGATTTCCGACCGTTTATCATCGCTGATGCTGATACCGGCCATGGTGGCGAAGCGCATGTACGCAACTTGATCCGCCGTTTCGTTGAAGTGGGCGTACCGGGCTATCACATTGAAGATCAAAAGCCGGGACTGAAAAAGTGTGGTCACCAAGGTGGAAAAGTTCTGGTTCCATGTGATGAGCAAATTAAACGACTAAATGCAGCTCGCTTTCAGCTTGACCTTATGGGAGTTGGCGGCATCATTGTTGCGCGAACTGACGCAGAGGCCGCCTCATTGCTTGAAACAGCCAGCGACGAGCGGGATCAGCCATTTGTTTTGGGAGCTACCAATCGGGATGTGCCAGGCTACAAAGTCAGTATCCTATCCGTGCAAAAGGCCATCTATGACGAAGGCATCACCGATATCAACGGTCACCTCCTTTATGATATCAGTGAAGCTCAGTATAAGAACACCCACGACTGGCTTAAGAGTCATAAACTCCTCGACATCATTTCAGAGGAAATTAAAACTTTCAGCAAGAACGGCGACGATGACTTCGGTCCGACCTACGACAAGATTATCACAGCCTTCCAGGATGCTTGGGAGACTGAAGCCCGATTAAAAGTCTATTCCCAAGCTGTTGCTGATCAATTAGAAAGTGGTGCCGCCGGTGGAATAAAATATGAGTGGTCAAAAGCACAATGGCTGGAATTTGCCAGCAAAGCATCCCATCTTGAGGCGAAACAAAAAGCCAAAGATCTCGGCGTCGATGTGATCTGGGATAGCGAGTTGGCCCGCACACCGGAGGGTTTCTACCAAATCCGCGGCGGCATCGATTATGCGGTTGCCAAGTCGCTGGCCGTGGCTCCTTTCTGCGATATTATTTGGATGGAGACCAAAACAGCGGATCTTGCCGATGCACGCGAGTTCGCTGAGGCGATCCATGCCAAGTACCCGGACAAAATGCTAGCCTATAATCTGTCACCGTCTTTTAACTGGGATACAACCGGTATGACAGAAGACGAAATGCGCGACTTTCCCAAAGAGATTGGCAAGCTCGGTTTTGTCTTTAACTTTATTACCTACGGTGGCCACCAGATCGATGGTGTTGCGGGTGAGGAATTCGCAACGGCGCTGAAAAATGATGGCATGCTGGCTCTAGCCCGTATCCAGCGCCGCCTCCGGCTGTTGGATTCGCCTTACAAAACACCTCAGTCCTTGGTGGGTGGCAATCGAATGGATGGTGTACTGATGGCAACCTCAGGTCGGACGGCAACGACCCGCGCCATGGGTAAAGGCTCAACTCAGTTTCAGCATCTGGTGCAGATCGAAGTTCAACCGAAAGTCTTGGAATCCTGGCTTAAGGTTTGGGGCGAGGAAAATGCTTACAAGAAACAGCTAAAAGCCCAATTGAAGCCTATGATTGCCGGCTCAGATTTATTAGAACTTAGCGTCATTGACGAAGATGATCAAAAACTGGCCAGCGTGGTTTTCTCGAGTTACAAAGACCGCAAAGACAAGATGATTCTTTCGGTTCGGGATCAACAAACTGATCCGGATTTCCGTCGCAAGCGTCTGATGCTTCTTTGCCATCTATTTTTGATCTATCGCTATCACGTTGATTCCGTACATTATGTCAGCCCTAGTGATCTCAATCAGAAGCAGGCTGAACAGATGAAGGTCCTCGGTATTTATAGTGAGGTTTACAACGAAATTGGGCAAATCATTGTAGCCCATATTCATGCCGAAGGAGTAAAGCCTTACCAAAGTCCAGAAGTTGACGCTATCAAAGCCTTAGTTGCAAAGAAATAGTTGCTGTTTTTAACCCAGCGAATCGGGCCACGGCCCGATTCGCTTATCTGCTGTAGCTCATGGGCTTACACTTCTGCCAGTATGCATGCAAATTGCTTTGAGTAGTGTGCCAACACTAATCGGCTTGGTAATGTGGTATCGCGCGCTCACGTTCTTCCACCATCGCAGCGGCTGAGACTGCGACGATCGGTTTGCAATATCCCTGATGACGTAATTCCGCTGTTGCCACCAAACCATCTTTTACCGGCATTTGCAGATCCATAAGAATGATATCGTATTCGCACATCAGGGCTTTTTCGATGCCTTCCTGGCCGTTCTCAGCGAGATCCACGGTAGCGCCGCTGCGCCGGAGAATCTGGCGGATAAGATACTGGTTGTCTGGAACATCCTCGACGACCAAGACATGAACTCCCTGAAGAAGTTGCTGCATAAACCTTGGAGCGGAGTCTGCTTTGGTGGATGCGCCACCAATATTAAACGAGCCCTGGGCATCAATAGCCTCAACGGTAACGGTGAAAGTCGAGCCAGTATCAGGCTCGCTTGCTACTAGCTCCAATCCGCCACCCAATGCCTCGGCAAGCCGCCTAGAAAGTATGAGACCAAGGCCGGTTCCGCCATACTTTCGGGTTGTAGATGCATCTGCCTGCATAAAGGGCTGAAATAGTTGTGACTGCTGCTCGGCAGAAATTCCTCGTCCGGTGTCTTTAATAGTGAAGGCGAGCCAATCTTTGCCGCTAGACGCATCGGTCTTTGTATAAATGAAGACGTCAACTTGACCATTTTGAGTGAATTTGACTGCATTACCAATGATGTTAAGCAAGATCTGTTTCAAGCGCGTTGGGTCGGTGGTGATCGTGTGTGGTGCGTTTCGCTCTGCCTGCACGTTGACATCAATGCCTTTTTCATAAGCCTGTTGCCGCATCAGTAGCATCACTTCGCTAATCAGCTCAGGCAGCGTAGAACGAATGCTTTCGATATCGAGTTTACCAGCCTCAACTTTTGACAGGTCTAAGATGTCATCAATAATTTGAGTCAGTAACTTCCCATTGCGTTGGATGGTTGCAACAAATTCAGCCCGATCCTCATCGGTTGTGTCGGCATCCAGTAATAAGTCACCAAAACCCATGATGGCGTTCAATGGGGTGCGAATTTCATGGCTCATGTTTGCCAGAAACGCGCTTTTCGCCAGGTTTGCTGCTTCAGCAGCTTCGGAGGTCCTTTTGTATTTTTCTAACAGATCTCGCATGTCGTACTGGCGCTCACGAGTCTTCAATGCGGCACGTAGGACGCTTAACAGGGTCATAAGTCGAACAGGACGATCGAGCAGCGTGACATTGCGTAGATCTTCGAGAGCTTTCAGGATCTCGAATCCTGCTTCCGTCATATGGCCGCTTTGGGTTAGAACGACGATCGGTATGTCAGACCATTGCGGCTGGTGCTGAAGAGTTTCCTTTAAAGGACCAAGTCCTGTAGGAAAGATCATTTCTTCAGCAATTAAAATGGCACCAGCGCCCTCTTCGATTTCGGACTGAAGCTTGTCGAGCGATGAACAGACCTTAGCCACCATCTTAGCTTCGACCAAAATCTTTAGCGTCATCGACGAGTCTCCACTGGAGGCGGCAAGAATTAGTATTCTGGAATTGAGTTCTTGCTCACTTGCCGCCACTTGCCCCCCCTTCTCCAACCAGTAATTCCGGTACACCTGTTAAAATACCGTGGAAGTTCTCCAGAGGGGGGCCAACTTGCATGCCATCTTTTGACAATGAAAATTCTCGAATTGATCGCTCGTGATTGCCGCTACGTTTTTTCACGATCGAAATCGCTTTCTTGACTTCACCACAAGTCTCGAAATAACGAAGTAGCATAACCGTGTCCGCAAGGAAGCTTACGTCCACGGGTGATTGCATAGAAACTCCTAGCATTCCGTGCTGTGCCACGACGAGAATCGTCACAATACCTTTTTGACTAAGATAACTAAGAAGCTCGTGAAGCTGAATGACAAGGAATTTTTCTTCCGGCATAGCATTGAGATAGCCATTGAGGCTGTCGATGACGACAACACTAACGCCTTCAAGCTCTACCGCATTCCGCACGGTCTGAATGAATTCTCCAGGTGATAGTTCAGCAGGATCTATTTGTCTAACGCTGATATGACCACTCGCTACAAAGTCGGGAAATTTTGAACCAATGGCTTCGGATCTCTCGAAAAGGGTTGGCAAGCCTTCATCAAAGGCAAAAAATGCCGTTTTTTCTCCTCGTTCCGCTGCAGCACTAGCATGTTGATTGGCGAAAGCTGATTTGCCTGAGCCCGCAGGCCCAATGACCAAGGTGCTGGTTCCGCGAGTCAAGCCGCCGCCTAGCAGTTTATCAAGACCAGCGATACCAGTTGAGGTTTGTTGTCGCGCATAAGAATCTTTATTTTTCCCCACCGGATGCTCAGCAGCCACAAGGCGCGGATAGACGACAAGACCGCCTTTTTCTATCGTAAAATCATGAAAGCCACCGCGGAACCTGACGCCTCGCATCTTGACGACGCGTAGCCTCCGCCGCTCAGCACCATAGAGCGGAGAGAGCTGTTCCAGCATCACAACTCCATGCGCCAAGCTTTGTAACTGCAGGTCACCATCAGGAGAGGTACGATCATCAAGGAGTAGAACTGTGCAGTTTCGCCCGATGAAAAATTGCTTCAAACCAAGGATTTGTCGTCGGTACTTGAGCGGATCGCGGGCAAGGAGTCGCATCTCGGAGAGCGAGTCAAAGACTACCCGCGTTGGATTAACCCTATCAACTTCAGCTAGGACCGATTGAGTCGTCCCACCGAGTTCGACTTCAGACGGATGGAAGAAAGTGTAGTGACCACCTGGCGTCATCTTTTCTTCCGGTAAAGCTAACTCATGGATGGCGATATCATCGAGCGACCAATTGTGCGACTTCGCCACCGCCGACAGCTCGTCCTTGGTTTCGGACAAGGTTACATAAAGGCCGGATTCGACTGTAATGCCGCCAGATGACGCTCAACATTGAAGTGATCCAGGAAAGATATTAGTCCTGATAATAATAATCGTACCTCGATAGCATCTGACTGGTAAACCGCCAGGCTTCATCGTGACTAACTCGACTTCCCTGAGGAAATATAAGCTTCAGGTAAAGCTTATCCGGATACTTTGCCTTTAACTTACCAAGAACTTCGTTGAGGCGATTTAAGGAAACTGCCTGCCGTGGAAAATCAGGGGTCTTCAGCTCATAAACTGGCTGCCCCCCATTTTTATCATAGGTTATTTCGGCAATAACTTTACCTGTAGCGGTCCGGGCTGGACGAATAAGCTTATCGTATTTTTTCTGAAGTTCAACAAATTCAACATTTTTCAGTTCAGCCTCGTTTTTCAGAACGACAATGATCTGTTCCCGCTCTTTAAGAATCTGTTCTTGACTATGCAATTGATGACGCAGCATTTGACGTTCATTAGACAGATCCGTAATCTGTAGATTAGCCATCAAATTTGACTCTTGAAGTTTTGCGATTTCAGCACTTTGAGTATCGCTGAGGGCTTTCAATTCGGCCTGCTCGTTCTGCAGCTCCATCAGCCGCAAATTCAGTAAACTGATTTGATTTTCAGCATCAGCTAACTGACTGGCGAGAGTTTGGTTTTTTTCCGTGGTCTCTTCAATGATGACACTTGACTGCTGCTCAGCCAATAAAGACTGGCGCAATTTTTCCATGAGATTCCAATTTTTGGAGACCAAAACCACCATCACCATCAAAAATATAATCACGATGACCATCATGATATCAGCAAAAGATGGCCAAAAGCTTTCATTCTCAGTATCTTCGTTATGGTCAAGATCAAAAAGTTCCATTTCTTCCCCTTACAAGCGGAAGCCTTGCTTCAGACTGTCATGTATCTTGCTCATACTTGCAATCATTTCACCCATCCCATCACGGTATTGCTCGACTCCCTGGGTCAAGCGATCCTCGCGTTCATCCAATTGCTCTTGCTGTCGATTGATCTGCACCATTAACTCATCCATGCGACGCAAAAGACCAGCCAGCTTCTCATCAACTGTAGGGATACGCGGGGCTAATTCCGGCAGGAGATAGGTCATGGTTAAACGTTCAACACTACGCAATATAAAATTCTGGGACTCATACAGCTTGCTAAGAAAAAAACGAAAAAATACATAACAGACAATGGCAGTCAGAGTCGTTGAGAGAGCTGTAGACATACCATTAACGATGACACTCATATCTTCTACATTGGAAATGGATTCAAAGAGATTTGAAGCACCAACTAGAGCGATTCCTAATGATAAAATGGTACCCAACATACCAAGGAGAATCAGGATACTATTAAAATACCGAGCCAGAGATGAATGGGCATTAAGTTCGCTTTTGAGAACCCCTGACAAGACAGCTTGATTGATGTCAGCATTTTTTTCTTTCAGTCCTAATAAAATATGATAGCGTCGACCGATGATGGAGTCATGCGAGACATCATGAAATACATTGGTTGACTTGGAACCAACATTTTTACTGAATCGTTCCAGTTCGTTTTCTTCCTGAGAAAATTGCCATAATACTGTCAAGATTCTCAAGGTACCTAGGGCAAAAATAAATAACAGTATTAGATTAATCACACGCCCGACTATAGTAGCATCCGTGCCAATCAAAAAGCGAAACAGAAAGTCAAAATACCAGGCACCGACCACGAACAAGATCATCAAGCTGGCCACGATCTGTAAAATCCCAGATCTACTTATTTTTCTCGATTCCATAATTATTCTCACCCATACCCAAACTGTCAATCCCTGAAGACTACCATAAAATGGGCGATACAGACCAGCTCTAGTGCGGCTTATAGTATCCCAAGCCTAGTTGGTCGGGACTTTTCTCCTATCTAGCACCACGACGGCCGACAGAGCCTGGTGCCAACCATCACTATTATCCAGGGAGACAAAAGTATGCTGGCCTTAGCATGAAAAGGGGCTGTCCGCTCGTCGCCAATTAACGCCCCAGTTTCAAAAAGTTCTGATGATATCGAGCGAAAAGTTGATACTATCTGCCGTTCGCATAAAATGTATCGACACCATAGCAGTTCTCTTATCTCTTCTCATAGAGGCTGCAGCAGTATAAGACTCGCATGAGCATTGATTGCTCTTCACGATCAGCCGATGAACCGGGAAGGACCGCTTTAATGTTTCGAACCAATTTTCTCAGGTTTTACCAAGATTTTCTGGAAAAAATGCCGTCTGCCGACGATCAATACAAGATCGAAAAGCTGCCCACACTGATACGTATGGAAGGCCCTGGATCGACTGCCTTTGAAAATAGTATCGTGCACTGCAATTTGACTGATGTCCGTGATCTCGAATGCGTCATCGATGAGCAGATCGCATACTTTGGGAACAAACAGCGATCGTTTGAATGGAAGTATTCCAGTCTTTACCAACCAAAAGAGCTGGAAAGTATATTGCTCAACAAGGGTTTTCAGGCTGGTGAAAAAGAGGAAATCCTTGTCCTGGACCTTTCTGCTCCACTGAATGTGGGGGATATTTCGTGCGAGCTTGCGATCAAGGAAATAGCGTCGGACGAGCAAGTCTCGGACCTTGTGAATCTGCAGAATGAGATTTGGGGTGGTGGACTAGACTGGCTCAAGTCTAGCCTACAAAGAGAGAAGCGAAATGCTCCCGAGAGCCTTTACATTTTTGGCTGTTATCAGCAAGAGAAATTGGTAGCAACCGGTTGGGTCAAACTTCACCATCCTTTAGCTTCGCTATATGGTGGGGCGACGCTTCCAGCAGTCCGTGGCAAAGGCGCGTTTCGCGCGCTCGTACGTCAGCGAGCAATTCTGGCTAAAATTCACAACTGTTCCTACCTCATGGTGGAGGCGGCACCGATGAGTTCACCCATTTTGAAAGCACTTGATTTTCATTATTTGGGTGATACCAGACCATATATCTGGCAATGCAGCTAAGTTAGAAAAACCTGAGTCGAATCAATTCGACTCAGGTACGACATGAAATGTATTTTCCGGCTAGAATTCCATGGGGAACTCTTCTAAAGCTACTCTCGTTCCTATAAAACCCTGGCGCGCTAACCATGAAAGGTCCCAAGCAACATCCCGTTGGACACGGGCAGCCAGTGAAATCTGTGGCTGACCAACAAAATAAGACATATTATGCATGTTATTGAGGTCCGGATTGAATCGATGACAACTGGCGCAACTGGTGGTAAGCGTATGAGTTTGGTTGCGATCAGCGATCTTCGCCAATAGGCGATTACGATCGGCGGTATGAAAAATCACCGATTGGGAAAGTTCGCGACGCGCAGCTATACTTAGATTTGTTTGGAATAAGCGGAAGTCTTCTTGCTCTCTTGTTACGGTTGTATGGTGACCAAAGTTAAACAGGGTGTGACCGTCTTCTGCGGAAACGATATCTATCGGGCGTGGTTGTAACTGACCGTTTGAACCTTGATGAAAGGCGATCATACTCCATAAATTGATGGAACCTGGCGCCCTGCCAGCTGGTAAAGAAAATGAAGTGACCTCTTTGATTAGATTGGAAGCCGTATAGGCTCGCAGCCAATGTAAGAGCCGGTTACGGAATTCGCCGGCACTGCTGCTGCGTTGTTCCGGTCGTATTCCGTGACCACGATAAAGTTGATGGCCTTCATTCACCAGGGTTCGAAGCCATAAAGTATTGCTCAGGAGTCGGTTGATCACCTTGTTGCGTAATGTTTGAAACTCCCGGTCTTCGACTTGGTTCAAGAGTAAATCGGGATTGCGCGAACCGTGATAATACGAGTAGAGGCGATTGCGTAAAGTGATCACTCGCTCCATTTCTGTTCCAGTCAATGCACCATCAGGAAAAACATCATAGATTGCATGAATGGCGCGATCATCCGCAAACAGGCTGCGTTGTGAACCGATTAAGACAAAGGGTTGCCAGATCAGACGAACCTCTGGCCAACAGTGCTCAGCTATTTGATCTTTAGGTGTGATACCCAGGGGTTCGCAAGGGGCGACCCGCATAGCGACCAGTTGCCAATCATGGTAGCGATTTTCTTGCTCAATTGCCCGACCTACAGGAGTGCTACGATAGCTATTTAACAGCTGTTGGTACCAAGTCGGTGAAAACAGTTCAATGCCCCCTTGGTTTTGAAAACGCACCGCTTGATTAGGGTTTCGATCCAGCAATAGCGCCAAATCTTTTTCCGCTACTGTCTGAGTGAAAGCCACTTGTGACATAAGTAAAGTAATGCCTAGGCTGCAGCAACGCAACCAATGCGACACCAAGTCTTTCATGGTTCATCCTCCTACTGATCGTTAATATCCAATCAATGTAGCGAATTGCTGGCTGATGGCTACGAATCATGAATAAAAAGCAGAGGAAAAATTGACGAAAAGTGAACAGTTAACGCAAAGAGAGTCTATTTTGCATAGAATCTCTTCCATTATGACTGATACAAGTCAATGGTTAGAGCGTAGCTTTCTTCATCGCAGGGGCAGTCGGCGACTAACTTTTGGGCCTGAATGATGGCAGCTTTTAAAATATCTTTGATCTTAATCTTAGTGGACTCATCACAAGTGAATGTCGCCGAAAAATGATAGTCACTTGGTTTGCGTTCGCAGGTATTAAGGTGTTGAAGAGCATCAATCCGCCAGTTTTTATGATTCAGTAGTGAGATGGGGTGATGCTCGTCCAGGTGGACACTGGATTTTACTCGACGCAGACGCCCTTTCTCCCAGCAAATCACGTCGAGCTGATGTAATTGCTGTAAAAGTTTTTGCAATTCCGTCTCGCTGATGCGCAGCTGTCGGGCGACGAGGCGCAGATTTTGTTGATAACGGGGTATCATGAGCAACATATGGACCTTTGCCAAGCGGATGTCGCTATAATAAGCTTTTATGGCGTCTTCATCGAGTTTAACGGCAATACCCTGCAGTTGATCAGCAAGTTTGCAATATTCTTCTTGTAAATATTCAATCCGTTTTTTAATAAAGGAGCCATGCTCATGATGACTGGCACGACTCCACTCACCTAACAAAAGTATATATTCAATTTCGTGTTCCTGAATCTGCATAGCCTTGGTGATCTTAAATATTTGATCTGCGGAAAAATCAGTAGCGCCTGCCATGACTCGTGAGAAATAACTGGTGTGAATATGAGCAGCAGTCGCCAACGAGCGATACGACAGCGACTTAAATCTGGCATAGTCACGAATCAATTCCCGATAACACTGATAACGAAAGACCTGAAATTTAGACATTTATAAGCAATTCCCCTTCGAGAAAGTACTAATTTTTTGTATACAAGATCGCAATTTCTGAATAGTGTCAAGGCTCTTTGGCGTTTTAACTCGTATAGAAGTGCGCAAGGAAGAAATTTTAGTTTTTCCGGAGAAAGTGATGCTGAAAACATTCATGCTAATCGGACTACTTTTACTAGCCTTCGAGAGGGAAGGTCAGGCGATGATGCCCGAGCAAAATTTGCTTGGCGGTTGGTCAGGTAACGGTGGCAACATTTATCAGATGACCGATAATGTTTGGTTTCTTGGCGAAGAACCGATTCGTTATTGCTTGCGACCCAGCCCCAATTATCCACTGTCAACAGTTGAATTACGTGACATGGTGGCAGAAGCTTTCGCCAGTTGGTGGCAATTTTTTCAGCGTTATCAAATCGGTGAACCGGGACAGCCCTTTGCGCCCTTCTCTGCTAAGCTCCCCCAGTTAAGTATGACTCTAGCAGCAAAAGAAGTGGACTGTTCGCAAAGTCCAGAATTGGAAATTTATTTTGGTGACGACAACCAAACTCTGCAAGTTTATCGACAGCTCCACGAAGATAATGGTTTAGGGCTTGCCCTGCGACGCTCCTATAATCACCAGTCTCATCGTAATTTTGGCTATATCTGGTTGGCGGCGTTTACCAGTGAAAAAAGAAAGCTTCAACATCTGCTATTGCATGAGCTCGGGCATATTTTTGGTATGAAACACGACAGCGTGTTTGTGATGGATCGTGATATTGCTTTAACTCTGAAATCGATCAAAAGCGATGATCCTGCATTTGCCTACTTGGGAAAGGTCGAAGCTGATTTCTGGCCTTTTGATTTAAATCCAGGCGGAAAAGTCAGCTTGCAACCGTTTGCAAGACAAATCCAAAATTCACCAATTGGCTATCCCCACCCATCGAACCCATGTCGAGGGGATAGCGTACCTTTGCAGCAGATCCCTTATGAATTTCATCCTTTTCCAGGGGGCGCACAACCACCGTGCATACGCGTCAGTCTACAAAAACTGCATGTCGGGACTGCTAACAATTTTCAGTTGCTCATGCATAGCGAAAACGGTCATTGGTTGGCGACTATTTATGGCAGCTTTTCCCCGTCTTTGGCTGGAAATGAAAAGACCATGGTACCGGGCACTCTATCCAGTTGGTCAGTGACCAGTAAAGAAGTTAGAGATCCCTGGATATTTGTTCCATATGGACAAAATTCCATGCATGCCCTGCAAAGTGGTTACTTCATACGAGGACAAATCCGATTTCCAGCGAAGATTTCGTGGTCAAGAGGGCTTACGCTAGAGATTTTTATACCGCAGCAAGGTAGATGGTGGACGATTCGGTCATTTTCTGATCTGACAATGAGGGCCGGCTAAGGGACTTGAGTTCACTAGTGGCCAAACGCAAAGAAGGGCTAAACCGCTCAATTGGGGGGAGCGGTTTAGCCCTCAGAATTTTATTGAAGATCCGTTTTTGGAATTAAATCGACAGCTCATACGAGAGTATTATAGGATTTTTTCTCAATGATGAAATCGAAGCGATTTAAAAACCTTAAACTGACCTTGCTATTCAATGGCACTGCTTTAACATCTATGGCATACAGCTCTTGGCTTGTAATCACGTCTGTATTTAACTAAGTGCATGAAAGCTTTTGGACGATGTATTACAGCTAGTGGCTCCCAGCGGCCCGTCCTCTTGAGAACCTGCTGACGCGCTAACAGCATTAGTAACAACCAGATTCTCGAAAAACTAACCCGATTTTTCTACTAGAAAATCAAGTGATTCGCTACTTAATGCAGCTCCAGACTTTAAACTGACGCGAGAGTGAAATGAAAAAGAAGCGTATATATCTTCATCACTTTCGGTCTTGATTCTCTTTAGGGTCAATTCATCAAGATTTTTGTCCAAATGAACCGTAAAATCGGCACCTAAAGACTGAGAGTAATGCCTTACAGCATCCATACCAATCCCTCGACCGGAGATAAGAGTTGTTTTAGGACAAGTGGAAAATCCTACGTTAAAAATCGCCTCGATGATATCACGATCTGTAGCTGCTTCGGTGATTAAACCTCTTCTTAATGCCATACCATAAATTTTCGAGAGATTTAAGCCACGCCCATCATCCCGATAAACAAGATGCACCATTTTATTTTTATCGATAGTAATAGAAATATCGATTTCACCATAAGGCTTTTTCCCAAGATGTTTTCTTTCCTGGGAACTTTCAATACCATGGTCCAGGGAGTTTCTGATTAAATGATTTAAAATATTTTGCGCTACATCTTCAATCTCGTCATTCATAATAAGAAAAGAATTGGGATTGCTAATATTAAGTGCAGGAACAGGTTTGCCAATTTCGTTCGCGATTCTAGCAACCATCGGTAAGATCGATTTCTCACAAAATAGTTCAAAAAGCCGACCTTTTTCCGGAACATCTTGACTCACAAATCGTGTAAATTTCTCGGCGAAAATCTGATGATATTTGTTAACAAGCGTATGAGACTGCCCAGATAGTTCTACTAATCGCTTCAATTTATCTGAATTATAATGACTCCCGAGCTTTTTCAATAGACTTTCTACGTCGTGAACTGCATCTGAAATCTTGACAAAGCCAAGTGATCTGGCATTACCCTTTATTGTATGATACAAGCGAAACAAGTTCGTATAAGATTTCTTGGGATCATTCGCGTAAATTAATAATTCACTGTCTACATCTCGCCATGCCCGTAGTGTTCGCTCCAAAAATTTTTGTGTCTTGTCTATATCGTTGGAAAGCATTTCAAGTAGCATGGCTGCTTCTTGTTCTTTTTCATCTGCTTTTGCCTTTAACTCCTTGATTTCTGTGACATCCCGCAAAGAAACAAGAATTTTTTCCACTTCGCCATCTTCATTTTCAATGGCTCCCCAATCGGCTTCGATGACCTTGCGTGATGCATCATCTCTGAAAATTTCAAATTCGCAAATCAGCGAGTCTCGGTTCGCATTCCATCCAAATTCTTTACTCTCACCAAATGAGAAATCCAAAGCCGTCATCGTCTGCGAGATCTGATTTGCTGAAAGGGTAGACTTGGAAAAAACGGCATCATTTAAGTTAATTCCAACCAGATCTTTTTTACCAACTAATTCAGTCAGATAGTCAGAAAATTCTGGACTGATACGCATATCATCTTTAAAGGTGAAAATACCCTGTTTGATGTGAGTCATTATTTCCCGAATCGCCTGGGTTCTTTCTTTGACCTTTGCATCCAAAGTACGGATGTTTTCCTCTTGATTTGCGATCAACTCTGCCTGCAAACGTTTCTTTTCTTCGGCTTCCTTCAACATCGCTCGCTCAGCTTGGAGCTTTTGCCGTTTAATAAGGTTGATACGAGAGCCAAGAGCGAATGACAAAAGCAACATTTCGGCATTCGCGCCGATAAGCTGGCTCCAATTTGTCAGAAAATTATATTCCAACATTCCATTTGCAGCAAATATAACCAAACAATTGCCCGCAATTACAAAAATCCAGGCTACTGAATAATAGACCGCCGGTAGGTAGCCCTTGATTGCCATTCGAACGCCAACAGCAACGAGCAAGACACCGATGACAAATGACATCAATACCGTCAACGAGATTAATTGTTGAACTTCACCATGCAAAAACAATAAGTTTGAAACTGCATTGGCTCCGGAAACCACTGCTGCCCCCATTAGCACTTTGTAGAGTTTTGGCGATTCACGCCTTAAATCTAAAAAGCCAGTAGTGAACAAAATAGCCCCAACAGTAATAGAATCTATCAACATGTAGAGATCCCAAGATGTAAAAGGAGCTTTTTCCCAGGTCGAAAACATGAAATACGGGGCAATGCCATAATAGTTGATCGCAAAAAAGAAATAACTCGCTACATATATAATGTAGCGACCATAGTTTTTATCTCCAGTCGTAATAAAAAGAAAAAAGTTATAGAAAAATATAGTAATGATACCACCAATAAGTATTCCAACAGCAACGAGTTCCTGTAGTTTTAGATTTTTGAAGCTTTCATTACTATGAAATTTTAGATCAAAGACGACACCAGAAGTCGTATTAATCTTGACTAAAAAGTGACTTAAGCCAGGTTCAAGATCGAGCTCAAACACCGCATGGCGATATTTGATTGCTCGCTCTGAAAACGGTAAGTTGTCACCTAAAGTCTGCTCATCTAAGATTTCACCTTCAGTGGTAACCCTGTACAAAGTGATATAATCGATTGAACTATAACCAAACTCAAGAAAGACAGTTTGAATTTGTCTGCTAGGATTGTTGGCAACAAAATATCCCCAATGTGGCCAGCGGCGATTCAAACCATAAGAAATCGTTTTTTTGTCACCAAATGATCGGAATCGATCATCAAACTGCTTGCCCATGATAGTACTGACGTCCATTTCTTTATTCGGGTCTGAAGCCGTCAACAAATAGGGACCGATGGACTCGTTTTTACCTAGCAATTCTTCTTTAATTTCAACAACTTGGGTTTCGAGAGCAAACGCCAAAGGAGTGGAAACAACAAGACTAGTTATGAAAATCATTAAGTTTTTTCTAACTTGAATCAAGTTTAAGCACCCCTACAAATCGATAATAAAAATTCCCTCACCGACACTTAGGCTCCTATCGACAAAAATACGTGCAAATATTAATGGAAATAGAACTAGCAAAAGTAAGTAGCTCTCAGTCCATCTTTGATATGGAAAAAGATCGCAATATTTACTTAAGCTTTTCAGACCCTAGCTAGGAAAAATATCTATCCTTACCGGGTGGCAAGTTTTTCAGTTTCTACAACACAATGAAAGACTAGCAATCCTGATCAGCTTCAAGCATATTACTTCAAAATCATGAGGCCTTATCAAATTTAATATACGAGTCGATCCATTTATTTGGAACAGGTGAGCATCTCGATGGGAAAAAATCTATTTCTATGAAGTTGATGGCTACGGTGGCCGTTTGATCATGGATAATGCGAACATCCCCAGCCTCCTTTCTCCTCCCTACTTAGGTTTTCTTCCTAGCTCTGACAGAATCTATCAAAATAGCCGCGCCATATTATGAAGCGAACAGAATCCTTAGTTTTTTATGGGTAAATATGGACAGGGCATTGGCAGTCCTCATACCGGATGGAACTATGTCTGGCCTATGAGTATCATCATGTTCGCCCTTACCAGTCACGACGAGGATGAAATCTATCGATGTCTCCAAACCATAGTCAAATCGTACGGTGGTACAGGTTTCATTCACGAATCATTTCACAAAGAAAGCGCCGAAAACTATACGCGCGCCTGGTTTGGTTGGGCTAATTCACTGTTGGGTGAGCTTATCTACAAGCTGTATTGTCAGCATCCCACTGTATTGAAAAAACTACAATAGACTGATTATACCTCGCAAAATAACCCGCAATTATGATCACATAATACATATTATGACAAAATATTAGGAGTAATCCGGGGCAGCTTTTGGACACTATCATGTTATAAAATTCACTGTATTTAGCGTAAGCTGACTTGTGGCTAAAGATGTAGAGCTTTACTACGATTCTGCAGTAGCGCGACTATTGTTTGCAATCTAGAGCAGTCCCAATTATTAGTATGAATTTTACGTGAACGTACAATTCGCCGCTGTTCGTTCTTTTTGAAAACGACTAATCTGCCTTCCACGTAGTACGTGAGCCGAGCAGCAATTAGTTAGGAAGTGGCGCGCAATGGAATTTGAAGACATCATTCATTACTACAAGGCACGTTTTACGCGTATCCTCCTCCTCGTAGCCGGTCTGTTTTGCATCCCGATAGCAATTTTTAATGGCATTCTTCCCGGAGCCCTCGATCGTGGTTTGATCATTCTACTTTTGGGGGCAATACCCTTACTCTTGGCCTCGCATTTTTTGGCCCGGCCTAATACATATCGCATTGGGGCTGCCAGCGCAGTATTAGCAGCCACTCTGCTTGTAGGTTTCCTGATAATACTTGCTCCGCAACCTGATCTAGTGGGGGCTCATTCCTATGCGCCCATCATAATATTTGCAGCCACAGCTCTGGTTGGCATGCATTTTGGTGGGTTGATTGCCTTCATTTATCTGCTTATGAATTTCTATTTTTCAAGGTCTGTTCTTCTGGATTATCAACCGCAGTATGTTAATTATGCTAGGACTATATTTTACGATCGCTACATCATCATCTTGTTGTCCTTTTGCTTGGCAAGCCTGGCCGAACTTGCCATGCGGGCAGCTACTCTCAAAATAAATGAACAAAGCCGCGATGCGCAAATCAAAGAGCGCCTTGCTTCGCTGGGTGTATTGGTGGGCGGCATTGCTCATGAAATTAATAATCCTCTCTCTATATTAAGTGGCCAGTTGATGATGATTGGCAATCTGACGCGTGATCGTTCTGATATTCCTGATCTGGAAAAGAACCTAACTAAGGCCAGGAAAAGCATCCATCGGATTAGTACCACTGTGAATTCATTACTACTTTTGTGCCGACCATTTGTACCAATTGAAAAAGCTGATGAGTGTAGATTGCAGCATGCCTTGGACGATGCTCTTGAAATTCTGTCGGATAAAATTGATCGCTTTGGCATTCAAGTGATTACAGACTACGATCAAAGCTTTTGGTTGACATGCCACATCGATTACTTATCAATCATTTTGCGGATCTTAATTGATAATGCGATTGACGCTTTAAAAGGAGCTGAGGTTAAGGACCCCAAAATTTGGGTTCTATCAGAACTTCATGAAGGCAAACTAAAGCTTTATGTCAAAGATAACGGCCCCGGAATACCACATGAAATAAAACCTCGGATTTTCGATCCTTTCTCTACCACGAAAGAACACGGCTCAGGCAGCGGTATAGGCTTGGCGGTCGCTTATAGTATCTGTCGGACTTTTGGCTGGAAGCTCGCGTTTGAGAGTGAAAGGGGAAAAACTTGCTTTTGTCTCGAAATGGATCACTTTTACGTGAAGGATCTAGAACATTAACGTAGCGATTGTGATGCGAGCTAAAGCAGTGAATTATAAACTGACCTTGCTAAATCAATGGCACCCATCTCATCATTTCATTAGCGTCTTTTTTTGCACCAGCATAATCGAATGGGGAAATTATTCATATTCTTCCTAAAATTCATATACTTATCAACACTATCACCTACAAGGTTCAGGCTGGAAGAAGCATCAACAAGATCGTTGAAAATAACAAGCGCCCAATCCTCTTTTACCTTAATTTTTCATAAAATTTGCCGACTTGAACCAAAAAAGTAAAGTTTGGAACCTGCTTTCTCAAAATTAAATTACCTGAGAAAAAGCCTTTAATGTTTGGCTTCCTTGAAAGAGTTGGGATCAATTCAGCGTTCGAACTTGACGTCATGGGAGTTGAGGGTGTGCAAGCCCTGGCTGGGCGCATAGCAGATGATATGGATCACGAACTTTACTGGTGGGTCCATCGTATTTTTCCACTCTGTAGTTTCAAGCTTTGATCTTTTCGGAGGGCGAAGCCTCAAATTTGGATGGCTGTTGTAAGGGTATCCTTAGTCTGAAATATGCCTTGATCATGTTGTCGTCATCCTGCTGATCTTCAGGAATGAGTTTGATATCACCCCCTAACTCCTCTATGAAGTTTTTAACGGCATCCAAACCTACACCGCGCCCCGAAATATCGGTGATCTTTGCAGCGGTGGAGACATTTGGAAGAAAAATCAGATTGAGGATGCCCTCCTTGTTATTTTTGGCTAGTTTACCCAACGGATGTTTTGTCTTGTGGGCCGACTGGTAGATTTTGTTTAGATCGAAGCCAGCTCCATCATCAGAACACTTCATCTCAATCCAACCCGCATCGATCTTGATATCGGCGACAATGGTACCTGCAACAGCTTTGGATTTATTTATCCTCTCTTCAACTTTTTCTATGCCATGATCAATAGCATTACGAAGTAGGTGCACAAATATCTTACGGATAGGCGCCCGTAGGTGAAGTGGTATTTCATAGAGGTCGTTACGCAGAATGATGTTTGGGGGGAGTTTTTCCAATCGTTTGGCGACGTCCTTCGCCATATTGATTTCGTCAGCGATAGTCCGAGCTAGGTTAAATTCGAGCTTGTGGTATAAGGATTCGAGCGTTTCTTTAGCTTCTTGAGTCAAATTCCGTCTAAGTAAACATAGAATGCGGTCTATGGTAGCTTTTAACTCGGCATCATTAATGGAAGATATATTACTTTTTTCTTTTGAACTTAGAAATAACTTAGCGTAAAGCTTTCTATATTGTTCGATAAATTCAAAGAGAGTCTCAATCAGGTGAGACACTGCCTTGCCATTTATTTCACTTTCCCGAGCATGTCTTTGGACATCACCTTCTATGTCGTGAATAAGACTCGATAGTTTCTTAAGCTTATAGTTACGCGATAGGCCTTTCAATGTATGTAAATTGCGCATAATTTGATAGATTTTTTCCTCTTTCAAATCTTCGCTTATGATCTCCAGGCATTCTTTGGCGGAAAGATTTGCAACAATAAGAAAGTCTTTCAGGCGATGCGGTGTGTTTTTAATGATCTCACTGATTAGAGAAGCCTCAAGATTAGTTTGATCCAATTCTTGACGAAGTTTTCGAACTTCAGTGACATCTTTTAGAGTGACCAAAACTTTTTCTAATTCATCATATTCGTCAAAAATACCAGTCCAATCGGCTTCAATTAATAAAGGTGAGGATTCGTGCTGAATCGTAAATTCTCGTGGTAGAGCCTTTATATTGACTTCCCATTGGATTTGATTTGCTCCAAGAGCGCTATCGAGCACATTCTTTATTTTAGCGACTTCATCACGGCTTAGCGAGCTTTTGTCGAAAATGTGTTCGAATGGATCTTCTCCACCTTTGAAATCATATTTCATCAATTCCTTCAAGGCTGAGGAGGTATTCTGATCCAGCGCAAAGGCAATACCGTCCATATCTCTGGTGATGAGCAAAACCCCTTGAGGCATAGATTTAACGATTGTATTAAGCTCCGAAGCTTTCTGTTCGACTTCATGCGTTTTTTGTTCCAGCTTTTGTACGAGGATGTAGTTTTTGTGAAGCAGGTAAAGTCGCAGGGTGTAAAAACAGTTGCTGACTATCCAAGTTATCGTAAAGTTGCTGAAGCCGCCATCGGTCAACCAGAGTTCAAATGATGGTGGAGGAGTGAAGAGCCAGATGAGATAAAATACCGAGTAAGTCAACATAGAATATATGAAGAAAAAGTTAAGTGAAGAGAAGACAATCAAGCTCATCCCGATCATCATCATTGATGCACCCTGATAAGCTTCTGTCAGTGAATCAAAAGGGTAAGAATTGAACATCAAGGCTAAACCGAACATAAAAATAAAGCCCAGTAGCTTGAGAGATATATCGTTATATCTTAGTCTTTTGGTGGCTAAAACTGTTAGGGCTAAACATGCAACAACTAAGCGGACACCGAGAAAGTTCCATTGCCCCCATATCGACGGAAACATACTTTTATCGATGAGTATGTATAAGGGCTGTACGACTCCGAGAAGAATCAGACCCAAGACTTGAAATTTTCGCCGATCATCAGCTAAAAAACTTATAAATAACGGATCATTAAGCTTCTTGTGTAGCTTAATGATGTACCGTACAAGTTTCATATTTTTCCTCCATCAGCTATATCGACTTCGAGACAATCCACTTGAGATGCTTTTTTCACTACTCTTCCGTATTAATTCATGTTCTTGCTGAATAATTAAATATCGTTCCACACCGACAGATCATCGATACTGCCTACCCAAGCGTCTATAGCAATTCCGCACATTTACGCTGACCAAGCGCTCCTTGAGCGATGTAATGAACGCAACCCAATCGGTAATATGCATTATTCCATCACATTCATATTACTCTAGGTCAAATTGCTCAAGGAATTATGATCTATCTAGGTATGTATCATTCAGATAAAGTGTGGCATTCATTTAAAGGGTGGATCCGAACCATCAGAAAAGATGTCATACCAAGCGAGATGATAGTGGCGGAAGCCTTAAAATCTAGCTATCCTGAATTTTTAACGAGCAACCTATTCAGTGTTGATGCGCAGAAATTCATGGAACATCATTTTAACCTTGATGGTATCAATGATCTGCCCTTAACCGGGACATGATTTTTTAGGACTCACGAGTTAGGAAATCTAATGAAAATTAATTTGCGTCTTAGCCGGGAAAATCGAACAAACTTAATGGCATTGGACGAGCTCATAAAAAACGCCGCCCAACGCCACATAAAACAATGAAAAACTCTAGTTATAAAGTTTTCAAATATTCAATAAGTGCTTCAAGTTTTCGTGGATGTTTCCGGAAATCAATCCCACCATTAAAAACCTTGATATCATCATGTCCAGCGTTGGAGTAGCCCCGGATACTGGTATCGAACGTGGCTCCCTCTTGATCCCAAACAAAGCCCATACTCTCCTGGTCATATTGCAGATTGCCTGTCATAAAAATATCTGGTCGAGATTCCGGAATCAAAAGGTGTGAAATCGTTGGAACAGAACCATTGTGTAAGTATGGTGCACGTGCCCATAAACCATCAAGTGGAACAGACAAGTATCCTGGATCAGCTTGCCTAGGTACAATGTAGTCTTCATCTGCAGCCTGGCAATCAGGATTGTTCTGATCTTTACATGAATCGCGAAGTCCTTTGACGAGAAGTTTGCGCGCTTCGGCGTTAAGTCCAACCGCACGTCCAGGCTCGGTCCCAACTGCATCGACACTCATAAAGGATTGAGCTTCATGACAAGAAGCGCAAGCCTTATGATAGATTATTTTTCCCTGTACGGCCTTAGTGAGGTCAACTGGAAAAGGATAAACCGGAGCTGGGAGTTCGGCGACAAACGGAGTTGTGTGCACTCCATTTTCATAATTCACAGCGCTTGGATCAGTCGAGACACCAAGCTGAGCACCCAAATTTCGCACCAGTTTGTTGCGTATGTTTCCATCCCATTGCGCCAGTTCACGATCATTTTGCCGCCAGACACTCATGATTCTGGCAATAGATGGGGTTGGTTCAAGGTATTTGACTACTGTCGCCGCCGGATTAGCAATAAATTCCTCCTTCGGAATCAGTGCGACAGTAGCAAACCCGAATGCCTCGACACGGCCTGGACTACTTCGGAGTAGCCGCATATCTCCCTGATAACTGTATGCGCCCAATGTCGCTTGTACAAAGTTAGTCTTTTGGATTATGGTCTGTTTAAACTGTTCCAGAATCATCGGCCCCATGGGTGGATTCGCAGAAGAACCTAGAAATATTGCTTTATCTATGAACTCATCCATAATACGATCAGGACCATAAAGTTCACCAGGACCTTTGCTTAGCAAGGCAGCTTGAAAATTTTCGAAGGTATAGGCTGGCGACATAACTGACATAGCAACTAGCGTTCGATACGCAGAACTATCAAACGTATTGCTGGGTGCACCAACGATGATTTCCACCTCTCCATCGGGATGCTCTACTCGACCAGTATGACAAGCAGCACAAGTTAATTGCACGAATAGAGGCGATGGAGTCTCTGTTGGTGGTTTAGTAAAAGCAAGGCCGTGAGGCAACGGATCACCGATCTGCCGCTTAAACAATCCGACTTGTTGCTCAAATGCTTGTGGATTCCATAGACTCGATAATATGTCGGGTAGCAAGCGAAAAATAACCGCTGGTACTCCATTAAAAGCTACCGGTGCTTTGGTAAAGGCTTCATAACCATGATTGTGATCTTGCAAATAAGTTTGAAGTTCTTGCTTGCGAGTTTCTTGAATATATTCCCAGAAAAAGTCGGGACGAGCTGATTGGTGGGCTTCATCTGGTACTTTGGAGCTAAAAAATAACGCCAATTCTTTTTCAAAACTGCCTTCCATGTTTAGTTTGTTCTGGACCGGAGAATCATCGGGCTTCATATCACATGACGACAATGCTGCGGCAAATATTAAAGCAAAAAGGGCTTTAAGTATCAATAGACCTAGGGTATCTCTCATCGTTTCGAAAGCTCCTTAAATTGGGTGTTGTTTCCACTAAAATCTACCCACAAAGTGCTAAAAGGAAGCGAATCCTGACCACAATGCAGGAAGTGACAATTAGTCCGAGTAATGCATAAGAAAATTTGCCCGTGGTCATTCACCGAGTACGACCTGGACTAAAAGCCAAAGCTGAGAACGGTTGAATTCGATGGCGTATTTATCAGATCGGCTGCTGCATAGCCGCGACTAAGGCTCAAATTCCAATGCTTACGATTTTGTAATAGTCCAAAGTCACTGATCCCAGGAAAATCACTAAAACACTTATCGCGTGCTCTGCAACCATTCATATATATTAATGAAAAGCAAAAGCCTCGGTTTTGGCCCGAGGCTTTTTGTGGGTAAGATTTAATAGCTGAGCATATGATTTCTAACGAAGATCGAACGAGAGATAGTGTTTTTTAGCTAATTCAATCTCTGTATGATGCTTAGGTCGAACCGAAGAAAAGTCTGCTGCTGGGGAAATTACTGCGAGGGTCAGCCTGAAGACGCTAAGGTTATCCCGATGGCCTTGCGACTCTTGATCTATTCTTGGATGGCATTGATATTGCTTCGTATATTAAAGCGAATGGGGGCTTTAGCATGGGAACCGAGGCTGAGGGCTGCCCACCAAGTCGAGAGACTATTTTTGGTGGCAATTACCAGATTAGCATCAGTGCTAGTCCCCTTTAATTGAAGCTGAGCTAAATCAAGAAGCTCAATCGACCAAAAGCGAACTGCAAATGATTGGGGAAATCCTGTCTGTGCCATACGAGAATTTTAGTCGCACGGTTCAGAAAGGCGGCGGGTATTTCAGCTGCTTCTAGGCAATGCTATCGAAGCTCTGGTGGCCGATATCGCCATCAACTTAATGATCTAATGGCTTGCAAATTTCTAGTTAACGACGCTGTCCAAAAGGCGGCAAGGCCTAAAAAAAGTAGTAGAAAATTTTCTCGCCCCAAATCATCCATAATCCAAAAGTACCAAATCTAACCATCTGTCTGATCGGTCAGCACATAGATGGAACCGTCTGGGGCTTCTTCAACATCGCAAATGCGAGCCTATCCCGACGGGGAACTGGTATACATCGAAAACTTACTAAGGCATCTGCTGATAAATTACGGTTGATTTTACATTCATTAGTTCGATGGCAAGCGAAAAAAGCAGCGCATGCGGCTGCACTAGCTCTTAGACCTATGTTCGTCCAAGCCCAATTAGGAAGGCCAACATTATGCGTCTAATTTACACAGGAGCAGATGCGCTCAATGCCGCCCTGTCCTAAGTTCAAATCAATGTTATTGGCTCCACTTATATAAAGAATCCCTAAGTCAGGTCGAAATAGACATCCCAGGTTTTGAGCTGCAAAATCCGTCGTATTCACAGACTGGATTGTGAGGCCCATAGCAACAATTAATTCTCGACAAAAACTCTCGTTCGAGGAAGTTTCCAACGTAAGTCGATTGACTCCA
Organism: Oligoflexus sp. FD111; assembly: GCA_048816425.1. Taxonomy (GTDB): domain Bacteria; phylum Bdellovibrionota_B; class Oligoflexia; order Oligoflexales; family Oligoflexaceae; genus JBMDZZ01. The sequence continues at coordinate 88,697 of JBMDZZ010000015.1, forward strand.
CCATTTCCTAGACATGTGGTCAAACAATTAATCCCTGTATTGCCGCGATACCAGGCACTCCCTTGGGCGTTTACCTGTCGATCCGAGATTGCCGTAAATTGCCCCGCATCAGCAGATTGCGATTCGTCCTGCACCTCGACCAGCTCATTTTGATTGCCCAAACCTTGTAGATTTGCAGCTGCCCGGACTCGAATGAGTGAAATATCAATGCTAATCAGCGAGGAGATCCAGTGAAATGCTCCTTCGTCAGTGTAGGTGAAGTTAATTTCAAGTTTGTTTAATTTCTCATCGAAGGCTTCAATGAGGTTATCGCGCAAGCCTGAAATATTAATTTTTGTAGAGGTATCTTCGTTTATGATCGCGCAGCCGATCTGATCGCGAGCTTCAGGGTCTATTACCGAGCACCGTAAAAATCCACCACCAGTCATAACCGGTTCGTTCGCTGCAGTGGTCGCATCTCCTGCAGAAGTCTTATTGGACCCAGTTTCTTGCGCAGAATTTCGAGTTGACTCGATTTCATCAGAGTTCATATTGCTTTTATCATCATTAGTTTTTGATGGTAAGTTCGAATCCAAAATATTGCTATTGCATGCAAACAAACAGCATAAAACGAACACTGGCGCGCCGAAAATTCTCATGATATTTACCTTAAAATGGAAGTCTTATATCGATATCGGAATCGATCCAATCGTTCTAAAATTTGGCTAATTTCCCCAATATATCTCAGTGATTGAGACGAATCAAAGAAGAGACAAATGAAGCGATTTTCGAGTTCGATTTATGATTTTTGGTAAGAAATCCAAGTTCTGTCTCTAGAGAAATCTAGTTGACGATTACCCTGTTGCTGCCTTTTCCGCCCATGACGCCAATGCCGATCGGATGCGAGTCCTGAAGGCCTGTATACGTGCCTTTGCCCACATTTTAGATCACACTTTTGCATGAGTCACTGAACTAGCGTACTAAAGAATTGCATCTTAATGAAGATGCGAGTCAAGCTATTCTCTAAGACTTATTAAATAAGATGCTTTTCGTATCAGTCGTATTTCATGCTGATTTCTGAAAAATAGCCAATACATTACTTATAGTTCTAAAAAATCTAACCAATCAGCTTAATCATGCCTTCAGCACGTCGATGGAGGCAAGTATGGAACGACTGATAAAAAGGAGCGGCACGAATGATCACCAAGAAACACCTTATAACCATCATTCAATTTTCACTCATCATGACACTTACAGCCTGCGGTGAAGAAGATGATGAAAACAAAGATGAGATAGATGTTGATTTTTCGACAGAACTCCTTAACTTATTTCAGCTTAGAAAAGATCAGGCTGATGAAATCAGCACAAGGAAATATGATTATATATTGGACCTTCTTGCTAATAAGGGGATTCCACCGGAGACACCCCGAAACTAAATTCTACGCAGTAATGGTAAAATTCGAGAATAAAACATTACGAGGAAAGCGATTTTTTTCAGGGTAATGATGCCTACCAGGTTTCAACTAGCTTGAAGCACAATGTAACTTAAAATCAAAGAAGTAGATTAAAGAAACTGATGACTCCCTGGAGGTTGCTCGATACGGAACTCCCAGCGTTAAAGCCAAACCAACCAACCCACAAGAGCCCAGCCCCAATCAAGGTCATAACGAGATTGTTAGGCCGCATCTCGCCGCCCGGGAAGCCCTTACGGTTACCCAAATAAAGAGCTGCCACGAGACCACTAATACCTGCCGAAATATGAACAACAGTACCACCTGCAAAATCAATGGCACCCAACTTGAAGAGAAATCCAGATTCATGCCAAACCCAGTGACAAAGCGGAGAATAAACTATGATGGTCCAAATTGCGATAAACAGACAATAGCTGCGAAATCTCACTCTCTCAGCAAAAGCACCCGCTAATATAGCCGGAGCGATAATTGCGAATTTTCCCTGAAACATTGCGAAAACGTATTCAGGAATCCCTGAATCCATTATTTTATCGTCAATACTCGACAGAAAAATTAGGCAGATACCCAATTAGCAAGGTCAATCTATAAAGATTTTGCACATCTCTATTCTGGAAAGATTGTGGAGCTAAATTGAATAGTAATTTTCTATAAAGCAATGGTTTAAAAGAAAGGCTTGCCAGCAGTATTGCCGTTGAATGCATGAAATTAACGAATAAGGCAATCAAATTTTTTCAAATGTCTAAGATATTTTTTAGCCTTTGACGGGCACATATAGAACCTGGCTTCACGTATTAGTCCCTTAGGTCCTTTTCCAATTCCAAAACAAGCCTGTTCAGTCATTTTTTAAAATATTGCTGGTGCCGAGTCTCATTATTTTTTGTCACTGGCTGAGCCTCACTGTGAGTTGCGGAGTCCTCAACAACCAAAGGATTGAGCTCGGGCACATAAGATCGCACAATCTTAGTAAAAGCGCCCTTATCCTTTAAGAGCTGAAGTCCCCGGTCCAAATCGTCAGCAAGTGTTTTTGAGCCTTGAATCCCAGGACTAAAGCCAACAAACAGGCGGCCAGGCGTCAGGCACTGGCGCTGGTAAATCCCCTCTATCTGTATTCGCGTCATCATCAAATGTGTCACATACATATCATCCAGCAAAAGGCTAATCCTTTTCTGCCGCAACATTTCCAGAAGCTGTGGTAAAGGGTTTGCCCCGTGGGCACGGAAAATGCGCTTGGGATCGGACTGATTACGCCCGATGTAGTCGTCTATTTCCCTACTAAACCGATAGCTGGCAACAACTCCCAAAGTTTGCTGATCTAAAGATTGAATACCGCGATAACTCCACTTTTCATCAGTGCTGAAAAAACAGAGATAAGCTTCACCAACATTAATCTCATGAAAAATGAAATCCGGAATCTCACTTTTATACACACCAACGATACCCTGAAACTGGCCTTTCCGCGCCTCTTTTATAGCTCTGGAATAAGGCATGTCCGTATAGCTAAGCTGATAACCTTGCGACGTCATGGCTGCTTCGACAATTTCCCAAACAAAGCCAGGCGGATCTGCTAATTTTCCATTTTTGGAACAAATATAAGGACACCAATCGTTGGAAATGAAGCTGATTGTCTTATTTCCTGCAGTCAATGGCAGCGTCATGATCAAAAGGCCTATGAGCAAAAGTAAGTTAACTTTTGCATACATAAATATATCCAATATCATCAACTTCATCTTCATCTATCCTTCTAAACCAACGGGCTATTGTGCCGGCAAATGTGGCAATCAATAATGTCAATTAATCGCATGATTTGCTATAATATTGTACCTTACCATTGCGCTGAGAAAGAAAGAAAAATGATTTGCCCAAGCAATTGCTGACCAATGCCCCCTTTACAGCCAGGAAAAGGTAGCATTTCCCATAAAGCGAAATATTTTTTCCTTTGGTTGATGACTATCGATGACTAGTGAGTTACTCGATTCACTAGGAAAGTTCGCCAAATAGCCGCGCTCAATCACGGCAATCTTGGTTCCCTTTGGATTTGCTTCCGCACGAACCAGTCCCATGAAAAGAAGCATCGCCGTTCAAATTAGAGTTCCGCGAGGGTCAAATAAAAAATGACTAGACAGAGTCATGAGTTCAGGCCTTGTCCCAAAACCCCAATTCATCTGCAATATTTTTCAAGTCTCTGTTTCTTTTTCTCTGTTGGAAACCAAGATACGGGAAGGGAATGACACTTTCATGCAGAATCGCTTAGTTATCACATTGATTTCATTGTTAATGCTTCAATTGTACGGATGTGGCGGCAAATCCAAGCCACGAGCTGTTGGTCAACGCGAGACGCCTGCCAGCTGCCTTGCTAAGGAAATGTTCTACGAAAACGGCACGTGTTTTCCGGGAAGTGGCCAATATGGAGTGGAACCCCGACACTTTCTGATTCCAGATGCGCCATTTTTCAATGCACTCGAAAAGAACCAGATAAGTGTCTGTTTTTTAACAGAAACGTCAAGTGACTTCCTATATTCAGTGCAAATCAACGACTACAGCGACACTTGAGTTCAGACCTTATTATATTTATGTTTCCTACGACACAGAAGATGAGGGCGAGAGAAGCTATCGCTACCTTCAACTATACTCCCATGATTCCCTCGCATTGAAAGAATCCTTCACGGCATCAACTTACAAAATTGAGCTTTTGGTATCAGAATTAAACCGTGGACGGGTTGATGAAGCTTTTTGGGTTGATCTGAATCTAAACGAAAATGGTGTAAGTCTGTCTTCCAGCGAAGACCCTACCCTTTCACTTGAAATCGAATCGTGTGCGATGTCTGAAAAACTGACAAACTACATAAAAGAGCGAGGATTTCAAGGTGAGCTACCTGGAAATAATTTATATGATCGCTACCTGGCTCAAGTGACGATCGTTGCAAGGGAATCAGCTGATGATGAATTTTTTGATGAAATGGGATTCAGTGTCAACGTTCCATATTTCAGCATCGATCGCATTTCTACGGAAGATCTCTCTGCTGTCATTTTCACTAAGGAAAACGATCAAAACACCCTTTTGGGTGAGTGGACCTGGAATTCTTTGTTAAGCCTTGATGCCACCGTATCTTATCAAGATGGAAATGCTATGACAGTATTTCCGACTGAACTTTCTTTGAACTTGACCAGTGATTTTACTGTGTTTGTTATTCACAAGGGCGTTGCCTTGCAAATGACAGAGTATAGCCTGCAGTTGCAGAACATTTAATTCATCTTACTTCTCGCATGAGATGTATCAAATCATTCTTCAGCATTTGAACATCTCCTGCTTCATGTCAAATTTCCAAAATTCTTGTCCCCACTTACAGGACTCTTGCACTCCGATCAAACAAGCGCACTCGACATTTCACTCATTCTTTCTCCCTTTCGTATACTACGCCAACAAAAGCATCCAAACCGCGTCATAACAGACAGAAAAATAAATTCAAAAAATTTTGCAATAAAAACGCCAAAGCCTTGACCTTATGGGTGTTAGACAGGCTTTTGCTGCAGTTTCTGACAGTACACTTTTTCGCACTGCCATGCGCATGCCTTTTTTTGAATCGATCGGGATAAAAAGGATTTTAGAATGAAGTTTTTCCTATTTTTCAGCACCCTGCTTTCTACTTTGAGCTTATTTACCAGCCAAGCGAACGCGCAATCTTTCGGAACAAAGTTTGCCTGTTGCCATCATGAAAGCGTCTCCGGTTTAAGCAGCGGCAGTTGTTCTGTCATCACCAGAACTCTGAAAGACCGTGCTTTGACTCAAGTTGATGCCGGCGCCCGCTGTTTGGCACTTGGATCGCGATTGGAATGGGCAACCCATGAATGTCCAGTAGCCAAACCCTGCAACGGCAACCAAGGTCCATCAGTCGTACTCTACCGTTATAGTGTTCGAAATCTTTGTAACAAAGAGGTCAAAGTCTTGACTCACGATAAGCGTGTGGGTGACAGCAAAACCAAAATTCGCGGCTACTTTTTCATCAAACCAGGCCAAACCACGACTGTCACTCCAAACTCGGTAACACCGATGATTGGCTACTGGGCAGAAACTGTAGATGGTTCCTATACCTGGGAAAATGGTCCGCTGACGCCACTGGGTCGCGAGCGACAAGTCCACCGCTACGCTGGTCGTGACCATATCATGCTTTATTCACCGCCTGTTCGTGAAATCGGAAAACCGGACAGTGTGACCATTAACCTTAGGTGCAACTAATATCTGACGACAGGCTCTTCGAAAACAGACTCACACAGTGAAGGAACATGCTGCTTGCGCCCGTAGGTCTTAGAGGGCGCAAAGGCCCCTTCCCACTCCAGGAGCTGTCGTTTTTTCTTCAAGCCGCTGGTATCATTGACTGTTTTTACGAGTATGAAAGTTTGCTTCAGCCAATTACACTATACCCGATCTTTTACCCCTAAAATTGTTCAGCTCTTTGTTTTCATGTAAAATTACATCATGTATTACAGATTTCTCTTAGAATCGGTTATTGGATGCCTAACATAAAAATTGTAAACTGACCTCGCTAACTGGGTATGGGCCAAAGGAGGCTGATTCTTCCTCTGGGCCGATCAAGTCGTTCATTATGAAAGTAGGCATAGAGGAAGAGAAGATCCTGCAGCCTGTCAGGCCTTT
>JBMDZZ010000016.1:0-81674 GCA_048816425.1 Oligoflexus sp. FD111
AGTCTAGGATTTTCCTTTTGGGTGGGCTAGACGTTGGTTAATGGGGCGTTTACTTAAAAAATTCCACTTTCCTATATGGGGATTCAGACAATCCGAGTTTTAGTCAACTGTATGTTTGAACTATACTCAGCAGTGCAAATTTACAACTGTCTTATTCATAGTGAAAAGAGTCTTTCTCAAAATTATGAATTTGTGACCCACAAGATTGCGTGTAGCATACTTGTTAATTTTTCAAGGAAAATCAGTCCCAAAACCCGGCCTAAAAACCTATTAGGCAAAAAAATTTGAGACTGTGTTTTGGCGGCAGTAGGTCGTCTATATGCTGCTTGGATATGTGAGAGTTTCTAGCAAAAGCCAGAATATCATCTTCAAGTCGATACGCTCAAATAACATGGGTGTGATAGACTTGGCATCTTCACCGACAAGATATTGGGAGTCATAGCTAGGTTTCATCCGGGAATGTCTTAGACAAGGCGCGAGGCGAAAATAGATCGCAGTGTATTCGGATACATGAGGATTTATTTTCGCCGATAAAACGCAGTATAAGGTATTTCCGGCTGAACCCTAGCTAGGTTTGTGGGAAATCGCTTGATGAGCATATTTGAAAACAAGAAAAATCCGGCTGAATACAACATTTCTTTAAGTTCACTAAAGGATTATTCCCGTCTATGACTTCCAAATACTAGCTTGCACTTGATTATTTAATCCATTTGGAAATATTGGATTGCGACTCCATATTTGGAGTTGTATTACAAACCATGCCACAAGTTTTTCAAAAAATCTTTCCACGGATATACCTTAATCCCATCTTCAACATAGGCTCTATCCACGCATGAAACAATAATATATTTTTCTAAAAGATTTTCCTCGCGTAATGCTTTTAAACCTTTGAAGTCTTGTTGGTTTAAGGTCGATTTTCCTTTGACTTCTATGGCAAACTTCTCCTCCAAGATAAAATCAACTTCATACTGAGATTTGGAGCGCCAATAGTATAGAGACTTTAATGGATTGTAGTCACAAAACGTTTTAAGTTCGTGGTAAATAAAATTTTCAAATGCTTGCCCAAATAGACTTGATCCAGACTGGATCAAATTGTTTTTAGAAAGAAAGTTAACAATACCCTGATCAAAGAAATAGAACTTGGCAGTACCTATAGCTTTCCTCTTCGAAGTCTTTTGCCAAGCAGGGAGATCATCTCCTAATAAGGTGTCTCTAAGGAGTTGAAAGTAATCGACGACAGTTGAGCGTTTTACTTCTGCGTCGGAAGCGATATTAGAATAATTGAGCATGGAACCATTGCTGAGAGCTGCGACTTCTAAAAATCGACTAAAAGCAGGGATATTGCGAGTGAGACCTTCAGCAGCGATTTCCTCTTTTAAGTATATCCCAGTATATTCTGATAAGTCTTCCTGAGGACTATCTGAAAAGTAAATGTAAGGTAGGGTGCCATAAGTCAGAGCTCTAGAAAGATCAAAATGATCTCCAAGTTCACTATAGATGAAAGGATGGAGACGGCGTGAGCGGGCTCGACCAGCGAGGAGATTGACGCCTTTCTTACGTAATGCTCTGGCAGAAGAGCCAGTCAGTAAAAACTTAATCCCATAATCTTCAATCATAAGGTGAACTTCATTGAGAAGTTCTGGTATACGCTGGATTTCATCGATTATTACTAAGTCAGGCTGAGAAGCCATGGCCAAAATTTCTTTACGCAATCTTGATGGGTCAGCAGAAAATTGCCTGTAAATTGTGGCATCCAGTAAATTATATAGAGGAGAATCTGGATAAGTTTTTTTAATCAGACTACTTTTCCCGGTTTGCCGTGGCCCGAGTAAGAAAAGTGATTTTTTATCTGTAATTTTATCTAGTTCTATAATACGAGGAATGAACATAAGGGTGACTTATCCGCTAAATATATATTCCATATGACATCTATTCCGTTATTTATCATGATAATTAACGGATCAAAGGTCAATTGATTTCTCAAAATATTCTTAAAGCCAGCCTCTTCAATGTAGAAATTTCGTATGAACAAATTAATACTTATATACCGCCTTGACACATATCAACTCTACTTACCAAATCTGTGGTTAATATACTTATAGAAACATCTTTCGGATCATCTCAGCTAGGAAAGCGAGTAAACAAGAAAGGAAACGATATGAGCAACAAAAATACTGGAAATACTGATGATGAATTATTGGAAGAAGAATTTGATTTCTCTCGTGGCATTCGGGGGCCAATAGTCACAAGTACTGGCATTAAGCTACCTGTTACCATTCGCTTGGACGGCAACGTGATTGATTTTTTTAAGGATCTAGCTGAAAAATCTGATGGCAAAGCTAAGTATCAAACCCTTATTAATGAAGCGCTAAAGGATTATATTGCCGGGGCTAAGACTGAGAAATTACTGTTATCAGATGAATTTGTGGATCAGTAAAGTGATCGCATCCAAAAGAAAATCAAGTAGGGGCGATTTGAGCTACCAAGTTCAACCCGACGAGTTCGAGGGAAATGTTGCTTAACGGGAGTCCGAATTTTATAGGGCCATCTCAGTGGTCGCGTTTGGAGTAGTGGTCGCAACCAAAGTGGGCCGGGATACTTTTTGAGTTTCCACCCCCCAAACGAAAAAACCCGCTAGCTCGAATCATCGATGACTAGCGGGTTTTTCATGGTGGGGATGCCTGGACTCGAACCAGGGACCTTACGCTTATCAGGCGGGTTTAGCGGATTTATAAAACGTCGTTTTTTTGATGAATTAGAAGTTTATTTGGTAAGTTATGGCCAAAGACTTCTCGCCTTGCTTCGGTTGCAATTGATCAGTTTTTGTAGGCTCGGGACACGGAAAAGTACACTTTCATCAACTCGGACGCCCCCCTAAGAAATTTGCTGACCGATGTTACACACTGCCATTCAACTTTCTGCCGGTCTTAGTTTGCTTCTTAGATGCCAATTGGACATGAGATAGACCTGGACTCGGCAGGCAGCTCAAAGTGTATCTTGTCTATGTTAACTATCTGTTATTACTAATGTCTAATGTTTTCTCATAGTTCTGTCGATTGTATGTACAATTGTATTTTTCTCTTTACTGTATGTACAATTGTAATTATTGTGACGGTGAAGGGAGGAATGTGGATATTCGAGTGGGATGAGGAGAAGAATGAGTCGAATGAGAAAAAGCACGGCGTTAGATTTGAAGATGCAATTGGCGTTTTTAGCGATGAATTCGCTCTAGTGTACGAGGATAACGACCATGGAGAACAGCGTTGGAAAGCAATCGGATCAGGCCGCTACTTAATGGTGCTGGTTGTTGTCTACACTTACAGAAACACCATTCGGATCATCTCAGCTCGCAAAGCGAGTAAACAAGAAAGGAAACGATATGAGCAACAAAAAGACTAGAAAAACTGATGATGAATTATTGGAAGAGGAATTTGATTTCTCTCGTGGCATTCGGGGGGCAATAGTTACCAGTAGTGGCATTAAGCTACCTGTTACCATTCGCTTGGACGGCGACGTGATTGATTTTTTTAAGGATCTAGCTGAAAAAACTGGTGGCAAAGCTAAGTATCAAACCCTTATCAATGAAGCGCTAAAAGAGTATATTGCTGGAGCTAACATTGAGAAATTACTGTTATCTGATGAGTTTGTGGACCAGTTAAGTGATCGCATCCAAAAGAAAATCAAGTAGGACGATTTGAGCTGCCGAGATTAGGATCTCATGAAATAAAGGATAGTCTTACAGAATTCTCTTGCAATCGACATTAATAAGACATGCGGTTGGCGTATCACCTTGAAGATCGGCAAGCAAGGGCCATTTTTTTAAACGTTGGCATCGAAGACCATCATTGAAAGGATTTTGTTATGCCGATTCCTAGCCCAAAGCATATGCTTCATCCTGGTGAAGTGTTGGCTGAATATTACATGAAAGAGATGGGTATCAACCAAACTGAGCTTGATCGAATGATAGGTACTCATCCTGGTAGAATTAATGAAATTGTGAATGGTAAGCGGGCTATCTCTCCTGACTTTGCTTTGTACCTTTCAGAGGTTCTCGGAACTAGTGCTGAATTGTGGATTCGAATGCAGGCCGATTATGATCTGTGGAAAGCTCGACAAAAGAGGGCTATTTGGCAGTCTTGATTAACCAACTTTATCCAAGGGCCTGTATCTTATCGAACGAGTTTGGGCGCTTCGTAGATTTATAAAGATTTCTCCATTTCTTAGTGGTTTAAATCGGCATATTTCTATGTTTGTATTAGATTTTTCTACCAAGATTGACCTTTGGATTATAATTGGAAAGCCGTCTAGATTGGCCCAATGAATTCTTGGGAAAGACAAATTTGGTGATATCAGGCTTTCAAGGGTCGAGATTTCAAGTTTGCATTGAAGCTTTTGACACCGCAAAAGGAGTACTAAGTGTGGATATGATCCGAAGTGCACTAATTAGTTTCTAACATTGAAGCAGCCCACAATTGTACTTCTCGAGCTTTGGACTCCATATGATGATATGCATCGATATCTTCCTCTTCTTAGGGTTTCCAAGAATCCCTTTCAAGGCTTATTTGACGAAGGTTGCCAAAAACGCTTTCCTAACAAGGATGGTTGGTCTTCCGGGGTAGGGTACCGCTCTTCACGTGCCGAAATTCCTAGGTGTCTGTGGAAAAGCGCCACATAGTCAAGGTCGCTTGCTAGATCGTCGCTAATCTTTCCCATTCTCGCCGCAACCTCAAGAGTCGCCCCTCCTGTTGACGTTACAGGTATAACTGTCGCCTTTGGTTGTAACCTTCGGAACATTTCAAATTCTTGAACTATACCTTCCATTCCTCCAATGAAGACTGCGGCTTTAAATTCATTCTCTGTGAACATTTTCTCACGCATCAGGTACAAGCTTTTTTCGCGATCCCCATCGACGTCGTCCGCGAAAATTACATTTTGAAAACGCTCGTTATCTTCAGGATATTCCTCCTTGAAGTGTCGAGATTGGTATAGTCGAACCCATCGACCGTATTCGACCCCCAAAGCTTGGGCGGCGATCAGGATCATTGGGGTTATAGCAGGATGTCCACCCCAAGCCAAAGTACGCCTCCCAAGTGTTACGTACACCAAAGCCGATACTGCTGAGGCAATTGCTACGGTGTCTGCGGTCGATGCGTATTGTGGCCCTCTCTTAGGGTCAGGCACACCGGCGGCGAGAAAGATTGCTTCGGCCATTGTCAATCCTCCCACGCTGCAAGTGCCCACCCGGCCTCTGAAACTTTAATCGCACGCACAGCTTGTATGTTTTCATCTAACCACTTCAAGTGTGCGCTCCAGGCTTCTCGAATTCCAATGTGATCATAAACCAATATGGGAATTTCGTTCTGATCGGAACGGCGAGCCTTGTTTGCCACTTCATTTAGAGTTTCTGCAGTAGGAACACCTACTATAGGATAAGCCCAGATTCTACGATTATTCATTAATCTAACTGCGATTGCCCGATGAGCTCCAATTCCTTCAACTGACGCCCCAATTTTTTCAACATCAGCTCTCAACTTTCCCGTGATTGACATGTAGCGGGCCGCAATGCTGCGACTACGTAGTTGTTCAATACTGAAAACGATGGATTCTGCTACACATGGGTCTATTGGACCATCTAGCCCAATCAAATCTTTATGGTCCAGGTAGATTGACTCCGCTAAGTCAGCCAACTTATTGGGTGTATGCTCCGGCCAAATCACTCTAAGGACATGAATATCTTTGGCACGCGCACGACCTATCTCCTGACGGGTCCAACGGCTATCAAAATAGGTTGGTGTGTCGAGCATTACCATAACATCTGAATCAACTAGACGATGCCACAGAATGTCTTGAAACGGATCACCTGGTCGGATGTCATGCGTATCGAGGAACACGTCGAATCCTCGCTCTGTAAGAAGATCGTGGAGCTGCACTGCCGCCGCTCGCGATTCGACCCGACGGTAACTGACGAACACTCGACGCTGCTTTCTCAAGAGACCAACACATTCAAGGAGTGCTGATGCCAGTTCAATCATCTCAGGGTCATTTTTGCGGCGGATAAATGCATTGGCAGATTTTAATATATCTGGAATATCGGAGCAGAAATCCCCAGCAGCCGAAATCGTGGGTATGATTGGTGCACTGGCGTGGATAATTTCTTGAACAGCAGCAAGATCCTCTTTATCTCGACCACCGAAATACACGGCAGCAAAGGCTACGTGTCTGTCCCGGTTTCCGACAGAGGCCCCATCAAACAACTTTACTTCGGAATTTAGCTCAAGTCTGAAGTCTGTCAACATCCGCTCAATCGTAGCCGTTAGCATGGCGCGCTCCTTTGATGAGGCCGCACCAAGTATGGCGAGTTCGTATATGCTCATTGTTCGTCAGCGTCCCGCCGCTTTTGCGGCTTCCTCGATCCATTTATGCATATTGACATAGCCGTTATCTCGCACCCAATCATATGTTTTATAAATGCTGGAGAAGGGTACCTTGCGTCCATTGTGGTCAACAGACCAAAAATCAAGTGGGTTTTTTCCCTGCACGTCTGTCCCGTTTCGTGGATCTTTCACGTTATGAATGTCAATTGCAAGAATTCCTTTGCCAAGTTCATAGCTTCGTTTGATCTCGTGCCGCACCCATTCGCGGTAATAAGTTTCTGCACCAAAGAGGATAACTGTTACAGAAGTTCCCATAAGTTGTTCTTCGATCCACTTTTCAATTCCACCGGCGCGCTTCTTTGCTTCCTCGAACTCAGCTTTATCGTAAAATGGTTGCGCCTCCCCGTCAGGTCTCACGACCCATGAGTTTCTAACCTGAACAACACGCATAACGTCACGCTTATAATGGAAACTGAAGAATACCCTGCGGGCCATGGCCTTTCCTCATTTCAATTTGAAAGTAAATAATTGATATCATATGTAGGGTGAGTAGTCAGCTGTCAAACTTAGCCTCACCGGTCAATTATTGCTCAATCCGGCAGATATCGACCAATCAATCTTGCAAATTTATCGATTGGTTCCAAGGATTACAATCAAAGTCGCCTATTCAAATCGACGGGATCACATTTACAATTTGAGGCGTCAATTACTCATATAGTATAGAAGACTGGTAGCATTAAAAAAGAATGACGGGTTTTAATTGCTAGATAATATGTCCAATTCCAGAGCGCAGTAAACCAGTTCAACCAAGTTCACGTAATAGAGGCTAGGATTCTAAACGTTACCAGGATAGCGTATTTATAACTGCTACAACCAACAAAATATCGCGCGCAAGTAGAAATTTTTTCATAAGAATCACAACACATACATGAAAAGGATTTGAGAAGGCTGAATGCACTCATCATGCAAATGTTTTGGTGGCGGTTTCGATAGAGAAAAAGCGTCGCAAGATTTGACAACCAAAGAGAAAATACAACTGCGTTTCACAATCCTCATCCGTTTTCCATAATATCTCTTGAAGATTATTCAACCATTAGAATTAGTTTTCTAACATTCATAAGAGGTTAAAAATTGTCGCCTTCATTTCAAAGACTTTTTACCGATAGCTTGCTGGTATTCGTCTCCAGTTCCTTTTGGCTCACAAGTACTATTAAATCTGCTCAATAGGATGAAACGAAGATGCAGAAAAAGAAACGACAACGCAGAACGTCGAAACAGTTACTAAAGGATGAGTCTTTAATTTTTATTGATACAAATATATTTCTAGACTTCTACAGGATGCGCACTGCAGAACCGGGAATGAAGTGGCTTTCACAAATCGAGAGCAATTTGGGCCGGATTATATCAACTTGCCAAATAGAAATGGAATTCAAAAAAAATCGGCAAAAAGTCATTTTAGAGACTAAAAAGAATTTTGGTGTTCCAAAATGGGATTCATTGAATATTCCACCCATACTTATGAACTCTGCAGCGGCATCATCGCTAAAAACCTATAAAGGTAGAATTAAAGCAAGCGTTCAGAAAATAAACAAAGAAATTGTAAGTTTTATAGAGGAGCCGAATAAAAAGGATCCTATTTATACCACTCTTGAAGGATTATTTAAGCATTCCAGCGAATATATCTTAGGCCGGCAGCATCCGGATCGCAGAATGCTTAAGCATAAGTCTAGGACACGGTTTGGCCTAGGTTACCCCCCAAAAAAGGGTGATGATTTTTCTTACGGTGACTCTCTGAATTGGGAATGGATAATATGGTGCGCAAAAAAAAGTGGGAAGCCAATTATCATAGTTTCACGTGATTCTGACTATGGACATGAAGTTAACGGCTCTTGTGTATTAAACACTTGGCTAAAAGCCGAATTTATGAACCGCGTTGGCCCTAAACGCTCTATAGTTCTTACTAATAGACTTGCCGCTGGCTTTAAGCTCGCTGGCATAACCTTACCGGCTCAGGCTGTGAAGCAAGAAGAAGATATGATTGCTTCACAAGTTTTGGAGAAGCCCAAAGATGGCTATAATGAGACCGCGATAGTCAAGAATGAAGTTGAACAATGACAAGGTTTTTAAATAAAGTATGCTCTTACATGCTTTTCCAAATTAGACTGTCTTAAATGGCTTGTTTTTTCAAAGTTCTTGCCATGAAAGCTTAAGGTTCGAGGTGACAACGGTGACAGCGTCGGCGCTGTCACCGTTGTCACCTCGTTAAACAAGCCTCATAACCCCATCAATGATAGATGTTACTAACTCTTTCTGACCAGCATCCAACTGATCCATTTTATCGCTCAATGCCTTAAGCTTCCGCTCAATTTCCTTCTTACTTACCTTGCCCTGCCCAGCCTTCTCAAAAACCTCGTTGAACAGATCCCCAGGCCGAATTCCTAACGCCTCGCAAACCTCAAACACCAACGATATATGAGGATCTTTAACACTCCCCGACTCAAACCGCGCAATCGTCGATTGTGGCTTACCTAGCCTGTCGCCCACATCCCCTTGGGTCAACCCCAATTCCTTGCGGCGCTGCTTGATCAACAGGCTAAGTTGTTCCATGAACTTGTCGAAACTAATATCTGCCATTTTGAACTCTCAAAAATCACTTCCAAGCATATCTAAAGCCTAGTTTATAGCACGACTGAATATTCCTTGACATTAATAAGGCGTTATCGCTATATAGCGTCATTGCTATTTATTCACTTATAAAAATATCGATACAGCATATTTATCTTGATAGGCCCCATAATGGAAAAAAGACAGGAAGACAAAAACACCGCAAACATGCTTCAAGCACTCGAATATGCCAAACTTGGATGGAAATTAATCCCCATCCATACCGCCCAGGAAGGCAATTGCTCCTGTCTAAACCCGACCTGCAATAGCCCTGGAAAACACCCTCGAACCCGGCATGGTTCCAAAGACGCTTCCAATGACCCTGTAACCATTTGCAGATGGTGGAGTCAGTGGCCCGACGCCAATATTGGGATCGCAACAGGTTCTTCCTCCAACCTAGTGGTAATAGACATTGATCCAAGACACGGTGGCGACCAATCTTGGGAAAAGTTCCAACTCCAACATCAGTTCGCTACTTCATTAACGTCCGTAACAGGTGGCGGCGGCCTTCATATTTACTATTTCACTGGTGACAAAACGATTAGCAATAAAACAAATATCCTACCAGGAGTCGATGTGCGAGGCGAAGGCGGTTATGTGATTGCGCCACCGTCCACTCATAGCTCAGGAGATATCTATGACTGGAAAGAAGGACTTGAACCAGAGCTTATCAAACCACTACCTAAAGCCATAGAAGACCTGATTTTCAATCGACCATCCAATGTTATCCCGATTAAAGGCAGTCATATCCCAAATGGCTCACGGAACAGCACGCTGACCTCATTAGCTGGCTTGCTAAGAAGAAAAGGACTCGAAGAATCGGGAATCGTCACAGCATTAGGTGCCTTCAATCAAACAATGTGTCATCCACCACTGGAAGTCAGCGAAGTTGCGACCATCGCTAAATCAATCGCAAAATATCAAAGTCCAGATGAGCAAACCGATATCGACTGGCCTGAGCCCAAGGATCTTCCCGATATCCGCGTGCCGGTCCCTAATTTGTCTGAATCATACCTACCTGAAACAGTCAGGACATGGGTCGCAGATATTGCCGAAAGAATGCAGATTCCGCTTGAGTTTGTCGCTGCTCCCGTTTTAGTCAGCATGTCATCGGTCATCGGGCGGCAAATAGGGATTTATCCAAAGCAGCAAGATGATTGGCTGGTAGTCCCTAATCTCTGGGGCTCAGTGATTGCCAGACCAGGCTATTTCAAATCGCCTGCGATTGCTGAATCCATGAAGCCATTAGAAGGTCTTGTCGCCAAGGCGAGATCAAAATATGAAAGCGAGGCGATCATCGCCAAATCAAAAGAAGACATGATCAAAGCCCAAATCGAAGGCATAAAAGATAACATCAAGAAATGTGTTCGCAAAGGCAACCAACATGAAATTGATCATCTAAGAAGTGAGCTGGAACATGCCATTCGATCGCTTGAAGAACTAAATGTCACAGAAAAACGATACAAAACCAACGATGCAACCATTGAAAAAATTGGCGCGTTACTGCTCGAGAATCCGAATGGTCTCCTTCTCCTTCGCGACGAGCTATCCGGGTGGTTAAAGGGCATGCAAAAATCGGGTAGGGAAGGTGATCGGGAATTCTTTCTGGAAGCCTGGAACGGCTATGGTTCATATACGGTAGATCGCATAAGCCGTGGGACTTTGCACATTCCATCCCTTTGCCTCTCCATATTTGGAGGATTGCAGCCTGGCAAACTTGACTCTTATGTTCAGCAGACGATCAATGAAGGTGCTGGCGATGATGGACTGTTGCAACGCTTTCAAATGCTAGTTTTTCCTGACACATCGGCGAAGTGGAAGAACATTGACCGCAAGCCTAATATGAAAGCATATGAGCAGGCCTGCGAATTATATGCAAAGTTAGCCTCGATCAAAGTCAGTTCATACGATATTCCATTGAATCAGAATCGAGTACCGGGCCTTCGCTTTGACGATGATGCTCAAGAAATTTTCAATTCATGGCGCTGCGAACTGGAAAGAAGGCTTCGATCGGGGGAAATTGGTTCACCGGCGTTTGAATCACACTTGTCAAAATATCGATCTTTGGTGCCATCGCTGGCTCTGATCTTTCACCTTGGTTCCGCCTCAGATTTCAGTAAAAGTAAAATTCAATCAAGCTCAGTAGAACTTGCAATCAAATGGGCGACTTTCTTAGAGGTTCATGCGAAAAAAGTTTACTCTCACGCCCTTTATCCTGAAGTGAAAGCTGCTCATGCACTGGCTGCCAAAATCAAAGCTGGCCAGGTAAAGGACAAGCAAAATATCCGCACCATCTATCGCCGGAATTGGTCGCTATTGGACGGATCTCATAAGCTCGATGGAGCAATCTCTGTTTTAGAAGACTGTCATTGGATCAGTACTCAGCAGATCAAAACAAGCCATGCCATCAAAGAAATCATTCGGATAAATCCTAAATTAAAACTTTAAACACCTAAGTCAGGTGTGTCTTTCAATAGCTCATGAAAAGGAGAAACACATGAACTACGATTACAGCCCCATGAAAACACAGCGAACGCTCGAATGTCTAACCCCAGAAACACTTCTAAGCACCGAAGAGGTCGCCTCATTGCTAAGCATCGCGCCATCCGTAGTGCGAAGGTGGCGGCTGTCAGGCGAACTCAAGACAACCCCCATCAACCTTTGCCAGTCAGCTTTCCGCTGGGGTGAAGTCGTCTCTTGGCTATCCAAACAAGTCTAACCAAAAATTCCAAGGAGGGATGAAATATGAACCAGTATCTAACTTGCCAAGAAGCCGCCGATTACTTGCGACTGAAACGATCAACCATGTATGCCTTCGTCCATCAACGCAAGATCCCATATCGAAAACATGGCCGCAGATTGGTCTTCTGCCTTGCCGACCTGGAGGCATTCTCGCAGTCGAATCAGGTTGAGATCCTCGAAAGACCAACGCTTCCATTCTAATTCTAGCCCCCAAACGGGGGCAGTTCACTTTCACAATTACGAACTACGAATCATCTAAGGATGGCATAGATGGCTATTATCAAAATTCAACGTAAAATTGGCATTCGCTACATGGTGCGAGTGAAAGATAAGTACGGCAAACCCTATCCAGCCAAGACCTTTGATCGCAAGGTGGATGCGATTCGTTACGAGACGACGCTCAAGACCAAGCGGGATCAAGGTAAGCTGGCTCATTCGCAAGAGATTATCAGATTCACGTTTGCAGAATACTGGGTGAAATGGGCTGAAAGCATGCGGGGCCATGTGTCGGATGGCTGGAAGATTTCCCAGGATCAAATGGCTCGGGATCATATCCTGCCTTGGCTGGGGCATATGAGGCTGCTGAATATTCGGCCTGTGGAAATCCAGGAAGTGATCAATCAAGTGCGAGCCAAAGGCTTGTCGGAGCAGACGCAGCTTCATGTCTATAACCTGATGCACAAGTGTTTTGAGGATGCGGTGCACATTTTGGAATTGCTGGAAAAGAATCCTGTGCTACGGAAGGTCAAGCCGAAGCCTCGACTGAAAACCAGACGGCATCTAGTGCCCAAGGACTTGCTGCTGCTTTTGAACCGGAGTCGGGATCACTACTTGGGGCCTGCGATTTGGTTGGCTTCGCTGGCTGGACTGCGGACCGAGGCGATTCAGGCTTTGACTTGGTCTAGTGTGGATTTTGATCGGGAGTTGATTCATATCAGGCAGGCTTATAAGGCGAAGGTTCGGCGGATTGAACCGTATCCGAAGGGACGGGATCAGACAACGGTGCCTTTGCCTCGATTGCTGGCCGAGTACTTGAAGGAAAAACGGGTAAAGTCGCGGTCCAGTTTTGTTGCGCCAAATAGTGAAGGGCGGATCTTGGATCATGATAATACTCGCAAGGTTTTGAAGAAGTACTGTGTGGAAGTCGGAGTGACTCCGATAACCTTGCATGAATTGCGGCATAGTTGCACTGAACTGTGGGTTGCCAATGGAGCGACGGTTGAGGATATCAGGCGTTTACTCAACCATAAGAGTTCCGCCACCACAGCACGGTATATTCATCGAACGGATGATCGCTTGCGAGCGATTGCTGAGGGGATCGATTTTGGGATGTAAGAGATGCTTCGCCCGGCTCAGCATGACGAATTGCAGTTGCAGTAAAAAGGGGTCCGGGACACTTTTCGGACACTTTTTGAGTTTTCAAACCCCAAACGAAAAAACCCGCTAGCTCGAATCATCGATGACTAGCGGGTTTTTCATGGTGGGGATGCCTGGACTCGAACCAGGGACCTTACGCTTATCAGGCGTACGCTCTAACCACCTGAGCTACACCCCCCTTGATTTGGAGAGATCTTTATAAGAGCGCAGGGTTAAGCTGTCAACCACATATTACAATTTTCATCAGCTCAACTACGCGGCCATTCCGACAAAAAAAAGAGCATGACCCGCAGGGCCATGCCTTACAGACTAGTTCCATTGTTTTTGGCTGTGCGCAGTAAGCGCGCAACGAGCCAAAAACTTAGCTTAGTTATTCAAGCTAGGAGCTTCTGGAGCAACTGGAGTGCTCATTTGTGAAGACTCAAGGCCGGAGTTTGAAGGAACTTTGCTAGCCTTTAGACCCCAGTCAGAAGCACCGTAGCGCTTCAGTTTACGCTGGAGAGTGCGGATACCGATACCCAAAGCGCGAGCAGTGTGAGTACGGTTGAAGTTCTTTTGCTTCAGAGTCTCGAGAATCACGATTCTCTCGATTTCGCGAAGCTTGGTTCCTGGGGGGAACGCTACTGCAGACGTGTCAAAAGTTGGGTCCAGTGCATTGTCACTGGTGTTTTCAGATGTCATCATGGCTGATTCCTCCGATTTGGCATTTCATCCCATTCCCCATAGTCGATTGTGGCTTCCCAAACCGCATCTCGTATAGAAAATGGCCTATTACAACAAGTTTCGTACTTCGAAATTTAGTTGCATCCTAAGAGCGTCATTCGATCTCTTTGATGAAGGATCACTTTTTATAGCCGCCTAGGCTGTGGCCGTCTACAAAGAGTTTTGACTTCAGGATACCGAAAAACTTCCCTAAATTCCTTAGCTGCGACAAATTAGCAGTTTGAGTCACAAAGTCAACAATTTTAGTGCATGTTTTTTTCTCAAAATCTGAGAAACACGACTCTCTTACACTGCCAGAGGGGATTTAAATACGCTAAATTGCAGTGGTTTTGCGACAAAAAAGACTCTGTTTGGATGGTCAAAAAAGCAGAAAAAAATTTTTTTTGCACCCCCCCAAAGGGGCTAAATTGCAGTCATTATGGCGCTAAAAAGCGGGTTTTCCGCATAAATTGCTGAAAAATATTTCAAAGATCTTAGCTTTGACAACGACGACAAAAAAAACTTGCTCGTCCACCCAAACGGGTTGACTGAATCAATCCACCACACCTAACACAAGCCTCGCCAGATCGACCATAAACATTCAATGATATTGCAAAATACCCAGGTTGGCCGTCCGCCTGGCGAAAGTCACGAAAGGTCGTGCCACCGGCAGCGATCGCCTCAGTTAAAGTCTCCCGTATCGCCGGAACCAGTAGCTCAAACTCACGCTTTCTCACTCGATGGGCTGGCCTTTCCGGACGAATACCGGCCCGAAATAGAGCTTCGCTCGCATAGATATTGCCAACCCCAACCAGAACCTTGGCATTCATCACAAAATTCTTAATGGCCACGCTTTTATTGCGGCTTTTCTGCCAGAGATATTCAACCAAATCGTCGTGCTCTAAAGGTTCAGGCCCCAAATCCTTGAAAAAAGGGTGCTCGGCTAATTCCGTTTGCTTACAACAGGTGATCCAGCCAAAACGACGTGGATCGATATAGTGGAGATATAAAGGCTTTTCCTGATCATCACGCCGCACGCGAAAAACGGCATGCGTGTGGTTAAAAACGGGCTTCTCATCGGCTTGTAAAATGATCTGACCACTCATGCCTAGATGAAAGATACCTAGGGAATCATCGACTTCAATCAACATATACTTTGAACGCCGGTAGACTCGCTTGACCTTTTCACCAAGCAAATCTCTTTGAAATTGTTCCACAGGAATGTCACCCCGCAGATTTCTGCGAAAGAAAGTCGCTTCTTCAAGGATCTGTCCCTCAAGAATCTGGCGTACTGATCGGGTTAAACATTCGACTTCTGGGAGTTCGGGCATAACTTGGCTTCCTGATATCTGGCATCTAGACCCGAATCCCTGGTTTAGCAGTGATTCGAGCTAGGCTAAGATAGCGAAAGCCCCCTAGGGTGACAAGGGAAAGCGAACGTCTGCCTCACGCTTTGGCACGTCGGGATGCAGGCTTATGACCTTGCCGTTGCCGCAAGCCCTTTTCAACAAAATCGACCTTCGTTTTTCCTTCAGCAAAGAGCTTTTGCTGGATGCGCTTGACTAGTTTTGGGCTCAGATAGCCCGCTTCTGACAAACCCGTAAGCAGCTCTTGCGCAAACTGGTGATGAGATTGATTCTGGCGATCATTGACCCAGGTTTTCAAGCGTGTTTGTGCCGCAAGTCGCTGACTGCGATCGACTTTTTTAGGCGCTGAGTCAGATTCCGCTTTTGTATGATTGGCCAGCATCTTTTGCATCATCGCTTCTAAAAGCTTGGGCTCAGGTAATTCCCCCTGGCGGGCAAGCTTAATCGCCCAAGTCGCATGGAATAGATCCGGATGACTTCGGCAAAGATTCTGGCAGCTTTGTGACATCTTGGTCAGCCGTCGATACCAGCCGACCGTTCGCGGGTTCAGGCCGACCCGATCGGCAACAGCCTGATCGCTCTCACCCATGGTATAGGCCTCCTGATAAGCAAAAGCCAGATCCAGGTAAAAGACGTCTTCTCTCAGGTTAGCGTTAATCGTGTGATAGAGCTCGTCGCGCACCGAATCAAAGGGGATAATGACACATTCAATCTGCTGCCAACCGAGTTGTTTGGCAGCCAAGATTCGGCGGTGCCCATTACGACAAATCAGCTTTGTCGGCTTCTGCGCATCGGCACGTAAACACAAGGTTGGAAACTGGATCAAGCCCTCATGTTGCAGGGATTGAGCCAAATGCTTTAACTTGGATTGATCGTAACGCTCCCTGATATTTTCATCCAAATGAATCAAATCAACAGGAATTTTCTGAATGGTCTTCCCATAAAGTCGCATCTGCTCTTGGAGTTGGACGATAGTCTCCTTGCTCAATGCCAGCTTTGATTTTTTTACACCCTTATCCCGAGCAGTCTGCCGCCCGGCGCCGCGGACCATCTTGCGCAGATGGTCGCGGGAGGTTTTTTCAATACTTGCCATGGATACCTCTGCTAACGAATGGCGATCGGTTCAATATTGTCGCTGATCTTCAATATGTCCTGGCTTGGCAGCTTATTATCGCCGGCATCAAGCCCAAGCAGCTCCAGATCAGGGCGTTTTCCCTTGCCACTTGGGAGTTTCGTCACCTGTCGCAGCATCATTTTCGTCACTTTCAAGTAGTCTTCACGGATAGCATAAGAGCCTGGCAGCGCTACTGCCGGGCAACTTTGCAAGCCACCTGTCGCCATTGCATTGGACGCCCGAATCACCGGCTTAAAGTAAGGCACATGGGCTTTCTGCAAGTGCTTTTGGATAAACTTTACGTAGGCGTCATGAGCTGGAATTTTTTTCACACAGGTTAAGAGAACGCCTAAGCAACGAAGATTGGGATTTTCCTCTTCAAAGATCTCTTCACACTCAGCGACTAAGTCGATAAAGCCATCGTAGCTATCCGGTTCGGGAAAGCTTGGGATCATATAGAAATCAGAGGCAGCCAGCGCCGCCTGCAGCAAAATATTGATCTGCGGCTTGGTATCGATCAGGACAAAATCGAAGTCCTTACTGACACCTTGCAGCATTTTCTTAAACAGCTTTATCCCACGTGCTGATTGGCCAAAGGCAAGCTGTGCCCCCTTCAATTCTTTGGTTGATGGAATCACCCAAATATTCTCATAGGGGCTGTTAACCAGAACCTCCTGGTAACGCCGCTTTTGATCCAAAGCACACCAAAGACTTTCATGATCGCGGTCGAAACTTTCCCTCACTCCCAAAGCTTTAGTCGCATTTCCCTGGTCATCGGCATCAATGACCAGGACCCTCTTATTAAACTCGGTACCGAGTAGATATGCGATATTTACGACTGATGACGTTTTTCCCACACCGCCTTTGATATTGGCGAACGTAATGATATGCGAGGTCGAACGGCTCATGGAGACCCCTCCAAACACCTTAGATGGATTGATTTGCTTTTTTTGAGCCTACTCCGAATTAATCAACTGCTCAAGAAATTAGATGGCGGGAATTAAGCTTCGCTCCCTGTACATGGTGTACAGGGGCTCAGCTTTGACGAATAAGACAGGGTTTTTTGCGCTTTTTTTCGAAAAAATTGAATTTCAATTCGCGTTACATATTGCGCCGATACTGACCACCTACCTCGTAGAGTTGGCGGGAAATTTGACCCAAGGTGCAAACCTTGCAAACTTCCATAAGCGTGGCAAAGGTGTTGCCATCGTTTAAAGCGGTTTTTCGCAGCTCTTCCAAAGTCTGATCGCTCACCTGGCTGTTACGCTCCATAAAGGCATTTCGCGATTGGATCGCGTATTCTTTTTCCTCCTGGGTAGCCCGAATTACCTCTTCTGGTACCAAGGTTGGCGAACCTTTGGAGTCAAGGAAGGTATTGACGCCGATCAGAGGTAGCTGTCCACTATGCTTCATCGATTCGTAGTGCATCGATTCATCTTGAATCTTTGAGCGCTGATACATCCGCTCCATAGCACCCAGCACACCGCCCCGATCTGAAATCCGACGAAACTCTTCCAAGACCGCTGCTTCTACCATATCGGTTAGCTTTTCGATAATGAACGCGCCTTGCAACGGATTCTCGTTCTTTGCCAGTCCCAGCTCTTTATTGATGATAAGCTGAATCGCCATTGCCCGACGCACACTCTCTTCTGTCGGTGTGGTAATCGCTTCATCATAGGCGTTGGTATGCAGAGAATTACAATTGTCGTTCAACGCATACAGAGCCTGCAAGGTCGTGCGGATATCATTAAAGGCGATCTCCTGGGCGTGTAAGCTGCGGCCAGAGGTTTGAATATGGTATTTCAGCTTCTGCGAGCGCTCATTGCCCCCATAATTATGCTTGATCGCCTTTGCCCAAAGTCTTCTTGCCACTCGACCGATAACGGAATACTCGGGGTCCAGACCATTGGAAAAGAAAAAGGAAAGGTTGGCAGCAAAGTCATCAATATGCATACCACGGGACAAATAATATTCGACATAGGTGAAACCATTTGCCAGGGTAAAGGCCACTTGTGTGATGGGGTTGGCACCTGCTTCGGCGATGTGGTAGCCGGAAATCGAAACGGAATAAAAATTACGGACCTGATGATCGATAAAATACTGCTGCATATCGCCCATCATGCGTAAGGCAAATTCGGTAGAAAAAATGCAGGTATTTTGCGCCTGGTCTTCTTTCAGAATATCCGCTTGAACCGTGCCGCGGATCTGTTTCATGGTATCGATTTTGATCGCTTCATAGGTTTCTTTCGGCAAGACCTCATCGCCGGAAACACCAAGTAACATCAAGCCCAAACCATCATGCCCTTTCGGAAGGTCCCCTTGATAAAGCGGCCTAGGCAAGCCGACCTTGCGATACTTTTCCTCGATCTTGCGCTGCACATCCGCCTCGATTCCTTGCTTATGGATATGGATTTCGCATTGCTGATCGATGGCTGCATTGATGAAAAAGCCGAGCAGCATCGGTGCCGGACCATTGATGGTCATCGACACGCTGGTCTTAGGGTCGGCCAGATTAAAACCGGAGTAAAGTTTCTTGGCATCATCGAGATTGGCGATGCTCACTCCGGAGTTACCAACCTTGCCATAAATATCCGGCCGGTAGTCGGGGTCTTCACCATAGAGAGTCACCGAGTCGAAAGCCGTCGATAGACGTTTTGCCGGCATTCCATAAGATAGGTAATGAAAACGTTTGTTGGTGCGCTCAGGTCCACCTTCACCAGCAAACATCCGAGCTGGATCTTCACCCTCACGCTTCAGCGGAAATACCCCAGCAGTATAGGGGAATTCTCCGGGAATGTTTTCGCGGAGCAACCATTCCAGGATATCTCCCCAATCCCGATAGCGTGGCAGAGCGATTTTGGGGATCTTCAGATGTGACAAAGACTCGCTGAATAGATTCAGACGAATCGTCCGATCCCGCACCTGGAACTCGAAGACGTCCTGCTCAAACTTATGCCGAATCTGTGGCCAATTGAGAAGTTGCCCCCGGCAGCCAGCATCAAGACGATCGATACGTTGCTGATAGGCTTGGCGCAAGGAGCTGATCAATTCGCTATCACGATCTTGGGCAGCAATCTCGTTTTGAAAGTCCAGATCAAGTTGGTTGATCTGCTGGGGCGAAGCTAGGGAAAAGCTTTGCTGCTGCTCCCCTTGACGCAAAGCCTGAATTGTTCCATAGATCTGATAAAGCTCACGCGCCATCTGCGTCTGACTTTGCACGTAAGTCTCGTAACGATCCGAGGCCTCACAAATTTCTGCCAAGTAGCGCACACGTTTTGGTGGAATGATCGATTGTTTTTGTCGATGCTCGGACGCTTGCATGCGACCTTGGAATTTTACGCCGGTCTTATCCTGTAGTGTCCGCATCACCTTCAAATAGAGGCGATCCATACCGGGGTCATTAAATTGTGAAGCTATCGTGCCAACCACTGGCAACTCATCTTCCGGCATCTCCCATGCCTGGTGATTGCGTCGATACTGCTTACGCACATCCCGCAGGGCATCGAGTGAGCCAGATTTATCAAATTTATTGATCGCAATTACGTCAGCAAAATCTAGCATATCAATTTTTTCAAGCTGTGTTGCCGCACCGTACTCAGACGTCATTACATAAAGTGACATGTCTGAGTGTTCCGTGATTTCAGTGTCTGATTGACCGATACCGGAGGTCTCGACGATGACCAAATCAAAACCTGCTGCCTGGCACAGATCGATGGAATCCTGAACATAGCGACTTAGTGCTAAGTTTGACTGGCGAGTTGCCAGTGAGCGCATATACGCACGCGGGTGATGAATGGCGTTCATTCGAATCCGATCACCCAGCAAAGCGCCGCCACTTTTTCTTTTGGACGGATCAACCGAGATCACGGCGATGCTTGCTTCGCTAAAGTCAAATAAAAAGCGGCGCACCAATTCATCGACGAGCGAGGACTTACCAGCACCTCCCGTTCCCGTAATACCCAGCACGGGTACTTTTCTGCCAGATTTTTGGCTGCGCAGCAGTTGTGAGAGCGTTTCCCGATAATCCGGCGCATTTTCCGCTAAGGTGATCAGTCTTGCCAGCGACTGCGGCTCTTTGTCTTTGATTTTTGGGAGAAAACGCTCTGCATCCGCCACTTGAACTGTAGCAAAGTCCGATCTGGACAAGAGATCGTTGATCATGCCTTGCAGACCCATCTGTCGCCCATCGTCGGGCGAATAGATGCGCTCGATGCCGTAAGCATGCAGCTCGGCGATCTCTTCGGGCAAAATCGTGCCGCCACCACCGCCAAATATTTTGATCGCTGCATTTTTTTCTTTTAGGAGATCATACATATACTTAAAGTATTCAACGTGCCCACCCTGATAGGAAGTAATAGCGATCGCCTGGGCATCTTCTGCTATGGCACAGTCGACAATTTCTGCTACTGAGCGATTATGGCCAAGGTGAATCACTTCAGCCCCAGAAGACTGCAAAATTCGTCGCATAATATTTATGGCTGCGTCATGACCGTCAAATAAGGATGCGGCTGTCACCACGCGAATCGGGTGTTTGGCCTGGTAAATCTCTGGGGTTGCCGTCATTATTTGCTCCGTCGAAAGTTGATCCGCCCTATTCCCATTCTATTTTGCGATGCAACATTATCGTAATTCGGCCGGCATGAAAATCTGCAAATCAGCTCGTCGCAGCGAGCTTTCCAACAAGGACTGTTTGGAATTTAAGGGAGAGGTATATAGGCAGTAGCAAAGTTTCTGCTACTGCAAATCGACCGGAATATTAACCGCACATGACGGACCATAAATCGGTAAACGACGTGCCACTGTTTGACGGTGCAGGATCATCGACTTCTGTTGGCTCAGGCGGGGTATAATCGCTTGGCGGTGGTACTGCCAGACCAGCCTCATTGTCATTTCCAAAATTGACGAGGGCCTGATAAAGGTCTAAACGCCCCTCCTCACTTTTGGCCAGAATATCGTCTGACTCAACTTGCGATTCACTAATAATATTTAGAAATTCTGCCTGACTTAGATCACGCTTCACCGACTTCATCAGCGCTGCAATCCCTGCCACATAAGGAGTTGCCATACTGGTACCACTGATGGTTTTATACTTGCCGAGATCCACCGGCCAGGTCGAATAAATATTGGTTCCGGGTGCATTGACATCAGCCTTCGAACGATAAGTTGCGCCAGATTTCTTGCTGGAGTAGTTACTATATTCCGCCAAAGACTCATCGGGATCGCTTGCGCCAACACAAATGACCCCTTGATAGGCACAAGGAAGAACGGTGTATTCATTGAAGCTGCGGGGAAAGATTCCTTGTCGATGCTGACAACTGCCACCGAGTGGGCAGGATTCGTTGCCAGCCGCAACCACGACGATGATATTTTGTGCGATAGCCTCTTGAATTAGAGTGTGACTTAAGGCCTTTGTGTTCTCATCCAGATCCGCAAACTCCAAGCCAGCACCTAAGCTCATGGAGATCACATCAGGCTTGGAGTTGGCGTGATGAATCGCCCATTGCAGGCCTTTTTCAATGGCTTGAAAACCACCAGAGCCGTCTTTATCCAAAACCTTGATTGGCATAATTCGCACGTCAACGGCAGCCGCCACACCTAATGGGGAAGTTCCCGGAGTCTTCACCTGTGAGGCCACAATACCCGCACAATGCGTCCCATGGCCATTTTCATCATGAGTCCCTGAAGAAGTTCCTAGAGCATCATAACCTTCTGACCACATGATATCTTTGAGATCAGGATGCTCACTGTCGACACCAGTGTCCATAATAGCGACTATGACTGGGTTATCGCTTGTACTGGCTCCGGAACTTGCCGCCCGCAAGGTTTCTAGATGTGTCATCGCCTTTTGCCACTGAGTTTGCTTATAAGCCCACTGGTCAGGATGAGCCACGGAACTGCTTTGCAAGTCATGATAGCTCAGAAATTGCTCTAGGCTTTGTTGCTGATTGATTCCTCGGCCTGAATTCCAACTTAGCGGTTTTGACAGATGTGGAACAGCGGCACCCACATCGTAGGACTCTTGCACAAACTCGAATAAGCTACCCTCTTCCAAGCCTAGGACTTGATCTGCCTCCTTGATCAGCTTGGTGGCGACCCCGAAGCCAGCAGCAAAGTTTCCGCCCAATTCCAGAAAGCGCACGGCATCTGTCGCACTTTCCTGGATGGAATCGACTTTATCGACTTTCAAAAGCTGAGGGCTGATATTAGCGCGATCAAGAACGTCATTGAGAAAGGTCTGCAACTCTTCATTCGAAACACCGGCTCCTGGGTCCTGCAACATTAGCTGCCGAATAAGATCTAAGTTTAAGCCAACTGTCATCGCACTTTTATTGTGCCCGATACTACACAGCAAACCGCCAAGTCCACTGTTGCTTTTTCCGCACGACCATAACATGATGCCCACTAAAGGGATCAGAACCCATTGTTTCACGGAATTCTCTCCTCGTTCTTTTGATTAATGGAGGCTAATTAGATCCTAATTCCATGATCCGGAACTAACAGAACTTGTCAATCCTTGCTTCAAGGCTTGACGCTGGTTCTCAAGAAAACATAGTTATTGTACAATCAGTGTCATCTCATCTATTACGTGGAGGCGTATCTCATGGCTAAAAAAGCGAAGAAGAAAGCTGCCAAGAAAAAAACTACGACCAAGGGCGCAAAAAAAACTGCTGCACCGAAGAAAAAAGCGGCTAAGAAAAAGGCCAGCAAGACTGTAGCCACGGTGAAAAAGGCTGCAAGCAAAGTTAAGGCCAAGACGAAAACGGCTACCAAACCCATTGCCAAAAAGATTGCTAGCGCATCACGCGCAGTTACTGGCAGCTCGAACACGGTCGTCGAGTACAAGTTATTTGTGGAAGAGTCCATCCGTAACTTGGAAGACCAAGTCAATTATTACATCAAAAAAGGCTGGTCACCAGTCGGTGGTGTTGTTGTTCAATCAGCAGGTCACCTGATGCAGACCATGGTGCGTAAGAGTTGATAAAGTCCTAAACTTTAACAGATTGTCCTGCATTTAAGGAGGCTTTTCGCCTCCTTTTACATTCCTACCTGCATGTCAAAATCTTCCAGAGTGTTGTAAAACTACACAAACTCGCTGAGTAAAGCAGCTCAAATAGCGCTCAGCAGCAGAGATGGAATTTGCTCGCCAAATCTTAATTGGCTATTTTTATTGAATTTATTTAGGGAGCTTAAATAAGCTGTCGAGGCGGGATCTCAATCACAGATCGTAACTACTTGATTTTAATATGCTATCAAATTCCATCCCAAAATATTGGTAGTTCCTAATAGCAGGTCTTACAGTACAAATCGGATTTAGGCGGCAGAAAATAATTATGGCCACCTGCTCTAGTCGTACCTTTCAAAGGCACGCGGTTGAAACCACTTCCCCCTTCGCCGGTGTCATCTCGCCTGAAAGGTACTAAAAGCCCTTGACCTGGATATTATGTCCTTCCACCGGCCAAATTGCTCGTTTGGCTCACCCGTCGAATGTAAGACGGGTGCCCCCCTTTTATTCCGCAATGTCGTCGTTGGGCCGAAGATTAGTTAGAAATTATTGTATTTGCAAGAAAATA
The DNA here is from genome assembly GCA_048816425.1 of Oligoflexus sp. FD111. Taxonomy (GTDB): domain Bacteria; phylum Bdellovibrionota_B; class Oligoflexia; order Oligoflexales; family Oligoflexaceae; genus JBMDZZ01. The sequence goes on from JBMDZZ010000016.1 coordinate 23,912, forward strand.
GACGAGGCTTCGTGCCTTTTCATAATACTATGAAGTCTTATTGACTAAGAACTTCTGAAAAGTATTGCACGGTCTTTTTCAAACCATCGTCAAGAGCGACTTTGGGCTCGTAGTCTAACAAAGACTTCGCCAATGATAAGTCGGGGCGCCGAACTTTGGGGTCATCTTCAGGCAAAGGCTGATAGATGATTTTTGATGAGCTGCCGGTAATTGTAATGACCTTTTCTGCAAGTTCTTTGACGGTAAATTCATGTGCGTTACCAATGTTAATCGGGCCGACGGTGTCATTTTGGTGGGTAAGTTTGATGATGCCATCGATCAAATCATCTGCATAGCAAAATGATCTAGTCTGCGAACCATCACCGTAAATGGTGATGTCTTCACCACGCAGAGCCTGGACAATAAAATTACTGACAACACGCCCATCATTGACCGCCATGCGCGGTCCATAAGTGTTAAAAATACGCACGACACGAATTTCTACGCCATGCTTGCGGTAATAATCGAAACAAAGTGTTTCTGCTGCACGCTTGCCTTCATCGTAGCAACTACGAATACCGATCGGGTTCACATGCCCCCAATAAGTTTCCGGCTGCGGATGTATCTGTGGATCACCATAAACTTCCGAAGTACTTGCATGAGTAATTCTGGCGCCAACACGTTTGGCCAAACCAAGCATATTGAGGGCACCCAATAAAGAAGTCTTGAGCGTTTTAATTGGGTTGGACTGATAATGAACCGGACTTGCCGGACAGGCAAAGTTCAAAATCAAATCAACTTCAGCAAGAAAAGGCTTGGTAACGTCGTGACGAATCATTTCAAAATTCGGATGGTCGCGCAAATGCGCGATGTTACGACGCTGACCGGTATGAAAATTATCGAGGCACATGACCTCCCAACCAGCACGAATATATCTGTCACAAAGGTGACTTCCTAAGAATCCAGCACCGCCAGTTATCAGCACTCTTTTCGGAGTATCCAGTCGCATTTCCACCTCGAACATGATGATGTCACCCCCGGAATTGTATGATAGCTTAGCCGGGCAAACAACTATCGATCTCATGTCGGAGGATCTATCTGAATGAATATCCACGAATACCAAGCTAAGTTGCTATTTCGAAAAAATGGAGTTCCGGTTCCTGATGGCTATCTAGCCACAACTGGCACCGAGGCAGAGTTTGCCATGCGCAGACTGGGAACGCCGGTAGCCGTTGTTAAAGCACAAGTTCATGCTGGTGGTCGTGGAAAAGCCGGCGGCGTCAAACTAGCCAAGTCACCAGAAGAGTGCCGTCAACTTACAGAAGACATGCTTGGTATGACTTTAGTTACTCACCAGACTGGCCCGGAAGGAAAGCTGGTTCGCAAAGTCTATGTGGAAGCTGGCAGTCAGATCGCCAAAGAATATTATTTAGCTCTGTTAGTCGACCGCGAAACGGCATCCGTCAGCATCATGTTCTCTACTGAAGGCGGTATGGACATTGAAGAAGTTGCGGAAAAAACACCGGAAAAAATCGTTGTCGTGAATGTCGACCCAACAGTTGGTCTGCAAGGCTTTCATCTACGACGCATCGGCTTTGCCATGAATTTACCTGCTGCTGAACAAAAGCAACTTGGTCCTATCATCAAGAATCTTTACAACATGTTTCTCAAGTACGATTACTCGATGCTGGAGATCAACCCTCTCATCGTCACCGCAGAAGGCCAGATGTTTGCTCTTGATGGCAAAATGAACTTCGACGACAACGCTCTATATCGCCAGAAAGAAGTCGAAGTGATGCGTGACTTTGAAGAAGAAGACATGCGAGAAATCGAAGCTTCAAAATATGGTTTAAGCTATATCGGCTTGGACGGCACCATCGGTTGTCTTGTAAATGGCGCGGGCTTAGCTATGGCAACCATGGACATCATCAAGCACTTTGGTGGTGAGCCGGCAAACTTCCTTGACGTTGGCGGTGGCGCTAGCCAGGAAACTGTGACCAATGCCTTTAAAATCCTCTTATCCGATGAAAACGTCAAAGGCATCTTCGTCAATATCTTTGGCGGTATCATGAAGTGCGATATCATTGCCAATGGTGTCGTTTCCGCTGCAAAAGAACTTGGCTTGAAGGTTCCGCTAGTTGTTCGCCTAGAAGGCACAAACGTCGACAAAGGCAAAGAAATACTGACGAAGTCTGGGCTCAATTTGGTGGCGGCAGATGATATGGCCGACGGCGCCCGCAAGATTGTTGAATTGGCGAAATAATTCGAGACGCGCATAGATAGGAGTGCAACCGTGTCCATATTAATTGGTTCTGAAACCAAAGTTATCACTCAAGGCATCACTGGTAAGTCTGGTGCTTTTCATACTCAGCTTTCGCATGAATACGCCCCACGTTTCGTTGGTGGCGTCACGCCTGGTAAAGGTGGACAAACTTCAGTTTGTGACCTGCCAATTTTCAATACGGTCTATGAGGCGAAAGAAAGAACTGGCGCGAATGCCTCAATGATTTTTGTTCCGCCTCCATTTGCCGCCGATGCGATTTTGGAAGCGATTGATGCCGAAATCGAATTGATCATCTGTATCACCGAAGGCATTCCCGTCCTCGACATGGTCCCTGTAAAAAAAGCCTTGGATCGATCCAAATCCCGCTTGGTTGGCCCCAACTGTCCTGGTGTTATCACCCCCGGCCAGTGTAAAATCGGCATTATGCCTGGCCACATCCATAAGCCCGGTAAGGCTGGAATCGTCTCCAAGTCGGGTACCTTGACTTATGAAGCGGTAGGCCAAACCACGGCGGCGGGAGTTGGTCAGAGCAGCTGCGTTGGTATTGGCGGTGACCCGATCATCGGCACGAACTTCATCGACGTTTTGACCTTGTTTGAAAAAGATCCGGATACTGAAGGTATCGTTTTAATCGGTGAAATCGGTGGCGATGCCGAAATCAAAGCTGCCGAGTTTATCAAGGAACATGTGACCAAACCAGTCGCTGCATTTATCGCTGGTCAAACAGCGCCGAAAGGCAAGCGTATGGGTCATGCTGGAGCGATCATCTCAGGTGCTGCCGGTACTGCCGCAGAAAAAATGGAAGCCTTACGCGCCGCTGGTTGCGTCGTTGCCGAAACACCGGCAGACATCGGCAAAGCATTGCTGACTGCCATGGAAAAAGGAAGACGCTAAAGTGTTAGGGATCCGCCGCTATCGTAGTGTTGCGATCGACCTCTTTCAGGGCGACATCACCAGCTTTGTCTGTGATGCGATGGTAAATGCTGCCAACGAATCCCTTGCTGGTGGTGGCGGTGTCGACGGCGCGATTCATCGCGCCGGTGGTCCCACTATCCTTGAAGAGTGTCGACAAATCGGCCGTTGCCCAACGGGGCAGGCTGTGAAAACAAATGCTGGTCAATTACCAGCGAAAATTCTTATCCATGCTGTCGGACCGCGATGGCGAGGTGGTGAAGAAGGCGAGGCCGATCTTCTGGCTTCGGCTTATCAAACCAGTCTTCAACTTGCCATCGAATCAGCTTGTGAGCACATCGCTTTTCCCTCGATCAGCACCGGCGTCTATGGCTTCCCGATTGATCAGGCTGCCGGGCTTGCGATGGATGCGATCAAAGATTTTCTTGATCAGCAAAATAGTTTTCGCCGCATCACCTTTGTTCAGTTTTCATTAGACGATTATAAAGTCTATCAGCAAGCATTGTTTCACAGCTTTCCTGAGATGAGTGAATGACTTCAAGCCCATTACTCAAAGATCTGGCCTACTATCGGACAGGTGGCCTCTACCAAAAGCTCCATCGCCCAGAAAGTGTGGAGGAGCTTGCTGATAGCATGCGCGAGATTACGGCCAAGCAAGCACCGTATTTCGTTTTAGGTGCAGGCAGCAATAGTCTGGTAATGGATGAAACCTGGCCCGGGCATGTGATTGTGTTTGATCGCCTTTCACGCCTAAAGCTTGAGGGAAATCAGATCTATGCGGAAGCGGGAGTTGAAAACTCCGCACTTTCCCAGTTTGCTTTCAAGCATGGTCTTGGCGATTTATCATGGATGAATCGCCTACCAGGTCAGCTAGGTGGCACCGTACGCATGAATGCTCGCTGTTATGGTGGTGAGATCAGTCAGGTTGTGGGTGAAGTTCAAGTGGTAAGCCCTGACGGACAAGTGAAGCTCTACCAAAATCAGCCTGAACAACGTCACCTCTTTCGGGGTTATAAAGACACCATCTTTATGGAAAACCAGGAAATCATTGTTTCGGCGAAATTTTACCTAGAATCTGGCGACCAGCAAAAACTTAAGGCTTGGATGGATCACTGCGAGCAGGATCGTACAAGCAAAGGTCAGTTTACCTTTCCCTCCTGTGGCTGTGTTTTTAAAAATAACTATGCTGTTGGTGTACCAAGCGGCATGCTTTTGGATCGAGCTGGTGTGCATCAGCTGAGTGACATGGCAGTTGAAATCAATCCGATGCATGCAAACTTTGTTTTCAATAAGCAGGCAAGTAGCCGCCAAATTCTGGAAATGACCTTTGCCATGCGCGAATTGGTCTATGCAAAGTTTGGTGTCTGGCTTGAATACGAAATGGAAATATTAGGACAGGTTCCTCAGGATTTACTGGTAAAGCTGCAGGAAAAACGTCCGGCAAAGTTTGTGGAATCAGCTCTGGAAGAGTTAAGGCTAGAATTTCGTGGGCGGCAATCTACATAATGTATATAGCCAAACAAATCGGAATTGCGACAAGGCGCGAGGAAGGCGAGCAGCGCAGCCAATGAACAGCGCAGCCGACCGATTAACGCAGTTCGCAAACCTGATTTGTTTGGCTATACTGAGACTCGCCAGGAATCTCAGCACATCCAGCATGTTAACTATTTTTTGGCTTCACAAATCGCAACGTCATGCGATCACTTTCACCGATCGAAACGTATTTCGCTCTGTCCTCATCACCTTTACGCAGTGTTGGTGGCAAGGTCCATACTCCGGTGTCATAATCTTTGCTATCTTTGGGATTGGCGTTCACTTCTGATTTGGCATCGAGCTTAAACCCAGCTTTCTCAGCCATACGAATAACCTCGCTTTCTTTGACATATCCACTGCGAGGGTTATTTTCTTTCTTTTCGTTTGCACGGTGCTCAACGACACCTAAAACACCACCTGGCTTTAATGCCTTATAAAATGCTGCAAACGCAGCATCTGCGTTACCGCCTCCCATCCAGTTATGGACATTCCTAAAAGTTAAAACCATATCAGCGCTACCGGCTGGAGCGATATTAACTTCCTCTGGTGGGCCAAACACTGAGGTTTTTACCTTGAGTTCTGGCTGCGCTTTGACCCAGGAATCAAATTTTTGTAGGATTTTTTGACGATACTCACTGTCACCAGCCGGGAAAACAGCCGCAGTATAGGTGCCTTTTGCACTGAGATACGGTGCTAGTATTTCAGTATACCAACCAGCTCCTGGAGTAATTTCCACCACTGTCATATAAGGCTGGATCCCAAAGAATTCGAGCGTTTCTTTGGGGTGACGGTATTGATCACGTTTACGGTTTTCTTCACTTCTAAAGGGACTATTGACGGCCGCTTCCAAACTGCTGGGCAAGGCCCTGGCTTTCGCAGAGACAGCTTCTTCTGGTGATTTGTCTGATGGGGTACAAGCAGCCAAAAAGGACATGATCGCAAGTGGAAATACGGCTTTCATGACAACTCCTTTGTAAATAGATTGAAAAAAATTAGAATGCCACGAATGTAAGGGGGAAGGCAAATATGAAGGGGCAACTGCCGCATGAAGCGGCTGCTAGAAATACTTAGAAAGAGTTCGTCAGCTATCAAATTGGTGTCATGCTTGAATCAATCACAACAGAAAGTTTTTCAAACCACAGATCTCCCACTGTCTGTAAACCGAGACCACTGAAGTGACAATCTCGCTGATCTTGACCGACTAAGCGGCGAAAACGATCGGCTTTAATTGATCGGTATCCGGGCCTTCATAAACGGTATCTAAGAGCCATAAACGCGACTGAGCATCTCGGACTTCTGCTGATTCTCCCCCAATTCCACCATTGACAGCATAAATCCCATCCTTACACCATGAAGCCTGGGCGACCACCCATTTGATATTTTAAGGCTAAAGCTCTGTTCGGCACGAATGCCTTCTGGCAGATCAAAAACAGTTCCATCAGGGTTTATGGGGACACCGCCTTTTAATTTGCAGGAAAGAATAGTGAACATGATTAATAGGGGAAAAACAAGAACCTGCATAAGACACCTTTCTTTCACAACCAATAAAATAGTAAAGACCGGCTTTTTCTATCCTACCTGATAAAAGCCGGTCATTCATTTTTAATTCAGCCATCCGTGACTAGAGATGATTATATTTAAAGGATAGTCTCACCATCTAGATTGAGATCGATAAATATAAGCTCATCATTTATGATTCGACAAGAGCTTCTTTCCCACTAATTGATGAAGAAGGTTCTGTTGACAAATGATCAGGAGATACTAGCTTTTGTTTCTTTTTCACTTTTAAACCTAAAGATTTCTTCAACATTACGGCTGACATTGGGAAAAATGCCTTAATCAGATTAGCCCTTGTTAAATATGTGACTGTGATTTGTTTGTGAGTCGATGAATTCCCAATGACATTAGGGGCTCCCTTATATAAGATGGTGGGATTGAAATTCTGATATAGTTTATTCAACCCCTGATTTTCTGACGACCACATGCACATCATATATGGTCGCCGTGTTCTCAACGTTTCTTGAAGAAGCTTAAACCAAAGAAAAAATGATTCTTTGGTACCCCGCAAAGATGGCTCGAGCCATACTCCATTGAATTCTACCAAGTCGGAGTGATGGGTGTTATGAAAGAACTCATTTTCTTCTTTGACATGATCGGGAACAAATAAGAAACTACGAAAGTTTGGTTTCTTTATAATAATAAAACCACTCTTCATTTCGCCATTTTTATCAAAACCAGCCCAAACATCACCCTGATTTGCATAGGCCATAGGCAATCGGAAATTAATATGCTTCTCAAACAAATCTAAAAACAATTCCACTGTAGTTTGATCGTCAATCTGTCGATAGGTTAGAGACATGAAAGCAACCCCTTCACTCATTTAGTGATTTTGTTAAATTGAAGTTACATAACATATCGGATTTTTCGAAAGCGAATTAAACAACTTAGATATCATGATGAAATGAGACGATTTTTAGAGAAAAAATTGAAAATTAAAATTTTGCAACAATAAAAAAAAAACCTTACCAGACGAAAAGGATTGGTTTATTTGAAAAAAGTTTTCAGATATTTGAAGCAGCATACGAGCGAATTCAAGGCTATGAACGAGCGGTTTTCGTTTGACTTGATTCTACTCAGCCCTATTTTCTGGGTAATTTCAATCGGATTACTGGGCATCAGTTATTTGAACTATACAAAGTATGGATCAGATTTTGGTTTCTATTATTTCCCACCTATCGCGCTCTTGTTTATTTTTCGATACGGCTCTAACTTTATCGCAGGATTTCGCCAAAATGGTGTCTTTTGCATCGAACTTCTTTCTTGGACCTACTTTGCTTCTATAAACTTATTGATTTATCAACTGCTAAGCATTTATCCACCAGAAGTTTGTTTAAAAAACGCCCCCTTTTTCTTAGCCGTCAGTGCGACTTTGATTATTACGGCGACTTCTTCGATTCATTTGATTGGAGTCAAAGTTCTGATTGTTATGACCTTGCAAATTGTCTTGGTCTATTTCACTTCTTCAGCGATTCTTTATGATTATGGCTCACAAATATATATCGGTGGCTTGCTTGGAACTTTTATCACACTTGGATTCTACCTAACTCGAGCATTTCAATGTTACCTGGAGCTCAGCTCCACTGAATCGATTGTCCATGCTTACGAGCAGCTAAAAAAAATGGTGCTACCTCATCAAACTGAGATGATTCGGGCGGGCTATAACCTGGAAGAAACCATGCCTATCGGTCAAGAAGAAGCGGGTGTTATATGTTTTGATATTCAGCAATCATCTATTCTACCAACTGACGTTCTTACGAATCTGATGAAAAAACTGGAATCAAAATTAAGTAAAATTCTACTTTATTCCTATACCACGAACCCACTCGCTGGCAGCGGCTTTATGATTAACGCCATGGGTGATGGCTTTATTTGCTCAGTTGGTTTTCCTTTGGCATCTACCGAAACTGAGGGGAAAAATTTATATGATGCCACTTTAAAGACGGCGTTTCAATTTCTCGAAGCATTTAATGACATTGCCAGTCAAGTCGATTCAAAAAAGCCTATAAGATGCTCAATTGGGGTTTCTTTTGGCGAAATCAAATCATACTATAGTCATTTTTTTAATTCTAGATATGAGCTTTATGGCGCTGGAATTGTCAAAGCCACGCGTTATCAAGAGTTTCGCAAAAAACTCAAACCCGTTTTGGGAGTCGATGCTAACTATGTAATCGTTGATTCGGAAATCGTGAATGAGGAAAACCAAGAAATTTTTTGCTTAGAGTTATTTGATCTTACAAGCCATCAATTGACTATTCGTAATGATAGTACAAAAACTGTCGTTTATTTTCACCTTGATAAAACCCAACAATTGCAAAAGAAGAAAACTGCTTAGTAGCCACGCAATATGAATATATCATATAAACAGTCGTCTTAATCAAGAACGCATAGATTATTGCAGAAGAACTGTTATTTAGGCAATAATGACTAAAACAGGATCTCCTATGGGGAGACCCTTCTTCAAATCAACTAAGCCAAGCTACGCAGCAATTTATAACTATAAATTCCTGTTCTGTGACCATCACTAAATTGAATATTCATGGCATATCGCCCAACTGACTCGATCACCACAGGCCGTAAAGACTGCGGAACGTCTTCAGGTTTAATTTTCCTCTCACGGGTGATCTCATCAACACAGACGGCACAAGGGCACTGTCGGCGCAATTCAACCACATCGTAGAGACTTTCTTTACCATCAGTCCAGGCTATTGCTAGTGTTCGTTCATCTTGCTGCCAAATACGGCGAATTTGTACGGATTCTTGTTCCATCTTAGGACCACTCTAGTCGAAATTGGGTCAAAGCATTATCCCCTTTTGCATCAATTTTGGCCTGCTCACGCACCATTTGTCGGCTGGCTTCCTTTAAGACCACAGCTCCTGGAGAATCCGGATAGCTTTGGATCAAAGTCTCACCGCGATCCGCGCAATGGGCTAAGCGTGGGTCCATAGGGACTTCACCAAGCAAAGGTATTCCAAACTGTTCTGCCAGCTTCCGGCCCCCTCCCCGAGGGAATATTTCATGCTCTTTATCGCAGCCGTCGCAGACAAAAAAGCTCATCGTTTCGACAATACCAAGTAATGGCACATTCAAGGTTTGAAACATCTGAATTGCTTTTCTGACATCCAGCAAGGCAATCTCTTGAGGAGTCGTCACAATCACCGCACCCGATAAAGATGCGACTTGTGATAGAGTCAATTGAATATCACCAGTACCTGGCGGATAATCCACCAGGAGATAATCCAATTCTCCCCAGGCCACTTGAGTCAGCAACTGTCTGATGATTTGCGCCACCAATGGCCCGCGAAGAATCTGTGCTTGTCCCTGCTGCGAAAACATTTCAGCGGAAATGATTTTAATACCATCTTTAACTGGCGGCAGAATCAATTCACCTTCCATTGCTGTTGGACGATCGACCGCTGTCATACGAGGTATCGATGGCCCGTAAATATCAGCGTCGAGGATTCCGACCTTTGCTCCTTCTTGTGCTAAGGCATAGGCCAAATTCACTGTTGTCGTTGACTTGCCAACACCACCCTTACCGCTAGCGACGGCTATGATGTGCCGTACTTTTGCCAATGCAGGATGTTCTGTGGGATTAGCTTGCTTCTGACTACCGCTGTTACCATATGAAGGTGCTGTCATTGTCACTTCCACTTGTTCGACGCCGGGAATTTCTTTGATTACTGCTTCACACTCCTGCTGAAGCTGCTCTTTGGCAGGACATGCTGGAGTTGTCAATTGCACCACAACAGATACCCGACCGGATTTAATCTGCACGTCTTTTATAAAACCAAGCGAGACCAGATCACGATGCAAATCTGGATCTTGCACTTTACTAAGCTTCTTTAAAACGTCCTCTTCTTGAACGCTGCCGCCACTGCGGAACTTGCTGAATATGCCCAAGTTAGCCTCATATACTCAAACTATTCATCTGTTGGTCGCCACGTTTAAGCTTCCTCCAGACTCTCCAAATAATGCTGAGCTTGAATTGCTGCCTGGCAACCCATGCCTGCAGCGGTGATCGCTTGTTTAAACACCGGATCAGCGATATCGCCAGCTGCAAAGACACCAGGTGTTTTTGTTTTTGTAAACTGAGTGACTTTGATATAGCCGTGATGATCGGTATCAACATATGATTTGAATATGGAAGAATTGGGATCATGGCCGATGGCATAAAACAGGCCGTCAAGGGTGAGGTCTTGAACTTCGCCAGAACCCAGATGCTTGAGTCGTACCCCTGTAAGGCCCTGATCGTTGCTCAATGTTTCTTCTACTCCAAAAGGCACCATAAACTTGATTTTTGGTTCTTTTTTCGCTCGTTCAAGCATAATAGGCGAAGCACGGAACTCGTCGCGTCGGTGGATCAAATAAACTTCCGAGCACATTTTCGCCAGGTAAGTTGCCTCTTCCATGGCAGAGTCACCACCACCAACGACGGCCACTTTCTTTCCTTTATAGAAAAATCCATCGCAAGTCGCACATGTCGACAATCCGCGACCCATAAGTTGCGCTTCACCTTCTAACTTTAAAGTCCGGGCAGTGGCACCTGTCGAGATGATAACAGACTTAGCATGGATTTCTTGATCGCCGGCCCAGAGCTTTTTCAAATCTTGGGAAAAATCAACTTTTGTAATTTGATCATATATGATTGTCGTTCCAAAACGTTCGGCTTGTGCTGTCATCTCAGCCATTAGTTTTGGCCCCATAATACCATTCTCAAAGCCTGGAAAGTTTTCCACATCAGTGGTAATGGTCAACTGACCGCCATGCTGCATACCCGCATAGACCACAGGTTTAAGGTTAGCTCGACCGCAATAAATGGCTGCTGTCAAGCCGGCAGGACCAGTACCGATAATTACGACATCATGAACCTGAACACTCATGCATTACTCTCCTAGGGATATATCTTTGACAGGGAAAACATACAAAATGGCGACCTGTCTGTTGTCTCCATATTCGGCTGACAAGATAGCAGTTCCAGGAAACGCTGTCACCGATAGCTTGGCGCCAACCATGCCATATAGACGATTTCAACTAATCCTTGTCGCCCTGGCAGCTTAAATATATCTGCTAATTTCTCATGCCAAGTTTCCGATACCACATTTACGGAAACCAGCTTGTCCTTAAGCTTGCGGATAGAAGGAATTAGACATGAAACCAACAACCTGCCAGTGCTGCTCTCGCAAGTATGAAACTCCGGAAGACTACCTGAAAGGTACTTCAAGGTTTCGTGTCTGCTCGAAAGAAAGTCTCTGGTTTGAATGTTCCTGTGGAACCGGGCTGATACTGACCAAAGGAAATTATGAGTGGTACTCGCCAACCTTAAACATGTCCGAAGCCGCTGCAACTGTTTTTAAAAGCGTGAAAGAAATCAGTAAAATTCCCATGATACCGACGGCAGTTTTGCAGCTACAAACTGTCATTTCAAGCCCTAACAGCAACTCACTACAAATCCGGGAAGCCCTGCGTCAAGCTCCCAGTTTAGCCTTGGAAGTTATCAAAGCAGCCAATTGTTTAAAAAAAGCGGCAAGTCCAGAAATACGTGAGCTAGATCACGCAATTTCTTATATCGGTCGAAAACCTTTAAGTGATCTTATTCTGACGGAAACCTTACAGCATTTTGACTTTCAAACGGCAGAATTTCGTAAAGATGTTTTTTGGGAAGAATCCCTGTTAACCGGTCGGATTGCCGAACATCTTGTACAGGAGTTTGCACCGCACTTATCAAAGGATGAGGCCTATATAGCCGGTAGTTTATGCAATATTGGAAAAATAGTAGCAGCAATTTGTTTTCCAGAATCAACGGACAACCTAGCACGACTGATCACTAATCTTCGTCGACCACTTACCTGGATAGAGGCTGAGGACCAATTACGAACCCTATCTCACGTCATACTTGGTGAAGTTGCTGCAGCACTGTGGGGATTCCCTGAATATGTCATCCATAGTATCGCTGGTCACCATTTAGAACCACAAAAGGTTCGTCATTTTACAGACGACGAAGTCGTTTTCCTTGAAGACGACGATGAAGATCCAGATGCTGAGCCAGAAGTTAGCATTCAACAGGTCGTCGCGCTTGCCAATCAATTTAGCCATCTGGCTCACTATCAACCAAGCCGTATGCAGATGAATATTTTCGAAAAATATGCAGATATCTTGAAAGTTAGCCCGGAACGCTGCCAGTCATTAGTAGAAGAGTTTAAAAATATCAGTCACTTAATAGCAATCAAATGAGTTTGACGCAAAATATCCACACACTGGCCATCGGGCAGGTCGGTATTTTCTGCAATAAATACAATATTTATAATTAGTTAAAAACAGTTTTCAGGTAACCGGACGGAGCGGCGAAGAGAGTTTATGTTCGAATGAAGGAGAAAAGGCATGGGCAGCGTTCTCATAGTCGATGATCAATCGGAATTTCTTGAATTTTTAAAGCATTCGATGGAAAGCTCTGGCTTTCAGGTCGAAACTGCCAGTGATGCTTTCGAAGCTTTGGCTAAGGTGAGATCCGCCGACCATATCGATTGCATTCTTACCGACTATCATATGCCGGGTATGAACGGTCATGAGTTGGCATCGCGAATCAAGCACAGTAGCAATATACCGGTGATTTTAATGACGGGAGACCCGGACTTTTCTTTTGAAGAGTGTTATAAGTCAGGTATTTCGGGAATTATGGTAAAGCCTGTCAATGCGAAACTTTTCATCGAGTTTTTGAAAAATAACGATCTACACCTAGAAAATAAACTTTTGAATCAAAGAAAGTTTCTACGGCGCAACCCGCAAAGCGAAAAGATGCAAATAGAAATTTCCAACGGCGAAACAACGTCAGTAGGCCAGCTATTGAACATGAGTGCTGGCGGCTTAGGTATCAATCTAAATACCAAAGACATGCGCTTATCAACGGTTCAGTTTAAACTCACTTATGAAGGCGAAAATCTCGAAGGCTACATGCATTGTCGTTGGAAAGGTGTCATCGATGATAAGTTAAAAGCAGGCTTTGAGTTTGACTCCATCACAAAACGCAATCTCATTCAAAGCGCTGCTTTTAAAAAGATACTCATGCTCTAAGAAATGGCCTCAGCCAGGAGTGGCAAACTCACATCGTAGCGATAAGCTGTCCCCGAGTGGTTATCGTCAAATTCTTCATAGCGATGCTTGATACCCATTTTCTCTAATTTGTCGTGCATCTGCCTCGCACCAAAGTGAAGAAAATATTGATCTCGATTGCCACAATCCATATATAGTAGCTTAAGCTGGCGCAAAGCTTCGTCCTTCGATTTGACGCGAACAACTGGGTCGTGATCTAACCACTGCTGCCATACTTCGTCAATAATCGTGGCATCATACCAGTTTACCGGCAAATCAAAGCCCTCAGGTTTTTCCAAATTCGGGCTGTAACTTGCTGCCAGGCCGAGCAGCATCAGCAAATGGATCTCGCGCCCACCAATTTTTACTGCCCGCCAGCAGTCATCCAGCAAACGTTGCACATCACCCTGATAACGGAAAAGTGCCTGACATAAATCTGGTAGGTCTTTGCGAAAGGCGGTTTCAAATCCCATATCCCCGGAGTGACATGCGATGGCTGCAAAACGTCCTGGATAGTCCATGGCTAACCGCAATGCCCCAAAACCTCCCGATGATCGCCCAAAAACTCCGCGATGAGCCGCACCTTTAGCCACAGGATAGCGATTTTCAATATAAGGAATCAGCTCATCGACGATATAATCCGCATGCCGGCCTAGATAGGACGAATTGATATACTGACTGCCCCCAAAGGCGGTATATAAATCGGGGCAAACAACGATACTTGGCTTCATCAACTCCTTGGAAATCAAGCGATCCAGTCGATCCCACAGGGACTCCTTGAAAGCTTGCCAATCAAACTGCTGTCGACCAGCACTGGTCCAAGGTGCTAAACAATAGAGTACGGGTAGGGAGCTTGTTCCTGCCGCCTCTTCGTGAGGCAGATAGACCGTCACCGGACGCTCAACTGCCATACCGGCGGGATTGTCTGCCAAAATTTCGCTCCTAACCCAAACTGTTTCAATCCGCGATGAAAGCTTGCGTGGGGCTGAAATGGTTGATAACACAAGGTCTCCTTGCTAACAGTTAAGTCACGATAACCGTTTGCTAATGATTGTCGGGTAAACTAATTGGGGTTACCATGTACGAGTGATCTGAGCTCATAATAAAGGAAGTTTTATGGATTTTAGCTTTGCAACGCAAGTCATGAATATGATGTTTGCCTTGATACTGGCTCTGTCCTTCCACGAAGCGGCTCACGCTTGGATGGCCAAAGTACAAGGTGATGATACAGCGGAGCGTGAGGGCCGGCTCACGCTCAATCCGATCCCGCACATGGACCCTTTTGGAACCGTTTTGTTTCCTTTGATCGGCTCCATGCTAGGCGGATTCATTTTTGGGTGGGCCAAGCCTGTTCCGGTGAATACACGCAATTTAAAAAATGAAAAGTGGGGTTATGTATGGGTTGCAGCTGCAGGTCCATTGGCTAATTTATTATTTTGTACGATTTCTGTTCTGATCATTAATTTCATTCCATCAGAAGAAGGTACTGCCTGGATTGCTTTCTATCGGCTTTTTCAAGGCTTGATCTGGATCAATGCTATCCTTGCCTTCTTTAATTTGCTACCTCTTTATCCCTTGGATGGTGGCACGATATTTACAGCTTTTTTATCCAACTCATGGCGGGAAAAATATGAGCAGTATATCGCCCCTTATGGAATGTTTATCTTACTCGCCTTACTATTAACGGGAGGCTTGAAGCCACTTTTTGCTATGGCTTCCCTGTGGGTTGGTTTATCGACCGCCTTGGTCAACG
The DNA here is from genome assembly GCA_048816425.1 of Oligoflexus sp. FD111. Classification (GTDB taxonomy): domain Bacteria; phylum Bdellovibrionota_B; class Oligoflexia; order Oligoflexales; family Oligoflexaceae; genus JBMDZZ01. Next base: position 39,020 of record JBMDZZ010000016.1, read on the forward strand.
TAGTCCTTCCTTAAAAAAGAAGGGCCTCTGGGCCCTTCTTTTACATTAAAATCGCTGCAATAATCAGTACCAGCAAGGCAGCAGCTCCTGCCATAACATCATCAATCAATGTTCCCCAAGCGCCCGGCAAGTTTCGGTCAGCCCACCCAATCGGCCCTGGCTTAAGAATATCAAAGAAACGAAACAAGAGAAAACCCATGATCATCCAATAAATATTAGACCCCAAAAAAGCAATAGGGATGGCTTGGCCCACAACTTCATCAATGACGATGCGTTTATCATCGTGGGACTGCCACTCTTTTTCTGTTTGTGCAATGATCCAGTAGGCGCCAAGAGTCATCAGCAATAGTACAACAATAGCCAGGCTATACTGCAGCCAGACTTCTGCGAAAGATAAGCTCAATTGATAAATACCCCAGCCAAGCAGTAAGCCGGGAAGGGAACCCCAGGTGCCAGGCGCTTTTGGAATAAAGCCTAAGGGATAGGCAGTTGCCAGCACACTGCTCAATGTTAATTTAGGCCGTGTCGCTTTCATTGGACCGTCTCCTGCACCAACTCTACAAGTATTCCTCCGGTGGAACGAGGGTGAATAAAAGCGATACGTGTTTGATGAGCGCCAGACCGTGGTGTTTCATCGATCAGCTCAACTCCATGGCGTTTCATATGGGCGATCGCTTCTTCGACATTGTCGACAGCTAAGGCTAGATGATGAATCCCACCGCCACGATTGGAAATGAACTTTTGGATCGGTCCTTCCTCTCCTGCTTGATTTTCTAGGATTTCCAATCGACTTTCGCAGGCACCATCATCAAGTTGACGGGCCATATACATGACGGTGTTGGTTTTTTGTTCAGCCACTAACTCTTCTCCAGCGAAGGGTAGGGCTAAAACTTCGCCCAAAAACCAGCGAGCCTTAACCGGATCTTTTGCAGCCAGTCCAATATGATTGATGCCCAGTATTTTCATAGAAAAAACCCTCGTAATGTTGTTTCGTCTTTTGCATCCCTCAGCCTGAGTAGCTTATACTACTCTGCTGAAGCTATTTCATCTACCGGATGAGGCATCTTGCGAGGCAAGGCAAGTTTAAGCTCAACCGCAAAGCCATTATGACACCAGTTACTCTTCGATTTTTTATGGAAAACAAACAAAAATCTTACGCGTTTTGACTCAACCCACAGCTCAACAAAAAAGGATGTTTTGATGTCACGCATTTGGAACGGAATCATTTTAGGAAGCATGATGCTTCAACTTTGCTACACCTCGCCTGGTTTGGCGGATCAGCCCAAAATTTTTTCCAAATTATCCCAAACTGTAGAGCAATCCGTCTTATTCCAAAGAGTATTTGACGGTAAAGTTCTTTATGCTGATAACGAAGACAAGTTATTGATCCCTGCCTCAACCAGTAAATTGATGATTGCAGCGGCTGTGCTCGACAAATACGGCCCTCACAGTAGCTTTTCAACGAAGTTCTATTATAGCGGCGAACGTCAAGGAGCAACGATCAAAGGCGATTTAATTGCTGTTGGTAGTGGTGATCCACTGCTTATTAATGAGAAACTCTGGCAAATGGCAGCTGACTTTAAGCATATGGGTATCAATCAGATTACAGGGGACCTTATCATCGACAACAGCCTTTTTCCTGGTCCCTCTCGTGACAGTTCACGCAAAGCCGGCTTAAAACAAACACGCAACGCTTATGATGCACCGGTCACAGCTTTTGGCGTCAACTTCAACACTTTCCCGATTGCCCTTGCTCCAGGGGAAAACTCGGGTAAGGCGGGCCGCATCAACATTGACCCATATCCCATCAACGGTATTGAAACACGCAATGAGCTGACGACCACCGGATCAGGTCGATCAAGTATACAAGTCAGTCGGCAAACAGCCTCCAAATCGACCGTGATTCAGGTTCGCGGCAGCATTGCCATGAATGATAACCTGCGCAAATACTATCGATCCGTTGACTTCCCCGAACGCACGGCTGGTGAAACGCTACGTGCATTTCTCGCAAATGAAGGCATCAGTGTTAAAGGAACAGTCAAGGAGGAAAGACGTCCAGCAAGTGCGAAAGAACTCTACGTCATCGAAAGTTACCCAATCAGTAAAATGATTCATGGTTTAAACAAATTTTCCAACAACTATATCGCCGATGTTTTAACTCAAAAATTAGGAGCCGATTTTTACCGGCCGACGACACAAAATGGAATTCTCCCTGGGACTCTTGCCTCCGGCCAGGATGTGATGACTCAGTTTTTAATGGCAAAAGCTCGTTTGAAACCCCCGCTTCAGCTTTATAATGGCTCCGGACTTGATACCAGAAACCGACTTAACGCCAACCATTTAGTTGAGCTTCTGCAATACATGGCCAAGCGATTGGACCTTTTTCCCGAATTCCTCACGAGCTTACCAGCAGCAGGCCAGGACGGCACGCTAAGCAATCGCTTTAAAAGTGGCAATCTCTTGAAATTACATGGTATTGTTCGTGCAAAAACAGGAACCCTAACAAGTCCTGTGAGTGTTTCTAGTCTGGCTGGATACCTCCATCATCCACAGCATGGTTTGATCGCTTTCGCTATCATCGAAAATGGTGTTCCAAAAAAAGCACAACCCAGTATTGTAGATTTGCAATATCGCCAGGAAGAAGCTTTGTTAAAACTATGGAACACATGGTAAACGAGGACCCACATGGATTACGAAAAACGCGCACTCGAATATCACAGCCGGGAACCCAGAGGCAAGATCGCAACCCTTATCACCAAGCCGGTGAAAACACAGGAGGATCTTTCGATCGCCTACTCTCCAGGGGTAGCGGGGCCTTGTCGGGAGATTGAAAAAGATCAAGAAAACTCCTTTCTTTATACGGGAAGGGGCAATCTTGTGGGCGTTATCAGCAATGGTAGTGCCGTGCTTGGATTGGGTAATATTGGACCATATGCCTCGAAACCTGTGATGGAAGGCAAGGCGATGTTATTCAAGCGGTTTGCCAATATCGATGTGTTTGATATTGAAATTGCAGCCAATGATCCAGATGAGTTTATCCGGGCGGTAAGAGCGCTTGAACCAACTTTTGGTGGAATCAATTTAGAAGATATCAAGGCACCGGAATGCTTCTATATTGAAGAACAACTATGTGAAACCATGAAAATTCCAGTTTTTCATGACGATCAGCATGGGACGGCGATCATCGCTGCAGCAGCATTTATCAATGCCCTGGAAATTACCAACCGCCGCATTGAAGAAACCAAGGTGGTCTTTTCCGGAGGTGGAGCAGCGGCAATTGCTTGCGCCGGTTTATTTTTGAATTTAGGAATTCAACCTGAAAATCTGATCATGTGCGATAGCAAAGGCGTTCTCAATCATCGTCGAGATCCGGGTAACCCTTACAAAGCAAGATTTGTACGCAATACCAACTTGGAAACACTTGGTGAAGCTCTCAAAGGAGCTGATGCCTTTGTTGGGGTATCCGTCGCTGGCGTTTTGACCGGTGAAATGATTCAACAAATGAACGAGCAACCGATCATCTTTGCTTTGGCAAATCCTGATCCGGAAATTCATCCTGACGTTGCCTATAAATACCGACCTGATGCGATTATTGCTACTGGTAGAAGCGATTTTCCTAATCAAGTTAATAACGTCTTAGGTTTCCCATTTATCTTTCGGGGTGCTTTGGACGTTTCAGCGACAAGAATCACTGATGAGATGAAAATGGCCGCTGTCTATGCCATCGCGAATCTTGCCAAGCAGGATGTTCCTGATGCGGTTATCCGGGCTTATTCTTCTTCCACTAACTATCGCTTTGGTAAAGAGTATCTGATTCCCAAGCCAGTTGATCCACGGGTCTTGATGCATGTGGCTCCAGCGGTAGCTCAAGCCGCGATGGACTCCGGAGTTGCCAGGCGTCATCTGGATATTCAGGAATACAAAGATCATATCGAGCGAATCCTTGGCCCTACAAAACGCATTATCCGACAAATGCGCCATGACATTTCAAAAGTCAGTCGCAAGGCACAACGCAAACCGAATATCCTTCTGACTCACGGCCATGATGCACGAATGATCAAGGCAGCAACAGAAATGCATTATGAAGGCGACGTTGAAATCACCTTATTGGGTTCCAGAACCCATATTCTTCGCCGCGCTGAAGAACTCGGCATTCATAATTTTGAACACAAGGCTCATATCATCAACCCTCTCAAAGATGAGCGATTTTCTCAGTTTGCCGAACAATTTTTCACCTTACGCCAGCGTAAAGGGGTTTCACGCTCACTGGCTGACGAAATGATGCGCAATTTGAATTACTTCGGCGCGATGTTGCTGAAAAATGGCTATGTCGATGGCATGTTAAATGGTCTGGTGGAACCATACCCTTCAAGCGTTCGACCGCTGCTCCAAGTATTTGGCACACGCGAAAATAAAACCCTTGCTGGCGTGCAGATGATCGTTTGCGAACAAAAACTTTATTTTTTCGCTGACTGCACGATAAACGTCGATCCCACACCTGAGCAACTAGCTGATATAGCGATGCAAACAGCCGCTTATGCGAAGCTCATGCTGGATGAACCGGTTCGCCTTGCGCTGCTTTCTTTCTCAAACTTTGGCTCCAATCGCCATCAGCAAACAGAAAAAATTCTGCGGGCAAGACAAGAATTAGCAGAGCGTAACCCTGACTTCATTTTTGAAGGTGATATTCAGGCAGATATTGCACTCAATCCGGAATTGCAGGAGGCTGAGTTTCCCTTCTCCCAGTTGAAAGGGGCAGCAAACGTTTTGATATTCCCCAATCTTTTGTCAGCAAACATCTCCTATAAACTACTTTCAAAAATGGCTGGAGCTTCCTGCACAGGCCCAATCCTCATGGGCACAACAGTACCGGTCCATGTTCTGGAGCGTGGCGCCACGGTTGAAGAAATTACCAACCTGGTCTACGTGACGGCAAAACAAGCTATGAAGAGATATGCGGAGAACAACAACTAAACCGGCCTTTCCTCGAACTCCATGAGCAAACGCTCATGGAGTTTCTTCGCTCCCCACCTCAATATGTCGGATCGCCAGTCTCGACAATTTTCATCGTGAAAACCGACTGCATGTTATAAACTATGGACTTCTTGCGAGAGTTCAAAGTGTCGCTGCACTGATTGGCAAGTTTGGATTTTTGACAAACATCACTAGGGAACACGTGCATATGTGGAAGAGCACTACCATCAATTTGATTAAAATCAGCATCGCTGCTGGTCTCATCATATGGCTGATACAATCTGGTCAACTCGATCTCAATCAACTCAGTCGTGTGATTGAACATCCCATGCTTGCTGTTGCCATGGTCAGCTACTGGCTCCTTGGTCCGGCCATCCTTAGCTCATATCGTTGGATGCTACTTCTGAGGGGAGCTGGATATCAAATTTCCTGGTTTCAAGCCCTGCGATTACAACTGATCGGTTTTTTCTTCAATTCAGCTATGCCCGGTGCTGTCGGAGGCGATCTGATCAAGGTCGTATATGTCATAAAAGACAATAAACATATGGGCAAGACACCAGCTATGATGAGCATCTTTCTTGATCGCTTGATTGGTTTGGCTGGGCTATTTGCTATAGGATTGGTGACCAGCTTGTTTGCCTACGAACGATTGATGGAAACTGTCGCTTTGCAGAGTATTTTTTATTTGATCATTTTTCTCAACGCCGGTGTGATCGTCTTTCTGATAGCCGCACTATGGCACTATAAAGGTAATGATCCCTTTCTGAAGTTTTTTAGCCTGAAAGTTCCTGGGTTTTTACTCCTCAAAAAACTCTATGAAGCACTTCGAGTCTATCGCTACCGTAGAAAATATATCTTTGCCTGCTTTGGTTTGTCCGTCATCGTTCAATTCGGAGCTTTAGCCTTATTTTACTTTATCGCCTACGACTTACTCCATAACTCCGGCCCGGTACCTTTTCAGGATATTGCTTCCATTTTTCCCATCGGGACTTTGACTTTGGCGATCCCTCTAGCACCTGGTGGTCTCGGTGTGGGTCACGTTGCTTTTGAGCGCTTGTTTAGTATGGTAAATCTTTCACAAGGTGCAAATGTCTTTAACCTATTTGTCTTATCTCAACTGGCATTCAATATGTTGGGAGTCATCCCTTATCTGCAAATGAAAGGTCGCAAATCCTTACCGCAGATGGAAGATAATGCCAAAGTAAGTTTAGAACAAAACTAAATCGCCCCAAGTATTTATTTTTTCTAAAAAATGCCGATAGCCTTCATAAGGACTGATGTTTTCACCAGGACGATGAGATGGCTATCGAGCGCTTTTTAATTTTGGATGATAACGCCACTAATGCCTTGTTTTTCGAGATGTTACTTCGAGACTTAGGCTACAAGCATATCCACGTTTCCCCGACTGGCGACCATGCCATCGAAATTGCAGAAAAAAATCACCTTCAATTTGTCATTTGCGTCTGGGAACTCAAAGGTATGCCTGGGACGCTTTTCATCCAAAAATTACGGTCGAAAAAGAAGCGAAAATTTATCCCCTGTATCATATATTCAAAGCGTATGTCGGCGGAAGACGTGCAATTAACGCAAGAACTTGGCTACAAAGACATTTTAGCTATGCCGTTTGATCGATCACTTGCCAAGAAAATGATCGAAGATATTGTTGAACATGAAAACGCTATCAGTCCGAAAGAGAATCAAATCCGTAAGATGGAAATGTATCTGGCAAGTGGTCAACCGACCGAGGCTTTTAAGCTTTTTACCGATGACTTATTTGAACCGGGTCCGTTTCTCGTCCAAGGTTTGATCGTGGCTGCAGAAGTGCTCATTGGCTTGTCTAAAGATGGCAAAGCTGAGCGTTGTATTGAAGATGCTCTACGCATCTCTCCTGATAACACCAAAGCTTTACAAATTAAAGCAAGGCTTTACTCTCGAAAAGGTCAACACGATACAGCGATTAGCATATTGGAAAGACTAGTCAGTCGTTCTCCCAAAAACCTTACCAGTAAGATCAAGCTCGGCAGTGCTTATGTGGAAGCAGAACGCTTAGAAGATGCTAAAAAAATATTTAGTTCCGTCATAGACATTGATCCAGACAACCAGGAATGTAAAGATCAGATGGCAACTGTGGCCTTCCATGAAGGTGACTTTAACTTGGCAGAGCAACTGATCGCTGAAACAGAAAGCGGCAACGAGTTGGCGCGAGTATTTAATAATATGGCAATCTCACAAGTTGCCCAGGGTCAATATGATCTTGGGATTATTAGCTATCGCAATGCCATGCGACTTTTAGCAGATAAGGCTCGCCTTCACCTTCTTCAATACAATTTGGGTTTGGCTCTAAGAAAGGGTGGGGATTTTCAGGATAGTTTAAGAAACTTAGCAGAAAGCTATATCACTGAGCCAAGATTCGAAAAAGCCTATGTAGCTGTGGCTAGGATTGTTAATGAAATGAAGAAAAAGGGTTTAAAGCCTGATAGAACCATGATACAGAAAGTGAAAGCGGCGCGCGCAAAAATTAAAGGTAAAAGTTGCAAATCTGCTTAACATTAGAAATCAAGATGCCACATTTAAAATTATCACAAGCCGACATTTATTTTGAAGCTCATGGAAATACGGGCTCCTGGGTCACTCTTGTCAATGGGCATATGCGAAGCCATAAAGACTTTCGAGCCTTCACAAAGCAACTTGTTCAAGCTGGCTTTCAGGTATTGATTTTTGATCATCGAGGTGTCGGAGAAAGCCGCTACCAGGGAAGCTTTAGTCTCAATGATCTTGCCAATGATGTTCTGGAATTGTGGGATCATCTGGAAATTGCTGAATCCTACCTGCTGGGCATTTCTATGGGAGGCGTCGTCAGCCAAATTGTCGCCTCCCAAGTACCTGAACAGGTACGCCGCCTGGTATTAGTTTCGACCACAGCTCATGAAAAGTGGATTCAAGCTATCAGTGAATCACCATGGAGCCAAAACGTCGCGGAACTTGAGGCCAAGTTGAAACAATATTTTGCCAAAGGCTTTGTCAGTAGAAATCAGCTTTTGATCCAGGCCATGGCAAAGCAGATGGCCAAAGATTTACAAGAATCTACATATCAAAATGGCGCTGTTGATCAAAGATCAGCTATGAGGCAGCTCGACATTCGTAACTTGAGTCGACAAATCCAGGCACCAACCTTGATTTTGCACGGATTAGAAGATCAGGTGATTTTAGCTGATGCAGGTCAAGAACTCGCAGAATTGATTCCCGATTCACATTTGGAACTGATTCCCGATGTAGGACATTTACTTTTAGCAGAATATGCTAAAAATCTTTACCGTAGTAGCATCGATTTCTTTAGCAATTAAAGGCAAAATTGAGGAATGCCGGATGGAGCCTAAATAACTGTTGCCAGTAGATTTACTTCAGAAATAGGAAGTCCAATTTCCGTTGCAACTTCTTCGACGCTCAACCCTTTTGCTAACAAGTGGCGGGCATCAAGGTACTTCTTATCCTCGATTTCTTCCAAGACTTCTTCAACAGGCACTTTACTTTTAAAGAACTGAATCAGTTTCTCAGCTTTTGTAACCGACTTGCTCAAAAATTGTCGTTCTCGCTGCGCTTTTTGAATGAGGGCACTAATGGAAGAGCGGTGGCGGGTGATGTCTTCAACAGAGACGTCAACTTTTTTCGATAAATCTGCAAGCAAGCGGTCTAGTTCAGCAGATAGTGTGCTGCCACTTGATTTTATCTCCATCTCCGCTTCTGTTGCCAGTTGTACCATCCGTTGATGTAAATCTTTGGCCTGCTGATGAAATTGCTGCACCTCTTCACGGAAGGATAGTTGCAGCTCCTTGCTTCGGCGCTTTTCCTCATGTATTTCTTTTAAAATTTCCACAGGATTAATTCGTTGGCGCCCTAGCCGATAGACAAAGGCCAACAAAATGAGATCCATGACAATGAGGAAGAAAATTAAAGCGGTGATCATCCGTTTTCCTGTAGGAATGCTTTGAGGACTTGTTCGTCAACCTGATCCATGTTGACGGTTCTCACAAGAACCATTTTTTTCTTGCCTCGCTTGCCAACCGACTCACTCGAAACAACTTTGACAAGCATTTTGAAGTCGCGTGGGGTATCAATTCGGCCATATTCGACAAATCGCTGTTTTCGTTCCCAATAGTTTGGGATTGAAACGTGAATCTTCAGCAGCTCTCCTGCCTCATACTCTCTGGCTGAACGAAATTGCATTCCATGCGGACTGATATGGACTGTTTGTCCCTGTTGTTCTTCAGGCTCCAATACAATTCCATACTTAGCAACCGCCAGGTTTAAACGACGATTAGACTTAGGATATTTTTTTACTAAGTCCTCATCAAAACTAATCGATTCTTCCAGATTTTCAGCCATTGCGATCCTCCACTAAATCACTTGGCTTTTTTTAACATAGCATCAATCTTTTCTAATTTTTCTTTCAAGGCCTGACCAGTAAATGGCTTCACGATATAATTACTGACTCCTGCTTTCACTGCTTCGATGATGTTTTCTTTTTCAGCTTCTGCAGTCACCATCAGAAAAGGTAGATGCTTGAATTTTGCATCAGCACGGACTGTCTTGAGAAACTCAAGGCCTGTCATGTTCGGCATATTCCAGTCTGAGATTATCATCTCAAAATCGCCGTGTTCCTGCAATATACGGTAGGCTTGCTCACCATTTTCAGCATCAACAAAATTATGAAAACCGTTCTGCTTTAGTAATGTTTTCACAATTCTCCGCATAGTCGGGAAATCGTCAACGACAAGAATTTTGAGATCTGGTTTTAAAATTGTCATAATTTCAACTCCCGGAAATTAATCAGTTAGCAAAGGCTTTAATCTGGTACGAAGCTTTTCCACAGCCTGGGTGTGAAGCTGACTGACGCGAGATTCAGTCACTTCAAGAATTCTTCCAATCTCTTTCAAGTTGAGATCTTCGTAATAGTAGAGGGACAAAACCAACTTCTGCTTCTCCGGCAGCTCTTCAATATTCTTAATCAGCAATTCCCGTACACCTTTGCTCTTAAGCTGAGTAAAAGGATTCTTTGATCCAACGTTTTCCAAACATTCTAATAGGCTCTTGCGGTCTTGCTGATTAGGTCCCGAAAGCTCATCAATAGACAATAAGGTCACTGCTTTGACTTTGGCGACCATATCGTAATACTCTTCCAGATCAACCCCTAAGGCAGCAGATAGCTCCTGATCTGATACTGCACGGCCAAATTTTTGTTCCAGCTCAGCATAGGTTTTTTCAATCTTTTTCGCCTTGTCCCGAACTGATCGCGGAACCCAGTCCTGAGAACGCAGTTCATCCAGGATTGCTCCTCGAATTCGGAACTCAGCATAGGTCTTGAATTTATTATCGCGGGATGGATCATACTTTTCGATGGCATCCATAAGCCCAATCACACCTGCACTGATCAGATCATCAATGTCGATGTTGGATGGTAACCGAGCAGCGATCCTTTGCGCGACGAATCGGATTAAGGGAGCGTAATCCATGATCAGTTGATCCCTTAACTTACCGTCAACACCCTTGGTATCCTGCTTGTAGCGCTTGACCAGCCCCTTCATCAATGAATCCCCTCTCTGATTAGAAAACTGAGCCTGATGCACTAAGCTGATTGCTGGAAAATACCAGGTCCATCCAATCTCGCCTGCCTGCTTGCTGACCTTCCGAGCTACAGCGATCGATCATACCTAGAGCAATCTCATTCCACGCCTGACCAGCAACCGTATGCGCCGTTTGATGGAACGCCGCCCCTCTTGTCATGACAGATCGTTGAATCAACTCGTCAATCGGGACAGTGCCAAGCGTGTCTAAACTTAGTCCAAGGTATCTTGAGCTGACTTCGGTCATCTTTTGACTAACCTTTAGCCCCTGCTCTTTACTGACGACTTTATTTACGACTAAATTGGCTCGTTTTATGGAGTATTCCTGTGACATTACTTTGATAAATGCATAAGCATCGGTCATCGCATGTGGCTCCGGAGTGGTCACCACAATCAACTCATCTGCGATTGAATTCATATGCAGGACACTAGGATGAATACCGGCGCCGGTATCAATTATTATGACATTATATCCACGACTTACCTCTTCAAGCTGCTCGACTAGTTCGATTCTTTCGGCCAGATTCAAAGCCGCAAGTCGGGCAAAACCAGAACCAGAGGGGATCACATCCAGGCCGGGAAATGCTGATACAATCACATCGCGCATATGGACTTGGCTTGTTAAGACATCATAAATACTGTGTTTTATGCTTAATCCCAAGACAACATCAACATTTGACAAGCCGAGATCCGCATCGATAACCAAAGTTTTTTGCCCCTGCCGGGCAAAGGACATTGCCAAGTGTATCGTGGTTAGGGTCTTGCCTACCCCTCCTTTACCGCTAGCAATGGACATTTTTAAAGCTTGCTGCACTGATAGATCGGTCTGCCGTTTCACCCTGGTTCCTCAACTAAAGTCCGAATATCCGTTCAACCACGCGCTCACGACTGGCTCGTTCCAAGTCTTCGGGCACATGCTGGCCAATTCCAAAATAACTCAATGGGACATCCCACTTTAATCCTGCATTAAATATCTCGCCATAACTCCAGCTTTCATCCAACTTGGTGAAGATGAGACTTTGTATGCCCAATGGATTGAAACCTTTGATACTGCGCTCAATCTGAGTTTTTTTATCCGTGACGGAAAGAACAAGGTGATAGTTCACAGCAATAGACATGCTTTTAAGAATTTTTAGTTCCTCTATCGCATCTTTGTTTTTGGGGCTGCGGCCAGCGGTATCCAACAAAATCAAATCTTTATCTTCATGTCGCGACAATAGTTTTTCTAAATCGTCTAGCCTGCTGACGGACTCAAATGGGACTCCAATCACCTTTGCAAAGATCCGCATCTGTTCAGTAGCACCTAGTCTTTGATTATCATGGGATAAAATAATGACATTTTTTTCTTCTTTGAGAAAAAACTTGGCTGCTAGCTTTGCTACCGTCGTTGATTTACCAACCCCTGAAGGACCGACCAGCACCTGAACCTGTCGCTCACCCATCACCGGGTTCCAAAGAGGCGCTATTTTAATGCGTTTCATCATCCATTTGATAGCATGCACCTGATAATATTCAAATCGATCTGTCGGTTTTAGATCTTTCTTGACAGGTAGTGAGCTTAAATATTTAATCACCTGCATGAGCTCAAGATCACCTACGTCCATGACTTGAAGCTTTCGTGCAATCTGACTTAGGTCTTCGTCCAAGCCTTTAAAAATGGTATTTGATTTTTTTGATAGCACTTCGCCTAGTATCGAGCGCAGCTCAAATAGACCTGATTCGATACTTGCAAGGTGTTCACGTTTTAATGTCACATCTTCCAGGTGATCAACCTTTTTGCCGATTTCTTTAAGCGAACGTTGCCACTCGAGAAGATCATCTTTGCTTAAGCCTACCCCTGAGATGTCACGTTTTGTATTTGCTCCGGAACGATACGAACTTCCACTTGGCGAAGCCATGACCTCAAAAACTTTTCCACGACCGTCAGCGCTCACCCGCTCAGTCGTGCGAAGAATGACAGCATCATGCCCAAACTCGTTTTTCACCGCTTTCACCGCGTCTTTCATGGTAAAGGCTTCGAAGGTTTTCACTTCCATGCACTAGGCCTTTCAGATCGTCACGATTCCGATGGTTTGAGTTTTGACTCCCTGAGGAATTTCATCAAATGCCAGAACTACAACACCTGGAATAAACCGATTAATTAGTTGTCTAATTTCCCAGCGAATCAACGAGCCACAGAGTATGATAGGTTGCGTCCCAGTTGATTGAAATGCTTCTAGTTTATCAGCAATGCTCTGTAATATTTTTTTCGCTAGATTAGGTTCCAACTGCAGAGATGTCGATCCATCCTCTCGATGTTGCAAGCCTGATACGATAAGATCTTCTACAGCTCGATCCAACGAAATGACAACGAGTTGTTCATCTAGAGTCAGGTACTTCTTTATGATACCACGACCTAAAGCTTTCCGTACATATCGCGTAAGAACTTCTGGGTTTTTAATCGATCGACAGTAATCAGCCATTGTCTCAAATACTGTCAATAGATCTCTAATACTAACTCGCTCATCCAGAAGATTCTGAAGAATTTTAACAACATCTCCCAGATTCAAGCGATCTGTACCGATGACTTCTTCGACAACTTTCGGATAGTCCACCCGCAGACCATCGACGAGATTTTGCACTTCTTGTCGACCAAGCAAGTCGCAAGCATGCTCTTCAATAAGCTTGGTCAAATGTGTCACTATGATAGTTGCGCAGTTAACCACAGTATAGCCACGGAAAGCTGCTTCTTCCTTCTGAGATGTCTTGATCCATAATGCATCGAGACCATATGCTGGTTCTTTGCCAGGAATACCTTCAATCGGATCGAAAATTTCACCAGGGTCCATGGCTAGAAGATAGTCAGCCATGAGACTGCCTTTACCGATCACATTTCCTTTGAGCAGAATTTGGTATTCACCAGGTTTTAGTTGAATATTATCGCGCACCATCACCATAGGAACGACAATACCCAAGTCTTGAGCAAATTGCTTCCTGGCAGAAACAATACGTTCTAATACCTCACCGTCCTGCTGGGAATCTACCAAGGATATCAAGCCGACACCGACTTCAAGTGATAGAGTGTCGATATGTAGCAATGATTCAATCGATTCACGACTGCCTTCGCTTTCCGTTTCACTCTCTTTAATTCTGTTTTGAGCGAGTTTTTCGATTAATGTCTTTTGCGCGTATCGACCGATAAAAAATGCCGAAACTGACAAGATCATAAATGGTGTTCCGGGCATTCCAGGTACGATTGCCATGCCCGCAAGAATCGCTGAACAAATATATATAGCCTTAGGATGACTGAGGAACTGCTTACTTAACGAAGAGCTTAAGCCATCGTCCTCTCCACCTGCTCGGGTAACAACGATACCAGCAGCCGTTGAAATAACTAAGGCCGGTATCTGGGAGACGAGTCCGTCACCAACAGTCAAGAGTGTAAAAATCTCGGCTGCTTGAGCAAAGCTCATGTTATACATCATGACGCCAACGGCTAGGCCAACAATAATGTTGACGGCGGTAATGATGATACCTGCAATGGCGTCACCGCGCACAAACTTAGACGCACCATCCATAGCACCATAGAAGTCCGCCTGAAGTTCAATTTTCTTCCTACGCGCTCTAGCTTCTTTTTTATCAATGAGGCCACCATTTAACTCAGCATCAATAGCCATCTGTTTACCAGGCATGGCGTCCAAGGTGAATCGAGCTCCAACTTCGGCAACGCGTCCTGCACCCTTGGTGATTACAATGAAGTTAATGATAACCAGTATCGTAAAGACGACAAAACCAACGAAATAATTGCCACCAACGACAAAATTGCCGAAAGCACCAATCACACCACTCACCTCACCCGTCGGGGCATCAAGCAGGATACTCCTTGTTGTGGCTACGTTAAGGGAAAGGCGGAATAAGGTTGTAATCAACAAAACGGTGGGAAAGGTTGAGAAATCCAGAGGTTCTTTTACATATATCGCAACCAACAAGACAATAAATGACAATGCTATCGATAACGAAAGTAGCATATCCAGAAGGATGGGAGGCAGCGGTAGAATCATTGTGAAAATGATGCAAAATATGCCAAGCGCAAACTGCACGTCTGGCGACTTCACTAGACTTATCAAGCCATTACTATTTGGATTTGCTATGGGACCACTTGTCATTTTTTTGCACTTAGCTCCTAGTTAATGGCTTTCCTTTAAGGAGGAAAACATAGCGGATAACTTCCGAAACAGCTCGATAAAGACTCTCTGGGATCTGCTGTCCTTCTTTGACCATTTTATAGAGAGTTCGTGCCAAAGGTTTATTTTCAACGATTGGCACATCTTTCTCTTTCGCAACCTCTTTCATCCTTTGGGCAAGAAAATCTGTTCCTTTTGCTAAGACAATGGGGGCCTGCATACCAAGTTCATATTGAATCGCGATGGCATAGTGTTCTGGGTTGGTAATTACTACTGTCGCTTTGCTGACTGCCTGCACAGCCTTAGACATGGCTATTTCACGTTGCATTTGCTTAATCTTGGATTTTACATGCGGATCAACTTCACGTTTCTTAAACTCTTCCTTCACCTCTTGTTTGGTCATCTTCATCCGTCGTTCCAAGGTGACGAAGTTAAACAGGTAGTCTAAACCACCAACCAGTAGCAGCAAGCCCGCGACGGATAGAAAGAGCAAGTTTGTAATTTCGCCCCAGTACTTTAAGATACGCGGAACGGAGTACGATAACAGTCCTGGAACAACATGCCATTCGCTGCGGAGTATTAAAAAGGTCATTAAGCTAACGGCCAACATTTTTGCAATGCTTTTAAAAAGCTCCATGAGAGCCTGAGCGCTGACCATCCGAACGACACCTTTTAAGGGGTTCATCCGACCAAAGTTAGGTTCCATTTTTTTCCATGACCAGTTGATACGGGTTTGAAAGAACGTCACCGCAGTCGCGACTACTGCTGTGACCACAAAAAAAGGACCAACCAACAGTAGGCTTTTAAACCACATCTCTTTCATGACAGCTTCAAAATAGTGAATCGTATAGTCATGAGAGCCTAAATTCTGAAAAACTATCGTCATATAGCGCATGAGATCTGCCACAAAATAGCGCAAGTAAAAAGCAAAAAACAAAGTCGCAGCTGCCAGAATAAAGACCGAAGTTATTTCCTTGGAAACCGCAATCTCGCCCCGCTCACGAAACTCCTCGCGCCGCTCGGGGCTCGCTTCTTCGGTCCGGTCAAGGTTTTCCTTATCTTCAGCCATTCAAACACCCTCTAAGAAGGAATCATCCCTCTGATTATTGTAAATATTTGTTGCTGATTGACACTGAAGTGAAGTTTGATCCATTGTGGAAAGAAAGGAATCGTTGCAATGTAAACCAATAGGCCGATAAAAAAGCTGATTGGAAAACTTAAAACAAATACTTGCACTTGCGGCACTGTTCTCGCAATCAGTCCGAGTGCGGCCATGGCAAATAGTAAGGCTATCAATACAGGTGCAGCTAATTTAATGGCAATGATGAACAAATCAGATGTGATGCGGATCAAATAGCTGCCGATCTCAGCTCGGAAAATCGCCTCTCCAGAAGGAATTGCCCGAAATGTATCGACGATTGCAGAAATATAGATATGGTGCAGGTCTAATGCCAGAAAAAACAAAATAATTAAACTGCGATGGAATGCAGTAAAAGCATCCATCATATAATCTGCATTCGGCATGACCATGTTAGCCATTCCAAAGCCCATCTGAAAACCGACAATAGTTGCCGCAGCAGTTAAGGCCTCCATGGCAAGTTTAGCCACGTAACCAATCAACAGTCCAATCATGAGCTCTTTCAGGACCAGCACAAAAAAGCCAAGAAGATCTTTGGGGAAGTCTCTTACCCAGTGGGATTCAATCATTGGATAAATGAGAAAGGCTATCGCTGCTGAAAGTAGGATTCTAACGCGAATGGGAGTTGATTGATCACCGAAAACCGGCATTGCAAAAAGAATCCCACTAACTCTGATAAAAACCAGAGCTCCTTCTAAAGCAACCTGATAGGGAAGATTGAACATGCATTAGCGCCCGATCACGGGTATCGTATTCATGATTTCAGTCGTAAAATTGATCATGATCCGAATCATCCATGGCCCGGAAATCATGATCGCAATTGTCATAGCTAATACTTTAGGGATGAACGAAAGCGTCTGCTCATTGATTTGGGTCGCAGCCTGAAAAATCGAAACGATCAGACCAATGATCATGGCAGAAAGAAGGGCTGGAGCAGCAACCTTTAAAGTTAACCACAAGGTTTTCCAAGCAATATCTATTACCATTTGATCTGACATAAGCACCTCAAAGAAATGAAATGTTTCTAAATGACCGCAAAGCTTTTAACGAGTGAACTAACAATTAGCCCCCATCCATCGACCAAAACAAAAAGCACCAGCTTAAACGGTAGGGAGACAACAGTTGGAGGTAACATCATCATCCCCATAGCCATCAATATCGATGACACCACCATATCGATGACTAAAAATGGCAGATAGATTAAAAACCCGATTTGAAAAGCTGTCTTTAGTTCACTTATGACAAATGCTGGCAACAATACTCGCATTGGCAAATCATCAGCAGTTTTTGGTTTCTCAAGATTGGCGACATTCATAAAAATCCCGAGATCAGATTCTTTGGTTTCAGCCAACATAAAGCGTCTGACCGGTTTTAGGGCCTCTTCAATTGCTTGTTCCTGAGTAATTGCTTTAGCTAAATAGGGAGTTAACGATCGTTCATTTACAATGTCCAACACAGGTCCCATTGTAAAAAAAGTTAAAAACAAGGCTAATCCTAAAATCACCTGATTTGGAGGCATCGTCTGCGTACCTAATGCTTGTCGGAGAAAGCTTAGAACGACAACGATCCGGGTAAATGAGGTCATCATAAGAAGGATGGCTGGCGCAACTGCTAAGATCGTCAGTATCGCAACAATTTTGAGGGCAGGTACGAAGGCATCAGGATCATCAGTTTCGTGTAGATTAATATCTAAGCTTGGAAACGTTACCTGGGAAAAAGCATCACTAGCGTAACCAAAGCACAAAATCAATAACGATGCTAGCTTTAAATAGAAGCAGGATTTGAATACAGTATGTAGCCGAATATCATTAATTGGCGGCATTATTGACCTTCTCTGTGGACAATTAAATCTTTGGAAGATCTTTCAGTTTTCTTCTGATTAAATTTGTAACGTCTTCAATTGAACTGGGATCAATGTTTTTGCTGGAATGATTTTCTGTCGACTCAGAGGCAAAATTTCTACTCACATTTTTGGTGGCTGCCTGGTCACCTACTTTATTTTGAAAATTTGCATCTGTTTTTTTTTGTGCTCCACTCAGATTCGTTGCAAAAGCTTCACCTTGAATTTGCGCACCAGCATAGCTTTTTGTGGAAGATTTCTCTCGTACCGCTTCACCAAGAGATACTTTCGAATGAGTCATTATTGGGCTCTTGGCTGGATTATCCTTAGCGATCATTTTGGTTTTTTTCTGGCTAATATGGTTTAATATTTGCTGACTACGTTTTGTGTGACTTGTCGTGTCATGGATTTCAGTCAGAAAATTGATATTCTCAGGAGAAACTCCAAGTAGAATTTTCTGACCGGCAACTTCTACCAGAGTTATACGTTGTTTTGGAGCTAAGGGAAAACTAGCCAAAGTTTTCATACTGAAAGCAGGTCCTCCACCGTTATCTCCTCTCTTTTTCTGCCATCGTCGTCGATACTTCACAAATAATGTCATAAACAAAAACACAATTGCGGAACCTGCTGTCACCCACTCCAGTTTTTCTTGCAAACTACCCATTTGTCCTTCGCTCGAAGCCATTGGCAAAGAGTCTGCATTCTCGTGAGTTCTTACTGCGGGGTCCGCAATATCCTGACGGACTTCTGTCCGGCGGATGACTTCTTCTGCAGAAGGCACGCCAGTAAAGGGTATTTCTTCTTCCTGAATCTGAGAACTGACCTTGTTATGTTCGATATTTATAAGGAGTCGGGAACCCAATATATCCGTAGTAACAGCAGGCATCACCTTTGCTGCCTCTTCAGCTACGAATAGCCGCAAACCAGCTGTAGTTTCGTTGATTTGGAAGGCAGCGATTTTTCGCACCAATGGAGAATTACCATCAATAAATTGACCTGGCTGCAAGACATGCGCTTTTGGAATCAATACCTGAATAAAGGTACCATGCTCTTCAAGCTTGATTTTTTGCTGTTCTAATTGGCGATCAAGGCTAACAGTAACCATCGTAATTTTTTCGTCTGACTCGCCCTGAATTTCTTGAATTTGCCAAATACTTTCGGCTCGACTTGGTAAGGCCAAAAGTAAAGCAAAGGACAACAGAATGGATTTCAAAGTGCAGCTCATATACTCTCCTCTAAGTCGGGTTACCGACATCACCCAAGCCAAATTGTGAAACCACATCTGTTAAGCGCACTCCAAACTTCTCGTTAACAACGACAACCTCACCCATAGCTACCAATTTATCGTTGATCAGGATTTCCATTGGTTCACCAGCAATTTTATCGAGTTCTATCACGGAACCTTGTCCAAGCTGCAAAAGGTCATTAACCAGCATTTTTGTACGCCCCAATTCAACTGACACCTTCAAAGGCACATCAAGAATCATTTTCAGCTTGGAAAAATCTGTCTTAGCCAGCCTGGAATCTTCTGGGGTCATGACAACATTTTGCGTATCATCTTTGCCACCCAGATTACTGATATCAATGTCGTCACCAGAAGCTTGTGATAGCGCATCATCAAAATCACTACCTAAGCCAAAATCTTCCGGATTCATGTCATCACCAGCCATGACTCACTCCCTTATGTGTCAAACATTGATTCTGTTACTCGTATGGCACGATTACCACGTAGCAGGCCCGGTATACCCTTAAACTTTGGAACACCCTCGACCAAGACACTTAACGGCATGGTTGCATCAGTATCCAGTTGGATGATGTCACCTGGTTCCAGATTCATAAGATCCCGTACTTGAATGTCCGCTTCACCGAGCTTAACCATAAGATTTGCGGCTGTTTGCATGATCTGCTCTTTCACCCGGTTGATCCAGATAAAGTCAACTTCCAATTGCTCACTTTGGAAGCCCACAGATAGTTTTGATTTGATAGGCTCAAGGGTTGAGTATGGAATCACAATTTTAATGGTGCCAGATACTTTCTCCAATTCGACATCAAACGTTGTGGCAATGACAACATCTGAAGGAGGAACAACTGCCACAAACTGTGGATTGATCTCAGTTCGGCTATAACCAATTTTTAGTGGATAGACGGGCTCCCATGCTTTTTCCAAATCATCGATGGCTGATAGCACCACGCGTCTGGCAATTTTGATTTCAATTTGCGTAAAGTCTTTTCCCTCGATTTTAGTATAAGGCACATCGTTGCCACCAAAAAAACTATCCACCAGCGCATATAGCAGCTTCGACTCAATAACCATAACGGCTGCGCCCCGCAAAGGATCTAGCCTAAGGATATTCAAACATGAGGGTAAAGGCAGAGAATTCATGAACTCCGAAAACTTCAATGGGCCAGTGGAGTTCACACTTAAATTAGCCATTTTCCGCAAAGAGTTTGATAGCGTGACCCGAAATAAACGTATAAAGCGATCATGGATAATATCCAGAGTCGGCATACGACCACGAATAATTCGATCTTGATTAGCTAAATCATATTGAACAACACCACTTTGCAGATTCTCATCTGCATGGTCATCATCAGAGTCCACCCGATTATCTGAAACTGCCGACAAAAGTGCATCGACTTCACTCTGTGATAGTACCTGACTCATTCAAACCTCATTCAATAAGAATGTCTGTGATATAGACCGCTTCGATTTTGGTTTTCATATAACGATTGATGCGAATTAAAATTTCTTTACGCAGGGCATCCTTACCATCAGGAGAAAGAATAAATTCTCGAGTCTTGCGCGAGATGATGCTGATCACCGCATCGCGAAGTTGAGGCGTTCTTTTTTCAATTTCTTTTTTTTGTGCTTCACCGCCGTTATATTCAAGAGTCACTTCCAAGCGAACATAGCGATTTTCTAATGCATTACCTAAATTGAGATGGAAAGTTTTCATTTTATAGGTATCACCAAAATCGATACCAAGATCACCGACGTTACCTTCCGGAGGCCTGGTTGCTTGGCCACCACTTGCGGCTACTTCTGAACTCGGCTCTACTTTGCCTTTTTCTGGAGCTGGACTTTGCTCTTTCTCGGCTGCACTTTCGGCTTCAACCTTGTCTGCGACAACTTCAACTTCCGGTTTCGAACCTCCGCTTAGAAAAACTGCGGCGCCCACACCACCGCCGCCAACGAGAAGAACTCCTAGAGCAATGATGATGATCAGCTTTCTTTTACTTTTCTTTTGCTCTCGTTCACCGTTATCGACGATGTCTTCAGCATTTCCCTGTTCGGCCTCGGCCATGACACCTCTCCTTACGAGATTCATGACTAGCAGTTCAAAAGACATGCCATTGAGTAAGACTCCCAAAATCTTGGTTATTCGACAAAAAGCGGTAGAAACGGATGCATTTCGCGTCAATTGATATCCCAGATCGTAGAACTAAAAAAAATGACTGAGATAAAGGGGGATTTGTTATATCTTTTTAAAATTATGTGTCTATTTCTTGACGACAGAGTCAATATAATGGCGTCAAGAATTTGGTCTAGAGTCTGCTTATTGGCGCTGAGGCTTGACTAAAGTTTCGTCCAAAAAGGCTTAGAATTAAGTTCAATTTCAGTAAACAACGGCAATTGATCAACACACTAAGGTGAAATGGTTTAATCAATGAAGCTATTTGAGCGCCCGAAAAAAGCTCTAGTCATGTGGCTCGGCATGTCTTTGTCATGCTCTGTTACTGCCATGGCTGAAGAAGTCAATATTTCGAATTTTCAGCGGCTAAATTTTGCATATGACGCTGAACTCAGTCTTGTTTTATTTGACGCACTCGATCCCAATGCTCTTTCACAAACCATCAACCAGACGGCAAATTCCAGCAATGGATCATCATCACGGGTCCTCGGCCTTCGCCGCAGTGTCATCAATCTCTCGTGGAAACATCTAGGCATCTCGGAACTTCACCTCAGTTTACGTCCCGACGCTATGATTCAACGTCAGAACCCGCCAGCAAATGTTCAGCGGGAAATAGATACGCGAGCTGGTGATACTTATCGCCCGGCTCCTAGCCTTCAACTTTTAGATACCTACGAACTCGCAATTGTTCCTGGTGATGATTTTCGCCTTGGTTTGGGAGTATTTGACAATTTTCAAGCTCTGGAATCAGCCTATGAAAGCAGCTTGGAATTTGGTTTGGAAGCCCGATTACCACAAAAATTTGCCGCATATTTTGTGAACTGGACTTTAAAACCTGTCGACGTCCCCCGGCTTGCAGGGCCTGGTCTCAGTCAAAGCTATCGCTTCACCTTTTGGGGCTTTGAGGGTCGAGAAGATCGCAGAGAGCAAATCGGCAGTCGCCGATTGACCGATGACGCCGGCCCGGTCGGGCAAGACCCTTATCTCGGTGGAGCAGTAAGCTTCGAAGCTTACCCGGTTGAAAATTGGCAGTATAGTATCGTTGGTGGCTATAGCGATAGCAAAGTTGAGTTTGGCCGTGTCAGCGAACTCTTTGCCGGTGTCGCCATTGCCTGGCAAGGCGATGTTTTGAAAAGCTTCTCTAAAATTCATTGGCAAAGCCAATGGGCCCGTGAGCGTTGGCGAGTTAGTCAAGCTCGTCTAGCTGGCTTGCAGCAACTTAGCCACAGTTTGACGAGCCGACATCATCTGCAACAAAACTGGCATTTGCTTCTGGGCTTTCAGCTTGGAAGCAGCGAGCAGCATGCGACGCATGATCCCGGAGAAAGAGCTGTTTCTACTGGACATAAATACGACCTAGGAGTGGAATACTTACAAGGCAATTTCTTAAGCTATCAATTTCTCATCGCCACCGAAGTGCGAGCCCGCATCGAAAATGGTGTGAAAGATGGTGCTTTTATGATCGATGGCGAGGCTCAGCGACGATTGAATCGTTTTGGTCTGGCTGTTAGCTATCGCATACTTTAGGAGGTTTACTGTGAAAAGGTTCAAACTTTTGCCTGACTCAAGGCACAGCCTGTTGATGATCTCCACAGCATTTTTTGGCTCCACAGCAAGTTTAAGTGAAACCAGCATCAAGGCGCGCGTTGATTGTTTTTCCCGTGTTAGTGTCAACCAAAGCTCCAGCCAAGCTTGTTTAAGCTTCAGTCAACTAGCAGTTCGCTTGGTGGAAAAGCTCGAGGAAGGTTTAACTGCCGAAATCCAATTTGATCCTTTTGGAACTCCTTATGCTCCGTTTAGTGATCTGCCTCGCTACACGAGTTTAATTTTTCCGCTGAATACTGATACGAGTTTAAATTTTATCGACCACTATGCACTACATTGGCAATTCCGTAACAACTTAAGCTTGAGTATCGAAGAATTTAGCAGTGCAACGACTTTGCCCAATTCCAGCGGACTAGCTTTTGCATCCCGCTTCCAAGACAGCGGCTGGGATCAAATGGCAATCTCTGCGCTCTATCACCTACCTCCGCTGCAGGGTGTCGACGTCCGTCTGGTTATCGGCAATGGAGAAGGTGAAAACGGCCAAAATTTAGACCCTCAACAATTTGGAGCTTTGGAAATAAATGCTTTCCTGATGGAAGGTGTTTTCCTCAAACTTGGCATGTCTTATGACGGCAATAATCTTGGCTCTCAGCAGTTTCATTGGACCTATGGAACAAGCCCAGCTTCGATCGGCTTTTCTACCGACCGCCAGGCCATTGCCATTGGACTAACCGGTGAGCGTCCTGGTCTACGGGGACTTAAACTTTCTCTAGGCTGGCAACGAACTCGTGTTAATGATTTGGATAAATCAGTTCAAGCCTTACCGACGACAAGTCCGTTTAGCGAAGACAAAAACTACGATGTCAATTTCTTACTTGTTGAAAGTCCTGATGAAGCAGTGCAAATTCAACGCACAGTAGTCAATATTGGCTTATCTTACCGTATTTTAGCCGAATACTTCGTAGGCTTCGATTACGATCAAAGGACTGTATTCACCGATACCGTCGATGCCTTTGAGATCTGTCAGGGAATCGAAGAAGGAAATTGCTTGGGCGCTACGGGCCGCAGTAATGAGCTGAAACAAACCAGCTATACCCTAGGTTTCGGCAAGGACCTAGTGCCAAAATCTTTGATATTCACCTTGGAATACAATTCCACCGCCTATGACAAGCTCTATCGTAACTTCAATTATCGTGGCGACGGGGAGAAGAAACAAAAATCATTCGAGGCGGTGAACGCGCGCCTGACTTATCTCTGGTGACGCAAAATGGAGCGCAATTTTTTGTTAGGAAGCGATACAGTATATGTTATAAGTTTCATCCTGACGAACGCATATGGGAGAGACGATGAAAGTTCGCGATAAGATTCTTCTTGTTTCCTCGTTGGTTACTAGCGTGTTTTTGACCGCGTGCAACGCCTGTACCGAACAACACGATCCACGGCCAATTCAAGAGCAGCTTCGCCAAGAAAGCGAAGTCGCGAATCGCCCGCAAGAGCTACTTAGTCCGGATGGCAGCTACCCGGAAGAGAGAGCTGAGGATGCAAGTCAAGATGTTGCCGCTGCTCCAGCTAATCCTGCCACGCAAAAATATCAGCTCTACTGCGCAGCATGTCATGGTGCCGATGGTAAGGCAGATGGACCTACCGCTCAAGCTATGAATCCTAAGCCTCGTAATCTTACTTTGGCAAGTTGGCAAGACAACGTCGATGACGAGCATATTCGTACCGTGATCAAAGACGGTGGTGCTGCTGTTGGTTTAAGCCCAGCTATGACTGCTTGGGGCGGCATGCTCTCTGAAGAAGAGTTGAATCAAATGGTGCAACTTGTACGAGACTTCCGCGAATAGTGGATGCTAGAAGGGCCGTTTCGGCCCTGCAGACGTTTCCCGCAGCACTTTCTGTTGAAAGTGCTGGGAACTCATTGACAAGTTTCTTATTCCGCTTCAATAAATCCCTTGTGCAACTCCTGCGCCGCCTTCTCAGCATCCGCTTCACTGATGACACAAGAGATCTTGATCTCTGAAGTCGATATCATATGAATTTCAACCTGATTACGGGACAATATCTCAAAACACCGGCATGCCACCCCAGGATGACTTTGCATACCTAAACCGACAGTTGAAACCTTGGCCAGACCAACCTCAGTTTCCAAAACGATATTGGGATCGACGTTTTGTTTCCATTGCTCCAAAAATTCACAGGCCCGACTCAGGTCGGGGCGACCAATCGTAAAGCCAAGACGCATGCAGTCCCGATGCTCTGACTTATTGTGTACGATAATGTCGACATTCACACCCTGCTCGGCAATATTACGAAACACTTCAGCTATCGTATCCATCTTCGCCGGTAAGCGATCCAGTGTGATACGCGCTACATTGCGGTCCAGGGTGACTCCTGAAACTACCGGTGCTTCCAGTTTTTGCTCTGCACTGAATGCCATAATTTTGGTCCTCTGATGATCATTTGGCTGAAAGGTATTTCGCACGACGATAGGCATAGAGTATTTCGCTGCGAGCTCAACACAGCGGCTATGCAAGACTTTACTACCCAATGAGGCCATCTCCAAGGCAACCTCAAAGTCCAAAACCTCACTTAAACGCGCCTCTGGTACGACGCGAGGATCAGCAGTAAACACGCCGTCGACATCAGTATTGATTTCACAAAAGCTTGCTTCCAGAGCAACAGCTAGAGCCACCGCACTGGTATCGCTACCACCACGACCTAATGTTGTGATTTCATGGTCTTTCGTTACTCCCTGAAAGCCGGCAATCACTGGAATGATACCTTCTTCCCAACACTTATAGAGCCGTTCGCAATCGATCGATTGGATTCTGGCTTTTGCGTGAAATTGATCTGTGAGTATCCCCAGTTGATAAGCTAAAAAACCTTTGGATTTAACGCCTTCTTTTTCTAAAGCAGCTGCCATCAAAGCAACTGATACCTGTTCACCTGCTGAAACAGCCATATCGTAGTGGCGTGGGTTGGCGCGAGGATTCACCTGAGTCACTAAATCGACCAAACGATTGGTCTCACCAGACATCGCACTGACAACAATTGCTATGCGTCGATGGCCATCGGCAAATTGTTTGGCAACACGAGCGGCGATATGTTGAATACGTTCAGTCGAACCAACAGAAGTTCCACCATACTTCTGCACAACGGGGCGTTGGTCACCCAACTGGTACATGAGTGCTTCCTTCCTTTACAGCTGGGGCCTCGCCAGGCGAAGTCTTATTCAGCGGTGGCAAATCCAGGTTGTGATCTTTTTCCCATTCGACGGCACTTGCTCCAGGCCGATCTAAGCGGACATTGCTACTTAAACTTCCTTCGACTTGCGCAACTCCAGGCTTAGCTTCTTGGTCCGCAGCCTGCTGCAAGTCTGCAGCTGGTGAAGCTTCTTTCGCATCGACTGGTGAGTTCATTTTGTCAGATTTTTTTTGCGCTGATGATACATCCAACGCTTCTTTTAGCGTCTTGCGCTGCTCTTCCAGTGTTAATTCGCGTTCTGCTTTTTTTACCGTATCATCGACCACTTCCCGAAAATCGGCAGTTGCACGTTTTGCTTGGACAACAAATCTACCTAGTTGACGCATCATTTCCGGCAAGCGCTGAGGCCCGATGAAGACCAGAGCGACGACCGCAATCACGATCATTTCAGCTGGACCAATACCAAACATCCGGGAGCCTCCAATCCTTTGATTCCTATAACGAAAACGACCGACCCAAGATGGCTTCCATTGTCATTTTCCAGGGGTATTTCCCTTTCCCAATCAACTACGGGGAGGTATATACTAGTTCATTTAGGCTTGCAAGTTGCAGCTCAATCCGATCTCACAATCATCAACCCAAAAAGGTAGGCTTTTATGATTGTCGTTACTGGTGGCGCAGGCTTTATTGGCAGCGCCCTGATCTGGTACCTGAATGAACAAGGTCACCGGGATATTATCGCGATCGATCGTCTCGGTCTTGACAATAAATGGCAAAACCTGGCGAAAAGAGATTTTCACCTCATCATTCCAACACCTGAGTCGCTCGACTGGCTTCAAGACCACATCCAGGAAGTTGATGTCATCTTTCATATGGGCGCATGCTCATCCACAACAGAAAGAGATGGCGACTTCTTAATGCGCAATAATGTCTTATACACGCAAAAACTATGGCAACTTTGTAGCGAACATGCGATTCCTCTCATCTACGCCTCATCGGCTGCCACTTATGGTGCGGAAGAGTCTGACTTCAGCGATCAGCATGAAGGCATTCCTAGCCTCAGACCGATCAACAAATACGGCTTTAGTAAGCAGATATTTGATCGTTGGGCTTTACAACAAGTCAAAACACCCTCGCATTGGTTTGGCTTGAAGTTTTTTAACGTCTATGGCCCGAATGAATATCATAAAGGTTCCCAGGCCAGTGTCGTATTTCATGCTCATCCACAGATCGTACAAAAAGGGCAGCTCAAACTATTCAAATCCTATCGTCCGGAAGTGGATCACGGCGAGCAAAAGCGAGACTTTATTTATGTCAAAGACGTCGTACGTGTTCTCTATCACCTTTGGCAAAACAAAGATGAAGCCAAATCAGGCGTCTATAACCTCGGTACAGGTGAAGCTCGCCGTTTTATCGACTTGGGCAGCGCCGTCTTTCAGGCTCTTGGAAAAAAAGCTCAGTTTGAATGGATCGAGATGCCCGAAAATATAAAAAATCAATATCAATACTTTACCCAGGCAAATCTCGATAAACTCAGGCAGGATGGTAAGTATTCGCAAACCATGACGTCTCTGGAAGATGGTGTGTCCGACTACGTGACACATTATCTGGAACAAGCAGATCCATACCTTTGAGAGTCTCATGCATCGCCAATTATTTTTGTTACTTTTGCTCAGTATCTTCGGCATTGGTATGGACTCCAGGTCATTGGCTGATGAGTTGCAAATTGACGAGTTGGAATTCGTCGGTTTGCAACGCACTGATGAAAAGTGGCTACGCTCCTACTTACCGATTGACTGCCCTTGCCGCCTGACAAGTGCACAAATTTTGACTTTGCAAAACAAGCTAATGACGACGCAGGTCTTCTTGTCTGTCGATATGCAGCTCGAAAATCTTGATGACCCTGATCGCTACCGCCTCCTCATTCTAGTTGAAGAAAAATGGACGACTATTCCCGTCATTCGAGGTGCCTTTGGTGGTGGTACTCCCTTGCTCGTTGCTGGCATTTATGACACGCACGTTTTAGGAGAACTATGGACCATTGGTGCAGAAGTGCATAAATATGGCAGCGCATCTCCAGGGGGCGTCGTCTGGACGCGATTTCCTCGCTGGATGACTGGTCGCCATTACCTTAATTTAGAACTTTGGAAGGACAGAAGGCTGCGCAGTCTGTATAACGATTCCTACATTTCCGTAGGAGAAATCCAAACTGACGCAACTATCATCCGAGGTGACATGCTTTTTCCCATGTCCTTTGCCGATAATTGGCAATTTGGCTTTCATATCGAAAGCCGGGATCTGGTAAACTCCTCTGTAAGGATTGATCGTCCTATCATGCCGAAGCTTGAGCAGCGCATTGCCTCGATTGTGTCGGCTGATAACAGTCAAACTGGATTTCAAAAAACTTTATTGCGCCTGGTCTATGATGACGTTTCGATCAATCAACTGCAATATCACGGCATCCGCTTGATACTTTCGTCTGGACCGGTATTTCGAGGGAATCGTGCAGGCAATTTTCATGAAGTGGAAGGGTTCGCATATTATCAATGGCCAGGTGATTGGAATTTCGCATCGCGTGCTTACCTTTCGGCTTCAAGCGATCAATCGATGGCTAGTCAGCAGTTTTTGGGTGGCTTGGATTCGATCCGTGGTCTGCCTGATGGTGCTATTTTTGGTACCAAGGCCGGATATTTGAATCTTGAAATGCGCCATCTTGGCTGGCAGTGGCCTTATTTGGAAGTCCAGAATGTAATTTTTACGGATATCGGCTCCGCCAGTTCTGACTGGCAATCTTTTCGTAAAGATTGGCGGGCATCATCTGGTGTCGGAATTCGTTTGTCGATTCCTCAGGTTCATCGACTGGTGTTTCGGATCGATTATGCATGGAGCCTCGATGACTATGGCGCAAGCGGCATCACAGCCGGCATGTACCAATTTTTTCAGCCTTACCGCCCCTTATAGATAGTAATTGACATGGGAGATCTGAGATGGACATGAACCAGGAAATCAGGGAAAGCGTACGGGTCTTAACTGGCCTCGAAGATGGCAATTTAGAAGTAAAAGATTGCTTTACAATTGCCGAAGAGCTGGACGACGTCATCCTTAGCCTAATGGTTCGTTACTTGCGTAAAAAGTACCCAAGCAGCAACCCAGCTGGTACCGGTGTTATGAGCCGCTTGGTTGATTTTACCAGCAACTATCCGAGTATTGTGCAAAAAATCAAGCAAGGAGACCAAGACCCGATCAGGGAATGGTTTGAAGAAACTCATAGTTATCATGAGTTCTACCACGACCCCGAAGAATTTATTCGCCTCATCGTCGATAAAATTGAAAGCTAATGCTGATCAAATCGACCGCTCACATACCTCGATCTAAGTATTACAGGTTAATTGAAGATCCGAGGTTTGTGGGCTGTTAGCCGCCTCGCCCTGCCGCCAAGGGGTTAAAATCATGGTGACTTGACTCTGCTCGTCCCTTGTCATCACCACCGTAAAGCCATCAAATATTTTCAACGGCTGAGACTCGCTTACCAACCAATAGCCGTGTGCTGTTTGCACCTTTTGCAAATCCTCAGTATTCCATTGCATACTGCCCTTTATCATCAAAGCAGCTTGCCCACTTTGTCGGGTATAGAGGGAAAAACCGGCGTTCTGCGTTGTTAATTGCCAGGCTTGACCGCTGGTCGAATCCAAGCAGATCCATTGACCATTTAATTGATCATTAACTTCGGGTTCTGGGGGACGCTTCAAGCGTAAAACGACACGTTGCGCGCGCAGCAAAAGCTCTTGCTCGTATAGTTCATATTCAAAGTTATAAATGCTACCTGCTAAGGCAAAATCCGTCAGGGTAGATGTCTCAAAACGGAGGGAAAGGGAATGTAGGCGCGTATAATCTTCATATTGCCCTTCTGCAAAGCGATCACCATTACGCTCGCGCAGCTCAAATCGCCCGTCTTCAAAAAACACCAGACTCACTTCCAAGGCTTCATCGCTATCGGCACCAATCATCTGCTGCACACCTTGCCACATACCTACTATGCCTTGGCTACCCTCTATTGGCTGCTCATCGTCGATCACTGAGCAGGCACCGAAGGTCCCGAGAAGCATCAATAAAATCATGTTTTTCAAAGACATACTGTCACTCCTTCGGCGGTCCGCATCTTGCCATTTTAACAGACATAAGAACAATGAGTCATCTCGGCGATTGAGTTCCCCTTGCTTTTTTGATACTAGGTCGACAGTGAGGCAGATAGGAGAAAGCCCATGAATTCCTTTGACAAACAAAGTTTTCAAGACAAACTGGATGCCACGCATAGTTGGCCTGGTCATTATACCTTTAAGTTTATCATCCCGACTGACGATCGCGAAAAACTCAGCGCCCTGTTACCAATGGGCAGCATTTCTGAGCGTCTCTCTAAAAATGGAAAATACACATCGGTTTCGCTGCGCTGTGTCATGAGTTCATCGTCGGCTGTTATGTCAGTTTATGAGGATGTCTCACAACTTGAAGGCGTCATCGCCCTGTGAAACAACGCTCTAATTATTGCGTCGAAGCACCTGCAACGGCCCGTTGTGCTTCGCCTTCCGCAAAAGCCTTCCGCAAATGGTCCGGTAAGTCTTTTTTCATATCTACACCGACAACTGTCGAAACCCCACCTTCTTGCATGGTGACGCCATACAACTGATCCAGGACCTCCATGGTCCGTCGATTGTGGGTAATGACGATAAACTGGAAGCGATTGGACAGGGCTTCCAAGACTTTGTTGTAGCGGCCAACATTGGCCTCGTCTAAGGGTGCATCTACCTCATCCAAGAAGCAGAATGGGGTTGGCTTGGTTTTCAAGAGAGCAAAAATGAGTGAAATAGCGGTCAATGCTTTCTCACCACCAGAGTATAGCGTCATGCTTCGCCGGGTTTTTCCTGGCATCCGTACCATAATTTCCACACCGGAGTTTAAGACGTCTTCTCTGTCAGAAATTTCCAGTCGTGCCTCGCCACCTGGGAAGAGGATGGGAAAAAGGTTTTGGAAGTTTTCATTGACCACATCAAATATGGTGAGAAACTTTTCTTTTGAGGTTTCTTCGATTTCAGAAATAGCTTCCTCTAACAGCAAGATACTACCCTGAACTTCTTCTTTTTGCGCTTGAATGAAGTTATAACGCTCACTCAGCCGCTCATATTCTTCAATAGCAACCATATTGATGGCGCCTAGAGACTCGATTTCCCGCCGCAAGGACTGAACTTCTTTGCTTTGCTTATCGGCAGCGAAATTCGGATCAAAGTCAATTTTAAAGTCTAATAGGTCAACGTGATAGCGCTCTTGCGCTTGCTCCATTAAAGCCTTGCAGGCTTCCCGCAATCGCTCGATTTCAAAACTTTGTTGGGATTTATTTTTTTGCAATTGCGAGTATTCTTCGCGAGCTACTTTCAGCTGGCTTTCCAGTTTCCGCAACTCATCCAGGATATCTGAGCTTTTTTCCCGGCGAACTGCCAGCTCTTCTTCCAACTCCTCACGCCGTGCCAGGTATACTTCCATTTCCTGCTTAGCTTGCGCCTCACGCGTCTTAGCCAGCTCAATCTCTTCTGTGATTTTACGACGCTCTTCCTGCCGGCGACCCATGGTTGATTCCAAACGGGCCTGCTGGCTTTGGTTTTGCTCCAGCTGCTCCCGCAAACCCTGTGCTTTGGTCTCCAACTTGGCAATTTCCACCTGGTTCCGCTGATGAACCCGTTGAATTTCCATGCGTCGCTCTTCAATCGACTCAAATTCTTCCCTTAATGCAACTTGCTCGGTCAAACGCTCCTCACGCTCCTGACCGAGCCCAATCCGCACTTCACCAAGCTCTTCCAGTTCGCTCATCAATTGCCGATCACGTTGTTTCAGTGATTCTCGCTGTTGCTGTGCGGACTCCAAAAGCTCGTGGGTGTGCTCATACTGTTGACGCGCGGTTTGCAGATGACCCAGGAGTTCGATTGCCTGGCGATTCTTCTGATTCAGCGTCTCATTCAACTCTTTTAATTGTTCCCGTAATTGCACGATGAGAGTCTGCTTTTCTTGCAGCTGCTCTTCCAGCACGCTTAACTGCGATTGACTTTCTTCCAGGCCCTGCCGTAGCTCACCTAATTCGGCTTTGCGACTCAATACCCCGCGTTGATGCTGGTGGCTGAGCAATAAGTCCAGCTCACTATTCAACACCACACCATTGGCAGTAAAGACAATCATTCCAGCTGGCAGCAGCTCTAAGCTGGCTTCATCCAAGTGATCTTTTTCCAGTAGGAAGACCCGATTGAGCAAATGGGCAACGCGGGATGGAGCCGACGGTTCAATGGTTAAAAACCGATACAAGGGAATTGCCTGCTGGCGCTCTACCCATTCTTGGATGGCTGCATCCTGATCGGCTCGTAGGCCTTGCAAAACAGTGACAGGAATGGCACCTAATTGCTGCTCACCCACAAGGCGGTTTAAACGGTTTAACCGTTCAAAGTCAGACACCAGCAATCGTTCCGACCAAAGCTCAAAGCTGCGTCTGGCATGCGCCGGCCATTGTGCAGCATCATCCTGAAAGGCAATAAAATCGGTAAGAAAGCCATGATAAAGTTCGCTAGCAGCTGGTTCAACCTCGAGCAATTGTTTGAGCAAAGTATGAATATCGCTCGCTTCTTTTTCCAGCTCCTGCAACGATACGTAACGGGCGCGCTGATTTAAAAAGCGTTCTTTGCAATCATCACGTTGGCCTGTCATATCTTTCAGTTCAACTTCTAATTGACTGAACTGATCTTCAAGTTCCTGCTTATGCTGAAAGTCTTGATCGAGATAAGCCTGCCGCTCATCGACCTGATGTTGGGCTTCGCTGACGGCGATTTCTAAATCCTGCAATTCATCCTGTAAGCGCTCGATCTTTTCGGCCTGCTCTTTGCCATCGGTATGGAGGCGCTGGCGTTCCCGCTCAATCGCCTCACAGCGCAAACCATTACTTTCCAAACGCCGATCAATGCTACGTATTTCCTGCTCTGCTTCTTCCGAGCGGTTATCAAAAACTCTGGCCGTTTCTTCGACTTCATCTACTTCGGCCTGGAATGATTCCAGCAAATCCTGAAAATGCTGGAGCTCCTGCTGCGCCTTGTCATACTCGGCTTCCGAGCGCGCGGCTCGTTCACGCGCCAGATCCAGGTCGGCTTGATCTTCCTTACTGCTTTCCTCAATCTCAATTAACCGCTTTTCACCATTTTCTATCGCATTCATGGCGGTCATAGCTGAACTCTCAGCCCGGGCAATTTCTTCCCTGAGTTTGGAGATATCCTCACGCAACAGGTCCAAATCCGGATCAGCTTCGGCCAGCGTCTGCTGCAGATGCTCCACTTGCGCTTCCAAGCGGCTGATCTCTGTCAGACTTGAAACCTCACGATCGGTAGCCGACTCAACTTTAAGAGTCGACTCCTGGAGTTTGGCTGTGAAGTGATAAAAATTGTGGGCAAAAAGGCTGAGCTCTTTGGTTTTCAACTGACTGCTGAGGTTCTGCCAAGCCTTGGCTTTTTCGACTTGGTCTTTCAAGGCTTCAAGCTGGCGACTTAGTTCCAGAACAATATCTTCGATGCGACTTAAATTATCGTTAGTTGCTGCTAGTTTTTTCTGGGCCGAATCCCGGCGATTGCGAAAGACAATCGTTCCTGCGGCTTCCTCCAGGATTTCCCGCACATCTTCGGGTTTGGCATTCAAAATCCGATCGACCTGCCCCTGCTGAATCATGGAGTAACTGCGGCCACCGAGTCCGGTCGTGGCAAAAAAGCCGACAATATCTTTCAGACGACAGGGCTTACGG
This sequence comes from Oligoflexus sp. FD111, assembly GCA_048816425.1. Lineage (GTDB taxonomy): Bacteria > Bdellovibrionota_B > Oligoflexia > Oligoflexales > Oligoflexaceae > JBMDZZ01. The sequence continues at coordinate 72,740 of JBMDZZ010000016.1, forward strand.
TTGATCAGATACTCACGCTGACCGTCGATGTAGAGGCGTCTTGTCAGAGAGATTTCCGGTTCATGCCGGTATTCTGGCGGGCAAAAAGAACTCGCTTCCGCATTGTCAAAGACTAAAGTCACTTCCGCCATGCCTAAGGCTTTGCGCTTATCCGAACCGGCAAAGATGATGTCCGTTGCTGTCTGACCACGCAAGTGCTTGGCGTTTTGCTCCCCCATAACCCAGCGAACAGCATCGATGACGTTCGATTTACCTGAGCCGTTGGGTCCGACAATACCTGTGATCCCATCATCAAAGTGCAGAGTCACTTTATCGGCAAATGATTTAAAGCCTGAAACGATCAGTTTTTTTAGATGCATAGTTCTCTACCGGTCACCTAAGGTTCGACGGTGGAATTAGATGAATGTACGCCAAAGGTGTCACTGACTCGTACTAGCTCTAGTCCTCAATAAAGTTGCTTTCGAAGCGTGACACCATTGCGGGTAACGTCCAAAATCATGACCGAATCCCCATAAAAGGAACCGGAAACTACTGTCCCCTGAGCATTGACAGCCAACTGATAGTAAGACTGCCCGAAGCCGATTCCCACTTCTTCATCAGGAGGCGTCTCACTCGGACTGCTTCCTAAGCGCTTGAAGGCAATGGAAAACTTCTGCAAATATGGGTCCCAATAGACTGCATCACGGAAATGATTTACCAACAAGATATCATCTTGACCAACATGCGCAAATTCAAAGTCGCCCGGATAGTTTTTTAAATCAGGATTTTCACCAGAAAAACCATAAACTCTTTCATACCATAAGATATCAGAGCTTTCTGGCAACTGGCTGGTATCAGTCAAAGCATCTGGATTGATCTTCACCCGTAAAATGTTATTGGCAAAGGGTGAGTCGGTAAAACCGCGATGCGATAAATAAAACACCGTCTCATCGCCTTTAGGATCTGGGCGGGCTGCCCAGAAGTTTGTGCGATAATACTTGCGCTCAGGATTGTTCCACTGATCGTCGTTTTCCCAATTTTCTTCGAGATTCTTTAAGGTAAAGTAGATGAATTTGCGCTCGCGATCGGCTTGTGTAGGTGAGCCGACCGTGCCGTTTAAAATCAACGGAAAGCCTTCTGCTTCCGCGGCTTGTAGGTCATAAATAGCCATCTGATATGGTAGACGTCGATCAGGGCGGCGAATGTCTGCCAGTTCCGTTTCCAATACATCGGGGACCTCGTTGGGACCCTCGTCCAATTCCAACGTCCCATCATCATTGATGGCATTTGCCGGATTATAGCTCAAACGATCGAAGGCACTTAGATCCGCCAGTCGCGGCTCGGCAATGTCGGTCGGAAAAGCGAATAAAATGGATTGGCTGTCTGTTTCGTAAAAGTAAAGTGCCCGCCTAGTGACACCATAACTACGCACATGCTGAATGTTGCTTTGCTCAGGAGCTGCGGTATTTAAACGCCCTGCCCACAAGTCGCCACCGATACAGCTCACAGCGATGTAGCGCTCGTTCGGGCTGATCATGGCATTGATCGGCGAGCATGGAATATCCCACGCTGCCCGCACTGGCAAACTGAGCCCATCATCTTCGATGCTACGCAGTTCAACCCGACCATCACCTTCCAGCTCGGGGCGATCGTAGCCGACGATCATCCAGGAACCAACTTGGTGCAGCGATCGACCCATGCGGGGTGTTTTCACAACAGCCAGTTTTTCCGCACCCTCTTCGGCATCCGGATCAAGCACGATGATCGAACCTTGATCATAGCGTCGATCAAAATCTGAGTTCAGAACATAAAAATAAGAACCTGCATGAATGACATCCACTGGTCCAGCAAAGTTATTTTCAAGAGTTAAAAAGCGTTCTTCGGTACGACAGGCGGTGAATAAACCGACGAGGCAAGCTCCAAGTACAAGCAATGACCGTGAAGACAATCGCCGCCGGTCTAGCTTTAACTTAATCAAATTGACATCTCCTTTTAACCAGTAAGCAAGCGCTCAATCTTCCTACAATGTCATTGAATGGCATGGAAGGGCAATGTTAATTTTCACTTGTGACCCTTACACTTGCTTCGCTATAACCAGGACGGAACACAGTTCCGTCACTTCGTGACGGATTTTTTGATTTGTCCGAGACCTCTCAGTTCAAGGAGTCTATATGGCGTCCGTAAATAAAGCGATCATTCTCGGTAATTTGGGTCAAGATCCCGAATTACGCCACACACCAAGCGGCGCGCCCGTTTGCACATTAAGTATCGCGACCACCGATGTTCGCAATGATCCGAATGGCAACCGCCAGGAAAAAACAGAATGGCATCGTGTCGTAGTATGGAATAAACAGGCCGAAAACTGCGCCAAATACTTGAGCAAGGGCCGCAGTGTTTACGTCGAAGGTCGTATTCAAACCCGATCTTGGGAAGATCAAAACGGCCAAAAGCGCTACTCAACAGAGATCATCGCGCAAACAGTCCAGTTTATTGGTTCTGGCCGTGATCAATCGTCATCAAACAGTCATCCTGCAGCTTTCAGTCCGCAATCGCACAGCAATGATACCGGAGATCAAAGCTTTGGCGGTCCAGACAGTTCGGATCTCGACGACATCCCATTCTGAACCACGCCATATGGCGCCCCTCAATTTCGACGAGGGGCCCAAATTCCCGCCACCCTTGTCTAGCGAAAGATCCCAAAAGCAACCGTCAGAGGCTTGTTCCGTTACCACCAACATGCTATATCGTCATAGATCTTGGTATAGTTTTGTACGTGAGCGGGCTATCGCCCGAATCTATCGAATCTAATAAAAAAAAGACCTAATAAGCAAATGAGCCTACTGAGTCGCGACAAAAGAATCGTTCGATAGTCCGTAAAGAGGAAAAAAAATGGAAACGCACATCGACAAGCACAACCCTGCTGCCGTTTCAGTTCCCCACAAGCTTAAAGAGACTTATATCGCGCGTAGTATTTCTTTAAGTCTCACCATACAAGGGCAAAAAGAAGCCTTGGAACTAGCTTTAAAAGGCGCCCCCTTACAAGACATCCTCACCGTGCTCGTGCAAACAACCGAGAAACAGTCGGCGGGGAAAATCCAATGCTCAATTCTTTTACTTGATGCTGAGGGCAAACATCTGCGATTGGGTGCCGCTCCGAGTTTACCGAAATCTTATAACAAACTGATAGACGGCATCGCTGTGGGGCCACAGATCGGTTCTTGCGGCAGTGCTGCTTACACCGGCGAAACCGTCATTGTCACCGACATTGCTAGCGATCCACGCTGGTCTGACTTTCGCGAAGCAGCCTTATCGCATGACCTTCAAGCCTGCTGGGCCACGCCAATCAAATCATCTCGGGGCATAGTTCTTGGCACTTTTGCAATATACAGTAAAACAACTGGAAATCCTCTTACCACTGATCTGGAAATTGTCGACATTGTCACTCATACAGCTGCATTGATTATCGAGCGTCAACAAGAAGCACGTAAAAATGCAGCCACAGAAATGGTTTTAAAGCAGAGTGAAAAAATTTATCATCAAGCAGTCGAATCGCTTCCTGTTGCCCTGTATACCTGCGATACAGCGGGTCGCGTCCTTTTATATAACTCAGCGGCCGTCGCCTTGTGGGGTAGAGAACCAGAGATTGGCAAAGAACTTTGGTGCCAAACTATGCACCAAAAGAATATCGATAGCGAGCAGTTGACCCTGGGTGATTGTCCAATGGCCATATCTTTACGGGAACGGCGACCTATTAAAAAAGAAACGACTATTGTGAAACCAGATGGTGAATGTCGCCACGTACTTGCTCATCCTCAACCTCTCTATGATGAAGCCGGGACTTTTATCGGTGCCATCAATATCTTAGTTGATATCACGGACAGAAAACTGGCCGAAAGTGAGTTAATCACAACCAAGGATCATCTCGCTGATCAAGTAGCAACGCTGACTCGCTTACATGATCTCGTCACCCACCTATCGAAAGAACAAAACCTACAGGATGCTCTTCGCGCCATACTTGAAACCGTGATAGAAACGCATCATGCAGAATTCGGCTTGCTTTCTCTTTACGACAAAAAATCTGGTGAGCTAAAAATCGAAGTGGATAGTGGCTTCGATGAGAAATCACAAAAACTACTAAAATCTTATCGACCTGTTTCTGGAGTCGGTGCTTGTGGTCATGCCTTCGCCACGAAACAGCGCATTGTCATCATAGACACGGAAACTGACCCTAAGTTCTGCCTTTTGCGTGACTTTGCACGCGCAGCAGGTTTCCGCGCCGTCCACAGCACACCAATTTTAACTCGCTCAGGTGAGTTAATTGGAGTTCTTTCCGTTCAATTCAAGAAATCCCGAGCACCGAGCACACGCGAGATGCAGCTTACTGATATGTGCGCGCTCTACACTGCCGATGCTATTGAAGTAGCAATAGCCCAGGAATCATTGCGGCAAAGCGAAGAACGTCTCCGTCTAGCCTTGGGCTCAGCTGGCAGCGGCGCATGGGATTGGGATATCAAAGAGAATACTGTCAACTGGTCTGCTGGTTTGGAAAAAATCCATGGGCTTGAACCTGGAACTTTTGGTGGAACTTTTGATGACTTTCAAAGTGATATTCATCCTGAAGATCGCGAGCGGGTACTCACATCGATTCAAGAGTCAGTCGATACATGTGCCACACACAATATAGAATATCACCTCATCCTGCCCGATGGACAAGTCCGCTGGGTAGAAGCAAGAGGAGCGGTTATATGTGACAATGCAGGCCACGCGATCCGTATGCTGGGGGTTTGCACCGATATTAGTAACCGCAAACATGCCGAAGACGCACGAGCGACTCTTGAAGCTCTGGTTGAATCAAGTTCCGATGCTATCATTTCGCAGTCTTTAGATGGCACCATTATCACCTGGAACCAAGGTGCGTCACAAATTTTTGGTTATCAGGCCGAAGAAGTGGTCGGTAAACACATCACAATCTTAACTCCCAAAGGCTTGCTAGACCAAGTGACGAGTATGCTTGCTGCGGCAAGGCGCGGCGAAGATATTCGCCATTTTGAAACCATTCGCCGGCATAAGGATGGCCGCCATCTTCATGTTTCAGTTTCCCTTTCTCCTGTTCGCCAAAAAAATGGAACGATCATTGGCATATCAAAAATTGCTCGTGATATTACGGACGAGAAAGCCAGTCGAGATCGCGAGCAATTGTTGGCAGAAGCATCTGAACTGCTGTCATCCACGCTTGATTATCATACGATCTTGACAAAGCTAGCAGACATTATTATTCCCCATCTTGGCGATTGGTATGTTGTCGACATAGCTGATGACAATGGCCTTTTACAACGCATCGCCTTTGATCATCGTGATCGAAAGCGCCTTACCTGGGCGGAGGAAATCCACCATAAATATCCACCCAAACCTGAGGACCCAACAGGTCCGTATCAAGTACTGCGCACAGGCATCGCAGAGTTTTTTCCCGAGATTACCGATGAGCAAATTAATCAATCCGCCAAAAACGAGGAACTTCGGGAGATTTTGCACAGTTTAAACCTTCGTTCAGCCATGACAGTTCCACTTTCAGCACATGGTCGCACTTTCGGCGTTCTAACCCTCATTTCTTCAGGCTCTGGCAGACGTTTCAATGAGGCTGATTTTCAATGTGCCAAGGAACTAGGTCACAAAGCTGGCCTGGCCATTGAAAATGCAAGACTATATCAGGAAAGCCAAGAGACTTTACGCAAATACAAGGAAGAATTAAGGGTACGAGAACAAACAGAAATCGCTTTGCGCCGTGCTAAGGAAGCTGCCGACGCGGCTAGTGAAGCAAAGAGCTCGTTTCTGGCCAATATGAGTCATGAGATTCGCACACCCCTCGGTGCAATCTTAGGTTTCTCCGATCTACTGACCTTACCTGGTCAGTCGGCAGATGAACAACAAGAATGCATTGATATCATCAAGCGTAATGGTCAACTCTTATCCACACTGATCAACGATATACTCGATCTATCCAAGGTAGAGGCAGGCAAACTCGTGATTGAACGTCAAGCAGTTAAACTTGACAACCTGCTCGAAGAGATTAGAAGTGCCTTAAATCTTTATGCAGCAGAGAAAGGCGTACTCCTTGCCATCAAAACCATCGGCCAAATGCCCAGGATGATCGAGACCGATGAATTCCGTTTAAAGCAAATCCTCAACAATATCATTGGCAATGCAATTAAATTCACAGACTCCGGAAGTGTCACAGTATCGTTGCAGCTTGTTGCAAAAGATAGTGGCCACCATCTTCTTTACTTTGAGGTCACCGATACCGGACGTGGGATTTCTGCCGAGCAGTCAGAAAAGCTTTTCACACCATTTACCCAGGCTGATGCGTCGACAAGCAGAAGATATGGTGGTACTGGCCTGGGTCTTGTCCTATCTCGAAAGCTTGCCAAACTGTTGGGCGGTGATGTTGTCTTACTGAAAAGTGAGGTCGATGTTGGTAGTACCTTTGCTATCTCTATAGATCCCGGAGCTGTGAAACTATCGACGGCTTCTCAAGGTGCGCTTGCTGGAAAGCACGGACAGTCTGAATTACAAGAAGTTTTGACTGGCATCCGAATTCTTGTCGTTGACGATTCTGCAGACAACAGACTTTTAATTTCCCGTTATTTGCAGGCAGCAGGCGCAACCGTGACCCTTGCTTGCAACGGCCAAGAGGCTATTCATTATGCATTGTCGAACGACTACCATGCGATATTGATGGATGTGCAAATGCCGGTCATGGACGGTCGCAGCGCTACAAAAGAGTTGCGCGAACAAGGTTACAGTCGTCCAATTATCGCCTTGACTGCTCACGCGATGCGTGAGGAAAAAGAGCGCTGTTTAAGTCAAGGGTTTAACGATTACTATAGCAAACCTATTGATCGAACAGCATTACTGACTGGGTTACAGAAATATGCTGCCGGCAAGAAAACTGAAGAGAATCATGAAAGCAACGCCTCAATTTTTTGAGGCGTTGAATCGTAGTTCGACTAATTTAAAGAACAGCAAAGTAGTGCACTGGCTTTACCTGAACGTTGAGCGATACCCCCAACGTATTCATCATCACGACATTGTCCTTTATAGGCCCCCACAGCCCAGTCGCCACCTTTAAAAGAATCTCTCTGGTCGCCGCGATCAAACCACAGAGTACGGCACTGGTTGCTCAACAAACGCTGGCTCGGCGCACACAGTATTCCACTAACACCCCAATAATGCTTGCTAAATCCCGCGACGTAATAGTTTTGGGGACATTCATACTTGGTAAAGCCTCCGGCCCAATCACCAGTATTGTGAAAACGCTCAGGTGTTTCATCGATCGCTTGCACCACATTCTGTGCTTGATCGACTCGCAAGCTTCCAGTTTGAGCATCCGTACAAAGCCCACGATAGTCGCCACTCAGGCCGGTCAGACGGTATCCATCCGGACAAGTTCCCTTTCTGGCGCCCGCTAGCCAATCAAAGTCCAAACTCGATTGATTATCATCACTTTTTTGCAAAGACAGACTGGTATAATGCTGTTCCTGAACAAATCCTTGTTTGCCATAATCTGACAAAAGACGACTGAGATGTTCAAAGCGCCAGTCATTGGTAAGAATATGCGACCAATCTGCTGAGACCAGACCATAGCCTTCATGGTTTAACGGCCAATAAGCAAAGTCCAGATCCTTTTCAATCAAGTAGTCGACCAGATGGCGAAACCATTGCTTGGAACTCTCACTTGCTCCCTGCCTAAACGCCCCAAACTCACTAACCCAGACTGGAGCTGTGAAATACTTTTCTGCTTCGACGACAAAGCCAAACTCTTCATCCATCACATGAAATAACTGTTCCCTATTCATTTCGCCATATTTGATGTTACCCTTTGACGTTTTATCGTCACCATTGTGGTTTGGGCCAGTAAAATCATAGTTATGTGCTGCGTAAACTAGCTTATTTGGCAATCGCAGGCGGATCGGCAAATCTTTAACGGGCTTAAGATGCGGCCTCTCACCTGAGCCTAATAAGGGGATCGTTCCCCACCAGTTTATCCCTTCAACGATGATTAAGAGATCAGGATGATTCTGGTGAATCAACTGCCCCACTTCCTGGGCAGCTTTATGCCAATCATTGCGATTGCCCCAACCCCAATTGGGACTCTCTGGTATGTGGGTATCGCCAAGACGCATTGTCCGCACTTCATTACGTAAATCAGCACCAACTACCAATTTATTATGCTTATAGCGCTTGACGAGCATCAACCAATCTTCCTGCCACATTTGAGTCGTTTGATTGTACGCAAAGCTGGAGCCGGTATGATACCAAAGGCCATTGTAGTCAAAGCCACAGCACCACTCGGAAAACGTTGAATGATTATTCAAAATCACTGCTATTCCAGCGCGAGTCAGTGCTTCGATTGTCGCATCGAAAACTTCCAGTGGTGTTTTCCCAATTAACTGTGGATTCGCTCGGACCCACTCTTCAGCAGCAGGACGACTATCGTGCAGCATCATATTGGAAAATGTCAGGCGTACAGAATTAAAACCCCACTGCTGAATTAAGTCCGTAATATGTTCAAGCGACTGATATTCCAATCCAGCAACGACTTGGCGCTCAAGGTTTGCCCCATACCAATTGACCGACTTCAATTTGAAACGTTCATTTCTAGCGTCGACTATGTAGCGACCATCCGTGCTGAGGGGGAATCGCTCCATTTGTCTCGGGCCGAGATCCAAGGCATTGAGATGAATAGGTTTCATCATCAGACTCGATAGCATCGAGCCTGTCAAAACTAAGCATTTTGCAAGTGCTTTCATCACACTTCTCCTTCCAAAAATGACACGAGATTGGAATTAAAAAAGGCTGATTTGCTGGTCAAAATACTGGAAGGGAGAGAAGAAGGATATTAAAAGAACTTGAACTTGAACTTGAACTTGAACTTGAACTTGAACTTGAACTTGAACTT
>JBMDZZ010000017.1:0-80401 GCA_048816425.1 Oligoflexus sp. FD111
AATTTCCAATGATTTAGCTTAACTACGTCATTATTACTTACTGTAGTACTCGACAACCTGCGCAATCTCAATCGGAAACGGCACAGAATCCCGGTCCGGAAGAGTCGTCACAGTCGCAGACTTTTCACCGTCATCAAAACCAATCCAAGTAGGACGGGTCAGCACAACGTTTTCCAAAGAAGCTTGAACGTGTACGAAGTTCTTCGCTTTGTCGGAAAGCTGCATCTTGTGGCCTTGCTTCACGAGGAAAGAAGGCTTGTTCACGCGCTGACCATTCACACGGATGTGGCCGTGAGTGATCAACTGACGAGCAGCAGGAATTGTGGGAGCGAAGCCAGCGCGAAACACTGCATTGTCGAGGCGTCTTTCCAAGAATTGGAGAAGATTTTCACCTGGGTTGCCGCGTTTTTGGAAGCTCATATCTACGAAGCGGCGAAGTTGTTTTTCACCGAGCCCGTAGTTATAACGAAGCTTCTGCTTTTCCATGAGCTGAGTCCCGAAGACGCTGAGCTTCTTGCGGTGACGGCCATGGTGCATTCCTGGCGGATATGCTTTTCTTTCGTCCCATTGCTTGCGAGAAAGACCAGGAAGTTGGACCCCTAGCGCCCTCATAATTTTGAGTCGCGGTCCTCTAAAACGAGCCATTTTTACCTCAAATTCACTTTTTCCGGTTCACTAATCAACGCTCGGATGAATACACCGTTTTCAGCGTCATTTCAATGTTTTTGACAAATTTCGAAAAATTCGACGCGGTCACCCAGTCTTTTTCGATAAGCGACCTCAAATCGATCTGCAAGCAACTATATTTCTTATTCTTATGAATAATTGTTCCATTTTTCTCAAGTCAAAACCTGCCTCGCCGAAAGGCCTCTTGTCGCCTACAAGCGCGTAAAACGAATAACTTAGCGAAACTGGGGAATCTATTATGCAAGCCTTCAAGTTGCTACCGACCATGCTCTTGTCATTGGTCATCATCATGCCACAAGCCTATTCACAAAAATTAAAGTCAGGTAAAAGCCCCCAAGATTACAAGCAATATCAACCAGACTTTAGTCGCCTTCAGGCGGACAAAGAATTTTACCCGGAATATCGAAGTCTTGGAGAAACGGCGAAGAAAGAGGGCTTCAAACGGTCGTTGTTTGAAAAACGCGTCGCATTGATGGAAAAATACGTCAATAAGAACCCAAAGGATGTCGATGCCCTCTGGCTGTTAACCAATGACATCATGCGGCTTGGTGAAAGCTACGATAGCAGCAAGCCTGATGAATTAGTTAAAGCAAAAGAATCAATACTAAAAGCAGAAAAAGTCGCCGAACGCTGCCTCGAGCTGCGCCCCAACTTCCCTTTATGTCAATTTTTCTTAGGTGCAGCGATCGGCAAAATCGCAACCATTGACGGCATCTTCGCCTCGCTCAACAAAGGCAAAAAAGTCCTCAACCTGTGGATCAGTACTTACCAGTCCAATATGGATTACCAATTTGAAGATGGTTACGCCTTACAAGGCCTTGTTCGCTATGCACTCGGCATCTATCACCGTGTTGTTCCAGACTTTTTCCTACTGCGCTGGGTCTTTGGCATCTCTGGTGACATGGATATTTCCATCGCGATGCATCAAGAATCTCTGGCATTTAAGGGCGGCGGCGGCCCATGTGGCTACCTAGAGCTATCAGTTTCGATGCTGTGTAAAACGAAGGGAAACACCAAAGAGCCGTTGACTGCTAAGGCATTTCAACATCTCGATAAAGTCAGCAAGCTTACCACAAACTCCGAGGATACCTTGATATGCATTCAAGATGCCGGACGTTTGCGCCAGGATCCGAGTATTGCTTGCGGCTATACCAAAGCCAAACAGCAGGAAACGGATGAAGAAGCTATGAAAGCTCAACTGGATAAACAACGCAGTTAATCAGTTTCCACAAGCCGCAGCTCACCCGCTCAAAACAAGACGAGACTGCCTTTCTAGCTGAAAGGCAGTCGGAGCTGTGACAAGAACTTCCCTTACGCCCAGCCATTGGATATGCTAGACTTTTCTCAAAAACAGACATGGTTCAGTTTTTTGTGCGTAATTATGCCATATCACCAAAGACGCGTCCGATTGCACGGCTAAGTGGACAAAGCTCTTTAACCCTGGAAAATAACGTGATATCCCCTAGTGTTGGACGCTTTCAGCAGTTTTACTTTAGGAACCGACTCATGATGAGACTCCAGACAAGCCTCAATTTGCAGCTGGCCGTTGCGCTTTTCTGCTGGAATTTGGGATGTTCCGCAAGGTCACCGGAAAATGCGACCAACATGGAAAGTCATAGGGAACAAGCGCAGCTGCAAACAAATGAATTGCAAGATGAGCCGCAGATTGAACTGGCAAGTGTTTCTATGGCAAGTATCGATCATGCGCAGCAAGTGGAAAAAGCTCCCCCTGCAAATGTTGAAACTGTTATCGATGAGCGACAGAAGCAAGCTGAAAGGGCAAAGATGCTCGCTTTTTGTGCGCAGGTCCTCGACGAACTCCCTGGCCATTCCAATCAGCACAATACTCAAGAACTATGTCTTCAAGCCGACATCATGCCGCAATGTGAGAGCGTCGAAAAACGGCCTATTTTTCATTACGACTTGCCCTCACATCGCCCCTCTACAGCCAAGAAAGTTTTGGTTTTTGCCGTCGTCCATGGTGATGAATTGGAAAGCGGCGGTGTCGCCAGACGCTGGATCGAACGCCTCATGAACATCAAATCCCGAAACTCGTGGCGCATCGTCCCGGTTTTAAATCCGGATGGTATGAAGCGCTACACACGGACTAACGCCAATGGCGTCGACCTCAACCGTAATTTTCCTTCGTCTGATTGGGATGAACTTGCCTTAAAATGGTGGAAAGAGCGCCGCAAGTCTAATCCTCGTCAGTATCCGGGCGATCTAGCTGCCAGCGAACCTGAAACGCAATGCGCAATGCGTCACATAGATGATTTTAAGCCTGATTTTATCGTTGCGGTCCACACTCCCTATGGTGTCCTCGACTTCGACGGGCCGAGCATCGCCAATGCACCACGCTATGAATCGCTACCCTGGGTGAGTCTTGGCACCTTTCCCGGCAGCCTCGGCCGCTATATGTGGAAAGATCATCAGGTTCCCGTGCTCACAGTCGAATTGAAAAACTCAGAAATCTTGAAAAAAATAGATGATATCGATGCCTTGCAAGACATTGCCGGTACCGTCGCCATCCGTTCTGCCGACTCTCTTTAGTAACTCCCCCTACTCCATATTTTTGACAGATCAGCTAAGGGCTCGCACTTCTGCCCTTAGTTGCGCACACCATTGCACATCCAGTTAATTTTACTAATTATTATAATTTTTTTTGTGAATCATTTGACTTTACTGTCGATATGTTTTATCTCGTTATCGTGCTAGCATGATAGCACACTCACACAGCAGGAGTTCCAAGTCGATGTCACTGATTGCGAATCATGATGGGGAAGATGGAAAAGCTTTGGACGATCTTTTTGCGTCACTCACAAAATTACGAAGTAGCGACGAGTTCAAAGCTTTTTTTGACGATCTTTGTACTCCAGCAGAACTACGGTCGATGGCTGATCGCTGGCGGGTTGCCCGTCTTCTGAAACAAGGCATATCTTACCGGACTATAAACGAACGAACTGGCGTATCAACGGCCACCATAACCCGCGTCGCTCGCAGTATGACTTACGGTGCCAACGGTTACCAGATCTTGCTGAAGCGCTTAGAGGAGTCATCAAATGAGTGAAGAAAACTTACGAATTGCGATGCAAAAGTCCGGCAGATTGAGCGAAAAATGTTTGGCATTACTGTGTCGAGCCGGTGTGCAATTTGATATCCGGAAAGATCGTCTGTTTTATAAGGCTAAAAATCAGCCTGTCGAGCTCATGCTGGTTCGTGACGACGACATTCCAGAGTATGTCCATGATGGTGTTTGCCATCTGGGGATTGTTGGTCTCAATGAGCTGGAAGAAAAAATCGGTAGCGAAATTACCAATCAAACCAGCAATAAACAGCAAGTTGAAATTGTCCGGCGTCTCGGCTTTGGGCATTGTCGCCTCTCACTTGCTTGGCCGAAAGATAAGGCCTTCGAAGGGCTTTCCAGCTTTCAGGACATGCGTATTGCCACTTCTTATCCGCAAATTTTGGAACGCTTTCTCAAGAAGAATGGCGTCGAAGCCAGTATCGTTGAAATCAGCGGATCGGTTGAAGTTGCACCAACAATCGGCATCGCCGATGCCGTCTGTGACTTGGTCTCTACAGGTGGAACACTGCAATCCAATGGCCTACGTGAAGTGATCACACTTTTGGAGAGTGAAGCCGTATTAGTGCGAAACAATAAAGCTTTTAGCCCCACTCAAGAGCGCTTTATCAAGAAGATCCTGGTGCGCATCGATGGGGTTCTCAAAGCACAAACCGCAAAATATATCATGATGAATGCCCCTAAGGAAAAGCTCGAACAAATTTCGCGACTCATTCCGGGAATGGAAAAGCCAACGATCATGCCGCTCATGCTTGACGATAGCAAGGTCGCCATTCATGCCGTCGCCAAGGAAGACATCTTCTGGGAAACGATGGAACAGTTGAAAGAAGCTGGCGCGACTTCCATTCTCGTCATGCCTATCGAAAAGATGATCGAATAAGGAAGAAAATGATTATGATTCAAATCATCGATTGGCAAAATCACAATCCTGAAGAGCAGCAAGTCCAAGACTGCCTGCAAAGGCCGGTCAGCGGTACAGCGGAGTCCTTGCGCAATGGTGTGAAAGAATTGATCGCCGATGTCCGAAGCCACGGTGATGATGCTTTAAGGCGACTAACAGAGCGATTTGATAAAGTTGCCATCAAAGATCTGGAAGTGACGCCAGAAGAGTTCAGCGAAGCCTGGCAAGAGGTTTCCGCGGAAACAAAGCAGGCTATCGAAGAGGCCATAAAAAATATCGAAACCTTTCATAAGCAGCAGCAAAGCCCGTCTATTGATATCGAAATTCAAGCTGGTGTGCGCTGCCTTCGTCAATCGCGACCAATCGAAAGAGTGGGACTCTACGCTCCGGGAGGCACAGCTCCTTTACCATCAACGGTCATCATGCTTGCTGTGCCGGCAAAGCTTGCTGGCTGTCCGATTAAAATTCTTTGCACTCCCCCCAACAAAGAGGGTAAGGTTAACCCCCATATATTAACAGCAGCTAAACTTGCTGGCATCGAGCGTATTTTTAAGGTTGGTGGCGCTCAAGCGATAGCGGCAATGGCCTTTGGCACAGAAAGCATTCCTAAAGTCGATAAGATTTTTGGGCCAGGAAATTCCTGGGTAACCGAAGCGAAGCTGCAGGTTGCGCAAGATCCTCTTGGTGCTACCTATGATATGCCCGCTGGCCCTTCAGAAGTGCTTGTCATTGCCGATGAAAGTGCACGCGCCGAGTTTATCGCCGCCGATCTTTTATCACAGGCAGAACATGGCCATGATTCGCAGGCGATTTTACTGACTACAAGCCCTGAGCTAGCCACCAAGACCCGCGATGAAGTACTCGATCAGGCGACTCGCTTATCCCGACAGAGCATCGTCGAGAACGCTTTGAATTTCTGTCGGATCATTATATGTCAGGATCTTGAACAGTGTATTCGCTTATCCAATCAATACGCTCCAGAGCATTTGATTGTGCAAACAGCTGAAGCGGAAACTTGGATCCCTAAAATACAGAATGCTGGTTCAGTATTCCTTGGCCCTTGGTCTCCGGAATCGGTCGGCGATTATGCCAGCGGCACGAACCACGTCTTACCAACCTATGGTTATGCAAAAAGTATCAGCGGACTCTCTGTTGATTCGTTTACTAAGCAGATCACGTTTCAGCAGTTGTCATCGGCTGGACTTGCGCGATTGGGACCAACCGTTGAGCGCTTAGCCGAATTGGAAGGATTGGACGCGCACCGTCAGGCAGTTTCTGTTCGCCTAGCAGCACTTCGCGAGGGCAAGTTATGAAAAAAATTCTCTTCATCGATCGTGATGGCACCATATGCGAGGAGCCTGAAGATTTTCAAGTTGATCGCATTGAAAAAATTAAATTGCTTCCAGGGGTCATTCCAGCCCTGCTCAGTTTACAAAAGCAAGGTTATCAATTGATCATGGTCAGTAATCAAGATGGTCTGGGTACTGAAAGATTTCCTGAAGAAGATTTTACGACCACCCATGAATTTTTGATGTCGCTTTTGGAGACACAGGGAATTCGTTTTGCCGACGTGCTCATTTGCCCGCACTTTCCCGATGATCATTGTTTCTGCCGCAAGCCTAATCTCGGCCTGGTCGTCAATTATTTGAATGATCCTCAATGGAGCCGGCAAGAATCTTATGTTATTGGCGATCGCGATACCGACATCCAGCTTGCCGAACGTATGGGTATTACCGGCTTGCGAGTGGCTGTACAAGCTCAAGCTGGCGACTCCTATTCATGGAATGAGATCGTCAGCAAGCTTGTCACAAAGCCGCGAACGGCAAGCGTGACACGCAACACGAATGAAACCAAGATAACGGTCAGTGTCAATTTAGACGAGCCAGGCACAATGCAAATTGCTACTGGTATTGGCTTTTTTGATCACATGCTGGAGCAGCTCGCCAAGCACGGCGGATTTTCCTTGGAACTAAGCTGCGATGGTGATTTGCATATTGATGATCACCACAGTATTGAGGACATCGGTCTCGCCTTAGGTGAGGCCTTACGCCTGGCCTTAGGCGACAAATACGGCATCGCCCGTTACGGCTTTTTGCTGCCAATGGACGAATCAGAAGCACAAGTACAAGTAAGTCTTGACTTGAGCGGTCGGCCTTATTTTGTTTTAGATGGAGCATTTGCCCGAGCACAGATCGGACAACTTGCCACAGAAATGATCCCGCATTTTTTCCGTTCCTTAGCCGAAAGCCTAAAAGCTAATTTGCATATTCGCTTTCGCGGTGATAATGACCACCACAAAGCCGAAGCTATTTTTAAAGCAGTCGCTCGTAGTCTAAGGCAAGCGATCAAAAAATATCCTGCTGATGAAGGACTTCCATCGACGAAAGGAATGTTATGATAGCGATCATCGATACGGGTGGAGCCAACCTTTCTTCGGTCAGTAACGCCTTGGATCGTTTAGATCAACAATGGCAAATTACCAAAGATCCGCAACTTATCCAGCAAGCAGACAAGGTCATTCTACCTGGAGTTGGCGCTGCTAAGGATTCGATGCAAAGAATCGATCAGGCTGGGCTGGTCAGCGTCATCCGCAATCTTCAGCAACCGGTTTTAGGTATTTGCCTAGGCATGCAGTTATTGTATGACAAGTCGGAAGAAGGTGACGTCGATTGCTTAGGCATCATCCCGGGAACGGTGCGGCACATTCCACGTAAAACTGGTTTGAGTTTGCCGCATATGGGTTGGAACCGCCTATCTTTTCGCAACCCCCAGCATCCCATGGCCCAGTCTATTGTTGCGGATGCTTGGGTTTATTTTGTGCATTCGTTTTACGGGGAAATCAATGAATTTACCGTAGCAACGACAGACTATGGCTGCGAAATTCCGGCTTTGGTCCAAAAAGAGAATTTTTTCGGCGCCCAGTTTCATCCGGAACGATCAGCACAAACGGGAACACAAATTTTAAGGAACTTCTTAACGCTATGACGATGAAAATATATCCCGCAATTGATTTGATCCATGGTGAAGTCGTGCGTCTGACAAAAGGCGATTTTTCCCAAAAAACAGTCTATGGACAAGATCCGGTGGCTGTTGCCAAGCAGTTTGTTGATGCGGGGGCCACTTATTTACATATGGTTGACTTGGATGGTGCCAAAGCCGGTCGACCGATTCAGACGCCAATTTTTACAGAAATTGTCCGGGAAACAAATTTAAAACTCCAGGTTGGCGGAGGCATTCGCGATGCCTCACACGTAAAAACTTTGCTCGATGCAGGTGTTGATCGCGTGATCATCGGCAGCCTTGCCGTAAAAGACACCGCACTGACACAACATATATTGGAGACTTTTGGGGGAGAACGCATCACTTTGGGCCTTGATGTCCTGATAGATGATGCCGGAGTCCCTCTTGTCGCCACCCACGGCTGGCAGAAGGTTTCAAACCTAAGCGCAGAAAAACTTCTAACAGAGTTTGTCATGATGGGTCTCAATCAGGTGCTTTGTACCGACATCAGTCGGGACGGGACTCTGACCGAGCCCAACTTTGAACTCTACGCTAGGTTCAAAAAACACTTCCCTACCGTAACTTTTTTGGCCTCTGGTGGCATCACAAGTGTCGATCAGATTGTGAAGCTGAAAGCCAGTAACGTGGGTGGCGCAATTATCGGACGAGCGCTTTATGAAGGGCGTATTGACCTGAAGGAGGCATTGCGATGCTAAGTCGGCGAATCATACCCTGCTTGGATGTCCGTGACGGCAAAGTCGTCAAAGGTGTCAAATTCAAAAACCATGTGGTTCTCGGTGAGGTTTTGGATCTGGCATTGCGCTATCGCGATCAGGGTGCCGATGAACTGGTGTTCTATGACATCACAGCCAGTGCTGAAAAGCGCACTGTCGCTACCAAATGGGTCGAAGATACAGCCAAGGCATTGGATATCCCCTTTTGTGTCGCTGGCGGTATTCGCTCCGTGGAAGACGCCAGGCGTGTTTTGAATGCCGGAGCTGACAAAATTTCCATCAACTCACCAGCCATCGAAAACCCCAGCCTGATCAATCAGCTGGCAGAAGTATTTGGCTCACAATGCGTAGTGATCGGCATTGATTCGATTTTAACTTCCGATGGCAGCTACCAAATCTGGAAATACACCGGCAGTGAGTCGACCGCACAGGACACTGGCATTAAAACCCTCGATTGGATCAAAGAGGTTCAGGAGCGAGGTGCAGGAGAAATCGTTTTAAACTGCATGGATGCGGATGGCACCCGTCAAGGTTATGATATCGCTCAATTAGGTGCCGCTCGTCAGATTTGTCATGTTCCTCTCGTTGCTTCAGGCGGGGCAGGCAGTATGGATGATTTCGCCATGGCTTTTGCTGAAGCGCAGGTGGACGCTGCCTTGGCAGCAGGAGTCTTTCATCGCGGTGAAATCACAATTCCTAACCTAAAAGCTTACCTTCGCGAGCAAAATATTGAGGTGCGACTATGATCGATGCCGAAAAGATCAATTGGGAAAAAGTGGACCAGCTGGTTCCCGCCATCGTTCAGGATTGGCAGACTCAAGCTGTGCTCATGCTGGGATATATGAATCGGGAAGCGCTCGCGATCAGCTTAGACTCGCAAAAGGTCACCTTCTTTAGCCGAACAAAAAAGAAGCTTTGGACCAAAGGTGAAAGCTCCGGCAATTTTTTGCTGATCAAGTCCATCAAACTCGACTGTGATCAAGACACTTTGCTGATCGCAGCAGAAGCCCTTGGCCCGACGTGCCATCTGGGAACAACGTCGTGTTTTGGTGAGCCTGAAGCTCAGCCTTTCAGTATCCTCAGTCAATTAAGCCAGCTCATCGCCAAGCGCCACCAGGAAATGCCAGCTGAATCGTATACAACAAGGCTTTTCACCAAAGGTAAGCAGAAGATCGCCCAGAAGGTCGGGGAAGAAGGGGTTGAAGTCGCTTTGGCTGCTGTTGCTGAAAGCGATGAAAGGCTTTGCGAAGAAGCTGCTGATCTCATGTTTCATCTGCTGGTTCTATTGCAATCGCGAAACCTTTCACTTCAAGATGTCTGTCAAGTTCTCGACAAGCGCCATCAAAAGTGATCGTCGCTACTTGGGTTCCTTTCGGAAATCAGTAAATTCAATGTCTTGAAGCAACGATATGTTACGAGGTTGACTGGAAGCATTCCAGTCCTTATCGCTATGAATCATTTTCACCGGGCTGCCAGAGACAAGATTTTTCACATAAGCTGGCAGCAAGATATTTGCCGGCCGATCTATCCTGCGAAAGGCGACACGCATACTCTCCGATTGGGGTAGGATTTCCACTTCCAAGACCACAGGAGCACGTTGGTTTATTTGACCAAGACTTAGAAATAAGGGAGCTTGATCGAGGCCAAGGGCTTTTGCATTCCAAGAATGGCGTCTGGCAAGCTTTCCTTGTCCAGATAAGAACAAGTCCGTCACACCTGCAATCTGCTTACCTTCCTGGGTGGCAAGCAAGTCCTTCAGCCAGAATTCGTCATGACCATGACTCATCACGACCAATAAATCTTTTGAACTCTTTTTCCTACCACGATAACTCACCTGATTCATACTGCTGGTCAACCACCGGATAGAATTCGGATGAATCTTCCTTTCTACCCCGGAGCTAGCTGCATAGGAATAAATATGCCAGACCCAAATGCGGTAAGAGCCTACCGTCACTCTGAGCAGATAATCTGTGGATAAGCGTGGCGCGGTCTCGTGGGTGGGTGCAAAATCAACAAAATAATGGATACCCCGATGAACATGACCAACGCTGCTCTTTTGCGTCAAGGCATCAGATAGGATGCGATTTCGGTGCAGGAACTGCACCCCTGCCCCGTGATCAAGCTCTCCCTCTCCATAGGCGGCGTTTTCTCCAGAGCCAAGGGCCGAGAAAAAGTAATTTTCCCACCAGAAACGGTAGCGCATGATATTTAAAAATTGGGTGCGACCCAAAGCCCCAACGTGATTTCCCATGCCCAAGATAAAGAGGGGATGCGATTGGTCCACTTGTTGAACCAATTCTTTCAAAGGAGAAGATTCCATACCTATACCATTGGTGCTAGGCAGAACTAAGAATTTGCTCGGTAAGTCCTTCGATGCTGCTTGCCAAGTTGTGGGCGTTGGCAGTGCTCGAAGAGAAAGCGATTTTTGGCTTTTACAAGCTGCCAACAGAAATAGACCGCTAAGTGCTATAAGGCGAAGATACATATACTTTTGCGGCATAAGAGGTGACTCCTCAGACAGCTGATCAACTTGTCTTTGCCATCTCGGAGTCTGGTTTCTAAACTTAAGATAAATCCTGATTTTTTCTAAGCCTGACTGAAGACTTACGTTCCTCGACACATCATTTGACTAAGGTTATTAAAGGTTTGGCTAAGATCACCAGCATTGGCAACATCAAAGTAGTCAGCTGGTGAAGACGCCATCTGCATCAGGCGGTTGCGGTCAGGATTGTTTCCAAAACCAATTGTATAAAGCCGAACC
The DNA here is from genome assembly GCA_048816425.1 of Oligoflexus sp. FD111. GTDB lineage: Bacteria > Bdellovibrionota_B > Oligoflexia > Oligoflexales > Oligoflexaceae > JBMDZZ01. The sequence goes on from JBMDZZ010000017.1 coordinate 11,166, forward strand.
CCCTTATCCTTGACCAAACGAGCTGCCTGAACAGGATCGACATCACCACGGTTGTGATGACCATCACTTAAAAAAACCATAACTTTGGCGCCATTTTGAATTCCGCCAAGACTGGCTGCTCCAACTTCCAAGCCGGAACTCATGTTCGTTAGGCCACGGGCATCAACCCGGTTGATATTGGCTTTTAGATCCTGGAAATTACCCGAAACCGGTGAGCGCAACTGTGCGGCACTGGCAAAGGTCGTTAGCGAACCACGATCTCCGGTTTTCAAGCGATCGACAAAGGCATTTGCAGAACTCCTTGCAGCACCGATCTTGCCGCGTGAATTCATCGAGCCGGAAGTATCAAGGACATAAGAAAAGGCGATTGGCTGGGCACAATAGTCAATGACCGGTGCGCATTTCAAAAGGCCTTCGGAACTCAGACCAAAGGCTGCGCTACCAGCCTCACAGCGAGCGTCAAACCGACTGGCGATTGCCTTGTCACAGCTAATGGTCCCGTCACTACTGATACCTGTAATGTATTCATTATCTTTACAGACGAAGGTTGAGAGACTGGCTATTCCCTCCCGGTTTTGAAATTCCCTATCACCAAAATATTTTTCACTTTCTTTCCTGACCATGTAACGGGTCAAGATCTCAGCGGGCTCACTACAAGTAGCTAAGCCGTCGCCACAATTGATATTGTAAAAAGTCTCCACCCGAATCGGGCATTCGCCATCACAAACCTCGCCTGAAAGGGTTTTTAAACCAGACAGACGCTCTCTTCCTGAATTATAAAGATTAAACCGTGCAAATCCATCAGAGCTACGACAATTTCTATCGATCACACAAGAATAAAGTTCCGATCCTCGACCTGCCGCCCGCGCGCTGAGTTCAATCGCCTGCATGCTACGAGCGGCATTTTGCAAGCGTTTTTCCAAAAGGTTACTGCGCGTATTCATACGCACAATTTCCAAATAGGTTTTCCGCTTGTCCATCATGGCGACCGTACCGGAAACCATCACCAGGGTGACACCAGAAAAAACCACCATTGCGATCGTGGATACACCAGCTTGTTTGTTCTGGAAAGGCTGCAACAGCTTGTTTACCAGAATTTTTCTCCACATAGTAGAGCTCCTTCTTTCGTAATTCCCACGACAAACGACTGGTCTTTTTCCGCTTGATTAAGTTGGGAGCAGTCGCGCGGTGTCACGTTAAAATTTCCACTAAGGTCTTCGCCACTTGAACTTTTTAATTTAATCTGATTGCGATTGACGCACAAGGCACGTCCATTGATACCAATCCCTCGCAAAACCTGTTGTGGCGAGCGACAGGCAAGGTTCACGCCGGGAAATCTGCCTTGGGAATAGCGCTTGATGTCAACGAAATCCCGTCGGATTGGTTTTTCTTCACCACTAGCATAAATATCATAACGAACAGTTGAATGATCTGGCTGATTGCAAAGATTACCGCGAGCACAACGCACCGTAACAAAAGTGATCAGTCGAAAACCATCACATGGACCGTCGCAGCGATTACCTTGAAAATCATAATAGACGTTCGCGCCCGTGAATGGTACGCGCTCGCCTTCCAAATAGAAGTCTTGACGAAAGCTTTGCCCGCTCCGACAACTTGAATTTTCATTCAACAAACAGCTACGTAAACCTGCATTAGATCGCTGGTTAACTGAATAGATCAAGGTATCGTAGTCAGAGACCAGCTCCATCAGGTTTTGTTCCAAATTATCTGCGGATAAAATCTTTTCCGTCTGCCGGATATGACTTTGGACCGAGTTCATTTTCAAGAGGACACCGCCAACAATTGCCAGCAGGAAGCCCATGGCAACAACGACTTCTACGAGAGCAAAACCTTTTCTATCGCGCAGTTTCATGGCCTGTTATTTCCTACGCTGTACTTAATGGGCTGACATATCGGAGCACCAGCAGCATCGAAACCAGCAAGTATCTCTAAACCTGGTTTGCAGTCTCCAGCCTGGACGCCCTGCACTTGACGGTTAAGCGGCGGACTATCGATACAATTCACAGACGATGGCCGCAATTGATTGACAAACTGAGTACGCCCAACTTGATCGAGATCACAAGCAAGATTATCGTCTGATTGCGAAGCCCGATCGAGCGAGCGGCGAAGTTGACTTGAACGTAGCAATACGCCATCAGCTAGTATTTGGTATTGAAAGATCAGGTACTTGGCTTGATCACAAGCATTGACTTCACCACAGACTCCTTGAAACTGGGTCTTAACTTCGACAAGACAGTTCAATCCGTCACACTTTTTTAAGGCGCCATCATATTTACCTGTCAGAATTCGTTCTTCGCCAGCATATATAACCAAATCTTGCAGCCCGCGACGACAAGCCCGATTGTTAAGTTGCAAGCAGTTGAGCAGATTTTGATCTTCCCTGGCTGTGATCGCTAAGGCAACATTGCTGTAAACCGCCCGGCGAATATCTTCTTCAAGGTTGGTAATGACCGAGCGATCTTCCACTAAAACTCTAAGCTCTTGGGTTTTATTAAAATTGGTCAAGCCAAATGCCATCAAAGCTGTTAATAAACCCATCGCTATTAAAACTTCGATCAAAGAATAACCAGAGTTATGATTTGATTGAACTTTCATCTGACTCCCCCTCAATTGCGCCTTTCGGCATTTCTGCGGGGCTGCTTAACATATGGATGATAAACCACTGAAATTATTAAAAACATCTGTCCGAATATCGCTGCATAGAGGAAGGCTGTTGATGGCGTTTACTTTGGAAGCGATCGAACCCGGTTTGAGCATTTTGGAACATAGAAAAAAATAAAGTTTTCCCTGCTTTTATCCGATAGAAAAGCACGAGGGTTCGTATGCTTCATTGGAAAGTACTGACAGCTTTGGCGATAGCTGCAAACTTGCTTCCGTCCTGCACCTTTCAGGAACAGGCTGAGCAACGCTCGCCTCTTCAGCCAGCATCCATCGATGCCTTGGCGACAAGCAGCACTAGAGAGTTTCTCTTTGAAGTCGGAGGACTTCAAGATGCCGAGGAAACTTTCACCTTAGAAAATTCCCAGTTTGAACAAAACCTGCAAATGAAAGCGATCTATCAGCCGATGACTCTGCGCTTTCAGCAAATTGAACGGATGATCGTCAATCATCAACAAGCAGTCATGGGCAACCAAACTGAAACCATAGCACGCACACAAGATGACATATATGAACTTGAACACCGTCCCATTGCTGAAACAGTGAATGTTAGCTATCAAGGCATCAACTTAGTAGGCTTTGATCTTGATACCAATATTCTTGATTTTAGTCAGGTTGAACTTGACCCTGAAATCGATGCCCTGGATATTTCCTATCAATATATCCGTACCCGTTATCAGTTGCCGAGTGAGCCGGCACTGGACACCCTACAGGTTCTGATCAACAATTCATTGATATTGCCGGAACTCTACAGTGTATCTAACCAGGAAATACTCTTAAGTTTCCTACCACCGGCTGAAAGCGAAATTCAATTTTTTTATCGACAAAATACCGGTCTGCTGACAAGCCAGGTGCTTGCTCCATCAACTGTACCATCATCGATTATCATCAGTTTTGACGAAGTGACGATCCCAACCAGCTCTTTTTCTTATGATCCAGCTGCGGGAAGAATTGATTTCCTTGAAATTCCTGGCGATGGGGTCAGCGTTGCCATTTCTTACAGCTATCGTGAAAGCGAACAGCTAAATTATGATCTTATCAAACGTCCAAGTGCCTTTAGCGAAATCAAAGTCATTGATCAGAACTCAGAGGCAGAACTGAAAATTGCGGAGCTGAATGCCTTTCGCATCCGCTTTCATGCCGAAGATTTTGTTGAAAATCGGCGTCTAGTCGTAAAATATAAGGGTCAAGATAATATCTTTCAGGAACTCCGTTTAAGTCATGAACCGACTCGCGGCAGCTTTACAACGACTTTTGACAAGAGCCTTTGCCTTAGTGGGTCGGGAATGTTACGTAATGGTCGTGACATTTTACTTGAGTGCGAACTAGAAGGTCGGAGCGAGATTCGCTTTTCCTATACATTTATGAGCAATCGATCCCGGTTTCCCATCCATTCCGTGACAAATCCGGAATATGGACTTTGGGAAGTCTATATCAATGATGCAAAAATCGCCGATTGGCGAAGAGAAGGCAATGTGATCATAATTCCGGAAAATCTAGCTGCCGATACCAAAGTCCTGATTCGTCACATCCCCAAATTACCCCGAAAAAGCTAAACAAAATGAAAAAGGGAGTGTCTTTGTAAAAAGACCTCCCAGACTCGTAATTGACATGAAGCTAAGGATAAACAGTCGACCTTATTCGCCGACAGCCTTACTGATAATCTGACGCAATCGAAAGTCGCGTAATTCGGCTTCCAATTGCCTGGCGAAAATGTTGAAGTGCGGCTCTGTATCTGCCCCTTCCCAGCCTATACGAAAACCAAGGTGGGCGGCGGCCACCACGATGGCTCCAATGCTGACAGGGCGTTGGCTATACCATTCGATTAGACTCTTTAACTTAGCCGGGACACAGTTGGCTTTTTGCCAAGGAGATATCAGAACTGACTTTTGGAAGCGCTGCAAATATTCCGTTGCATCCAAGGCCTGCTGCAAGTAAAGAGCTCCTTCATAGAACTTTTTACGCAGACCAGGATAGTTAGGATCTTGCGGATTCATCCAGCCGTTTTCTGTCAAGCCGGGTAATGTTTCCAAGGTCTTCTGAAACTCAAGTTTACGCATCTTGTTAACCTCTCAAATTGAGTTCCTGTTACGAGGCCTTCATCGTTCTGCCTGAGGGAACATTAAGATTCGATGTGAGCAACAGCTTTATTTCGGAAAAAGAAGCTGGAACCGACTGCAAATTATGGCCTGGCCCCGTTTCTTGGTCGACAAAAAGACAGTACCAAGATATCTTAGGTTTCTGGCTAATTTATGTCATTTTGACTTAATCAAGGACCCATCATTCATGACAGCAAAATCATCGCAAAAACGCCTCTATCTCAAGCCTGGCCGGGAAAAATCGGTCATCAATCGGCACCCTTGGATTTTCTCAGGCGCAGTCGCTCGCGTCGAAGGACAAGCTAAGGCTGGGGAAACCATTGCGATCTATTCAGCCAAAAATCAGCCACTCGGCCGTGCCAGCTACCATCCGCAGTCGCAAATTGTGGCACGTATCTATAGCTTAGATCCGGAACAAGAAATGGACCATGAATGGCTGCGAGCAAAGATTCGCGCCAGCATAGATCGGCGTAAAGACATCCAGATAGACGAGTCGACAAATATGGTTCGCCTAATCGCTCATGAGGCGGATGGCATCCCAGGCTTGATCGTTGATCGCTACGGCAGCTGGTTAAGCCTGCAAATCCTCAACAGTGCTATGGAAGCCAGGCGTGATCTCATCGTTGACATTTTACAGGAGCTGCTGGCTCCTGATGGAATCATCGAACGCAGCGACGAGGTCATCCGCAAAAAAGAAGGCTTGCAGCCAATCAAGCAGATCCTGCGAGGAAAGTGGGCGGAAGGTCATCTGCACGAGGGTATGGAAAACCATCACCGTTATCAGGTTGATCTGTGGAATGGCCATAAAACGGGTTTTTATATCGATCAGCGTGATAATCGGCAAATTGTCAGCCAGCTGAGTGCAGGCCGGCGGGTCCTCAATAACTTTTCTTATACGGGTGGATTCAGTGTCGCCGCTTTAGCCGGTGGTGCCACGGAATTGATCAGTGTCGATACCAGCCATGACGCTTTAGACTTGGCGGCAAGCAATGTCCGCTTAAACGGCTTGGATGACGGGCGACATCAAATTTGTAAGGCTGATGTGTTTCAAAATTTGCGGCAACGCGAGACAAACGGTGAATGCTTTGACATGATCATCCTTGATCCTCCCAAATTTGCCAGCTCCCAAAGAAACATTCAAACGGCCTGCCGTGGTTACAAGGACCTAAACCGACTTGCCTTGAAATTGCTTCGTCCCGGCGGTTTACTCGTTAGTTTTTCCTGCTCCGGCCTGATCTCTCAGGATCTGCTGCAAAAGGTCGTCTTCAGCGCCAGTATCGAAGCTGATTGTGAGTTAGAGCTACAACGATTCCTCAAACAGGCAAGCGATCACCCCATCGTTTTTCACTTGCCCGAATCTTACTATTTAAAAGGGTTTGTTTGTGAAAAACGTTGAGAGAATGCGAGCCAGCGATATAAGCAACTTAGGCTGGCAGCGACTGAAGCGGGAATTAAAGAGCGCTCGCGGTGGCTTGCTGAGTGCTGGCTGCTTGATACTTGTATCGGTTGCCTACTTTGATAATGTCAGAGGCCCGCTTTTGCCCGTGATTTCTACCGAGCTGGGTATTCCGTATAGCTATGCCGGGCTTTTTTTGGCTTTGGGTAACTTTGCAGCGGTACTGAGCATCCTTTTACTTGGTAAAATATTAGAGCGAAAAAATGACCGCATCGTCACCGTCAGCGCTTGCCTGCTGGCGATGATTCCTGGATTCATGGCACCTTGGATTGCCTCAACATTCGGCTTGTTGCTCATGGGATCGATCTTAGGTAGCTGCGTCGCAATATTAGGCGCACTTTCCAACATCCTCACCATCAAAGGCGCGCCGCTACATTTACGTGGCCGCATTCTTTCCGGTCAACAGGTGATGTATGGGGTTGGCTCCTTTCTCGCTCCTTTCGCCTTTACCCAAACCATGCAACGGCAGCTAGCTTGGTGGACCGTGCTTCTTATCGCTTCGGCAATATTTTTTTCCTTGGCCCTTGTATTCAGGCGCACCATCCCTGCCGACCCACCTCAGGCGACACCTAATCCTACGGAAAAAGCGCAAAGCAAAACTGCCCCTAAAAATTACGTGGCAATTTTAGCAATTTTGGCTTTCGGCTTCTATGTTGGCGGTGAAGTACTAGCTTCCATGTGGATGACAACTTACATGGTCAAACAATTAGCCATGAGTCCTGAGCATGCTGCTAGCTATGTTGGTGGCTTTTTTATCATCTTAGCCGGCAGTCGATTTCTAAGTTTTGTCCTTGTTCGCCCGCGATTTGAAACTCACGTGATTATTTTTTGTGTTTTATCCGGAATCACAGCCTTGCTAATTGCCCAGGATGGCCATGCCTGGGCCTTTGCCTTAGTTGGCTTACTTGGTCCCTTCTATCCTCTCTTTATGGCAGAGATTAGCCGTAGTTTTGCTGAAACCTGGAGGCGGCTAACTATCTGGGTTTTTGTCGCCATTCAGACGACACTGGGCTTGATTCATATCACCGTCGGTCATATTACCGATTGGATCGGCATCAGGCAGGCATTTTTTATTTCACCTGCGCTACTTCTTGCTTGTTTATGCTGTTTACTGCTGTTTTTGAAGTATCGACCCCGGGAAGAAATGAACTTGATTACAGAAGAGGTAAGTCTATAAATTTCAGGATTTTCGCACTTTGGCGATCATCTTGATTTGCTGCCTGGCCTTAGGATTTTCCGAATCAATTTTTAAGACTTTTTGCAGATATTTTTCTGCTTCCTGTGTTTGACCTAAACGACGGAATGTTAGGGCAATATTATTATATATCGTTGGTTTTAGACGATTCGTTTGCAAGGCACGAAGTGCTGTGTCATATAGTTTTAGGGCTTGATCCAGCTCACCTTGTTTCACAGCAATCACAGCCGCATTATTAAAATAACCAGCGGCTTCTTCTTCAGACGCACTTTGTCCGAGCAGGGCTAGCGCATCTTCCAGATGACCTTGCTGTAGTTTAATTTGTCCAATCCCTCGATTCGCCTTTGCTGCCATGCTCTCATCCACAGCCTTAGCTTTTTCATAATAAGAAAGTGCTTGATCCAAATCACCCTTCCCATAATAGGCATCGCCTATGATCATCAGTCTTTCGCCATTCATTGGACTTAAAGAGTCGGCTTGTTGAAGGATTTCCAGCGCCTTAGCCCAGAATCCCTGCTTCATATAGACCCGAGATAAGAGATTGGATGCACGCAAATTCAATGGGTTTCGACGAATGACTTCAATGGCCATGATTTTAGCAATTTCCAATTCATCCTGTCGCAATTTTAAATTGCCATATTCTAGTTGCACGTTTAAATCGTGTGGGTATCGCTGATAAGCTTGATTCACTTTCTCATCAATTTCATCCTGGTCATACTTTGCTTCCTCAGAGCGAACTTCGCGAACCAGCTTTTTGATTTCCCGACCAGTTCGCTGTGACTGCAGCAGCATTTCCAGCTCGTTACCTAGAGTTAAATACGCGGAAGAATAGCTCATCACTCGCTCGGCCATCACATCATTGGCAAAGGCAAGCATATTAGCCGAAACATCAGGTACAAGTATCACTCTGGGTAGACTATGAAAGACTTCATTGCGTAGGGCTTGGTAGTGAAATTTGCGGGACTGACTCTCATCCACCGCCAACCAATCATGAAGCAAAATTACCGGTTTAAACGCATCAATTGCCGGTTTGACTTCACTGATATTGCTGATAAAACTGACTTGATAATTCCCGGCAGCAAGTGCTTTACGTAACTTTTCCCGACTCGTCGTTTTGGGGCTAAGGGTCAACGCCAAACGCCCTTGTATGACACCCATAATTGCTCCGTCTCATCTAAGATTCCGGGAAGGGGCCTAGTTATCTACATATCTGATGACTCAAAAATCACCCATAATCGTTTCGACTCAAACCGCCAAATGTTTAGTCCAATTCTTCTACTAATCGGTAATTTTTATCTCGGATATCTTTAAGACTGAGGCCATCTAGCAAAATTTGCCGCCTTCTTCACTCGAAGAGGGATGACGATCACGATAAAATAATAGGGAAATCTTGAATTTGATATGGTCAGGCACTTGTGAATTTTTATTATAGAAATTATTTTTTCCGTTTTCTTAGTCATTTAAGTCTTTGCTTTTTAGGACTTAGCTGCAGCAAAAAATTTATTGATGTTAAATTTTCAAGCTTTCACCTTCCGGTTGAGGGTTATCAGGAATTATCGACTCTTCTTGTCATCATGGATCAGGATGCTCCCGTTCATTTGCGCGGTGAATTACAACGACAACTGTCGGATTGTTCGCCATTTGCCAAAATCGAGTTTCAGCAGGAATCTCTTAGTTTCGCGCAATTGAAACGCGACGGAATCAGCAATTTTTTTAAAGCTTATATCGCCAAAAACAAGCTCGCTCAGAAATCACAGGGCATGCTGATCTTAGACTTAGCCCATCAAAAAATTGACAATAACCTAGAGCGTAGCAAGGCAATCCAATACAACGATGAAGAGCAATATCTGTGGTTTGCTAACCATGCCTTCCCTGATGAGTTTGGCTTTGCCAAGCGTTTGTACCTGGCGCCAGAACAAAAACTGAAAAGTCAGAGTATCCTCATTCGCAATCACATCTATGAATGGAAGTTTCCTTTTGTATTTTATAATCGCGTCAGCAATCAAGTCATTGCTCAGGATCAACTACTGCAACGCTCCATGCTGTCTAACTTTTCCAAATCTCCTGCACTCAAGCATCAAGACGTCGAAAAAAAGATCCTAGAAGGTATGGCTCATTCTCTCAAACAGCAAGTCTGCGCTGGTACAACGCAGGTCGAGCAAATCTATTATCACCCCAAAAAGGATCAGGCTGCGTTATTGGTCAATGAAGGAGTTGATTTAGCCAAAGAAAATCGCTGGCCACTGGCGGCGACAAAATGGAAAAATGCCTTATTACAAAATAAAAACGATGCCATCGCCCACCATAACATGGCGATTTACCTTGAAAAATCCGGAAAACTTGCAGAAGCGGTGGTTCATTTAAAAAAAGCAGCTAGCGGGGAAAACCAGGCGTTTATTCTCAAACCACGTCATCAAAGCTTTAGCAAGCAATACGAACAAATTTCCGATAGCGACACGATCCTGGCCCAGATCAGCTTTGTTTCGTCAGGTAATTGGGTGCATGTGCAAGGCTTTGATCAGGAACTTAGTCTCGATCGCAGCTACTCCATCTATCGCATCGATGCTATCCGAGATCGACAATTGAAAAGCATCGGTACCCATATGCGCGAGGTAGGCACCATCAGGATAATGGAACGGACAGAACGTTTTTGGCTGGGTCGCATCGAGCAAAGTACCGTCGACTACCCCATCAAAGCCGGGGACTTTATCATTCGCTGATTCCATCGTCTGTTACTTTTTCAACTCCTGAGCAACTGCCAACACAACATTGACGTATACCTGACTTCGATTGTAAGCAAAAAGCGCCTCACGATTTTCTTCTCGATCAAGACTTCGTTGATAACCGTGGCCTTTTAAATAATTTGCAATCGAATAAATCGCATCGGGTTCAAAAAACAGATCAGGACTGGCCTTGTCTCTCGCTCTCACAGCAAAACGCATGTAACTTGATGGCAAAAACTGACTTTTCCCAAATGCTCCCGCATAACTGCCGCGCAACTCAAATGGTTTGATCCGGGGATGCTTCTTGGCCATTTTTAAAAGCGCAATCAATTCTTGTCTGGACCACTCGGCACGTTGTTTGATACGCGCTTGCATTGCTTCGGGTAATTCTTTGTAATCATCCTTTGCCATCATATGATTCGATTCTACATGGGTAGAAGAAAAAATTGAAAGCAAGTGGTAGTCACCTTTAAAGCGGCCAAAGCTGGTCTCGACTAGCATAACGGCAACGATCACCTCTGAATCAACAGCATATTTTTCTGCTGCTTGGCGCAACGTTGTTCGCCAACGACGACTGAACTTGCGGGCTAGATTTAAAGCATATGGCTCGGTGAAATGCTTGTAGCGCTCTTCAGATAAACGCAGGGGTTCCGTTACGTTTAACTTTACTGTCTCGGGCAGCTTTTTTAACTGTTGGTGAGAAAATATCTTTTTTAGCTCAGTTTTTGACCAAGGTACTTCGTCTACTGTGGAATTGATCAACATGTCAATTTCTTTGGAAGAAAAAGATTGACCATGGCCCATTTCCGTCATTAAAAGAGGAAAACTAAGAATTAGTAGGTGAATTAGGAGTATCGGTTTTGGCAAAACCTGCCACATAAATCGTGACCTCATTTTTTTAGTGCAAGGTATATTTCAGAAAAGTGAAAAACTTCTTACGACGAAAAAAGTATGCTTATGATTCCGCCACAACTCCACACATTTTTACAAAAAAGCTAAAGCAATGGTGCCTTTTCCGCGCATTGCTTCCACCTTCGTCACATCATATCATATCCATTGGCAAGACTCTAATCACAGAAGAGGGGCAGCGCATGGATGATAGCCCTGTGGTATTGTTTGATGCTGAATGTTTTTTCTGTCGCAACCTCGCTGCATGGCTGCAACAGCGCAGCAGGCATCGTTGGCGGCTCGAGTCCTGGCAAACTCATGCGCAGCAATATCAACATGCGGACACAACCGAACAGCTTCACGTTTGGTTTGGTCAAGACCAATACCTGCGCGGCGTGGATGCCTGGCATTATCTCCTGAATGAAGAGCCTGGGCTCGTAAGTTTGCAGTGGTTGAGTCAAAAGTTAGGTTGGGAGAAAGCACCGGCAAAGTTCATTCATCGGACCAGCTCATTTATGCGGCGTCTCTGTCGCACGTGTCCTTAGTGCAAATTACTGATTTCAAAAAAAATTTTTAAATTTTACTCAAATCTATACAAATTCTGCCGATGCTCAGCCTGTAAACAGGGAGCAACGAGTCATGCAATTTCAAAATCCACAGGGGCACAAGCGTGATCGGCGTATGAAGCCGAGATTCTTGATTAATATCCGAGCCAAAATTCGCGTCCAACTGATCGGAAGCTCTTCGCCATTGGAATTTGTTGCAGAAAATATTAGTGAAAACGGCTTGTTACTAGATTATATGGGTAAAGAACGGTTGATTTTCAACCAGTCGACGATCCTGGAAACCTGGCTTGATATCAACGAAAGCAAGCCAATCTTTTTTGTGACCAAATTTGTTCGCTATCACTCCGAAAACCGGGTGGCGATTCGAATCATCGATATCGATAATGATACTCATGAACGTTATCTACGTTTTATTGAAGAAAGCGCAACTGACGAAGTCGAATAAGTTCGATTACAGCTCCAACAGATGTAATTTATCTAATAACAACACTTTTCCTTTGGCTCAGAATGCGCTTCTACATCCAGAAGCTAACGTTCATGACGTGAAGCTAACCAGCATTCTGGTAGTCCTCGATTCGCTTGCTGAGTAAGCGCCCGTCGCATATAAAGCCATAATAAAAACATTGAGCATCACTATCATCACGCACAATAATGTCACTATCTTTTAAACTATAAAACTTAAGTTGTTGCTGATAAGTTGCATCAAGCTGTTGATAGACTTCGTGTTGAATGACCAGGAAGTTTTCCTTCAAATCTTTGGAAAATAGAACCTTGCGTAGCCCTTCATAGCGATCAGCTAGAACGATTCCTCGACCATACATGCTATATTCAATAACACCGGCCTGAGAATAAAAGGATTCGACCTCACCAAAAGTCAAGGCAAGGGAGCAAACCGGCCTTTGTCGAAATTCATAGTTCTTGGCAGCATCACTAAAAGCTTTGCTAAAACTAATTGCCAACTCCATAGCAACATCAGCCGGACTTCTTTGATCGGGTACTTGGAATGGATAACCGATGCTGCATAAAAATCCATCCCCCATTTCTTTGATCCGAAAGGCTTGGGCTTGTCTGGATTCCTGATGATAGCCTTTGAGCATCTGTTCGTTGCATTTATGAAACACTTCACTTAAAAAGGGCCTGACAAAAGCCCTTTCCAATCGGGTACTCCCCACCGTATCAAACGATATCACAAAAGCTAGGCCGCTACCCGTTGGCATAGTATCTTCCAGGGTCAAGCCGTTTTTAATCATGACGAGCTGATGGGGATAGATCATTTTTTCCATTTGCTCATAGCTGTGTTTTTTCGCCTTTTCCTTGTTGATAAGTTCCTGAATATAGCCTTCTCGCTGATGATCGATGCGTTTTTGCAGATCGTTGAAATGCTCGCCCAATGCAAATGACAAAAGAACACTCTCGATCGTTCCACCTGTAATCAATACCCAAGTGGTAAAAAGATTTACAGGAAGGTAACCGTAAGTTTTCAGGACATACAAGATCGTTGCGACTAAGAGGAAGGTCCAAGCCAAGGTATAAAAATATGCTGGCCGATAGCCACGTAGAGAAGCATGAACACCAAAGGCAAGCATAACAACACAAACCGTGATGACAGAGGGTAAAATTAATAGGCTATCGAAACGATAGGAGCCCCACTGCGTTAAGGCGACACTTAATATCATCAGGCGCGCTGCCCAAACAAGAATACGCCCAATCTTAGGTGCATATATTCTTAAATTTAAAAAGTGGTAGGTAAAATAGCAGGCAAATCCCGAAGTCAGCTTGATGGTGATATGCAGACCTTCATTCAACAACCAAACTTTAAGCCAATGTTCAGGTAGGATATATCCAGCAAGCCCAGTTAAGATTAATTGCGATGTGAAAAATGCGAGAAGGTAAGCGATATAGTAAATATAGACTCTCAGCCTTAACGAGACATAAAGAAAGATATTGTAAAAGGCTAAAATCATAATGCCGCCTAATTGCCAGGAAAGATAAACCATCTCCTGAAACTCCTGAGCAACAAAGACATCCAGATCCCAGAGCTTCAGTTTGGTCGACATTATACCTTGGCTCACAATCCGTAGGTAAACGCTACTCTGACCTGGTGGAAATTTGACTTTAAAGGCGTGAGACTTTGCTACATAGCCGGTCTTACCCTCGATCATCCGGTCGCCTGTTTGCAAATGCAAAGTCGGCTGCGATTGCCCTGATGGCACTAGGTATAAATCCAAAAGATCACTATGCGGATAGCTGTGATTAATAATTAAGGCTTGAGCGTCCTGAAGAGGATTTTCGAGCGAAAAACGCAGCCACAACGCACCAGAAAAATGGCGAATGGAAAAGCTTTTACCTTCTGCTATGCTTTCCCAAACAAGCTGCGCATCCTGAATGCTCAACTGATCAAGATGTCTCTCCTTGTCGAGGTAATATTCGATTTGCTGGGAAAGGTCCACCGCCACATCGCCGCCATTATGCCATACAATTGCTTCTGCACTTGCCTGTGTCCCAATTACATAAGCATATAAAACGAAGCAAAATTGGATGACCAATCTCATCAAACTTCCTTTCCTTGTCAGCCTCGTCTTATGTTTCGGAAAGAATTCAAAATTCTTAAGTGAATCCCGAGCCTTGACTGCTTAAATTTGGTCGGAAATCCATATCGATTTTGACTCATTTTCGGCTATCACCAATATATTCCATGGCAAAAGGCTCTCGCTTTCTCTTTTCCCAAACAGAGAAATGATATGTGACTGAATTCACGTAAACGCCATCCCGGGCAGAAAATTATCACCCGCATGCAATAAATTTCGAGCTGAGCAGTCTTTATAGGTGATGATAAAGGGAGGAAGACTATGTCTATTTATCAGAGTTCAAAAGAAACGAAGGTCTTTTACGGCCCTCATAAAATGTCGCCGGTCGATCACGCCGTGCAATTCATGATTGAAAATTACGCTTCATCGATCAACCTCGCTGATATCGCCCAAGCTTCTGGTATATCAAAATTCAAATTGATTCGGCGTTTTCACCAATCAAGGCACCAAACTCCTATGAAGTGGCTTTGGACGTATCGTCTCTTACGTTCGATCGAGTTGATGCGCAGTCATCCAAATTTAAGCATCAAGCAGATTGCCTATTTATCTGGATTTATCAATCAGTCTCACTATTCACGAATGTTTAAACAGCACTTTAAAATTGCGCCTGTATTCTATCGCCGCCATTTTATCGATGGAAATCCAGAAGGAGCCACCCTCATTGCGAGCCAGGAAGAACAGAAAAATTTTTCAAAACTTAGAGATGACATCATCTTTTCTGCTCTGCCAGCATTCGCTTAAAATTAAACTCAAAAAGCATCAACCGAGTGTCGTTTACCGCCTAAGTTTTGATGGGAACACGCTCGGTTTCTCCAATGCACGCAGAAGCAATACACTAGCACCCAATGCATAGAAAGCACATGCGGGCATCCACATAATTAAACCAGCCAATTGCTGGTCTTCCAAAGCCGACCATCCCCATCGTGGAGCGGTAGCAGTATAATCAAAGTACCAAACCGATGGTGCCAAACTCATAAACACACCTAATACTGCGGCATGTAATGAGCTAGTAAATAAATACAGAATCCCCAAGGCATGATTCATCCGTCTTTGGCTGATAGGATCAAATACGATTCGCCAAAAAAGACAGGAAACTAGAAAAAAGCTCAAATGCTGAACATAGTGTACCCAGGCAAAGCGCAAAGCAGCGATATAAAACAGAGGAATATGCCAGATCCAAAGAATCAAGGCGTTTAAACCCCAAATAACTGCTGCCTGCCAGAACACGGAGCTAAGCCAATGGCGATGGTTTAACTTGCGCAGTGCTTGCCAGTAACGACGGCGCCACCTTGCAGACAAGGAAGCCAGTATCACAGTCACAGGCATACTCATGACCAGCAGTGGCGCTGCAACCATCATCAATAGCAAATGTTGAATCATATGCACAAAAGACAATTCTTGACTTAAAGCATCCATCGGCGATAACAAGGCCATGATCAGAAAGAACAGCGCTGCCCAGAATGAATACACCTGGCGCCTACGCAGAACTCTCCGCAAGCGATTTGCACCATGATGATAAGCGATCGCCAACAGAGAGAATTGGAGTATCAACCAAAAATCGAAGTTCCAAGCGAACCACCAGGTTTCGCGCTGCTGTGGCGAGAGTTCATGCGCAAAGCATGCGGGCACAAAGACCCATTTGCAGGCTATGATGAGACTCAATTTAAAACACTTCGACCACATCTTTCACTCAGCATGTCTTTAAAAAGAAAAAGATAGGAATGCTTTCCACAAGCAGGACGGCAAAAAGAATTTGCCCGGCAATCAAGCCCGAGCGCGCTAGAAAGATTTTAAGCGTGTCTTCCTGAATATCAGCATATGCTGCAGTATGACTTGCTTTTTTTAAAATACGTTGGCAATAGCGTAAAAGAGAAAATGCGATCGCTAGCACTACCAAACGACCGACAAGCTGCAAGACAGCTACTAAGGACACACCCAAAATTACTGTATCCCTTGCCGCCGATTGACAGCCAAACTCGGACACGATCCAGGCATAAAGAAAGCCGATGAACCAGAGGATGGCTGTGCCGAGAAAGCCTAGCCATAAAACTGCTATCGCTTTGTTATCATCTTCTTGCATAGATACCTTTCCCTGCTCATATGCATCAGTTGAGCAAATAGGGAGAAATAAACAGTACGCCTAAAACCAAGCTTGCTAAAACCAGGGCAGATACCCAGTAAACACTCATAATCTGCTGCTGTAAGGCACACTTTTTATGCATTTGCTGAGCCCTTTCAGACAGTAAAGCCGATATGGTCAATAACGATAGGGGTAGCAGGTAAAAAATCCAAAGATATAAAGTCACATGAAAGACCGAGGCGTAGGCATTGCTCTGCGCAACGAAGTTGAGGCGACTGAGATAGATCCCAACTGCAAGCATCTCCAGCAATAAAAACCCAAAAGCTATGCTATAACCGAACAGTCTACGTCGCTTGACCCGTCTTGACTTTGTTGCCAGGAAATGTCCCGATCCACCCAATATGATGATCAACCAGCCGATTAAGCCGGCGATGATGCCTGGCAGAGAAAAGCCATCTTGCGGCCATTGATCGGCATGAAGACGTAGGAAAAAGTAAGAAAAAAATAAACTAGCAAAAATTACTGCCATAACGATGGCATAGAATACCATAGCCCACCATACCGGGGAGGCTTGTTTTTCCGGAAAAGCACTTAATCCGGAAGCTGCTTCGATGCCGCTTTCCTGAATCAGTTTTTCGACATCCAGATTGGGCTGTAACCAGCGCCAAAGAAAGACGATAAACGCGACGAAGCCGACCAAGCCTAAACTAAGCGACTTTGCGAGAATCCCAATACAGATAGCAGCCAGAGCAAGAGCACAAGCCAGAGGTATAAGGGAAAAACTGGGTAAATAAGCAATGGCCTGTGGTCTGGCATAGAATGATTGACTGATCATCGTTGCCCGAAATCCCTTGGGAGCGCAGTTTAGGGCTTCAATTGCTCGCTGGGTATCGCTATCAACCTGAACCGTGTGTTCAGGTTGCCAAAGAGGTGAACGATGCCCTACCACAGGAAAACGGGCAAAGGCATAGTTTGGTGGAGGTGAAGGAATCGACCACTCTAAGCTTTCGGCCTGCCAGGGATTATCTCCTGCGGCCGACGATTTTTTACGGCCATAAAAAATATTGATGAGCACCAAGAGGATACCGACGGCGACTATAAATGATCCCAAAGTTGCTAGCATGTTCAATGGACCCAGACCAGCTTCAACAGGATAGGTATAGACTCGTCGTGGCATTCCGTATATGCCGAGTATATGCATCGGAAAAAAGGTGAGATGGAAGCCAATGAAGTTCAGCCAAAAGCCCCAAGCACCCATTTTTTCGTGATACATGCGACCGGTGAATTTGGGTAACCAGTAATATAGCCCGGCGAGCAGAGGATAGACCACGCCACCGATTAAGACATAATGTAAATGAGCCACAATAAAATAGCTATCGTGTACCTGCATATCAAATGGGACGATAGCGACCATCACCCCGGTCAGGCCACCCATGATAAAAGTAAAAAAGAAGCCCAAGATATAAAGAAATGGCACTTTAAAGACAGGACGTCGCCCCCATAACGTCGCAAGCCAGGCGAAGACTTGTATGCCGGTCGCCATGGCAATCATCAAACTGGCCGCCATGAAAAACGCTTTGGCTAGTTCCGGCAAACCCGTCGTAAACATGTGATGCACCCACAGTCCAAAGCTTAAAAATCCTGTTAGCATAACAGCAACGACAACCCAGGAATAAAGCACGATGGAACGTTTGGCAAAGGTGGCGACGATCATCGAAACAACGCCTGTTGCTGGTAAAAATGCGATATAAACCTCGGGGTGGCCAAAAAACCAAAATAAATGCTGCCATAGCAAGCTGGAGCCACCGGCTTGCGGGTCAAAAAACTTGGTGCCAATTAAGCGATCTAATTCTAAAAGTGTGGTTGCTGCCAATAAGGTGGAAAATGCAAATAAGATCATCACGCCAACGACCAGCATGGTCCAGACAAATAAAGGCATCCGATTAAGCGTCATACCAGGAGCACGAAATTTCATGATGGTCACGACAATCTCAATCCCTGCCGTGATGCCGGCAATTTCCACCATAGCTAATCCCATGGTCCAAAAATCGATACCCAGACCTGTATGTGCTGGCCCTGAAAGCGGCGTATAGGCGAACCAGCCGGCATCTGGTACATTGCCAACAAAAAAGCTGGCGTAAAAAATTATGCCGCCAAAAAGATAAACCCAATAACTAAATGCCGTTAGCCGGGGAAATGCAACATCCCTAGCACCGATCATCAGCGGCACCAGATATAAAGCCAGCCCCTCGATAAATGGCACGACAAACAAAAACATCATGGTCGAGCCATGCATCGTAAAAAGTTCGTTAAAAAACTGGGGATGAATCAGCTGATGTTCGGGCACGATAAGTTGTAAGCGCATGAGCAGCGCCAGGATTCCACCAAGGATAAAAAATATCCCTGCCGTGAACATAAAACGCAGAGCCAAGGGCTGATTGTTTACCAAGCCACAGCGACCAACAAATCCTTTCGGCGGTTCGTAAAGTTTTGCAAAATCTTCGGAAACATGGATATCCTGAGCCATGCTGAGTCCTCTCACTATTTCAACGTATCCAGAAATTCGACGAGATCTTGCATGGCATCATCATCAATGACGGTCGCTGGCATGGCGTTGCCAGGTTTAAATGTTTGTGGATCATGGACAAATGCTGCCAAATTCTCTTGACTATAAGGCAAGGTCCCTGCACCTAGGCTCAGACGGCTGCCAATATGAGTCAAATCCGGGCCAACGTCGCCTTGAGCTTCGCTACCACGGATGCGATGGCAAGTATCGCAGCCTTTCTTGAAATAAACCTCATGCCCTGCCAGTTGCATCGCCTTTTGCACACTGGCATCGCTTTGCCTGGCTGCAAGCCATTCGGCAAAATCCTGCTCTTCCAGAACTACAACATGAAATGCCATGCGAGCATGCTGCAATCCACAGAACTCCGCACAAATTCCGCGAAACTTCCCTATCTCCCTTGTTTTCAAAAACAATTGAGTCGAGTGATCGGGTATCATGTCCATCTTTCCTTGCAGCGCCGGCAACCAAAAACTGTGAATCACCTCGCGAGCACTGAGATCGAAGCGAACGTTCGCGCCTTGGGGCAGATAAATTTCATTGGCCGAAACGATTCCATACTCTGGATAGCGCACTTCCCACCACCAATTCCGACCGACGACTTCAACCACAAGATCGGCTTTGTCGGTTGGTATCGCTTTAGTCACCTGTAACGATAAGATGAGCATCACCAAAACCGTAACAAACGGTAGAGCTATCCCACCAATCAGCAACCAAAGGCGACTGCCCCCTGGAACTTCGGAACGTGTTTTCGTTTTAATGCCGAATGCTAACAAGGTGATCACCACGAGAAAGACTGCCGTGTAGACGATCAGCATCAACCACCACAAGTAAGCAATATCATCTGCCACTTGGCTTGCGGTATGAATCATCGATTGTCGATTATCACTCATACACGAACTAAGAAGCGTCAGTAGAAATATCCCTTTTCGCTTCATTGCCAGTCCTTGTGTCATGGCTCTCTCTCGAAGGTTTGCGCGACCAACCAGAAATCAATCAGACGTTCTAGTTCTTCAGCAGATAAAATATCTTCATAGCTGGGCATCGGCACCCCGGCAGGAGGATTCTTAATATAGTTGCGCGCTTCGTTTCGCGAATAGCGATGCTCAAGCCGCGCCAGGTCGCTTCCCACGTATCGTCCTTCGCCACTGACAGCATGACAGGACGTACAACCAAAATGAACGAACAAACGTCTCCCCTCTTCCACCTCTGGGGTGAGATCGAGCCCCTCCGGCACCGGTGGCAGCTCATTACTGGGCCAACCCGTCCAGGGCGAGCGCCGCCGCAAATCTGTGAGAATGAGTATGCCGACAGTGATTGTCAAAACCAGACCCAAAGCCCACGGACGCTTTTTCACTCCACGATATGGGCCGTTATCGATCCAGGGGAGGAGTAATAAAAATAGAAAGCTCAGCAGTGGAAAAACAACAAAGAATATGGGGGCCAACCAATTAGGTAGCAATGCAATCAAAGCGCTGTACCACCAAAACCACCACTCCTCTGCTGGAATTGTTGTCTTGGTAAGATTGGCTTCTGTTTGCAGCTCCTGCGGCCCTAGAGTCAGTGTGAGCAAAAAAGGAATGCTAAAAATCGCCACCGCAAAAACACCGGAATGGAACATCGTCGTCGGAAAAAACGATTCGCCAAACTTTTCCGATTTGGCCTGCTCTTTGTAGAGCTTTTTTTGCTCTTCAGCACTGTAAATGGGCTGTTCGCGTTCTTTTTTTGATGTAATACCCCAGAGGATCACAAGATAAAGGTGATAGCTGATGAGTCCTATTATCAACAAAGGCATAATCACCACATGCAAGCCGTAAAAGCGGGCAATCGTCACCGCCCCCGGTTGATCAGAACCTTGGAACCAAATGACTAAAGATTCGCCGATCACTGGAAGCTGATAAAGCATATTCAAGCTGACCCGCAGGGCATACACTGCACGCTCGTCCCAACGCAAGACGTAACCCGAAAATGACATAAACAATACGGCGAAAAACAAGAGGACGCCGATGATCCAGGTCCCTTCACGTGGTGATTTATAGCCACCGAGAGTGACTTGCCGACAAAGGTGAAAATAAATCATCACCACCATCATACCTGCCGACCAGTAGTGCAAACCGCGTACAAACCAGCCGAGACTCTGTTCTTCCGTAATATAACGCACACTATCGGCAGCATGATCGGGACTTGGCGAGTAAGTCAATGTCATCAGCATGCCCGTCAACACAAGAACAGTGAATAGTAACGCTAAGCTGGCTCCATCGCCAAAATACCAAGGGGATTTTGCGACCCGGCGATTAAGAATAGAATCTTTTATGGGTTCAAGCCCCAGGCGATCAACGCACCAGGCTACCCATTTTGCCTGCATGTAGGCCCCCTATATCATGGGTGGAACGGAGTGGGCATCAATCTGCAAAACTCCATCTTGAATGCGATTTGCGTAGCGATAGAGAGGAACTTTGGGTGGGCCGGCTTTGGGTTCACCATCTTTTGCAAAGACTCCCCCATGACAAGGGCAGAAAAACCATTGACTTCCAGCGTCCCAGACGACAGGGCAACCTAGGTCGGTGCAGCTTCGGGAAAACACGATGAATTGTTCAGCGCTTTGCCGCCACACATATACGGATCGTAGATTTAAAGCTTTTGACCAATCTCTTTCCGCCGTCGCTATTTCTATTTCGCGCATTTCACCGACTGGAAACTCTTCTGTTTTTCCCAGATTGCGCCAGGAATTTTCGGCTTCCTGTTCACGTTTTTTGCCAGATTGAAGCAGATAAGCGACTGACGGAAAGCCCGCCGCTACAAGAGGAAGTAGACCAATACCACCTAATGCCCATGCCATCATCCTTCGCCGTTCCACGCGCCTGACTCCTTTGCATGTAGCTGCATCGCACAGCCGATTTCGCCTCAATAAACACGATCCGTTGCAAGGAGTCAACCAATGTACTGGGCTTTACTCATGCGTTTTATCAGGATGAATGGGGTATTTCTGGTATTTTAATTGGGATTCTTGATCTCTTGCACCAGCTTTGTTAGGCTTGCCGCTGCGCAAAACTTTAATGGACTTGGTTTTGCTCAATTTGCTGCATGCTGTTGGCAATCATCTGCTCAATCTCAGTGCTTGACAGCATACCTTTTGCATTCCGCATGTCCAGCCACTGTTGTAAAACCTGCAAACTATCATCGGCTTTTTTCTGACTCAAATTGACTAGGACTTGTAACCAAGCAGCGATGATTTGCTGCCGAGATTCATCGACCAAATAAGGCATACAAGAATTGAGCCTGTCACTTGTCAGATCTTGGCGAAAGTTAAGAACCTGCAGAGCTTGCTCGCGGATACGACTTGCACCTTCTTGAACTGCGAGTTGAATATAATGCCAGGCTTCTTCACTTTCGACAAAGCGTAGCGACCAAATCAACGCTGCTTTGATCTCGTCATTGGCCTGCTGCCAGCCTGCAGCGATGTAGGGCAAAATCTGAGGTGATCCCAGATTGCCTAAGGGAGCAAGCCTGCTGAGAATTTCCTGCTTGCTCCGTGCCGCATGCAATTGCGCCATGAATTCGTTTTCGAGCAACTCATACCGCTGCTGACTGTCAGGATCAGCGCTTTGCTTGAGACGATGGCCGACAACTCCGAGCGTGAGTTTTGAGCTATGCCGCACCTTAGGGTCTTTGTGAGATGCTGCCAATTCACGCAGGATGGCTTCACTTTCCTGATCAGGGATCTCAACAAAAGCGAATTGAGTGACGAGGTAGCGCAATTGGTCGCCTTGATTCCTTTGCTGAGCCATCAATTGGCGCAATGCGCTCTGACTAGCGCGACTACCGACAGCAGTTAAAGCACGAATCACATCACGATAGTAAAAGCTGGAAGCTGGTTGATCGCCTAATGCATCAAGGATTTCTTGCAAGTTTTCAGGATGCAGAAAAATCCATGCCTTCAAGCTTAAATAGGCTTCCAGCTTCTCTTCCTGATTTAAGTCTGCCAAGATATCTGGTAATTTTTGCTGAGCCAGTTGCCGACGATGAACAGCCTCGTTCATATCAGTTCCAGGTTCAGTTCTTACTCGCCGCTGTGCAAGATCTTGCCAAGGGCCAGGTTCAAGGATTTCCCAATTTTTTAGCTGCAGGCTCGTATGATTTTTGACAATCAGCGGTGTTGGCTGATGCAGAAATTGTATGGTTTCTTCACAGGCCATGCGCTCCATGAGCTCCTGCAGCCGACCTTCACACATGATTTCAAGGCGCAAATTTAACTTGTCCTGCAACTCACCCGTTAAAGTTTTTTGCCAATTTTCATCAAGACGCTGGTAGGCAGCAGAAAATCTGCCCATACTTGTCCATTCCTGTACTTGCCATGTTTCCGCATCAGACGCTGTATACTGAATTCTTGCTAGCAGACTTTGCCAGAATTCATCGCCATCGGGCGCCAGCATCCGGCCCTCGCTGGAGTAGCGGGTCAAAGCACCTTGTATGGCTTGAGTATGAATTTTTTCCGTTTCACTTGATGGCTCAGGGACTTGAAAGGTGATGTCACGAAAGCGCCATTCTATGAGCATCCGTGGCCTAGGGGCAATGATGGTTACCATGAGCGTTCCAGCAAATCCGAGTGGGGCTTGTGGATCGATGTAGCCTTTACTTGTGAGATCATAGTGCAATCTCAGGCCAGCTTTAATTTCCTTGGGAACAGCTTGAGCTATGCCCGCGCTGTTCATGTTCCTTTGGACTTCATCTTTTGCCTCAGCAACACTTTGACAGTCAACGTACTGAGGGCTTTGCTCACACAAGCTCTGCTGCTCGGATAAGAACTTAGGGAACAAGCACAGCAAAGCCATAGCGAGCAAGCCGACCAGGATAAAGATACGATGCTGTGAAAGCCACTGCGTCATCACCCACTAATCCCTATACTTTTACGCTTAAAGTCGCGTAAAGTCGTCAATGGCGACCACAAACTCATCCAATTCATAACCAGCCCAGCTAAAAACGTCTTCCTCAAACTCGCGCTTACCAAAAAAGCCGGTTTTAGCCGAGGCGGTAATATAACCATCGAGAGCTCTTAGGCGGTTTCTTAGAGAGGCATCGAAGTAAAGGAGAACATCGCTCGGCCCTTCAACCAAGGACGTGCCAGCCGTCACCAATAGTTCGTCTTGCAAAACGAGGACATTGCCGCGCAGGGCGACTTCGACAAAAGGCACAGAAACACCGAGCTGGGTGTAGGCCCGCGTTTCGACTTGTGGCTGAACATCGGCTCGCACATTCAGACCATCGACTTTTGCCGTTAGTTGATAGTCAGCAGAGCCAGCGGCTCCATAGCGCACAGGGATGGAAAAAGGTCCGACACTGAAGCTGACATCCCCTTCCTCATCAAAATCATGGCGTGAGTTGGAAGCAAACTGCAGCGGATAATCAGCTCGCAATTCCTGACTATCAAGCTCAAAACCGAGCAAGCTTACCCTTGATGACAAGGTCCGCTCGTTGGTGTTTCTCCAGGAAGCAGATAGATAGGCCTGACCAATGGCCAGTGACTCACCAAAAACGACGACGTTGGCATCGCTGGCCGCTTGCGCCTGAAGAAAGTCACAACGCGCCTGGAAACTTACCCCTGCGGCAACTCCCGCTGCAAATCGCTGGCCGCCGAATTGTTTCTGGTAGGCCCAGTCCTGATCCACCGCCTGACGTCCCTGGCAGCTTTCATCGCTCATGGCCACTTGGCCAAACCCCAAGAAACACAGAGATATAAGAACTTTTTTCATCTTGCCCTCCCGCAAATTCTTCATTGGAATGGCTTTACTATACCTAACTGTCGACAAAAGGCGACAGAAAACAGTCTGTGAGCGCTTTTCACCGTGAGCCATTTATCCCGCTGATCTTGCGTTCCCAAATTTAGTTTTTTTTCGCTATAGTAGGGCGGAACGTTTCATGACAAGGAAAGGATGATCATGACTTGCGCAGCTCGCACCTTAAGGCCATCAAAATGGCGCATCTTTGGCATCAGCCTGCTTTTTCTCTGCCTGACGACAAGTGTTTTTGGCAAAACTTTTGATCATGAGCACAGCCAGTGGACGGCAAGTTTAACGACGTTTGTCGATAAGCAAGGGTGGGTTGACTACTCCGGATGGAAAAAGAATCACAGCCAATTGGATGAATACCTGAAATCGCTGGAAGCGGTAAGCCTAGAAACTTATGAGGGCTGGTCAGCCGAAGAAAAAAAAGCCTTTCTGATCAACGCCTATAATGCCTTTACCGTGAAGTTGATCCTCGATCATTATCCCGTCAAAAGCATCCGCAGTATCGGCAGTATCTTTCGCAGCTCGTGGAAGCGGGAGTTTTTCTCGCTTTTAGACGGTCAACTGAAATCCTTAGACCCCATCGAACATCAGTGGCTGCGCAAGAAGCCGGAGTTGAAAGATCCACGGGTACATGCCGTGGTCAATTGCGCTTCCGTTTCCTGCCCGAAACTTCTAAATGAAGCCTTCGTTGCGACAAAGCTTGACCAACAGATGACAGAAGCTACGAAAGATTGGCTTGCAGACCCCAGTAAAAATACTTTCCTTCCCAATAAACGAACAGTGAAATTATCCAAGATTTTTGATTGGTACAAAGAGGATTTTGGTAATACCGATGAAGGCGTCGCGGCGTTTGTTCGACAATATGGACCAGAATCGGCCAAGGCAAGTTTGCAAACCCCGTTTCGTTTGGTATATCTGGACTACGATTGGGATCTAAACGAGAAAAAGTAAACCTCCTTACCAGGCAAGAGGAAATACTAGCTGACACGTGAAAATTGACAAGCCGGTATTTAAATTCCCAAGCTTCAAAATAAAGATAGCCATGCAGAAATTTACATCCCTTGAAAAGCTCCTGCTGTTTTGCCTGCTGCTGATTCCGTTCGGTACCGCTGTTCACAATGCAGTGCTTGGCATCTTTGTCATCAGTGCTATTGTCCTCATCGCGCGTCGCCGCCAGCCGGCTCCGAAGCTTTCTTTGCAGGATACCTGGCCGCTCGTGGCAGCTTTCTTAATGATTATCTGGACCATCATTACCGCCCACTTGAACCCTAAAAATCAATTTCAAGCTTATCTGCCGTATATTGCCGGTTATGCTCCACTTTTTCTTCTACCCTATCTTTGCCGCTGGTCGGCAATCAATGCTAAGAAAGTTTTTTCCTATTTTGAGCGGCTCATACCGACCATGATGGGACTTTGGTTTCTCGTCAGTGCCTCCCAATCCATTTGGGGCTGGAGCATGATGCGGGCTATGGGTGAATGGCAAAATTTTCGGCCGCATGGCTTTTACTCCCACCCTCTTAGCCTCGCTTATGCCGCCTTACTGTTTTGGCCATATAGCCTTTGGCGCTTGATGAAAAATCATCGTTCTCCGGCTGCCTGGCTACTGGCGGCTAGCAATTTTGGAATCATTTTTCTCACCAATTCACGCACCTGTCTCGCCGTTGCAGCGCTTGCGGTTTTTTGGGTCATCTTGCGCAGCTTGCGTGGTCGTCATCTCGTGATCGCGGGAGCATTGGCCTTTGTCAGCCTGCTGACCATCAGCCTGACGGATAATCCAGTTTCACGAAAAATGATTCTGACGATGCAAGCGCAAGATCCTGATCGATTCAGCCATTATCCTGATGATCGCCTGGCTTTCTGGGATGCCCATAGAGAGATGATCATCGAGCGGCCGCTCCTGGGCCATGGCGCACACCTCGACACGGCTTACCGCACACCTTATTATGAGCAGTTGGGGCTAGCGGATTTCAATAAAAAGTATAACGCTCATAATCAGTTTATTCAGGTCATGGCAAATGGGGGGGTGATCGGCTTAGCCAGCTTTGCCAGCATCTTTGCTGGTTTATTTTATTTGCTCGGCTCGCGGATCAAAGATCCATTCCACCGAGCTTGGATGGGATTAAGTCTGTTTGTATTTTTACTTGCTTCGATCACCCAGAATGCCTTCGACGACGCCGTTGTGCGCTACAGCCTGGTGATGATCGTCTGCTGGCTCTATAGTCTGCTACCGATTAAGCCCGGTAGCCATAAGCCAGGCCTAAATTAGCAAACAATTGAATACCAGTTGCCAGCGCAAGATCGTTAAAATCATATTCCGGGTGATGCAGTGGTGGATAACCGCCTGCTCTACCATCGTCGGTACCTAGAAAGAAAAAACTACCTGGTACTCTTTGCAGGTAATAAGAAAAGTCTTCTGCACCCATACTTGGTTCCGCGATACGGCGAACCTTATCTGCTGGCAAGCTAAGTCTGGCGATTTCCTCTAGCCAGTCGGTGGCTTCTTCGTGATTGACCGTTTCCGGATACACACCATTCAGGCGAACATCGACATGGACACCATGAGCGGCAGCGATACCTTGCAACAGGCGCTCGATTTGGACCAGGCAGCGTTCTCTGGTTTTCTGATTAATCGTGCGCAGCGTTCCGGCAAAGCTCACTTCGGCAGGAATGATATTCGTTGCGCTGCCTGCCTGAATTTGTGTGATTGACAAAGCGATAGCATCCGTTGGAGCGATCATGCGGGAAGCCAACGCTTGCAATTGATCGATCATTCTTGCCGCAATCAAGACTTGATCCGTGCCTAAATGCGGCATGGCTGCATGGCAACCCTTACCTTTCACGGTCACATGGATTTCGGTGTTGGAGGCTAGCAAAGTGCCTGATTTTAATAAGACCTCACCACAGGCAGCTTCTGGCCAGCCATGCATACCAAAGATCACATCGACTTGCGGATTTTCGAGTACCCCTGCTTCGCACAGCTTCAGTGCGCCCGCACCGCCTTCTTCTGCCGGTTGAAAAATAAGTTTAACGCGGCCCCGCAAGCGTGGACGTAAACTGGCAATGACCTTAGCCGCTCCTAAAAGGTTCGCCATATGCCCGTCATGACCACAGGCATGCATCACACCGTGATGTTTGGAAGCATAGGATAATTCACTGGCTTCAACAATGGGAAGAGCATCCATATCTGCCCGCAGGGCAACCGTTGGCCCGTCCTCTTCCCCTTCGATTAAACCGACCACTCCGTATTTGGCGATCCCTTCACTGACTTCGATATCAGGAATCCGCCGCAATTGATCGGCCACCCGCTGACTGGTTTTTTCTTCCTGCCAGGTCAACTCTGGATGACGGTGGCACTCATGACGAAAGGCAATGGTCTCTGCAAGAATTTCCGCAGTTTTTTGTCGTATATCGTCAGCCAAAGACATAAAAATGGTCATGCTGGATCTCCAAATCGTTTTTCAAAAAATTCCTGATCATGAAATTCTGATTGCAAATAACTCACCACATCTTGCGCCGCATGCTGCGGATTGACCAACTCACCCTGTTGGTACATCTTGAGGAAGCGGTCTTTTTCTTTAAAGATTCGTGGATCAGACTGCCTGACAAGCTCCTGCATACTGGTATCCATCACGCCTGGCTCGAAAGAAAAGCAACGCACTGGTCGCAGGCCTTCCTCATCCTTTAAAAGCACCTGCCCAGCCGCGCGTAGAGCTGCTTTACTTGAGCAATAGCCGGCCCAACCAGCATAAGGTTTCCGTGCCGCACCCGAAGAAATGTTGACGACACTGAGAGGTAGCTGCGGCCAGGTTCTGGCACAAAAGCCCATCAACCAAATCGGTAGAGCACTGTTAAGTTGCAGAATATCACTGAGTTCACGCAGATTCACATCGCGCAATTTGGCAACCGGCGTCACTTGCCCGGCATTATTAATCAGAGCAATCTGTGAAGCACGGTATGGTTCCAGAATCTTTTTAAATTCGCCTTCAAAGTAGTCTTCGACCACTGAAAAATCGTTTAAGTCGATGGGGATATGCACATAGTTATCAGCGGTAATAGTGGTCGATGAACGCGCAAATCCAAAAACCTGCCAGCCGTTTTCCAGCAAGCCTTGGGTAATATGGTAGCCTAAGCCACGACTAGTGCCTGTCACGAGTGCCAGATTTCCGCTCATATCCCTCCCCTCCTGCTCTTAATGCAGCCTGTCTATCAAACTTGCTGCTGATCGTAACATGATCTCATGGCTGAATGCTATACGCTGACAGCTTCGAACGACCAGTATTTATGAAGCTTTTTCCTCTAAGCTAGGTATTCATTTTTGTCGGACAAAGGATGACACTGGTAATATTATTTAGGCTGGAAAGCCTTAGTACGCCATGCTTTGAGAGTTGACTTCGTCGTTACCTTGGTATCCAATAGGCCAGTTTGCTACTGGTATTCAGTCGTTAAAGCGGTATTCCGTTTCCGCAAATCATGATCAGCTATTGAAAGGGAGAATTTGACTATGCATTGGCAATCATGGAAAGCTGCAGCATGTCTTGTGTTTGGACTGGCGACAGTCAGTCAAGCCAACACCTTGACCGTGGGAAACCGACAGGTTCCAATCGAAGTCAGTGAAGGTTTAGAAGTTGAAGCCCTTAACACCCAACTGCGTGGCCCACGGTTTATGGCATTTGCCAGCAATGGCGATCTATTAGTCGGATCGAAATCAGGAACCGTGTATCGCTTAAAGCCACCCTATACGCAAGCGGAGAGCTTGATTAACTTCGGTGGCTATCCGCATAGCATTGCTTTTCGCATGACAAAACAAGGTGAAGAGCTCTGGATCGCCGAAACCAATGGTTTATACCGTGGCTACTATGATGCTGATCGCCGCTATCAACGGCAAGACTTTACGCGCGTCGCAGCACTTCCAGGTGGTGGCGGTCATACCAGTCGCACCGTTAATGTCGGGCCAGACGACCGCATCTATGTTTCTTTGGGAATTACAGGTAATTGTTCCAATGAGTACCTTAGCCCCGAGTATCCGTTTAACGCCAGACGTGGCGGTATTATGGTGCTGGATGAAAGTCGAGCGACACCTGAGCTTGTCACCTATGCCAATGGCCTACGCAATCCGATCGGTTTCGCTTGGAATCCGGAAACAGCATTAATGTATGCCAACAACAATGGCCCTGATCATTTAGGGTTTGACGAGCCGCAAGAAGTTTTTGTGGAAGTCAAAGAAGGCGATTTTTTTGGAATGCCCTGGTATCAATATGTCGATGGCCAATTTGTGCGCGATCAATGTATCAGCGTCACACCACCGCAGACCATCAACAATGCCAAGGCAGCTCTCACTTTACTACCTGCTCGCAGCGCTCCGATGGGGTTAGCCTTTCCTAAGCACGGTGATCTCGGAGATCGATTTGCAGGTCATGCGTTCATGGCAATCCGTGGTTCATGGGGAACGCCACCAGCTGGTGGCGCGACAGGAGATATCTCTGGTCGTCGCGACCCACGCATCATCACCATACATGTGGAAAAAACCAGTCTCAGCAAGCCACAAGTTTCTGAGTTGGTCGGCGGCTTTCAGTATGCCAATGGCCAGCGTTGGGCAAGGCCTGTTGGCTTGGCATTTGGCCCGGATGGGAATTTATATTTTACTAGTGACGAAGGCATCCAAGGTTTGTTTCGCGTTAAGCTGAAATAAGGATATCTGGCACCTGCCTGCTTAGTCTTGGCTCAAGTCCTCCACTTCGGAGCTTAGACTGTGCAAAAATGCAAGCAAATCGTTTAATTCGGCAAAACTTAATTCCAAAGGCCTGATCTTCGGATCAGGCTGACCTAAGCCTTGCACAAAGCCATCGTTATAAGCCTGCAAGACCTCTGCTAAATGCTGATAACTGCCATCGCTCATATACGGCGCTGTATGCTGCACATTGCGCAGCGAAGGAGTTTTTATTTGCCCGATAGATAGCAGCAAGAGCTTGCTGTCAGCCAGTAGTGTTGCTCTTTGTCCTGCAGCACACCATGAATTCAGCTCTGCGGAGTGACATGCATGGGGGTGCTGCGCCCAACGCATCAGTCCTTCAGCCCGGCCGAGGCTTAAGCGACTACCACGTGCCAGACCTGTGTGATGAAATTTTCCATCTTGAAACAAGGGACCGTTATGGCAGGCGACACAACCGGCTTTACCGACAAACAATTCAAATCCACGTAGTTCCTGCTTGGAAAACTCACTATTTAACGCTCGTGTGCTCCCTTTTTTCGCAACCCGCTGTAAAAAACGGTCAAAGGCTGACTGACGGCTAATCAAGCCGCGCTGGTATTGGCCTAAGGCCTGTACGACAGCTCGCATGAGCAGTTGAAGCGCCTCTTGTTCCGCAGCTTTTAAAGATGCGGGCGAGATCTCGTCATACTCATGAGACAGATGATATTGCTGCCAAAGCTCGTCAAGTGCTGCAGGAATTTGAATCTGAGCTTGAGCTAGCACTGGTAGGATGGCGCTTTCATTCTCGCTTTGCAACAAATCGATCAAAACTTGAGGAAACGTAGAAAAAATGGACTCATAGGCGTCGCGGTAATCAGTAAAAATCAAGCGCGCCACATGCAAGCTTGTTGCTGCCATGATTTGTTTGTCATGCAAGTGCTCATTTAGCAGCATTTCCCAGGAATCGGCGCGTCCATCCCAAAAAAACCATGACGTCGCAAATAAGTTAACAAGACTTGGTGCATTCCGCTGCCATTGACGATCTGAGTGGCGCGCCGCGGTAAAATAGCGTTCCTCTTGATGGCAGGTGCCACAGGCTTTGCTGCCATCCTGGGATAAGCGCGGATCGTGAAACAGAAGGCGCCCTAGTTTAGCGAGCTTTTTTTCTTCTGCTGTGAATGGGGATATTTGGGGAAATTCGTGCGCCATGAGCTCCAGACGCAGATCCACTGGCTTAGGTAGCTGGCGCCTGAGAAAGCTCGACAACAAAATCGTAGCACTGGTCAGCAGGGCGAAGACAAAAAACAGACGCACGATGTGAATACTCCAAGGTATGCTGGGTGATGTTTAACCCATCATACCTTGGCAAAGCGCAATCGCCAATCTCGACGATTAGTAATGACAGCTCGCACAGTTTGTGGGGGCTTCATTTTCTCTGTGACAGTCGATACACCAACCCATCTGCAAGGGAGCAACCTGTTGGACGGTATCCATCTGTTGCACTTGACCGTGGCAAGATTCACAGCTGATGTCGGCCTTAATGTGACGGGAATGGTTAAAGCGAGCATGATCCGGTAGGTCGTGCACCTTGACCCACTCAACAGCTTCGCCTTTTTCGTATTTTTCGGTGATGAACTGAATCATAGGACTATCAGTCTTAACGACACGGTGACAACCCATACAGGTATTTAATCCGGGCACCACGGCCACCGCCGAACGTCTGGCACCAAAGTGACAATATTCGCACGGGATATTGTTTTGCTCTGCATGGATCACGTGGCTGAATGGAATTGGTTGATCGGGTTTGTAGCCTGAATTATCGACTGTGTCGCCAGGAGTCCACCAACCTGTCCAGAATTTTTTACCGGAGTATACACCTTGAGAAACTCCACCCTCTTCCACACTACACGAGGACGTCAGTAAAGAGAGAGCCAAAAGACACAGACCAAAAAACCGCAAAGCGAACCTCCAACTCTTCTGTAACAGTGCCAAGAACCCCGTACAACCGACAAATCAACAGTGACGGGATCGTTTCCCTACCAATCTTGGTGCGAATAACAGACAAAAAACTAACCGCAACAATATACGTGTAGTCCTGTATGATGCAAAGACAAAAAACCCGTTGCTACAGGAAATTGCATTTCATCCGGTCGAAATGGACTAATCTTTTCCTTCTGCGCGGGTCCGCAAAATTCATTTGCTTTTTCATCAGTTTGGACTCCCTCCCTCGAAGGATGCCTATGAATACCGAATTGGGGAAGAAAAATAAAGAATAAAGCCGCTTGCATGACCTTCGGGAGCAAAGATCTGCGAACAGGGGAATGTACGACAACTTGATTAGTGTCTTTCGGTGAGTGCGAAGCTATCCGTAACGTAGCTCATCACCTTCGATGGGTTGCTGATTTTCTTGCGCAAGAGGCAAATGCAGCAAAAAACTGGTTCCGTGCTTGACGGGGTCCGATTCAATGGAACGACTTTCCAATTCGACATAACCACCGAAGGCTTCCACTAAATTTTTCACAAGCGGCAGACCAAAGCCCGTGCCTCGCTCACCATCAGTGCCTTGGCGGGTGGTTAGCTTCAGCTCATCAAAAACATCGCGTTGCATATGCTCTGGTATGCCAATACCTTGATCGATCACGACGATCAAGGCCCAGCTTCCTTCTTGATTGGCTCGGATCGTTAGGGTGGAGTTTATCGGCGAAAATTTAATGGCATTGGTGACCAAATTATTGATAACTTCATTGGTAAAAGTAATCGGGTCTGCCATGACAAATACGTCTTGCTTAGGCAAGTCGACAGTCCACTGCAAATTCTTTTTTTGTAGTGCACTTTCGTTAAGCAGGTACACTTTTTCGATCGTCTCACGCACTGAAGTTGGCACCTGCCGCAATACAAGTATTCCCGATTTGATGGCTTGAATATGGCGAACTCGCTCTAGTATGCGGTGGATGGTATCGCTGGCCATATAAATTTTATTCAACTGCCGGGTTGAACGCTCATCCAGCTTTAGATTTTTCAGCAGAAGATCAGATAGACCTCGAATTAAAGTCAGAGGGTTGGAAATATCGTGAGAGACAATTTTGAGTAATGTGTCCAGTTTGCGAGTTTTACTTTGGATGATGGAATCGTTCACTTTGATAAAAAAGAAGGTTAAAAAACTCGCCATAAAGATAAAAATTACATAGCTACTCACAGGTACAATAAACATTTCAGCAGATCTGAAGATGTCAGTGCTCAGCATTCTAACACTATTAACAACAAAACCAAAAAGTCCCAATAAGGCCATCAAAGCCCCGGAAATTAAGCCCGTATAGCGAATCAACAAACCACCGGCAATGGGTAGTATGCTATACCAGTAAAGATAGATATTTTTAATCGTGGGAATATCGATCAGTGAAATCGTGATCCAGGAAAAGGCGATGATCAGCAGATAAAAGGCTGAAAGCTGATACCGACGACTAACGAGGATCAATGGAACTGCAAGCAATAGTGCAGCACAAAACACAAAATTGATCCACATCAGACCAATGCTCTGACCAGTATAATCTGCTAGCCAGGTTAAAATAAAAGCTAAAAACGAACCGATGCAAGCAAATGCTGTCAGCATTTGCTCGTTATAGTTCAGCTTGGTAAACCATCGTCGTTTGCGGCCTGAAAACAAGATAAGCTCCTCTAATCCCTCTTATTTTATATCGACTTTTCAGGCAAAATCTTGAGTAGTTATCATGAGGATAGCTACTAGGGATAAGAGGCAGACTCGTCTATGATCGCGATGAAATTTAACTCGAAAACCATACCTTAAACCTCAAATATTTTTAACCTATTACCTTGGTTTTCCTCATCCCTACAAATCTTCATCCATAAGTTTTCTACGGGCTTACCGATAACGATTCAGTCAAACTTTCACAAGGTGCAAACACTTGGTGACACGGTACGGGCAGTTTTTAGCTGCTATTGCACTTCTCATCGGTATGAATTTTTACTGGTCGAAGCAAGGAGAGGCCGAAGGACTCTTTGCGGTTCGAGACGGTGTGGTGTCACTCGCTCAACATAACTTTAAAAATACCCCTAGCGCCATTATTAACGGAAATTGGCGTATTCTACCCACTAGTCGGAATCGACAGGAACAGTTGCCAGGAAAGCTTTTTGTGAATCCCAACCACGCCTTCCATAGCGAATGGTGGCAGTGGGACTTACCCGATCAAGTTCAATTTCGCCGCCTTTCTCTTACCTTCGACTTATCAAGTGAGCATGATGATCTAAACCTTATCATACCGGCAAATCCCAGTATACGAGCAATAAGAGTCCTTGAAGATGCGTCGAAAGAAGCTTTATTCCAACAATCGTTTGAAGATGGGCTCGTCGAGCAACTGTCTTTACCACTTGGATCAGAACAGCGCTTCCAAGTTGTGATGATTGCCGATTTGAAATCCTATCGTAATTCGCTTCAAGCCTACTATCTAAGTGTACAGCGTAATACTATGGAAGACTTTGAAAATAGTAATTCCATATCGAACGGGCTGCACCTCGGAGTTTTAGTCATTTTGTCGATTTACTTTTTAATTATCATGCGCATCTCTGACTTCCGCAGTCTGGCAGTTTACGGAATTTTTGCATGCCTATCCGCTACCATTCTATTTGCTTTAAACCTTTATCTCACTCTACCTGAAAAGAAAGCTTTTGATCTCAATTATTCATGGATCATCCGTAGCCAGACTTTCTTTCACGTGCTACTCCTGCTATTATTTCACCGTTTTCATAATTTAAAAAATTTTGGATTACCCAAAAAGTTTGTACCTACCAAGTACCTAAGCGCTTTGATTCTGACTCTTCCTCTTCTACCATTTGGCGCATTTACCTTTGTGGCGCAAAATCTCACACTGGTTTTGGTTTTAACAAGCTTAGCAATGAGAGCAATGAGACCAGAACTTAGATGGCGCTCATCTTTAGCCATCGTCATACCTTTGTCGGCCATGCCAGTCGGCGCTATTGCTGAGTGGCGGGAAATCGCATACGCCGAAACCTGGCATGTTTCTATGGTTCATGGCATACTTTTATCCTTAGCTTGGCAGTCCATTCAATCTTTGTTACAGCTTATCGCCGCTTTTCAATATAGACAGCGCAAATACGCTCTGCAAACCAGCTATCTTAGACACCTTTTTTCCTTAGTTCGAAAAGACATCAGCCGGGCGATGCTGATTCAACCTGCAGATTACCTTCAGCAAGGTTATGAAACGACGGTGATTCAACGTAAGTTAGTCGAATGGCGCTTACAGCTTGCTAAAATTGCAGGCACTATGGAAAAAGCTGAAGCCAGTTTACATCGCGACCCGATTCATCCAGGTCAGGTCTACCAACGAATAGCTGCTCAGGACTTATTTGACGACAGTGTTCAGACGATTCAAGATATGATTCGTGGTTTCCAGCATAGTCACTTAAAAGCAACCCATAACTGGCAGGAAAAAGTTCCTAAAATTTTTACGGACCGCGTTCTGATCAATTATGTGATATTTGAATTGCTGAGCAAGCTTTTGCTCACCCTTGACCAGCAGTGGCATACCCTGCTCGATTTGAACTTCCATGTAGAAGAAGAGCATCATCTGTTTTTCATCAGTGTCAAAATTCAACAAGATCCAGACAGCCATCAATTAGCCCACTTGCACATTCCCGTTTGGCAAATCAACCGGATTTCTGCCGAAGAAAACTTTCATGGCTGTTTGGATTTTTGTCAACGTATTTTAAGTAATATTAGTGGCCGTATTCACTTTAAGCGACCAAACGTGAATCAGAGGCAATTAGAAATCGAAATACCAATCGTTGAAACAATCCCTATCACACAAGCTCAACCAGGTCAGCAAATGGAGTATCGAGACGTCTTACAGCAGCTCATTACTCAGCGTAGCCCTATTAGCAAAATCTATCAAACTATTGCTCACTCGGATGAGTCTGTCCTCCATGTCGCTATTTTTTCAGAGAGTGCATCGATCTATCCCCTCTTACACTCATGTTTGCAACAAGCGAAAATGGATCTTCTATGGTTGTCCAATTTAGAGCAATTAAGACAGATCAAAAAAGACAAAAAGATTAGTTTAATCATAGTTTACTATGAAGAAGACGTGGAAACAGCGGAAAAAATTTTGCTGCATTTGCCACAAAACACTGGCGATCTTGCTTCTGCAATCGTCGTACTCACTAGCGATCGCAAACACGAACACCACCTTCGCCTTTACCCCTTACAAATCGACGATTTGATTCTTTTACCGGTTTCACCTGAAGAGCTTGTTTTGCGCCTGCGGGGGATCATTCTGCGGCAAACCACTATTCGCATGGCCCACGAATATAATGAACAAAAAACACTATCAGAAGATTTTCATCAAATATTTCTTGCAGAGAAAGAACAAATTCCAGGCATGCAGGTTGAAGGACTTTACCTCGCTGCTGACGTGACCGGAGGCGATTGGTTTCAAACATTCTACGACAAGCGCCACCATCGCTTCTATGCAATCGTTGGTGACGTTGCTGGTAGAGGGCGCCGCTCAGCTTTGATTGCCAGCGCTGCAGATGCCGCTTTTCGGGCGCTAACCCAGAGTATGGCTAAACGCATGCAAGCTTTACCCTTAGACCGCTGTCTCTGGGATTTAATTGAAGGCATTAATTTGGCTATTTATGAGGCGGCTCAGCGCTGTCAACGAACCATGACTGTAACATTTATTGCCATTGATCTCAATACTGGAGATGCCCTATACAGCAATGCCGGCCACGGCCCCATCTATATCGTCAATGATCATGAGTGCGATTCCATGCTGATCGGCGGCAGACCACTTGGTTTGACACGGGAACTGCGCTTAAATTATCGACGATTTCACTTGAGTCCCGATGCTGCAATATTTATTTCCACCGACGGCCTATTGAGGAATCAGGGGCCAAACGGTGAATCCTTAAATCAAAGACAATTGATTCAGCTACTATCAAAGACCGCGAAAAACCAAAACTCAAAGATTGGTGAACAGGTATTACAAGAGGTAAAATCTATTTGGCAGGATGGTGCAATGGTTGATGATGTCGTTGTACTGGTAATTTACTGGAAACATGCGACAAATCCTATGTATTTGCATGATGACGAAAGCGCCTAAAACTTACATGGAAGGATCTGTCGAGGTTTCTTTTTCTGATTTCTCATTCTCATCACTTTTATTCAAATCTTTTCGACCTGCATCTATTTGCTTAGCAAGTTTTAACATCTGCTCATGATTGACCAAACCAGTCGCTTTCGGTCTCAGCATCATCAATGATCGAAGCCTTCCTTTCCAGCTTTTCGTATCCTTGGTATCAGCTGCAGCAGGACTCATATTCCCTCTCCCTTGAGCAAGCTAAATTCTTATCTTCCCATTCAACATATTAACCTAAACCCATTGTCATGCCTACTATTGACATTCTTTTCGCGTTAATTCTTTCTCCCAGATCAAGAATTGTTAGAGCTTAATCCATAGAGTCTAAGCAGCTTTATTTGCGTCTATTTGATAATTAGACAAAATCCCTAAAAATTTCATATTATAAACTATTACAAAGCAGATAATGATATTTCTTGCTGACAAATTCGTCTAAATTTTTAGAGGCGATTAATCACCAAAGATTAAGCCTTCCTTCTTAACGGGATCAAAAAAGGAATAACACATGATAAGCAAAGCCCTACCCTTTGTTTTTACAGGTATTTGGTTGAACGCAACCACTGTCCAAGCAAAAACTTATGTTTTAGGTGAGTTCCACGTTCTTA
The DNA here is from genome assembly GCA_048816425.1 of Oligoflexus sp. FD111. Classification (GTDB taxonomy): domain Bacteria; phylum Bdellovibrionota_B; class Oligoflexia; order Oligoflexales; family Oligoflexaceae; genus JBMDZZ01. Next base: position 49,255 of record JBMDZZ010000017.1, read on the forward strand.
TTGAAGAAAATGAGAATAACAACATACGTATTGATGTGCGACATCAAGATGATCTGGAACGATCTTTATGGTCAAATCTTCCAACACGCTCTTTTTTGGAGGCAGCTATTGGCAGTGAAACAGTTGACTATGATCGCGCATCGTTTCAATTTAAAGATCGTGTCAGTAAAAGATGTTTAGCTGCTACCATTCAAAAGGTGAAAGTACTTAGCGATCAAGAAATTCAGCTGACCGGAAATTTTGTCGATTGTCCTGACCTGCAATACACTCTTGACTGGCAGCTTGTTTCAGATCAGCAATTAGGTTTTCAAATCGAACTCAAAGGTGACAGTGCCTTCAATCGCTTAACCTGGCGTTATGCAGCCGATCAGGATGAGCAGTTTTATGGCTTCGGCGAGCAGTTTTTCGACTTTCCAGTTAAAGGACGAACGCTACCTATTTGGTTAGAGGAACAAGGACTCGCACGCGGGGCACAACCCTTAACTTCCACCTTGCGTTTGGTTGGAGCTGGCGCTACAGCTGGCGACTGGTATACGACATACTCCTATGTCCCTTATTATCTGACCAACAAAAATCGCTCCCTATATCTGACCAATTATGAGTATCTTGAATTCAACCTGGAAAAATCTGACGAAGTAGCCATCAATATTTACAGCCCGAAACTTTCCGGACGTCTGATTTATGGCCGCACTCCTCTAGATATCGTCAGCGAATTCACGACATATACTGGCCGTATGTCAGCGTTACCAGAGTGGACGCAAAACGGCGCGGTTTTGCGTGTTTCAGGGGGTGAGCAGCAGGTGTTACAGGACATAGAAACAGCACTTGCAGCAGGCATGCCTATCGCTGCAGTATGGATTGAAGACTGGGTGGGAAAACGCGAGACACTACTCGGCTCACGTCTTTGGTGGAATTGGGAAGCCAATCGGGATGTCTACCCCAACTGGGGCCCTCTGATACAAAGCCTTAGAGTTCGCGGCATACGGGTTCTAAACTATTTCAACCCTTATCTTGCTGATGTCGTCGAAGACCAGGTCCGATTTGAACGTCGCTTTTATCAGGAAGCACTGCAAAACGATTTTCTGGTCAAACAAAGTAACCAAAGCATCTTTACTTTCGGCGCTGGCTTATTTGATGCAGCTCTGGTTGATTTCACAAATCCAAATGCCAGAGTATGGATGAAAGACATTATTAAAGGGCAACTGAGCCTAGGTGTCGCTGGCTGGATGGCAGATTTTGGCGAGGCCCTGCCCTATGATGCCAGCTTATTCAATGGCAGTGATCCACGTAGTTATCACAACCAATATCCAGCAGAGTGGGCTCGTTTGAATCAGGAAATCGTGAGCGAAATGGGACTTGACGATGTGATCAATTTTCATCGTTCTGGCAACATCATCAGTCCTCGCTACGCCCGCTTGTTTTGGACAGGCGATCAGCTGACCTCTTGGGATCACTATGATGGCATTAAGACGGTAATACCAGCTTTAACATCATCCGGACTTTCCGGCTGGACTTTGAATCACAGCGAAGTTGGTGGCTACTTGTCTGCGAACATTTTATTTGCTCGCTACCAGCGTTCCAAAGAATTATTCTTGCGCTGGCCGGAAATCAGCGTCTTTACTGCTTTATTCCGCACTCATGCGACCAATCGCCCCGAGGAAAACCATCAGTGGAACACCGATGCGGAAACGATCAGCATATTTACGCGTTATGCAAAATTATTTCAGGCCTTGACACCCTATCGGCAACAATTGATGGCAGAAGCCGAGCACTTAGGTTACCCATTGGTGCGTCATCCAATGCTACATTTTCCCAACGATCCCAACGTTTATCAGCTTCCGCAGCAGTTCATGTTTGGTGCGGACTTTTGGGTAGCACCCGTCGTTGACCCAGGAGTTAATCACGTCGATGTTTACTTGCCGAAGAGCCGTTGGGTCCATTTATGGACAGGTGAGGTATTTGAGTCAAATGGGCAAAACTTCCGAGTCGCTGCACCTTTAGGCCAGCCAACGGCATTTTTCCTGGACGATTCGGAATTTGGTCACAAGTTGCGAGCACAGCTTTTGTTTGAAGGTGTCATTCCAGAAAAGCTGCTTGATTGAATGTGTCATTCCAGAAAAGCTGCGTAAATGCGAATCAGCAAAGCCGTCGGCAATTGCCAGACGGCCCACCAGTCTGCTAGCTTAAGCCTTTTGCGTTGTGATCACGTATCATTGCAGTCGACTGGAGGAAATATGCAAGCAAGACTACACGATCAGAATCTAAAACTCTTTTGGAAAGCTTTTACCACCTTTGTCTCTATGCTGATCCTGACTGCCTGCGTCACACAACCGGCAAAGCAAGAACCAGCAATTCATTCAGCCGAGGAAGAGGCGGCTGAACATTCCGGGTCGGCATTTGATCACATCCCCCATCATACCGAACCCGGAGTCCCGCCACTGGGGATCGATTTTCCAGATGTTCCCTATGTTCCAACCCCAGAGATTGTCGTCAGGACGATGCTTCTGATGGGTCAGGTGGATGAAAACGATATCGTCTATGATTTAGGTAGCGGCGATGGCCGCATCCCAATTTTGGCCGCTGAAAAGCTCGGTGCACGTGGTGTCGGGGTTGAAATCAACCGTGATTTGGTCGAGCTGGCCCATGATAAAGCCCGATATGCGAAAGTTGAAGAACGTGTCCGTTTTCTTCACCAGGATTTGTTCGATGTTGACTTGAGTGATGCCACGGTGGTCACTCTCTATCTGTTACCAGATGTCAACATCAAACTTCGACCGAAGTTGCTGCGTGAACTAAAACCAGGTACACGTATTGTTTCGCATGCTTTCGATATGGGTGAGTGGCAACCAGAGCAGGTTAAATTGGTGGCCGGCACCACCGTTTATATGTGGACGGTGCCGGAAAAAATTCCTGAACATTTACTATATTAATTATTCTACAACGCAGACATCTTGCGGCTCAGCATTATCCATGATCGTGCGGCGCTCCATCGGAATAGCCAATTGATTGGCATGTTCGACCGCTAGGCAGCCTTGTAGAGCCATATTTTGAAAGACCAGATAGTCGCCAGTAACCGTCGTTAGAGCATCAAGAGCAGCTAAACTCGTTAAAGCATCGTTATCATTTAATTCAAAAAAATCACCAATACTCTCCAAGCTATCAAGTCCTGTCAGTTGTACGAGGCTTTCTTGATTGACAAGCTGCAAATAGCCATCAATTTGTGTAATGTTGGCAAAACCATTTAAGTTAGCAAGGTTGTCATTATTGAGCAGGCGAATATTGTTGAAAGCACGTGTCAACTTATTTAGGGCGCTGATCTCCAGCAGACTATCGTTAAAAGAAACTTCAATTTCCAAACCAACCTTGGTCAGGTTGTTCAAGCCAGCTAAATCCACAATCTTCGGCAAGGCAACAATATAAAGGTTTCCCTGCACCTCAGTGACTCCAGCTAAACTGCTTAAACTTACCAACTCAGGATTTTCCCCGATATGCAGATCACCTTCGATTAGCCCACTCAAGCTTTGCAGGGCATTGATATTTTGCAGTTTTTCATTGTTATAGAGCCGCAAATGCCCCTTTACCGTCGCCAACTGCTCCAGACCATCGAGACTTAGCAGCTCAGGATTTTCTTCGATTAGCAGTGTACTTAGGCTTTTCACTCCAGAGAAACCGCCAATGCTTTGTAGCGCATCAGAAGTTTTTATCGTCAGACCGCCATCAATTTGCTCCACTTTTGCAAAGCCTTCAAAACTGCTAAATGCAGAATTTTGTTCGAAAACGACATTGCCACTGATCGTTTTCAACTCAGGTACAGTTATACTTGCCAAGGCCTGATTATAATTCACCTTTAAATCGCCCGTGATACTGGCAAGCTTATTCATGCTAAACGAGCTAAGATTAGCCATACTTTCAATCGACAGCCCTTGGAGGCTGCTTACTTGATTCAGGCCTAGAGCAGAGCTCAATTGAGGATTGTCATCCAGGATAAATTTACCACCAATGGTTTGCAAGCTATCACTAGCGAACAAACCCGTCAGGCCATCATTAAAACGCAGCTCAAAGTCTCCACCGATGCTTTGTAACTTGTCCAAGCTCGACAGATTTTCCAAGCCAACATTGTTTTGTACCTGAAGCTTGCCTCTGACTTCGGTTAAGCTTGGCAAGTTGATACTCTTCAGGTTCTGATTTTCAGAGATGATCAAATCGTTCACAGAACTTAGGTTGGTCGGGCCATCAAAACCTGCGAGTGACTCGGAACGATAGATCATGAAATCACCACCGATGTGCTCGATGCTCGTCAGAGCCGTTGTATCGCTCAATTTCACATTACCATCAATGATCAGTGCTCCACCGACTTTGTGAATGTTTTCTAATCCGGCGAGACTCGTGATACCGGGCATACGGGCGATACTCAATTTGCCACCGATTTCCTGAAGTTTTTTCAGGCTTTCCAAGTTGGCGATATCGAGGTTATCCAACAGACTTAAATCACCATCAATCGCCACCAGAGATTCCAAGGCTGATAAATCCTTCAGTCCCGGATTATAGTGAATAAACAAACTTCCCTTTAAATGCTGACAGTCACGGAGTAATTCCAGTTTTTCCTGGGAGTCAGTGCTGATATAATAGCCACCTTCAAAGTCACCTTCACAGCTTGTAAGATCTTCTTTGCTCAGTGGAGCTTGTTCTGCGGTATCAGAATTCGCCGATTTTTTCTTACCACAAGAAAGATTGAGGAAGAAAAAAGCCACAAATATAAACCCCAGCAAGTTTTTTCCTCGTGCTAAACCGAGCATCTGATCCCCCTTCTATTTTCCTTTGAAAACGACGGCTTTATATCGGCATTTTTTTCTCCCGAGTTGACGCCTTTCCTATTTCATCAATTGTTACTTTTCCTTAGAAAGCCTAGTTGCAGTCGGCCGGCGCAAATTGGGGGTCGCCACCCAGGTAATGCTCACAACAACGTCAAGAAAGGATGTAAGATACTGCTATTTCTTGCACTTTCTGGTGGAACAGGTTACAACCTCAATCAGGGCGAGAGCATAGGCTCAAAGTGCCTGTCGGCAGAAGCCTCATCACTGACTGCCTTCGCACAATTTAATCCCATAGCCATTTCTTCCATATCGGAGATTGCCGTATTAAAGGGGGTTTGTAAGGTGAACAAACAAGAGCTGGTAGATAAAATTATTCGGACTTTGGAAGAGGAAATTCGTATCATTCAACACTCGGCTGAAGATGCTCAAGAAGAAGCCCGGGGAAACGATAGCTTATCTGCTAGCCAATACGATAATCGTGCTTTGGAAGCTTCACGGCTAGCGGATGCGCAGATGAAACGGGTGAAGGAATCTCAGCGTCGCCTTGACTCATTTAAGCAAATGAAATTGAAATCTTATGACGAAGGCCAAGCGATAGGCCCAGCAGCTTTGGTTGAGGTCTTACATGATGGTGAAACTTTGCTATTTTTTATTGGACAGCAAGGTGCAGGTACGACCATTGAATTCGAAGGCAAAATGATCGAGCTGATCACACCTCAATCGCCGCTTGGCGACGCTCTCATCGATCAAATAGCGGGTGATACCGTGGTTGTTGAAACCCCTAAAGGAGAGCTTGAATACGAAATCATCCGCGTTTCATAAGCAATTTTCTTTCCATTGTGGAGTATGACAGGCTGATTTTCATACTCCACACCAAGCACTAGCCAACAAAACTGTTATGAGAATTTTTTCGCCACAGGTTCCAGTTGACCTTCCAAAAACTGCGTTTCTGGACTAAATCCGTTGACTCTGATGCGAAACAATCATACCCTAATTTCATACCTAAACACTCCTACGACCAAACATAAGTAGCTTGGAAGGCCGAGATGTTCCAAAACGTCGCCTTACTCATGCAGTGGCCATTACTGCATGCGCAATTCATCATGCTTTTATTCTTTCTCGAACTGCCGGCTTTCGCCTTAAATTTTCAGCAGTATCATGACCAAGCTTTTATTGCTGAATTTCTGCGCCGCGCCGCCACCGAGAATTCTGCGCTTGTCCGCTTTGAAAAGCTGGGTGAGTCGCAAGAAGGTCGGGAAATCGCCTTGGTCCGATTATCGAAAGGGCCTGCAGAAGACAAACCAGCGATCTATATCAACGCTACCCATCATGGCAATGAGAAGGCTTCGACTGAAGCGGCGTTGGGTTTCATTGATTATCTCATACGTCATCAAGATCAGCCCGTCATCAGCCAATTTTTAAGTCGATATGCAATCTTTGTGCAGCCACTCGTCAACCCTGATGGCCATGCCCGCAACAGCCGCTTTGATTCGCAGGGTCGTGATCCAAATCGCGACTACGCTCACCCCAAGCGCTCTGCCGAGCAATCCTTTCGCTTGGTCGAAACGAGATTAGTTCGCAACTTACTCAAACGTCAACGCTTCGTTGCAGCAGCTGCATTGCATTCAGGAATCGAAGCGGTTTTATGGCCTTGGTGCCACAGCCAGTTACCAACAAACGATCATAAAGCCTTCGTTAACTTAGGGCGTATCATTGCTGATGCGATGAGTATCTCAAATTATTCGCAGTCCCATGATGATTACCGCACTGAAGGCGAGTTTATCGATTATGCCTACATGCAATACGGTACTTACGCGGTGACCGTAGAAGTTTCCCAAGCTTTGAAGCCACACCCGAAGCATTTATCCCAGGTAGTTCAGCGCTCGATCAAAGGCACCTTAGCTTTTATTTCTGCCCTGGATCATGTTTTGAAACCGCAAAACACACAACCGACAAAAACTTCGACCGATCTAATTGCACATTAAAGATTCCACGTAATATATGAACGACAAAAAAACCATTAGGAACAACAGACTAGCTTAAAATTTCTTAATAGCAATCCTCACCAATGCCAATAAAAACTAACAACTACCAAGTCACTCATAACAATTAAGTCATCTTCATAAATTCCATGAAGATACCTTAATAATTTCTATTTGACCCCTTGTAGAAAGGTTGATATCAGGAACGTCACGAGTTAGCGACGCTTACGCCCAATTGACGCCAAGTTGACTCGCATTGAAGGGGGATCAAACATGCTCAAAGGTTTCTACCGAGTAGCTCTACTCGGCCTGTCGTCTATTGCGTCAACATTCGGCTATGCCTCAGCTGCTGATACCTATGGTATCGGCGCGCGATCAGTCTCGCTTGGCAATGCCGCTGTCACCGGCTCCACTGATGCCTATCAGGCTTTTTCCAATCCAGCAGCCTTAACTGATAGTGATCGACCTTTGTTGTCGTTTGATTTTACTGTCACGGATCTTCGGTTAAACGACCTGAGTGGTCTGGCGCAAAACAGCCCGTCGGGCCTGCCAACTGATGCGTATCGCGCATCGCGTGCTAATGATTTGCGTGGCAGCTCGCTCGGCATCAACCTGCCTCTGTTTGAAGGGGTCCATTTCGGTTTAGCTGGTTATATGCCAAACGGAAATTTCGGCCGCATTTGGGGTGCAACAAGTGATGACAGCACCTATCTACGCTACTCGGATCGTCAACAACGCCCGGCCATCTACACGGCCTTAGCAGCCCGTCTAGGCGCTGGCTGGTCGATTGGGGCCGGTGCCTATTACACCCTGAAAGCCCGCGGTATTTTGCAGATGGCCCTGGCGCAGGAAGCCTCTGCCGCTCGCTTTCAACTGGAAATGGAACCTATCCTGATCCCCTACGGCGGTATTCAGTGGGCTGGGGAAAAATTTAAATTTGGCTTGGTTTATCGCGCCGAACAAGCAGAAACGTCGATGATAGACACAGACTTGGCGATCAATTTTGATAGCGCAAGCTTGCCATTCTCTCTACAGTCGACCCTTGCTCCATTCTACGATCCGGAAATGTTTCGCTTTGGTGGCGCCTATGAAGGCGACACGATCCGTCTTTATACTTCAGCCGAATTTTCTCGTTGGTCGGGCTATCTTGCACCCCAACTTGCATTAAGCGGCGCAGATATCGGCTTAGTTTCTCAGGGCTCCGCACGTCCTTCGTTGAACCTGAACGATACCTGGGCCTATCGTGGTGGCATTGAATTCAGAGCTGGCCGTTTTGCTGATTTTGAAAATCTCTGGCGGCTTGGCTTCGAACACCATAGTTCCGCCACGGGTAGCCGGTCACCTCAATCCATCGTTGACCTGACCCGTAATGTGATTGCTTTGGGCTATGGCCTGCAAGTTCTTGAAGGAGTTCTTGCCGATGACCGTGCTGCCCGTTTTGAAATCGCCTATCAAAGAACGCTCCTGCAAGACCAGACGTATCGGCCGGAAAATGCCGCATCCGTAACAGCCGGCGGCACGATGCATACTTTGGTAGGAGGTTTCCAATATGAACTCTAATACCTATATCAGCTCAAACCTGACAAAAAAAAGTATCCTGCCCCTGCTTGGCTTCACTCTCAGTCTGAATTTATTCAGCTGCCAGCGGCAGGAACAGGAATTTCCCCACGCTGACTTTCAGGCAAAAAAAACGGAACAAGCACGCGCTGCCTGTGACGATACCCAGTTGATCCGCGAAATGAGTTTATCGGGGCATTTTGTCTATAAGCTTGTGCTCTGCAGCTCGAATCAAAGCAGTAGCGGTGAAGAAAGCATGGACGACATCGTCCGGCTTGTGAAAAAACTCGGTCCCGATCAAATGGATCGCTTCACCAGTTTTCTCCTCCGCCCGCGCCCAAGCGGCAACTCGCCGGAAGAAACTTATCCTTACCTGACCGCTATGAGCTATCTTTTAGAGCGCGGCACCGATGGTGATAGCCTGAGCTTAACGGCTGAGCGCTTTGGTCCGCTACAAAATTTTCTGTTAGCTATCGACCCGACGCGAGCTATAGAGCTGCTGATGGATTGGAAGCGCTCAGGTGAGCTCAACGAAATCCTAGAGGAAATCAGTCAGTTTTTAGATATGCAGGAGCCAGGAGCGCTGAGCGCACTCACAAATGAAATACTAACCGGTAAGGTCTGGGGTGCTAGTTTTTTAGCAAACAGCTTGGACATTCTGCGTCATGATCCTCTGATGTATGAACTTGAGGCCCTGCTGAAACCGGAACTTGGCAGATCACTAGCAGATAGCTCGCAGGTTAAAGTCTGCTTTGACGAATGGTTGAACCGACAAGATGGTCAGATCGCTGATGAGAGATGCCAGCCACAAACTCTCGCTGAAGACACCGAGCAAGTACTAGGCGCTAGCCGCTTCGCTTCAGGCATGGCTGATCTTAGTGAGGAAGAGCGAGAAAACCTAATAGCAACCGGCCTCGCCTTTCTCGATCACTTTAGCACCATCAACAGTGAAGAGCGATACGATTTCAGCCTTCGCTTGATGCAGAGTTTGGAAGAATTTTGGCAACACAATCGGGAAAACAGTCGCTATCTTGCGGCTTTGCTCGACTTAATCCTCAGCAGCCAGGCGCAAGACTTCGCCGAGGTGAGACAAGCTGCCGCCACTTTGCTCGAACCCAACTATGACCCGACATTAAATAAGCTACGGGCAAAAATCGGCGAAAGCATGCTGCAAGAGCAACTTGAAGACTTGCTCGTCAAAGGTGGCGATATTCCAGGGTGCGAAGGCTTACAGCTGGCAGGTTTAGCCAGCTCCGATGCAAGTTTTGCAAGCCTGGCCAACGCCTTGCAGGAATTCCTCAGCCCGCATCCAGCCTGCTCCAATATACCGCCGCTGCTTGCTGCTGCCAGCACTGGCATGAATGCGTTTTTTCATACTGACTGTAATGGCGTGAATAGCTCCCTGCCTTGCATTCCTTTTGAGAATCCGCCTAGCGAACTTTTCCAAGCGGGTTTGGCAATTACTGAAAATCCAGCCCTACAAGGTCGATTTCTCCATGGAACCTTGCGCCAGATTCGTACTGAATTGCAGCTTGATCCTTATTATTTACAAAGCCAGAATTTAGCTGTTGGAGCAATTGCCCCAGAAATTTTCGATGTTTTGATCAAGCAGGCAAAAAGACAAGAAGCATGGACAGCCGCCGATCTAGTGGAACTGGACCAATGGCTCTCGACACAGAAAAAACTCCAAGAGCTGTTAATCGCAGACTTCCTCGAACGTTTACTAAGCCTTGAAGCGGAACGCCTGGCTGCCATGGGTCAGCAATTTCAGCAACTTATTCCCGAGATTCCGGTCAGCGATTTTCGTTCAGAATTTAAAGCTGCCCGAGTTTTCGCCGGCCTGTATCCTGGGGGTCCATATGAGTGGCAGATGAAACACGATCTGCAAAGTATTGTCACAAGTTTTGATATCTTGCCACCAGCTTTGGCCGAGCGCTTCTCCGAAGACCCGACTGAGCTGCGCATGTTCTTACAGCGCTTAAAAGATGCCGACGCCATCTTCAAGAACCCCAGTTATGCCAAGCAGAATGAAGATTTGATCCGTGTTTGGGTTCCTGGCTCCAGCATTGGTGATTATCTGGGCTTTACCAGCAGTGGCGAGTGGAGCCTATTTCACGACCAAATGCTGCGTCCTGCTTTGAACTTCTCCCCAAGCCTTGATCCGGAAGACGCCAACTGGGCTCTTTGGGATCGATTTATGTTGCGTAGCGCTCTGATATCCAAAGATATTCCGGCTCACTTAGCAAAAGATTTCGAAACGTGGGCTATGGGACTCTATGGTCAGTTCTTCGATCAGAGCTACTGGCTTGGCAGGCAAGAGCTGGCGGAAGACTGGCAACTGCGACCGGATGATCCAAGTCTCCCTGACTATTTTGATAGTCAACCTTACGAGACTTGGGAAGCGCGCGCTATCATGATGTATATCATGCAGCACTACTACAAGAGCGATCGCTTATTGCCGGCAAAAGCGCAATTTAGCGGTTCGGATATGACCAGTGCCGAGCAGCCCCTGCAGGGGTTTATGAACGCTTCGTTCTTATCCAGCCCCTATGAGGTCAACAAACCTTGGAGTGTTTTTATCAGCCTTTTCCCCGAGACATTAAAGGCTGTCGCAGCAGAAAACAGTTACACGGCACTTCGACAAAATTTACTTCCCACTTATTCTGAACTTGGACTTGATGCCTCTGGCGAAGGTTTTTTTGAAGTTCGCGGCTATGGTTTCCGCCGAAACATCGATGATTTTTCGCCTGAAATTTTTTCAGAACGCCTGAAGTTGTTTTCCAGTCTAAATCTACTCAGTTTCACGCAGGATCGTAATGCCGCCTATCCTCAGCCAGTGGTGGGTTTTGCCGGCAAGGTCTGCTCACCTGCGCGCGATGCGGAAACTATGCCCTGCCCGATCGAGATCGCTGCAGACTTAAGTGCCGAACAGGCTTATGAGGAATATCGTCGCTATATCCAAGCCCAGTTTGACCAAAGCTTTTGCCCGTTGTTCCAGCCAGAGCTGGCGCAAGCTCTTCGCTGGGATGAGCTGCTCGGATTTTCGCAAAGCGAATGGCAGCCTTTTTGCCAAAACCAGAGCAATGATTGGCAGCGATATGAATGGGATGAAAGTCTGCGCTTTCCAACTTGGGTGATCGCGGCGGTCAGTCAAGACATCTTTCAGCTTGGGAAAAATCCCCGTTTGAAATCTGAGATTCATAGCTTGGCAGCCCATATGCGCTGGTTGAAATTACAAGCACCTGATGAACGTCAGGCAGGCTTGCAAAAAAGCGATCGCGCACGTGCTTGGTTGCAAACTAGCAGTTGGCAAGTGAGTCCTTCAGCAGCAGGTAAGGCCAGATATCGTCAGCAAGCAGCGGCGACTTTATGGTCGGATCAGCCGACATTGCTCCACTACTATCTCGGCGCTATCGAAGAAGCATTACCAGCAGAAATTTATGAAATCTTTTTAATCGAAAAAGGCCAAACTGATCCTGCCACTGGTGAACGAATTGCCGGTATCGAAGAATTGCTCGGCTTATTTATCCGTTTGCAAGAAAAACATGAGGAACTTGGTAGTAGCAGTCTTCGCCTCCTGCTCGACATGCAGGCAGAATTGGTTGACAATCATGCTGCAAGGCAGGCGTTGGCCCATATTCTCTTACAGCAAAATTCTCTCCAGAATTATGATTTCTTAGGCCGCGATTTACCTCTGGCACTCATGGGATTGTTTGGTAATCGCTTTGATTGGCAAGACCCAGGACTGTTATTTGCCAAGCAGGTCCTTTTGCGACCTCACTTAAGTGGCTTTGTCACAGCGAGCAATCGTATTCGCTCATCAGAATTACAAACCGGCTTGGATCTCCTTCAGGAACAATTGGATCGCCTTGGCGAAGCTGCGGACCAAGAACGCATCTTGCGCATCTTCTTGGACCTCGGCAGAAGACAATTAAGCGCCTACCAAACAGGTCGTGAAGGAAGTTTTCAGCTCCAGGCAGCCCAGCAAATGGATCGCTTGCTGAAAGTGCTCACTTTAAGCCGCTTCGATCAAGCATTTCATCAAAATTTTCATCGCTGGATAGGCCATTTTAAAACGGAATTGAGTCAACTTGATGGCAAACCAGGACCTTCTTTACGCGACTTCCTAGGGCAAAGTATGAATTTTTTCATAACCCAGGCAGGAAGCTTGGTGGAATTGCATTGGCAAGCCAAAACAAGCTCGCGGGACGAGGAATTTTACTGGTCAAATCTTGGTTTGGACTTACTGGAGCCCATTCAAGCTGATCGTGCCAACGCTACAGCTTTTAGAAACTTTCTCGCTGATCCGCGCCTCGGATTAACGGGAGATGATCCGCTGATGAAAGAAAGCCTAAGCGATCCTGCAACAAGAAACGAGATGGTAGCTTTACTGGATAGTTTCGAGAAAGCTGAGCAAAGTGAATGGTTGGCCGCGTCGCAAGAAATGGGGGATTTCCTACGTTCCACCCAGCGATTTTTAGTATATGCTGACGAGCGCATGGTCTGGAAGGATAAAGGATCTGCTGAGCTAGCCCAGAGCTTAAGGATGCTGCGCCGCTTTGCGGAAGATGCCGGCGATCTGTGGGATAAGCAGCTTGAACTGATCGATGGTTGGTTCGATGGCATTCCACAAGAGTCTCGCTTGCGACTCACTCCGCAAGATCAGGCTAACTAGGAAATTATTATTGGCTTGGATTTACCGAGCCATGATTCGTACTCTCCCGAACGTAGAGGGGAACGGAGAGATTTCACTTTTGAAAGGAGTTCGTTTATGAAGCACTTGATTGGATGGACCTTAGGCTTGGCCGTATCGGCCAGTGCCGCAGCTCAAACTTTGCCAACAGCCCCATCAGGTTGTGCCCGAGACTTGGCAATGCGCAGCTACTGCTCAAGCTACAGCGCGCCACCTCTGCGCGGACCGATCAATGTTAAGTTTTTTGCAGTTGTTGACAAAGCAAGCTACTCAAACATCAATAGCATCTTAAAACGCTATACTGACTTTGAAAACTGGCCGGAATATGTTGATGCCACTGGTCGCACTGACATTTTATTTAACACCAGCAAAGTGCTCAAGCCTCTACCTGCTACTGACGGCAATGGCGAAGTCATGCGCCACTATGCTGATTACCGCATCGACTCTGTGATCGGTTACCAAAATGTACGCGTCGTGACTCATAACACCCTTGTCGATGCTTATGATGGTGCACTCCGCTCTCTTGAGTTTACTGCGCAAAATAAAGGCCAGCAGGAAGTTCCTACTGGTGAGCCAGCATTAAATGGTTCGATCGGCGTCCAGTCACAAACTGGCAACGTCCACGTCGTTGACTGCGCTAGCTCTGAACTATGTTCTGAAGATCAGTACCTGTTAATTTATGAATCAACTGTAACTCCCGATATCGACTTGCTTCCCAACCTGGCAGCACGTTCGATCACTCGCGGTATCGAGTCTCTCTTGATCGGCATGTTCCTTTTAGGTGATGCTGACGGCGACATCCTATAAGAATTAAGCTTGGACGAGTCCACGCTTGCCGAGCTGACCGGCGCGACCTCTCTTGAGTCGATGCCGGTCAGATTCATAATGCTCCCCATGATCCTCACAAATTAGCCAACCATTGTTCTTCCCACTTGAGAGTCGATTGACCTTTTTTGCAGAAAATCCTATAACCAGGCTTCTTATCTTTCTATTATTTGTGCGATGATCTGTGACAAGCTTTATAGGAGTACTCCCAACATGGCGGATACTAGCCGAGAAGAAATATATGATATCTCCGCCGAGAAATATTATCAGGCCCTGGTCGATTATGAGAGCTACCCCAAACTCTTAGCTGAAGTGAGTAGCCTTGATATTTTGGAGAATAACGAAAAAGGTGCATTAATTCGTTATAATATCCAAATTGTAAAAACGATCTCCTACACTTTAAAAATGACTCACCATCGCCCAAACCGATTGGCATGGACTTTGGATTCAGGCAGTATTTTCAAAGTCAACAACGGTTCTTGGGACATCGAAGAGCTCGGTCCCAATAAGTGCAAGGTGCGCTATCAGTTGGAAGTGGGTTTAAAAATCTTTGCTCCAAAAACGATTACCAACAAATTGGTTGCCGTCAATCTGCCACGAATGATGCAAACCTTCTACGAGCATGCAATGTCTTTGTGATTTCGCCTTTGCAGCTTGCTCAATGGAAAAGGTAACTGAATCAAATCTAAAGTGACAGCTGCGTAATTTTCTGTAATGGTTTCTGCAAATCAATCTTGTTATTTGAGGAAACCATGAAGCACGCCATCATGCATGCTTGGCGGCGATTGTCTCGTGTTGTACCTAAACTACACGTTGAGGCGATCGCAACCAGCAGAATACTCGCCCTTTTATTTACATTCAGCGCAGGCCCTCAAGTATATTCAGCAACAAACACCTGGCAAGTTCGCATCATCGACTACCGTCCTTTGACCTTGAACATCGGCGCGGGTAGTATTCTTCGCGCGCTCAATGAACAGTTGCAAGAACTAGCCTTGGATGAGTTTGTCGAAAACAAGGTCAAATTTCGCCTTCTGGAGCCGCATGCCTACCTGGAAGGTAACGGCAAAGTGCTGATTCGCACGAAAATCATAGCCGAGACCAAAGTACCCATTATTGGCAAAATCAAGGCTGATGCCCGTGCCAAGCTCTGGTTACATGTAAGCTTGGACGATTGGCAGTCACAGGTCGTTGCTACCGATACGGATATTCGCTTTTCCAATGATGTCATCAATCTCGCTTTCCTCATGGTGCGATCGCGAATCGAAAACCGCATCATAGAGCTTAGTAAAAAAAGCTTAGAATCACTCAACCAGAGCATCCAACCCGGTTCAAGTAAAAGCCTCAAAATGATTCAAGAGAGAGGTCGCTTGGACGGCAAGCTGGAAACGGACGGCTTCTGGATTTACCTGCGTTCACGCAGCAACAAATTAAGCGAGGGCTAGTCGATGAAGCAGATGCGTGTGATGTCCATTTTTTTGCTGGGCTTGCTCAATTTTCCCTTGCATGCAGCCCTTCCAGACAAGATCTGCCGCGATGGAATTGACGGCTTACCGATCACAGATTTTTCCGGCATTTCATGTCAAATCAATATGGAAATCAGAGAGTGGCAAGGCGAGCCGCTAGCTCGCTTAAGCCAAGATCTGATTTCTGCCATTCGCGTCGAAGCTGACATCCACTGGCCGACGCAAAAAAATTTGCAGATATTGCCCAGAAAAGGCCAAATATTTCTAAAGATTCCCAGCCAGCAAATTCAGATGAGCTTAGCGATGCCAGGAGCTGCAGATTTTAATGCCAGCATCAAACTTGCTCCCTCCCTTAGCTTGCGCGGCTCAAGTGTTTGTGAATTAGAAGTGGAACAATTACAGCTTCACATTGAGAAAGTAACATCGAGTTTAGAGCCATGGTTAAATCAAAGCCTGATGGATAGTTTTAACAGTGACGAGCAGATCATCCAGGGTTTACGTCAAGTCGTTGATAGTGAAATCCAAAAGCTCAAGGCTGAGACTTGTCAGCTGGCAGATGCGCCGACACCGCCCGGGGTGGATTTCCATGAACTACAAGAAGACATGGAAGCCTTGCGAAACAAGTACCAGCGCTATCTGTGGCTCAGTGAAATGCAACTCGACCAAAATTCCTGGCCCGTTGATACCCACTGCGATGGCCTGCTTTTTACGAGTCTGCTTGCAGTTGCCGGCGGTTCCAGCCCTGTGGGATTAGCCGAAGATCCCTGGTTACCAGGCCGCTACTTCCGTCACTGGCAACAAAACTGTTATGCCAACTATCAGAACGGCGCCAGCTATCAGGCTTCAAAAAGCACGATCAGTCGCGATATGCTTATGGGACTTGCCCACTGGCTTTGGGCGAAAGGCGATAACCGACGAATCGATGACTTTATTCGTTTTGGTGAAACCAACAGCCTAGCGTCGCTGCCACTGATCTGGATTGTCGGTGAGGGGCAAGCTGGTCGTACCGATTTAACACCTGCTTTGATGCAAAGTTTTTATGAGATGCACGAAAAACTTAATGGAACCCCACTTCCCCCAACAATGGCCAATTATGATTTCCAGGTCTGGGGACCATGCGATGGCTATCACTGTCACCTTAGTGCCTTGCATATGCTTCTTCGCTGGCGCATCCGCGGCGAATTAGACGAATTTGCGATTGCCCGCTTACGCTGGATGGTTCACCGTGAACCACATAATGCTTTATATGCGGCAATATACGGTTTAGTGACGAGATCGGCTCAAGCTTGGCCGCAAGCTCTAAGGACCTTACTCAATCCTCGTTGGTTTCCCGATGATCGCCTGCCGTCAAGCAAGGAGCGCTGCAGTTTTTATCTCTTTGAAAGGGATTATCTACGGGAAGGCATCGTCAGTCAGGATTGGCGTCCATGTCCTGAAAGAGGGCAGGTCTTTAGTGGGATTGACTTTCTGTTTGCTAGCACCATCCTTTTAGAAGGCTTTGAACAGCTACAAAATCGCTAAATGCTAAGCACTTTGCGCTTCCAAGGCAAGAGCAGGGACGGTTGCTGGCAATTCCATTTTCCAGGCCAAAGTCTTGCCTTGTTGCCTGAGGAAGAATCTCGCCGGCAAATGTGTCGAGACAGTTGGCTATCTAGCGATGATCACCTGCAGGTCATCAATGAAAATGACATGCAATTCATCGAACGTAAAAAGTGGGTCATCAAACGTCATGGAGAATCAATTTCTTCCAGCGCTATTGAACAGAGCTTTCGATGCCGTCTTCCTGAACTTTCTGAAATCGTTGTCGTCGGTTGGAGTGATGCCACACGTCCGCATCTTGATATGCTAGTCGTATTTATCCAGGGAAAGCCAAACTTCAGCCTGCATGAAAAATCAAAAGTACATGCCAGCATTTGCCTGGCCTCTATCAGCCTGATTTCGTTTCTGCAATCGACCATTTCCCCAGCAATTCCATGGGAAAGATTGAAAAGCAACAAGTTATTCACTTAGCTCAACAAAACCATCTTTTTTACCAAGTAGCGCAAATAGCCAACTGGATAACACGAAATGTGTGTGAAATCAAGCAGTTCAAGAAATTGAGCTGCTTGTTGGTAATGGAATTTTAGACTATAATTTTCTTAATACTAAAATCTCTTAAACTCAGGTGGTCGGAATGCTTTGGCGTTTCTTGTTTTTGTTGCTATCTTTTTTTCCACCGATAGTTATGGCACAGAATTATACGCCAGTTAAGTTGATCAACGGCACCGCCCAAATCCCACAAGCGACAAATGAGATATTCAAAATTCAAGGCGATGCACAAATTATTTGGAATAACTTAGTCTCGCCGCATGTTTTCGATGCCTATAATTGGAAAACGGTTTCTTTTCCTAAGCCCTGGATTAATCTCCCCGAAGGTGAACGGCGTACCCGCGGCATGGCTACTTACCGCCTCCATTTACAATTCCCCGAACAATCCCTAGGTCAAGTCTGGGGAATTTGGTTTCCCTTGACTTTTGGCGCAAGTCGGATTTGGGTCAATCACTTTGAAATTCCTAACCCATCCATAGTCGCAAGGGATGTTAACAAAGTTCAGCAAAGAACCAGCAATCTGGTGCACTACTTTCCTATACAAAGCCAAGACGTGGAAATCGTCATTCAAAATATTAATCGAGACATACATACGGGCGGCTTTGACTGGGATTTTCTTCTTGCTCCTGCTGAGCCTCTACGGAAAAACCTATCAAGGCTTAGTCTATTGGATGCTGCCATCCTTGGCTCTCTGCTTTTTTCGGCGATTTACCACATCTGGCTGTATAGCTTTCGTCGTCAATGGCTTCCCTACTTGATACTAGGTTTATTTTTTTTGACGGCTATGGTGCGCATAGGTTTGGTTAGTGCTGGTCGCTGGGCTCTCGGTTTCGAACTTCCGGAAGACACAGTGCGCCATTTGGAGGTGTTAACTTATTATTTTATGGTCATTTTATCTCTGGTAATCGTGCAGGTTATGTATTATCGAGAAACATTTCGCAGCTGGAATTTATTTTTATACTTTTTAGGTTTTGCAGCCATTATACTCACTATCTTGCTTCCCTTACGATTCAGTAACAAGTTGCTTCAGCCTTTCCATTTGGTCACACTATCCACCTTCTTCACGATGATGATAATTGTTATCCGTGCGATGATTCGCCGGCGCTCGGGTAGCATACTATTTTTTCTCGGCATGATGGCAGCAATTGCCTGTAGTATTTTTGATCTGATGCATATTTTCAATATTATCAAGCTACCTTTTTACACTGTTGGCCCGGGTTTGATGATTTTTGCTCTTTTAGCTTGTTTATTTCAAGCGTCTCGCTTTGAAAGAATTTTTCAGAGACTGGAAAAACAAAATAATAGCATCACCCAGCTCAACAAGGATCTGGAAAAGCAGGCCATTGCCTTGGAAGAAGAAGTATTTAAGCGTACAGAGGAATTGAACGCTATCTTAAGACATACTGAGATTGGTATTTTCATCTTTCACGAGGACGATCATGGACTCATGATCAGCCCACTTATCTCAGAAGCTAGCCGAAGAATCTTAGATGATCAATCCATAGATATTGTAAAGTTTCAGAACTTTCTACGCCAATCGCATCTCGATAAAAACGAGATTGCACAAGCTATATCAGCTTTACAAGCAAGTATCGGTGGATTAGCGGATCTGATCGAGGCAAATACCGCTCTACTGCCTCCTGAGCTTCGCTTTAATGGTGCCGATGGCAATACTCAGAGTTATCTGTGCAGCTGGATTCCACAGATCGAAGATGATACCGTCACTTCGATTTTGCTCACCTTAGCAGATGTGTCAGATGAAAAGAAATTTGCTAAGAGTTCGCAACTACATGAGCAACAGCAAATTCGTATCTTTGAAATACTCAAGCTCGAAGGAGCAAAATCATCGATATTTTTTCGCGAAAGCCTTGCCCTACTAAAGCGTATTGATTCGTACCGACAGGCTGCGAAGGAAACCGAATTTATTGATAAAGCACAAATTATGCGAGATTTGCACACATTAAAAGGTCTATCGCGCACCTATGGTTTCACTCTACTAGCCGATATTGCCCATCAAACAGAAGAAAATATTCTTCAAAATAGTAAACTAAGTGCTGCAGAACTTGACAACGCCCTGGTAGAACTCAAAGAATGCTTCAATCAGTATAGCCAGGACATACAAAAGCTAACTCATCAGACCCTTGACAATCCATTTGAAGAACAAGATTTCTTGTTTGATAAATTAGTTCATCAAGCAACACAGATTGCAAATGGCAAAGCACCGGCAGACTGGTTAAGTCAATGGCAAAGATTTCAAAAAATTTATTTTATTTCATTTCGGCAACTTGCCGATACCTTTCGCAGTAGCATACGTGATATTGCTAGCCGCCTTGAAAAACCAACACCCAAACTCTCTGTCATTGGCGAAAATTCACTTTTTAAACGCTCGCAAGCAGGCTCGTTATCTGGAGCGCTTGTTCATCTATTGCGTAACGCCATCGACCATGGCATTGAACCCGTAGATATCCGCCGTAAACTAGGTAAAGACATTAAAGGTAAGATTACTATAAAGGCAAAAATTCAAGAGGATCGCTTACAAATCGATCTTTTCGACGACGGCGCTGGACTTAACTTGGACCACATTCGCAAGCGCGCACAATCTCTTGGCTTAATTGCAGCCGAGCAGGAGCTTAGTGACGAAGAAATTGCCGCATTTATTTTCCTAGGAAATTTTAGTACAAAAAACCAAGCCAATGAAATTTCAGGCCGGGGAGTTGGTATGGACGCCGTTCAAGACATCATCAAAGAACTTGGCGGCGATCTGCAAATAGTCTGGCGGGATGAGCGTAGAAACGGCCATCGCGCATGTAGCTGGCAGATTCAACTCCCCTCTTACGTTGCCATTAACGAGGGCATATGAAGTTTAATTTTATATACGTAGTCGTAGCATTAATCTGGTCGTCACTTCTTAGTTCCCGGATCATTGCTGATAGCATAACGCCACCTGTCTACCACTGGCAAGACAAGGGTAGTGAATCCGCAGGAGTCTATGTCCGGGGGCCGGTTTTATGGCAAAGCAGCCCCTGCAATGAACTCGCAGATTCTACAGAAAGACGGGAAGTACACTTCCCTGCATTTAAATACATGCAATTGATAAAAAAGCAACTTCATCTTTATGAAGGTTACTACTGCTGGAATATGGAAATTCCCAACCAATACATTGGCGAGTTAATCCATATCAGTTTGATTCGAATCTATGGAATTACCTCACTCAAGATTAACGATGAATTAGTTTGGCAACAAAACCACCAGCCAGAAAGCTCGGAAGCACTCGACTTATTTTATCAGGTCAAACAACCCATTCAGCATGTAGAGTTTCACCTAAAGTGCGGCGAAAGTCCACTCTGTGGCTTTCGTGGAACCTTCAAAGCACGTTCAGCCCTGGAAGGAAGCTTTTCGAATCAGCGTTCTCGCTCATTAGATTTTTTTGCCTTGGCAGGCTTAGCTTTTTGTTTCGCATTTCATCAAGTTTTTGCCTTTCTTCGCCGACGTTATAATGCCGCAACCATGATAGCTATGATGGCATTTGCTCTCTGCTTACGCATCATATTGACTGGCCAAGGTCAACTTCATCACTATATTACTCTTTCAGAATCAGTTTACTGGCGGCTTGAAGTTTTTGCTGTCATTTTATTGATACCTTCGACGATCAGCATGTCCCGGGCGATTTTCCCCCTGGACGCTTCATTACGCTTAGAGCGATATTCATGGATTCTTTCAGGATTAGCATTGCCTGCACTTATTTTCGCTAATAGTTCTTTTTTCATTCCACTTATGTTAATCACATATATATTAATATGCTTTTCCATTGCGGCATTTTTTTTGATTATCAAGCGCGGCTTTCAAAATAGGCGCACATCGATCATTACGTTTTCGGTAACAGTTATAATTATACTCACTTCCACTTTCCTGGAAGTTCTTAATGCTCGTATTAATATTGAATTGATTCCTGGCTTGCACCCTTTGGGTTTTCTTACCAGCAGTTTGATTGTTTCCGTCCTTTTTGCTTCACGTATCTCTGAAGCATTCACACAAGCGGAGCGGCAAGAATCTGAAATCAAAAGCATGACACGAAAACTTCACGAAGATATTACTTTATTTGATCAAAGGATTGAAGAACGCACTAAAGAACTTCGCCTACTCATTGAAAGCTTACCCACTGGCATTATTCTACTGAATAGAGATAGCAATAACGACTGGCAGGTTAACGGCGCCTATTCAAGATTTTTACGCGATACTATGGGTATGTCTGTTAACGATTGGCCTAGCTTCTACACCTTAATCAAGCGCTTGAATCCTGATTCAATTTTACAAGATGCAGATGCACTACGCTTCGTTTTTCATACCTTCGAGAATAAAAATCATTTCATCTTACATGAACTGCAGCAGCTTGTTCCAGAGAGGTCGCAATGGAAAAAGCAGGATCACAATCCTGATACACAAGAAAGCCTGCATCTTCGCCTAATTTGGGTACCAATCCACAACAAACAGGAACTCATCGGTGTGTACCTTTTCATCACTGATATAACTCAATTAATTACTCTAGAAAAGTCCGCAAAAAAGGTTGAAGTGGAGCTTGGCGCAATCAATGAACTCATGCAACTTCAACTGGAAGAAGCGGAAAATTTACAGCAAACAATACAAAATCTTGATGAACCCAAGCTCTCCGAACTGACTGAACGTTACTACTTACCTGTTCTAAAAAGTATCCTCACTAGCCATGACCACCAATCTTTTCCTCACTATCAGCAGGTTTTAAGTCTACTGATGCGTTCCTATTTTACTAGAAATGAGGAACTATCGTTTAACCTTAAGCTATTCCTTCAACATCCCATCTGGCAAAAATATCTTAGCTTGGAAGATTTACAACAACTACAAAAACTTGGCGCACAGTAGGAAAAGCAGCGGGATACTAGGCTGATTTTTTACCCTCCCTCCTCTTGCAATCAGAGTCAAAACTAAGCCATTTATATTTTTTCGTAGGTTTTTCAAAATACCTACGACCTCAGCCCGTAATGATGGCATTAAGCATCTGAGCTACTATAGGGAGTTTGATAAATAACTTTTTTTGGGGAGAAAATTCATGATACTGCTTGCAGTAAAGACAAAGCGATATTTGGCAATGATGTTCTTAGTAAGTGGCTTGATTACGTCTCCATCTTGGGCATCATTTTCCACCATAGAAAGCAAACAAGAGGATGCCGGCACAGTCGAGCATATCCAACTGGCATTTGAGCAACTACGCGATAGCGAAATTTTGGAATCTTCAAGAGTCGGCTTTGCCGGTAGTCTATCTCATCCAATGATCAACCTTTTTTGGATCTTGGAATCTCCAGAAGCAGAAGAGCTGTTGCTCATGCTATATGACCAAGGTCAGCTCGCAGCCAAGATGTATGCCATTATTGGCATGCAAATACTCGGACAGCAGGATCTTGTCGTGGACTTGGTAAAAGATGCTTCCCAATATAAGAATGAATATCTGGCCACTATGGATGGTTGCATCATAGATGAGCAGCTCGTCAGGGACGTTCTTATGAGCATCCGCAGAGGTATTTATCGGCAAATGTTTGACGATGAAAGGCAAAACTGGTCGAACGCAGAAAGCTAACTACCCACGTGGTCGTGGAGGTGGTCGTAGTCGTGGTCGGAATTTCAGCTGGTGTCATTCCGACCACGACTACGACCACGTGGAAATGGTCTTTTCAAACGCCGTCTTATTTAAATTGGGAAATGGCGTGATAAGCTGGTTTTGCTCTTCCACTCTTATCAAACAACAAAGGACAATCCTCTCGCCCTTTCACCACACCGTTCAACCAACTCGTTTCATCTGTCAAACCCCAAAAAGTCACATGTGCGATATGGTCTTTGTATTTACGAAACAGTTCAAACAGTTCGCGATACCTTTGTGCCTGCTTTGCCAGCAAAGGAGCATCACAAGCTTTTTCTGGCTCTGGTTGAAAAACACCATCGAGATAATCATTATAAACGGTCACGTCTAGCTCACTAACTTTAATTTTTAGACCTTCCTTAATCACCAATTGAAATGCTTTTTCGATCATATCAATAGTAGGCCACTCAAGGCTGTAATGGCCTTGAAAGCCAATTCCAGCCAGATCCACTCTTTGTTGCTTCATATAGCGGATAAATTCTTGCAATTTTTCCAGTTTATCGGAATGCTCCAACATATAGTCATTGTACCAAAGCTCCATATTTGGATCTGCTTGTCTGGCAAAACGGAAGGCGTCGACGATATAAGATTGGTCGCCGTAGATTTGATAAAATTCAGAGCGTCGGTAAACTTCGCCTTCCTTATCGGAAATAGCTTCATTAACCACATCCCAGTTATCCACCACTCCTTGGAAATGATTCATCGTCGTAAAAATATGCTGCCTCATCCTCTGCCGTAGTTCGGCTTTACCGATTTTTCCGCCTTTTGCATTTTCAAAAAGTCTCACTGGATGATCGATGTGCCAGACTAAAGTGTGACCAGTTACTTTGATTCCGTAGTCCCTTGCAAAATCCATGAGCTTATCAGCGGCACTGAAATCATAACGATTTTCTTTGAAAATTTGGCCCCATTTCATTTCATATTCTGCCGTTAAGCGCCCAAAGCTTCCTAAAAAAATCTGCCTGCGGAAAGTCTCATCGAGATGCTCACTTTTAATGGCTGCACCGATATCAAACTGATCCTGATAAAGTTCTGCTAGCGATATGGGAATGGGCTTTTTTTGTTCCATATCCACAGCATGAGCAAAATGCGCAAAAAAATTCGCCCCCGCCAACAGCAGGCTCGCGCCAAGTAATCTCATCGTGAATCCCCTTAAAATTTTGAATTTTGTTGGTACTTACCAATGGAATATCACAAACGAAAGGCTTAAACAAAAATTTTCGGCAACCCTTTGGTCACCATTGCGAACCGTTCAGTCGTTTGTGCGGCGGATTTAATTTTTTTACCACCACACTTCAGTCTGCAGGCCACTGCTCCAGCCTTGAGTTTTGTCCTGCTCATATAGACTTCCCACCATACCTTGAAAATCTCGAGACCAGTTTGCATGGGTAACAAAGAAGCGAATGGTCGGCCTTGCTCCAGCGGAGGTATCTTTCATCAACTGCAGAGCGAGCGTCGCTTTTGTAAGACCTCCTTGATGACCCGAAATATCATTGCGCACATCATCATAGCCAAGCTCGCCAGCAAGACTGATAAAACGATGGATAAAATAGACCGGCCGTATTCCTAGACTATTCCAACGAAGCCTATCACCCTGAACACCAGTTCGGCCTGTTGCTTCTTGATGGTGAATGGCTAAAAATTGTAAGGTCAAAGCTTCTCCGTAATAGGTATAGGCATGGCTAAGTTCGTAGAGGCTAGCTTTTTTCAGATCATAACCTGACGCAATACTATTTTCCCGAATGGGTTTGCCATTCGTCGGGCTTTGTACCAAACCTAAACCTTGGCGCATGATCGTTGCCAGACTATGCGCATGTCGTCCGAATTGCATATTTAACCATAAGGCCGCAGTCTTTCCCTCGGCTTCAGGATATGCAAGAAGCTCGTCCTTTGGCCTGTGACTGAAACTGAGCAAGCTCGATAAGCTGATCTGCTTTGTCAGTTGAATATCGCGATAGCGCAATTCCACCTGTCGCGAATGTAAATTGGCTGACACTTCTTCATCTATTTGCGAAGCCACAGCTTGATCTTCATAAGTCAGCAAAGCAAGGTCAAGACGCCCGGCAGCCAAGGGCAAATCTTCTAAACCGGCACCTAAATGAGAGCCTTGCCCGGGATTGAGCCAGTAATAGTCATTCAGCTCCAATTGCTGCCGCTGGTAATAGCGTCGCCCCAGCCAAACATCAAAATCACCTAAGTAGCGTGACATCTTCACATAAGCTTGAGCGATACCTAGCTCATTCAAATACTGACTACCACCTATAGGCGCATAGCTACTCAGCATAAAAACACCTTGCAAATAGCTGCCTGCCGGAGCGTCGGGCCCATCGGCAAAGCGATGGTCAACCCCAAGCTCCAAAACGGTATCTGCTTCGTTACCCAAACGATATTTTGCCGGTATGCCGGGGGCGCCAAAGCCAGGTAAACCAGGACGGTCGGAAATGCCCAAGGTACTACGGAAATAGCCAATAAATTGCGTCTTATGGTCCGTTTCAGCAAGTAAAAGAGAAGATGACAAGGGAAAAAGCATGATTAAGATACGTAAGCGCAATAGCATAAGTCCTCCAGCAAACTTGACAAGGCGACGAGAATCTAGGGGAAAACGACTCCCTGCTGCCACCAAGTTTACTGGGCGGTAGGACTTTGACGCTTAATGGGACGCTTAAAATCACACGAAAGTTTCACAATTATGGAACTTCCTTACCTTGAGCAGCTTCCAAGATCGCAAACCAATCCTGACGATCCAGATTGATCTCCGTCGCTTGCAGTTGCCGTAATAAACGCTGCGGGTCGGCTGTGCCAATGACAGGTAGGGCCCTTGATGGCAGTAAAAGCAGCCAGGCTATCAGCAGTTGATCCATGTCGCAGGCATAGCGCTGCGCAATCGTCGCCAACTGCTGGCGTAAGCCCGCATATTCCGGATGAGTAAAAATTCGCCCTCCCGCTAGCGGCGACCAGACCATGGGTAAGTAAGCATGGGCTTGTGCATGATCGAGCGTGCCATCCCACAGGGCCGAGGCTTGTAAAGGGTTCAATTCGATTTGATTCGCAATCAGCGGCAGATCTAACTGAGATTGCAGTGATTGCAATTGGATCGGTGAAAAGTTAGAAACGCCAAAAGCTTTCACCTTGCCCTCATCTTTCAGAGCGCGGAATTCCTCAGCGACATCCTGAAAATTTGTCAATGGATCAGGGCGGTGAATCAGTAATACATCGATCCATTCCCTTCGCAGATGACGTAAGGATTGCTCCACCGACTGCCTGATATGTTGACCGTTGACCTGATAAAACTTGTGACGATGCAGAGGGCGTTGGTTCGATCGCAAACAAATTCCACATTTGGTGATCACCTGGATGCGTGTGCGCAGATGAGCGGGCAGAGCTCCACCAAAGTAGTCTTCGATCAAATAGTCACCATAGATATCAGCCAGGTCGAAAGTATTCACTCCCACTTCAAGACAAAGTTCCACCAGTTTTTCCAAGTCGCTGCTTGAGACAGAGCGATCAAGCAGGCGCCAGGTTCCATAAATAAGACGCGAGAGCTTCAATTCGGGATCAAGAGTTGCGACAGCTTGCACAGTCATCAGCATATTTCCTCTGTTAAGACATCTTTGCCATTCTAATCAATTCCCAGGCTCTCGCCGGTAGCCACTCACCATCTTTCGTCGACTTATTTTTGCCACCGCCATCGGATTCGCCAGGCGGTTTGATCCATAAAAAGGCATCGACTCCTTTCATCCGGGGTTTTAGGGTCGGCATGCGGCCCAAACCAACGCCAGGAGGATTGCACCATTGCCTTGTGTCCTGAATTCCCTGCCCATTACGGCTGGTATCGATGACAAATGGTTTACCACCTAAGATTTGCGAAATAGTCTGACCATATTCATAAATTTCATCCAAGTGAATGAAGTGCGAGACGTTGACAGCAAAGCCATGAGCAAAATCAACCCCGGCTCTCGCCAAACGGACTGTCATCTGCATGGGATCAACCCAAGCGGAATGCCCGGCATCGAGATATATCAGGATTTGTGATTGTCTGCGCAGACAAGCGATCGCATAACGCAAGGCCTCATAATAGATATCCTGGACTTCGATCGGCATCTCATCGTCCATCATACTCAAGGCATTGGGTTCGAGGATGATGATGCATTTATAATGACCAACAGCCTGAACCAACGAACGAATCCATTGCTTATACAGCATCAGATCCCAGAGATTGGGTTGGATGGTTTTCGTCTCATCACGCAACAGTAAGCGGTAAATCACAAAGACAGGAATCTCACGCGCTGCATCGGCTGCTACCAACATGGGCCGTAATTCCTGCATCAAATCATTATTCCACGCTCCTAACCAGTGACAGGCTGGAGTTTTTGCAATGAACTGAAAGGCCTCAAAATGATCGGTAGCGAGATCCGGATGCCGGCTTAAATAAGCGCGGACCTTCGATTGCGATGGCGTCCATAATTTTTCATCGCCAAAGGTATCGATACTTCGCCTAAGAGTGCGCAAAGTTGAAGACTTGCGTTTGCATGTCTGCTGCAAAAACCCATGGTGTGCTTGTAAGACTTGCAGCTTGCGCCGACGAGTGATCGGATAATGTTGCCCGTTATTTAGTTGAATGCGAGCCTTTGTTCCACCGGCAATTTTTTTTACATGTCGCAGATTGATGATCACTTGCCGATTGATACGTATCATGCCATAAGCTGCAAGATCACTCTCGACCTGGCAAAGAGAGCAACGAACCACAATGCGTCGCATACCATCGACAAAGCAAACTTGATGATCTTCACTCATGACTAAGGTCAGATCCGCCCAAGACATAAAGACGACAGCCGATCCTTCTTTTAGATAGACGCCATCTTCTTGAAAGCGAATTTGCGCATGACTGGTTTTGACCTCTTCCGTATCCATAACGCTCATACGGCTCATCCCCCTTATTGCTTTAAGCCCAAAAAACTCAGCGGCATCAGCATACAGCTATAGTCGACAGATGTAGCGCAAATATGACGGCATCAACAGCTTATTTTGCTTATAGACAGCCGCAAGATCGCTAAATGGAGCCGTTTAGTCAATCCATGAGTACTGTCGTCAACCTGAGTGTCGGATTTTGTTACCGAATGGCGATGATCATGCTTACATGACTCAGTCATAATTGCCGCAAACAGTTCAGGCCACCTTCACATAATAGTAAAGGTGGCCTGAAGAGTTCGCATATATACTTAGCTTATAGGAAGTAACGACTTAGAAGGCGAGATCAGCAGACACCACAAAGATATGGGGATCAATTTCTAGCTTCGCCGACAAGTTTCCACGAGTCTGAGCATCTGGATAATCTTGATCCGATAACTCAATGGTCGTTTCTTCGATGAATAGTTTCTGATAAGCAGCGTTGAAACTGATCATTTCATTTAATTTGTAACCGGCACCAATGGCTGCAATCAAGCGATCATTGTCAGGAGTTCGTGGCGTCCGTTTGCGATCTTCGGTAACTCCCTGGTCTTGAGCAAGACCAACGCGCAGCGTGAGCGCATCATCCAGGCGATACTCACCACCAACGGCGACAAATAAAGAATCGTTCCAATCAAGTAAAGTGCGACTTCTCGCGCCATTGTATTCCGGAGTAAATTCGGAAAAGCTGCTCCAGCCAGTATGGGTTAGGTTTCCATAAACTGTAAAAGCATCCAAGTCATAAGCCACACCTAGTGAATAGACCGCAGGTAGAGTCAGCTTGAGTTTGGCATCGGTCGAATTGCGAAAGCGAGCATCCTGCGCAAATCCCGCCAGCAATTGCGAAGCTTGAGCATTAGTACCGGTAAAGGTCATATCGCCTTCTGCTTCATGCACGACTTCGGAGCGATAATTAAAACCGACTCGCAAGTTTTCCCTAGGCTTGGCAAAAACGCCAAACTGAAAGCCATAAGCAATGCTATCGCCTTCGAACTCAGAAATGGCGTCCAAGCGTCCAATCGTTTCCTGACCGGTCGCACCTTGGCTAAAGCCAATCAGCCCCAAGTCAACGGCTGAGTTGAACTTACCGGTAGCTTGTTGAATATTGATACCAAGGCCGACATTAAACATCTCGTTGATGCGATACGAGCCATTGATCGTCAATTCAGTGGTAACTAACTCTGTATTGATACCATGGTAGCGACCTGCCCAATCCTGGCTATACTCGGTATTGGTTGCCCAAGGAATGGCCACAGACCAACCAACGTGGATGTCTTCGTTAATCTGATGCACACCAAAAAGCGAAGGAATGATGATGGGCTCAGACACATCATCGACCGCAGCGCTGCCTTGCACTGGGTGTGGTCCACCGAGTTCTGTACTCGATAGGGTGGCATCTTTCGCCGAAATATTGGCAGCGGTATAGTTCAAGTTCAAGCTGAGGTGGTGGCCTTCAAACTCACTCATGACGGCCGGATTGGAAAACATACCTGACGCATCAGAAATATTAACCGTATCCGAGGAAAGAGCGACACCAGTACCACTGGCAGATTGATTGCGCAGCGCGAAGCCTGCTGCATAAGCCGAACTACTGCTTAGCAAATAAGCAAAACCAGCAAGCATACCGTAGCTCAGGGTTTGCTTGGATTGTTTGAGCATCATAAAAAAACCCCCTTCAAATATCTACCAGGGCGAAAGTAGATAAAATTAAGAATTGATCCCTACCAGAATTGATCGACTTACTGCGTACAAAACTAGCCGAGCAAGCGTTTCATGTTCAAGGCTTATAACGATTTTCCTACATACGGTCAATCGTACTATTGCTCCTACGCAGCCATACCCATTCCAAACTGTTCCGTCTGAAATCACATGGAACAAGGGTTCGCAGGGTTATTTCGCATCACCGTTGTTAACGCTATGAGGTTTGATCTTGAAGAACTGTGATTTTATGTCGGGGAAAATTTTGTTACAGGCGCAAACTAGACCAATGATCGTGCATTCGCAGCAGAGAGATCGCAGCTTAAAAATTTTGCTTGGCCATATTTTTCTGATCAGCTTCATCTGTCACGGCAACTGCCTCACCTTGATGAGACTCACCATTTCTTTCAGCGATGCCTTGAATGTGGTAACCCACTTGCGCATACAGCTGTTTTATTTTTTTCAAATCTTCATCTAAGGATTCGCTCGGCCAAACTTGTCCTGCCCAAACGGTTCGCTTATTTTCATTATCCAAATACCAGCAAACAATCGGTACTTTTGCCGCTTTTGCTATGTGCCAAAATCCCGTTTTCAGCTTGCTTACACCATGACGGGTGCCTTCTGGTACCAAAGAAAGGTGAAATTCATCCCGCTTTTGAAACTCTTCGACCATTTGCGCCACCAAGCCAGCCTTCGCATTGCGATCGACCGGTATGGCTCCAAGTTTGTTCAGCAAGGCGGCAAATGGCCAGCGAAAGGCTTCACTTTTGACCAGCACATGTCCCT
Source organism: Oligoflexus sp. FD111 (assembly GCA_048816425.1). Classification (GTDB taxonomy): domain Bacteria; phylum Bdellovibrionota_B; class Oligoflexia; order Oligoflexales; family Oligoflexaceae; genus JBMDZZ01. The sequence goes on from JBMDZZ010000017.1 coordinate 79,776, forward strand.
TCTTTTTGACGATAGAAAAACCGGCAAAAGCCATAACCGTATCGAGGACAGTCGTGTGAGGAAAGCCAATAATGACTTGCTTATCCTGCCAAAAAGGGGGAAGAGGAGCAAAATTCCAACCGCGTAGTTTAAAGAATGCACGTCCAGCAAGGCTACTAAGATTTTTACTCATTCGACAGCTACTCACTTCCCAAAAAAACAGGCGCTTATTTTTCCTAGGCCATCATAAGAAAATTCTTAGCTAAAAGACATGACTATTTTGTATGATTATTTGACTTGGACAAAATGAGTTGAACAGCCTAAGCCGCAGGCTCTTCACTCTGCTCTATTTGCGGATGAACTCATAGCTGGACTCGTCGCTTTGTTTTTCTTTGTTGAATACCTTCTAACTGCTTTTTGCTTTTTGCTTTTGTTGCAGACTGGGAAAAACTGCATGGGCAGGCAGCCCATATTTTTTCGTGCTTGGCAATGGCATTGATCTTCGGCAGATTTGCTGGCAGATGTAAACTGACCTCGCTAACTGGGTATGGGCCAAAGGAGGCTGATTCTTCCTTTGGGCCGATCAAGTCGTTCATTATGAAAGTAGGCATAGAGGAAGAGAAGATCCTGCAGCCTGTCAGGCCTTT
>JBMDZZ010000018.1:0-96606 GCA_048816425.1 Oligoflexus sp. FD111
AAAGGCCTGACAGGCTGCAGGATCTTCTCTTCCTCTATGCCTACTTTCATAATGAGCGACTTGAACAACCAAAAGGAAGAATCAGCCTCCTTTGGCCCATACCCAGTTAGCGAGGTCAGTTTATGATCTTTAAGCCTACTGACTGCTCGCCTCAAGGTGGGGAGTGATCTCCTTTACGATGCTTTGCAATAACTGGTGCCAATTGAGTATAGCCCCTGTTGAGTTTAAAAGCTCACCTATATACTGTTGAACAGTGAATGGAAACAGATCTTCAGCCTTGAACAAAAAGGCATGAGATAGACCTCTTTTTACAACCACATCTCCGGTATTTCGCGTATCGTATTCATAGAAATAGGGACGCACTTCATCTACATGAAACGGGGAAAAAAAGTGATAAGACAATTCTTTTTGAAATAAATCAAAGCTTAGGACGTCTCGATTAATCAAGTTTAACTCGCTAATTTTGTCATAAAACCCTTGGCAATCATTGTTCATGGAACAAAGGGTCCGAACTCTTTGAAAATCTGTAGCTATGCTGTTTGTTCGAAATATTGCTCCAAAATCTAAAACAACCAGACGGTCCTCTGAGACAATGAAATTTCCGGGGTGGGGATCAATGTGCCATAATCCATGAACGAAAATGGCTTCGACATGAAATCGCAAAATCTGCTCTGCAATATGATTTCTCTGCTCTTGACTAGCGTTTTCCAAATATTCATCCAATCTCTCTCCTTCAATAAATTCCGAAACAAAAACACGTTGCGAGCAAAATTCTTGGTATATTTTCGGGATTTTTATATAAGGATGATGATTGAAAATATTATAGAAAGCGAGTTGATTTTCCATCTCGATCTGATAATCACATTCTTTTTGAAACCGGTTAACTAACTGTCCCCAAATTTGATTCATATCGGTATTCGGCAATATTTGTCTTAAAAATGGAATGAGAATTTTCATAATCGTTAAATCAGATTGAATTATTTTTTCGATTTTAGGATACATGATTTTTATAGCAACAGAATCGCCAACCTTGGTTGTACCTCGAAACACCTGGCCGATACTGGCAACGGCCAATGGATTTTCGTCAAACTCTGCAAAAATGGACGCGAAAGTCCGACCAAGGTCCTTTTCTCCATGTGCTTTTAGTTCTTCAAACGAACATGGCGAGGATGAATCATATATGCGACGCATGATCTGACGAGATTCTGAAGAAAGATATTTACTTGCACCAGAAAGCTGAATGATCTTCATTAACGGACCTTTTAGCTTGCCGACACATTCCTCGATAATTTTGGCCACTTGAATATTGATAGTATGACGGAGTTTTTCAGCATCTTCATCACTATTTTTAGGTGTGATCTTATACTGTGCCAAAAGAAAAAGGCACTTAGCAATTACCTGTGAGATTGCAATGAAACGCGGGGTCACGCCGGTATATAGTTTCAGTTGAACTGGGCTGGGAATCTGATCCGTGATTACTGGCAATTTATCAATTACTTCACCAAGGATTCCCAGTGAATCTAGTAAGCGACCATCTGAGAATTTCAAACTTTGGCTTCGATACTCTTCAATAAGCATTGAGGCAAACGACAATTGCTTGATCCGATACAACCAGCGAATCGAAGCAACTAGAAATATGCAATATAATTCCGGATCGTGGATCAGGGACGTTTCACTCAATTTTTTTCCCAGATTCTCTAACCTTTGTTGAAGTGGTATATTAGAATCGTAGCAAGTTTCAATAAATTGCAGGAGTCGAAAATCGCTTTCAGTTCCAAAGGAATTATCGGCTCGTTTAGGAAATTTTTCGCGCATTTTTTTAAAGGAATTACGTTTTTCACTACCAAGTTTTAGTTGGGAAGCATAGATCCACAGTTGAGCCCGTAATAAATCATAGCTTGTCAGGTTTATCTGATCTCTAAGCACAATTTGTTGTAGTTCCGAAGCACTTTCCGCTATTTGAGCCCTGAGTAAAACGCTTTCAAAACGCAACATATCTTGCCATTCAGCATTCCCAATGTAGTCTAGAGGTGCTGTGGTAAGTAGATGCTCTGCAGGCTTGATCTCACCACTTAGGCGATAGGATCGAATCAGATACCAACGAGCTAAACGGTTGGTGGGTATATCAGTTTTCATTTGTTCAACATGATGAAAAACCAGTTTGGCAGTTCTAATATATCCTAACTGCCAAGCCTGTAATCCTCGTAGTAAAAAATCCGACATTGACTCCTGGGGGAGGCTATCTCGCCCCAAATATTTCGCAATATCATAGCAAGAGGTCGATAGCCAGGTTTGTCCATTGGCACGAAGGTTTTTTGATAATTCCATATATAGCTTAGTATAGAGGTAGCTAAGTTGTGATGTAACAGGTTTAATATTACAGTACTTGAGACTATTTTCCGCCAACTTGATCAGTCGCTTTTGATCCTGCTCGCTGACAAACTTGTGATTCTGGCTTATTTTAAGCAGTTCAATGATTGTAAAGAAATTTTCAAGAGCTCTGGTAGTTGTTAGTTCTTCTTGATTTATCACTTGCTGCAATCCAAGTTGGAAAACTTCTACCTGGTATTGCGGATTCACTGATGAATGAGAAAACTTCTTCTGCACTTGTGATTCAATTTCAGCGATGAAGTCAGCTGACAAGCGCATAAGGTCGATCCAATCCCTAATAAGTACATAAATCTTTCACAGTTGTATTTCGTCAAATATGCGCGACTCCTTAGGAAGGGCGCTTCGTTCTCTCCAGAGACTTCATATTATCAATAATTTTTCGTAGCTTAAGACATCGAGGTAATTATTACCTAACTGTTTCCAGCTGTGTTGTCAGGGTACGTTCGACTCACTTTGGGTAAGGTAGCACTTATTTCATTTGACCATGACCAACAAATGGATCGGTAAAAATATGCATCGCTTGTCCCACTTGAAATAAATCACTTCCATCAAATTTGTTGACCTGCATCAAAGGTGAAATCCTAGTACCCTCGCTACTATATAATGGAATATTTGCAAAAACGAGATAATGCCCTGAAGTTGAGTTGGCAATCTGAGATGGCTCAACAGCCGTAATATCCAAGGTTCCACCGGCCGTGGTTTTCTTTACAAGACTAGCGGTATCCCATGCTGTTGAGGACTTGGGGTTGGTATCCAATTTCTGGCCTTGGTGGGTGAGTGAACGAGTTGGCTAGGAACTTGCGCCGAGGCTTGGACTCGATGCGATAAAGTTTGAATGACATGGTGAGCAGAGCGGATCGCTCCCTCCTGCCAACCGGAAAGGTGGCTCATATAGTCTCCGGCGAAGTAAACCCGGCCAACTGCTGAGCGCAATAATTCGGGAGCAACCTTATCATCCTGAGCCCAACTTCCCTGCTGGTACTTGATCTTTCCCCAGGCATAAGAAATGCTGCTTTGAACCGAGTTGATGAGTTCGGGATGAATGTTGCCGATTTCACGCAAAGCAAGCCTCTCGCGATCATGCGGGCTTAATCCTTGAAACAGACTCATCGGTTCCGGATCCCAGACGTATGCGCCGACCAAAACCCCTTGTTCATTGTGAAAGGCAGAGCTTGGATACCAGAGCTGGGTAATTGTTTGTGACGTCCAGGTGATGCCGCCATAGATGTGGTGCTTTTCTTCCCAGAAGCGAGGCGATTGCAGCGCAAACTTGCTTGCATGATCATAGGTGACACTGGCAAATGTCTGGCGATATTTTTCGCCAAAGTTATGCTTGATTGAGGTCATGATCGGCAAAGGTAAGGTGGAAATAACAAAGTCGGCCCGACATCGGTTCAATTCGCCGTTCTGCTGATAGACGATCTCAACATCATCGGAACGGTTAAATATCCCTACCACCTCGGTATTCAAGTAAACTGAGTCGGCAATACGCTCATAGAAAGCCTGAACAATGCGATCCATTCCGCCTTTGGGTTGTAGCATGGTAGCGGCTTGGTTGGGGTCTTCGGTAAAGTTGAAATTGTAAGTCCAAAAATCGGCTTTAAGTAAAGCATCCAGACCGCGTGGTACTTTCAACTGGCCTTCGTAGAGGCCGCCGGTGACTGATCCCTGATAACCGGCGCGTTTCGACCCGAGATAACGACCACTAGCGTCCAGATCGCCATACTCATGAACAAAGTCCAAAAGCCGTTCTTGGTCGATGGCACTCAATTCCTGGTCTAACAGACTTTTTCGGATAGCTTTGGCCAATAGCTCTGATAGATATCCGCGACAGTCGGTTACATACTCACGGTTACTGATCGGTTTTCCGTCAAAGGAGTGCGCCGAGTGAAAGAAACCGGCCCGATTTTCGTTGCAAAAAATCTCGAGGTCTATACCAAACTCACGGCAATAATCCAGGACGGCGCGATGATGGTGGGCGATGCGGGCCGGTCCAGCATTGAAGTAAAGGTTCTCTTCTTGGTCAAAGTTACAATATTGCCGGCTGTCGATTTCATCGATGATGTCGCCGGATCGGATGGTGCGATTCCTTCCCCCGGGGCGAGATTGCGCTTCCAAGACCATGCAACGAAAGCCGGCCTTCTGCAACTCGTAAGCTGCTGCCATACCACCCACGCCAGACCCGAGAATACAAACTGTTTGTCCATGCCCTTTGACTAGCTGTGGTTTTCCAGCATAAGCCAATTCATTCGGTAGCAATCCGAGTGCGGCAATAGTTTGATAAACAGCTCCGACACCTGCAGCTTGGCCGACTTTAAACAATAACTCGCGTCTAGTCCAACTCATGGATAGCATCCTTTATTATATTTACCCATAGTGAGATCTAACCAAGATCTCAATGCATTCACCTTCCGCCAAATGAAACCAATTCAAAGTTCGAAACGGAATTGATCCGTGACATCATTTGATCAATGGAAGCACCAAACCTTTGTAAAGGGCCGGCGACGACAATACCGATTATATTGCTTTGTGCAAGCTGTAAAATTGTCCTGGGGTTGTCCTGGAAAAATCACTTATAAGTCGCTCTGGAATGGCCAGGTCATAAAACAAGCACAAACTGGAGGGTGAATGACGGATTCAGGAGGCGGGAAGAAGAGAAAGCCCGCCGCGAGCTTTCTCTTCAAAAAGATTCAGGGAGATCTCTCAAAATTCAATTTGGATGGCGACCACTTTAATGACCAGGAAAATGAGCTACTGCAATATTTGCCAATTTTCCTGGAAGTTTGAACTGTTTTTGAATCTTCCGAGAGCTGAGGTCGATTGCAGTCAATTCGCCGTTTTCAGGATTGATGATATATGCATGGGTTCGACATGCTTCCTTCTGTACGCTGAGTCACTCAAACGCTAGTAGAATGTGACCATCAGGATGGGTCAAAAACTGGCTCTTAACTCGATACAAATCCTCGATCAACTCTCTCTGCAGCACATCCTTCGCTGTCCCGCAAGCCTGCATGACACCACCTGATAGCAGCAGAAGTCGATCGCAGAAGCGGGCGGCAAGGTTCAAATCATGGAGAGCGATAAGCTTGGTTTGCGGTAGCAAATGCAGGGCTTTTAAAATTTCTAGCTGGTAGTAAATATCGAGATGATTGGTAATTTCATCGAGGAGCAGGATCTTGGGCTCTTGTAAGAGACTTTGTGCCAGATGAACTCTTTGCCGTTCTCCGCCGGAAAGCTGGTGGAATCGCCGATCTAAAAGATTTCCCAAATCAAAACATCTGACGATCTTTTCCAGGCGTTTGCGTCGCTCGTCAGCATCTGTCATCTTCATCCACGGATACTGGCCCATTTCCAAAAACTCAGTAACCTTAAAATTGGCGTCGCTGCCACTGTCTTGTGGAACATAAGCGATCTGTCGGGAACGGGCGGTATGATCCATCAGGCGAGTCGATATACCATCGATCAAGACTTCACCCGTATCGGCGGGTAAAAAACCCAGGATGGCTTTTAAAAGAGTCGATTTCCCGCTGCCATTGGGGCCGATGATGCCGATGCACTCACCTGCATTGACCGTCAGATCAAGCGTGTGCAGTGCTTTTTTCTTGCCATAGCTCACCGATAAATCAACAAGCTGCAAAGCCTTAGTCATGCGATGATCTCCACATCAACCAGATAAAAATGGGGGAGCCAAGTAAAGCGGTGAATACACCGACTGGTAGTTCCTCTGGTGCAAACAACCAGCGTGAAAGAGTATCGGCGAGGACGAGAAAACAAGCGCCATAAATCAGGCAGGCCGGCAATAGGACGCGATAATGCCCGCCCACCACGCGGCGCAAGAGATGTGGTATCATCAGGCCGACAAAGCCGATAGCTCCGGTAAGGGCGACCAGGACCGAGGTCAGCGCAGCCGTGACAAGAAAGAGCTGTTTGCGGAAGCGCTTGAGATTGATACCTAATGAGTAGGCTTTCGCATCGCTTAATGTCAGTAGATTGATTTCGTAGCGTTTGTGAAACAGAAACAATGAGCTAAAAAATAGAGTCAATGCTGGTAGGGGAAGATCCGATAATTCCACGCCAGCAAAGCTTCCCATGGTCCAAAACAAGACCCCGCGAACCTGAGAGGCGTGCCTGGCTGAAAATATCAATAACTGTGTCAGAGCAGAGAGAGCGAACGAAACAGCAATTCCTAAGAGGATTAATCGGGATTGGTCGATGATTCCTCGTCGCTGCGCCAAGCGATAGACAAGGAAGGACGCTCCAAGCGCGCCGAGAAAAGCCATCAATTGCAAGGATATTCCGCCAAAGACCTGCACGCCGGCGACGATGACCAGCACTGCTCCTAAAGACGCTCCTGATGAGACGCCAAGCAACCATGGATCAGCCATGGGATTACGCACCAGCGCTTGAATGCTTGCGCCAACTACTGCCAGACCGGCTCCCGTCATGGCTGCCATACAAACTCGTGGGAGGCGCACTTGCCAGATGATATTGGCTTGTATACTATCCTGGTCCATCAGCAATAAAATTTTTACGACCTGTGAACTGCTGATGGAGGATGCGCCATAGGTAAGCGCATGTATCATCACACCGATCAAGGCAAGTATGCCGAGGACAAGCCACGAAGCTTCAAGGCGCGGTAGATTCCTGTTAACTGTCATGGTTTAGCGATCCGCTTTTGATAAGGAGCCTGCTTGTCGTTCTTTGTCTGTTCTCTTTTTCGCAGCACTTTTTGCACTCCACGGGATATTGCCAAGACGGCATCAGCATTGCGAATCCCAGGCGTTGCACTCGCATAGGGTAAGACTATATAATTCTCGTGTTTTAGCGCAGGAATCTCATGTGATCCGAGCTTCTGCTGCAAAAACTTCCACTTTTCGTCTGCACTGGGTTCGTCATAGTCGACGATGATGACTAGCTCCGGTTGATGTTCGATGACGGCCTCCCAGCTCACATTAGCCCAGCTAGTGGGCAAATCAGAGAAAATATTTTGACCACCGGCCAAGTGAATCATGGCCGTCGGTATTGCGAAGCCGCCAGCGGTAAAAGGGGTCTTCTCACCGCTATCGTAGAGGAACACCCGAGGTCGCCGCTCACCTTCGTTTAAAGCTGGAACTTCGCTAAGCTGCTGACGCATAATGGCGACGACACTTCGCGCCCGATCTTCCACAGCAAAAATGCGCCCGATGTTCAGAATGTCCTCGAAGGTATCATTAAGGCTGACGGCATCACGTTGCATGATACGGATGCAAGATTCCCGAATAGCATAAGTGCCAATGCCCATCTTAGCCAATCGCTCCGGGGTGATGCCTGTGGTTTCCGAAAAACCATACTGCCAGCCAGCAAGAACAAAATCCGGTTCGATCGCCAATAAGGCTTCCAAGGAAGGGTACTTGCTTGATAGCTGATGTAAGTTTTCATGTTGAGCTTGTAGTTCAGGTAGGATTTCATGCTTCTTAGCAACTCCAGCATCAGCAATCATCGACTCTGCCAGGCCTAGCTTCAGCATAAGCTCTGTCTGGTTGATATCGATGGCTACGGCTCGCTCAGGAGCTTTGGTAAAGACCGTGCTGCTATCACAGTTTTGTATGCTTAATGGAAAGCCGAAGGCTTTCGAGCTAGTTAGGTGGCAAGCTAAACTCAGTATCATAAATGTATATAGGGAATTTTTAGCATTAAACATAAATGATCCTTTTTAAAGACGGTAGTAGACTTCAATTTCAAACGATCGGGGTTCTGCGATGAGCGCCATATCTCCCCAGGAAGCCCATTGTATGTAGCGTTCATCGGCGATATTACGGGCCCTGAGCGTCCAGTTCATACCCAGCCAGCTCCGTGAAAGGGAAGCTTGTAGGAGATGGTAGGTGCCAGGAATCAGCATGTAGCGTTTCATTAGTATCAGCAGCAAGTTTCATGCTAAGGCAGGATAATAGACATATGCTGAATTGAGTGAGCTGGGATGAGTTGAGCGGGTAAAAAAAGACATACGAAGACATCAAACACTCCCTTTCCACGAGGACTGTTGGGTGAAATTCAAAGCTGGGTATCCTGACTTAGGGCGTTCCTGCTGGCTTTGACGCGAGAGCAGAAGGGCTATCCAACCTTCCCCGACGATGCGAGTGGTTTCCTTGGAGTCGCAATTCCCAATACAGTGGCGGGCCCGTGCCAGATTCTCACTGGCTTCCCCAGAAATGCCGGACCAAGCGTTATTGCAAATACTTGCATTAAGCTCTGATCTTGTCAATGGCTGGGATTTCTTTGCCTGAAGGTTCCGATCTTGTCAATGCTAGCAGATTCATGCTGCGCTTATTTAAGATAATTCGATCGTTCCAAGCCTAAAAGAATTTCTGCTGCACTGCCTCCGCAATGCCGTGGATCATGGTATTGAAACGGCTGACGTCCGTCGTAGTATGGATAAGCAGGAAAGTGGAAATATCTGTTTGACATTAAGAAATATGAATTCCGGATTTGAGCGTTTGTTTTGGGATGATGGTGCCGGTATCGATCTCAATGCCGTTTAGACAAGGCTAGGAATCAGAACTTAATCGCACAAAAAGCTAGTCCTAGTGATGAGGAACTTGCAGAGCTAATATTTGAGCAGGGATTCTCGACAGCCGCTAATGTCACTCATATCTCGGGCAGAGGCATCGGCATGAACGTGATCAAGGAACGGATTAGCCAAGTCGGAGGAAGCCTCGAATTTGAATTTACGGGAGAGAAGAGGATGGATGGCTATCGTAGTTTTCGCGTAAAAGTCTTTATTCCAGTTCGAGAGGCTATTGCTTCCTAAGTGGTGGGAATATAGAGCATCTTTTGTCTAAGTCTTCGTTATGCCTAGCCTGAAGATTGCTTGGCATCTGCTCTTAGCTGGCGGCGAACCGTACGATCCACGTAGGAAAATATTTTTTGCATGTCACCATGGGTTTTACTCGGGCTGTGTCCTTTGAGCCAAACGATCCTGGGTGAAAGCTCATCAAAAGCAGCATAAAATTTCCGGTACAAAACGTGTTTGCTTAGAAATTTATCGGTTTTTCGGCTCTTAAAATCTCTTGCAAAAAGTTTTTCCCGCCTATCAAGCAGATCACAAACAGTTTTGCAATCGGTATAGACGATGGGACTACTGTTTTGAAGGCTAGAGTTCCCTTCTAGCTCGGTCTTGTAGCTTTCCAATGCCGTAAGGACTGTGATGATTTCCATACTGGTGTTATCGGTATCTGTAAGTTTAAAAATTTGAATCGAGGCGCGTAACTGTTCTGGAAACTTCAGTTGGCGATCGAAATCCTGCTGCGGCAAAATTAAATATCCACCCACACCCATGCCTAGTTTGGGATGATAGCTGGCATCGCAGAAAAGATGATAGGTAGAGGACATTTTATGAATTGCCCTTCTGATGTTGTTCGACACATGCGCGACAGATACACACGCAACCTTGATCTTGGCTGGGAACTTTAGCAAGTAAGTCCTTGGGAAAGGACTCCTGCCGACACCAGCAGGGTGATATCTTGCCGTTGGCCGGGTGGCAGTTGTTGCCTTGACCACAGAGGGGGCATAGAGTCCCAGGATCATTCGGGGGACGATGAACAGTCATTGTTATGATCCTCACAAGTCGGTTGCTTTCCCAAACGTATGAACGAAGTTCCAATTCGAAGCCCCGATCACGAAGCCCCGGCATGCATAGCACAATCAGCGATAAGTTTGAAAGAATGTAAACGCGCTGTATGGTCATAAATGTCGGAGACTATGATCAGCTCATCGGCCTTGGTTTCTGCAATAAGCGCGTCAATACCTGCGCGAACCGTGTTGGGGGAGCCGATAATGGAACGCGTCAGCATTTGCTTAACCTGATGCTTTTCTGCTGGCGACCAGTAGGTCTCAATATCATCGATGGGCGCTTGGCTTAGGCTATGTTTGCCGCGGAGAAGGTTGACAAAGGACATCTGCTGCGTTGTGGCGAGGCGAGTGGCCTCTTTGTCTGAGTCAGCAGCGATGACGTTGACACCGACCATGGTATAGGGGCGATCGAGTTGTTTGGAAGCTTTGAAATGACTGCGATAAATTGCTAGAGCTTGGAGTAATTGCTGCGGGGCAAAATGCGAGGCGAAAGCATAAGGAAGGCCATACTCAGCGGCGAGACGGGCGCCGAAACTACTCGAACCAAGTATCCAAAGCGGCACTTCTGTTCCCGCTGCTGGAACTGCCTGAATCTTTTGCTCTGGCTGAGATGGAGCCAGAAAAGCCTGCAGTTCCAGAACATCCTGAGGAAAATTCTCAGCCGCTGCTGCAGAACGACGTAGAGCCCGGACTGTGAGCTGGTCGGTTCCCGGAGCGCGACCAAGACCAAGGTCGATACGGCCAGGAAAAAGATGTGCGAGCGTGCCAAATTGTTCGGCAATAACAAGTGGTGAGTGATTAGGCAGCATAATGCCACCTGCTCCGACCCGAATCGAGTTTGTACCAGCGGCAATGTGCGCAAGGACAAGGGATGTTGCAGCACTCGCAATGCCAGGAAAATTATGGTGTTCAGCGACCCAGATACGCCGATAGCCCCAGTCTTCAGCATGGCGTGCGAGGTCACGGGCCTGAACCAGGGCGGCGCGTGCGTCACTGGATTCCTTTACCCGAGCCAGTTCCAGGATGGACAGGAAAAGCATATGAAATCCTCACTTCCTTTTGACTCGATCCAAGCATTGTCAGTCTTTTTGAGAGCTAAATTATCATAGGCGGCAATTCTGTCCGCCTATCTTGGCACAATATGAAACTAGTCTGCCAATGATGTCAAGGTCGGCGCCTTCCTCGTAACGATCTCGGAGCACATAGCTGGGGGTTTTCATATTCGCTAAAAATCATTCAATTCCACATTTCGTTTCGTGGAGTCAATTCGTTCTCTTATCTTTGTGGATAATGGGTTCATATTTTGAGCCTTCTCCAAGATTTTTAAAGCGCTTGACGTGTCGCCTTCTTTTAAAAGGATTTCAGCTAAAAAATAGTGAGACTCAATGATCATAAAATCCCTTGTAATAAGATCTTCTATCTGACTTCTTGCTTGAGTGAACTTAGCTTCTGCAAAATTTATTTTAGCACTTACGAATTACGCATAAGGATTATTAGGGGACAAGGAAAGATCCTTACTTAAATATTGTTTTGCCGCTGCAATATTTTTCTTTAACCCCGAAATAACAGTGGCTTAGCTCAAAACATACCCTTCTGGCTAATATGGCCTACCTATCTAGCTAATTTTGTTATATAAGTCTGTTCTCACCAATCATGGGAAGGCGAGACCATATGGAAATTAATGTACGCTTCTTAGAAAATCTCCGACTTGAAGCCAAATTTGATGACTTTACCATCACAACGGACCAACCCATTCGTTACAAAGGTGATGGCTCCGCCCCAAGTCCATTTGACTATTTTCTTGCATCATCAGCTCTATGTGCGGCTTATTTTGTGAAAGTATATTGTTTGGCCCGCGATATTCCGACTGATGATATTAGGATTTCGCAAAACAATACGATTGATCCAGAAAACCGCTATAATCAGACATTCAGTATAAAAGTGGAGCTGCCGCAGGACCTTCCGGAACGCCATCGGCAAGGAATCCTACAGGCTATGGACCGGTGCACGGTTAAAAAAGTGATTCAAACCGGTCCAGAATTTGCGATTGAGTCCGTCGACAGCTTAGAAAAAGACTCGGGGCTCATTTTTACCCATAGCTCTGACGACGGCGCGAAGACGATGATCCTGGGCAAGGATGCAGCCCTTGAAGATACGATTCGCGACATGACGGCAGCATTGGCCTCGCTTGGCATAAAAATCGAGATTGCTTCCTGGAGAAATATCGTCCCCAATGTCTGGTCGGTCCATATCCGTGATGCAGCATCACCCATGTGTTTTACCAATGGTAAAGGAGCAACGAAAGAAAGCGCTCTATGCTCGGCCCTTGGCGAATATATGGAACGGATCAGCTGTAATTACTTTTACAATGACTTCTTTTTAGGAGAAGAGTTTAGCGGCAGCACGTTTGTGCATTATCCCGATGAAAAGTGGTTTAAAGCCGGACCCGATGATGCCTTGCCTGAAGGGATCATGGATGACTGTATGCTGCGTATTTATGATGCCAATCAGGAACTCAGGGCATCTCATCTTATCGATACCAATTCAGGTCTGGTGGAGCGAGGCGTCTGCGCGCAGCCTTTTGTGCGTCAATCCGATCAAGAAACCGTCTACGTTCCTGTGTGCCTTGTGGGCAATTTGTTTGTCAGCAATGGCATGAGCGCCGGGAATACCGTATATGAAGCGCGGGTGCAATGTCTCTCCGAGATATTTGAACGTGCGGTGAAAAAACAGATCATCGAAGAAGAGCTGGCTTTACCCGATGTGCCGCAAGCTGTCTTGGAAAAATATCCGAAAATCCTGGCAGGCATCAGAGACCTTGAGGAAAAAGGCTTTCCCGTCTTGGTGAAAGATGCTTCCTTGGGTGGGCGATTTCCTGTCATGTGCGTGACCCTGATGAATCCCAAGACCGGTGGCGTTTATGCCTCATTTGGTGCTCACCCAAAATTTGAGGTGGCTTTGGAGCGGAGCCTGACCGAGCTTTTACAAGGTAGAAGTATCGAAGGTTTAAATGATGTACCGCCCCCAACGTTTAATACTCTTGCTGTCACCGAATCCAACAACTTTGTAGAGCATTTTATCGACTCAACAGGTGTCGTTTCCTGGAAATTTTTCAGTAGCAAAAGTGACTATGAATTTTGCGAGTGGAATATTGCGGGAAGCACCGAAGAAGAGCATGATTATCTGATGGGTATCCTCAGCGCTTTGGAAAAGGAAGTTTATATTGCCGATTATGATGATTTAGGAGCAAAAGCCTGCAGAATTTTGGTTCCGGATTACTCCGAAATATATCCCATCGAAGATCTCATCTGGGACAATATGAACAAGGCCTTAGATTTCAGATCGGATATTTTGAACATCCATTCTCTCAGTGAGCAAGAATTGACAGATTTAGTGGAACGCCTTGAAGAGAGTGAGCTTGATAACTATACACTGATTTCCGATTTAATAGGAATTGCTTTTGACGAAAACAGCGTTTGGGGGCAGGCAGATATTGGTGAGCTAAAGATCTTGATTTATTTGGCTCTCAAAGACTATGACAACGCAAAAATATTGGTCGGGAGTTTTCTGACTTTTAACGATAATACCACTGCAAGAAAGCTTTTCTATCAAGCTATGAATGCAGTTCTCGATATTACCTTGGATGACGAGCTTGAACTCGAAGATTATTTGCCGAACTTAAAGCGCATGTTTGGTGTTGAAGTGATGAACAACGTCGTCGGCTCTGTCACAGGTGAGCTTAAGTTTCATGGCTTAACGAAGACGAGCATGAAGCTGGAAGGTTTAGAAAAACATATTAAGTTGATTGAGAGTTATCAAAAGCTACATAAGGCTAGGGAAGCTTTGTTTAACCGCTGAAGTGAATCCAGTTCACAGGGCTAGTGTTTTCAGTAAGCCACGCTGGCAAAGTTATGGGGCTGTAGGAATACGTAGCTCCCATTCAAAAAAGCCCCGGTCAACGAGCAGCGCTCAATGACAGGGGCTATATCTCGCACACATTAATTAAAGACACCACAATTCTCTTTTCACTTTTGAAAAAGCGGTTTCACCACCCTTGCATACGGTTGTGCAAAGAATGCCAGGTAAATCAAAAGAACTCCCATAATCAACGCCACGGGAAGACCGCTAGGCGCTAGAAAAGCATGAACTAAGATAATGTTTAGGACGATCGGAGCCAGGATCACCAGAGCCAAGGGAACAAAAAATCCTGAGATCAATAAAGCACCACAAATCGTTTCGGTAGCTTTCAAGAGGGGAAAGAAATATCCCGAAGCTGCGAGGCCCTCGTTAAAAGTCTGAAGGCGTTCAGGCAAATCAGGTGGTGGCGGTACAAGATTAAATAGCCCGGTAATTCCCCCTAATAAGAAGACTAATCCCAACAGGACTCGTGCAATCAGTGGTAACTTCGCTTTCATTAGACCTCCCTATATGTTGCCTACCTATTCATGTTAGTAATTATTGATGGATGAGCAATAGGTTTTCTATGATGAGTCGAACTAAGGAAGTGAAATTCGACTGCGGATCAAAATATATTTGTTAATAAAATTAAATAGATATAAGAATCTTACACCTTGCTGGGAAAACTTGTGAGAACTGAGAAGAAGGGTAAAAAGGGATTCACTTTGGCTTATCTTTCATCTGATGCAGTCTTCTGTAAGGTGACGGAGGAGTCCTGCCAAGAACAGCCCGCTGCGTCTCCCCGCCTGGATGATCGTAAAAGAGCTTTCTGAGCCCAAATTCACTGACAATTGGCATCGCGATGCCAGTACAAACTTGCCTCCCAAAGTAAGCCGGCGGTAGTCCAGCCAGTAACCGGATCAGCAGCATAGCGACTTGGGTCAACTGCTTGCAGGACCAATGCCCCATTCCGGTATTCACCATTTGCACTTATCTGGTTTGCCCGCACACAGCTCGGAGCACTTGCCACCAAGCCATTGCGTGCCATTGCGTCCAGAGGCCAGGCTATCAGCAATTTTTCCAAAGTTACAGTGCCTGGCACTTGTTCACCAAGCGAATACACGGTTTTGCTGATATTTGCCCGATTGTAGTCGGTTACTAAAATCGAACTATCGTTGATGCCAAGTCTAGCAAGTGCGGAAAGCGGTGCATTAAGTAAAACAAGCGAAAACAACTGGCCTGGAGCGATGATATCCTGAATATTGTTAAGCTTGCTATCTTGCAAATTTAAGAAATCGGCACCATTCAGTTGATACTTGTCATCATACTCGTGAACGTGGCCATCTGTATCGCCTGCGAATGGAGCGTATATTTGGGTCGAGGTGTCAATGTCAAAGTGTCCTCCGACGAGCCCGACCTGACTGCTGGCAAGGAATAATTCCAGCTTTTGTTCGCTGCTTGAATTGAATTCTACGGTAGTCGTAAAGGAAAACGCTTCACTCCCGTCAAAGGAAATCTCTGCCACGAGATTCGTAAAACCCAGGGTCTCGGGCGATTCGGCAATCGTCCACGTCAAGTCCTGGATATTTTGACTTTGGATTTGCAAGGGATAAGCATTGCCTTCGGCGTTAGTCTTATAGAAATTCGCTTCGATTCTGTCTGGATGCAAATCAGGAAGATTTGCCAGCTGGCATTCGAGCATGATCGGATCGGTATTTTGCTGTTGATCCGGTAAATATTGACAAGCGAGATAGCCGCCAGTCACAGTCACGGGTTCGGACGCTATGACGTCTTCTTCGCTGTTTTTCTCACCCACTAAGGTTTGATCAGTGGTCGCATCCTCATCGCTTGATTGCTTGCTCATCATCTTGTTAGATTTGCAAGAAATCAAATTAATACACATCAGTAAAGTTAAGAGGAACTTCGTTGCCCGCATATTTTGCCCTTGCTTCATTGTTCGATGCTATAGGTTTAGATCGGTTGATAGCTGGCAGGACATAAATCGACTTATATTGAGTAAAAATACTAGATATTTATATCGGGTATTAAGTCGCGCCTTGAGGTGATTTCCGGTGGAAAAGTGCTTCTGTCCCAAAACTCCACTTTCCTGCTGCAGGCCACTGCCGTATTCACGACAGTGGCTTTCAGGTCGATTAGTCATCTTCTGGCAAAAGCTCGAACTGTTGTATTCCCCAAAGGCCTTGGGCAAACGTGAAGCGTCCCGATTCAGGTTCAAAATGAATTTGCTCTTCAAGCACCTCAGTATCCTCGTACTGATACGATTTAAATAGTTCAAAGTTTCTTAATGGCTCAGATTTTTCCTCAGGTCGCAGCAATTTTACCAGCTCCCGTGCCTGCAGCACATTTCCCCTTTCTTCGTATATTTTCCATGAGCCTTCATCTTGGCCGATGATGAAGAGTTTACGCCTGTCATAGTTTGAGTCTTTCGCAAAGACAGCTAGAAGGTACAAACCTCCCAGTTGACGATTCGTCACATTCATAGCATAGCTTTGCCGCACAAAACGTTGCTCTTGATTGAGACTGAGGCGCACAAGACTGTAGTCACCTTCACTAATTTCTTCGAGTAGGTGTAGCCCGGTCGTTTCATGAAAGATTTCACTCCGTGTCTCTTTCAAGCTATAAATATCTCTAAGTTGCGCCCGCCGCTCGTCCAGCCTCAGCGCAGTTAAAATCCTATAGCTCATGATGCGTGCAGGATCGACCACATCAGCGGCTGACTCCAAGGTATTGAACCCTACATAGCGATCATCAAGCGTGATAAGCTGCGATCCTTCCATCTGCACGGGGCGTCCTGGAATTTGGATAGCCTCCTGGCAGAGAAGATCAAAGGAAATCGGATCCAACGGCGCTATATACCGCCGAACAAGTCGAACATGCTGAAAATTGGCATCAGAACTTCTGATAGGCATGGCGTAGCTCACATAGATTTTCTGCTTGAGCTGATGGTATTCGATATCCTCAGCTCGCACAGAGAGGCAGGCCAGGGCCTTATCATGACTTGATAGGGCCAGTGTTCCACTGCTATTGACAAGGCCCAGACGCCGCTCATCACTGAGGAGGATGCGGCCATCGCCCAGATCAAATAAGCCTGAAGACTTATCTGAACTTAGAAGGGTCGATCTCAGCTGTGACGATTCCGGCAAGGTTTCGGTGGAGCTTTCCTGTTCCCAAGTCACCGTCTCTACAGATGGACTTAGTAGGGCTGAGGCATCGCTGGACCAGCGCACACGGTGAAGTTCCGTCCAAGAATTCCATGTTGGGCCGAAAGGAGTATCAGTCTGAGCGGAAACTTTAGTCTGTACATATAATGACCCGTCGTTTGCCAGAATATGATCCCGATAGTGGCCGTTTAGGATGACTTGATCCTGCACCTCTTCAAGCTCGGCATCAGCCCAGCTAGCCTGCACCAGCCTGAGGATCGTGCGCACGTCTTCCGCCCGGGCTGCGCCATTGTCAATGATTTGAATGCCAAACTTTTGCCGCGCTATGGGTACGGTGGTATAAGCGACGATGTCGCGAGCCAGTTCAAGGATTGAGATAGCTGTGAAGATTTGATCTGGAGAACTGAAGCCTTCAGCGTTGATATCAAATGTTCCCAGGGAACGATCCGTCAGCGTGTGAATTTTATCAATTTCAGGATTACTGAAAACCCGACGCAACCAATTGACATCGGCAGCTAAGAATCCACCTTCGACGATTTTTTTTCCTGTGCTCTGCAGATCGAAGCTAACTAACTTGCCACCGCTCAACTGTTCATTTTCTAATGAAGCCGCGGGAAATAGAATCATGCCGCTTCCATCAGCGTTCATCTTAAGTTCTATGGTTTTATCTTCATCGTTGAAAAAAGCCAGTAAATTGCCTGTCTCTATCGTCAGTTTGTCCAGGATAATAGCTTGACTTCCGAAGTCTTCAGCAGAGCGCATTTCAAAAAGCATGACCTGAGGCTGCGGCCGACGATCATCGCCTGAAGTCGGTACAACCCAACCTAAAGCCAAGATATAATCACGGCCTTCGAAAGAAATCGGTACAGCCCGCTCCATCCAGCCTTCAAATATGGTGCGGCCCAGATAACGGATTTTCTTGCTCGGTGCACTGATATCAAAAACATCGAGCGGATCGACTTGATTGGCCGGAACCCAAAACACATATAGTCGATCGTCCATAAAGCGGACGTCCTGAAGATTTGCATGCATGCCTGTTTCGTCGCCAACGGAGACGAGCTGATCGGGATAGATTTTGACAACGCGCTGATCATCTTGCCTGACGAAAACACCTTTTAAGCCATACTCAGCATCGTTCAGCAAGGTCTCGGCATAAGAATCGGCATCGATACCCGTCGGGATGTTTTTCATCTGTTTCTCAAACCAAAGGCGGCGAAAATCAGCTTCGGACTGATCGATCACAGTGGAATCTGCATCGGGGAGAGCAAAGCTCTCGACGCTGACCTGGCGAATCCAGCGTTGATCTTCGTCCTGCGTCCACGAGCTGCTCACTGCAATGAGGGTGCGGTCCTTGATTTGAGTTGCCGAGCGTTCCAGAAGCTCACCCTCGGTTGAAACCATTAAAAGAGGTGTGACAGAGCCAAGCGGGTCAGAAATATCGATCACCTCAACAGCACTTTGGCGACCGAACCAGGAAAAATAATTTTTTTCGAGCACGGAAATAAGGTAGTAATGCCGCTGACCATCCTCAACCGTTTCCTGAATGTTGAGATTTCGCCGACTACTGACAGGCAGGGCAAGCTGGTAAGCGCTGACCTGCGACAGACCGGAAGCTGTCAGTGCATACGATTGCACCCATCCTTGCCCTTCACCGCCATAAGCAAATCTGCGACTTGCGACGTAAAGTACATTGCCGACAAGCCGTGAGTCGGCGATATCACCAGCGACATCGATGCTCTGAATCATCCTTGGGCGTCTTGGGTCATCAACTGTGTAGACCAAGAGGCGGCCAAGGACTTGATCTTGATAGGGGTCTCGATGCCGTTCCAGCACAATAATTTGCATATGCTTGGCGTCGAAGTACATCTCGACCAGTTCTTCCCCGGTTGCAGCAGCACGGCCCAGTATACGAGGAGAAGCGGCCCCATCCTGAAAATCAAGCACCTGGAGACCTCGGTAAGTATTGAGGACATACAGAATTTTCGAACCAGGAAGACCTAGCTTGAAGAGGTCCGCCTCTTGGATCTCCCTCGCATCTGCAGGCGCGTCTTCTACCGGTTCTTCAGCTGCGGCGTCTCCCTGACCCTTTCCACTTGGTCGCCCCCATTTGGCATTGAGAAATTGAGTTTGCCCAGCATAGCGCTGCAACCCGGCTGCAATGGAATTTGGATCGTCAGGTCTTTCATCCAAGGTATCGATTGATGCACTTAATGGGTTGCGGTCGGAATGATCTTGCGAACAAGATACAGCGAATAAAACAAAACATGCTTGGATCATAATCAAAAGGCGAACCCGCCTCGATCGTCTGCACATAATCCTACTCCTTTGTGTTTTCATTTGAATATGCTTGTCGTCTTGGTCACAGTCATATATCGCATCGAAGGATGAGGGAAGGTCTGTGAAGGTTCTTATGCAGTATTTTTCTGGTTATCACTTACGCTTTGTCATGCGCTCATCTACTGGAAAAAACTTTGCAACGAGATCGCTATATCCTCAAAATGCGTGGCTGATTCAGATTAGCTTTCACGCTGTGCAACATGTATACATGATGGTGTTGTCGACATGGGGTCGGTAATCTCGTGTCAATTTAAGTCATAAAGTACGACAGACAGTCTTATGAGTAAGAAACATATCGACCAGGAGTCCTTCTCACTGCTAGCTGGTGGCGGCGAGATGGGAGAAAGAACAGTGGCGATTGATTGGTCCAAATCTCTCTTTGGGACCAATGACTAACTGGCCACAAAGCCTGAAAACAGCCCTTAGGATAATCTTCAATTCCCGCTATCCTATGTTTGTGTGGTGGGGACCTCAACTGATCAATTTTTATAATGACGCATATATTCCTGTTTTGGGACAGCGCCATCCTCAGGCATTGGGTCAGCCTGCCGCCAAGATTTGGTCAGAAGTTTGGAGTACCGTCGGTCAGCAAGCCGAAGCTGTTATGGAACGTGGACAGGCTAACTTCAGCGAGGAGCAGTTGCTTCTCTTGGAGCGCAACCAGTTCCTGGAAGAGACAATTTTACCTATTCCTACAGCCCAATTCCCAATGATGAAGGCGGCGTTAGCGGTGTATTCTGTGCCTGTACTGAGGATACCCAAAGTGTTTTGAGCCAACGCCGTTTGCGTACTTTAAGGGCGCTTGCCGAGCAGGTGGCTATAGCGACGTCGGTGGATGAGGTCTGCAAATTTGCTGCTGATACCTTATCGTCGAATCAGCACGATCTTCCCTTCACCCTCCTCTACCTCTTGGATCGAGAGGGAAGCAAAGCAAGGCTGGCAGGCTTAAGTGTGGTGACAAAGGTTGATGGCGTCGCTCAGCAGGTGGTTGATCTTGACGACGATCAAACACATTGGCCGTTCCGCAAGCTTGTCGAGACAGGCGGGGTGGTAGAAGTCAACGACTTGCGGACTAAGTTTGGTGAATTGCCCGGGGGCGCTTGGCCGGAGTCACCCAAGCGGGCCTTGGTCTTACCCATGGCGAAGCCCGGTCAAACTCAACCTGTCGGGTTCTTAGTGGTAGGTCTAAGCCCTCGCCTGGTTTTTAACGATGATTATCGAAGTTAAAGATACTTACTAGAGTCAGCGTCGGTTATACACCTCATATGAGGATGAACTTCAATCCAAAGGCTGCGTTTTATATATATTCTGTGCAAACACCTTATTTACTTACCGAATATGCTATTTCACTGAATATTCTTGCAGGCTAAACAAAACTAACTCGCATATCACTTGCACTTGAAATATCTTTGTCGCCAAGAATGGAACAAGATTTTTGTATTGAGGTGAATATGCTGTGCTCATTCAGTAATTGTAACAGTGGTTTGGTTTGGCGACTTGGACTTCTCATTGGTATGGCGTTGTTTGCCATCAATAGCACGATACTTCGAGCGGAAGAAGCAGAACAGGCAAGATCCATCGTTATTGCCAAAGAGGAAGCGATCTATTTTACCAGTAGTGAGTCAAGGCGAAGCATTCAAGTGAACAAAATG
The DNA here is from genome assembly GCA_048816425.1 of Oligoflexus sp. FD111. Taxonomy (GTDB): domain Bacteria; phylum Bdellovibrionota_B; class Oligoflexia; order Oligoflexales; family Oligoflexaceae; genus JBMDZZ01. Next base: position 21,068 of record JBMDZZ010000018.1, read on the forward strand.
CTACCGAGTTCATTGGATGGATTTGGTCGCGCTTATCTAAAAATGACCCTTTCCTGTCCAAACCAGCGCTGCGATCCCTGGGATCGAGTTGGCTTTATTAAGTTGCGACCGTCCCAAGCTATGGCGGCGGCCGGGCATGCCAGCGAATTGGAGATCATTCGCTTTGTCACCCCATATGGAGTCGGCGGCAATTGGACTCAAGATATCAGTGATTATATGCTTTATTTGACCGATGAAGTCACATTTGAAGTATTTATCGATACCTGGGTTGGTCCTGGTCATGAAGCAGGTGAAGGCTGGCTGGTGAGCTTGGAACTCATTTTGACACCAGGAACGAGGGCAAAACAAGTCTTAGCGGTGGTTCCTATTTTAGATTTTTCGCGGATTGATTATGGCGACCCGAGCAATCCTGCCGTTAGAACCGGCCTTTTGAAGGAAGTTGGACCTGCGACAGCGATGAAAATCCGCAGTCTTATCTCTGGTCATGGTCAAGGAAATTTACAGAATTGTGCCGAGTTTTGTAGCAAACGTCATGAAATTCGCGTTGCCAATCAAACTTGGTCTCGTCAAGTCTGGCGAGACAACTGTCATACTTCAGTCAATCCAAATCAACCCGGCAATTACTTTTATCCGCGAGCTGGCTGGTGTCCTGGAGACCTAGTGCAGCCCTGGTATATCGATATCCAAGAGCCAATGCCGTCTGAAGAACTCTCATGGCGATATCAGGTCGAAGACTATATCAATACATGCCGACCAGATAGCCCTATTTGTCAAGGATGCGCTCTAGGAACAGCATGTGAATATGATGGTGGGCGACACACATCACCGCTATATTATACTACTGTCCATGCGATACTCTACCGGTGAGCAAGGTCCCCTTATAACGATACGGAAGAAAGAGTTCACTACAGGTGAGCATTATTAGGACCAATTCCAATAATACATGCTGGATGCCAGTCCTTCTTCCTGGGCTAGCTTGGCATAAAACTGAAGGTCTGAATCTTCGGCTAGGGCATAGCCTCTTCCAAAATGCCCATCCATGATACTCAAATTACCTGCTGGGTGCTGTAAATGGAACTGCTCGCTAGTCTCTTGAAGCAGCAGCCCGACTCTTTCTTGAAAATATGCTGCTGAGTCACAGACATTAATAGCATGAATGGTTTCATAGGGTAGTCCTTGCTCCATATAGCCGAGAACTAAACCAGCCAGAGTTCCGCCGGAACCAAGTGCGCAAAAGAGATTGTCTGGTGCTTTCGTTCCGGGCCCCTGCTGCTGCCATATCGGTAGCATTTCCTTAACAGCAGCGATATAACCAAAGGTTCCAAGTGGACAGCTACCACCTTCAGGAATCGCATAAGGCCTTTCACCGGTATGCTTCAGTTCCTCAATCTCATCGGCCAGAAATGATGCGTAGCTTGCACCATGCGCCTGGTAATCCGCAAAGGGAATGAGTTTCATTTCAGCGCCAAAAATATGGTCAATAAGATAGTTGTCGTTTGGACTTGCTTGCTGATCAAGGCCTTCTTTTGGTTCTCTGATGAGAACGCGAACGGTCAATCCTAAACGCCTGGCCAGGCAAACCGTTGCCCTTGCGTGATTCGATTGCGGACCGCCACATGTGACGAGAAAACTTGCTCTTTGTCTGATTGCTTCAGCGAGCAGAAATTCTAGCTTGCGGATTTTGTTTCCTGACTCCACAAAGCCAGTAAGATCGTCCCGCCACACCCAAAGATTCTTGTCAATACGTTCCGAAAGTCGTTCCAGCTTCATGATCGGGCTTGGAAGGCGAGCTAGGCTTAGCTTTTCAGGATAATTCATAGGCACCTCTTGATAGGCTGGGGATTGATACGAGCCGATGGTAAATCAGATCTTAGGTCTTTTCCAGCATTCTGCAACTCATTGACCGTGAAATCATCTCTCAATTGAAGGTCGAAAATACATGGTTGATAAGTTTAAGGCAAGGTACCAAACCTACCAAGGAAACTGTGCTTGTCTTGTTAGTTAAGGCGGAATTAGCGAGATCAGGTCCAGTGATTTAGTATCGATAGATACTGTAGCATTGTCAGCGCTCAATAATCGACTTATGATACAGGTTGAAATTTGAAAATCACCAATATGATGACTGAGGAGTCGGCTATGAAAACTTCATGGGTGCGGCGTTCGCTGGGAACTGCTTCGGTGTTAGGGCAAGTCTCCAGAGGTGTTCTCCAGGGTAAAGTAAATGGCTGGCTCAATGGTGGGAAAGACGAAGCAGGAAAGCAAAAAATCATTTTCGAAAGCTTGACCAAGCAATTGGGCCAGTATAAGGGCCTCATGATGAAAATTGGTCAGGCGGCAAGCTATATGGATCTTTCTTTACCAGATGAAATGCGGCAGGTTTTAGCCAGGCTTCAGGATCAAGTCGAACCAATAGCACATGATGAAATTGAAAAGGTCTTTCAAGAGGAATTTGGACTTCCTCCACAAACATTATTTCACCATTGGGAGCCAATTCCAGTGGCTGCAGCGAGCATCGGCCAAGTGCATCGCGCTGTGACCAAGGAAGGTCAGCAGGTAGCCGTAAAAGTTCAGTATCCGGGAATAGTGAAAGCAGTAAAAAATGATTTTCGCGGTATTTCTGCCCTGACTTCTGTCATGAAGCCGATCTTTAAAGGACTGCGTGTGAATGAACTGGTTGAGGAAGTCTGGGCGCAATTGGAAGCAGAATGTGACTATATTCATGAAGCAAAAAATCAGATGGAAATGAAGCGGCTATTTGCCGACGATCCACAAGTCGTGATTCCCGGGATTGTCCCCACATATTCAACGAAACGCATTCTATGTTCCGAATGGATTGATGGGCAACGATTTGAAAACTTTCGCCAAACAAGTCAGCAGACGGAGAAAAATGCTGCTGGCAGCATTATTTCTCATTTTTATTTAACGTCAGCGCTAAAGCATGGGGTGTTTAACGGTGATCCTCATCCTGGAAATTACCTTTTTTTACCCGGGAAAGTATGTTTTTTAGATTATGGTCATGTCAAGCGATGGGAAAGTGATAAAAAGATTAAACTGAGGAACCTTTGGCAAGCCAGTATCAATCACGATCGAGAAGCATGGGATAAAGCCTTTTTTGCCTTGCATCAACCAGTTTTTAAAAAGAATTATGACACATCTTTCTACTATCATTTTTATGTTGATACACTGCTTATGCCATATAGCATTCCTCACTATCGATTTCATGGTGACTATTTTAAAGGAGTCGCTAACTCGATTATGTGGGAGCAACCCTTCAGAGCGCAAGTTATGCCTGATAAGGATCTAATCATTTGGATGCGACAGATTTTTGGAGTCAATGCTGTTCTTTCCTTGCTGGAAAGTGAGAGTGACTTTCGCTTTTCTTAAGGCGAAGGGTCTCTTGTTTCAGGCTGTAAAATTAGAAAACTTGAAGAAGTAAAGTTTGAATAGGTGAAATCGATGACTGCCAAGCCGAAGATGTCCCGTCCCTAAAGAAATGGAATCAAAGACAGGCACCAGAACTTTTCTATGGATTATCTATGTTCTATCTACTCTTTGTTTGGTTTTAGACCCCATCAATGTACTGACAAGGTTTGACTTAGGGTAGCACTGGGATGGAATTGTATAGCATAAGATCTAATCAATTTATCTTTTCGACGTTGATCTATCCAGGCCAGGGTTCCAAAGTCATCCGACGCAAGTACGGCTGTCGCTGCGCTTACTTTTTAGTAAGCCTTTTTTCAATCGGCGTTAATATATATACGTTTGTGCTAAACATCTTTTCATGATGAATCTCAAAGCCTTTTTCTAAAACCCGTAAATCATTGTTCGCAAGGTGCAAGTGGTGCGGGGCTAGTATAAAAACTCTGCTGTCTTTGGAAGCGACGTCGTCAACACTCTTATCTGAAAATGCATTATAGATTTGTATATTAGGCATAGTTTCAAAATACTTGTTGAAGTAGAATTTATAAAAATCTAGTGTTCTGACATAAAAGTATTCATCAACTTTTCCCGCTTTTAGGTAATCGTGTGCTGAAACACTTTGATCGGCGGACATTATTAATACTAGATCGTTTTCATCGTAAATATCTTTAACGTAAAGAACACTTTTCTTCCAATCTTGTTTTCCTGTATTCGAGTAAACTTTTAAATTTGCAAATATGAAAAGTGGCAACGACACTAAGAGTGTCAAGCTTAAATATTGAGACTTTTTATGTTGCGTTACAAACTTAGCTAGATTAGATGAAAAAGATAAATATATAATCGGTAAAAATCCAATAAGATAGCGCTCTTCCTTGAGGTTATAGACGATACTTACAACGAGTAATGTAAATAAAGTCCACAACAAGTAACCATTTAAAAACCACTGCTTTTCTTTTTCGTGATGATTCAAACTTTTTACATCATGCCGCGTTAGGAAAACCCACAGAAAAAATACAGTAAGAAAGCCAAAAAATAAAAAGGTAGCATCCCTATTTAAGAGGAAGTTTTTAAAAAATAACAGCGTAAAAAAATCAAATGTCGAAGTGCTTTGCCATGTCCCAAAAGACTGATTCAACAGATGAAACAAATGATAGTATGCAGGCAAGTAAAGGAGAGAATGGGCAAGGAACAATATCACTAAAATCTTAAGGTCTTGTGAACTTATTTTCTTTTTATAGACTCTATACAAGAAAATGTAGCTAAGTTGGCAAAAAACGAAAACTAAGCCAAAATAATGTAAATAGGCAATTGCTGTGATTGTTATTAAGTATCGAATCGGTAATCGATGCATTTGATCTGCGCTTGATAACCGATATGCTTGAGTAAGTGAAAGCCAGCTGAACATTAACAAAATCCCGTAGGGCCTTGAAGTATGTGCATAGTAAATAAAATTATAAGAACAAAGAGCGAGAGCTAAGCAAATAAATGCGGATAGTGGGCCAAACTCTGCCTTTATTTTTCTGTTAATAAAAATGATGGTTATTAGAGAAGCTACCAAGCTTGGAAAGCGCACCCAGAATTCATTTCCAGGAACTATCTTAAGCCAAAAATATAGAAAGACCTGGTATCCAAAAGGATGACCATCAGAAACTAACCAATTTTGATACATATGTTTCAGCGATGGGCTAAGAGCTGAGACTGTAGAATAAAGCTCATCATACCATAAGCCTCGCTTGGCTATTTCAGTTAGTGAAAAAATCATAAATACTATAATTAAGGCAAGTGATGCATAGTGGTACAGAACATCTGTCTTAGCTAGCTTTTTAAGCATATATTGACTCTTTCTCCGGACAAAATCAAAGGCTCAATGGCTGCGAAAAATGGCTACACCATACCTGTGAAAGAATCCTGTAATTCTTGTTCAAATAAATACTGCCTGATTGTTTGGATTAAGTTTTAACTGTAACTACTGACATAGGAATTTTCAAGTAATTTAAGCAAATCCGAATATGAATATAATATTTTTTATTGGGGTGCATTCGGCAATGCAATTGATGCATTGGCTGCCTCCAGGCAATTTGCAGAGGCAGCATGTATTTGTAAAATGGAAAAGTGGTTGGGATTCATCTTGGTGCAGTATTTGAAGATGACTTGAGTGAATTGTTAGGAAATCTCGCGCTATCTCTTAGTGACCCCAAAAAAGTAAACTCTGAAAAAATCCCATTCTGAGAATTTTGTACTTGAGTAGTACCCCCTTGCTTCAAATAAGATTGTTGTTCGCTAGCAATTCCTTTTGTTTGGTAGGCACTTTATCACGTACTTCCAGCAACTGAGCGATGATACTAATCGCAATCTCAGCCGGATGATTACTGCCAAAGGGCAAACCAATAGGGCAGTGCAAACTCTGCAGCAGATCCTTGGCAAATCCTTCACGCAGTAGGTCAGCCCGCAGGATGCGCGCCTTGACCTTGCTGCCGATGACGCCGATATATGGCAAATCTTGGCGAGGCAGCAATTGTCTTAAAATAGGCAAATCACTGTCATGCCCTTTGGTGACCACCACGCAGTAGCTCTGTGCTGGCACGTCGGCAGCAAATCTTGCCATATCCGCCTCACAGCGTGCATCAAGCTGCGGTGCAGGCGGCAATTTATTGATCCACTCAGGCCTTGGATCAAGGCAAGTCACGCGGCAATCGAGCTGCACCAGCATACGAACCAAAGCTTGAGCGACATGTCCAGCACCAAATACGACGATCGACCAAGGCTTGGTCTGAAAACATTCAAACAGTATGTCTGCGGAGCCACCGCAGCTCATACCGACATCCTTCTGCAAATTCCAATGCTCGATCCAGGGTTGAACTTGCTCCTGCTTGCTTATGAGTGCGTCCACTGCCATATCAATGGCCTTGGCCTCGACCTTGCCTCCACCGATCGTTCCGGCAAGCAATCCTTTGTGCGTCACCAAAATTTTGGCTCCGGGGTCTTGCGGGGTATGACCAGCGCTTGCCAGCATGGTCACGATAACAAAGGATTCGCCCTTGCTGAGGAGTTGTTGCGCTTGGTTGAAGACTTCCTGTGACATATGGCTCATAACGAGTCTCCTTCCCATTTTGCGAAAAGCTCAGGCTGCAAAGCTCGCAGGATCTGCTCACCCGTCGCTGGAATTGGCAGATCAGGCAGGTTTTTTTGCGAGCGCCAAGGCTCGCGATAGCCGATGGCATCTTTAATCGCGTTCCATACGGAAAAACAGAGCATCAAGGGCGGTTCGCCAACGGCTTTGGTGCCGCGCAGATTCTTAGTATTGCCCTCGTTTTTGACAAGCTCGACCGTAAATTTGCGGGGTATATCATGCACACTGGGGATTTTGTAGGTGCTTGGTGAATGCGATAAGAGCATTCCTGCTTGATCATAGTGCAGGGCTTCCGTTGTTACCCATCCCATGCCCTGAATGAAGGCACCCCTAATTTGTCCCTGATCGAGAGCATTGTTGATGGGGCGGCCCACATCCATGAGGATGTCCGTTTGCAAGACCTTTACCGCGCCGGTCCATGGATCAAGTTCAACCTCGCTACAGGCCACGCCTTGAGTAAAATAGAGAAAGGCCTGACCCTGGCCGGTGAGCTTATTGAAACCAAGGCCGGGAACCCGGTAGTAGCCATAGTCGCTCAAGGAAATGCGGTTAAAATAGGCTTCCGCAATCAGAGTGCTAAAGGGGATGGCTCGCTCGGCTTGGTCTTTCGGGTAAACCTGGCCATTGGCAAAGATTACTTGATCATCAAGCAAGCCATCGCCAACTGCGATTTCCGGCATCGTACCAAGTCCAGCGGTGTTTTGTGCCCACTGCTCTTGTGGCAATTCAAGCAGGCGGAGCAGCAAAGCGGCAAGTCGTGCCTTGATCCGCTCACAGGCCAAGACCGCTGCCGAGCCATTCAGATCGGTACCCTTGGAGGCGGCGGTCGGAGAAGTATTGGCGTTTTTTTCAGTCGATGTCGGCATCAATCTAATCTGTTTTGGCTGCAGACCAAACTGCTCGGCGACCAGACTAGCAATCCGTGCGTTGACGCCTTGCCCCATTTCCACAGCTCCGGTGGAAACCTGCACGGTTCCATCGCGATGAATATTGACCAGAGCGTTACCCTGGTTGAGAAAGCGAGTGGTAAATGAAATACCAAATTTCACTGCCGTAATCGCCAAGCCCCGTGGATGGTTCAGAGGGTCAGCATTCCAGGCTTCAATCTCCTGGCGACGTTGAAGGTAACGGCAACGTTGCTCCAGCGTTTGAAACAGTTTGGGCAGAAGGTTATTTTCGAGCTTCTGTCCATAGGGTGTGACATCTCGATCTGGACCTTGGTAGCAGTTCAAGCGACGAATATCGAGGCTATCTTTGCCACGATGTCTGGCAATGGATTCCAGGATGCTTTCGATGGCAGCGATGCCCTTGGGGCCACCAAAGCCACGAAAAGCTGTATGTGGATGGATGTTGGTGCGGCAGACCTGACCGCGTATGCGGCAAGCCGGTAGAAAGTAGGCATTGTCGAAATGGGCCATGGCGCGTTCCATGATGGCCGTCGACAAATCCGCGTAGGCCCCGCCGTCACTAAAAAATTGGACATCGGCAGTAAGGATCAGCCCGTTCTCATCGAAGCCGACCTCATGGTGGATTTCAAAGGGATTGCGCTTACCCGTGACGATCATATCGTCATCTTTGGTCAAGACTAATCGTGCCGGGCGGCGCATCGCTTGCGCGACGAGAGCCGCATAAACGGCGAAAGGAGCTGCTTGGGTTTCCTTGCCGCCGAAGCCGCCGCCGAGACGTTTGGCAATGCAGACCACATCCTTATGGGCAATCCCTAAGGCCTCGGCAACCAGGTGCTGGGTTTCCGTTGGGTGTTGGGTGGATGAGTGGACTTCGAAAAGTCCACCTTCCAGCGGATAGACGATGGCGGCCTGGTTTTCCAAATAAAAATGTTCGGCGCCACGAATGACCAGCTTGCCTTTCAGGCGATAGGGAGCTGTTTGCAGCGCATTTTGCCAATCGCCACGGCTAATCTGCCGCTCAGTACCGATAAAGTTTTGCTTGGCGATAGCGTCTGTGATCGATAACACTGGCTCCAAGGCTGTGTATTCGACTTCCACTGCTTTAAGTCCGGCTTGCAGAGCCTCTCGTGACTCCGCGCCGACAACGGCCACGACCTCACCGACAAAGTTCACTTCGTTAACGGCAAGAAAGGGCTGCTCCGGAAAAATGCTGCCCCAGACGTTGTGATGCACATCTTGATGGGTTAGGACGCAAAGGACCCCAGGAATAGCCAAGGCTTTTTGCACCTTGCAGGATTTGATCATTGCCCGAGCATGAGGACTGTAGACAATACCAACCAGAACTTCGTTTTTGTGCATGCTGCGGTCGTCGACAAATTCTGATTGACCGGTCACATGCGAGATCGCCGAGTCGTGGGCTTCGGATGCGGTGACAGGCAGAATTTCAAGTTCAAGTTCAAGTTCAAGGCTCTGCATGATTCTGCCTCCCCTGGCGAAGTTCCTGGCAGTATTTGCGAAACAGGCTTTCAACCAATACGCGGCGGTAAGCAGCGCTTCCACGTAGATCGGACAACGGGCTAAGTTGCTGTTGCATCAAATGCAAAGCTTCTTCCATCGTTTCATCCGTTAGACTTTTATCAGCCAGGAAAGCCTCAGCCTCTTCACAGCGAAGGACCGTCGGCCCCATGCCACCAAAGGCCAGGCGTGCTGCTTTAACAAACGGCTCGGTGCTGCCTTTTTTCTTCCCTAGCTGAAACAAAAAGGCACAGTTTACTGTGGCAATATCCAAATCTTTGCGCTGCGAAACTTTATACAAGCGCAAGGACTCGGCTTTCGTCGGCAAGCGAAAACTGGCATGACTGATCCATTCACCAGCTTTCAGCGCGAGTTGTCGATAGCCGGTATAAAGCTCGCTCATGGGAATATCGCGCGGCTTCCGACCACCGACGACATGGACCAAGCCATCTGCAACCAGCATAAAGGGGAGGGTATCACCGATCGGTGAGGCGTTGGCGATATTGCCGATCAACGTGGCGACGCTCTTGATCTGAGGAGAGGCAAAAATATCGATAAAATTAGCCAATTCCGGCAGTTTCTTTTCAAGGTAGCGGCGCAAAGCCGCGAGGCTGACGCGGGCGCCGACATGGACCCTGCCCTGCTTGCTGCTGATGGTATAGAGTTCGGGTATCAGATGCAGACTCAGCCATTGCTTGGGAGCAGCTTTACCTTTATTGATTTGCACCCCAACATCAGTCGCAGCCGATATGAGGCGGGCATCAGTGAAACGGCGGCGCATTTGAACAGCTCCCTTGATGTCGACGGGAGCCATAAATTGACGATCAGCAGTTTTAATATGCAAGGGTAGCTGTAATGTTTTTTGTGTTTCTTTCACCAAAGTCTTCGGCAGATAACGTTCGTTGAGAGAGGGAACTTGCTGGCTATCAATGCTAAGAGCCGCATCGATCAATGAGGAATAGCCGGTGCAGCGACAGAGATTACCAGTCAGATGGTTTTTAACTAATTGGCTGCTAAGTTGGGGGCGAGGCCTTTGGAAAAGACCGGTCATCGCCATGGCAAATCCCGGCGTGCAATAACCGCATTGGGTGCCATGACATTGAACAACGGCTTCCTGGATCGGTGAGAGTTGGCCCTCTTGAGCTAGGCCTTCAACCGTCACAAGATGTGATCCATCCAATTGGGCCATGGTTATGACACAGGAATTGATGGCTTCAAATTCCATCCTGCCGCGCAATCGAGGATAGGCACGCAACACCGTGCAGGCCCCGCAATCTCCTTCAGCGCAGACGATTTTCGTCCCGGTCAAGCCTCGTGTGTCGCGTAAATAGTCAGCCAGCATGAGAAAGGCTTCGGACCCCCGAATCTCATGACGCTGACCGTTGATATAAAGCAAAGCAAAATCACGTGTGGGTGATGCCATGACTCCTCCTTTATTGCGGCTCGCCATAGACATGCAGCCGATTGATGCCACCATCAGGGTATGTGCGCAAAAGGATTTTTTGTGCGGTCATCGGTGAGCGCAATTGAATTTCCTTCTGATTCGCCGCATAGGCCTTGACCGCCGTTTTCTCGACAATTTCGATCCATTGCTCGTCAACCCAGGCCGATAGACTCACAAAAACTGGGTTGTTGTTCACAAAATAAGTAAAATCCAAAATGATGCGTTGAATGCTCACCGGGCGGCCCAACTGGATCACGACTTCTTCGACATGCTCTTTGGCACGACTTCTGGCGGATTCGAGGCCATCAAACATATGGAGCGGTGGAAAAGGAGAAAGCAATTGCACGGCCGGTCCATAGTGCTCATTCGATGCTTTGAGCAAGCGCCCACCAAATGCCGTTGAAGCATAGTCGATGCTAGCTAGGGGGCAGCGTGCCAGATTTTTTTGAATCTCGTCTGCTGTCGCTGCATAACGGATTGTGAGAGGTTTTTGGCTTTGCGGTATGCTTGCTGGCAAGCGTTGACTGCGGGCCTGCGGCAAATCTTTAAAACGCGGACTCACGTCCTGTGGTAATTCCTGATAAAGGCCAAGGCGCGAAAGTCCACCATCCGGATACATGTCCACCTTAATATAAGGATAGGCGGGAGTCGCTTGTTGCAAATCAATCTCAAGTAGGGAATGCCCCTGCAGCTGGGTTTTGGGCAATATTTCCTGCCAAGCTCCTTTTGCAGCCAGTTTTCCCGATAGACGGACAAACTCTGCTTGGTTGCCATCATGAAACGCTGTGGAGATGGAAACAAAGCGAATGGGCGCAGGTGCCTTGATTTTTAGTTCTAAATTATCCTGACCAAGCGGATTGTGGCGAGCCGATTCCCAGCTATCCATAATCTTCCCCTGCCGGCCGAATAAATGCGGATCAAACTGAGGTAAATAGGCACTGATGAGATTTTGTGCCCGAGCAAAGCGCTGGTTCGAGACGGAGCAAATTTCGGCGTCGACCAGTAGATTAAAATCGGCCAGTGGGTCCCGTGGGCCTTTCGCCACGATCTCTTCTGGCAAAGTGGGTTGAAAAGCACGAAACACCAGGTTTTTATAGCCAAGATTAACGATCTCTTCCTGCTTCAGCTTGCTCGTGTCGAAGGCTGTTTGAAATTTCTGAAAGTCGATGCCAGAAAATTTTAAAGTAGCCAGCAATTTTTGACTCAGCTCGGCGATAAAGGGTACTGCTTTGTTGTCGGCATTGCAAAGAATGACAAAGCCCTTACCACAGTCCGGGCCGGAAAAACAATGAATATAGATGGCACGAAAGCCTTCGTTGGCTCCCTGATGAATCATCAGACGGTTATCACCTGCCTCTGCCAGAAAAACGCCTAGTCCCATATTACAGCCCATAAAGTCCTGGGCACCCCGGTCCTCGCCATGAAGCATTTCCACAGCGGTATCATGGGATATCGGACCAGATCCTTCTAAATGGTGAAAGGCATGTTCCAGATGCTGCAGGAAGGCCAGCATGTCCTCTGCTGTTCCCAGCGCTCCTGCTGCCGCCGCGGGAAACATAAGGCGGCCGGAAGCTACGGCATCTCCCGTATCAAAATAGCCGCAAGCATCATCAGAGTCCTGCTGCGGCTTTTGCTCGAAACTTAGATGTGCAAGGCCAAGAGAAGCAAAAAAGGGCTTGATGAGCTCTTGAATGCGCTGCCCTTCCATTTTTTCGATCAGATGCTCCAAGAGCAGAAATCCACCGCCCGAGTACTGAAAGACCGATCCGGGTTCGTTGATGACGGCAATGTTTGGGTAGCCGAAGATTTCCGGATTGCTTAGCAATTGCTCGCAGCTTGGCATGACTTGATCAGCAGCGATGCCCTTGACATAGTGCATGTTTAAAGCAGTGTGACTCAGAAGGTGACGGATGCTGACGGCATCGGGCCAGTTAGGATTTGCTGCCGTCAAACGAACACTTGATGAAGTCTTGGCTAGCAAGGCGTTTACCGAGCTGGATAGATCAATGCCTTTGCTGCGGAAATACTCAATGGCAAAGGCACTGGCAAGCGTTTTGCTTAGCGATGCCAGTTCAAAGACAGTGCTTGCTGTCACCTGCCGGCGGTCTTTTTCGGCAAAGCCAAAGCAAAGGTTTTGTCTGTTGCCATCTCTGGCAATCGAGATCGATACCCCCGGTATCTGATGTTTAACGGTCAAGGAACTGATCTCTGCCGTAAGCGCATCCAGAGGCTCAGCGATCATTCTCTTTTGCGTGATCTGCCAAAGGGCTTCTTTGGCATTTTCGATTTCCTTGTTCCGGCTATGGTTTAAGCGTTCCTTAAGGCGGTCGCGTAAAAACTCTGCATGCTGCCCTTTGGCCGAGATGAGAAACTTAAAACCAAATTTTTCCAGATAGCTTTTGCCAAGCGATCGCAATTCATGAATCAGCTCCTGTCCGGCGTTCATGACCTTAGCTTGCTCTTTTGCAGCATGCTGATCCAATGTGGATTTGCTTTCACCGATATCACCATGAAAACTTGCCGCTTCGATGATTTCTGCGACATCGAAGCTATGAATCACTTTTTGCACATGCTGGAGGTCAAGAACGCTGTCTTTGGCCAGCTCTGTGGCAAAGCGCAGCGAGCCACATTTTTCGAAGTAATAGTTCAGCCGCTCCACTGTCGGTGCCAAACGATACTTGTCAGGGCTGATGGCAGTGAGCCTGGCCCAAGGATCATCGGCAGCGCGAATGGGGTCCAAGGTGAAGGGTAAGAGCAATTCACTCGCGAATTCGACCGGACGAGGACTGGTCATCAACAACAGCATGATGCGAAAGGCAAGCGGGTACCATTTTTCGGTCTGTGCATTCCATTTAACCTGAACCGATTTCGTGGCATGGGATTGGTCTTTGCGAATAAATTGCAGCTCTTCGTGGGCGATTTGCACGAGTCTTTCCACAGGGAAGCGACCATGACGGATTTCATGCCAGACTTCCCAGCGCGAGCGTTCCGCAGTGGCCAGATCATCCATGACACGAACTGCTTGCTCGCCTAGTAACGTTGGTAAGGCGACACAGCCATGGCCAGACAACCAATCCGCCAAATATTGGAGGGTTTGAAAAACGTTGTAACGGACTTCTTCCGGATCATGATTGGCGATCAGAGTCGACTCTTTCAGGTCGGCAACCAGCAGCGAGCGCAGATACTTGGGATCGGTCTTGGCAAGGCCTTCGCCATCAGGCTGCTGGATAAAGCTTGTTATATCCTGCGCAAATGGCTCTTCGAGTAAATCTTTCACCAGTTGCAAGAGCGCTTCCTTTTGGCCAGCTTGATACTGCTGCCAAGCTTCGACCAGGGCCAGGCCAATGCGAACAAAGTCAGGGTGTGCAACCCAAAAGCCATCGAGCCCGCGTTTCAATTGGGTGATGACATCCTTGAAAAAACCCGCCAGTGCTGCCTGAAACGATGGGCTTGTCAGGTCTGCAGAAAGGGGGAGAATGCCATACATCCCGCCGATTTTGATGCCTCCCCTTGAGCCGACGGTGTCAGCCAGCAGATGATGGGAAGCCTTGATATACTTGATCACTATCGACGGATCAGCTTTCACCGGAATGCGATAGTTCGGGTCCTCTTTGAAAATACGAGCCGTTGAAGCCAGGTAATCATGCCAGCCGAGAGAGGCCCCGACAAAATAGGGATATAAGGCATCGATCATTTCATGCGTGCGGAGGATGGCGCGTGGATTTTCCAATACAAGCAGAACGCGCACCGAACCGAGCACGTATTGCGGATGCCGAGCCTTTAGGAGTTGTTCCGCAGTGGCGATCATCTTGTGCAGATAGCGCGCTTCTTCTTCATTTTCAATTTTCGGTACGTAAAACACTAAGGCTTCAGCTTGCTGCCAATTGTGGAAGATATGCAGGGCAAAATCATATAAGTGCAGGGGGAGGGGATTGTTTTTGTAAAACAAAAAGGAACAGGGCAGCGCCAAACCTGGAAAGCGTTTGAGAGGGATGGATCGATGATCGGCTGCCAATTCGTAAGTTTTTGCGGTGGCTGGATCGGTAAAAGAAAGTTTGCCGGCAAAACAGGCTGTGAGGTTCACCGCCGCATCAACCAAATCCGCGCGCAATGGCGTCTTCGAATCTTCATTATCAGCCCCCCACTTTGGACGATGGTTTTGGACAGCAAGCAGTTTAGCAACGATTTCAGGCTCGCCTTTGACTTGTCGATGGTAAGCATTCATGGCATTGATAGCCATTTTTGCGCTATCAGGAGGGCCAAACAAGGTCACATGTGGGCCCTGTAAAAACTCTGGGATGGGTGCAACGGCTGGACCGCCTTTTTCACAGTAGTTTGCCTGCAACGGACCAACGACAATGCGACCTGCGGCATCTTCCATGCCGAGAACGGTCTGATAATCTGGGTCCAGATAGTCATAAGCCATGCGCCGGTTGAATTCATGACAGGCCTTAGTTCGTTCGTCGATAAAATTGCGATCAGCTTGGCGTTGTTCTAATAGCTTTTTTAATTCAGGCTGAATCGCTTGATAAAGATCGAGCAAAAATGCCAACGACTCTGGACTTTCGAGACCACCTCCAGTAGCGACTTCGCGTAAATCATCGACGAAAGGTACCGGGCTTGAATGCTGCAATAGATATGCGGCCAGGTCTGCAGAAATATAATCATGGTAATAAGATATTTCAAAAAAGTCTTTGGCCATCCTGGTGATCCCTTTACGAACAGGTGGTTCAGCTTCCTCGATAGGTGGAATATCCAAATCCGCTCAAAAGCAGCGGCACATGAAAATGCTCCGCAGGATTTTCGACAAAAAATGTGATCTCGGCTTGAGGATAGAATGTGGGGCGATTTTGCGCCGCAAAGTATTCCTGCAAAGCGAAACTCAGCCGATAGATGCCAGCTCGCAGGGGTTCTGTCATTCCAGAGAAGGCACTGATGCGGCCATCGTCATTGGTCTGCGCTTTGGCTAGAGTCCGCCAGCTATCATTTTCTTGCAAGCAAAGGGTGACGGGAACCTGGCTAGCTGGGCGTCCAAGGCTGGTATCCAAAACGTGGGTTGTGATCTTGCTCATCTTCGCTCCTCAAGAGTTAAAATTAGTTTTGCTACTCATGCGCCTCGGCTTCATACCAGGCGCTGAGGATGCCCCGTTCCTCGTCTGTCATCTGGGTGACATTGCCAAATGGCATGATTTTCAGGCGAACCGTCTGCTCGATAATCATGGGTGCTTGCTTTCTGATATGTTCAGCAGTGTCTAAGACAAAATTTTTCGGAGCAAGCGGCATCAACGTCGGCTTGGCTGAATGGCAGGGTTGGCAATGTTGGCTAATGAGAGCTTGCACCTCGGCAAAGTCGACTCGTTGCGGCAAAGTTTCAGAATGAATGTTAGCGGGTTGTTGCGTTGCGGGCGCTAAGGCGATGATGAGCGTAGCTATGATGGCAACCCCCAGTCCTGGATACCACAGCTTGATTTGGGCCTTGTGTCGCAGAACAAAAAAATGACGAATCAAACAGCCGGCAGTCATCATACCGAGAAGGATCAGCCAGTTATTGGGATGCCGATACATCAAGCTGGAATGATGCGAGAGCATGGCGAAGATAACGGGCAGGGTAAAGTAGGTGTTATGCACACTGCGTTGCTTGCCACGTAAGCCATTGAGTGGATCAACCGGCTGGCCGGAGCGAAGAGCGGCAACGGTTCGGCGCTGGCCGGGTATGATGACCATCAGGACATTGGCGCTCATGATGGTTGCCATCATCGCTCCGACTAGAAGGAAGGCGGCCCGACCGGCGAAGATTTGAGTGGCCAAAAAACTTGCAGCGGCCACATAAAGGGCTACCAAAATAGCGACGATGCGATCGTTGCGCCCAAAAAGGCGGCAAATGATGTCATAAAAAATCCAGCCGCAGACCAGAAAAGCAAGTGCCAGGATTACAGCCAGCGTGGGCGTCATGGCAAATAAACTACGATCAATCAAATAAGTGTTGGCGTTAAAGAGGTAGACCAGCACAAAAAGCCCGAACCCCGACAGCCAGGTTGTGTAGGCTTCCCAGTAAAACCAGTGCAGTTGATCGGGTAAGTTTTTGGGTGCGACCAAATATTTTTGTGGATTGTAAAAACCACCGCCATGAACTGCCCATAGCTCGCCATCGACACCTTTGTTTTTTAGATCCTCGGATGTGGGTTTGACGAGACTATTGTCAAGCCAAACGAAATAGAACGAGGCGCCAATCCAGGCGATCGCCGCAATCACATGGAGGCAGCGGAACAAAAATGAGGCCCATTCCATGAGATAGCTTTCCATCAACACTCCACATTTTATGACTCTGTTGCCCGCCATACGCACAATTGTGTCAATTGTGCGCGTGGTGGCAGGTATTTTTAGCAGACCAGCGGCATCCAGCTCGGGTCTGATTGCTGTTTACGCGGTAAACTTACAAATAATGGCAAGCATATCATAAAATTTCTGGAACTTGTCCTGAAAGCTCGTGCTAGTATTCTTCTACAGAGACTGTTTTATGCTGAAGGAGTTAATTTTTGGAACTGAAAACCTTATCGAACCTGTGGATTCCCGCATCGGTTACCAGTCGTAAGCTCATTTTGGTTCTTCACGGCCGCGGTGATTCCTATGCCGGCTTTCAAGGGTTGCCGGAAGCCTTGGCACTTTCTGATGTGAACTATTTGCTGGTCAACGCACCTGATCCTTATTTTGGTGGATATAGTTGGTATGACCTGCCACCCGACCAATTGCCAGGGATCGTACGCTCGCGGCAGCTTTTGGACCGCATGTTTGCAGAGTTGATTCAATCTGGTTTTCAAGCAGAAGATGTCGTGTTGTTTGGCTTTTCCCAAGGTTGCTTGATGGCTTTGGAGTGGGGTGGGCGGACGTCTCTCAGCCTTGCTGGATATGTTGGGATTTCCGGTTATAGCTACGATGAGGTTCAACTGGCTCAGGAGCTAACACCGCGGGCCAAAGAAGCGAAATGGTTGATCACTCATGGTACCAAGGATGAGATACTGCCCTATGAGCGGACCGCCCAACAAGTCGAGTATTTGCAAAGCAAGGGCTTACCCCTTGAATTCCATGCATTCCAAAAGTCTCATACCATCGATGATCTTGAGGAATTGCCCCTACTCAGGCAGTGGCTAAAGACGGTATTCTAGAATTTAAATTGGGAGATGCCGAATGGCGCACGCCAATGATATCCGACAGTGTGCGCAACAGATATTGTAAAATTAAGTCGGAAAGAAGCCTGTCTCTTCTTCATCATATGAAATGATTCATTTTAATTTTGGCGCTGTTCTAACTTGAGCTCCTGAGTATTACAAAATGGCCATTGATCTTTCAAGTGAGCCATCATGCAATGAACATGATGGCTTCAATTTTAAGCATACAAGTTTGCGATCTCAATCGCTGCTAATATTAGGGCTTGGAAAGATCAGAATCCTCGTCGATATCTTCTGAAGTCTCTTCTTCATCGACGCCCGCAAAATGCTCGCCGCCGAATGGAGTGCGGCCCTTTTTATTTTCCATTTTGTCAATCGTTCGACCTAGAACAGTTTCAAGTTTTTCTAGCGCACCATTTAGAGCTAAATGGAAGCTGCTAGCTTTATGACTGGCTGCCAATGGCTGCATTCCTTTTAGGCGAGCTTCGATGGAGCAGTACTTGTCCGCATTGCCTTCTTTTTCACCATTTTCATCATTAAAATGGACTTCAATACGAGTCATTTTTTGCATAAATCGGTCTAATGAAGTTTTGACCTCATCCGAAGCCCAGCGTATCATCTCTTCAGTCATATTTACTGAGTTATTTGATCTAACCTGAATTTGCATGTATTTCTCCTACTAATGAATCGGTACCCAGCAACGATACTGCAAAAATCGCACCTTTAAAACATGTAGATGATCTTAAGGGGGTCACTAACCCCTATTTTCACTCACGACAACAAAACAAAACAAAGAGAAAGCGACCTTCTTTAAAAAGGCGCAGCTAGATAAATTGTGGGAAGAAAGTTTCTGTACCAGTTTTAAGAACTAATCTCTTTAGTTATGGTGTTTGATATGTTTTCTCGTTTAACTCCCTAAAAAACTACAGTAAAAACAATTAGGAAATCTCAGATTTTAACATGACGGCAGCTTGATCTTTTGGCGATGCTAAAAAGGAGTGACAATGGAAAATTTAAGGACTCCTTGCGTCCGTATATCCATGACACCGTTGCTGGCCATTTTAATTTTTAGTTGCTTATTCGGCTGTTCCAGCTGTGAGGACTCCCGGGAAAAGGATGCGCTTCGCATTGGTTTGATTCCTTGGGCGCCTTTCGAGTACTTTTTTCTAGCTGAGCAGCAAGGATATTTTAAGGAGCTGGGCGTTAATGTTCAGCTTTTAGAATATCAGACCTTGCAAGACGTTCGCCGGGCATTCGAGCGGGGGCATCTCGATGGGATCGGCTGCACACTGATTGAAGTCGCGCAGGTGTATGTTGACTCCCGAAGGAATTTGCAAGTGGTCTACTTCACAGATGACTCGATGGGCTCTGATGTGATTTTAGCGAATCCGCCGATTCATTCGGTTCCGGACTTAAAAGGGCGGCGGGTCGGAGTCAAGGTGGCTTCGTTAGGTATCTTTGTGTTGGCGAAAGCCCTAGAGCAACACAATATGTCGTTAAGTGATGTGGAAATTATTCCATTTGAGGAGTCGGAAATTGTCAGTAAACTCAAGCGCCACTTAGTTGACGCTGTAGTCGCCTTCCCCCCGTTTTCCTTGGAAATTGAGCGCCAGTCTAAAGTACAGCAGATTTTTTCGACAAAAGAGCTTCCAGGTCTTCTTCAATCCGGTCTAGCTTTCGAAAGCTCCATGATAGCAAATAGATCAGAAGATATTGCCCGGGTCATCCTCGCTTATGAAAAGGCGAAACAGTATGCTGAGCAGAACCCGTCAGCTTTTGATTTTATGGCTAGAAGAGAGCAAATTGATGCTCAGGCACTGCATCAGGTATTTCAATCGATTCATCTGATCGGTCTTGAGGAACAAGATCATTGGCTGGGAAATGACGAGCGGATGCAGACTATTTTAGAAGAAATTGTACAGGTTTTAAAAGCGGCAAATCAGGTGCCTGAATCGGCAGATGCGAATATTACCGGTTGGAATGCGAAGCCAACAAATCTTGCCCTTAAAATGAGGCGGTCTTAGGCAGTGAAAAGGCCTGTTGTCATCAATCAGCGTCTTGCATTAAACACCTTCATTGGACTTGGTGTCGTTCTATTGCTAGGCATTTTTGTAGCTTTCAACGCATTTCGCTCTCGATTGATCGAGGATGCCAGGCTGCGATCAGAAACGATCGCAGATATTGTTACCTATGTTGCCGAATCTGTGACTGAGTTGAGAGAAGTTCAGCGTTTTATTTATGCCTTGGCTGGTGACGAAAGAGTGAAATTGATCTTGGTCCTGGGGCCTTCGCCTCTGAAGGTTATTGCATCTTCACAAAGTAAGTATCATCACATGAGGCCCGATGAAATGCCAGTACCAGATCTTGTCAAAAATGAGATTTGGCAGGTATTGTCTGAGAAAAAGTCAAAGTTTTATTTTATGGATGATGTTAATGAATATATCATCATTTCTCCCATTCGATTCACCCTGCGGCCAGAGGCAACCATAGATAGTTCTGAATATGTTGCGCCTGGTTTCGATGCTGGGGTTGCGCTAGTTATCGTCGATGCGAGCCAAGACCAAGCTAAGGCGCTGTTTGGTGCTTTGAAGATAGTTGGAACCTTTGCTTCTGGACTTTTCCTTGTCGCCATGTGGGCTGTGTGGCTATTAAGGAAACGCACGGAAAAGATGATCAACTTTATAGAACTGGCCATTCAAGGTAATGCGAACATTCTTAGCGATCTTCCCATGCAGGAGATGAGCTCGGACTTGCGTTACTGGGCTCTGGCACTTAAAAAAAACCTTTATGAGCTGCGCAGGAGTGAGCGGCGGTTAATTCTCGCACTTGAGGGAGGGCAAATCGGAGCATGGCAATGGAGGCTTGGTGATGGTCAGGTTATTTGGACAGAAAATTTGCACAAATTGCTGCAACTAAAAGCTAACGAGTCGATTTCAACATTTGATGACTTTCTCTCTTATGTGCACCCTTTGGATCGAGCGCGGCTCAGGCATGAGATCGATCAAACGATCGAAAGTGGGGCGGCCTACTATATGGAATTTCGCGTTGTCCTTGAAGGCGGAGAAAAATGGTTGGCAGGTCGGTGGTGGACATTTAAAGATGATGAGACAGGTGAGGTCCATATGATTGGGATGAATATTGATATTCATAACCGGAAAATGTCTGAAATGCGCTTGCAAGAACAACAGGCTGCTTTAATTCAGACTGCAAAAATGTCAGCACTTGGAGAAATGGCCGGCAGTGTCGCTCATGAAATCAACAATCCGCTGGCTATTATTGATGGGTTGGCGCGCCAGATCCGTATCCAGTTGGCTAGGTCCCCCTTGTCCGTGCCAAAAATCATGAAAAATACCGAAAAAATCAGCCAAACAGTTCTTAGAATTGCGGCCATTATAAAAGGATTGCGAGCCATCTCTCGTGATGGTACTGAAGATCCGTTTCTTCCTAAGCGCTTGGATGAGTTGTTTGCAAATACCCTGAGCCTGTGTAAGGAACGAACCAAGCACAATGGTGTCAGGCTGATACTTGAAAACCAAATCAGTGAGGATGTTGAAATCGAGTGTCGTGAATCGCAAATTATTCAAGTTTTGGTCAACCTGCTGAATAACGCCTTCGATGCTTTGGCGGATAAGGATCATCGCTGGGTTAAGATTATTGCTCAAGATGATCAGAACCAGGTGCGAATTTCTGTTGTTGATAGTGGTCAAGGCATTCCAGAAGATTTGCGAGCAAAGATGTTTCAGCCTTTTTATACGACGAAGCCAGTCGGGACAGGTACAGGCTTGGGTCTGGCTTTATCTAAAGGAATCATCGAATCTCATGGCGGAGTTCTTTACTATGATGAATCATTTGCGACGACAGCCTTTACCATGTTATTGCCTAAGTCACACCTTGATTCTATAAGCCATATCGAAGCCAAACTCGTTTAGCAGCTTGTCCCTGAGGTTCAGCATGACAAAGTGAATTTTATACAGCGAGGTAAATCTATGACTCAAGCTGTCGACACGCCAAATATCCTGATTCGTTCCGCAATGCTGCAGGACGTGTCAGAAATCGCCAGAGTTCATGTCAAATCTTGGCAAAGCTCGTATAAGCATTTGATGGCTGCGGATTATCTGAGCAAGCTTCAGCTCGATGAGCGCATAGCATTTTGGTCGAAAGTCTTGCAGGATAAGCAAACTGCTAGCCATACCTACGTTGCGCTTCGAGATGACGATGGGACGGTGATCGGATTTTGTCATGGTGGCCCTAGTCGCCATCCAGCTTATGCTACTTATGGTGAAATCTATGCGATTTATCTTCTAAGCGATTTTCAGGGAAAGGAAATTGGACGTTGTCTGTTTCAACGTTCCATGATCAAATTCAGGCAAGATTCTTACGCCGGTGCTTTGCTTTGGGTCCTCGCTGACAACCCAGCCTGTGGGTTTTATCAAAAAATGGGTGGTGCCATCTGTGAGGAAAAATTTGAAGAAATAGGTGGAGCTAAACTCAAGGAAGTCTTGTTCGTCTGGGATCAGATTTAGAATATTTGGCGCCAACTTTAAGCTAGATTACCTTTTTTGGTTCATGTTCGACAATGATACGCTATGATTTAACTTCCAGCAGAACTTTCCCCAACGAATGGCCACTTTGAAGGTAGCTGATGGCGGCAGGAGCCTCCTCAAAAGGAAAGATTTTGCCAATATAGGGCGCAGCAAGTTGCATTTGATCCAATTCTACTAGTAAGGCTCGCATCAGCTGTATTTCATAGCACAACCAAATTAAATTAAAACCGATCACAGCTTTATTGGCGCTTATCATTTCCAAGACATCGTATTTAGGTCGAGTGAAATATTGCCACAAAGATCGTAGATAAGCGGGACGTGAGCCCTGTGACATATGTTCGGCAGCACCAAAAACAATCAGACGGCCGCGTGGAGCGAGCAAGTTGTAACTTTGTTTCTGGACTTTGCCGCCAATCGCATCCAAGACAATGTTCAAAGGGCACCCATCGAGCAGTCGTTGCAAGTCTTCTGGAAAGGAACGATGGCGGACTATGACGTCTTGATAGCCAAGTTGGTGCAAAAATTCCAGCTTGCTTTCCCTACCGACAGTGCCGATCGGATGAAGCCCTAAGCGCTTGCATATTGACATAGCTTGTAGCCCAACGCCACCTGCAGCGCTATGAATCAAAACGTTTTCCCCCGGCTGCGCGTTGGCCAACGTACGCAGTGCATACCAGGCGGTTAGTGTTTGTACGAGGTAAGATGCTCCTTGGGCAAAGGTCCAATCCCTAGGGATTTCGATACAGGAATTTGCATCAATATTGATACGGCTGACATAGCCTCCAAAGCGAGTCATCCCTATCACCCGATTACCTATGTTCCATTCTGTTACCTGATTGCCGATTTGAGTGACTTGCCCTGCAAACTCAAGTCCTGGGATGAATGGCCCTTTGGGGGTCGCGGAGTAAAGGCCTAGGAGGGCAAAGATATCAGCGAAATTAAGCCCAATAGCTTTGACGGCTACTTGGACTTGGTGGTCGCCTGGACTGCCTAAGGATTCGTCTTTCATTTGCAGGCGTTTTAGAGATCCCGCATGAGTGGTCATCCAGATTTGTCTCATGTTCGAGCCTTTGTCGATGATGGGGTGAGGAAGGGATAATCTACCGGATAGTTTCTGGTAGTGCTTCATATGCAGGCTAAGTTTTCATATTCAAGGGCTCATGACATGCAGTCAAGGCAAAAATTTTAAGCTGTGGTTTTTTGCTATCGTCAAGGAGATGGGTTTTGTTCTTTAAGATCTTGGTAAGGCTCCCCACCTTCGGTTTTCTTCGTAAAAACTGCTAGCACATAGAGTCTATTGAAATAATGTCTGTGGAAAGTGTTTTTACATTTTTTTAAACATTCCCATTCAAGAATATCGCGGATATATTTCGTTGTTCCTATCTGGCTTTAAAAACTAAAGAGTTCCAAATCAAGAAAAAGCAACCTGAGATTAGGAGGTAGCAAGATGAAAGCATCATTGTTATGGACTTTGACGAGCGGATTTCTCGTTTTATCTGCCTGTGGAAAGCCGGTCAATAGAAGATCTTCTATGTTCGAGGCATGGATTGATTCAGGTTCACCGGCCCGATTGTTTGGCGAAGGGTTTGAAGACCGCTTTGAGGCGTTGCCAACAAGCGGAACGGTTCAGCAGATGCCCTGGGCTGATACGTACTGGCCAAATTACAAGAGAGGATTGGCTTGGAGGTGGCAAGCTGGCGATGAAGTTGCGCAAATGCCATCGAAAGATGACGTTCAGGCGTTTGATTCTGAGCAGATCAATCGCCTTTCTCCCGCTGAAAAATATGACCTGTATTTAGGCCAATATGATTACCCTTTAACAAGCAGTGAGTTATCCAGAACCGACGCGGATCAAGATTCATGGTGGGGATTGTGTCATGGCTATGCGCCTGCATCGATTCTATTTGCAGAACCTGAGCCCATCAGTGTTGCAAACCCCGACGGCATCGAAATCAATTTCACTTCATCGGATATCAAAGCTCTTCTGACCTATGCTCAACAGTATCAACGCAAATCAGATTCGACACTATTTATGGCGACCCGATGCAATGAAGATCTGGAAGATACATTTGAGCCGTATAGCCGTGCTTGCCGTGGGGTGAATCCGGGTTCTCTCCATATTGCTTTAAGCGAAATGCTCGGCAATCGACAGGAAGCGGTTGTTGTAGATATTGAACAAGGGCAGGAAGTCTGGAACTTTCCAGCGATTTCTTATCAATCCGAAATCCTTGAGGAATCAAGCCAGATCTATGACAGCGCTGCCGAAGGAACTGTGAAAATTATTGCTGTGAATACGACAGTGGTCTTTGTGCAGCCAATTAATCCGCATACTGAAGCAATCGGAGCGGTTGATGTCGGCCAGTTCATTACCAAGGACTATCAATATACAGTAGAGCTCGATAAAGAAGGACGAATCATCGGTGGGGACTGGAAAAGTGATGATAGTCCGGATTTTCTCTGGTTGCAAACACCGTTTGAATTTAGTGGCTATTTTGAGCAGCTGAGAAATCTTCACTCTCAGCCTTTGGAAGAAAATATGACCTCTCGCTTCCGTTGATAGAAAGGATCGTATGGTTCAGGTAGCAATTTGTTACCTGAACCAAAGACTTTGTCATACATTCTACCGCTTGCTTATCGTAGCGGCTTTATAGTTTTTTGGGCTGCCCGGATAAGTCAGCAAGGGGAACCACTGTTTTTTTCTCCCAAAAAGAAAATCAGCGCCTGCAATAGCAACAGTTGTAAAAACATTTGACAATAGAGTGGGCTGAAGGGGCTGATTTATCAGCTGTCCTGCCAAAGATTTAGCAATAATTTCAAGTTGGATATGCTGATTGTGGTGCCAGGCAGTGGATGGCAAGAAACCTGCATGATCACATCATAGTAGAATTGTTTGAATTCAGTTTTCATAGATCATTACAAGCAGGGATCGCTATGCCGCGGCAAGCCATATTACATGTATTGATTACGGTGATGATAGCGTCGTTCCTGAATAATTGTGCACCGAAGAGCAGAGTGCCTATTACGGGTGAAGCGGCGGAAGTAATTGTCTACGATATTGAACGTGATGGTTACGATCTTAAGCAATTTCGTTTGCAAGACGCAGATAGCGGAATCGTGACTGATGTGACAGTATTAGGTCATGACGATATTAAAGTAAATACTAACTCAGGAACGTATTTCGCTCAGCTCGACTACCTTCAAGATGGCAAAATTATTTATAGTTCGGACTTTTGCCAAGATGTTTTGATGTCGCAAAAATTTTATATCCAAGCGGGGCTTAACCAAATCAACGTGATGGTTTGTGATGAAGAAGAGATCCCGGTCTCTGAGGTTATGGTGCCAGATGTGTCCGATCAATCAAAGACCGAAGCGCTGGAATTATGGGGCAGATCAGACCCTCGCATCGAAGAATCCATTATAAATTTGCGTGATACCCAGCCTCAAGATGCCGCTTTACTTAGCTGGCTCAATAAACAAGCAAAGGCCAAATGGTTTGGTGAATGGAGCGGCGAGATCGAAGCCGCAGTTCAGAATTACGTGACGCAGGTTGCGGACCCGGAAAAATATCCCATTCTTGTTGCTTTCAACATCCCCTTGCGGGACTGCAATGGTCAGGAGTCAGCAGGTGGCGTCGCCACCTACACGGAATACAAGGAATGGATTCAAGGATTTGCCCGCGGTATCCGTGATCGCAAGGTAATCGTTATCTTGGAACCGGATGCCTTAGCCGATTCCATCAGCCAAGCCGAATCCTGCCAGGGCATAAACCAAGATGAACGCCTGAAACTGCTCCAAGATGCGGTGAAAATATTAAAAATGAATCCCCAAACGAAAGTCTATCTCGACGCGGGCCATCCCCAGTGGCTCAATCCGGAAACTGCGGCAAAGCTACTAAATCAAGCCGGTATCGCTTTCGCAGATGGTTTTTCATTGAACGTTTCCAATTATCAAACGACTCCCAGCAATATCTCTTATGGGAATTTAGTCTCGGAGCTGGTGGGAGGGAAACCATTTGTGATTGATACCAGCCGCAACGGACAGGGTTCCCCACCTGACAATGAGTGGTGTAATCCTTCAGGGCGGGGTATCGGTCGCCTCCCTTCGGGGCAAACTGGGCATGAGCGCTTGGATGCTTTCCTGTGGGTGAAACGCCCGGGTGAATCGGATGGTGTGTGTAATGAGGGCCCTGCTGCCGGCGAGTGGTGGCTAGAGATGGCTCTGGAGTTGTTGAAAAATGCGGAAAGCGGAATGGTACCGTAGGTCAATAAGTGTAGAAACTTGTTCTTGCAAGGCGGTCTGATTGTCAAGGACGAAAAGAACTGAGAATCGAAATAGCAAGCTTCAGATCGAACTAGACTTTAAGACCCATCAGCTACAAAAAAATTTACCCCCTTGCTCCCGCAAATCGCACGTCCCATTCGGTCTGGTGTCCTACAGTGATCTGGTCTTCAAGCTGGTACTTGGAAGTTAATGCTTGAAATATTCGCCCGAAAAAATCTTCTAAGTGCTTGGAGCGCATGATAGCCGGTGCTGCGAAATCTGCAGGCAGACTTGAACGGAAATAGCTCCAAACCAGACGCAAGCGACCCATCGCAACCGACGATATCGCTTTGGAGACTAGGTCATCGGATCTTGTCAATAAGAAGGGGACACCAAAAATCAGCCCAGTCAACTCAACTGTTAATTTTTCCCAGGCAGCAAAGTCGACGAGACAAGCGGAGCCGATACGTCCTTGCTTGATTCGATTGAGCAACTTTTGCGGATTTGTTTGCCATAGCTCCTGTAGGAGTGCGTAACAAAACAGCGCATTGATCAGAGTGAGTCCCTGGATTTTAACTGGGGCATTGCTGCGAAGTTCTTCAAATATCCAGGGATTGCGGAGGACTCCACGCCCTATCATAGCCCCATGGATATGGGGAGCAAATTCTTCCAGCTTCTGCAAGCTATCCATTCCCAGCACATCACCAGAAGCCAAGACACTGGGACTAATTGTTTGAGTAGTGAGTTTGAGGGCGTCCCAGCTAGCTAGTCCCCGGTAACCCTGGCGGCGTGTCCTGGCATGTACCGTCAGTCGACCAAGCGGTAAATCAGAAATGGAATGCAGCAAGTCAGGAAATTCTTCGGGGCTTTCCATTCCCAGGCGCATTTTTACCGCAAGTCGACCATCGCCCAGAGATCGACTGAGAAATGCAATCGATTTTCCAAAAAATTGGGGGTCGTGCAACATTCCGCTGCCGGCAAGTTTGCCTAACGAATTCGGTGAAGGGCAGCCGCAATTGATTTCGATGAGAGGAGCCACGTCCTCAGGTAGGAGTTCGCATGCCCGAAGAAATTGGCTAGGATCACCGCTAATATATTGGGGAATCAACTCGTATGGTAAGATACCGCGCAATTCCAGCAGTTCGGGTGCAAAATCCCGAGGTAGCGCCTTTTCTGGAAAGACGCGGGTGACTCTAAGGAAAGGAGTCGTCATGCTGGATGGTTGCGATACCAGGTGCAGCCAGAGGCGCATGGGAAAGTTCGTGATTCCTTCCATCGGGGCAACGCTTAAACGGCGCAAAGGCTTCTGCATCAGGAAAACTCTGTTGAATGTGAGCCGAGGTGAAGCTTCAATAGCTAGCAAAATCAGCGGAATGATACTGACTGCGACAGGGTTTGGCAACTTGTCTATTGCAAAGTTTGGGTCATCAAGTTTTTTGGCTAGAGATAGCCTTTTGCTTGCAATAGAAACAATTCTGCGTAACGCCCCTGGGCCGCCACCAAGCTGTCGTGATTGCCTTGCTCAATAATCTTTCCCCCTTCGATTACGACGATATGATCAGCTATTCTTACCGTGGGAAAACGGTGAGAAATGAGAATGCTGGTTCGGCCTTTTGCTAGGGCTTGAAAACGTTCAAATATTTTTTGCTCAGCTTCAGCATCTAAAGCAGCCGTCGGCTCATCTAAAATCAAAATATCGGCTTCTTCGCGCACGAAGGCTCTGGCCAGAGCAATCTTTTGCCATTGACCACCGGAAAGCTCAATGCCGTTGCGAAACCAGCGGCCTAGCATGGTATCCATACCGTGTTCCATGTCTTTTAAGATTTCTTC
This sequence comes from Oligoflexus sp. FD111, assembly GCA_048816425.1. Taxonomy (GTDB): domain Bacteria; phylum Bdellovibrionota_B; class Oligoflexia; order Oligoflexales; family Oligoflexaceae; genus JBMDZZ01. The sequence goes on from JBMDZZ010000018.1 coordinate 49,285, forward strand.
CATGCCGACGCGATCGACGGCTCTTGCAATGCGTGCCTTGTCTTCCAAGTGTTGCACGCTACCGAGGCCGACATTTTCTTTTAAAGTAAAATGGTACTGATTAAAATCCTGAAAAATAACACTGATCCTTTTCAGCAGTGCGCTCACATCCCAATCTCTTAAATCTCTACCATCTAAATAAATATTACCTTCTGTCGGCGTATAGAGGCCACAAAGTAATTTAATAAATGTTGTTTTACCTGCTCCGTTGTGGCCTACAAGGGCGAGACTTTTACCTTCAGAAATAAATAGGTCAATGCCACGTAGAGCCCACTGATGATTACCAGGATAGCGAAAGCCAACACCCGCAAAGCGTATGCCTTTTTCGGCTCTAATGCTATTCATAGGACTGTCCGTGCTTGGCAGCGATGCTGTTGGTATATCAAGGTAGGAAAAAAGATTCGACATATAAAGATTGTGTTCATACATGCCGCCTATCGCAGTCAGACAAGACTGGAATGCCTGCTGACCTTGGCGAAATGCGATCACATACAAAGTTAGGTTTCCTAAGCTCAGTATACCCCGGGCTGCTTGAATCGCCATGACCAGATAACAAGCATAGAAGGCAAGTGTCGCTAATAACGAAAGGAAGTAGGCCCACACCGATCGCTTGACGGCTAGACTTTTATCCTCTTGAAAGAACTGTTCCGTAAGAACGCGATAGCGATCCAGTAGCAATGCTCCAAGCCCCAGGATCTTCACCTCCTTCACGTGCTTATCGTTTGCCAATACATATTCCAAGTAATTCAGACGGCGTGCTTCAGCAGAACGCCAATTCCTGAGTCTAAAGGCAGCATGGGAAAAACGCATTTCGACGAGAGTCGCTGGTAAAGCAGCTAGCACTAGACCAAGCACTGCCCAGCCGCTAAAGGCGAAAAGGAGTACGATGTAGGAAGTCATAGTCAGGAGGTTTTGTACAAGCTGAAGTGAATCGTTGACCATGGCTAAGGGACGTGAAGAAGCCTCACGTCTGGCGCGGGTGAGCTTGTCATAGAATTCAGCATCTTCGAAATGCTTGAGATCTAATTCTACGGCTTTTTCGAGGATCAAGATATTAACATCGGCACCTAGCCTGGCGCCTAATAAAGAGCGTAGCAGAAAAAGGCTTCTTTGCACCAAAGCCTGAATTGCCATCAAGGAAAGTTCAAATAAAACCCAGTAGATCGTCTGCTCATGGTGTTGAGCCACAATATTGTCAATGATCAATTTACCAACATAAGCGATTGCCAAAGGAAGTAATGCAGATATTAGGGTCAGTGCCGCAATGCCCAAAGTAATGTTGCGCGAGCTTTGCCATGCCAGTTTCAGACTGCGAGGCGTATGCACGAAGCTGCTTTTTAAGGTCTTTGGGTCCCAGGCATACCAAGGCTTTTGCTCTGCTGTGCTCATGATGCGATTTCCTTCTCAGCAAACAATGTCGCTCCATCTGCTCGAAGAAGCATTCAATAGTCTAAAACATCATTTCTTTAAAATGAATTTCCACATCTTATTTTAATGTTTTTAGTCTCATAGCGATAGTTGTAGCATAAGAAAATGCAAAAACTCTTTAAGGCTTGTTCTAAGGATCTTAGACCGATCAATTGCTTGCGTCTGTAACATACAACTCAGATATGAAGAGATAGAGCCAGGCAGTAAAGAGGGGATGGTACTTCTTCTTATCCCCTCTTCCAAGTGAGGAATTGTTTGTACAAAGCTGTAGAGTAGAAATCCATCCCTATTTGCGCTACATATTTGCTGTCATGTTCGCTTCAAATATAAGCATGAGCTCGGCACAAAGATGTTTCATGATTAATTACCCCTAATTGACAACATAGAACTCTCCCGTTACAACAAGTCCAAGACTATAGACCAGATTTTCCGATCGCAAAGGTCACTTGCTTCATGCGGCGACCAGATACGAAATTCTTGATTAACTGTGTATTGTCGCCTCTTCGTTACGCATTGCGTTGTGGGAGGCTTTAGTTTGGAATTTTATGTCAAGTTCAAGTATTTGTTGACACCAATAAAGGGGAATTATGTATGAAAAAAGTTCTTTTCTTAACCACTGCTCTAGCTATTTGGGGGTGTGGAAATCAAAGCGCTTATTCGAGTGAAGTAGGAAAGCTTAGCAAAGAAGAAGCAAGGGTTCTCATAGATGAACAAGTCGCGGATGGATTGAATACTATTCGCGTGATCAATGGTTCCATTCCCGCAGCAGGCAGCTATGACTCCATCGCTCTGTTATTATCTGAAGCGGACGTTTCTGTTGATGGTGGGCCTGCTGAAAGCCGCCAGCTCAGTATATGTACCGGTACGCTGATATCGCCAACAGCTGTCTTAAGTGCAGCTCACTGCGTCAATGAAATGATTCTTAAAACAGCAATTGAACAGGCGAAAGGGCCCGATGGCAAATCCCTCAACGCACGGGTGATCGGACCGGTCAGATATTTTGTAACATTCGCTCGCAGTATTGCCGAACTAAAGGAAAACCCGGAACTCATGCTAAAAGTAGTTAGAGTTGACGAGCACCAAGATTTTGCCTTAACCAAGCGACCATGGGTTGCATTCCAAGCAAATCCTGGAAAATGGGATGATATAGCTATAGTACACTTAGGGATTCCAGTTGAAGACCGACGTGTGCAAAAGTTGGCTGCTGCCAGTCAAATGAGTTCACAGGAATCAAATAGCGGGCTGGGTCGGGTATTCGCCGGTTACGGAATCTCTGACGAGGCGGACCCAACAAGTGCCGGCATCTTGATGGAAGGTACGGCTCGCATTGGAAAGGTCGGGGCAAACGAATTTATCACCGCCGTGGACAACACTCAGCATGCCTGCCGTGGTGACTCTGGGGGTCCCATTTATCTGGATGACACCGATGACTATCAAATAGGCATTGCATCTCGCGTCAATAAAAGAATCGGGCTCGGTGACATTTTTGGTGGAATTACAGGGAATATCAAAGTTCCATCTTGTAAGTTAGGCTTGGTTTATACCCGGGTTGATGCTTATCTTGGCTGGATCAAGCAGCGAGTTCCTGATTTTGAAATAGATTTTTAAACTGACCTCGCTAACTGGGTATGGGCCAAAGGAGGCTGATTCTTCCTTTGGGCCGATCAAGTCGTTCATTATGAAAGTAGGCATAGAGGAAGAGAAGATCCTGCAGCCTGTCAGGCCTTTTGGTAGTGGCCCAGGTGCGGCGCGAAAGGCGTTTCAGATTATCGCGAATCATGGCATAGGTGTGGTTTAAGGAAAACAAAGGATCGAAGCCGCCACGTTTTAGCTCTCCTTGGCCCACAACACAGGCGCGTCTTCCTTTGTAGCTTTGGTGCCGAGCTTGAGGAAAAAAGCTTTTGATGGGTTGTGGGTAGTGCTGGCTTTCATCAGACTTGATGCAGACCGACTTTATCAGTTTATGAATTTCAAGATCTGCGCTGCTATCATACGTATTGGTATGTTGGTACGCAGCTGCAACATAAATGATCACGAGCATCAGTCTGCCGCCAAAAGAAAAACGCCCGCAACATGTACAAACAAAGATACTTACCAATTCACTATTTTGGGCGATGGCTATGTTTCACTTCAAAGCTAATTGAATCATATCTCCATATAGCCCCGCTGCCGTTACATCCAAACCAGCGCCAGGGCCTCGCACAAAAAGCGGATTAGCTTGGTAGCGCTGGGTTGTGAACTGAACGATATTATCTGCCGGATTCAAATTCGCAAAACCATGCTCCAAGGGCAAGCTTTCAATACCCACTGACGCCTTAGCGTCTGGCGATAGCCTTGCCACGTAGCGCAAAACTTCTCCTTTGGACTTTGCTTGCTCAACCAGCTCAGTGAAGTAGGAATCATACTGCTGGCAACTAGCTAAAAATTCTTTGACGCTCTGTTTAAGGTTGATTTCAGGAATGACTGGCCTTAAGTCCAAGTCTTCCTACTGCAGATCGATAGCAAACTGCCTTGCTAGAATCATCAGTTTACGAGCTACATCCTGGCCGGATAAATCAACGCGTGGATCAGGTTCTGTATAGGCTTCTTGTCTTAGACGGATTATGAGTTCAGAAAACTTATGCCCTTTTTCCAATTCAAGAAAAAGGTAGGACAAAGATCCAGAGAGTATGGCTTGCAATTCCAACAAATGATCGCCAGAATCAGCCAGGTTGCGCGCCGCATGAATGAGCGGAAGGCCAGCGCCAACCGTAGTTTCGAAGAGGTATTTTACCTTCTGCTTCTGTCCCAGTTTCATGAGCTCATGGTAGCTATCACCACTGCAGGAAATCTTATTGGCTGTGATCACATGGAGCCCTTTTTCCAACCAGGTGCGGTGAAAATCCGCAACCTCTTGCGAAGCAGTTGCATCAATAATGATCGCTTCCTGATCAAAAGATTGAATGTGCTGGGTCAGGCGGTTTAAGTCCGTTGCTTGATAGTCGGCTCCTGCCTGCCATTGGTTGATATCGATATTATCATAGGATAAAAGCATGGATCGTGAATTGGCAATGGCCTTCACAGTAAACTGGATGGCATAATCCTGATAAGTTTTTTTCAAGCTATCGCCTATTTGCTGCAATAGAGTCCTGCCAACGTTACCAGCGCCGACGATAGCGACCGCAAAAGATTTTTCCACCGCTAGAACCTGTTCGTGCAGCAATGCCATAGTTTTTTTAGCGAGTCGTTTATGAGTGAAGATCGACTGCGTTTGCTGCCCCGTGTTTTCGATCAATGTTGCTTCAAAAGGGCTTTTTGCCAAGATCAATTGCAGTTGGCAATCTGGTGTGAAAGAATCACCGTAAACGGCAGTGATGACGGTGACTTGATTTTTTACACTGACATCGCATGTCGGCTCATCAAATGGAAAGTAAGATAATATTTCTGCTAAACAAGGTGATTGCTGCTCAAATATGAGAAAAGCTCGACCTTCATGAATCAGACAGGAAGCTTTCTCTTGGTCAAACATTTTATCCAAGCTAGCTTTTTACTGGTAGCTCAGCAACTGTATGAAATAAGAAGATTGCCCTGAAAAGCCACTTAGGTAATGGAAGTTTCATATCCTTAGCTAGAGTTCATGCCCGCTAAGGAACGATGGAAAATCAAAGCAGGTGATGAGCCGATAAAAAACATTTGAGCTAGAAAAATCTTGGTATTTTTCCCTGTTCTCTGGTCTTTAGGTCGAAACGACTGTAGTTTTGGCAGTACATCTTCCAAAACCTTTTCTAAGCAAGCGCTCACCGTGATCAATTTAAGTTTGTTTTGCTGATGAACAGACCTTTTCTTTTGGGATCAAGTTCAGTATAAGCCGGATGATTATTCTGAGTGATAGCTCAAAACTTACTCATTACCGGGAAAATATATGAAAATTCAAAATTTTATCGCCCTATTGCCAGTTCTTCTAGTTGCCGCCTCAGGTTTGGCAAACAATTCTTACCGCGATGGTACTTATGCTGCTGATTTGGAAGTGGTTCGGGGTAAAGGCTATATTTCTGGCTATATTGAGCTCAATGGAGCTAGCCGCAATGTGCTCGTTAGCCTACAGCCAGTAATGCCAGCCTGCCCAGTTGGTATGATGTGCGCTCAGGTCATGCCAGCCCCAGAAACTTATGAACTGACTCCCATTGTTATCAAACAAAATCGCTGTGGCATCGTAAAAACCACGGCCACTCGTGATGATCGGCCCGTTGACGGGGGCTATATAAACATCGAAGTTACGGATAATTCTCGCAATACTTGCCCAACATTGGCAGCGCTGCCTGAAACCGAAGTCGATCTGACGATCCGTTACGACAATCGACTGGCTGGCCAGCAAGTGGAGAAGCGGATCATTTTGGAAGGCTCAACACTGGAATTAGTCGAGCAGCCAAGTTTTCAGCCTGTTTTCCGCGGTAAAGTTTTGGATGTCAGTTACCAAGCAAATACACTGGTCCTAAAACTTCGTTATGGCGGTGGCTGTAAAGAGCATGCTTTTGATCTTGAGTGGGGAGCTTGTCAATCGACAACGCTCTTAAACACCACTCTCAAGGAGTGCAAGGTCGAAGTTCTTCATACCCAAGGACATGACGATTTCTGCAAGGCATTGATCACCAAGGATGTGGCCTTTGATATGAGCCACTTGGGTGCTGCCTATATTCTGAATATTCGTGGCACAAGAGTTCTGGTGCACTAATTAGACTTGTCGGTAAGAGCTTAAGCAAATTTCTAATCTCTTAGTTAAAAAACAAAAAGATCTCAAAGCAAGTTTGAGATCTTTTTGTTTTATAAGCGGACTCGTTCAAGAAGTTTGGGTAAAAACGAGCAATATCATGGGGATCAATGGGTGCAAAAAAATTGCTCTTGGAACGTCTATAAGAAGGCGGGACGTTTCCCGCCGCGTTCACCATGTCATGTTGAGAGGTATCAATGCGTAAAGTTTGGGAATTTGACCTTGCTGGTCATGAGATTCGAGTTGTGAATTCCTGGTTGCACGGAATCAAGCTATATGTCGATGGTGAGTGCCGTGACCATGATCGTAGCATCTTGGCAGTGAGTAAAGCTGTGTTATTGTCAGCCAATCTGGGGGATGCAGGGATCTTGGAAGTCGAGCCAGTAGCTTGGCTAACTGTTGAAATCAAAGCCTTCGTGCGAGCCCAAGCTGGTGGCCGGCGGAAAAAGGTCTATTCTTCACAGACTAGGCTTCGCCAGCTTTTGCCGGGATTTCGTTAAGCTATAAGTGATCCATAAAAGTGGCTTTCTGCGGCGAAGCGCAAGAATGTTCATGGAAGCGGTGGAAAGAGAGGCTTCGACAACCTCTCTTATCAATTTTTTAATGCGCTTGACGCTCTCCTCTTTGTGCCTCGCCAAGAGTTTCGAATTGAGCGGATGAAATTCTTTCATAGTGATCTTCGTTATAACCCTCAAGCTTCTGAATTTCCTTTTGAGCCTTATCAGCTTGCTCCTGCTCGGAAGGTTGGCCACGAAAAAGCCCTTTGCCCGCTTGGAGGCGATGAGATTTTGTCTAGCCAACTCTTCATACGCCTTTTGTACAGTAATCACACTGATACGCTCCCGCCGCGCCAGTTCCCTGATAGAAGGAAGCGGCTCCCCTTCTCGCAGCGAGCCGGTGATAATCTGAGCCGATACCTGCCGTACAATCTGCAGTTAGAGCGGCTCGCTGCTGTGTTCGCTAATATTCAGTAGCACAGGAACCTTCCTTTGTGTTCATTCTGTACTTATACGATAAGTACAGTAAGTGCGGTATTGGGTTAAGCGTAGAGTTTTTGCAAATATTACAGGCAATTAACTAGTGAACTTCATATTTCAGAGGTCGAAGGTGGTGGGCAAAAGCCTGGATATTGGTTGGGCCTGTGCGATCCTGCTGCAAACGCATAACTCATCAGGATGGTACTATATTGCCTTTAGTTGGCTTGCTAAAGATTCATAATCAAAAAGCCCTTCACCGGTTTTAACCAGATGAAGAGCCGCATAAGATGACGTTAAGTCTTAAAACCGTTTAGATACCGGCGTTCTTCGCCTGCTCTAAGGCGATCTCTCGCCACCAGGCGCCGGCTGCTGGACCACCGTTACAGTGACCATCGGACTCGCCAGGACGCTTCAGCCAAAGGTAAGCATCAACGCCGGCTACTCCGGTTGCAGTTGTTGGCGCCTCGCCTAAGGCTCGACCTTGGGGGTTACACCATTCCGCATCTGGAGTCGGACCATTACCATTTCGGCTGGTATCGACGACAAAGTTTTTGCCTCCAAGAAGCTTACGAATCTTCTGACCATAAGCAACGTTAGACTCGGTTGTCTGATAGTTGGAAGTATTCAAAGAAAATCCGTCTGCTTTTTCGATGCCTGCCCGCATGAGCCTGCTTGCAACTTCTTCAGCAGACAACCAGGCTGAGTGACCAGCATCGATATAAACCAGGGTATTCGAGTTTTGCTTTAAACGGTCGACAGCGTACTGAAGCAGCTCATAACGCTCATTCTCCAGCTCTTCTGATAGACATTCGTTTAAAGTTAGAGCGTCCGGCTCAAGTATGACATAAGCCTTGGCTGAACCGATAGCACCGGCAAGGTCGCTAATCCAGTTACGATATTGATCAGACTTTAATCCACCAGCAGAATGCTGCCCACAATCCCTATGAGGGACATAATAGGCAATCAGGACCGCATAGGACTTGTCGGATCGGGCACCTTCAATCTGCTGTTTGACAGCATTAGCAACATTCCCACTCCACTCACCATACCATACACCTGCCGGTTGATTGGCAATGTATTCGATATAGCGGGTATCGGGGTGATTCGTCTGCTGCATCTGCTTAAAGTCAGCCATGGCCTGAGAGTAAGGGTCAACCCAAAACCGAGCGCCTTGATTGTATTGGCCACCTCCAACCTGTTTGCCCCCACCGGCTTGATTATCGCTAGGATTGATATTGACCGGCTGTGGGGTAATCACCAAATCACTGACAGGTTCCAGCTCAACCTCGCCAACTTCTTCCGAAGTATCCTCTTTACACATTTGAATTGTGGTTTCATAGCGAGACGCTTCGATCTTATGTTCTTTGCTTATTTCATCAGGACAGGACTGATAAAGAATCCTACCAGCATCGTTTAGGTACTTGAGATGAATCTGGTAGGAACCATAGGGAACTTTAACGCTAAGATCCTTGCTGTCGCCATTTCGGAACGAAGATTTTTGATAATCTTTTTCCAAGAATGTTGCTTGTTTTTTGATGTCGGTGATTGCTAAATTGGCAAGTGACCAATCAGGTTTTTCGGGTCCGGGGTTGAAATTTCCTAGGGTAATCGACGACATGCGGCTTGGTTCTGGCTTGGGGATTCCTCCATCATTTCCACAAGCTGAGGCAAGTAATACAGAGGCACTAAGAAGAATTCCCTTGTGATTCAGCATTTTTCACTCCTTTTCCATTCAGTTTCAGCAGTTAGAGATTGGAACATCATGTTCTACAAATGAGTGAGCATCGAACACATGTGGGCAGGGGGTACCCACTGTTTAGCGTTTTAACTTAATTATTTTTGTGTGGCAAGCTTCTGAAAAAAAAGCCAGCAATTGTCTTCTGTGACCAACATTTTTTTCGTTCTGTTCGTTTCAAAATGTAGTTTTGCTTCGTCTGCTGCGATGGAGGACATGGAGTTGTTGAATATCTGTCTGAGATTGATAACAATCTAATTTGTTGAAAAACTATTTGCCTTGCTTGTCGGCATCAAAGCCGACTCGTAACGACGGTTTCGAGCGCTTTCTAACAGTTCAGTTCGGGGATCATCCGGTCTGGTGTTTATATCTCGGTTAAAAACTTTCAGACTTTGTGTCAGTGTGGAGGGCATTCTGAGGATTCAAAACATAGAGGAAGTTTGCAGAAAGGCGTTGTGCTAAGGATTTCATGCGCGCTTTCATGATGGGATCTTGCCAATGAATGGCAGATAAGTTTTCCCAAGGACGGGGGAGATCTCGCAAATGTTTAGTATATGCATAGGGGGCATCAAGGATGAAGCGACTAAGATCGGGACTAGCAACGAGCGACGTACTACTCGCGGGACTTATGGAGGGTGGCTTAGTGAAGCCGGCCAACGCAGCTTCAGAGGATTGGCCGCAGGTGAAGACTTCGATTCCAAAGGATGACGCAATGGAAGAGCGGATTGAAGGAATCTTGAAGCGGCTCAGTTTAGCGGAAAAACTTGGCCAGGTTAAAGATTGTCGGAACCGAAGGCGTCGGCCTCTCTTCGGCTAACGCCCTCAATCTGAAATACCACATCGGGAAATGCAAAAACCCTATTGCACATTTAAAGACGCCTCCGTTTGTGCTTGATTTTTTTCAACTTGGCGCTTCAGGTCAAGTGACAACATGGTTAAATGTTCCAGTCCTCGAGAGATGTCTTCTATTGCCGTAACTAAATCGTCATAGTTTTCGTTTGTCATGGCACTTTCCTCCTTGGGTTCTACATTTACTTATTGCTAGGTAAATAAAGAATCTGTTTTTTCGCGACTACCGTTCATTTTGTCCCTCGTCTAGCGATGGGATCGCACTGATACCTTTATAGAGGAGGAAGCTAAAACCGTTAACATCAACGGTCTAGGATTCGACTATATGATTTGATGCGATTTCTTTTCAGATGCTGTGATTTGCATTGAGGATTAGAAGTCAACATAAACTCAACAACAGCCTCAACCCGATTAGCCCTTACTGGTGGTGAGGCAAAATCCGTTTTGCACCCATCGGCACACGGGTCTGAGCGAGGTATAATAATACGGGATGCATTCTGTGTGAGGCATGGCAAACCCTATGTGCTCTCCTGACATATCCGCCAGCCAGCCAAAACATCGATAAGACGACTTAAAAACTCCGCAGCATAGATTGCGTTAAACAACGAAGTTGAGCGATTTAACTCAAAGAAACACTCGGTTCGGATAGTTAAAAATACTTAGTATTAAGACTATAATGTTCGTGAATAAATCGTCCTAAACCTTACAGGCCACCAGGTGTTAGCCATCCGCTTGAAGCAACCTGTAGTTTTTGGTGAATCTGGAGCTAAGTTTGCAGATAATGCTCGCTATATTCACCTTTGTCTACGCAGGGGACAATTCACTCAGGTTTCGGAATATTCATGCCTTTTCTTTAAACGGAGAAGTGTTTGCGACTATGCAGAAAAAAATTCTCGTAAGGAGTCGGTGGGAGTGGACATTGCTATTATCGACTTGCTATTGCGAAGTTATGCCAGTGCCTATTTCATCTTTTCCCAAGGATCATCAGACAGTAGCGTCAATGGGCTTTATTAAAACCAATATTTACAGCTACTTAATTAAAATATGCCATATTCAAAGCCCCCTTGTCTTTGTTGCTAATTTCACCTTGAAACAAGCAGAAAGGGAAATTTTTATGAAAATCCTGTTTATCTCATATTTTCTCTTGTTGACCTCATCTTGTACGACTCTCAACTATCAGCACTACCCCCAAGCAACAAGATATCTCCTTAACCAATGAAGGCCGGCAGGTTATGTTGCTTGATAACGAAAATCTTGGACAGCGAACAAGCTGTAGCTCATTTAGGAGGTTCTGGTGTCCAAAGACAGTTTATCCGCTCCCATCATGAATGCGGATAAAAACATCTATCTGTATTTATGGAGTCAACGAGAACGGTGAACCAGTAGTTCCTACAGAAGCGGTATAACGCGACATTGAATGCGTCAGGTTAATCTAGAATTTTAGCTCGATTCATTTTTCGCCGAATACAATTCTATAGGACATTAGGTATACGATTAAACTCGGCGCAAGGGGGCTCGTGGGTAAATCAGATCAGGGCAGCAACTGCCCCTTTAGAGCTTGTTATAAAAGCATTGTTACCTTGATTTTGCTGATTTCTGCAGCCAATCTAGCATTTGGCAATCCCGACAGAAATGGACATCATGCAAAAATATTCCGCGACTTGTCTGATCCTAAGCTTTGGTCTTACCCCATCGCTCTCAGGGGGACCTGGGAATTTTACCCGGGAGTTGAACCAGCAAAAATCGACGAAAACCAAGAGAAGTTGGAGCGTTTTAACCTGCCTGGCAATTGGACTCTAGGAGATAAAGGAATTGGCGATCGCTGGGCTTCGTGGAGAATTTTTATAAAAGTGCCTAAAGGCATGAGCCAGTTGGTCTTAAAATCCCCATCGGTACATTCTGAACTTGAAATTTATATCAACGATCAAATCATCGCAAAAAAAGGCGGGACGAAGCGGTATGGCGAGTTAAAGTATTACGCGTTTTCAGTTCCAGACCAAGTTTTTTCCATTACCATTTCAACGAGAAATCCTGATTTTAGGCGCTTTGGGCAATTTAGTGCCATAGAAATATCAACACCGACCGCTGCGATCGAAAGTCATTCTCAACTTGTTTTTGTTGACGGATTCCTCTTAAGTGCACTATTTATTTTTGGACTATATCACATCGTGCTTTATGCACTACGCAAAAAGAATCAAGCAGCCTTATGGTTCGGTTTCTTATGTATCATACTCGCGCTGAGAACCACATTATCGAGCAAAGCTGTTCTCTTTTTAACTTGGTTTCCCGATATTAGTATTAAGTCCTGGAAAACAATCGAATACCTTACTTTTTACTGGTCTGTGTTCTCTATGGCAAAGTTTGTTCGCAGCCTTTACCCTCACGAAGTTTCGGCTTGGGTTTCTAGGTATACCGCATATTTAGCTTTGCTACTTTCAGTTTATGCTCTTGCTAACGAAACCAGGGTGTTCAGCCAAAGCATCATACTTTTTCAGATCTGGCTTATCGTCATCAGCCTAGCATCTATATTTTATTTATACAAAGCATCCAAGAATGGAAAGGAAGGCATTAATACATTTCTTCTTGGGTTTTTGGCGATGGTTATCTGTTCTATTATTGAACTGGTTATTACGCTGGTAACATCAAATGTATTTCTTTCCATATCTTCTTTTGGGTTATATATATTTATCTTCATGCAAGGAATTTTACTCGCACGAAACTTCAATCTGGCTTATTCACATCTAGAACAAGCTGAACAAGAGATATCGGTTCTAAACAAACAGCTCATCAAAGAACATAGTGAAACAGTTCGATTAAATAAAAATTTAGAGCGCATTGTAGAAGAGAAGACAAGAGATATAAAACATATGATGGCTCATATCCGCATGGGACTTATGAGCATTGACAAATCCCTTAGTATACTACCAGACTACTCGCTCGCTTCGGAAGCTTTGCTCCATGAAGATAATCTTTCAGGAAAAAACATTAATACCGTTTTGGTCGAGCGATCGACACTTTCTGACAGCCGTAAATCTGAAATTTTGAATGTTCTCCATTCAATCATTGACATGCCAAGTATTAGCTTTACCTTGAACTCCAATAAACTTCCAAGAGAAATAAATTTGGCCTTTGATGGTCATGTGTACGAACTGGAATGGGACCCTGTAGTCAACAGCAGCGACGAAATTGAAAAGCTTTTGCTTTCAATCAAAGATGTGACTCAAATTAGAAGTCTTAAAGAAAAGGCTGAGGAAAAAAATAGAGAAATGAGCATGGTTTTTCAGATTGTTAAAACAGATACGTATAAATTCGAAAGGTTTATGCGATCATGCCTTCGACTGATTCACGAAAGCGAAACATTATTGAATACCAGTCAGGGGGAAGATGCTGACATCCTCAAAATACTATTTATTAACATGCATACAATTAAGGGAAACGCGAAGTCTTTCGGATTTGAAGAGATTTCAAGAAAATCCCATGACCTCGAAACTTTGTATCAAGAACTCGCTACACAAAGATGCTCCTATGATAAAAAAACACTTCTTAATGTACTTGCTGAGCTAAAAAAACTATTTGACGAGTATAGATATATCAATGACCAGGTTATAGCAAGAGGAATCGACCGAAGTTCTTTCGAAGTTTCCCCTCACATTAAAGATTTAGCTAAAATGTTTGATCTATTAATGCGCGATATTTCTCTCTACCCACAATGTGAGTCACTCCAAAAGTTCTTCCCCAAGCTACTATTCAGCCTCTACCGTCCAGCGCATGATGTTTTGACAGAAATACTTGAAGGTACGAAAAGAGTTGCTAAAGATCTGGGTAAGCCCGCGCCTCTTGTAAGTATTACTAGCGGTGTATATTATTTATCGGTTGAATCAGAGGAGCTACTTTTAAACATATTTAACCATCTAATTCGAAACACTATGGATCACGGAATCGAGTCTGCTCAGGTGAGGACTGAAAAAGGAAAGCCGGAGCATGGCAAGATTGCGGTGGATGTTGAAGAGGACTCCGAGCGAAACTGTCTAAGGATATTCTACTCCGATGACGGGCAGGGCCTAAATATCACAGTTATCGAGCAGAAAGCCATTAGCCTTGGACTAATCCCGGCACATCACGGTTTAAAAGCTGAAGGTTTAGCTCAATTGATCTTTACTCACGGTTTTTCGACGGCTGGATCGATTAGCTCGATATCGGGGCGTGGCGTTGGCATGGATTCTATCCGATCATTTTTGAAAGACGTAGATGGTGATATTGAAATATGTCTTCAAAAGGATTCTCTGCATTTAAATTTCATACCTTTTACAACAATTGTTTCTGTTCCGAGTAGATACTATTTAAATCTTGCTCATATCCCCAGTCAGCTGACTAATTCTTTAGCTGGCTGAAAAAGAATAGCAAGAGCCATGATCTTTCAAGGTTTATAGCAAAGCTTCGCTATTAGTATGCAGAAAAGACCAGAAAAAAGCTTTCTGTGCTGAGCTACCTGAAGCTAATGGCTAGCTTTTAAAGCATCACAGCGAAAAGAATGGTCAAGCTTTTAGAAGTTTTTGCCGGCTATAGCTCGTAGCTATCGATTACCTTCTCCTGAAAACGAAAGTCAGTTCTCATGAAGCTGCCGCTTTTGTGCTAGCCCGTCGGGGAGTTTGTCTCGACATATTCCTATTGACCAATGACATCTGATCGTGACTCGGATACCATCGAGGTCAAAACAAACATTTTGTATTTATAAATATTTTCTATTTACTGATAGATACGATATATTGGCAAATCTATTTAACTTAAAGAATAATTTACAAGAGAGTTTAACGGGACACCAAATATAAGCTTATCTAGGGAGACCAGAGCTTAGGCGCGTGATGAAAGTAGACCCAGAGTAGACGCCTGCACGCGGATCTAATTTCAGGAGTGAAACGCTTGGATCAGGCATTTCCTGATGAGCCCCAACTACGTCACGATTGGAGGAGCTGTATGCTGAAACTATCAAAGACGAAATCGATTCTAACGGTGATAGGCCTGGCAACATTTGCCATGGCCCCAATGCCAGGCTTTGCCAAACCAAAACTGAGTAAAGATGCTGGCGACAAGGGAACTGCGGCTAGCGCAGCACAGGCAAGATCGAATCTGTTTTGGTGGCCTGATCAACTGGATTTGTCACAACTACGTGACCATGATCATCGCTCCAATCCTCTTGGCGAAGACTTTAATTACGCCGAGGAGTTCAAAAAGCTCGATCTGGACGCCGTGAAAAAAGATATCGACCAACTTCTAACCACCTCGCAGGATTGGTGGCCTGCGGACTTTGGTAACTACGGTCCGTTTTTTATCCGCATGTCCTGGCATAGTGCCGGAACGTATCGAACCCTAGATGGGCGCGGCGGTGGTGATGGCGGTCAAATGCGCTTTGACCCACTCAATAGCTGGCCGGACAATGCCAACCTTGATAAGGCTCGTCGTCTGCTTTGGCCGATCAAGCAAAAGTATGGCGTTGCTCTTTCCTGGGCTGATCTGATGATCCTGACCGGTAACGTTGCCCTGGAAAATATGGGCTTTGAAACCTATGGCTTCGCCGGTGGCCGTGCCGATGACTGGGAGCCCGATATCGTCTACTGGGGGCCTGAGCTTGAAATGCTTGCCGCCGACCGAAATGATAAAGGCGGGACTCTTCAGCGCCCCCTTGGAGCAACCCATATGGGTTTGATCTATGTGAATCCTGAGGGGCCGCGTGGCAAGCCTGACCCTGTGGGCTCAGCAAAGAACATTCGCCTCGCCTTTGGTCGCATGGCGATGAACGATGAAGAAACCGTCGCCCTAATTGCCGGAGGCCATACCTTTGGTAAGATGCACGGTGCCCATAAAGCTGCCGATTGCGTGAGTCCTGAGCCTGGCGGAGCACCGACGGAAGAACAAGGTCTCGGCTGGAAGAATAAATGTGGCAAGGGTCATTCCGAGGATACGGTCACAAGTGGTCTGGAAGGTGCCTGGACGCAAGCCCCTACCAAATGGACAACGCTTTATCTGCAAAACTTACTTAACCTGGAATGGAAGCAAACGCGAAGTCCAGCTGGAGGAATTCAGTGGATTCCTAAAGATGAGTCCGTGCACCAAGCTGTGCCTGACGCGCATATTGAAGGCAAGCGTCATGCGCCGGTCATGACCACAGCAGACCTGGCGCTCAAATTTGATCCTGAATATAAGAAAATCGCTGAGCGCTTCCTTGCCAATCCTGATGAGTATCAAAAAGCCTTTGCCAAAGCCTGGTACAAGCTCACCCACCGTGATCTAGGACCTCGCGCACGTTATCTTGGCAAAGAGGTTCCCGGGGAAGAACTCCTCTGGCAGGACCCCATTCCGGCTATCGATTACAAATTAGTGAGCGACGGTGATGTGAAAAGCCTAAAGGAGGATATTCTAGAGTCCGGTTTAACTGTACCTGAGCTCATCCGCACGGCCTGGGCAGCGGCAGCCAGCTTTCGCGCCTCAGATATGCGCGGTGGCGCTAACGGCGCACGGCTTCGCCTCGCGCCACAAAAAGATTGGGCTGTGAATAATCCAGCCGAACTAGCCAAAGTCTTGAAGAAGCTAGAGGAGATTCAGAAAGATTTTAATGACTCCTTCTTTAGCAAAACTAAGATTTCCCTTGCCGATATGATTGTCTTGGGCGGTGCTGCTGCGATTGAGAAAGCTGCTAAGGATGCAGGTATATCTGTTACAGTCCCGTTTACCCCGGGTCGAGCAGATGCTAGCCAGGAGCAAACTGATGTGGAATCGTTTGCAGTACTTGAATTGCAAGCCGATGCTTTCCGCAACTACTTCAATGTCAAGGAAAGCTATCGATCACCAGCAGAGATGTTAGTGGATCGGGCCGATCAACTGCGTCTGACCGTTCCCGAAATGACCGTACTTCTCGGCGGCTTGCGCGCACTCAATGCCAATACGAATGGACTTAAGCATGGTGTGTTTACCGACAAGCCAGGAACATTAAGCAACGATTTCTTCGTCAATCTACTAAGCCACGACACCACTTGGCGAAAAGCCAAAACTGACGGGATTTATGAGGGTCTTGATCGCAAAACAGGCAAGGTCAAGTACACAGCAAGCACTGTCGATCTGATCTTTGGCTCCAACTCTGAGCTACGAGCTGTTGCCGAATCCTATGCATACGCTGATGCCAAGGAGCGTTTCGTCAACGATTTTGTCAAGGCTTGGACCAAGGTCATGCGTCTTGATCGCTTTGATCTCAAGCATCAGATTTAAGCCCCTTAAGTCCAATTTTAAGTTTAAGTGCGGTGGGCCTTGTCCCATCGCACTGCTAAACCACCAATCAAGTTCATCGTTAAGCCTTAACATTTCTGTAGTTACTTAAAGTCGAATCTTGGATTTATATAGGCTTATCGCATGTGGGCGGTCCCACCAAAATTAATGTTTATCTCGAGAAACTCGTCTCACTACGACTCTCTTAAACGGTAAATGGCTTCACCTCACCTTTAAAGAAGGGAGGGAGGGGCTGGTCAATAGAAAAAAAATCTTCCGTTGAGGTCTGGAAAGAATATCAGTTCTTGGTGAAGCCCTGTGATGATAAAAACCCATGAGTTATGAGGACGATCATCGATGTTTGTCATCAGGATCCTAACTGTTATAAAAATTAACTAGTTCCCAGAATAGGGACAAATTTTCGCTCCGGTGCCGATGAGTCCTTCAATATTTACAATGCTTTGCCAAGGCGGTTATAAACTTGTCGGAAGGATAGGAAAAACGATCCGGTAAATTTCAGTTTTTCGTTTTTGAATTAGATGCCATTCTAGTTTTGGAATTGGTAAAGGATCTTTGGGACTATTACTTAACGCTCTATCCAATCCTGCTCATTTGCGGAGCTTTTATCAGCTTTATTTCCCAGCACACTTAAAAAACACTCGATTTTATTAAGAGGGTATTTGAGATGGCCACCTCCGCGACCACGTTGTCAGAAGCGTCTCAAACACCCTCTAAGGAAGCCTAAAGAGGCTAGCTCTGATCTCCTTTGTTATTCCGAACACAACTCAGGGCTCGCTTCACCTGTCTGACCGTCATCAGTATCTTCAGTGCTGCTCTCTTGATCTTTCGGCTGATCCTCCTCATCAGGCTTGTCTTCACCACTTCTCTCTAAAAATGGTTCAAGGAAAGCCTTGGTCTTTGCCTCATGAACATTAGTGTAGAGACTGAGGATAGAATCTGGCAGGTCATCTGCCATTTTTGCAAATTATTTTCCCAGCAGCCTTAACAGTTTTTGGATTAGCCATCTGTCAAAATTAAAGGCGGAGCTTAAGACCGAGTTCTCGATGCTGAAGTCTTGGCTGCCGAGTAGGAAGCAATCCCGTGCGATAGAATAAAACAGTCTTAAGTTGCGGAAAATATTATTTTTTTCACGTTCATTTGAATTATAGCGAACATGTGGCGATGACCATCCTGTGGTTTGGCCGGATTTCCGGCTAACGGAACGGTCCTTGCTGAAGATCGCTGCACCCGGCCTGATACCGACTCAGTTGTCGTGGACGCACAAGTACAAGCGTTGTCGGGGTGGAACCATAACTTATGTACCTATGGAGTTGGACATGGAAGAGAAAGTGTTATCGGTCAATCTCGATCTTATGAAAAAACGAGTTGCAGATAAAGCTCGCGATGTCGCTGCAAAAGTTTCTGAGAAAGTGACATCGACCAGTAAGGCTGCGAAAACCCGCAAAGACGAAGCTGTGAGCCGAGTTCTCGACCGCAGTATCGAACTTTTAGAGAAACAGAGAAAAAAACACAAGTGAGACTTTATGCGGTCTCACCTTTGCAAGGCGCTGATCGCATTTCAGGGCTGTAATGTGGGATCATGCAAGATCTGATTACTGTTCAGATGGACTCGTGCCTGTGCTGGAGATTAATCCCAGCACTATGATATCACGGTGAATGACATTTTTGGCGAAAGCGTGCTAAATATGAGACATGGATACAATTCGAACCAAAATCAGATGGACACTTGGCTATTTCATCAGGCTTGTTTTGGAATTGGCAAAGGATCTTTGGGACTATTGCGTGACGCCTTATCCATTCCTGCTCACTTGTGGGGCTTTAAGAAGGTTTTGCCGCAGGCTTAAGATAACTAATTTCTTACAGGAATTCGGCCGTCAATCGATGCGAACATCACCGCATTCTCCCTGGGAAAATCCTTTCATAGAACGCTTTAATCTATCTATCAAGACTGAAGTACTGAATCGATCGATACTTAAAGGCAACGATGATATTCGCAGTCTCTGCCTGTCTTATCAGGATTTTTATAATTCAAAAAGGCCACATCAGGGAATCTGCGGTGCAATTCCTGATATTCAAGACGCCCACACGGTAAAATCGCCTGACATCGAAAATCTAAAAATAAAAAAGTCGCAAGTTTTGAATGGCCTTGTGACTGAGTTTAGGCTGGCAGCTTAATTCCCCAGCACAGAATTATTTGTTGTTTGGAAACAATAACAATCGCGTCGAGAAGCAAATAACAAGATTTTGAAAGATAGGTGTAAGCTCTTGAAGTTAAAAAGGGCCACCGCCTTACAGCGGATAGCCCTTATGAACATCACTTCCCGACCAAGTGGCGATAATGGCGTAGTGATGAATAATTGCCAAACTTCTAAGATTTTTCCCCCTGTTATGTGTGCCAATCTTATTGGCGTGTCGGGATTTTTGACTGCCGCAATCCATTTGGAAAAAAATTAGGCAATAAATTCAGGCGGTAAGGATGATCATAGAATCTATTATCGTGAAAATGGATATTTAATCCGGTTACTTCAGTGAGTTGCGTGAAAGGCCGGGGTAGTGGAGTTAATCATCAGCAATTTACAAAGGGCAGGCTTCTAGCCGCTGTTTGCCTAAAAAGCATGCGAATTGTACATCTTTTGGGTATAAGTCGATAAAAGTATCTGAAAAGATTACTTATTATAAGATTTAACTTAAATATATGCGAAACGCTTCCTTTTTGCTAAACTTTTAAAGGCAAAGTTCCGAGGAGCTGAATGGGGTGCCGCTATGGTTAGTGAAAGAAAAAATCCATTTCGAGACTTTCTTCGATTAACGAGGAAGAATTTTAAATGGACACAGTCAGATGTCGCCGAAAAGCTCGGACTAGCCAAGATCACCATCGCGAAACTTGAAGCGAAGACATTACCGAAAAGCTTTGAAATTCTTATGAGCGTCTTGGATCTTTATGGCTACGAGATCAGCTTCAGAAAGAAATCAGTCGCGGCGCAGGATAAAACAGCTCATCCTTCCCGAGATGATAATAACATCGTCGTCCACATAACCCTTGATCAGAACCTAGATGATCAATACGACAAAATGAAAGAGCTTTTGCGCCTTTTGGAGACCAAAAAGGATAGCGCAGGCGAAAACGGCGCCACCACTAGGACGAGTGATCGCAGCATAGAGGCGAGCCAGTTAAAAAAAGAAGACAAGGAGCTTCCTGAGTGGTGAAACGCCTTGAGAAACTTCATGTTTTTTTGAGAGAAATCTATTGTGGTGATCTTTTTATGCATGAAGGAGTCTATAGGTTTCGTTATGACAAAGATTATCTCAGTCGCCAGACTATTCCGCTGTCTGTATCGCTGCCGTTAGAGGACAGAGAATTCGTAGCCTCTAGTTTTTCTCGTACAAGGGGGTATCTCCCAGAATTTTTCGAAAGTCTTCTGCCGGAAGGTTGGCTGGAAAATGTTGCGAGGCAGTTTAATCTTATAGAAGACGACAGGCTATTAAGTTTAGAAAGACTATGTCGGTCTCCAATCGGATATGTAACCTTTTCTAAGACAATGACTCCGGAAGAACCATCAGAAAAAGATCTAAGTTCATTTGTCGTTGAAAGGCCAGGCATTGCAAGTGACGATGCTTTTGATTTTTCGGTGAATCCGTGTGAACTATGTGTCTATTGTGGAAAAGAGCTTCCACGTCCAGGCTATAATTATGGCCTTCACGATGACTGTTCGAGAAGGTTTTTTGGCACGGCTAAAGCTCCGCTTTTAGCCCTAACAAAGGAAAACCTTGTTTCGTTTGCTCATAAGCAGCTATCAGATGGCCAAGCATTAACTGGTGTACAGCCAAAGCTGTCTGTTTTGCTAAAAAGCAGGACAACCCTTCCATCACGTCGATATATATTGAAGCCAGAGCCAAGGGACGTCTTCTATCAAAATCTACCAGGCCTTGAAGCATCTATAATGGATTTTGCTCGCGTTTTGGGTTTCAGGGTTGCTGAAGGCGTGCATTACCGGCTTCAGGATTCAACAAGCGTCTACATAGTTAAAAGGTTTGATTATGATCAGAATGGCCAGAGAATCCATTCTGAGGATTGTTTGGCGGCTTTAGGTGGGCTTGAGAAATACAAAGATGGGTCACATGAAAAGATTGCGAAGCTCATCAAAGAGCATCCAGCCTATGATGAAAAATTTCGAAAAGATGACTTAAAGGAGTATTTTCGCCTGACTCTTTTTAATTTCATGATAGGGAATGCGGATGCCCATTTAAAAAACCATTCTCTTTTTCACTATATAGACGAAAAGGATGGAAAAGCTAAAATTAGACTTACACCAGCTTATGATCTAGTTCCTGCCAGGCAATTTGAATCTGGTGATGATGAGGATTTAGGACTTAGTCTTGGAGGTCGAAAGAAAAAAATAGGCAGAAAAGACTTTGATAATTTCTGCCAGTATTTAGAAATTCCCAAGGCGACAACGACTCACTTTCTTAACAAGATGAGATCTAACAGGGAACAATTAATAGGAATTTTGAATAAAAACCAAATTCCTCAGGAAAAGAAAAAAACACTTTTCGAGTATATAGCATCTAAGTTTCATGCAATCGACAAGAAGTGATGTCGAATCTCCGTAAGCGCCTCATGATCAGCGACTTATCCTGATATCTTTAACTTGTTAAAGTCTCGCCATTCACAATTTGGGAGACTTTTTTATGATAGATAAAGAACGAAACTGGAAAAACTTAGTTGCCGAGCAGCCTGGCAGTGGGCATTCAATTAAGGAATATTGTAAATTACAAGGCATCTCAACGGCGAGTTTTTATCTTCACCGCAAGCGATTGGGATTATCACCAATCAAAAAGGATGTGGCAGCAAGTCCTGCAAGCTTTGCCACGATTGAATTGAAAGAAGATTTTCCAACGCTATGGCATCGATCTAGATCGAACGACGATGGCAAGATGGATGCTCCATGTCGGGCAAGCCGCGCAAGCCTTAATCAATCTCATGTACGATGATCTTCTGGAGCGACGGGTGATCGGTTGTGATGAAACTCTGGTCCAGGTCCTTAAGGAAAACATTCGTCAGGCTTCGCAAAAAAGCTATATGTGGTCACCATCAGCATGATTGGGCCGCCCATCATACTTTTTCAGTATCATACTAGCCGTGGCGCTAAGGTGTTGGAGTCGTTTTTGACCGACTACCAGGGAACCATTGTCTGTGATGGCCTGAGTTCCTATGATTCTTTTGAAGCCAACAACGAAGGTGTGACGCTTGCGGCCTGTATGGCTCATATAAGAAGAAAGTTTTATCTGGCAGACAAAGCCCTGAGGAAATCTATATTCTCTCGTCGAATCGGCTCGAGCCAATGGTCTGCAGCTATACCACTACCTAACTCTGGTTTTCAAAGAGCTGCCAAAAGCCCAGCATGATCTTGATCTGTTAAGCAGGCTTCTTCCTCATAACGTCATCAAATATTATGAGATTGAATCCTATAAACACCCTGACTGAAAACTCCAAATACATGGCTATTCAAGCTGATGGATGCCCGGCTTGGTAGGGCAAGTCTAGGATTTTCCTTTTGGGTGGGCTAGACGTTGGTTAATGGGGCGTTTACTTGGATTTGAGCAGGGATGGGTCTATCAGTTATTTGAAATTCTTGGCTGTGCAGGAAATCCAGAAAAATTTGCCCGAGAATGGGGACATATTACCACTATTGGCGACAATGTTCGAGTTAGAGAAATGACCGGTAGAAAAACTTTGCGGAACTGTTATGCAGAGTCCATCCGCAGTCAGCCGCCCTGCATCTTTTTCAAAAGCTTAGCCAGCAGATCATCGTTGGTCGGTTGTGCCACGGTCACAGTCAAGGGAACATCCACCACCTCATCGCTCAGGCCGGTAATGCGCAGTGTAAAGCTGGTGGTTTTGGTCAGCTCCAGCTGAAACGATCCTTCAGGGATCGTCGGCCAGGTCACATCACCGATCAATTCAACCCGCTTGGCATTCCTGACCTTCCAGGTCAGGCTCGTTTTATCTTTCCACTTGATGGAAGCGGGCTTTGCGTAAAATGCGTCAATGACCGGCGGTGGTGACACGCGAACACTGACGGCAATAGCCGCGTCGGTCGTTTTCAGTCCATCCATGTTGCTTGCTGTCAGCTGGTAGTATTGGGTCGCCCCTGGTTGCGCAAGCGCCGCCGATTCACAGGGCAGTGCAACGGGACTCACCATGGGGAGCATGACCTTGCTGCAGTCGCGCACTTTCCAGTGCAGCGTGGTGGACTGGCCCCGATCAATCGTAGCGGGATCGGCATAAAAGTACTCGACAGTTGCTGCGGGTTGCGGCTCGACTACGGTAACGGTGATAATTTGATTGCTGAGTTCGCCATTGAAGCCCATGGCAACCAGGTTGTAGTTGGTGGTTTGCGTGGGAGCGATGGCCCATGAGCCCGTGCAGCCAACCGAAATCTGCTCATGATTGACGATTTGTGCGCTCGCACAGTAGGCAATAACCCAGCGGAGAGTCGTCGTCTGGCCAGGCAGCAGGCGCGGCTGATCGGCAGTAAAGGAGCGGATCTCTGGAGCCCGGGATGTGACGGTAATGGTCACCGTCTGGCTCACCACTTCGCCCGTGATGGAACGGGCTGTCAGCACATAACTGGTCGTCTGCCGCGGCTGCACGTTAACTGTGCCTGACAGCGGCTGGGGGATGCCGGGATCGATTGAAAGATAGACTTCCGCTGCGTCGCGAACATTCCAATGGAGGCGAGTTTTGCGATAGCCTTCAAGACTTAGGGCAGCGCAGCGGCCAAAGAGCGGTATGCGTCTTGCCACCGTATCATGATGAATGCCGAGAAGATAAGCGCAGGCTCGCTGCGATAACCCACGACAGAGCATCCGAAAAAGCCGCTGGTTGAGGTAACGTTTTCTTAACCGATAATCGATACTCCAGTATTTTTCCGTAAGTTTGAAAAAATCGCTTAAAGATTGTCCGGAATTTTAGGGCCAGCTCAGCTGCTACCATCTTTGAAATTGATTAGAGTTAATACCTACTTCTTCATAAAAGCTGCTGGCAGCTCCAGCGTAAGCTATGGGACCAGTGATGATCTGTCGAGGTCAGTTCGTATGCATATAAACCCACATAAAACAAGATATCGCGGGACTTTTTGGTTGCATATCATATTGTGGACAATTATGCTTAAGAAAATTCAACAATTAAGAAGAGGCGCATTCGAATGGGTCTGAACAAAAAGACAAAACAGATTTCTTTGGCAATTATAACGTCAGGACTTGTAACGAGTCCTTTGCTTGGTGCAGGTTTCTCAATACGGGTGCAGAGTGCGCAGTCACTCGGCACAGGCTATGCTGCTGAAGGTACTGCCAAGCATCCAAGTTTAATTTTTTCTAATCCAGCCTTAATTGGATCATTCGAGAAACATGAGTTTTCGCTCGGACTAGCCTCGGTTATGCCAGACATAGATTTTAAAGATGGTAAGCGCACCATACCAGGTACCTCAACAGATGCTGCTGATCCCTTGGGCAGTGTGAGCGATATCACGCCTTCAAATTCTATTGTTCCGACGCTGGCCGGCGTGCACCCTGTGGCTGATCGTGTCAACATCGGCTGGACATTTACCGCTCCTTTCGCCACCAATTCTGATTATGGAGAGGAGTGGGTCGGTCGCTATCATTCAACAAAGACAAAACTTCAAGTTCTGAATTTGGATGTCGCCGCTTCTTACAAAATTAACGAGCAATTTACCGTTGGTTTGGGTGTTCAGGTTCAAAAAGGCAGCGGTTTGATAGGTGGTGCGAGTAACGGCGGAGCTGCTGTGGTCGGTGCGGGAGTCAGAAGCTTCCAAAGCGCTTTAGCGGCAAGAGCAGGCGGCGACAGTTCTGCGTATAATGCACTTAGCGGAATCGGTGGCCAAATCAAGACTGCTTTTGAGCAAGGCTTAGCTGATGCCCAGCAAAATGGCCAAGATCCGACTTCAGCAGATGTGATTGAGTCAGTTGCCACTACAGCCGCGCAAACAGTAGCGGGAGCGGCTCTCCAACAGCTCGAGGGCAGAAACGATATCATCGCCGAATATGAAGGTGAAAGCATTGGCTATGGTTTCGTAGCTGGTCTGACTTATGATCCGACTCCAGAACTACGTCTCGGCCTTTCCTATCGTTCTTCAGTCAAGCATAAAACCCAAGGCGATATTACCGTAACGGGCAATACAGATACCGCCAATGCCGTCGTCCAGAGTTTGGGTTTAGCTCCTGGAGTCGCGGTTGATGGTGACTTGAGTCTCGTTTTACCTGATAGTGTTTTATTAGGCGTATCTTATGAAGTCATTCCTAACCTAACGCTTTACTCGAGCTTCACGTATACCATGTGGTCAAGCATCGACTCACTGAACGTAATCTATAAAACTATCGACCGCAATATTCTGGTTAAACTTGACTTTGAAGACACGTTGGCAATTGGCCTGGGTGGTGAGTATCGTCTGAGTGAAGTCCTTCGCTTGCGTTTCGGTGCTGCTTCCGATCCGACCCCAACAACCGACAAACTACGTTCCCCGCGCAGCCCTGACAACGATCGCACCGTGATCTCATTGGGTGCCGGCTACGTAGCAAAGAACTGGAGCGTCGACGCAGCTCTCGCTCATTACATCTTCAAAGATCCGACACTTCAACTTGATGAAAATGATTATCCTGAAGCGAAAGCCGATGGCCGTGGTAACTTAACTGGTACCTATAGTGCTTCAGTCAATACCTTTATGCTTCAATTCGGCTATCAGATCTAAGAGAATCAGGAGGACGGATACGGATCAGCAAGGGATCGTCCTCCATTAAACCAATACATTTTCTAGTTATTGTAGCAAATTTTTGCAGTGACTAGGATTTGCAATGCTCTGAGCCGTAAACCTTAGTTCCGGATTCGGAGGATTCATGACAAAAGTATACAGGTGCAATGATCTTCGACTGAGAATCCATGTGCTGAATCCGGCGCTGGTTTGAAAGTCAGCATCTCTATTGATACCGGTTTCAATAGTCGACAGAATGCTGGAATCAGTATACTGAGTCATAAAGCAAGGGAATGATTTTTAGCTGCATAACACGAGGCGCAAGACGAAAATTATGTGCCACCGGCAACAGCAATGTTATAGCGTTTCTAGCTAGCGGCAATCTTCTCTCGCGTGTAGACAGCAATTCACCGAGTCTTGTCCATTTTTGACTCGGTGAAGATCTATGCTTAAAGCTCTAATGCGTCAAAGATGGATAGAACTGGATAGAGTGCTTACTCTACATCACAGGCTAGGGCTTCTTAGGGTTTTGCTTCTACAGCCATTGTCGGAGTGAATACTTCGATTGGAATTTAGCTAATTGATGAGTAATTGACCAGATCTATATGACATAGAACTAATTATGTAGGTTGCGAATATAGTGTTCTTTTCCTAGAGAAATCACCGAAGCGAACGAACGCCCCATCTTTCCAGTCTCTTCAGATCGCTCGATTTGTAACTCGATAGAAGCATGATGCATGGACAAATATTTCCGCACTGCTTCCAACCCAACACCTCGACCTGAAATATCGGAAACCGTCTCAGCAGTCGAAAATCCCGAGCTAAAGATAATGTCGGTCACGACTTTATCGGTCAACTCGGTCTCAGTGCTAATCTTGCCTTCTTTGAGTCCCTTGCTACGGATTTTTTCCAAATGCAGCCCGCGGCCATCGTCACGCAAAATTATCTTTAACCCCTGCTGATCCTCTTGTAAAACGAAGTTAATTTTCCCTCTTGGTGACTTCCCGGCGGCAAGACGTTCGGATGCTGTTTCGATCCCATGATCAAGTGAGTTCCGGATCAAATGGGTAAAAACCGCAATTAGGAGATGATGGCAGCTTTCGTTTAAATAAAGACCTGAATCCTCAAACTCAAATAGGGGAGGCAATTTCCCTAGTTTTTTAGCCAATTGTTCACTAGACTGCACGATATCGGTCAATAAGTTAGATAATCGCGTATAACAGATATCGCCAAGCGACTCACATACCTCTTCAACGATCACTGCATCGTCTAATGACATTGAGTTCGAATCAAGTCGAATCAACCCTGCCAGCATCTGCCTTAAATAAGCCAACTCAATCGTTGTAAATCCGCTCATATTCCCCTGTCGACCGAGTTTTTCTTCGCCTAAAGTTCGATACTCATGAAACCGCTCGGCAATAAGTTTCACTAATTCAACAATTTTATTGTGGTCAATGGGAACTTCGCCCTTGTTTATTGCGGTCAGATACGACTCCGCATAGTGAATGTCATTTACCATATAAGTCAAGTTAAAGGTGCGAGCGATGCCTTTTAAAGTGTGTATATTAATAAAGATCATCGGCACATCATCTTTACTCAAACTATCTTGCTCGATTCGATACAAGCAATCGTCAAGCAAGTTACTGCAGGATTCTTTGAAACTTGCCCACTTTTCTGCAGGTATCTCCAAGAGTTCTTTTATCAACTCAAAATCACGAGTGCTTTTTTTGCGTAGCTCTTCCACCTCTAGTTCCTGAGTATCATCTCGCACAGAGACCAATATGCGTGACACATCGTCATTCGCGTCTGCAATGGGCAGCCAATCAAGGCGATAATATCTGGTCACCCCACCATCGACAATATTGACCTGCTTCGGAAGCTTGCTGCTGTTAGATGTAAAGTTGATGATCGATTCATTAATACTGATTTCTACAATGTTTTGTATCATAGCTATGGTATCCGTTGAACAATCAGATTTAGAGAAAACATATTCCACTGGATCTTTCCCCATGGGTTCTCCCTCATTAAAAAGCGCGACTAAACTCTTAGAATAATCCTCCTGAATTCGTGGCGGCGAACCACCAATCGTAAATAGTCCCTGGTTAACATTTTCAAGTATAAGTTTGATATTCTCTGTTTTCTCCTGAACCCTTCGTTCCAAATCGATATTCATCTCTGATATCATCTTTCGGGCATCTTCATGTTTCTTCATGGCTTGATCTTTGATAAAGACAATTTTTTCTGCCAATGCCCCAGACTGAAAGACCACCTGCAAACTAAAGCCGATAACCTGCCCCCAAAGAGCAATTTCTCCTGTATCAATGATGCCCCAAGTACCTGCTGCCTGATAAAGGCTTCCAGCAAAAAATAACGACCAAGCAAACGTATAATAATATGCAGGACGATAGCCGCGAACGCAGGAAAGAATTCCCCAAATAAGACTGACAAGTGTTATAAAAACAGTATTGATCAATACCAGTTGAGCGGTCCATCGGTAGCTAAAAAAGCAAATTGGAAGGCCGACAAAACCAACAACTAGTGGTACCCATCCCAGAAACTGCAATTTTGGCATTTGTCGCCTGACATTCAAAAAACTCATTGAATAAAAGACCACAAGAATTCCTGCCAGAACATCAAAGAACAACATGCCTTCATTCTGCATAATAACCGATGCATTCGGCGCAAACACATGATAATTGTATCCCTGAGTGCCTGCTAAAAACACCACATTGGTGACGATATAAGCGACATAAATGACGAATGCAGGATGCCGAAACGAATAATATAAAATAAGATTATAGATCGAGATAATAGCGAAGCCACCAAAAAGTAAACTGTAAATGATATTTTGAATGCTAAAGGCCCATATGAACTGTCTTTCCGACCAGACTCTAAGGGTAAGCTGAGTCGAATCCTTGGTCGAAACCTTGATGTAGTACAATGTTTCACCAGGTCTCAGTTTTATCTTAAAGTATGGAAAGCGACTCGGTAATAGGTAATCCGGATATGGAATTTTGTCTCCGATAGTCTGAAGCTCTTTAATTTCACCTGCGCTATCAGCCTGATATAGCGTGAGATAATCAATACTGGGATTAGAGCTCGAAATAAAAATATCGCGCACTTCGGTGGTCGTATTATTAAGTTTAAATTTGATCCAATAGGAATCACTCGATAGACCTAAAAGGATAGCTTTGGTATCAACCGATTTAAAATTTAAATAGAGCTTACTCCGTGTTGGGTGAACCTCATCAGGAACTGGATCAGAAATTTCGACAAAAGGCACAATATTGATGCCATCGATCTTTCCCTCAACCAGATCAACAGATCTGGCCATTGCCGGAGCCAAACCCGCAAAAGCATAGGATATTAGAATGATGACTCTTATAATTTGCACGCTAACGATCCCGGAATCTGTATTGTAAATGAAAAAGGGAGACGGCCATTATCTTCTAATTGTTCTTGCCAAAAATTCAGACTAATACTAGCTCCTATATGCGATAAATATTTTCGAACCGCATCCATTCCAACGCCGTTACCTGAAATTGACGTCACTCTTGATGACGTCGAAAAGCCTGGTAGAAAAATGATATTTGCGATCTCAAAAATGTCCGTTGACTCAGTAATTAAGCCTTTGGACAATGCAAGCTCTCGTATCTTATTTATATTGAGACCAGCGCCGTCATCTCCATATGTTAAAGTTAGACCATTTTGGCCCAATTCGCTTTTTACAAATATGCGCCCATTCGGTTTTTTACCGGATGACCTTCTGAGATTTGCTTCTTCTATACCATGATCAAGAGAGTTACGGATCAGGTGATTGAATATCATGACCAGTACAGGTTGAGCATCGCTAACAATCCCAATATTCGCCTCATCTATATCCACAATAGGATGTGGTTTTTCCAACTCATCAGCGATCGATGAAGCAGATTTCACGACATCATCCAAAACCGTTTTTAAGCCAGGAAACAATAGGCTACGCATGAACTTTTCTGTTCGCTTCAGGGCAATCAGAGCATCATGGTATCCAGCTATTCCAGCTAACTTATCAATACTGCTTTTTATCCGATCAAGATATTTAGCCACTCTTAATTTATCGATATAAATACCTTCACTGGATACGACTCGTCCCAATTTATTTCGATTAACACTGTCATAGGATGCAATCGCTGCGATTATGGCTTCATGCTTGGTAAGTAAATCTGACGAATCCCACGTCTGATGTTCATCCCGGATCACTTTAACAGTACGTTCCACCTCAAATATAGTATCGGTTAAATTATCCAAGAGAAACGATCGCGCGATACCTTTGGCAGTATGTAGATTGACAAACAACTGATCAATCACTGGCCTATAGTATTCGTCGGTTGTTTCAATAATTGCAACATTTTCAGCAATCATTCCCTTAAGATTCTCAACAAGTCCTTCCCACTTCGCAATGGGAACTCGCAGGATTTCATTGATTATTTGTAATTCTTCATTATGCTTTTGCTGCTTGATCTGCAATTGTCTGAGGTCCGTAATATCTTTGACAACAACCAGAATTTTTTCGACAATTCCTCTTTCATCGACAATGGGCTTCCACTCGGAACTGATTGTTCTTAGACGTCCATCTGCATGTTGCAGATGGAATTCATTGATAACATTGGCCTCATTTGCTTGATATGTCAACACATCAACGCCAAGGCTTGCCATAATAGAGGCCTGAACCCGACTGCGAATATCCCTATTTAAAGTTGAATGTTCAAATAAGACATCAATCGGGTCCTCGCCGGTTAATGCCTTTCTGTTGAGGATATGTTCTAAATGTTGTGAATAATTTGGTTCAATGCGTCCGGTTTCGTTCGCAATCACAAAAATGCCCTGCTCGATATTATTCAATAAATTTTGTAAGTCTTTTGTGCGTTCACGAACACGGTACTCCAGATTGCGGTTGAGATCGGCAAGCTCAATCTTTGCCTGTTTCTCACGCTGGATTGCATTTTCGCTTCTGAATCTCATTTTATCGCCCAAAGCTAGCGAAAAGATCATGGTCTCAAACAAAGCACCCCAAAATTGCGACCAATTGGTTAAGGCTTCACTTTTTACGATCGCTACGGATCCCAGTCCGGTAAGAACACTGCCGACAAGCAAAAAGCCCCAGCCAACGATGTAATAATATGCCGGACGATAACGTTCCAGGCAGGATTTAACCCCAAATCCAAGAAGAATCAAAGTCATGACCATAGCATTTAAGACAACGAGCTTAGTTCCAAGGTTGTAATTGAAAAACGAAAAAAGAACCCCCATTAAAGAAATGCTTATAGGTATCAGCAATAAATTGCGAACAATAGCTCGTCCTTTCGCTAGATTGAGGAATCTTATTGTAAACAAAATAACAAATAGTTGAGTAAAGTGACCGGCAATCATCATGCCATTATTTTGTAGAAAGTGAGTCCAATCATAAAGCAATGGCATCTGCTGAGCGTAGCCAAGAAATCCAAGGAAAAAAATTGTAATAAAGAAGATATAGAGGACGTACCATAGAAACGATAGATCTCGGTAAGTTAAAAACAGCAGAAAATTGTAGCAGGCGATGAAAATGAAAAAGCCAAATACCACTGTGCAGATCCGGTCATCCAAATGTCGATAGTCGATAAATTCCTTTGGATCCCAAGCATACATGTTCAGCAAAACGGAACCACTCGAACGAGTTTTGAAAACGAGTCGATTCGATCCTGGGTTTAGCGTTACTTTGAAGGTCGGAAACCGAAAGGCGACATCCCTTAAATTAAAAGGTATTTGATCACCAATAGTCAGCGATTGATATCGATTGTTAAACTTTTGATATATCGTCATTGAGTCAATTGTTGCATACCGATTCTCGACATAAACTGTTCGAGGCTGATCTGTTGGATTTTTGATATCGAAGACCACCCAGACTGTAGCATGAGTCAAACCAAACCGAAGTGAATCTGATGGTTTAAAAGACGAAATCTCATCCTCGGTAAGGTCGCCTATAATTAACTTGCTTTCTTGATCAATTAAATAACGACCAAAACTGTTAAATCCGACCCCATCCAATTTTTCAGGAAGAATAAATACATCAGAGCTGGCAACCCCAAGCGAACTCCAGGCCATTGCTATAAGTATTGCCTTTAATATTCTTGCCAACCTGCCCCTCTAGGTGAAATTTCTGAATAGGATCCAATACATATGGAAAATTAAGACGAGTTATCTTTCTTATCGACATGATTCTAATATTTTTAAGTTAAACTGAGATGATTAATATAGGGAATAGCAAATATCAAAAGTTTCCCATATGTCGAAGGAGGCTGGTCACAGATGAAGGCTTATTCCTAGATTTGAGTTTTGTTCTTTTGCTCTGCTATATGTGATAACAAAATACAATTTGGTTTTTGGGAAGATGTCTAAACACGTAAGTTATTTAGATTGAAATTACGTATTTGTGGTTTTCTCTCACTTGTCTGATTGCAATGGAATTGCGTTAAAACGTTCCTGTCGGCAAAATTTTTCCTAGCTTACAGTCTCGATAATTGAATCTCCCTCATGAACATATTTTTGATAAAGCTCGATTCCCGCAAGATAAGTTTCCTTCGGCGTTCTCCCGCGGTAGTGTTTTGCTTGGTTCGTCCGTAGCCACTAGCTTGCATCGGTCGAAGTTAAGGGCCATTTTAGTGTCAAAATTGAAGCAAGTCAAAGACGTAAGGCTCGCAATGCAACCGTCGAAATGAAATTTACCGAAGTCATACTTGAGCCTCCAGTAAGAAGGAAGACTGCTCGCCTTGATAAGCTTGAGCCTCAACTTATATGGGCAGTCTCTGTCGTGGAGACAAACCCACCTGCAGAGGTAGAACACGCTGTGTTGGATCCTACTAACTAATCATCCTGTCGAAACCCTTGATGAAGCCTGTGAAAAATTGCAATGGTATAAGCGACGTTGGATGATTGAAACTTATTTCCGAACTTTAAAATCTGGATTTAAAGTTGAGTCGACTCGCTTAAACAAACAAATTTAAATCGAGCGATTCGTAACGCTGGTCGCAGTATTATGTATTTGTGTGATGAATTTAGCTCACCTTCGCGACGGAAGTATCGCCGCCCCCTCTTCGGAAAAATTTTCTGCTGCAGAGTGTGAGATATTGAAGACTCGAAGGAATATGCGAATGGGTTCTGAAGAAGAGGCAATCTGCCTGAAAGATGCGATTGACGAGCTAGCATTATTGAGAGGAGCTGGATGGTACATCAGCTCATAGCAGGGTGAAAATTATTTCAGATCAGGAGTCTACTCACCTGGAGCTTGGAGGCGCTTCGGCACCCTCCTTGTGCCCGACCATGGTAGCTGGATGTTGATTTCCATCTTAGGATTACGAGATTAAGGCTTCTGGCAATCAGGCGCCAATGCCAAAGAGCGACGCCCGCCCTGGGCAGGTTGGGCCAGCAGACCGAGGGACTTATGTTTTTGATAATTACGTTGTGCTCGGTCATAGCCGATGTTCTGTAGCTCTTCAATTCGTTCTCTTGATTTTCGGCTGAGCGACTCTAAAAAGCCGATTTTCGGGCTAGAATCAGATTCCTTATCATAAGGTGAAATGATTAATTTGCGCCTGATGGCAGGATAAATTGGACGACACAGCACATCCGCATCAAGGCAGCGCCGCCCCCGAAACTGAACCCATGGCTTTAAATCGAGAAAAAACGGAATGTGCTGGGATGCTAGGATGGCGTTGATTAGATCACCTTTCGATTCAAATCGATCGATAAAGGTACTTTGGCCGTTGATATAGGTAACCTTAATATGCAAACGATCCAAACGATCATAATTGATATCATCCGGTAGCAGTTCGTGATAGTAAGGCACAAGAATCTGCCGCCAAACCCCTAATAAGCCCAATCGCCGTGTTGAAAGTCGTTGCTGATAGCGATAAGCCAGCTCTGCAGCAAAAGGTAATTCCACCTTTAAACGCAAACACACTGCGACTAAAGCACCAGCAGACACACCAGAATAATGCAAATTATTACCTAGACAAAAATTGTCGCGTAAATGGGCTGCATAACCTAGTGAATATGGAAACGCTGCTCCGCAACCACTGAAATGGAAAAGAATTTGATCTTGGTCGACCATTTACTATCTCACATACTGTTAATACCTATAATCCAACACCATAAACTGCCAGGCCGGTAAGAGAGCAAAGCGAAAATTTGCCTCAACCTCAGATTGCTGTGGCTGATCGTCCACACAGTGGCGTCAGTTTCGTGACGCGATCCACCGCAGGGTTTGCCTTAGATCCTTATTATTCAGAAATTACTGCTAATTCTGAATCTGCCATTTGAACATCTAAATAACTATATCCCGAAACAAAGTTAGAAGTATCGACAAAAATAAAAGAAAGCCCTCAAGTGCTTAACATGAAACATCCCACCAACCGTCGCATCTGCTTTATGGGTAACCCTGATTTTCATTGGCAATCTATGTTTTGAAAATTTTAGCCCATCTTGCAGAGAACAGCTAGTCGAATCCCAGTCGGGCCCGAGCTCAACAAAAAAAAGTAAACATGCCAACAATCATCCAATTACCCCATTAATTATTGATAATAACGTTAGTATTTTCCAGAGAAAAACATTCAAGGGTGCAATGGATGGCTTCTGCGCTGTCCGAGCTCGTTCGACCCACATAGGCTAAGAATTTAAGATAGGTTTCTGCGATTTTATCCCCTTAAGCACCTGTAATTACTCATGGCTCCAGTCTTCGCATCGGAGGACCGATATAAGACAACAAGGAGCCGTTATGACCTCGGCACGACAAGAAAAACCCACAAAAAAGAAACGCACTCGCCGCAGCCCGGAGATGATCGCTCAGCTCGTTTTGGAGGCCGAACGCGGCGGCAATGCAGCCGAGATTTGCCGTCGGGAAAATATCGCCCCGAACTTGTTTTACCGGTGGCGGCAGAAGGCACGCGAAAGCATGGTGCAGGGCTTAAAGCAGATGAAGCGCGGGCCAAAGGCCAAAGACAGCGAAAAGGAAGCCTTGAAGGCCGAAAACGAGCGTCTGAAGGCAGCTCTTTGCGATCAGACTATCGAACTTCAATTGCTCAAAAAAAGCGTGAGCTCGGATTATATGGATCGCTGAAAGGTCGTCATCTCAGAGAGGAACATCGTAAAACCCTACTTGAAGTGATCCTGAAAGCGAGAGCTGACGGTGAAACGATGACAGCAATTTGCAACGCATTGGAGTTAAACAGGCGGACCGTCTATCGCTGGATGAGCGGCAAGGCTGCAAAGTCTCACCATGGTGGCGGCGGTGGTTTGAATAGAATTAAGCCCCTCGAAGAAAAGCGAGTTGTAGCTTTAGCCAAGCGTTTTCCACATTTTCGTTGCAGGCGGATAGCCTACGAACTTGAAAGACAGGCCAAGGTTTTTATCGGAAAAACCAAGGTTGCCGAAATCCTCAAAAAGCATGGTCTTAATCACGAATTTGTTCGAGGCAGTCGACGAAAGGATGATCCTAGCGATATGCTATTGCACGAGCCTCGGGCAAAAAATCTCATCTGGGGTACAGACTGGTCGTGGGTTCGTGTTGATGGTAAATTCATGTTCCTATTGGTGATCCTAGATTGATACTCTCGAAAGATCGTTTCCTGGGGACTATTTCCCCAAATTACTAGCCTTGAAGTTGTCGCCGTAATCACCGATGCAGTGGCCATCGAAAAGATCGATATGTTGCCAGATGGACACTTAAAGCCTCGAATTATCGCTGACCATGGGAGTGCCAACATCTCACGCTACACACGCTCGAATATCGAGGTGCAAGGCCTTCAGCTATGGCTCAGCGGAATTGGACGACCTACCGGCAATGCCCGCACTGAACGGGTGATCGGCACTCTAAAGCATGAGGAAATCAAGCTTCAGGATCAGTACGCAAGCGAGGTCGAAGCTAAGCAACGAATTGGCAGAATGATCTGGGACTACAATTTCCGGAGACCGAATGCCGGAAACGGTGGCTTTGCACCAAACTCTGTTCATCACCTGGGCAGATCAGTCTTGATGGAAAGGCGAAAAGCAGCTAGAAAGCAGACTGCCTTTGCAAGAAGGAGTTTTTGGAAAGAGACTGGCCATGGGTGATTTCAAGGCCTATCCTAATTTTTGACCTGGTTTGTGACACCCCTGCTCGGACAGCACAGGGGTATGTCTATTTAATCATGCTAGAAAGTAATCATTGCACATAACTTAGGAGCGCCTCTGCCTGAATGATACTGTTTTTAGCAGGATTGACTTTGAAGCTCTTAGCCTATGTGGGTTGAATTGAATAATAATCTTAAAATCTTCGCTTCATTTTGCCTAAAATTGCAATATTGACAGGCTAATGCGTGATTGATATCAAATCGCTGCAAAGATAGTCTTGGTCGACCTTAGATCTTTGAAAGGGATACTCTGATGTATATTCGGGAGCTTTTAATTGCACTTGCATTAGTAGTTTTAGGATTTGTTATAGGAGTATATTTCGTCAAAAGCTTAAGAAAAAACTTAAATAAAAAAATTGATGAACGAATATCTAAAAAATAGAGAAAGGCAATTAATGAAATTTATACCTTTTCTAGCATTGTTGCCGATTTTCTTCATTTACAATGCACAAGCCCAATCAATAGGCGAATATGGGGAAATTTGTGTCCTTGATGATTATGGAAATGAACAAGGTTGTGTATTAGTGCGAGAGACGAAACCCGGAACAACCCATCTTGGTAACCCCACGCGCGGTGGGGTTGAATTCCTTGTGAAGAGAAGTGACTACAATTCGATCCAATTAGACTTTATTGAAAAAAAGTTTGCTGTAATGCAATCTCATAGTGAATGGAAGAATTATCCTGTAAGGATGATTTTTGCTGCAGACATTCAATATGAGAGACGAAAATCAATTGCGAGATCTAAAGGCGCACCAGTAGATCAATACTATCAGAGCATCAACCCATCCAACTCACAACTCCTGCGGTGCTATGGTAATGGATTTCTTTGCGGCTTTGGGGCGGGTACTGCCATCGCAAGTTGCATAGCTTCGGACGGCACGGGGGGGTGTTTATTGCTGATACCTGCAGGTGTTCAATGCGCAGTTGCGGCCCAAGATTGTGATTTCTTGTTAGAAGGACTCATAGAATATTTAAAAGCAAGGAAAGAGAAGGAAAAAGCAGAAGCTGCAAAAAACACTCCGCCAGGAGGTGCGATTGGGGGAGATAGTGGGCAAACAAATCCATCAAGTCCGGTCATTCCAAATCCTTCAGGCGGTATGGGTGGATCAAGTGGAGGTAGTGGAAAAAAACCAGTCATTGATATTATTCACCATCCCGGTCATACATTATAGAAAAACGGGCTCACTTATGTGAGCCCTTTTGATTTTTGTCATAATCATTTCATTTTTTGGATTTTGAATGAGACTTATAAAGCTATTACTTTCGGCCATTTATTTCTTTATTTGTAGTTCGTGCTTGTCGACAAGAATAGAACATATTATGACGAATTGGATGCCTTTAAATTTAAGTCCCAATTTGTATATTCAGATACCTATTAGTATTAATGGGCAAGATGGATTAGCGATTTTGGATACAGGAGCAAATTATAGTGTAATAAGTAAAAATTTTAAAAAAAAGGCCGAAGTGCGAACAACTAAAAACCTGTTAGTAAGAGGGGCTGATGGCGCTAAATATCATCGGATTGCAGAATCTTTGACGATAGAAGTATTTGGGGTATTGCAAAAGAGAATTATTATTGTTGCGGAACTTGACCATTTAGAAAATGTCGATGCTATATTGGGGACTGATTTCATAGAAAAAATGGCCATAGAAATCGATTATCCTAACAGGAAATTCAGATTTCATAATTTAGGTGGCCTTGATTACCTTGGCTCGAACATATGTTCACCACTTGAAGTAGTAAATGGACGATTTTTTACTTCTCTGATAATTGATGAAAAAAAATATAAATTTTTATTGGATACTGGATCAAATAGTGACTTGGGAATTGTCGATGAGGAACTTTTTAAGAATTATAGACCAGCCGATTGGTCAAGTAATTTAATAATAGCAAAAGGTTTTCACGGCAATGACGTTTCACTTTACCCATTTACACTTAATCAAGTAAATATAGGACACCTTGAGGTAAAAGATGTTCCCGCATTCTATATCAATTCGACTTCGCCATTTCCATTCGGAAAATTTGGCGTAAATTCGATTGGGCAAAAATTTCTATTAGATTATAAAATAATCATTGATCCTTTTCATCGATGCGTATATTTCGAGGAAAAAATTAATTGATTGGGTTTCCTGGCAAAGTCAGCATAAAGAAGGCAAGTAATTATACTTCCCTTTTTTATACTCAATTTTCGGTAGTTTTGTCTCAATTTATGCTGGCACATAGGGGAACAAATGGAGGACTGATGATGGATTTCGAGGCAATTGTGGACGCAATGGTTAGTCTTAAGGAGCGCGGACCCACCATTGGCAAATTGAAGATGGAACATAAGAAATTAGTTTTTTCCAATGAAACATAAAAAGCACTATTCTCCTCCAAAAACCATTCAAAGTTAGCTTCTATTTCATCTATTTGTTCATTTGCGCTAGCAAGTTCAACTAACTCCATACCTATTCGGCACCTTGCCAAAACAATTGGGACACTTCAACTGCAATATTTTCTTAAGATTCTCATCCTTATATCCAGATGAGCATCAATCCATAGTGCCATAAATTAGTCATCATCTACCGATTGTTAAGGAGCTTCTAAGTCTAAATAATTGAATCTATGGGATAATTTTAAATCATGTACTTGTTGACATGGACTTTACCTTTTACTATTATTCGGCAACTTTTTGGCCATGTAAGTCATTGAATCTGAAAAAATATCTAGGGAGATTGAAATTGCGGCCTCTGCTATTGATCAGCATCTTAGTCATCGGCTCAGCATGTGGTGAAAAAAGTAAACCAAAACCATACATCCCACCAGAAGTTGACTTAACAGATATTCAAGAACCACAAAAAATTCCAAGTATCGATGAACGGCTTAATGAGTTGAGCCAAGGATTGCAGGTTGCAACTATTCAATGTCCGGAAAAATTGTGGCCAGGGTTTAATTTTGCAAACTTAAAGTTGGTCGTAACTCAAGTGCATCATGAAAGTGCCTGGGAGTGGGAGGCAGGAGACTCAGGTCAACGTGAGTTTTCAGAAATAGATTTTCATTCACTTCCACAAAGTTGGAAAAACGCTTACTTCCTTATGGATAAAGATGAAGAAATTGGAAAATATATTTTAGTCCTTTCTTTACCTAAGACTAGCTTACCAAATTTAGACTATAAAAGTAGAGAACTACCCGAATACCTTGTCGGTTTGGGCATTCACGAAGGTTTTCACTTAATTGAACAAGAGAATTGGGTCATTGAATCGACAACTAAAAGATCGACCCAGTATCCACTCGACGCAACTCCCAG
Source organism: Oligoflexus sp. FD111 (assembly GCA_048816425.1). Taxonomy (GTDB): domain Bacteria; phylum Bdellovibrionota_B; class Oligoflexia; order Oligoflexales; family Oligoflexaceae; genus JBMDZZ01. The sequence continues at coordinate 88,574 of JBMDZZ010000018.1, forward strand.
ATTTTTGCGCTACATGATGAACACCAGTCTTAGCGAATCTTTAGCAGGCAATGCTGAAAAGCTTAGTGAAGCCCGATACTGGTATGATCGTTACGAGTCAGAATTTCCTGAAGAAGCAAATAGTATACGTTTCTATGACAAGATTGAAGGAAGTGCCAGGTATGTTGAGCATATGGCTAATGCAATAGTGCACCTCGGCTGTGATGCAAGCGATGATGAACTCTTTTCATGGAGTTTTCAAAAGTTTTATAGTCGATCACGACCCGAACTTAAGGCAGACATTGAGTCCTATCGAATTGGTTCCAAAGCTAGCCTATTGCTTCGTCAATCCGAAAAACATAGTGGCTGGGAAAATATAATATCTGAAACCACTTCTAGCCAATTGGATTTATTGTTAGAAGATATTGTTCCTAAAGTAGCCGAAGACGATATTTCACTTTTTAAAGAAGTGAATGAAATGATCGACTACAAGAACTCTGAACTCAAAGCCCTCATCGATCCATGGCTTGAAGCTAGGTCATCAAATGAATTTTACAGTGTCCTAATTTCTGGTGAAATGATGGGATCATTTAATGTTTCGGATTTTATAATCCTCAAAGATGGTGGCCATCAACTTCGTTTAAACTTTAGCGCTCGATTTATTGGTAAGCAAAACCAAGGAGATATTAAGGTCACGTCGATGATTGCAGAAGCAATCGACAATCGTGAAAATCCATGTGGGATAGAAGGGGTTCGACTATTTCTGCCCTCGACATGGTTTGAGAGCATACTCACAGGTGCTTCTCTAAATGTTTATGTAAATGAATTTGAAGCAAATGAGGTATCTTTTAATTTTGCTAGAGGCGACGATGGAAAAGGTTGGATTTGTCTTTAATTAGCTTTCTTACATAATAATTGAGTTCTCAATGAGTTTTAGTTTACTTTTCCTTGCAATATATTGCGCTATAGTTTGTCTCTAACATTGTTACAATTTGATTGAAAAGTTGTTCATTAACTTTCTTTAAGGATTTTTATATATGAAATTATTATTCATTTTCGTATCGTTGATTTTTGCATACTCTTCTGCCTTTGCTGGGCAGCCGGATTCAAGTTATCCATGTGGAGAGCATAAAGGCGAACCGTTATACTGCAATGATAATATAACTACTTACTATGTCCAGACAAAAGAAAGTTTACTTAATGAAGTATCGAGCGGCACAGGTGGATTTCCAGGTGTTGTTTATAAAGGTGTGGTATGCTCCTCTTGGACAGACCCTGCCTTAAGGTGTCCCGAATCTGGCGCAACTTGGTATCAGGGCCCCGGGCTCCCAGTTACCGGTACAAATCCCGTGAGCGTCAATGCAGTTGTACATTTTGATATTAAAACATTTTGTATGAACTCTTATGAAATGTGCCGAGGGGTACTTTCTCGGGAGCATATAAGATTTGAATTATTAGTGAATGGCAAAGCAATAAATCGCCCCATCTCATTAATTGGTCCTGATGTCTTTAAGTTTATACCTAGCCAATATGGTTTTGAGTTTGATCTTAATAACCAGATTTCTGGACTGGATAGCGATTTTCATACTATTACCTTAACAGGAGCAAAGATCGCTCCAGGTTCAAAAATCGATGTGAGAATTTCTAACCTAAAGACTGATATATATACTTATTATCTTCATGCGGTTGAAATTTACGTGAATTCGCCTTACTAAACTAATTAGAAATTGCGGCACACTCAATTTCGTTTATGGAAATGAGGAATAAATGAAAATAAATCTGTTATTGGTAGCATGTATTTTATACTCAATTACACCAAAAGCAACCGCTTCGGTAAACATTAATCTTTTTCAATGTACTCTGGGAAGCTTTCTTAGCAACTGTAAGGTTGTTGAAAATAAAATAATTGAACCGCATGAATTGGAAAAAGAGCATAAAGTATCGTATATACTTCCTTGTCAAGGCCCAGCTCCAACCTTTGAGTTAACGCAAGATAAAGGAACTCCGGTTAAGTTGGAGTATACTAATTCTGAAAAAACCGTGGCTTCCGTCGGTTATGGAAATTTGAAAATTATAGACACGAATCCTAGACGAACTGCCTCTCGCCCGTGGCCAAAAGGTTGCGAGTTAAAAGTGACAAAGGTGGAATCATCGTTCTCGACAGGTACAATCGAAAAATGGAAAGCTGAACGAATAAACACGCAATACATCCTCGATGAAAAAAATAAACTTTTAGATGCATATGAATATCTCGCTTTACTTCAACCAGGATATGAAGTGACGAAGGTTGTTGCGGATCTTATTTTGCAAGATCTTGATGTGGCTGCTGACTTGGCGAAATTCCTCAAATATTTCCAGGAGTGTAAAATTGACGAAGAAGGTAATACGGTGGATTGTCAACTTTTTATGAAACTAATTGGTGACAATAGTGATCGCTTATCTTTTCAAGAAAAAATTTACTTATCAAAGTTGAATTCTATTCTACTTCAGGTGGATCCTGAAACACCGGAGTCAATCAAAGGTTACATGAGTGAAAGCGACCTTAAAATATTGGCAGAAATTGCTGAAAAATCGAAAGAGTTCGAAGACTTGGATGTCAAAATCGAAAATCTTTCTAGAGAAATAGCAACTCTTGATATTGAAATCATGAATTTAAATAAATTAATTGGTGACTGATGAATAATACAATATTAATCCTATTTTTTACTCTCTCGATAAACATTCATGCTCAGGCCCAAGTCTCTGAGTGTGAAGCGTTAAAAGTAATTTGTGATGATGATATGGCGTTGAACGATTTAAAATTATGCCTGGAGGCAAAATTACGCGATGTTAGAAAGTGTTCATCTTACCTAAAAACAAATATTTATACTGATCAAAAATCAATTCTTAATATGCTCGATGATAAGTCGAGAGTTGCACTAGATCAGTTCGAAATTGAATTGAATGAACTTTACAGTACTCTACTTCGAATTGAGCAGATTAATTCCGAAAATAATAAAGAAATTTCAGAACTTGCAGATAGATTTTCTGTTTTTATAAAGATCTATGAGGGTGAGGTTAAGCCAAAATTAAATGAATTTGAATTAATCCAAATTCAACTTAATAACAAAGTAAATGAAAGCCTGGAATTAGACTTAGATTCTAAAGTTCAAGCACTTATAAATCTAAAGCATGAAATGCTAAGCGACTACGCCAATATTCAATCGATAGCTGGCCAGACTATCTTTGCCCTTTCAACTATTCGTGAAAACACAATATTTTTCTCTTCAAAATACAACACAGATATTGATTCATTTCGGAATTATCTCGCCAGTAAAAACTTGCTAAATGTTTTATTTACTACGGATAAAATTAATGAACCACTTAATCAGATCGAGGTCCATCTTACGACGTGGTTAAAAGCTGCATCAGTTCGGCATAATCGTAATTTACAAATAGTAGAAGGGTTCATAGAAAACTTAATTGATCAAAAAGCTAAATCTATTTCTGAATCCATGCTCAAAGATTATTACAACTCACTTTCGTCTCTGAAATTCTCAGGCGAGGTTGCTGCCAAAACTAGAGAAGCCTTCGTAGAATCAACTAAAGAAATGTCTTCAACTGGCTTACCTCTATTGCAACGTCAATATTCAGCGATGAAGGATTTTCTCGAATTTTCTGAAATCTGCAGATTAAACGCAAATCCTAAATGGATGGAAAGTGGATGTATTAATCTTAAACGTAAAGAAGTGATCGCCAAACGTTGGCTAGCACAGCTACCAAATGAACTCGATCAGAATTTAGGATTTATGGAAGAAGCGGTCGATAGACATGGAGTCAACAAAATAAATTCCGCCAAAAAAGCGCTGGCAAGTGGTGATTTATACCTTGCTACCGAAATTTATGATGAAATTTTAAAAGGGATAAAGCTATGAAAAATATGCTTTTTGCTTTCATAGCAGTTGTTTCATCGCTCGTTTTTGGCACTGTATCAAAGGCAGAAGAAGTTTGTTTTTATATTCAATGGAACGCTAGCGAAGAGGGCAATCAGACTGGACAACAAAAACCCGGCGTCCAATATTTCGTTACACTTAACGGATCTGAAAAAGTTGGATTTAGAAAAGAAAATGGTTCCGAAAGATACGGGAATGATAAAGTAGTTTCATCTAAATCCAAAGGCTGTATTTCTTCGGGCCGATTTAAATTAGGTACAAACTATTTAAATTTTACTTTTCACATAGGTGATGGCACAGGCATAATCGATGAGGGTTACCTTGCAGTAGCTCTTAAGATGATTTTTCCGAATAAAACTTCACGTTCACTCTTTTCTCATCGTTTCACTGCTGATCCTAATCGCACGCTTTGGACAATCGATGAAACATTTACTATTTCAATAGAGGAAGTTGATCCTAATACTGCTGCTTATGTTCGTACTTTGCAAAAGCAGGTGTCGTTGGCAGTCGATGATTACAACAAAACAAGAGAAAGTTATTTTGATGAAAAATCACGTCTGGAAAAAATAATCGCCGATATTCAAAGCAAGAATTTTGATGAAATATCTCTAGAAGATTTAGAAGGATTTTTAGAAGCTAAAGAGAAATTTCGTGTCCTAAGTGAAAACATTCAAGGAAAACAAGAAGAAGTTGCTATCAAAACAAGTAAATTGAAGGATGTTGTAGCTGAAGTTAAAAGAAAAATCGAAGAGGATCTAATCGCGGAAGGTTATGACTTTACGAGAGAAGATTTCTATCAAATTCCTATTGATTATTCTTTAATCCTTGATGATGCGCATGCCAGCGGAGATAATCCTTTTGGGTCTTGGGCTGAAAGTACAATAGAAGAATTAAAGTATATTTTAGGAAACGATCAAAAAATTCAATTCTTAGAAAAAGTAAGGTTTTGGACTTCCCAAGCTGAGAGCTTTATTGAGGCAGTAAAGTTACGAGCTATTACTCACCCAGAAGATCTCAATAGCCTTGTTTCAGCAATTAACAGGGTTGAGGGATATATCTACGGCAATGAATCGGGTGAAAAGGGTGTTCTAGACAGAGATCATTGGTTCAAAGATAACCCTGTGCCTGTTTCTTTCAGAAAGGACTTAGAAGACGCACTTATAAAAACTAATGATCCAAACTTAAAAATTTTGGCTAATTCGGTGAGAAATTGGACCTCTCCTGATGGAAAGTTGACTGACAATCAAAAAGCTGTGTTAGCTCTTAGCTACGGTATGTGGAATCTAGGAAGAATCCTTCGTTCTATACCAAAACCTCAGAAACAAGATTTTCCAGAATTTGACGAAAGCGGGAGATCTAGAGAAGAAGCATTCCGCGTTTCTATTGAAAATTATAACAAAACTCTTTTTAACTATAGAAATATGCTTTTGGAAATTCAAAGTGCAGCTGAGCAGGCTGTTGATCTTAGAGTTAGCTTAAGCCCACTTTCACCGGTGAAAGCCTTATGTGAAATAATCACTCAAAGGAAATGGTGCGCAGAGAATGGTGAAAAAATAGACATTACCGATAACGCGCTAAATCTAGTAGATATTTTCCCATATTTTGGCACATCTGCTATTTTTATTAGTAGTGTTAAAAAGTCGGTTCTGGAAGGGGTTGAGATTTTCGGTGAAGGGTTCGAAGCGACTGTAAAAATTGTTAACTCTGCTGGTAAATTGGGGATGTCTAAATCAGATGATATCAAAAACTTTGCTAAAGCTACTTCAGAAATACCAAGTTCCAGAGTTGAAAAGATCGTAGATGCGTCAAGAGGAATTAGCCCTAGCTCTAGCGTTCAATCCATTGATTCAGATGTTATCAAATTTTCTCAGTCTTCGGTTAATCGCCAAAAAGTTATGGAAATAACCGAAAGCATGAAGAAACATGGTTGGCTAGATTCAGACGGCACTATAGATGTAGTGAAAATGCACGATGGAACATTAATTAGTGTTGATAACAAGAGAGTTCTAGCTGCACATAACGCAGGAATAAAAGTAAAAGCTATAGTAAGATCATCGACAGAAAGTATTGATTTAGAACGAGCTAAATATTTAAGAGACAAACAGGGCAACTTACCGAAAAATTGGGGTGAAGCTGTTACAAATAGAATAGCAAACCAAAAAAAGCTCTATAGAGAGACCTATCCAAACGGTTCTTACGTAACGGGTCTATCAGAATAATGGAGAAGTAAAGATGCTAAAAAAAGATCGTCTCCCGGATTGGTTTGAATATCCACCAGAATTCTTAAGAATTATTGACTTACGGCTTATGAATTTAGATCCATGGCACATTCTAGAAGGAGATATGCTTGAGGATAGGTTCAATGGAATCTCTGAGAGATTCTCTGATAAATGCTATATACCTTTTGCTTATCGATCCGATAATGATGATGTGGCCTGTTGGTCAAAAGAAGGTGGAAATGAAAAAGTTTTAGTCATTCATGACTTTGCTAGTAGCGGATGGGAACAGGTAAAAACTTACAACTCTTTCTGGAGTTGGTTCAAACAGACTATCGAGGATATGATTGAGCACGAGCAGCCATATCGATGAATAATGTGGTGCTTAAGTCGAACTAGGGTAAGCTACACTGGGATGGAATTGCATTGACAGGTTCCCATCGGCAAATTTGCCTAGCTTACACTCGCGTAAGACCTCAGTAGTCCACGGGTAGATGAGTTCACAGAAGTCTGTCATGATCGGGGTAGCCTGGTGGAAGCTGGGGGCTAGGACTTAGAAGCAGCCCACTCCCAAGGCATGAGATAAGGCTTCTTTGACAATATATTGCGGATTGTGGCGGTGATGTATTCGCGTGGATCAACGCCATTTAGCTTGCAGGTTGTGATCACGGAATACCAGATCGCTGCGACCGATGCTGTTGCTAGATTTTTCGATCCCAGGTGATTCTTACGACCAATCGCCGGACTGCGTAATGCACGCTCCACATTGTTGGTGTGGATCGGCACACGTGGATCGCTGAGAAAAACGGTCAGCCCTTCCCAGAGTTTATCCGTATAGGTGATTGCTCGGCCTAGGGACGATTCCGGCAAACAGACGGTCTGATCAAGCAGCTCTCGAATCCTTTCGACGACGGGTTTTGATTTTTCCTGGCGCAGTTGGTGTCGCTGATCTGGTGGCTTGTCGCGAATTTCGTCTTCGATGGAAAATAGGGTTTTCATGGCATCCAGGAAAGTTTTTGCTTCGGGGCCATAATTTTTTCTGGCTTCTTTGAAACGACGCCGCGCGTGACACCAGTCGTTGGCTAAAATAAGCTTTGAGTTTGCGCCACCCAGTGCCTTAAACGAGCTGTGGCCGTCGGTGACAAGAAATCCTTCTAGTTTGCCTAGAAAGTTTTTGGCCACCTTTTGATTGCGAGCATTGTAGACATTGAAGCAAGCTGCTTTGTCATTAAGAACTGCCCATAGATAAAACTTGTTCGGGTCACCTTCACCCTTAGAACCAAGGTTTTTCCAAGTAGTATCATCAGCCTCATTCACCGGCTGCGTATCGATGTAGTCAATAATTTTACGGAAAACAGGTTTTAAATACCAAGAAACCGTATCAACTAGTTCAAAGAGAGTATTACTTTTGATATTAAGCGTGTCCCCTCCAAAACGGAAAAAATTAAAATATTTTCAGGACGGCATGCACCACGGAAGAAAGTTGGCGGGCTCTTGCTTTACCTTTGACTTATTTTCTTGAATCCAGGCTAGGTACTTAAAGCAGTTAATATTCGCATCTTGGCAAGTGGCAATAAGACTTTGAATCACATCTCCAACATGAGCGCCTTTTGCGGTTTTATAGAATAGTGAGTTTTTGCGATGGGTGATGATCTTTTTGATCGTTCGTTCACATTCTGCATTGGATAACGGTACTCCAGGTGTGTAGAGGAATTCATTGAGTTCCGTCCAGCGCTTAAGACTGTAGTTGATCGCAGCAGCCAGGGCGGAATGTGCCAGCCTTTTTGAGACAGTTGCTGAAAAAATTTAATATTACATTTCCTCAGCTAACGCATAGATGGATTCCCGCTTGACGGGTACGTTGATACCGACCCTAGACTGGGGTACCAACAGCTTGGGGCCTTTC
>JBMDZZ010000019.1:0-60367 GCA_048816425.1 Oligoflexus sp. FD111
GCCTTAAAAAATAAAAAACCCTCTGCTCCCACAAAGAGCAGGGGGTTTTTGCTTTGGAATTTTTTGGATGAATCTCCAATTATGTTCAACGCACCTCATCGATCTTGTTCTGAAAAAGTGCGTAGCAAACGTGGAGCAATCCACGATAGAGATATCAATGCTGCACTGAACATTCTCCAACTCAGGCGATTCATCATCTTTGTTTTTCTCAAAAGAAATTGTCTCTCAGTCGCCCTTCTTCCGACAAACCAACCCCTCGACATACAAATTAAAAGGAGCCGTATCAAACAAAGAATGCTTTTTATGCTTAATCACACGAGCCTTCACATTCTTCAGAAAACCCTTTATATGCACCTTTTTGTGTTCCCAATAAGGTAAAGCATTAGCTCCATACCCATAGGGGCTATTTAGAGGTGTCAGCAAGTCATCAGGATGAGTAGGCGAGTATTGGCTCAAAACTTCGAATTTTTCCATCAGATGAGTCATCAGTTTGCGGTATTCCGAATGAGGAATATCGTGATCACCACGCATATCCAGATCCATAGTTACTATAAAATATCCACCGGGTTTTAGAATGCGAGCTATTTCATCAATAATGGCAATTCTCTGTGGAACATGTTCCAGAACGCTCACGCTGTAGACGATATCAAAGAATCGATTCTCAGCAGGTATCTGTTTATCATCGCTTTGAATGCAATGGACCTTATGTGGGTAAATTCCAAGTTGAGATGCCTTTTCCATACCCTGCAAACAAACGGGATCATGATCGATGCAATAGACATCTCTATTTTCTTTTGCAACTGTTAGCGGAAAAAAGGTGGCGCCGGAGCCAAAATCAGCGATTTTTATATCTCTTTCCTTAAATTCGTCAGTTGAACAGATCTTTTCGATGCTGTTGTAGACAAATGGATATTCCCAAATACGGCTCCAAGTATGAAGAGGGTTTGTTGGCCATCTTTCAAGGTAATCTTTATTTAGGATTTTGGTTTGGTGGTCGGTAAAAATTTTCTGGCTGTTACTTAAGTTTTTATAGCTTTGCTTAAATGGTTCACTTTGGAGATCCGAGACTCGGGCTAAGCCTGAATAAAAAGAAAGGTGCTCAGACTCTCTGGTTGATGCATGCTGGTCCATCGATTCCTCTTCCTGATTGCAAGTTTCAGCCATATTAGCTTATTTTTTCGCAAATAAACTCGCTAAGTGGCAAGTAAAATTTGTTTGCTACCTCGAAACAGAGACAGGCAATTTGTCACCTTTTCCTTGCCTTAACTTTAAAAGGTAAACGGCGCAAACGAGAGCATTAGCGAGTAAAAACAGTCCGAGGATGGCTTCCTTCGGTAATAATCCTCGGCTGATAAAGACATAACCCCCAGCAAGTACAGCGAGAGCAACCAATGGTCCTATCAGTAAGATTTCGGTCTTTTTTGCATGGACGGCCTCAGCACTTAGGTATGCTGAAATAGCGATGAAAGGTTGAGCTCCTAAGAACATAAGTAATGCTGGCCATATGTAACGAGTATCAATATTGGCAAAAACCAATGGGATTAAGCCTGGTATCGCTAGAATTAAACTGTAAATAGCAACAATACTCGTCGTTAAGAAGGCGATGCTTATGACAAAGCGACGTTTTTTTTGAACGTCGCTTTCCTTGCTGTCAACCTGCCGGAACCTTCTAGCCGCAAAGAGACCATTTACGACTTGAACTTTCAAGGCGATGGGAATGGTGAGCATGTTGGCGACATTAATTTCCGCCATTTGTTTGTCGCCATACAAGCGAACACACAATGCCCAAAAAGCAGCTGCAAAAAGCCAAGACAATAATGCGGAAATGGCTAAATTTCGATTTTCCTTGAATAGTTGCCAAGCAGTGAACGGGCTAGTGATTTTTGATTTCATCGAATTTGTACGGTGGCGGCGACAGACTAGGATCGCAAAGAATCCAGTGATAAGGGGAAAAAGTAGGAGTCCTACAATAGCTGTTTCATAAGACCATGCGGTAATATATTTGGTGCTGATGACAACGACGCTTGTATACGATAGTAAACCTATGATCCGTGTTAGCCTTAGTGAAATCATTTCGAGAAAATCATCACGAGCATAGCCAAGTGATTCATAGGAATAAAGCAATCCAGCTGGTAATAGTGTGAATCCATAAAAAAGCATTGCTATGAGAGTTGCAGGTGCGACTTGTCCCACCAGACCGTGGATCACCATGGCAATGATCCCAAGGATAGCCGCAACTATCCTTAGCCTTATGATAGCCGGTAAAATTTCAGCGGGGCTTTTAGCTAGACTAAATCGTCTGATAAGATCTGCTTGCAGGCCCATGTCGACAATGAAAAAATAGGGTGTAAATAGCGTGAAGACATAGGATATACTTGAAAACTCGCCTTTTTCTAAAGTTTGCTCCAGAATTATTAAACTTAAAAACTGTAAAAGGCTTTGCAGGATAAAGACAGAATATAAGCCGACACCGAGTCGTGAAGTGTTTTTTGTGCGCCTAAGAAAGTCGGTGACTTTAGATAAAAGTGCAGACGGTGATTTTCGAGAGTTTGTCAATGCAGTTGTTCCTTTTCAGAGCTTACACTTGAAGGATCAAGCAGCATTTGAAGTTCTTGTAAATCAAAAATTGAGCTGCTACCATGGGGCGCTTCTTTCAAAGATAGACACAAATTTGGATGCACTTCATGAATATTCTCGTCATTCCAAATATACCATTCTCATATATGAAGGGTGGTCTTGAAACCCAGTTAAATCGAACGATTCATCACCTAAAGGCTATGGGTGTTCAAGTCAAAATTCTTAACTTTGAGGACGAGACCTTACTGAAATGGGCAGACCTTGTCCATGTCTTCGGTATTTATAACATTCATTTGGCTGAAGGAGCAGCTGTCCGTAAGCCTACGGTCATTTCCTCTGTGTTTTATCAGCAGTCTGCCGTGAAGCGCATCTATTTAAAGACACTGGGCTACCTACCAAAAACAGAACCCGCAAATGTTAAGCGACTGCTGCGCTTAGCGCACAGAATTTTACCCAATTCCGAATCTGAAAAAAAGCAGCTTATCAATCTTTTCGGTGTGCCAGATGAGCAATGTAATGTTGTAGTTAATGGTTTAGATATCTCAGCTCGTGGTGATGGGGAGGCTTTTCGACAGGCCTTTTTACCAGATTTGGCAATTGATCAGCGCATCGTATTTTCCGCACACAGGGTTGAAGTTCGCAAGAATTCGTTAGCTCTGATTGAGGCTTGTGGCAGCAAAGGCATACCATTGGTGATAGCCGGCGCATTAGGTGAAGGGGCGCAGGCAGGATATGCGAAGCAAGCAATGGAGATGATACAACGTTATCCCTCAGTGCGCTATATTGGACCGCTTGCTTTTCAAGATCTAGTTAACGGCTATGCATTTGCGCATGTCCATGCTTTGCCAAGCTTCATGGAGACTCCTGGCCTTTCTTCGCTAGAAGCTGGAGCACAGGGGTGCAATTTGGTGGTGGGTACTTGTCCTCCAGTTCATGACTATTTTGGCGGAATTGCATGGATCGTAAGGCACGATGCGAAATCAATTCAAAAGGGTATTGCTCAGGCCTTAGAGAGCGATAGGGATAATTTTCAGCAGTCGCAGGTGATAGCTGATAAATTTACTTGGAAACGTGCGGCAGAGATGACATTTAAAGTGTATGAGGAAGTCTTAGCTACGCAATAATTACTCGCATCACTTTGCGTCTTTCCCCGATACGTCGCTTACCTTCATCTACTGGAGATCGTATGAAAAAAGTCCTGATTGTGATTGGAACCCGACCAGAAGCGATTAAAATGGTTCCCTTATATCAGGCTCTCAAACAGCGATCTGACGTAGACACGAAGCTTTGTGTCACGGCTCAGCATCGGGGCATGCTTGATCAGGTGCTGCTTGCGTTTGATGTCACGCCTGACTTTGACCTTAATTTGATGAGTCGCAAACAAGATCTTTTTGATATTACCACAGCGACATTGACTGGTATGAAAGAGGTTTTGCAAAGTTACCCCGCTGATTGGGTTCTTGTTCAAGGTGACACGTCAACAACCATGGCAGCGAGTCTTGCTGCATTCTATATGAAAATTCCCGTAGGACATGTGGAGGCTGGGCTTAGGACCGGGCGCAAATACGAGCCCTGGCCTGAAGAAATCAACCGTAAGCTAACGAGTGTTTTGGCTGATCTTCACTTTGCACCGACGAGTCTTTCTAGGGAGAATTTGTTCAAAGAAGGACTTGCCGCAGAGCGTATATTTGTTACCGGGAATACCGTGATTGATGCCCTTAAATTAGCCTTAGAGAGGATTCAATCAAAATCGGATATTCAAGAACAATTACAACAGCAATTCCATTTTGTTAAACCAGAGCAAAAGATAATTTTGGTGACTGCACATCGGCGTGAAAATTTTGGTCATGCTTTCGAGGATATTTGTACAGCATTAAAGCAGTTGGTTATGGATCACAGTGATGTGGATCTTATTTTTCCAGTTCATCCCAATCCAAATGTTCGGGAACCAGTTTATCGAATATTAGATGATGGAAGCAGCCCTACAAAACGCATCCATTTAATGGAGCCATTGGATTACTTGCCGTTCGTGTATCTCTTAGAAAAGTCACACTTTATCATTTCAGATTCGGGTGGAGTGCAAGAAGAAGCTTCATGGTTAGGGAAGCCCTTGTTGATCATGCGGGATACGACGGAAAGGCCAGAAGTTTTGCAGAGTGGTGCGGCGAAGCTTGTTGGAACAAATCCAAAACACATTCAAGAATCTGCAGCAGAATTAATTGGCTGTAATAGGGTTTATCAGGCAATGGCAACTGCCAAGAATGTGTTTGGTGAAGGTGATGCAGCGTTGAAAATCGTTGATCACCTTCTGCAATTTAAATGATGGGACTTAAAACTCGCAAAACAAATTGTGACAATGCCGCTCCCAACCAGGCTGTAGTGATTCCAGTTTGCGACTTGCCTCATCGATAATACGAACTTTCTCAAAACCCATTTCCGCAATTTTTTCGAGCAGGGCTTGTGGGCTAGCACCAAAGGCCCGCAACGCTTCAGGGTTGCTTTCGATAAATAACTTCAATGGTCGGCCTTCCGTTTTCGAAGCAGCGATAATCTTCTCGCAGCCTTCAAGAGCAAGAAGTTCTGCTCCTTCGACATCGATTTTCATGCAATCAATGGATTGCAAGTCAGGGGAAACGCTCTCTAAGCGTCGGGTCTCGATTTCAAACTTCTGAACTTCCCTGTCGTCACGGACGAAAGACAGACTGGTGTAATCTGATTGCAGCATATCAGCGTTCAAGTAGGCCCGGCTATTTTCTTTGCTAATGGCAAAGTTAAAAATTCGTACACCACCGTTGGGAAGATTGGAAATGACGTTGCGCTCTAAATAGCGAAAGGTACGTGGATGCGGCTCGAAGGCAAAGACGCGACCGGAACTACCTAGTTTTTGTCCGGCAAGCAGCACATACTTGCCAAGGTGGGCACCGATATCAATAATGGTCATTCCAGGTTGGATGCTTTGTTCGAACAATTGTTCAAAAAAAGGTTCGTGAGTGCCTTTTGCGATTGCTTTTAAAATACCGTAATCTTCAAATGCCCCTTGGAGTGACATGGATCGATACTGAATCGTCTTATGAGGGACGAGCTTGGCGATAGATTTTTTGATGAGAGATTTACTTCTAACGTAGTCCAAAATTTTTCGCGCTCCTCTAATGAGAGATCTCGTCGACTTCCAGGTCGATCGCTCTGGGGTTGCTTGGCACTATTGGCTTACTAAAATGCTTGTTCGCACAATGATCGACTTTTGACTATACCTGAAGTCATTCGGGAACCAAAGCATGCTTTCCTTCTGTCTTTGCGGAGCTAGATCCAATGCTTAGCGGAAGGTGTGATGTGATAAGCGATCTCTGAACAGGACGTGTAAGAAAAGTTAAATGGCGCCAATATGGCAATATATGATGAGTCACCAGAGGAACTTGATGACTAAGATTCGCGTATTAACAATCTCCAAACCATATGTTTCGGCTGCATACCGTGAGAAACTCAGAATTTTGGCAAAAGATTCAAGATTTGAAATCGGCCTTATTACCCCAGAGAATTGGGCCGGCCAGAATTTTGAACCCTCATCTGAAGATAATTTTTGGCATAGGCAGTTACCAATCGTGTGGAATGGGAAAAACCATTTTTTTCTGTTTCGCAATTTAAAGTCCGTGATGAAAGACTTTGCTCCCGACGTACTAAATGTTGAAGAGGAGCACTATTCGGCTGTGACGTTTCAATGTTACCGATTGGCAGTGCAGATGGGGATTCCGTCCTGTTTTTATACTTGGCAGAATATTTATAAAACTTATCCACCACCATTTTCTTGGATTGAAAAATATGTTTTTAAGCATACAAAAACTGCCATTGCAGGTAACGAAGAGGCCAAAGACGTTCTCATCAAAAAAGGTTTTTCTGGCCAAATCGCAGTGATTCCCCAGATGGGAGCAAGTGTTTTTTCAGGAAGTGGCTCTCAGAAAAACATAGATCTTCCTCGCGATCGTTTTGTGGTGACCTATGCTGGGCGTTTGGTCGAAGAAAAAGGAATTGATGACTTTATCCAGGCGATTGCCAAATTAAAAGATAGCAATATTTTAGGTCTTATTATCGGCTCAGGGCCAAGAGAAGAGCATCTGCGACAAATGGTGACGAGCTTAGGAATTGAAAACCATGTGCGCTTTGTTGGAGTGGTTCCCTCTCATGATATCTATCCCTACTACCAGCATTCTCAAGCGCTGTGCTTGCCCTCACATACCCGTCCTAACTGGAAAGAGCAGTTCGGTCGGGTATTGATTGAGTCAATGCTGTATGGGGTTATTCCGATTGGTTCGAATTCTGGTGAGATTCCTCATGTCATTGCTGATGCTGGGAAGGTTTTTCCTGAGGGGAGTGTCGATGGGCTTGCAGGGAAAATGCGTGAACTCATGACAATGTCTCCTGCTGAGTTCGCCATGCTCAAAGAGAAAGCGATCAAGCGAGTCAAAACTCATTTTACCAATGAAGTCGTTGCGGAAAAATTTGCACAAGTTTTCGTAGACTTATCATCGCGCTAGAATTGGCAGTATGCTGTGAGTGCGACAGCTGTTTGTAGGCATTATTGACTCGCGATCTCTCCGGTGATGCTGGATTGACTCACATCTCAGTTGGTAAGGCTGACCAGATTTGGGGAACTGGAGCAGGCTACAATGTCTTTAAAAGAGATTTCAAAAACGGAGCCTACTTCACATCCTTTTACCGTCGATATTTGTAATTTGCTAAATTTGTAGCCCTAACTGACCTGAATTAAGTTTCAGGTCAGTACTTCCCACCTAAAGCTACATAGACCCACAAAGATCGGACGGCAAATTCTTGCCAGTTCCTGCAGTCCAAGCTACTCTGAGACGATTTTTCACACATTTACTCAGGGGAGGCGCCCATGACTCTTATGTCACCTTTTCGTGCAGATTTAATGAAGAACAAAGTCGTATTGGTTACTGGTGGAGGAAGCGGTATCTGTTTTGGAGTCGCTCGTTCATTAGGTTTGCATGGGGCGAAAGTTGCTATTATGGGGCGGCGTGAGGAGGTCCTGCAAAAGGCCTGTGCATCGCTTGCCGAGGAAGGTGTTGATTGTTTTTATGTAGCAGGAGATGTGAGAGATCCTGAACATTGTCAAAACGTCATTTCTAAAGTCGTCGAGCATTATGGATCTCTTGATGTTTTGGTGAACGGCGCAGCCGGCAACTTTCTTTGCCCTCCGGAAGAGTTAAGCCCCAATGGTTTTCGAACAGTCATTGAAATTGATTTGATCGGCTCTTTCAATATGTGTCGTTTGTCCTATGAGCACCTAAAGGCCAGCCACGGGGTGATTTTAAATATCTCCGCTACTCTTCATTATGTAGGAACTCCATTCCAGGCGCACGTGTCGGCTGCTAAAGCGGGCGTGGATGCCTTAACAGTCAACTTAGCCGCAGAGTGGGGTGTTCATGGAATTCGTGTGGTGGGCATTGCTCCCGGTCCAATTGGTGACACCGAGGGAATGCGACGTTTAGCCCCAGGAGAAGCGGGTGAACGCGTCAAACAGGAAATCCCTTTGCGGCGTTTCGGGACCATTCAAGATATCGCACAATCTGCGGTTTTCCTTTGCTCAGAAGCAGCATCCTATATTACGGGCGAAACGCTGGTGGTTGATGGTGGGCATTGGCTGGCGAAAACTCCAATGGTTCCGCGCGAGCTTGTCGAAAAAATGGTTCATGCTAGCAAAGCTAAAAACTGACTGCTAGGGCCCGCTTAGGGCCATCATCCCTTTCTTGATCACTTATATTTAGACTTTAATACCGCAGCAAATAATAGACCCACTTCAAATACTCATTAAAAACCATAAGAAACGCCTGCTCATCCTGCCAGAAATTCTCTGGCGCAGGACTAGGAGACGATTCCAATTGCAACGAGCTTTGCACCCGACGCTGTAAAATCCAAAACGCTCGGCTGGAGTGATACCAACTGGTGACCAAGATCAAACGTTTCGCCGATGGGTCGATCGATGCAATATAATCGACGATCCTCTTCACTTCTTCTTCACTACTCGTATTGCGGCTATGCTCCAGAAAAATCAAATCTTCCGGCGGCACACCCAGATTCAACAGATACTGATAACTGGCTGTACCTTCTGCAAGACGAAAGCCTTGCTGCACGCCAGGGCTATATTCGGCTTCAGCGAAGATGATTTTTTTGGCAAAACCGTCGTGATAGAGCCTAGCTGCGTGCGGGGTGCGGTCAATAACATCGCCCATCATCAAGACAATGTAGTCGGCATGTTTTTCGGGTTGGTCGTCGCGAATCAGGATCTGAGCAGGCCACTGTAAAATGCTCTGCCACCAAATAAAAAGGCTTAATGTGATGCTAAGGATGATCGCAGTGATTGCAAGTTTAGCAGCCGGTCGGCGGTGAAGAAGACTCAATAGCTAAGTTCCTATGCTTAAAATAGCGTTTCTTCCGACGCGACAAGTCCTTCATGAATCATGTTGTTCATATGTCGTGTTAAACGCCGGTGGAAGTTATAAACCTGACGTTTAAATGCCGCCGGATCATCATTTTTTTTCGGCGGATAAATGGGTTTACTCAAATAATGATCCAGTTTGATCGGTTTTGGTAGTGGTGTGGGCCCTAAGCCGTGCGCTAAAAAGAGTGGCATGCGGAAATTTTTATAGACCCATTTGGTCAGCGGGAATTCGTAGACGGTATAAATATCGTCAGCTCGTGGACATGCTGCCAGGACAACAGGAGCACCTGTCTCTATTGCCAGACGGGCAAAACCTCTACGTCGGTTCCATAAGATCTGATAGCGCTCCGAAGAAGGGCGTAGCGATTCGCGCATACCGCCAGGTGCAATATAGAGAATTTCCCCGTTTTGCAGCAGCGTCTTGGCATTTTCGTTTTTACCGAGGATGCAGCCTAGTCCTTCCATCAGATGACCTAGGCCTGGAATGCGATAAAAGGCGCGATCGATCAAAGCACGCGGAAAGCGGCGAAAGCGCTCGTAGACGGCAGCCATGAGCAGTGGCATGTCGTAAGTTGCCAGACTATGATTGCAGGCGACAATAACTGGCCCAGTGGCCGGGATGTTTTCCATGCCGTGCACCTCGTGGCGATGATATAGCCTGAGGCCGGAGGCAACTGGTAATAGCTTGAGCTGAAACTCTTCTCGCATAACCCATAATCTCTTATTGCGTATTCGCTTCGTGCTGTTTGATCTGTTTACTCAGACTTGGCTAAGAATGCAAGTCATGAGCAATAAAGAAGGCTGCGATTCTAAGATCACTCGCCTTATTCTAACAACATATCTTACTGTTCAGAAGAGCTTAGAGCGATATCTGAGCTTACTCGGAGCGGAATTTTATCAGGACACTTTGGTCGGGCAGCAGAAACCTGAATTTTTTGAATGTTTTAACAAAAATTGTACCAGTGAAGTTGACGGTCTAAAGTTCAAGTTGTCCCCAAAAAGCCAATGCTCCAGGTCCGGCGAGAGTCATCGGCTCGTCGTCTTCACCCTGCCTTGCATAGAGAATGTCACCAGGCATCTTGCAGGCAATCCATTGGTTTTTCTCGACTATACCGCCGGCCAATGCTGCTTTGACAACTGAGCAGGCGCCGCTACCACAGGCCTTCGTTTCACCTGCCCCGCGCTCCCAGACGAAGACTTCGTAGAGCTCGTCCACTGCCTGACCAAGTTGCTGTGAGCTGGCCTGCCGCAGCTTATCTTCCACGGCAAGTGGAGCAGCTAGATGCACATTGATGCCATCCCAGATGGAGCTTTTTTGCAAGGCTGGGCCGATTTTGCGAACCAGCTCTGCGGAAACTTCGTCGAGAAAAAATACCAAATGATGGTTGCCGATATCGACCAAATGCCAGTCGTCTACTAGCTCATTATGACCTATTTCCTTGGCCTTTGCCGTGACAAAGTCTTTCGTTTGTTCAAACCAGGGGTGCTCGTCATCGATTTTCGGCACACCCATGTCGACACTTACGTGAGGCCAATAGACACGTTTTTTCGCTAAGTCTTGGCGCCCAAGGTAGCGGCAGACCACTTGTCCTTGCGTTAAAGGCAGTTCAAAAGCCTCAGGTATGTCGACTCGTTCGTCAGCCTCGTAGTGCCGCTTTAAAACGCTTAGCGCTGCGCAGCGAATGCCATTGCCACAGGTTGCGGCCAATGAACCATCGCTGTTGATGATAGTCAGCCGTTCTGGGAGTAGCTCTTGCCGATGGGGGCTGCGGGTAAGAACGAGAATGCCATCTGCCCCTATGCCGTCCCCTTCGCGGCTGCACAACTCGGGTGCTTTGCGGATTAAACTTGTCATCAAGCTTTGGTCATCTGGCAACCACAGGAGAATAAAATCGTTTTTGGCTCCATGCCATTTTTCAAAATCGAGGATCATTTCTATGCTCCGTCGGTGCTAATTTCACCCGAAAATTTATAGCCGCGTCCCCGCACACTTTTGAGGTGCTCTGGTTCGGCCGGATTGACTTCAATATACTTCCTGAGACGCATGACAAAGTTGTCAACGGTGCGGGTTTCCACATTACCACTCACTCCCCACACTTGGTTGAGCAGGTATTTGCGGCTTAAGACTGTTTCCGGGTTGTTGAGAAACTCTTTCAATACTTTCGCCTCTAGGACGGTAAGAATAAATTCTCCGCGAGGGCTTTGCAGCTCCAAACTTTCCGGATTCCACACAACTTTTCCAAAGCGAATGCGCTTGGTTTGGTCAGCTGTGACATCTTTGGCAAACATTTCACTACGGGCTGCCATTCGCTTGATGCGGAGCATCAGTTCTTTAAAGCTGAAGGGCTTGGTCATGTAATCATCTACGCCGGTTTCCAAACCCTGAATCACATCAGATTCAGCCGCTCTGGCAGTCAACATGAGAATTTGTGTGCGTCGATCCTGGGCACGGATGATGCTTGCCACTTCAAAACCGTTTAACTCTGGCATCATGACGTCAAGGATGATTAGGCTAAACGGCCCGTTTTGGCGGTAGGCATCCAAGGCCTGTTTGCCATCGCCGGCTATGACCACTTCGTAGCCTTCTTCCTTCAGGTTATATTCCAGATTGAATGCTAGATGCGGTTCATCTTCAACGACAAGGATGCGTCCTAATTTTTCGCTCATGACTCGTTCCGCTCCTGCAATATCAAGTAATCGGACGGTGCGCGGCACGTCTTTCCATAACATGCCTGCCGCAGCTTGCCTATGGTGAATCAATTCCCGGATGAGCCCTAGCTAGGGTCCATCCGGAAATGCCTTATCCTGCGTTTCATCGGCGAAAATAAATCCTCATGTATCCAAATACACTGCGGTCTATTTTCGCCTCGCGCCTTGTCTCAGGCATTCCCGGATGGACCCTAGTTAACCCTTACCGATCTCGCGCTGATTGGCTAGGATCCAGTCGGGAAAGGTGACATAAAAAGTGGAACCTTGGTTCATACCAGGACTTTCCGCCCAGACGCGGCCGCCCAATCCGCGTACCATAGAGCGCACAATATATAGTCCCAAGCCCGTGCCCGGGACCGCATTTTTCGTGGCGCGTGGAGAACGATGAAACATTTGAAAAATTTTCGAAAGATCCCGCTTATTGAGTCCCAACCCATGGTCATGAACCGAGATGAGTAATTCTTGATCGGTATGATGAACTTCGATCGTAATGACGCTATCTGGCGGTGAATATTTAATGGCGTTCTCGACCAGGTTGCCCAATATGAGATGCATGGCTAGCCGATTGGCGCGTAGCACGAAAGCCTTCGGTGCGATGACCCGTAATCGCTGGGCTAAGTTCACGTCTAAATGACTTGCTTGTTCGACCATTTTTTCCATCAGACTGGAAAAGCTAAATACTTCCACTTGGGCGGTGAAATCGACAATTCCTCGATCAAGGCGCGACGAAATCAAAATCCGGTCGACCAATTGGGTCAGGCGCTCGATATCGGTTTGAATCATTTTCAACAATCTTTGATGGATTTCAGGCGGCAAATTCGGACGTTGGAAGGTTTCAAATGACAGTTGAATGCTGGATAAGGGCGAGCGCAACTCGTGGGTGACGCTGGAAACAAATGATTTTTGCTGACGCAGTAAACTGCCCTGAATTTGCGTGAAAACAAACAAGACGATGGTACCAACCAAGATGATGCCGAGGAGTACGCTACCGACGACCAGCGTCATAACTCCCATGGTACCGCTGATTTTACTGGTTCCCATCACCTCAGATAATTGCATGACTGTTTCTTTCTGGTTCACAAACCAGATAATCCAAAGGATCACAAAAGCGAGCCAAACGATTTGTAAACTAACAAAGACAACAATGGGATGAGTCATCCATTTAACAGAACGGAGAAAGACTCGCATCAGCCGATTGCGATTGGTCACCAGATCCTCCCGCGTCAGGGGGTTGCCGTCAAGTTCAAGTTCAAGTTCAAGAGTCACGTTTTTGGATGTAACATACCGTGCAACACCATGAAAATGGCGTGTTGCTGGCATACATAGTTGCAAGTGTACAAGAAATTACGAGGTTAAAGTAGATTTGTTAACCTTGATTTTGCTGGCTGGCTAACTTGTTTTTTGTTTTGATCGCCTGACGTAGCATCTGCCGTTGTACGTAGTTACTGAGATATTGCGAAAGTTGGCTAAACTTGGTCTCTGTCACATACTCAAAGGAAACGGCCACTTGTGTTCCGGAAATCATCACGCGCCTTGCACGTGCGGAAAGCTTGAGAAATTCACCCTGCAGATGATTTAGAAAATCGCCAACTTGAATGACGATTTTCAGTTGATCGCCTTTGCGAAAGATCATCTGGTCTTTGGCCTCAATCGTCGCTCCGTGCAAGCTCATATCAACAATACGACCATCAAGCCACTGATCTTTGGCCAAGTGAAAAAACTTCATGTCGATAGTAGTTTGATAGCGGCGGCTGCGGCGCCTGTTTTTCTCGTCAATCCCGCTTCGAATACGTGACATGATTTTATTAGTCGGTAAGCCAGG
Organism: Oligoflexus sp. FD111; assembly: GCA_048816425.1. GTDB lineage: Bacteria > Bdellovibrionota_B > Oligoflexia > Oligoflexales > Oligoflexaceae > JBMDZZ01. The sequence continues at coordinate 13,563 of JBMDZZ010000019.1, forward strand.
ATAGACCACATACTCATCAAGCTCATGATAGAGTCGTAGCTCTTCATGGTAGCGTTCAATTAAAGTCGAGGCGTTGCGGGTCAGAAACAGCACCGGAATGGCGTCTTTGCGGCGAGTTTCTTTTAATATTTTCACCATCTTCATGACATTTTCCGGTTGATCAAACTGATCGTCGAGAACAAGTAGCGAGATGGTTCGTGTAAAATGCTTGGCTAGTTCTTCCATATTGCGCGGGACGACGATCGATAGACTTGGGTAATGGCGCTGGGTCGTATGAACGAGATTACGCGCAAGATCACGATCGAAGCCATCGCTTAGACCAAAGATCACATAATTACGACTTTTTTTACGTGGACCAGTGAGGTAGTCCTCAATTTTATTGCCACGCTTGCCTTCGGTTTTATCTTTGGTCTCAGTATCTGACATCGCTTTACTCTTTCATTGACCAGGAGGCAATATGTTTAAAAAAGGAAAATGGCTCGATTCGAACCCCGACAAGACGATCGTTGTGGGCAGCATGGTGTTTCAATGTCCAAAGGAAAACATAGGGCGCATCATCGGCAATGCTTGCATGCAAACTTTTATATATGGCCCGTCGCTTGTCGAAATCATTGGTCGCTTCGGCTTCACTTAATAAACTGTCAATCTTGGTGTTACGATAGAGCACGAAGTTATTGCCCCAAGGCTTGGCGCTACTACTGTGAAACAAGCTGGCAATGTTAGCTGCATCATCGAAATCCCAGGAAGCAATGGTGATGTCATAGTTGTGTTTACCGAGGACTTCTTCCTTCCACACGTTCCACTCTAAAAAGCGGATGGTAGAAGGCAAGCCAATAGTTTGCAGATATGCTTGTATCGCCAACGCAATGCGTTTCATCATCTCACTTTCACCGGCAATTGGTACGACAAAGTCGAGCTTTGCAGGCTGGCCTTGACTAGTAAGCCATGGCGCATTTTCACCCTGTTCAATCAGACCTGCGGCTCGCAGCAGCTCGCGCGCCCGCTGTGGATTATGATCAAAACTTTGCACATCTAGGTTATAGGCCCACGATGTTGGTGAAAAAGGTCCGGTAATTAAGTGCCCTTCACCTTGAAAAAAGGCGTCGAGTATTTCCTGGCGATGAATGCTATAGGAAATTGCCTGTCGAATGCGCTTATCCCGGAGCAGGGGGCGGGCATTGTTTAAAGCTAGAAAGGAAAACGATAGCGCATCATAAGGCACAAGTTGCAATTGCCGATCGCCACTCACTTCGCGCAAATCCTTAGGGCTTAAATAGGTCACCATATCAAGAGAACGAAACATAAGAGATTGGGCCATGACCGTTTGGTCAGCAAAGGGTTTCATAACTATCTTTTCAATTCGTGGCACACCCTTATAATAATTGGGGTTACTCTCTAAGAGGATTTCTCCCTGTGGATTGGTCGATACAAATCGATAGGCACCGGTGCCTATCGGTTGACGGGTGAAAGGGTGATTGCGACCTAAAGCTTTGACATCTGCAAGCATATGGTCCGGTAGCACCTTAAACATTAACGTGCGGATGGGGTCACTTAGAGCGCGATGGAAGCTGATTTTGACCGTATGCTTGGCGATCTGTTGGGTATCTTTAAAAACCTGAAAACGGTCGGCATTAGGGATGCTGCTTTCAGGATTTGTCAGTAAACGAATGGTTGTAATGACATCTGCAGCGTTAAATGCTTTTTGTGGCTCGTCACCTCGTGGGTGCCAATAAATCTGCTCACGCAAATGCACAACGATGGACGTGCCGCCATCTTCGATAGACCAACTTTTTGCGAGGCCAGGTATGTATTCCCCGCCTGGGCCGACTTCAACTAAGTCGTCAAAAATTAAATCTGCAAGGCGCATGCCACTAGCTTCATGGACCGTGTATGGATCAAATTGCTCAATCTTTGCTGACTCGCCATAGACGAGGTGAGTTTTTTTCTCGACTCCTTGGCCGATGCTACCTATCGTTAAACTTAGGATGAGGATGCTCCTGCTAAGAAATGCCATCATAGTATCGTCCTTTGTGCGGAATGATCTCTTTTGAAAAATTTATTTTGCCAGAATGTTTTACTAAAAATTGAAATATTGGATTTTGATGTCTTCGGCGCATTCTCTGGAGCCTGTTGTAACTGTCGCCCTTGATTAGTTAGGGCAACAAATATCCGATCCCAGGCACCCACTTGAGCGCGGAAACTTAAAACTCCCAGTGACGACATCAGGATATCTCGATTCATCCTTGTCCCTGTATGTATGGTATGGGTTTCCCGCTTGGTGACATCGTATACCTGAATGGGATTAAACTTCATCGGATCTTGCTTGACATAAAAAACTTTCTGGCCGTCCGGTGACCAAGCTGGCCCAGTGTTCAGATCAACCATGACGTCTTCCGCCACTAGAGTCTGACGACGATCGGCATCGACCAGAGTTTTGTCCTTTAATGCGATAATATGTAAATCCCAGCGACTTGATTCCATGCTGTGTGCCGGCGGTGATTTTGCACGGCTGGCATAAAAGGCCAGCCAACGGCCATCCGGTGAAATCCGAGGACGTAGATTGTCAGACTTCCATTGGGTCAATGCCTTAGCTTCGTACCAACTATTGTTGGGGCCACGCTTCATCATCATGATCTGATGCTGCGAGGAACTACCACTGGTATAAACGATGCCACTACCGTCGGGCAGCCATTCAGGAAAAAGATCTGGGTCATCTGAGAAACTCAAGCGCTGCAAGCGATTTGAATCAAGATCCAAGCTATAGAGATCGCCCTTCCCGCTACGGGCACTGACAAAGGCAAGCTCTGAACCATTAGGATTCCATACAGCATAGCCTTCTTTTTGGCTACTATGGGCAACAACCTGTTCGGGAGCATTAATGGCCCCCACATAAATATTGTAAATACCGACACCACCATTCGACATGAATGCATAGCGCTTGCCATCATGAGCCCAGCTTAAACCTGAATTATAGGAGTGAATTTTTTGAGGGACAAAGCCTTGGAGAAAATCGTTCTGACCTCGCGGCACCATAGCGAGACGTTTTTCAAAGTTTCCCCCCAAGGCACGTAGCATGATGTGTCGGCTTCTATAGTCTAAAGCTTCATAGCTGAGATAGGCGCCATTAGCAGACCAGCTTAAGTTGGACTCGTTGTGATTGACCTGATCAACGTTAACTGGTCTGACTTCGATCAATTCGATACCGGAGCGGGCTTCTGCCAGCGACGGATGCGCATTCTCAAAGTCTTTTGCCCGAGGGAAAAAGTGATGAATGAAGGCTGGAAAGTATTGACCGTTCTCAGCCCTAAAGCCTGGCTCCTTGGCGCTTAAATCCAAGGACCAAAGTGGTCTTAAACTCTGGCAACTCAGACTGTAAAAGCTTATGCCTACGAAAACGCATGTTAGCAAACGAGCTGTCATCAGTAATTAGTTTCCTCTTGCAGTACGGTGTTCAACTTTTTGAATGGCTGCTTCTGTCTGTCGCAGGTAAATAGTGGCGTTTTTCTCGAAATTCTCGCCTCGGGCTAGCGGTGCAGATTTGACGCTGTGATCCAAGTAGCGCTTCCAGGCGCGATGAGCTTCTGTCAGATACATCGGGTCTTGCGTTATATCCCAGATGCGATGATAGCTGAGAGCTCGATAGTAGGAAGTGTTATGCAAGGCTTGAGGATATTCCAAACGGTTAATATGTCGAAGTTGGGGCTCGGTTCGCTCCATGACCTCGATGGATTTTTGATAGTGGGCGACAGCAGCCTGTCGCGACTGATCTTCGAGGTTTTGACCCGTCATAAACAAAGCGACACCCTCATTAATATGGGAGCCGATAAAGCGCTTATCGTTAAATTGCCGAACTGTTGGATCAAGAGTCACACGGCCAAAGACTTCAGCGGCTTTCGCTGATTGGTTGAGAAGGCTCAGATATATTTCACCGGCCTGGTGCAAACCAAGCAAATAGTCTGAGTGATCATTTGGGATGGTCTCCAATACTTGAATTGCACCCATGACATCACCTCGTTCGACCAGATCTTGTGCCTGGCGGCGTAGATTTTTTTCTAGGCGAATGGCTCGATCTCCCGTGAGATCCAAGGTTCCTTCGTCTAGTTGTAAGACTTGTTCAAAAACTTTATATTCCTGTGGCCCTTTGATTTCGAGTTTCATGAAACCACTTGGAACAACAACGGGACGCTCTAGTGGAGTGACACCAACTCGCTGAGCATCGACATAGACCTCAGCTCCTTGTGGCTGCGAGTCGACCCTCAAAAAAGCATTTTCCCGAATCATTTTGATTTCTATGCGCTGAGACGAGTCCAGATTGACTTCTTTGGTGAAGTCTCGATAACCACTTTTAATGACATTGAGGATACCTCGCCCTCTGGCTTTCGCCTTGGCTATTTTGGCTAAACCTTCGGTGTTGCTTGAGCCGATCCAATTTTGATTAAAGTAGATATTGGCTTGGGAGATTATTTCCGCGTTATCATGATCGATCACTGAAAGCTGCAAACTATCGTGGCTAAGCGCAGGTTGACGTTCGAGGCTGACTTGATCGCCCACATCGATCAGCGAGCGCGGTGCTGTATCTAAAATACGAACCCGACTCTGGTCTTTCATCACGTGGCTGACGCGAACACGACCGATTTTGGTATGAGTCTTAGATTGACCTAGACGATCGGTTTGTAATCCGTATACTGTGAACTCATCGTCGACTTTGACGTTATATCCAGCTTCAACGCCAAGGTTGATGGTGAGGCTTTCATCGTCTTTAGCGATGATGGTTCCTTCAAAAGGGAAGCTGTTTTGGATTTTATGCGAGAGATCTTTAGTTGCCTGGCCAATGGCATTGTGATCTTGGTAGCTGACCAATTGGTGCTTGTCAGCAACTAGCACCTTGCCGGTAGAATCAACAATGGAAAATTCGAGATGAAGCGGATCCTGCATGATGATGGTTGGGATCATGATGGCATCTAAACTGCCTTTTAATTCACTATGTTGCCAGCCCTTTTTGGTTAATCGCCCCAGGCTGATATTTTCTTTAGCCATGCGACCTGATAAAGCTTGGTAGTTTTCTTCTTCAAAGGCTGGCGAAGTGAAAAAATGGCGATTCATAGCAGCACGGATGTGTTGATTAAGATTACCACTAAAACTAGCTAAGGTGCGACCTTCCATGCGACCGGCAGCTTGTACCGGTAGTATGGCAATGCGCAGTGGTTCTGGCTTAATGGGGGCAAAATACTTAACGAGTGACATGGGCCCTGCGACGATATAATCGGTTACAAATTCCTTAGGCAGATAGCCCTCTTTAGGTGCTAAACTAACCTCCACAAAATCACCGGCTTTACCCCGATAAAAATGAGAAAAATGTCCAAACTGGTCAGTGTTGCCTACCATTTGGCCATTGACTCTAACTTGAACTCCCTCTAGACCACGTGCATAGCCATAGCGCTTGTTGATGGCGATAACATCGATACTTTCACCTCGCGGTAGAGCGAGGCGAACACGATCTCCGTCTTGTAATGCTTGCTGGTGGCGAGTGGTGCGATGGCCTTGCTTGCGGGCGAGCAAAGTCGCCGGTGCTTTTTCTGCAGTTTGGTTTAAGTGATATATACATCGACCTTGCCGATTTGTTTTACAGGCAAGCTGAAGTTGACCTTTTTCCTCATAACCAATGTAAATTTCAACATCAGCTAGTGCCTTATTGCCGACATGGCTATAGAATGTGACGATCTTTTGCTTTTCCTCTTCCGCATCTGAAAGCTCAAGATCTTTTTCCTCAGACTTGTGATTAGCGCCGATGGCCTTAATTTCTTGCGGCCGAATGACAGTGGCTGCGTCGAGATCTTTTTCTTCAGATTTTTCGGCGATTTTCATCGCGTTTTCTGTTGCGGGGTCGTTGTTTTTAGCTTGTGCAGGGCTACTTTCTTCTATAACAACAAGCTCGCCGCCTTCATCTCCGGAAATATTGTTTTCTTTTGCAGGCTCTTCTACTGTTTCGTTTTCTATTGGCGCCACCTCAGCGTTGAGAGGATCAGATTCTTCTTTAGGTGACGGTTTTGGAACGGAATACAGTGTACCTTGAACCTGGTAACGATCACTTCCCTCTTCCAAGACCACAAAGCTATGAAAGAAGGGTGCATAGTAGCGGGCGTTGCTTTCCTTGCGGATTTCAATGGATGCGCGTTTGTCAATTTCCAGCTCTTCAATTAAAACGGCACGGCCTTGCGTATCAGTTTTAGCGACGAGGGTCCGATTGAGCATAATTTCTGCCATTGCAATTGGGTCGCCCTGATCGCTCTTGGCAATGACATGGATTTCAACTGACTTCGATTTTGGCCAGCAACCAAATAGCATGCTGCAGCAAGCGATACTCATAAAGAAGGAAATATGCTTGAAAAAATTCGAATTTGTGCCAAACATAGTAACTCCTTACCCAGGCATGTCATGCGTATGGTTTCAGTTTATTATAACAAATTGAAGATCCCGGGCGTGTGCGAGTGATCTTAAAAATATGCAACTGACTTTAAAAAGAGACAGAGGAATCGCTGCTTGAATCTCATTTACAACTGTAGAGGTGCAAGACGTGCAGTGCCTGAGCCTCGATCCAAGCGGTTTTCGCGTTGGATTTGAATCGATTTTGAAGGATTTGGATCCAGTGGTTTGGCAACGATACGCACAGTCTTGCTCTCATCTACATAGACGCGCAGGCTATTGGTAGAATATCCCGGTATCAGAGGCTCGATGAGGTAGTGACCTTCAAAAATCTCGTCGTCGGTAACAAAGGAGCCATCTTCTTGTAAGTCAAGAACTTGCGGAGGATTAGCGCCATCAAGGAAGGACACATTGACTTTTCCACCTCGCGCGGCAATGCTTTGCCCATCTTCTTGGATGACATATCCCCGAATAGTTGTAGCACAACTGCTAAGGAAAATACTGCAAAGAATACCAATGAATAGTTTCATATCACGTCTCCTGCCTTGATCCAGGCGATCGATCGAGTTTCGGGAAGGTATATGAGAAACATGTTACCTTGTTTTGCCAGACAGCGAAAGACATGACCTTTGGGAGCGGAAAAACTTAACGGCTTTTTGGACTGATAGTCAAAAATTTGACGGAGTCGCCGTCGCGTTGAAACAAGCGGCAAACGTTCAAGTGGCAATTCCAAAAATATTGGCGGATTTTGCATACTTTGATAAGTTTGTTGATGGACCCAACCTTCTGTTTGGCGATCTGGTATATAGACCTTAGTCCAAATCTTATGTTGGTTGATGAGAACAACAAGCGTATTGGTGACCAAAATTTGATCGAGTAAAGGAAATTGAACGCCGGGTCCTTCCCGAACCTCAACAGTGGGACGGCTGGTGGCGGCAATTTTTAGGATCTCCGTCGGAACGAGTAAAGTTTCGTTCGGTGGACTTAGAGCTGTAATGTTTTCATTGATGATCGTATGAGGGTTAATTGGAAGTCTATTGTTCTCTTGACTGTGTTGACAGCTTCCGATGATAAGTGACAAGAGCAGTAAGTTGATGTTCGGAATTTTTATGCTTGTGCGATCCAAATTTTAGTGTCCAGGTTTGAAGTTATTTCTTCTAAGGATTCATGTCCCGAATGGCATCCATTTTTTCCTCCTTTAGATTATACACAAATTCCCGTCGTTGACTTTCGGCATTGCCGATGATGATAGAAACTTCTTCAAAAGACCCGGTTTTTCCCTCAGGTTTTGCAAAGATCAAAACTTTGGTTTTGTAATATCGGATACTGAAGCGATGATTTCTTGATAATCGTGAAAAAGGAACACTATTAATTTTCGTAATATTGGGCGGTGAGGCAATCTCCAGCGTATGACCATTGCTATCACGGAATACGGCAACACCTATGACGTAACCTGAAGCTAAATTTGGACTGTCGGTGTTTTTTAAAGCAAATTTAAATTCAAGTTGATCTTCATGATGAATACTTTTGATATCTTCAATCGCGATGGGAGGAGCTTTATCTGCCTTGGATTCTTCGGCATTTTTGCTCGCTGTTTTACTTTCTTCTTTTTTCTTCTCGACAGCTTGTACAGGTTCATCGGCGGCAACCGGCGCTTCTGGCTCGACTTCTTCCATGACAAGCTCTTCTTCATCCTGGCTTAAATGAGCGAGTTGGAATTGAAGCAAGGGGGTCGGAATCTCAGGAACCATTTCCAATGGCGGAAAGTCCTGGATTTCTTTCACCTGGCTGGGGGACTCTTCAACTATTGGCTGGCTGCGCGCCGCTAAGCTCATGGGCTCTTCCACTGGGGTCGACGGCTTGGCCGCAATCGACTCGGAAGCTTGGTCTTCAAGCTTATCCGCAAGTTCTGAGCCAGCTTCGTCTGACTCACTCGCCGCTTCAGCGATGTCGTCTTGGTTGGCCTCTTCTGGATAACTTCGCTCGTAGACATGATCATAACGTGTCTGATAATTAAAAATAGTTGCGAGAAGTCCTCGGATGCGTTGACTTTTACTTGTCGACTCGCGGGATTCATGAATCAGCAGGAAAGTACTCATGAAAGACCAAAGGATCAAAGAGGCGACAGTGGCGGCAATAGCCAGTGACCACTTGAGCTTCAATTGAAAGGTGTGCGTTCGGTTCGAGTCAATGAAATAGATGACATTCAGGAACCTAGCGCGCTCCGCTTTTGTTTTATGCTGTCGTTCTTGATTATCTTTTTGCAAGATCGCCTCTATAATTTCGTTCGACTGACCAAGCCCTCCCTGTTTTATTGTATCAAGTTGGCAGCTCTAATTGTATGGCGGAAACATGAAAATCTTGCCGAGCTAGGGCTTTGGCAAAATATCTATAAGAGCATGAATATTTTTGTTAAACTGGAAGTTTAAAGAAAGCCGGGTGTACCTGGCTTCTGTTGTTGCTAATTGAGGAGATTTACGGTTGTTAACCCCGTCGTCGACAATTCCTACAGTGAAAATCGGTATCTATCGTAGTACCAGCATAGGTGATGTGGTTTTGGCGACGGCATGCCTGGATCTTTTGCGTTCCCTCTCGATTCCCTTTGAGGTGACCTGGATTGGTCGAAGTCCGTCCTTGCAGCTGATTAGCTCCGCATTTCCTGAGATTAAAATTGTTGAAGTGCACTCGGAAGTTCCAAACTATCAAGATGTCGTAGTTGAAGAGCTGCGTCACGTCCATTTCCTGATCGACTTACAAATGAGTTTGCGTTCACGGCTAATTTGTCGTGATTTGCAGCGTAGCCATCGGATACCAATTTATGGCTGCGAGAAAAATACCATTGGCCGCGGAAAAATGGTTTTATCAGCTCGCATCCGGGGTAGACGACGTAGCCTACCCGAGTCCATACAACGGGTTGAACGATTTCAATTCGAAATGATGCTGGACACTCTGAAAAAAGCTCTGATCAGTCATCTTCCGATAGAAAAAATCGATGGCTTGGAAAAACGTACTTCCTTTCCCTTCTTGGATACCAGTCACGATACCGGGCAAAAGCCCTGGCAGAAAGAATTAAAATTTGGTGATTGGCTAGCAATCGCCCCTGGTGCGGCTCACCCAACAAAAAAAGCCCCTCAAGATATGTTTATCGATATTCTGGATCGTATCCGCCAGCATTTGCGTATGGCAGAGCGTCCAGAAAAGTCTATGGGCCTTTTGTTTGTTGGGAGCGAAGCAGAGCGCGAAGAGGCCTTATCCATTGCTGATACCTTGGGCTGGCAAGGACCTGTTTTAAATTTAGCTGGAAAGTTGACTCTCTGGGAATCAGCATTGGCATTGAAAGAGGTTTTGTACACGATCAGCAATGACTCATCCTTAGCTCATATCTCTGAGGCAGTCGGCACTCCTTGCGGTGTGCTTTTTGGTCCGACTGTGGAGGCTTTTGGGTTTGTACCATGGCGACGTGAAAGCAAAGCCTTTTCGGCACCTCTTGGTTGTCGACCCTGCTCCAAACATGGCAAGGTGAATTGTCGCTACAATGACATGCTTTGCTTTAAGCTTTTGTCTCCTGGCCATATTGCTGCTTATATTTGGGATATGATGCAGGTTCACTCCCCTGAGCTAGCCGAGCAAGGGACTTCATGAAGAGGTGGTGACTTGTGATTGGCGCGGGTCTTTCTCCCAAATGATTAGTTAAAGGTCGGCAGCTCATGGCTTTGCTTCCATGGTACGTATATTCAGTATTGTTTTGGTTTCTAGCGCAACTAGCTCAAGTCATCTCCTGGTTTCGTCCGGCCTTGGTTCCCCAGTTGGAAGGTCGCTGGTGGACGGAATCAGACTGGCAGGAATTGCAAAGCTGGACGCGTCGCTATCAGCGAAGGCTTGTTATTTTTTGCAGTTCGGCAGGCGAGTATGAGCAGGCCAAACCCTTGATTGCTCGATTATCGGCCTTGCCTTCTTGTGGCGTGATGACGATCATCTTCTCGCAGTCGGGCATGCGCTTTGCTAAAGCCCAGGGTGACACCTTGGAGTTGCGGCGCGCATCCTGGGATTTTTTGTGGGTTTGGCAACGTTTTTTTCGCCTGTTGCAGCCTGAAGTGACCGCCATCGTCCGTCATGAAATTTGGCCGGCTTTTCTGCATGCTGCCTACCGTCAAGGTTCGAAGATTTTTTTGATCGATGCTGTAGCTTTTGATAGCCCGCCGCGCTTCAATCGCTTGTGGAAGTCCTATCTGTACCAGTTTTTTCATAAAATATGCGCGGTATCAGTCGATGATCGGCAGCGTTTCATTGACGATTATGCTTGCTTGGCTGAACAGGTCGAGGTCACCGGCGATACCAAGTACGACCGGGTTTTCGAACGGCTTGAGGAACGTACTGCTAGTAGGCTGCAATTGGAAAATCAACTGGATCAGCTATGGCCTCGACAGCGGCGTTTGATTATTGGGAGTGCCTGGCCAGCTGATGTGAGGCCGGTATTAGCGGTTTATGAGCGTCGAAATGAGTTACTGCAAGGTTGGCAAGTCATTATTGCTCCGCATGAGCTTCATTCTTCTATGATTGAATGGCTGGTAGCGGAGTGTCTGAAACATAGTTTATCCTATGAGCTATGGTCAGAACTAAAGCAGTCGGGCACAAGACAGCCAAGCCATGCCAAGGTTTTGATTGTGGATGCACTAGGCATCCTTGCTGAGTTGTATGGCTGTGCGGACCTTGCTTTTGTTGGCGGTGGCATGCATCACCGGGTTCATAATGTGCTTGAGCCGTCTTGTCATAGTTTGCCGGTCTGCTTTGGCCCTTTGCACCATACCAGTCAAGAAGCCAAGTACTTGCTTGCTCGCAATTTAGTGACGGTCATAACAACGGAAAACGACTTGCAGCAATGGTGGTTCCATTGGCACCAGCAGAATGATCTGGTTGATCATCAACTGCTTGCGGAAGTGAAAGCTCTTTGCGGTGCCTCTGACCGCATCCTCCGCATGTTCGCAATTGTCTTGGAGGAATGGAACGGTGGATAAAAAGTTAGTCATTAATGTGAATATGTCGGAAACAAGGATCGCTCTGCTCGAAGGTGAGCGAGTGGCCGAGCTGTATGTCGAGCGTGATAGTAAGCGGGGTTTGGTCGGCAATATTTATAAGGCCAAAGTCAGTCGCGTTTTGCCGGGCATGCAGTCGGCGTTTGTCAATATCGGTACAGATCGTTCCGCCTTTCTCTATGGTGGCGATGTCGTCGATGAAGCTTACCTAGAAAATTTAAAAGCGGCGAAAGGCGAAGAGGCTGATCCACGAGATAGCAGCAATCGCACACCGATTGAAAAGATTTTGCGTGAAGGTCAGGATATCATGGTCCAGGTCGCGAAAGAGCCGCTTGGCACGAAGGGTCCACGCGTTACCATGCTGGTGACCATTCCCGGTCGTTACCTGGTGCTTATGCCTGACTTTGAAAACATCGGGATTTCTCGCCGGATCGAAGATGAAGCCCTCCGCGCCCAGTTGGAAAAGGATGTGGAGTCGATACGACCTAAGGGAATGGGCTTAATCGTCCGCACGGCCGCTGCTGATGCCAAACTGGAGAGTTTAAAAAAGGATCTCGACTATTTATTGAAAGTTTGGGCTACGGTCAAAGAAAAGAATGGGCGCACTGCTGCGCCGGCCCTCCTCTACCAAGAACCCGACATCATTATCAAGACCTCGCGTGACTTATATTCCGATGATGTGCAGGAAATAGTTGTCGATCATGCGCAAGCATACTCGCAATTAAAGCATTTTCTTGTGGGCACCATTCCTGGTTCCGATGAGAAACTGCAATTGTACACCGAGCCGGAACCGATCTTTGATTACTATGGTATTGAAATCGATATTGCCAAGGCACTATCGCGCAAGGTCTGGTTGCCATCAGGCGGGTATCTCGTCATTGATCAGACCGAGGCGTTGACATCCTTTGATGTCAATACTGGAAAATTTGTTGGCTCCGTCAATGCCCAAGAAACCATATTGAGAACAAACCTTGAGGCAGCAGATGAAATTGTCCACCAGCTGCGATTACGCAATCTGGGGGGGATTATCATTATCGATTTTATCGATATGGAAAATGTCAGTCACCAGGAGATGGTCAATCAGCGATTGGATGAGGTACTAAAAGCAGATAAGTCGCGGACCAACGTTTTGGCTATTAACGAATTGGGCCTGGTGCAGATGACGCGTAAGCGGACCCGTGAATCGTTAGAGCGAGTGCTTACAGTTGAATGTCCTCATTGTGATGGTTGGGGACGTGTTATGAGTCCAGAGACAACCGTATATGAGATGGTGCGTGATATTGAACGCTTTGCCCTGCGTACCGGCCTCAAGCAGATTCGGGTAAGGGTGAGACAAGATGTGTTGGATCGGTTTTTAAATGAGGAAAATCAGCTTTATCAAGAGTTAATTGAAGGCTACCAGCTGGAGCTTGCTTTTGATGTGATCGCCCTGACTGAAGATCAACTCAGCGAAGCTTCCTATGAGGTGGGTAGCTGAGGCGGCAGCAAAGCTACCGCTAGTCAACGCTAATCTTTAGAGGGCGCTTCACATTCAATGGCGCCTAATAGGCTTGGTTTAAGTTGGTTTTCCTGATTCGCAAATCGACAGGCGAGGAGTTGGATCTGGTGCATGGCCTGGCACTTGGATGGGGCAAAAATCGTCCAGGGTTTTTCTAATTTCGTCTCCCCATAAGTCTCAACAGTGCAAACCACAGGCTCTGTCTCCGACTCATCGCAATCGCGTTTAGGAGGACAAGCACCTTCACTCTGATCGGCTTCACAGGCAATCTCACCCATAAGACTAGGCACTAAACCGTTATGGCAAGCTTCTTCCTGCAGCTTTTGTCGGGCCTGGCAGGCATTTGAACCCCAAGCGGTCGGCATCAGATCCCAGCTTAATTTCCGGCCATCATACTGAGTTGCTCGACAAGTCGTCGGCTTAAACTCCATGGTGCATGGTTGCCGTACTACCGGGCACTCACCACGACTGGGATCGGGAATGCAGCTTAGCTTCTTAAGCTGGCCAATTGCGACGCCGTTTTTACAGGCTTTTTGATACAGGCTGCGCTTTGCTTTGCAAGCTGTTGGTCCCCAAGCTAAAACGCGGTCAGCTTCATAATAAGCTGAGCATAAATAGGGTGCTTCCATCTGGTGGGGAGGACATTCGTAGTTCGCATCTTCACAACTAAGCACTTCTTGGAGATTTTGAGATTTCTGCGTATTTTTTGCTCTTAAATTCTTTGTCGAAGGTGTAGTGCATGCCAAGATCACCAGCAATTGAAGTGAGGCAAGAAGGCAAGTTTTTATCATGTAAAGTGACCTTCCTTAAGGAGCGCCGTTTGCTGCAGTTGGGTTAGCAGTCTGGCGTCGTTCATATTCTTTTAAAGCTTCCAGAGCTTTTGCTTCGGGTCCTTGACTCAAATCTATACTGCTATTTGCCTCGGTGGCTGCGGCCTGCTTCGCCTTTTGCTTCTTAGCCACTTCGCTAAAGCCGGGATCTCCTACTGAGAGGACATCTTCAAAATTCATTTTACCAAAATCCGAGTACAAAGTGCCGCCATCACTTTTCAGATCAACTCCCGTGATGCGGGCTTTGCTGGTAATCGCAACAGGAATACTTTCACCCTCGATATCCCTGGCAAAAACTTGGAATTGATAAACTCCATCTGGAAGTGACTTGCCCTGACCATTATTGCCATCCCATTGTAATTGATGTTCGCCTGCATCCATTGGTCCAAGGTCGCGTTCAAATACAAGAGAGCCGCTGTTGTCACGGATTTCAAGGCTAGCCTGGCCAGCAGGTCGAGTTAGTTTATACTGACTATTGGAAATTTTTCCATCTTCAAGCTTGAGGCGCCCGCCTTCCATGGTAATTTCTTTGCCAACGTAACCCACCATTTGCAGATTGCGGTCGGTATTTTGCGATTGAACCATCTTGTCCAAGGTCGTATTCATATTCATCATTTGTTCGAGACTGTTAAATTGTGCGAGTTTTGTTGCCATTTCTGCGCCATCGTCTGGGTTCAGGGGGTCCTGATGTTGCAGCTGAGCGACAAACAGCTTTAAAAAGTCATCTTTATTCATTTCATTTTTGGCTTCGACTCGTTGCTTTGTCTGTTCCGCCAATTGCTCAAAGAATTCATCTTCGCTACCTGCTGTCAGGTCGCCATTTTTCTTGGCTTCCCGTTCTTTACGGATCTCATCCATGGAATTATTCAGCAGCGATTTAAAGTCTGTTTGTAAATCTTCATTTTTCTGAACTTCAGTCACATCATTAACCTGAGCGTCACTAAAGCTCTGGCTGATGTTCTTCGCTGTATGAGGGTTGATACGATTTTGCAAACTTCCGGTCATACTCATGATTACACCCGTACTTGAATTTGCCCGTTATGATGGATACGACTGGCTTGAGGTGTCCAGCTCCTCTCCCGTGTCACTTGCCTTGTCACTTGCCATGGCCCTCCAATCTGCTCTTCGCGCCAGGCTTCACCCTGGCGTTGGCTACCATCGTCGAAGGACTGAGACCAACTAGATTCTTGGCGTAAACCGATTTCAACAGATTGCAGATCCAGTTCATGAGCCTGTAGTGCCTCGCGTAAACGAGGAAGCTCTTGCGCAAGCATTTCACGGGCTTTTTCTGTACCAGCGATAATGCGCATATCGATTTTTTGATCTTTGATCTCGATCGCTAAATCGATTTTACCTAATTCCTCGTGGCCAAGATCAATTTTGATTGAGCCGCCACCCTCTTTAATCAGCATGTCGGCACGATTAATAATGTCTTGTCTGATACGTTGGATTTGCGGATTTTGCAGCTCCATATCCCAGGTCTTAGCTGCAGATTCGGTGGCAGTGATTTTTGCAGCATTTCCTCCGAGATTTTGCGCAAATTCAAATTCTTTCGATCCAGACTGGGAAAAGCCCCCCTGATCTTGGGATAGGAGATCATCGCCATTTTCAATGAGGCTAAGGCCTTCTTCGCTCAGTTGGAGTAAGCTCACGTCCTGGTGGTTGATCTCTTGTGGTGCTTGCCATAGCTGAGTGAGTTGACCGTTAAAAGCAGTGGCTTCAATAGGGATTTGAACGGATTGCTCGCCAAGAACTTTATCCATTGATGGCTTGAGCTCCATACCCGACTCGTGGGTCAACAGCGAATCTTGCAGCTGGTTCAACCATTCTGGGCGTTGGTTGTCACTTGGAGCTTCGATGCGTTCGATGTTGCTTGTATCCCATTGCTGCTCCATCATCCGGAATGGATCTTCTTTAGCCACTGTTGGCCCATGCTTCTCTTTTGGAGCCGCTTCAACAACTAGAGCGGATTCCGTAATGGCTTCTGGCTGATGAACCGAGATCTCTTCTGAACGTGGCTGCTTTTGCAAGGCAGCTGCTCGCGCCATAAGCGGAGTCAGACCATCAGTTGAGAGTTTGTCTTGGATCTGACCAAGCTCTTGAGCAATGGTTTGAGGATCGAAACCCATCTCCCGAAACAGCTGATAGCCTGTAATATTTTGCTCTGCAAAGATGTCGCTTTGCTGCAAGATGGCCGCTTGTTTTTCAGGGGAGATGCCCAATTGTTGCAACCAGGCACTGGCGGTCTGGGTTTGCTGGAGAAAGCTTTCTGGGCTAGATTCCGCCATTGCCGATTGCAAAAACTCATTATTAAGGACCAATGACGGGATGGATTGTGGATTCAGATGCTGCAGCTGCCCAGTTAGTAAGTAGAAGATGGGTTCTTTTTGCTGATCCTCTTCCTTCGAGCTGTGCGAGTTAGGCAAGCTGTGATCTTCTTCCTTCGAGCTGTGCGAGTTAGGCAAGCTGAGAACTTCTTCCTGCTCCACAGAGCTATCGTCTTGTGTGGAATATTCGACTTGTTGTTCTTCTAGAGAGTTTAATTCTTCGGGTTTTGTTGGTGATTTGTTGTTTTGCGAGGCGGACTCACCCCTTTCAGATGTTGTCGATTCACCTCTTGGATAGAGAGGAGATGGATCACGATCTTTGTCATCATTCTGTGGCCCCGACTGATCACTCGAAGTAGGCTTGGACTCTGCTGCTGGGTGTTCAATTTTTGGGCTCAGGGGGCGCTCCCAGCTAGATCCCAAATCATCCTGCCATGATCTAGACATAGGGCGGACTGGCGCATGGGGTGAATTTGGAGTGACCTGTTTGGGTTCCTGCATCAAGCCTATAAACGGTGAAGCCTGACTTTTTGCTTCTATTGGTGAATGATTGGCTGCAACCTGACGATTGCCATGGTTCCAAAAGGGTGATTGAGATGCCGCCATTTGCTCTAGGAAAATATTCACCGTTTATTTCCTCTTTACTCCAGCCGATGCCTGTTTGGGTCAGCATCAGTCAGTTAAGCACACTTTGTGCCATCTTGGGACACCAATAATTTCTTATGCTTATGAAAACCACCTGCCTGTCTGCTCTCCCCTATTTTTCCTGGCTTTGGGCAGGATTTGCCGTCTGCCTTCTGATTCTAGGGGGATGATGATCTACGGTGATTATGGCGCATTCAATTTCGACTGAGAAGGCTGTCAAGCTTTACGCATGAGCTGGGCACTTATGGCATATGGCGTCGAGATATTGTCACTTTTTCGTTTGACATCAGGCCTGCATTTTTGGAATATGTGTCGCTCTCTGAAGGCCGACTGTTGTCGAGGCTGTCCATGATGCATTGGTATGTAAAAGCTACGCGCCGTCAGAGCTCAAATAACCTGATCCAATGATGATCTCGAGGAGACTGTTTCATGTATGCCGTGATTAAAGCTGGCGGTCACCAGTATAAAGTTAGCCAAGGCGATGAATTGGCAATTGATTTTCTGGGCGACAAAAAAGAAGGTGATAAAGTTACATTCGATCAGGTTCTGATGCTAGGAGGCGATCAACCAAAATTTGGTGCGCCATTCGTTGCCGGAGCCAAAGTCGAAGCAACTGTCAAAAAACAGAGCCACAATCCTAAGATTCTGGTTTTCAAATTCAAAAGAAGAAAAAATTACAAGCGCACACGCGGCCATAAGCAGCCGGTAACTTTTGTAGAAATCACAGGTATTTCTAACTAAGATCAGCTTGTATCATCGATTCTGCTGAAAAAGCTCTGGCTAGGAGGCAATCGGCTCTCCTGGGATGCTGGATCTTCTTCAGCAGAATCATTTATCTGTCGTAACTTAGGGGTTAAGTCATGGCTCACAAGAAAGCCGGTGGTAGTAGTAAAAACGGTCGCGATTCTAATCCACAGTATCGCGGTGTGAAAGTTTACGGTGGTGAGAAAGTCACTTCAGGAAGCATCTTGGTTCGCCAAGTTGGAAGTACTTTCCACGCGGGAAAAAATGTTGGAACAGGTAAGGACTATACTTTGTTCGCAACTTGCGATGGTGTTGTTCAGTACAACACGCAAACCAAGCGAAAAAGTGTGAGTGTTGTTCCTGTCTGAGGAAAGACTTCGTAAGCCTGAGACAAGTGGTAAGTAGCGATAGCTTCGTGAGAGTGTCTTTCGCAAGATTTGTCCTTGTCTCAATCGTTTACGTGTTTTTTCAAGGCGGATGCGACACGTCCCTATCAGGATCGACCGCATGAGCCAAAAGTTCGCCAGCTTTGTGTTGGAGTCGTGACTTTCGTGCGTTTTGTGATCCATTTCTGTTACTTGATTAATTGCCTGTTCTTTTCCCTCCGTATGGCCCTTGGTTTTGCACTTGTATGCGATCACGCTTCAAAAAGGCCGTTTTTCAGCATAGTCAGAAAAAGTAGTCAGCTGTTTTACGAAGATGTGCACATAAGCACACCGGAAGGTAAGCATGAAATTTATCGATCGTACTGAAATTCGCATCAGATCAGGCCGTGGTGGTCCGGGTATGGTTAGCTTTCGTTCGGCTAAGAATCTGCCCAAGCTTGGTGCAGATGGGGGTGATGGGGGCTTTGGTGGTAGTGTTTACCTGGTAGGGGAACAGCAACTGAATACTCTGAGCGGCCTCTATTATAAGCAGCTATATGCCGCCGAAGATGGGCGAAAAGGTGGGACAAACAACTGCACTGGTCGTAACGGGGCGGATTTGGAAGTCAAAGTGCCGATCGGTACGATCGCCTACGATAAAGATACGGGCGAGGTCTTGGGCGAAGTCTTGGAGCATGAACAGAAAATTTTGGTTGCAGAAGGTGGCAAGCGTGGTCTGGGCAATCTGCGTTATCTTAGCTCTAGACATCAGGCACCGGAAGAACATACACAGGGCGGGCCGGCCGTGGAGTTGATGCTACGGCTAGAGTTAAAGATTTTAGCTGATGTTGGTTTGGCTGGTTTTCCGAATGCAGGAAAATCGACTTTTCTCAGTGTTATCAGTGCCGCGCGTCCCAAAGTCGCTGATTATCCTTTTACGACTTTAGAGCCGCAGCTTGGTGTGGTCGACTTGCAAAAGCTTACAGGCCAATGGGGTGAAAGCATCGTCGTTGCCGATATTCCTGGCTTGATTGAAGGCGCTAGTGAAGGGCGTGGTTTAGGTCATGAATTTTTGCGACACCTGGAACGCACCAAAGTGATTTGCTATGTGATCGATCCTTATGACCTTGAAGGTCGTGATGCTGCTGATGCTTTTGCGATTCTAAAGGAAGAGTTGAATAAATTTGCTTTTCATTTAGGGCAGAAAGACTTTCTTGTCGCACTCACCAAAGCTGACCTGCGGGAAAGCAGTTTTGAAACCGATAAGCTATTGGCAGAGTTTCAAGAGCAGGGAATTTGCGCACTGGCGATCTCCTCAGCTAGTGGTTTAGGTATCAATGAATTGAAATTGCAATTGTGGAAAATGGTAAAGGCAGCAAAGGACAAGGTGCAGGTCGAAGTAGATGAGCAAGCGGCTCAGCTTAGAAGGGATGATCGAGCAAATAAAGCTGCGAAATATCAGCAAATCGGCGACACAGCGGATAGCGATTTGTTGGGGTTTTCCTAATGACCGGCAAAGAGGATCGGGCGATATTTTATGGGGGAAGTTTTGATCCACCCCATCTTGGGCATGAGGCCTGTGTTCGCCTTGCGTATGAGTTAGACCCTGCTGCAGAGATTTATGTGGTGCCAGCTTATGTACCACCAGCAGGTGCTGGGCAAGTCAAGCAGACCGAAGCTGGGTTTGAGCATCGACTTGCCATGTGTCGTTTGGCCTTTCCCCAAGTTTTGCCAGCAGCTCAAGTTCATGTCAGTGATATCGAAGCGAAGCTGCCAGCACCTAGTTATACTTTGCAAACGATTCAAGCGCTGATGCAAAAAGATCCAGACAAATCATGGACCTTATTGATGGGCGCTGACCAACTTGCCAATCTGGGGCGCTGGCACAAGGTCGCGGAGCTGTTGCAGCATGTCAATCTTTTGGTGATTGGCCGACAAATGGCTGACAGCACCGACAGCTTGGAAGAAAGCTTGCAAAATTTGGCCCATAGCTTACAAATGCGACTGATTAAAACTAGCGAGTGCCTTTTTCGTTGGGATCACATCCCGTCCAAGCAAGTGCGACTTGCCGAGCAAAATGTTTCACCGGCTGCCAGCCGTTTGTTACGCCAAGGAAGCAGTAAAGCCCGCTTTCAGGACAAATGGTTAAACCTGAGTGTGCAGGAGTATATCCGCCGCCAGCAACTTTACCAAGATGACAAAGCTTGAATAGGAAGCAAAAAAATATGGATTCGCGACAATTAGTTAAAATCATTGCCAGGGCAGCTGATGATCGTAAAGCGCAGCGCATCGTGGTGCAGGATCTATCGAAAAAATCTGATGTCTGTGAGTATCAAGTGATCTGCTCGGGTAGCAATGATCGCCAGACACAAGCGATTTGCAGCGCCATTGAGTCTACGGTACGAGAAAAAGCCAAGGTTAAACCTTTAGCGATTGAAGGCAAGCAGACAGGTCATTGGATTCTCTTAGATTACGGTAATATTATTGTGCATGTCTTTTTGGATGAAATTCGTGGCTACTATGCCTTGGAAGAATTGTGGCCTGGTGTAGAAAATGTGCCCTTAGAACTAGGTTAAAAGGGATCTTCAGCTTTGAAAGTCCGAGTCATTAAAGTGGGACGACCAGCGGTTCGAGAATATGAACGCTTGGTGCAACGCTATGAGACGCGACTTTCGTCGACTTATCATCTGGAAAATCTTGTTCTAAAAAGTGTTGATCATAATGACCTTCTGACCCGCCTTGATATCAATCAGATGAGTTCGCGTCTTGTTGTCTCCCTAGATGAACGCGGGCGTAGCATCAGCTCCCCCCAATTTGCCCAGTTTTTCCGGAAATCACTCGAAGATGGGCGTATTAAGCAGCTTGATTTTGTGATCGGTGGGCCGTACGGTTTATCCGATGCGGTGCGCTCGGCGAGCCATGAGCTGTGGAAACTATCGGATATGGTTTTGCCAAGTGATTTAGCCTGGCTGATTCTATGGGAACAGCTTTATCGGGCCCACGGGATCATGACAGGTTCGAAGTACCATCACGAATGACTGGTTGCACTAGGATTGGAGAATATGATGGCTTGGTTACAACGCGAAATCACCTTGCCTCCGATGACGCGCGGTTGTCATTTGATCACTTCGCTCATCTATGAACAGCTTCCGGAAATTGCCGAGACAGAGCAGGGCCTGTTGCACCTTTTTTTACTGCATACTTCGGCATCATTGATGATCAATGAAAATGCGGACCCCGATGTGCAAAAAGATCTGGAAATGGCGATTTCACACATTGTCAGTGAGGATCTCCCTTACCGCCATACAGCCGAAGGTCCTGATGATATGCCCGCTCATGTGAAAACTGCACTTGTTGGTCATGATCTTATGATTCCGGTTCATCGTCAACAACTTCGCTTAGGAACCTGGCAAGGTATTTATTTGTGGGAGCACCGCCAAAAAGCTTCCAAGCGACGGATTATGGCGACCCTGACCAGACCTAGCTAAGTTTGAGTAAGTTCATGCATTGAATTTGATATTTGAACGAAACCTGTTATTTTAAACGTCAAGCACCTTAAGGCAATAAGTGCTAGAATTCTAATGGTGGATGCGGAAGCCTGAACGATTAACAGAAGCTCGAAACTTTCTGTTTTCATATGTTTGTTGGAGGATTATACCATGGCACAGCTCGTCACAGACCACGAAATTGCGCAGTTTATTGAATCTCGGCGGGGTTGGCGGCAGGTAGATTCTTCGATTGTAAAAACCTTTCAATTTCCGAGTTTTCCAGATGCGATTGCCTTTGTTGATAAGCTGGTCGCACCTGTAGAAGCAGCTAATCATCATCCTGATATTAATATCATTTACAAGCAAGTGACGTTAAAACTCTGGACGCATGATGCTAGTGGCTTAACGAAGAAGGATTTTGCTCTGGCTGACGAGATTGATAAAATCGTTTCCTAGGTTTCAAAATAACTTTATTTGCGAAGCTTAAGCTCCACTGAGAAGATGTCCTTTGCCGCTTGTTGTCATTTGTCCTAGGCTGACAAGGCGGTGGAGGTTTCTTATGTTGTGTGGAGCTTGTAACGCCTGGATGCAGGTATGGGATAGTTGGCAGTCATTTTTGTGTTATGACTGTCGCGATAAACTTGATGACTTGGCTCTTCGGGAATATCAGGAATCATGCGTTTTGGCATGTCCAAGGTTGGTACTATATTCCTACCAGGATGAAGTTCGCCGCTTGATATTGGAAGCCAAGTCTGGTTGCTCCTGGATCACCTTTCATTATTTACTTCAGCTTTGGCAAACGGAACCTGCCTTGTGGTTTATGGCTCAAGAAGTCGATGCGATCGTTCCGGCTCCCAGCAGCGCTTGGAGCCGTCTGCGCGGCAGATTTGATCTGGCAAGTGCTTTGGCCCAGCTTCTCGCGAAGAACTGTGGTAAACCTCTACGCTTTGCCCCTTTTCGTTGGCATTGGCAGTGGCAAAAACAGGCCTTGCGCTCTGGGAAAAGACGTCGCCATGCGATGACCAAGGTCGATGCAGCATATGCGTCGAAAAAGCCTGATTTTTTACAAGGTCCGAAATTGTTACTAGTCGATGATGTCTGGACCAGTGGACAAACCATGAAGCGACTGATGCAGGCTTTTCCAGGCTGTGATTTTCAAATTGCGGTCTTGGCTTATGCAGGTAGCCGCGATACAAAAAAGCTTCCCGACGACGCAGAAGGAAAGGAATAAAATGGCACATCAAGCAGTTGAAGACCTCGGATCGCTGACTCCCATGATGCGGCAGTTTTTTGAGCTTAAATCCCGGGCTCAAGATGCCATCCTTTTTTTTCGTATGGGCGACTTCTTTGAGATTTTTGGTGATGATGCCTTGGAAGTGGCGCCGAAGTTAGAACTCGTTCTGACAAGTCGCGAACGCGGTGATAAGCAGCGTATTCCCTTTTGTGGCGTTCCCCATCATAGTGCAAAAAATTATTGGATCAAGCTGCTGAAAATGGGCTATCGCATTGCCCTTGCTGATCAAGTGGAAAATCCCGATGAAGCAAAAGGCTTGGTAAAACGCGATATCGTTCAGGTTTTCACTCCTGGTTGTGTGGATGAGCTGGATGGTTTGGAAGCCGATCGCCCGAACTATTTAATGGCCATTCATGAAGATCCCAAAAAGCGTGTTTGGGCCATGGTTTTGGTCGATGTATCGACAGGTGAATTTCGTTGTGGTGAACTGACAGAACAAAGACAGATTGCCACTTTGGTCGCCCATTTTCGGCCTCGTGAGGTGCTAGCTCGGCAGTTTATCCTCGATGACGTGAAGGCTTGGTTGGCCCCTTATTGCCAAGAGCAACAGCTCTCGTTTGCTTCATTGCCTGAGGCAGGATTGCGGGATGTGAATTTACAAAAGGATTATTTAAAAAGGGTTTTTGGCGAAGATACTTTGCCCCAGTTTCCTTGTGGGCCAGTTGTCGGCGGTCCCGCTTTGGTTGCCGCAGTACTCGCTTATTTGGAATCGCTGCATGCAAGTTTGAATCAGTTTTTAACGATTCATCCGCTACTAGAGGCAGATGTCATGGTCTTGGATGAAACGGCAATCCGAGACCTGGAGATTTTTGAAACTGTTCGTCGCAGGCAAGCAGATGGCAGCCTGTTTAAATCTATTCATGAAACTTTGACACCGATGGGAACCCGCTTATTACGAGCCAGCCTTGCTGCTCCCTTTACTTCTGTCGAAAAAATCAAATTGCGACAGCAAGGTGTGGGCGCTCTCATGCATAACGCTGATTTTCTCTTGGATCTTCGCAGCGAACTGCGGGCTTGCCCGGATCTTGAGCGTTTAGCGACCCGAGTGCTCAGCGGTAAGGCCTATCCTTTAGAGCTTGCCTATTTACGGGAAGTTCTGCGTAAAGCTCTAGATCTTGCAGCTGCATTAAACAAGTCCAAGTTGACTAGTTTGGAGCAGTTTCAAAACTTGGCAGTGGCGCTGAACTTAGCAAAAGAGCCTTTTGCTCTGTTAGCAAGTTCTTTAGTTGATCATCCTTCCCAACTTGGAACGAGTTTAGAAGTCATCAAGGAAGGCTTTGATCATGAATTTGATGAGAAACGGCTGTTGTCACAAAATGGTCAATCAGCGATTCAAAACTATGAGCAAAAACTGCGTCAGGAAACAGGTATTAACAGCCTGAAAATCAAGCAGCATAAGACTTTTGGCTTGTTGATTGAAGTGACAAAATCGAATTTAAGTCGTGTTCCGGAAGAGTTTGTGCGGCGGCAAACGATGGTCAATAACGAGCGTTTTGTCACCGAGGATTTAATCGAACTTGACCAGCAACTCAGCTCAGCCACCGATATCGCCATGGAGCGCGAGCTGTTGATTTATCAAAAAATCTTAAACGAGCTCGGTGGTTTCAAAAAGGAGTTTCAGCAAATTGCGAGTGGCTTGGCGCAGCTTGATCTTTTGCAATCATTTGCCTGGAAAGCCCAGGAAACGCGCTATCAGCAGCCGACGTTATCAAAGGATAAAGAGCTTATCATTCGCGGGGGGCGTCATCCAGTGGTGGAATCCATCGTTGGCAGCAGTGCGTTTACCCCTAACGATATTGTCATGCAAGATCCTGTGCGGCATTTGCTGATCACAGGACCGAATATGGCAGGTAAATCGACTGCCATGCGACAGACAGCAATTATTGCCATCTTACATCAAATAGGTTCTTACGTGCCGGCGGAAGAGGCCAGGCTACCGATCTTCGATCGTATTTTTACCCGGGTTGGTGCAGCCGATGACTTATCCCGAGGGCAGTCGACCTTTATGGTCGAAATGTCAGAAGCAGCGCAAATTTTACGGCAAGCGACAGAACGTAGTCTTGTGATCCTTGATGAAGTCGGTCGCGGGACATCAACCCAGGATGGGATGGCTGTGGCTGCCGCTATTTTGGAAAATTTAGTGCTAAAAAAATCCTGCTACACCTTATTTGCTACACATTATCATGAGTTGGTGCCTCTGGCTGACGAACTTCCAGGCCTTGCTAAGGTTCAGACGGAAGTTTTGGAAGAGGGCGGGAAAATTCATTTCACCCATCGTTTGATCGCTGGTGCGAGTGGCAGCTCGTTTGGCCTAGAGGTTGCTAAATTGGCAGGAATCCCTGAAGCTGTGATTCAGCGAGCGGAATATTATTTGGACCATCATGTCGGTCAAGTTGATCATCTACATCAAAATGCTGTAAATTCTACTACATGTGCAACTGAAGAATCCGTAAGGGTTGAGTTGCGTGAAGATCTTGATTTGCCATTAGAATCAAGAGGTTTAGCGCTGCAAGAGCATATTGAACTAGCTAAGAATAGCCTGGTTGAGGAGTTGGTGGAACGACTGCGTAAAATAAACATACATAAAACAACTCCTTTACAAGCTTTAAATATTCTGGATCAATTGAAGGTTATGGTCGAACGCGGTGAGCAACCCGATCTGTTTGAAGATTTTGCTCATTGAAGAGATTTTAGTAGGAAAATGGGACTTAAATTAGCTGCAATTCTAGTAACGGAAAGGTGTTTGGTGGAGAGCGGGAGAATGGAAGTAAAACGACAAGTTTGCCTAATCTCTTGAAATTCTATAATAAAATATTTATTATTTGTTATTGCTTAGTTTCTCCATTAAAAACGTCGGTTGCGAGAGTGATTTGCCATAAAGGAAACGCGGATGGCTCAATCAGATGCATTGGATAATCACGAGTTTTTAAGTCGTGAAGAATTAGAAAAATTCAAACAACTTCTCATCGAAGAACGAGATAAAATTCTTCACAAATCGAAAAGTATGATGAGAGCCGGCAATATCGAGCTGGATAAAAATGAAATGTATGACGAAGTTGACTTGGCATCTGTGACCACTGAGCAGAATCTTACATTCAAGCTGATGGATCGCGATCGCAAGTTGTTGGCTGAAATCGAGCACGCCTTATTTAAAATTGATACCGGAGAGTATGGATTTTGTGAAGGTACCGGCGAGCCTATTCCAAAGCGTCGTTTGGAAGTCAGGCCTTGGTGTCGACACAGCGTGAAGTATAAAGAACAACTGGAACGCATGAAAAAGTCAGGTCGTGGTGTCGGCGACGAAGACGAGATTTAATCTTTAATTTCCCAAGTCTCGCAATCACAAAGCAATCAAAAAAACCCTCAGTGTTTTTCACTGAGGGTTTTTTGTTAGAAGTAACTAATACTTGCTTGCATTTGGCTGTGTTTCATTGCTAGGGGCATTTTTGCGGCTTTGGAGTTTCTGAGTTGATTTTGACAAAGGCGTCGCAAATGTCGTTTAATTGTTGCACATCGTTCGCACTACTTTCTTCGATCTGCTTGGCTAACTGACGGCTCAAACCTTTGGTCAAACTGTTTTTTAAAGCAGTATTGTTATCCGCCTTGGTAGGTTTGTCGATATTGCTTAGTTTACCTCGAACGTTGGCTAAGGCTTCTTGTACCGATTTTGAAAAGTCTTCCGGCAGGCCGGCAATGGCGGCAAAGCCTAAGCCTGTGGTTTCCAGGTTGTTGAACATGGCGTTTAGCATAGCGTCACCGGCATCATCCGCATCTGTCGGAAAAATAGCATCAACAACATCGGCAAGTTCTGTAATCTTTTCAATATAAACAAGAGGCTCGTTTTTGTAAGAATCAAGTGCCTTAGAGCGGGTAACGATATTCGGATCACTGCTATTTGGATCTTGGTAAAAAATCAAAGAATAAAAGGTAATAGCCTCGCCTAAGTGAGCGACAGCCCAAGCAAAATTTGCTTGGGCACCCATGAGCTGAGAGCCTTCGATGGGCTCACAGTCATCATGCCGATCATCATACAAGGCACCATCTGCTTCAAGAAGTTTTGCCTCGTCACCAATGAAGGGGCAGAGGTATTCGACTGCTGCTTTGATATTTGCCAGAATACTGCTAGTCGAAACTCTAGCCTCGGAAGTTGATTTTGGTAGATATAGCAAGGCTTCGTCAGCAGTTTCACCACCATTGGTTTCAGTGCTGAGAGCTTCCAGGTCAGCTGTGCTAAGTCCAATTACTTCAGCTAACTTGGCAAATGTAGATGCGGTTTTATCTTGTTCTTCGCCTGTATCCTCATCTTTTTTCACTAAACCTTTGGCCAATGACAGCGTATCGAGCCCTGCAAGCCCCAAATGGATTTGACTTAGAAGGACCGTTGCATGCTCAGCTTCCGGGCGGATGCTGCGTGCCTTTTGCGCCTTGCTCAAGGCCCGTTGATAATTGCCCTTGTCATATTCATACTGAGCTTCTTGGATGAGAGCGTCGATCGCATTTTTTCTCTCTGTACTCTCCAATAATTCGTTCACATTCAAGGAGCCGCAACTACTCAGCCAAACACTAAACATGAGAATGCCGGGGATGTGGCGCAACATAGAGTTCTCTCCTCTTTAGTCAGCAAAAAATATGATTTTTTCATTCGAATCGACGACGTGATACTTTTCCCGCAATATTTTTCGCGCGTAATTGGGTGATTCACGAATGCGACGGATTTCTTTATCCAAGGATTCGTTTTCATTTTCTAAATCTTCTACGGTTTTTTCGAGGATTTCGCGGCTTTGCTGTAACTTGAAGTAATGCAGCAAAGTATGATCACCACGTATGCTGCCTAACAGCAAAACGATGATCGTCGCACCAAGTATCAAACCGCTTGGGACTGGCATGAAGGATCTCCTTTGCGCATGATCCTCTCATTATAACATAGTCCTTTTGGTCTGGCGTCGATTTTGAAAATTTTCTTCGCTGAATTCGCCGGCCTTATAGTCTAGAGTGGCGTTGAGCGTTGAATCGAAAGCTGTGAGGGACGAATCTTGCGTAAGCCAAAATCATGGAATTTAACCACTACTTTAAACTGCCCAAATCTAGTGTCAAAACCTGTGATTGTGCCCCGACCAAAAGTTGGATGGTAAACTCCCATACCATTTTTTAATTGCTCGGGATCGGCTTCATAAACATACGATGATTCGTCTTCTTGATCCCAGGCTTCCGCCACGGCTGATGAAGCATGGGATCGAGAGCCGACAAAGGTCGGAACTTTAAGGATCTGCTCAGCACTGTTGCTGAGCTGCAGGGTTTCATCCGGTAGCTCTTTAAAGAAACGGGATGGAGGATTAGCGGTAATTGACTGAAAGTTTCGCCGTCTGCCAGCAGCGACCAAGCTGAGTTTTTCGCGGCAGCGAGTGATACCGACGTAAAAAAGCCGCCGTTCTTCTTCCAATTGGCTGTGGTCTTCGAGACTATTGCGATGTGGCAGCAGGCCTTCCTCCATACCTACAAGGTAGACACGACGAAACTCCAAGCCTTTCGCCATATGCAAAGTCATCATCGTCACGCCTTGTGTTGCCGTAGGATCACGATCGTCCTTGACTAGACTAACCGATTGAAGCCAGTTTTCTAGGCTGGGATTCTCTTCGCGCTTGGCAAATTCGGCAATGCCACTTCCCAATTCGTGAATGTTGTCTAACTTATCAACATATTGATCAGGAAACTTCTTTTTCAAATACTCAGGATATTCCAAGGCATCGAGAAGCGTGGATAAGACGTCTTCCAGTGGCAGTTCTAAAATATCAGCTTTTAATGCTGCCATCAGATCTGCAAAGTACTTTAACTTCGGGCCGATGCGAGGGATTTTTTCATCAGCCATTTGTCGAATGGCTTCCATCATGCTGACTTTTCTTGCCCTTGCCTCGCGCTCGATGGTTTCGACAGCCTTATCGCCAATGCCTCTGCCAGGAACGTTGATAATGCGCCTTAGGCTCATTTCATCCTGCTCGTTTAATAAAACTTTGAGGTAGGCGATGATGTCCTTTACTTCCAGGCGATCATAGAACTCGGCAGAACCAAATATGGTATAGGGTATATTTAAGCGACGAAACGCTTCCTCAAACACGCGCGATTGGCTGTTGGTACGGTAAAATACCGCGATTTCATCATAGGGAAAAGCCTGACGCTCGTGTTTGATTTGCTCGGCGACCCAATAAGCCTCCATCTCACCGTCGATTTCCACATGAACTTCGATCGGTTCTCCGGCTGGAGCACGAGTGAATAGAGTTTTCGCTGCCCGGGTTTTATTGTTGGCAATCATATGGCTGGCAGCCTTTACAATATTTGCCGTGCAGCGGTAGTTTTCCTCCAAAGCGACCTTGCCTGCTTTGGGAAAGGTGCGGTGAAAATCCAAAATGTTGGCCGGTGTTGCACCACGCCAGCTATAAATCGATTGATCATCGTCGCCGACAACAAATAAATTCTGGTGGTGCGAGGCAAGGATGCGAATCAATTCAAACTGGGTGCGGTTGGTGTCTTGAAACTCATCAACCAGAATGTATTGGAAACGATGAGTCATGATTTTACGCACCTGCTCATTACGTTGTAACAAGAGCAGCATGTTCAACAGCAGATCGCCAAAGTCCATGGCATTGCAATCAGCCAGATATTCCTGATAAAGGCGATAGAACTCCACGCCACCGGCGGGGATGGGATACGACAATTCTTGCGATAAGCGCTCCACATCACCGGGAAAGTAGCCCATCGTCTTCACATGATGGAGAAACATCTTCATTTCCGGCACTGCCGTGGGCAGGTCGATATTGGGATTGGCCTCTTTCATGATTTTTTTCAGGGCTTTGGTCGAATCGCTGTCATCATAGATGCTGAAATTGGTGGTAAAACCCAGCTCGCTCGCGAACTCGCGTAACCAGCGCGCGCAGGCTGAGTGAAAAGTCGTGATGGTGGCGCGCTTAGCTTCCGGGCAGAGTCTTTCGATCCGTTCTTTCATTTCACCTGCAGCCTTATTGGTAAAGGTCACAGCCAAAATTTCCCAGGGCGGTACGCCACGTTCGATGAGGTAAGCAATGCGGGTTGTGATGATCCGTGTCTTGCCACTGCCCGCCCCGGCAAATACCACATAAGGCCCTTGAAAGTGACTGACGGCCTGGCGCTGGGATTCATTGAGGTTATCGAACAAGTGGCTCATATTTTCTTCAACCCTGTCAATTTGCTTTTGAATGTCGACCGTCCAGATTTATTCCACCGTCACAGATTTTGCAAGGTTTCGTGGTTGATCGACATCCGTGCCCCGTTTCACGGCGATATAATAGGAAAGTAATTGCACCGGTATGACCGACAGTATGGCTTGGAAGGCCTGGTTTTTGACCTGCGGGCACGGAATGACTTCCTGGCAGATCGCCTTGAGTGACTCATCCTTTTCATCACCGATGGCGATGACTTGTCCTTCTCTAGCACAAATTTCCTCAATATTGGAGACGGTTTTTTCGTAGTAGGCATCCTTGGGAACGATAGCGACGACTGGCATATGATGATCGACAAGAGCGATCGGACCATGTTTCAGTTCACCGGCTGCGTAACCTTCGGCATGGATATAAGAAATTTCCTTGAGCTTTAAAGCGCCTTCCAAGGCGATCGGATAACTTGGGCCGCGACCGACATAGAGGAAATTAGGGCTTTCATAATAACGGTTGACCAGTTCTTTCACCCGATCCTCGGCATTCAATGCCAACTCAACCATGACGGGCAGACTGTGCAGCTCTTGTAATATCGGTTTGAGTTGCGCGCTGTCGAGCCGTTTGATTTTTTGCGCATAGGCTAAAGACCACAGATAGAGACAAAGAACTTGAGACGTAAAAGCTTTGGTTGAGGCTACGCCGATTTCCGGACCAGCTCCCATATGCAGTATGCTATCGCTTTCCCGGGGAATGGATGAGTAGGGCACGTTACAGATGCTGAATACCTGGCAGCCTTTTTCCTTGGCGTGTTTAATGCTGGCTAGGGTATCGGCTGTTTCCCCTGACTGGGAAATGGCGACGACCAGAGTTTCACCTTGAGGCATCATATGTGGTTCACGGTAGCGGAATTCGCTAGCTAGCTCCACGTTGACGGGAACGCCGGTCAATGGTTCCAGAAAATACTTGCCGAGCAGGCCAGCAAGATAAGCTGTTCCACAGGCGACGATATTGATGCTACGAACCTTATTTAACTGCAAATTCTCACAACCTAAGGCATCAAATTTCAATTGATCGCCATCGACAAAGCTGGAGATAGCTTGACTCATAACGCTCGTTTGCTCGTGGATTTCTTTGAGCATATAGTGGCGATAACCCTGCTTATCCGCAGCACCTGGGGTCCATTCGATGATTTTATGACGAATCGGACGGGTATGACCCTCGAAATCCCACAATTCGACACTATCTTTGCTGATCACACCGCATTCGCCGTCATTGAGAAAGACAGCCCGTTTCGCTACTTCTGCAAAGATCGTGATGTCGCTGCCAAAAAAATGCTCGCCTTCACCAACACCAACGACAAGAGGAGAACCATATTTTGCAAAATAAAGATTGCCGGGATCTTGTTCCCAAACAAAGCCGATGGCATAAGCGCCTTCTAGCAATCCGACAGTACGGATTAAGGCACTGCGGGGATTGCGATCTTTTTTCAACTCATCAGCCAACAGATGAGCGATGACTTCAGTGTCGGTTTCAGACACAAAAGTGTAGCCCTTCTTTACTAGTTGATCGCGCAGGGAAACGTAGTTTTCGATAATGCCGTTGTGCACCAATGCGAGATCACCGGAGCGATGAGGGTGAGCATTCGCTTGGGTTGGAGCGCCATGAGTGGCCCAACGGGTATGGCCAACGGCGATGGTGGATTGGCTTGGCATTTGTTCGAGAAGAGGTTCCAAGCGAGCAAGTTTACCCGATTCTTTAACCACTTTCAGGCTCTGCACATCAATGGTAGCGATTCCAGCGGAATCATAACCACGATATTCCAAACGTTTTAAGCCCGCGAACACAGTTTTGACAGCATCACGTGGTCCGGTATAACCGACGATTCCACACATACAAAAACCTCCAGCAGAGAGAAAGCTTAGTTTTAGGGGTTGATCCTAATGGTTCCAGGCACAAGCACCTCACCATCGGCAATGTCGACATTGTGCAGGCAGCAATGACTGCCGATAATGCAGCGGCGTCCAATACGAGTGCGGCCAGTAAAACTGCAATGAGCACCGATATCCGTGTCAGCACCGATATGGACATCATCTTCCAGGTAGCAGGTATCAGGTAAGTGAAAGCTGACACCTTCTACCATCAAGGCCTCACGCCGCTGCTGCATTAACCATTGTTCGATGGCAGCCAGCTGTGATCGTTGATTGACGCCGTTAAAGGATTGATAATTGGATGTTTGATAGACAAAAGCAGCTTGCCCTTGCTCGGCAGCCATTTGAAAGCAGTCTGTGAGATAGTATTCCTGCTGGGCGTTATCATTGCTTAGGTTTTGCAGACATTGAAAAAGGTAAGAACGTTTGGCAAAGATCACGCCGCTGTTGCAAAGTGTGATTTGTTTGGTAGCAGTATCCGCATCTTTTTCCTCGACGATTTTTTGCAGGCGCTGCTGCTTGTCGAGGATGAGACGGCCATAGCCAGTCGGTTGAGGATGGATCATACCGATGACACCCAGTGTGGCCTGAGCGCTTTGGCATTGAATGACAAAATCCTGCAAAACCTGAGGATCCAGGGCTGGCGTATCACCAGCGCAAATCAAGACAAAGTCGTGATTTAAAGGTTCACCGCTCCATAGGCTGCCAGCAGAATAAGAGGGAACTGACTCGCCGATAAAGCCACAGGCAGCTGCCGCAACAGCATCGCCCGTCCCTAATCGTTTATGCTGAATGACAGCGGTAAGCTGCTTCTTTAACAAATCGCTAAAAGCACTGGTTTCTTCACTTAAAACAAGGCAGCTCCTGTTGATCCCAGCCTGGTCGAGGATGCGAAGGATGCGGCTTAGCATCGGCTTGCCACAGACCCGGTGTAAGACTTTCGGTATATCACTTTTCATACGGGTTCCCTTGCCAGCGGCCAAAACGATGGCGGCCGTATTGGCAGAGATAGGCCTGGATTCCATAGGCATCACGACTCCTTGGAGGGTATGCAAGTTTCAATGACCATTTTTCATTAAAGGACATTTATGCGTCATGAAAAAGGAGTTTTTCTTAACTTGACGGCAAACTTGCCCGCACTATGTCAAAGAAATCAGGCCCGGAGCAGGTTCTCACCTTGATTCCCGCTTCCTTTGTGGTGTAGAAAATTGAAGAGTGTGAAAAATCGGCTCACCTTGAGAACGATTCCAAAGCAAAAAAGGACTCACCGTGACAGGAACACTGCAAGGAGTCGTGTCTAGTCAAAATGACGATGGCACATGGCAAGCTTACCACGAAGCATCTGGCCGTAAAACAGAAGGCGCTAATCAAAGCGAAGCAGAAGCAGCCATGCGGGAACTGCTGGGAATGGCAACTGATGGTAGTTTTGATGAACCACTGACTAGCGATTTATTTGAAGGCTTGGCGCAGGAGATTGCGCTCTACTTAGAGGGACCAGTATCAAACATGCTGGCGTTGCACTCTGGTTTTGCCAGACTTGAAGCCTACCAGGAAGGCTTGGCAACGATTCGTCTTGGTGGCGGTTGTCAGGGGTGTCCGTCTTCCCGCATTACGCTGATGAATGGTGTGTTGAGGGATCTGCAGGATCAGTTTGGGGAAGATGTTATTGTTGATGCTCAACCCGTGCTTGATTAGATAAGTTCTTCTAGCGCTGTGCGGACCATGGAATGTCAATGAAAAGGAAAAGGAAGTAGTATATGGGCCTCCTCGATAAGTACCGTAATTATCAAGAAACTCGACGCAAACGCCGGATTGAAAAGGCGGTGAAGCTTGTCAAAAATGCCAAGGCGATTCGTGAAGATCGCTGGGGTGCCCTGTCTTTTCTGGCAGAAGATCTTGATGTCGCAGCGGATGCAGTGCCGGCACTACTCCCTCGATTTGAATACAGTTTGGAACACGGCATCAACGATACCCGGGAAAAAGAGCTGACTTTAAAAGGTATCGTTCGCTTTGGTGATGAGGCACTGCCTTTCCTCAAAGATTGGCTGCGATCGACAACACGCATCGCCTGGCCCATCAAAGCCATTAAGGAAATCGGCAGTGAAGAAGTGGTCGTCGACACTTTGAAGCAAGCGCTCAATTTTAACGATGTGACTTTTGATCAGTCGGCGGTCGATAAAAATTACGATATTCTGTGTCATCTGAGAGATTACCCACTGGATGGCTATTTCAAGGAAATCGCGCACTTTTTACAAGATCCGGACGAGCGTGTGCGGTTTGCGGCGGCAGAAGCTTTGATCGAGCAGAACTCTGACGAGGTCAAAGTTTATTTGCAGGACTTTTTAAAGGACGATTCCAGCGAAAATCGCCGCATCAAGCAGGCTGTCGTCAGTGCCTTTTTAAAGCATTCTTGGCAGGTTGATACACAGTCTGAGTTTCCCGAAGGTCGTGTAATGGATGGAGTCTATATTAACGCTCAGGGACAATTGGAAGTAAGGGCTTAATCCTTCACCTTGTTCAGGATGATGGATCAAGCTTTTTTGTACTTGCCTGAAAAAGCCCAAAGCGATGACCATCGGGATCGTCGATTACGTAGACGGTGCCAAAACCAGGAATTTTTTTCGGCCCGAGGCGGATCTTACCTCCGTGTGGCTCCACCTGTGCTAGCGCCGATTCCACTTGCTCACAGGCGAAATAAAGGATCATTTTATTTCCGCCCTTGCTGCTCGATTGGCTCGTGCCACTTGGAATCAGGCTGATACCATATGGACAGTCTTTCGGCACATCGAGCACAATATAATCATGAAGATCGGCTGGAGCTGGTCGCCAACCAAATACAGCCGTATAAAATGCCAGGGAGCGGGTAAGCTCACTCACCTGGATTTCAATTTGACAAAGCTTTTCAGGATGAATCATTGGCATAACTGCCTCCTTAAACCAATATCCGCGGGATTCTTGGATTGAGGCGGGTAAATAGTTCGTAGTGGATGGTGTCTGACCAGGCTGCCAAGTCCTCAGCGCTGATACTTTCCTGGCCATCGGCGCCAATCAAAGTTACGGGATCTCCGGCCGCCACATGCTGGAGGTGACTGATGTCGACCATCATCATATTCATGCAAATGCGGCCAACAAGTGGGCAGCGCTTGCCTTTGATCAAGACGTAGCTGCCACGACCACTGGCTACTCGTGGATAGCCTTCGTAGTAACCGACGGGTAAAACGGCAATCTTCATATCCTGTACGGCGCGATAAGTGCAGCCATAGCCAATAAAATCACCTTCCTTCACGGTTTTGGTTAATGCGACCTCTGTTCGCCAGCTTAAAACTGGCCTTAAGTCGGCGATTGTCTGATGGTTCTGTAAATAAGAAAGCCTAGTTTTACCTGAAGGCCAAACCCCATAGAGAGAAATGCCGATTCTTGTCATTGCAAACAGGCTTGGCTCCATCAGGAGAGTTGAAGCGCTCGAGGCAATATGGGGAGCCAGCTTGAAACCTGCCGCCGCAAACTTATCCTTGGCTTGTTGGAAGCGTTCGAGTTGCTTCAGCGCATTTTCATGCTCCAACACGTCTTCGACGTTGGCGAAGTGGCTACAAATACCATAGAGTTGCTGCTGATCTTCAGGCCGTAAAAGCTTTAATAATTGTGGCAAATCTTCGGGAATAAAGCCTTGGCGCGACATGCCGGTATCAATTTTGATGTGACCGATCGGGCCTTGTGGTAACGCTTGCCAGGCAGCAATGCTTGGAAAATCCCCGAGAATGATCTCCAGTTTTTCTTCATGGCACCAGGCAAAATGCTTGGGATCAGTTGGCCCTACGACCAGAATCCGGCCAGTATATTGATAGTGCCGCAGCTCACGCCCTTCTTCGGGATAGTTCACCGCCAGCCAGGGGGGCTGCTCGGTGGCAAGAATTTGATAAACTTCGCGTAATCCATGGCCATAGGCATTTGATTTGATAACCGGAATGGCAATCGCATCATTTGAAATCTGACAAAAGGTGCGGTAGTTTTCCCGCAAAGCTTGGGCGTCCAATTCGATCCGACAGCGCATGAGCTTCCTTGTATGCTGGGCCTTGGCGGTCTCTATGGGGTCAAGCGAAAGGGCTTTACCGAAGTCGACAAGGCAATTTTTGAATCTTGCTGCCTTTTTAACGAAAGCTCAGTCAGTTCATTTTTGCAAGCTTTATGAGGGAGCTGAGCGTTGATCATGCCAAAATATATTTGACCATCACGCTCCACATACACGGGGCTGGGTTTGATGCGACATTTGCTGCCATAGCCGCGAAAGCTGATCTGCTCAGCATCTGCATCAACATCGGTACCGCTGAGCATTTCCAAGCGAACTTGCGCTGGGATGCGCGCAGAACGAAATTGCTCCAAATTTTCCGGGTTGAGAATGCGGCTATGATAATAGCTCCACATCGTTTTCACAGTTCCGGTGGCGCAAATGCTTTTGGGATACTCAGCGACAAGCATGGCAAGTAAAGTCTTGTCATGACGATATTGTGTCACCAGACCGATGGGGGCTTGGTTGCAATGTCTTTGATATTGCATGCGCACCACACCAGAGCTTTGGGCTTCCAGACTTCCAGGGCGAATGGGCTGCAAGCGTAACTCATACTTTGGCCGTTGCCCGCTGCTTTCCTCATCACGGAGCATTGGCCGGACTTCGCCTCTTATCTGCAACCCAGGAACCTTGGCAAGCTGCATGCTGTCGGGCAAACATTCTTGATATTTTGCGTCTTCGCTTTCCAAAACAGCAAGTTCGGTGCCATCGGTTTTGGGTGTGACCAGCACGCCAAGCATGGGTCCACATTTCGTAGCATAAACAAGGTATAGCTGATCGCTCATGCTGACCTTTGTCGGATGACGAAGTCGATATCTTTGCGCCTCAATAGCGGGGTTAAAAGAGACTAGCTTCCGCTCTAATAATGACTGGGAAATTTGTGGGGGTATTGGGAATTTTTTGATCGGCCCTAAGGAGGCGCAGCGTTGATGCCTTCTAGAAACGACCATGCCAACTTTGATTTGGCCGTGTCGCTCTGGCGAAAAAAATAGACCCAGTTCTTCTGCATCGCAAGGTGTTTGGTAGACAAGCTCCCACTGGCCTCGATCAGACATCTGCAGTTTGACGGGAAGAATTTCCGGTCGAAAATTACTGGCAAAAACTGGCAGACTCCAGAAAAGGGTGAGTAAGGCTAAATGCCACATCAAGCACCTCATGGGCAAGGCAATTTTATTAAAAAGGTGCTTGTTTTTAAAAATTTTTAATGAAAATTACAATAGTTTTTTAAAATCAATAAGGTTTACAAAATCTTGCCAAGCCGTATGGGATTTGATAAAGTGCCGCCTCTCATAGGGATTTCTCATATTTCCCGTGGTGGAAAACTTTGTTAATACAAACATTTAGCATGTATGGCGAAGCAAAATCAGCGCTTTGTTGATTGCAGGAGACTGAAAAAAAATGGGTAAACGTACATTTCAACCAAGCAAAGTGCGCCGTAAGAGAACTCACGGCTTCCGCGCTCGCATGGCAACACCTGGTGGTAAAAACGTTTTGAAGCGTCGCCGTGCAAAAGGCCGTAAGCGCCTTGTGGTTAGCATCTATCAGAAGTAATCTATCGTCGGTGGCAGTAGCTGACTTTGAAAAGCGAATGAACGAGACTATGTTTTCGTTTCCAAAGCAGCATCGACTGCTGAAAAGACGTGAATTTACTAGAATTCTCCAAGGAGGGTTGAAAATTGTCGACCCTTACATGGTTATTCTTGCCTGCAATAACGAGCGGGACACGTCGCGGCTTGGTCTGATCGTCAGCCGGAAGGTAGGAAAGGCTGTCGTTCGGAACCAGGTGAAAAGACGGCTCAGAGAAAGCTATCGTCAGATCCTAGATAAGCCAAAAGGCCTGGATTTGGTGGTGATCGCTCGCTTTCCTATTACTGAGGCTAGCCAGCAGCAAGTGGATAAGTCTTTTCAAAAGAGCCTTTCACGACTTTTACGAAAGATGCAAACCCGTGCAGCAAATCACGAGTGCTAGAACTTGCCGGCAGTGTGCCAGCATATACCAGAAAAAAAATAGCTGGTTAGATTATCTTACCGCCCCGTTGATTGGGGTATTCATCTTATTGATTCGGTGTTATCAATACACTTTATCCCCGCTGCTTGGCAGCAATTGTCGTTTTTATCCGAGCTGCTCACACTATGCCATTCAATGCCTGCAGAAACATCGTATCCATTTCGCTTTATATAAAACAGCCAAGCGCTTGTTGCGCTGTCATCCCTGGCACCCCGGAGGAGTAGATCTGCCATGAATCTCGATAGACGGACGATTATCCTCATCGCTTTGAGTATATTTGGCTTTTCGGCCTATAATTACTATTTGCAGTCAAAATATCCCGATCACTTCACACGACGTCCCATCGTTGAAGAAGAAGTGATTCAGCCAAGTCAGAGTGAGACAGTAGTTCGTGAAGGAAAAGGCGCGACACTGGATCAGGCTGATCCTTCCGCTGTGCCGGCAGAAGAAACGATACCTCAAGTAGAAGCAGAACCTATTCGTCGACTTAGCGCAGAAGAATTAACTTTTGAAAATGACGTGCGACGCCTCGTCTTTAATCAAGATTTTTCCGCGATTGCTAGCGTCGAGCTGAAGAAATATCGGCGCGAAGCTAAAAAAGATCAACCTGTTGAGCTTTTGGATGCTCCGCTGCTTTTGCAAGCTACCATCAATCCTATGGATTTGCAGGGCAGGCGTGGCGATTACTCAGCAGAACGTGAAGGCAACACGCTTCGTTTTAAAAGGCAACAAGGTGATTTTCTGCTGGTACAGGAATTTATTGTACCTGAAGAAGGTTACCTAGTGGAGCTTAAAACCCACTTCACCAACGTTGGCAGTCAATCCCAGGAACTCACGGCAGGTATTCTTGCCCAGCAAAATGTGCTGATTCCTAGCGGTGGTTCAAGTTGGGGGCCGGCAGCATTTGTTGCACAAAATAAAAGCTTTACCTACGGTCGTGCGGGTGAGCGTAACGAAGAAATTGCAAAAGGCTATTGCGAAGATCCAGATGGCCCAGTGTTTTCTTTGCGCAACGAGCAGCTCGATTATATCGGTTTTGACTGGCATTACTTCCTCGCAGTTTTACGTCCTCTGAGCCAATTAAATTTTGATATGGAGCGGACGAACGAGCGGCAAATGGGACCTTACTGCCCCATGTCTCTTGTGGGCTACCAACGCTATGGCATCGTAGAGCCGGGGCAAACTGTTACATTGGAATTTGAAGCTTATTTCGGACCGAAAGATGTCAATGTCCTGGAAGAAGCGAACCCTGCTTTGGCAAGTACTGTCAAGTTTGGTTGGTTTTCGATCATTGCCCACCCTCTATTGTGGGCTCTGAAATTTTTCTACGGTATTTTCTTAAATTACGGTATTGCGATCATTACCGTTACCGTCATCTTAAAATTACTTTTCTATCCTCTGACGCGTGCTGCTGCCATTTCCATGAAGAAAATGCAGAAATTACAGCCCGAGATGACGCAAATTCGGGAAAAATACAAAGAAGATCCACAGCGAATGCAGCGGGAACTGATGGCCTTTATGAGCAAGAATAAAGTGAACCCTGCTAAGGGTTGCTTGCCAATACTCCCGCAAATTCCAGTGTTTATAGCTTTCTATAATGTATTAAGCCAGGCGATTGAGTTGCGGCATGCACCGTTTTTTGGCTGGATTCAAGATCTATCGGCAGCTGATCCTTATTACATTTCACCGATCTTGTTGGGGGTTGGCATGTTTGTTCAGCAAAAGCTAACGCCTAATCCGAGTCTTGATAAAAATCAAGAAAAGATCATGCTTATGTTGCCAATTATTTTTACGGTGATGATGCTATCACTCCCCGCAGGTATGGTATTATATATGTTAGCGAATACCGCAGTTTCAATTGTCCAGCAACAATGGCTTAATAAGCGGATGGAAAAACAGTTCGGGTAAACCTGACCGCAGACAAGACGTTGTGAATCAGCGGAGCTGTTTGTGAATACGGCAGCTCTTTGATCAACAATCCACATCTCATGGTTGGAAACCCAGCCATACAAAAGCCGACGCAGATTGTTCGTTAATTAGGAGAAATCAATGCAAAATCAAACACAAGAGATCCGGGTGACGGCAAAAACACTCGAAACCGCGTTGGGACAAGCATGCAAAATTCTTGATACAAACCGGGATCAATTAGAGTACCGCATCGTCTCACAAACCAATGGTGGCTTGTTCTCGTTTTTAGCAAAAAAGGTAGAAATTGCAGCTTGGCTTAAAACAGGAAAGACTGTCAGCAGATCTGGAGCCAATGGCGCTGTAAAAAACTCGTTTGCGGCTAATACAAAAAGTCGTGAGGTCGGCAATGGTGAGGATCTTGCTCCTGGTGATGATGCTGATCGTCCAGAGCTGAATGCTCGTGAAGTTGAAGAATTGAAAGAAGATTTACGCCGTTTTTGTGAAGGTATTTGCTCTCATGTCAGCGGACAAGCGGTAAAAGTTACTGGTGAAATTGTGGACGAGCGTTTAGTACTCGATATTGATGATGAGTACTTATCGACTCAAATTATGAAGAATGCAAAACTTGCAGAGTCTTTAGAACACATTTTGCGAAAGAAGCCACGGCATCTAAAAAGGGAATTGCCTTTCCGCATTTTTGTTGATGTCAAAGGTGTTCGACGTAAAAGAGAATTTGATCTGGTAGAGCTTGCGCAAGATTTATCTGAGAAAGTTCATGAAAATCGTCGGCCGATCGTTTTGAATTATAAATCGTCTTACGATCGCAAGATCATCCATATGGCCTTGGATAAAGATGACAGAGTTTATACCAAATCAATTGGTTCCGGTCCGAACCGGAAATTGATGATTTTGCCGATCAAGAAAAAAGGTGATGCTGAGTTAGCCCATGAGTCATACGGAGAAACCCATTAAAGAAAACTCTGGCTCTCATTCAGACGCTTTAGAAGGCCCAGCAGATGCTGGGCTTTTGCCATCTGGTGATGTAATTGCGGCATTGGCTTCAGGCAGCAGCAAGGCAGCCATTGCTGTGATCCGCATTACTGGAGCTAACTGTCTACAAATCTTAGGTCCGTGCTTGCCGAAGCTGAAAACGGAACCGGGGCAGCAAAGAAAATTGCAGTTGCTGTCTTTGGTCGATCCGCTGGATGGTAGCGTCATCGATGAACCCTTGGTTGCTTTCTTTCGCGGACCCCATTCGTTTACCGGTGAAGACTCCGTCGAGGTTTATTGCCATGGCGGACCTTATATTGTCCGACGTGTATTACAAGTCATCTATCAGCTTGGCGCTCGAGCTGCGGAGCCGGGCGAATTTACCAAGCGAGCGTTTTTAAATGGGAAACTGGATTTGACAGAAGCCGAAGGAATCCGCCAATTAGTGGATGCCCATTCTGAACACCAGTGGCGCGCCGCTCGCTTTTTGGCAGAAGGTCAGCTTGGTCAATATGTCGAAAAACTGCGTCGGGCTTTGATAGCGG
The DNA here is from genome assembly GCA_048816425.1 of Oligoflexus sp. FD111. Taxonomy (GTDB): domain Bacteria; phylum Bdellovibrionota_B; class Oligoflexia; order Oligoflexales; family Oligoflexaceae; genus JBMDZZ01. The sequence continues at coordinate 54,839 of JBMDZZ010000019.1, forward strand.
CGATGGCCTATTTGGAAGCCGGTATCGATTTCCCCGATGAAGGGGATACCAAAGAAGTCAATCTCACGGGGGTGCAGCAACGTGTGGCTGAGCTTGATCGGCAGTTGGCACAACTTGCAAACAGCTATGAAAATGGCCGCATTGCGCGTACCGGTTTGAAGGTGGCGATCGTTGGCGCACCTAACATGGGAAAATCGACCCTCATGAATGAGTTGCTTGGTCGTGAGCGGGCGATTGTTACCGAGGTGGCGGGGACAACACGTGACTATTTAGAAGAAACTTGTCTCATTAATGGTAGGACGATTTGCTTAATCGACACGGCGGGACTGCGCGAAACCGAAGATCAGGTCGAGCGTCTCGGTGTCGAAAAAGCTATGGCTTTAGGTAAGGAAGCCGACTGCGTCCTCTTGCTTCTTAGCGCCACAGCCAGTCCAGAAGAACGCTTACAAGTTGAGCAGTGGCAGAGCCTCATAGGCGCGGAAAAATGTTTGCGCATCGTCACTAAGGTCGACTTGCAGCAAGCAGATGGGGTAGACGGCCAGATCTTGATCTCCTGCCATCAAAAAATCGGCCTGGAGCAGCTGCGGCAAGCTTTGTCCGCCCGAGTTGATCAGTCGGTTGGCTCCCTGGGTGACGATCCCTATCTCAGCAGTGCTCGGCACCTGCATGCGGTCGCCGAGGCGCGGAGCTATATTGCTGCCTTTTTCTCAGGCTGTGAAGATGGCCTATATGAGGAAATGCTGGCTTTTGAGTTGCAAAATGCGACCAAGGCCTTGCAGGAAATTATTGGCAGTGTCGAAAATGATGATATTTTAGAGCATATTTTTGGCGAATTCTGTGTTGGAAAATAGGCTCTTGCCGCTGATACCAGCCATTTCATGGAAAAAACTAAATTTTTTACGGTAAATACCGATTTTTTATATGAGAACGAGACGAGTTCAAGTTCTCGTTTTGGTGAGTCCTGGGTTATACTAACAGCAGCTAATCGTGGTCGCGTTCACACTCTCTCATGAGGAGGGTTGCATGAATCTGCAATCATTCAATGCAGCGATACAGGCCGGACAATTTCCTTTGGAGTTTCCTGGTCATTGGCTTGCCGGACAATGGAAGCAAGACAAGCGGGGCCAGTCTATCAACGGTTCCAGCAATCCCAGTCGGGGAACAAAGCTAATTGATGTCAATATCAGTGTACCTTTAATCCATGAAGCCATCGGTTCAGCCGAAGCGGCGCAACAAACGCTTGCGGCGATGAGCTTAGATGAACGCTTACAGATCCTTTATAAATTCAAATCAGTCGTGGCTGATTTTCAGGAAGAAATCATTCGCGTTTTGCGGGTTGAAGCTGGGAAACCCCAGTGGGAAGCCAAGGCTGACTTTGATAGTACCTTTCAGAAATTGGAAGACGTTCTTCATGCCAAGGAACAAATTCATACAGCATTAGTGGCTCCGTTTGGAATTGCAACGCGGCTGGACGGCATTCGTTTGCAACCAGTTGGAGTCACGATGGCATTCTTGCCATTTTCCACTCCTTTCGCAACGATGGCGCAGACCTTTGCGGCAGCGATGATTTCTGGGTGTCCCATCGTCGTGATGTCCTCAAGTCATGCAACCTTGGCTGGAATTCTCTTTTCTTTGATGTTCGAGAAGATCGAAGAATTGCCACATGGTGCGGTCAATATGCTGTTTGGTAACTATAAATCCTTCATAAAAGCTCTGCAGGATAAAAGGATTAAAGCCGTCATCTACTCAGGCTCGCGTGAGCACTGCGATGCGATCCGTGCCGAAAACGTCAATAATTTGACTCGTCAGCTGATTTTACAGTCAGGCGGGAAAAATTCCGTTATCGTCGATGAGTCGGCAGACCTGAGTGAGGCTGTTCGCTGTTCTCTGTTTGGCGTCATTAAAGCTGCTGGGCAATTGAATAGCTCGACTAGCCGGATTTTTGTGCCAAAATCGATGCTGTCGGAATTTACCGATCAAATGGAGCACGCTGTCCGCGAAATGCAGATCGGGCCAACCGACGGTGATAGTGATCCATTGATGGGGCCGCTCTATTCGCAAAAAGCCGTTGATAAGTTTCTGCGCTTTCAGACTATGGCGAAACGTGAGTCGGCCGAGACTTTGGTTTGGGGCAAGGCTTTGGACTGTGGTAGTGATGGGCATTTTGTTTCTCCTGGCTTACATGTCTTTGCGGAGTTTGATCCGGATAGTTCATATCAAAGCAATGTTTTCATGTGTCCAGATATGGTGGTCTACCCCTATGAAAGGATGGAAGACGCGGTCTGTTGGGCTAATAGCACGTCAGCGCCTTACGTCACAGCCTTACTGGGGGCAGAAGAAGCATTTCAGCCTTATTTGCCAAGCTTGATCTCACCTAACATCCTTCATAATTTACCTACGGTAGGAGTGGACTTGCTCTTGCCGGTCGCCGGTCGCAATCTCTGTGGTGGGCATCGTTTAAATGGTGTGGGCATCGCTATGCTTCTTACCTATCCGCAAGCTTTGCAAGGATCAGGGGAATTACGGGAACGCTTTAAACTGTGGCCGTCTCTTCCCAGTTAGATGACAAGCTAAAGCCAAATTGACTTAAATGCTTTCTCATCGAAGCACCACGGCCGTTGTGTTAGTCTGAAATCCATGACACAACTATGGTCTGGTGCTTTTTTGTTGGAAAGTCTTGCGAGCAAACAAGGAGGCTAGGTCTTGGAAAGAGATATTAGTAAACTCGCCAACTATTGGGCGAGTGCTGAAGTTTTTGATATGGAAACCCGCAACGAAATTAAAACTCTGGTCGACAAGCAGGAAGAGAACGAGCTTGCCGAGCGGTTTTATAAGGACCTGGAGTTTGGTACCGGAGGATTGCGGGGTATTTTAGGTGCTGGTAGCAGCCGGATGAACATTTATAATGTTCGCAAAGCCAGCCAAGCTTTTGCTGATTACTTAAATGAGTTTTTTCATAATGAGAAAGAGCGGCGTATTGCGATTTCCTATGACAATCGGCGCTTTTCCAGAGAGTTTGCCGAAGCGACTGCAGAAGTTATGGCAGCAAATGGTATCCACTCATATCTTACCAAAGAGCTAAGGCCGACACCTGTGTTGTCCTTTATGGTAAGACACTTTCAATGTCATGGCGGGATCTGTGTAACGGCAAGCCATAACCCACCAAATTACAATGGCTATAAGGTTTATTGGCAAACCGGCGGCCAGATCGTCCCTCCTCATGATCAAAAAGTCATTCAGCGCTATCTCGCAATGGAAAGCTATGAGGTCATCAAGCACATAAGCTTTGCAGACGGGCTGAAAAAAGGACTGATTCATGAGGTAGGCAAGGAATTGGATGAGGTCTATTTCTCTAAAGTTCTTAGCCTTGCAACGGGTCGAGGCGATAAAAATATTAAAATCGTTTTCACTCCACTACATGGCACCGGTGGCTATCCGATTGCCGAATGTTTAAAACGCTATGGCTTTCATAATGTCTCCATTGTACCGGAACAGGCAAAACCCGACAGTGAGTTCCCAACTGTGCGGTTTCCTAATCCGGAAGATCCAGAGGCGTTGGAAATGGCCATTGCTCTTGGTAAAAAAGAAAATGCCGACCTGATCATGGCAACTGATCCTGATACGGATCGTATTGGAATGGTTGTTCGTGATGGCGACGATTACATGATGTTAAATGGTAATCAGATCGGCTGTTTGTTGACCGATTTTTTGCTGAATTCTTATCAAGCTTCGGGGCGATTACCGAAAAACCCTCTGGTCGTGAAAACCATAGTCACAACCGATATGCAGGCAAAAATTGCCACTCACTATGGTGCCGAATGTTTGGAAACCCTAACCGGATTTAAGTGGATCTGTCAGCTGGTTGAGGATCTGGAAACTGGTAAAGTCAAACCTTATCGTGAGTATGTCTGTGGTGGGGAAGAAAGTTATGGGTTTCTTGCAGGATCATTTGTCAGAGACAAGGACGCAGTATCGGCCTTTTGCCTTGCAGCAGAAATGGTTGCCAGTTTTAAGGAGCAGGGAAAAACGGTCAGCCAGGTATTGGATGAGCTCTACCGTCGGCATGGTGTTTACCTCGAACATCTCCATACGGTGACATTACCTGGTAGAGTGGGGGCTGCGAAAATTCAGGAAATGATGGACACTTTGCGTCAAGATCCACCGAAGATATTCGCCGGTGTTTCGGTGAAGAAGTGTCGGGATTTTCAAAATAGCCAAGAAATGGAACAAAAAGATAGTCAGTTCGTTCGCAGTGGATCTATCGATCTTCCTTCGTCAAACGTGCTACAATTTATTTTAGAAGATGGATCAAAAATCAGTGCGCGACCTTCTGGTACCGAACCGAAAATCAAGTTTTACTTCTCTGTCCATCAAGAGCCGGATTCCGGAATAGACTTGGATACTATGAAAAAAGCTTGCCAGGATCGTTTGCAACAGTTGATTTCCACCTTCGTGAAATTAGCTGAATCTTAAAGACTGAGGCCTGGCCTCAGCCTCATCAACCTTAATGGATGACCATTCGTTTTGGAAAGGAAGTCTGGCTGATGTCGAGCCTAGGTCGGGTTTTAAGCTCTAGTTTGTCATTTTTATTTTTCCTCAGTTTCCCAACAAATTTGTCGGCACAATCATCTGCTTATCAGCGGGCTTCGGATGACGGCGAGGTTGTTCGGCGCAAAATTTATCCAAAAGAAAAAAAGTTCGAGCTAAGTGTTCCTAACCTAGGATTTGTGATGAACCAATCCTATGTGAATACCATATTGATATCTGGTGGTGGTAATTATTATCTCAGTGAAACACTTGGCATCGGTGTTGATGTTTCGATTGCTTCCAACTCAGATAAAGATGAGCGTTTTTGTATCGAACATTTCTACTACGATCCAAGCGATGAAGTGGGGCTGGCGTGCGGCGATGCCAGCAATCTCGTTAATCGGGATCTAGATGGTGATGGCTTTCCGCGCTTTGGTCCTGCATATGTGCCGATTCGTGAAGTGAATTCAATCTACACGATTAACATGATTTGGACGCCGGTTTATGGTAAGCAGCTTTTAATGTTGAGTGCTACCAGTTATTTTGATTTGTATTTTGAAGGTGGTCTGGGAATTGTTCAATCAACCTATTATGGTAAACGAGACTTCTTGCGCAATGGCAATGTGCCTCGTGATATCTATACCGAAGTCGATGATACGGCTGATGAGGTTGCACGCCAAGAAGCTGCCAGAAAAAATGCCGGAATCGGCGCAACGGTTGATGATTTTGATTCGTGGGGAACACCCGGCCGGCCAGATGCGCGTAATGAAAACCACGTGATGTTGAATATTGGCGTTGGCCAAAAATTTCACTTTGCGCGACGTTTCCACTTGAAAATCTATGTGCGCAACATGACTATTTTAGGTACCGCAGCAGGCTACGATCGACTCTTTGCTATCTATGGCGGAGGCGGGGTGCGCTTCTAGCACCTCCAATCTCCCGCCCCACTTCAAGTTCAAGTTCAAGTTCAAGTTCAAGTTCAAGTTCAAGTTCAAGTTCAAG
>JBMDZZ010000020.1:0-32461 GCA_048816425.1 Oligoflexus sp. FD111
TCCATACTTCCTCCTTGGCAAGCGAAGTATTTACAATCCAGGAAATTTCCTCAACACCGTGCATCAGTGAGGGGTTACGGATCACTTGGTGGATCAGTTTTCATAATTTCTCCTTGATTATGATGGAGGAATCATTGAATTCGACTGGTCAAATGTCACGAAACGTTATGGAGGGGACACGGATAACTCAGGCTTATACGAACTAGATGAGGCTATGCTAGACAAGGTAGGCATTTATTGAGTTCTGTTGCAGCTCCCAAGTGTCCTGATATCATAGGGCAAATCACTCAGGGAAATCGCTTATGCTTTTTGATACCAAAGGACACTGCTTTGAGCGGGATATTATTATGCTCAACGTCCGCTGGTACCTAAACTACAAACTGAGCTACCGTGATCTGAAGGAGATGGACGCGGAGCGCGGGCTTGAAGTCGACCATACCACGATTTACCGTTGGGTTATCAATTTCACACCAGAACTGGAAAAGATTGTTCGCCTGCTTAAACGGTCTGCAGGCAAAAGTTGGAGATTGGACGAGACGTATATCAAGGTTAAAGGTCAGTGGAAATATCTTTATCGCGCAGTCGATAGAGAAGGCAATACTGTCGACTATTTGCTAACGGCAAAGCGAGACAGGAAAGCAGCCAAACACTTTATCTGCAAGGCAATCAAGTCAAATGATGAACCGATAAAAATCAACATTGACAAAAGTGGAGCCAACACTGCTGGCATCATCGACTATAACGCTGATGCCGGAACCGATACCAGGATTCGCCAGAACAAATATTTGAACGACATTGCCGAGCAGGACCATAGACCCATCAAGCAGCTATGCAGGGCCACGTTAGGCTTCAAGAGCTTTCGAACTGCAAAGATTACAATTGGCGGATTTGAGTCGATGAGAATAATTCGAAAAGGGCAAATCAGAACGGAAGGTAAAACTTCCGCAGCGATCTTCTATTCTATGGCTGCATGATGGATCGCCAATCCAGCCACTCTCATGCTCAGAGCTGGCAAACGCAACAGAGCCCTTTATTACGAACGCCTGCTCAGCAGCTAGCTATATGCAAATACCTCCATAATTATAGTGAGATATTGATTTCTCATAATTCGATCTAATGTAGGCTCAATAATATACCGTAAACAAACGGATAGTCTATTTATGCCAGGCGAACTCGGGATTTGACTTGGTGAAATTATTGGAAAACTTGATGAAGAATATTATGCTAGCAACTTTCTTAGTTGTTTTTTTATCGCCAGATATGACTCAGGGTGAGTCTAAAGCTAAAAAAGTTTACTTTAGTGATTTGTTCGGCATCTTTCATAATAGTGGCTGCTTAGGAGTTCGAAACAGAAATTTGAAACCAGGTACTAAAGTGGTCGTGGTTAGAGGCAGCTATTTCCAAAAGGCTTATGAGACCGAGATTTTAGAGCCAGTCGATGATAGTTCAGACTGTTTTACTATGTTCAAAAAGGCGCTTTTAAATGAGCTATCCATATATAAGGCAAAACCGATTGTTGATCTTAGTGACTATGGTGTTCACCCAGCACTCATAGCTGATATTGAAAATACGTCATTGAATTCCATCAGCGGCCAAATCCATTTTGATTTGGATGAGGATAATCAAAACGAGTATATTTCGGACTGCTTGTTAGGGTCAGGTGAAGGAATTCATTTTAGTTTTAGAGAGGAAGATAATCAATCCGTGTCAATAAACTACTATTGGTATCTTGGATATGATGTCGCTGGGTGTGATAGAATGCCTGAAAGCAGGGCTTCGAAAGCAGCATTTGTCATTAGCTGGCAATTAGATAAAAGTAAAGAGACAAATAGAACTTCAATGATTATGACGGTGGACAATAACTCAAAAAACCACTATATAAATGAAGTGCATCTTTTTCATGATTGTAAAAAATCTTTTATTCATAGTGTTGCCGTCGAAGTTCCTGTTAAATATGAGATGAACTACCATATTAGGGATAGCCGCCATAAGTTTCTAGGAACACTTCCACCAAAATGGAATGTTGAGGTCGGTGTAAGTGAACCAGAAGGGGAGTCGTTCTTCTTTTTTAGAACACCAAAAAATAAAGATGGCAACCTTATTCTACCGAATTCAAAAAGTACTTTTTCTCTAGAGTTTTTTACAGAACCGAAAGCAAAAGAGTGGAGCCTACCTCCTGTTTGCATCTATTTGAACGATGGTTATCTTCATGTGATGCCAAAAACAAAATAAGCGGTTAGGGGTTCCCCGGAACCACATTACCAACAAAACTATACTCTACCAGTCTGGGCTGGAGATCAATCCCAACACCATGATATCACTGTGAATGGCATTTTTAGCGAAAGCATGCTAAATATGAGATATGGATACAATTCGAGCCAAAATCAGATGGACACTTGGCTATTTCATCAGGCTTATTTTGGAATTGGCAATGGATCTTTGGGACTATTACATCCATTCCTGCTCATTTTGGGGGCTTTTGGACGGTTTCGACGTAGGCTTAAGATAATTTGGTACTCAAAAAAACCAAAAGGCCGGTCGCCAATTCATGAAAATATTGTTGATCTCATCATAGATATGAAACGTTGTAATACTATTTGGGGAGTACAAAGAATCTCAGATGAGCTTAAGATTCTTGGCATTTCAGTATCAAAGAAAACAGTCTTAAAGATCCTTCGAGAAAATGGCTTCATCCCACCCATGACAAAGTTTAAGCCTCCTTCATGGAGATCAGTTTTAGATTCATTTTCTCGCTACTGGGCCATGGATTTTACTACTATTTTTGATGCCAATGGTATCCAAATATTTATCTTTGCGATCATTGATATTCCTTCTCGAAGGCTGATCCTGATCAATTCAACAGCCAATCCTAAAAAGAATTGGCTCATACAACAATTTCGAAACTGCTCGATCGGTGGCCACGAATTTCCTCGCGCGATGGTTCACGACCGCGATGGCATTTACGGGAAATGGCTGCCTAATATCTTACAGGAACCTGGGCTGTCAATCGATGCGAACATCACCGCATTCTCCCTTGGAAAACCCTTTCATAGAACGCTTTAACCTATCTATCAAGACTGAACTACTGAATCGATCATACTTAAAGGCAACGATCATATTCGCAGTTTCTGCATGTCTTATAAGGAATTATATAATTCAAAAAGGCCACATCAGGGAATCGGCGGAACTATTCGAGATTTCACTCATGCTCGGAGCTCACAAAAGCCAGACATTGGAAACTTGAAGATCATAAAATCGCAAGCACTGGATGGATTGGTGACTGAGTTCAGGCTGGCAGCTTAACTCCCCAGCACACTCCCAATTTTAGCGGTCGAAGACAGAACCGCTCTTGCATTAGCGACGAATTGCCTCAATGACTTCGGCGTGGAAAACAACAATTAACTTGTACGCTTCTTCAATTGACAAACCCATTTCATGATCAGCAGTCATTTCCTCAAATGGCTTTTTCCATGACTTTGAAGGCTGCTTCAACTCAGTGGGAACTGCTGGACCTCCGCAGTGGGCAAACACCTCCTCAATAACTTCCGCGACCAAAGCCGATGGCAGCCCATTTCTGATGAAAAACACAAGATCAAATAGGTCTTTAACCCGCGAATTTTCTCTCGCTCGGACTCTCACATAAGCATGTAGCTTCTCACAGTAATGCTGGGGTAATCTTATCGTATCGATATATCCACTTGGAAGTCCAGCAAACGAAAGTCCCCCACCCACTGAAACTTGGTCCAAGGGTCTAAGAATCGAATCACCCACCGTCATATCAATATGGAAACGCTTGTATTCTCGTCCTCCGATTCTCGACTCAATCGGAAAACGCCACCCATCAAACTCTCTGTCGGCACCTAGAGCATCTGACGGTTGACCAATGATAAATGAAAAGAAATCTCCCATGTCAGTTGCGGCGATAGTATCAAGTATTCTTTTCATTGATTCGAGCTGGTTGGACTTATTCCAAGTTGCTCCCCTATGGACCGCCAGGTCAAGATCCTCAGTCGGACGACTAAGAGCTCCGAATCGGACGTATACGGCAAAGCCTCCCTTTAATACTACCGGCTGCCCGGATGGCTTTATACGAAGCAAGAAGGCTTCGAACGCCCGCACTGCCCGGACCGCTTCCAACGGATTTCCGGTCCTAGAACTTTCTGCTCTTGCTTTAGATTCAAGCGCAGCACGAAAAGCCTCGGCGCTAGCGTAGGTCTTTGATTTGTTCATTTCGGAACTCTTATGTCATTGATCCAAGTTTGGAAAAGACGTTGCTCTCTAGCAGTGATGCTCGCAGCCTCAATAGCAAGGTCAGTTATGACACCTTTACGCAGTCCATTCTTGAAGCCTTTCTCAATGTGTTCTGACGATACTCTCTCCTCACGGATCATGTCGATAATAGCAGTAAGCGGCCGGACCACCCTTAGACCTTCGTAGTCAATAACATCTTCTGGATCGAGGTCCTCATAGTGGAGACGAAGAATCTTTGGCACAACGGCTCGTCGGAATTTCCGAGGAACGCTAAGATGAATCTTAGCTGGCATAAGATCGGATAAATGAAACAAGGCTAAGACTGTCTCATATGAATAAGCGGCGACCAGCTTGCCATCACGCCCTATCGACCACAGCATCCATTGGTGGTACTGAGTCATCTCAGGATCTCTATCTGGAAGAATCGTCAGTCGATAGATCCCATGCTCTTCTCGAACCCACTCTCCTGAATCAGCGTATCGTTTCTGTTGCGGGCGTGAAATACCAAGGCTACTGGCCTGAGCAGAGGTGAAAAGACCTCCTTGAGAGGCAGCTATTGAGACAAGTTTTTGGTAATTCTTACGCATGCTTTAACATTCTAACTAGTTAGATCTATACCTCAGAATAAAAGTTATCATTAAGTTAACTTTTATTCAATATAATCATGTAACATGCTGTTTATTTTAAGTGCACAGGAACCCGAGTTTGCGACCACAGAGAGCCAATAAACAGCCATAAATACCAACAGTTATTTATTATGTCATTGATTTCACTGAAATATTTTATTCAAATTAAATAGCTTAACTGTTATACCATTCCCACTGATAAGGGGATGAGAATGCCGATCATCTTAAAAATCAAAAATATGAAGTCTTACATATAACCAAAGGATCATTCCCCCCTCATGCGCATGTCGTTGGAAAAGGATGGAAAATAAAACTAGCAATATGAGATCAGCTGGTTTTGAAAGTGAACGGCAAAGTGAAAATATCCCTTATTCACGAGCTACAAGAATTGATTAAGCTCTATCAAAAAGTTTTTGTCGATGCTTGGCATGAGCTGGCGGGAGAAGACGATGACGACAGTTAAGAAGTCAGGCAATAAATGGACATACGACGGAATTGTGTTTGATAAAAAAGAAGATGCTTTGAAGGTTAAAAGAGCATCGGAAGATGATTCATTTGAGCATGACGAGCTGGAATACAGTTCTGAAGATATTCAAGTTGTCTATAAACCTAAGGTGCAACGTGTAAACGTGGATTTTACGGTTCAGTTTCTAAAGGAGCTGGATGACTTTACAAGTAGTCTGAATATTTCGCGGCAGGCTGCTATTAAAATGATTTTACGGCAAGCCCTTGATGAGCATTATTTGGCCAAGAAGAATAGGGCTTAGGCTGCATGAGTTCAATGCGGACTGGGGGCATAATGGGGCGACCGGGGTGTGCGGACAGGTGCCCGACGCGCCTACGGCGCTGGGCATGACCAGTGGCGCTATATAAAATCTGATTGGGATTGAAGTTCGATTTGATTTAACTGGTGGAGGTAAGCGGAGTCGAACCGCTGACCTTTGCAATGCCATTGCAACGCTCTACCAACTGAGCTATACCCCCATTTTGGGAAACCAATTTATGCGGGAACAGAGTTTCCTTGTCAACGAAATTTTTTTCCTCGCGAACTCATGAAATCCTTAATACTTGCAACTTAAGTCAGAGTGCTGGATTCTAATGCAGAGCGTCATTAGGTTTCGGTTAGTCATAGTGATGTCTTCGTTCTTGCTCTTGGCAAGGCCATTCACTAGGATGAATGTTTAGGCTTAGTACCCGCGGAGGATCGATAGCATGGTCGGAGAGAGCTCTCAAAATACGCTAAAACAGCTTGGTATAATTGGAATTATTCTGGCCGTTATCGGCCTCGTCATCAGTTTGTATTCCATTCAGCACCATTTAGACGTGAAAGCCAGCGGTGCAACAGACGCTTTTTGTAATATCAACCAAACGTTTAGCTGTGATGATGTGGCCAATAGCAAATATAGCGAAGACCCATGGGGCAATCCGCTCGGTGTATACGGAGCCGGTTATTTTCTCGGCCTAATCGTTCTTCTCGGTGTAGCTTTGACCAAAGAAAACCATCGACGGGATGCCCTGCATGGCTTTACCGCTTTGGTCGTCATAGGCGCGCTGGTGTCGCTGATCCTGGGCTCGGTTTCATATTTTGCCATTGGGTCTTTTTGTCTCACTTGCATCGGGATTTATTTAGTCTGCTTCCTCCTAGCCGGCATCCTTTTCTTTAGTCGTGATGCCATTCCTGGCGGCTTTGACTTTAAATCGCTCACAAACGGCGGCAGCTATGCTCTAATGACTCTGCTTTTGGCCATCGCCATTTTTCAAATGACCAAGCCACCGGCAGGCTCTCCAGACTTAGTCTTAGATGAGCCACGAAGCCCTGCGCAGCTCGATGAAATCATGAAGCAGATGGAAGCGAAAAAGAAAGCCTTGGAGCGCAATCAGGAAATTTTAAAGATTGACCGTTCACCTTATTCAGGACTAGGCGAAGATTATCGAAAAGGATCCGATGAAGCCAAAGTCGTGATCGTCAAGTTTGCCGATTTTCAATGCCCCTCATGCGCACAAGCAGCGACACGCCTGAAGCAAATTCATCAGGAATTTGGTGATCAAGTACAAATCGTTTACAAAAACTTTCCTCTCAATAGCCAGTGCAATGACGGCGTCCAACAACAAGTTTTTCAATATACTTGCGAGGCCTCCATTCTTACTCGTTGTGCAGGGCAGTATGGAAAATTCTGGCAGCTGCATGACAAAATTTTCGAAAACCAATCCCGCATTGATCGCCAAAGGCTTGAGCTTTGGGCTCTGGAAGCTGGCTTGACCAGTGATCAGATCGAAGAGTGTCGAAACTCGAAGGATATCATGGCAAAAATCAAGCAAGACGCTCAGCAGGCAACTGCTCTTGGTATTACAGGAACACCGACTATTTTCATTAACGGCATGCGCGTCGATGCTGGTTCGGTCGAGCAATTACGGTTCCATATTAGCAACCTTTTAAGTCGATAAAGCAAGCAATACCATGCAACCAAAGTTTGAACATTTTTATCAGGAACGCTATCTGCTTTTAAGCTGGCCTGAAAATAGTGTGATGAGCAGTGAAAACGATGTGATGGAACTGCGCACTCATTGGACCGCATCCCTCTCAGGCTGGCATTCACCTTACAAAGCCTTGATCGATGCCAGCAATCTGCGGCTCGACGTTCCGGCTGAAAAAAGGGAAGCTTTCCGCCAAAGCTTTGAGCGCACGATGCGGCTCTTGCAAGGTTTCTTTTTGCAAAAAGCCGCCGTGTTTGGCCTTGATAAGCAAAATGCTGATCTTGTGCCATTTCCGCTCTATACGAGTGAAGATGAGGCACGCGATGCGCTGAATATTAATCGCCAGCGAAAAGAAAAAGTTCCGCAGAGCTTTCGTGAAGCGATTCAATTTCAGAATCATTTCCGTCAGCATGTCATGGAAATTAGCTTCAGTCAGGATGTCATCATTGACGACAAAGAGAAAGTTTCCATACTAAAAAGCAAGGTCACCAACAATCTGATGCAGTGGCACTCAGGCTGGAACCTATTGATCGACTGCCAAAACCTGGAAGTGGCGGCAGATCTGGATGAGGAATTTCAACAGATGTTCCGCTTTTTCCAAGGCTTTTTTATGAAAAAAGTCATCGGCTACAGCCCCAAGCGCCGGGGTATGTTTTACCCTTTCGAAGTCGTCTTGGCACGACATCGTGCTGCAGCGCAACTTGAGGCTGAGGGCTTGTTCTCTGGTGATGATGCCAACTGCAAGTCAAGAAGATCGTGATTTCCGAACTTTGTGATCTTGGAGAAAGTCGGCCGGTAGGATATAACAGGGGTCACATGTCTTCCATGCTAGCCTTTTTGGCCAAGATAAGACAATGGACCGCGTGACTGAAGAATTGAGCGATACTTCATACAGAAAGGAATGCAAGCGTGACTCCCGTCGAAATTATCCCCATTCAAGGTTCTCTGGTCTTACGAGCTCGTGGATCAGAATTGTTGATTCTGCCGAGTTATGTTGCCGAGTTGAAAAACCGCGTTGAGCCGAAAGAGTTTGCCAGCTACTTTCTTTCCGCAGCCTTGATCAATCGACCGGCGCGCAAATTATTTGAAGCCTGGTTGCGGAAGGACCGCAGCTTGTGGCAACGACTCTATCAGACTGTAAAAGAAATCGAAATTGATGAAGAACTTGCTGATCAAAGTGGAGCTTCAGCTGAAGCCGAAGAAACTGCAGAAGCTCCAGCCAAAGAAACTGCAGAAGCTCCAGCCAAAGAAACTGCGGAGGCTCCTGCCAAAAAAGCTGAGGCAGCCAAAAAACCCGCTACTAAGGTAAGTGAAGAGTCGAAAGAAGCTGCAAAAGTAGCGAAGCCTGCAGCGAAAGCGGAAAAGGCTGAGAAAAAAGAAAGCACAAAAGCGAAAGCAGACACAGAAAAAACGACTAAAAAGAAGACGACAACAGCAAAAAAGAAAACGGCGAAAAAAGCAGAAACAAAAGCAGCACCGGCGAAGAAGAAAACAGCTAAGGCTGCACCGGCAAAGAAAAAAGCCACGACTGCTGCAAAGTCTAAAGCTAAAACAACCGCCAAGAAAAAAACGGCTAAGAAAAAAACAGCCAAGAAATAGGTGGAAGGAGCTAGCGTTTGATCCGCAAGTACCTCATCTGTGGCAATCCAAGTCAGGTGTTCTTGCAAAGTAAGAACACCGATGCTTACTATGAGCTTGGCAGGGTGATTGAGCTGATCATGCCAATCAGAGAATTTTGGGGTCTATCGGAGCAAATCAAGACCATCCATTACATGGTTTCAGCCAACGAATCGACGACAGAAGTGGCGACGGCTTATAAAAAGCTGATGAAGTCCAGTGCTCCTTTTGCCGTTCGGGAAGAAGACCGTGTTTGGCTTTATGATAAAGGCAAGACCTGACGTGAATTATGCGGCCAGTAAGAAGCCCGCGCTATTTCTTGATCGCGATGGTGTTATCGTTCATGACAAGGGTTATGTCTTTCGACCAGAAGACCTGAAAGTTCTCCCCGGGGTCGCTGCATTTCTAAAAAAAGCCCAAGGCCTTGACTATTACTTGATCGTCATTACCAATCAATCCGGCGTCGCTAGAGGTTATTTTAATCTGCAGGACGTGGATGCCTTTCATCGCTGCCTTGATGCCGAACTTTGGCAACAGGCCGGCGTAAAAATTGATCGCTATTACACCTGCCCACATCATCCCAAAGGGAATCGCCCTGAGTACACGCAAGTCTGCAGCTGCCGCAAGCCAGCGACTGGGATGATTGAACAAGCGCTTCAAGATTTGCCAATTGATCTAGGAAAAAGTGTCTTGATTGGCGATAAGGAGTCTGACATTGAATGTGGGATCAGGCTGGGAATTTCGACCATTCAAGTAAATCATGGTCAATATCCCCTGCACCCGAATCCCGGACTCGTTGTCCATCAACTGACGGATAATGCCATGGAATGGATCGTGACACAGAAGGCGATTGACAATACGCCAAAATAACAAGTTAAATTGGTTCAGTCTTTTTTGTTGGATTTATGCTCTTTGTATTTCCTCAGGAGGATTTTAATCCGTGGGCCACAACGTTCACCCTGGCAGCCTCCCGAGCCAGTTCCGACTTTCCGATTTACATCGGCTACGGTTTCCGAGCCTTCCAATCCTTCTAACACCTTACTCAGGGGAATTCCCTTACAGATACAAACAATCTTTGTGAGCTGCTTGATTCTGTCTTCATTACCCCGTTTTTTTTCCTCTTCCTCTGGCATTCCGCGATCATCGTTTTCATCGCTCATGCTCAGTTCCTTAAAAATGAGTTTCCAGTTTCCACTATATCAGCTTCAGAATTGGCTACAAGAATTTACCAGCAACTTGGCTTTTAAGAAGCAAGATAGAAGCTTCCGAGCTTGGTAAGCCAAGAAGGATCGCCATAGTGAAAGATCAAAGCTGTCATATTGGCAGCAATATGCAACAAAATCGGGACTAGTATCTTTTGACTTCGCTGCCATAGGACTTCACAGGTGAGACCTAAGAGAAGGGGGCCAAGCGGTAGAATCAGATAATTGCTAAGCTCAGACGGAGCGCTTGCCAAGATATGCACCCAAGCAAATAGTAAGATAGAAAAATAGCCGCCCCAAAAACTACCTAGTATTCGTTTCAACAGATTGCCTAGACCAAAACGGAAAACAAGTTCCTCGATTATTGGTATCAGCAGTAAAACCAAAGAGTCCTGCCAATGCCAGAAAAACGCCCGTGAGAGGCCTTGCCAACCAGCCGACCACCAAACAGCAATTATACTCATTCCGATCAGAGAGAGCGCGAGATAAATGCCCGCTTCTTGAAAGAGACCCCTTATTCCCCATGGAGCTGGAGTTTTGAAGACAATAAACGCAGCGATCAGGCCGTGAATGATGGCCGCCACCTGCCAAGACTTAAGCTCTGCCAGCCAAGTTCCAAGCAGGACATAACTAAGCTTTAGAATCAGCGCCAATAGAAAAAAGTAGGCGAGGCCTTGAAGCCAGGCGATCCCTTGCAATTGTGGTGGCTTAATTTGCAACAGAAAATAGGTCCTGATGGAGTAGCTGTTTCAGGGTTTCGATTATATTCATAATATCATTTTTCACAACATAGCCATTGGCACCGGCTCGTCTAGCTGCATCCTTACTCGCCTCGCCATCGAGTGATGTGTGGAGAAGTATTGGTAAATTCTGGTATTCTTGCATTTCCCTGATCCGAGTGACCAGGCTGATACCGTTTAATCGCGGCATCTCGATATCAGTGACGATTGCATCAATTTTGGGAAACTGCGGAAAACGACCAGCTTTCACCTCTGCCAATCGCTCTAAAGCTTCCTGGCCGTCATGAGCCACCATCACCTGATAGCCTTCTTGAATTAAAGCACGGCTAACATTATGTAAAATCAAGCGCGAGTCATCGACAAGCAGAATAACCCCGGCCTTGGTGAAATGATGAGGCTTTGATTTCCAACCATGAGGCAGCATGTTCGATTGAGTAAGCTCTTCCGAATGATGGTCACCTTCGAGATTGGCCAAAATTCGTTCCAAATCGAGGATGAACAGGAACTCATGGTTTTCGATTAATACCATACCGGTCATGCAGGAAGAAATATCAGCCGATGGCGGCATCACCTTTTCCCAGGCAACTCGACGAATGCGATTGGTGGAGCTGACAATAAAGCCCGCTCGTTTCTGACTGAATTCTGTGACGATGATCTGCTGATTGGGTGATTCAGGAAAGTTTCGATCACCAAGTACTTGCCGTAAGTTCACTGCTGGGATGGGGACGCCTCGCAGTTCAAAGAGCCCAGCAATTCCTGTTACCGTTGATCCAAGAGGGTTGATCTTCGGCATATGCACGACTTCACGTACTTTCGCAACATTGACTCCATATCGGCCAACCATCGTCTCTCCGCTTGGCAGCTGGCGAATCAAAGAAAATTCAATCAGCTCGAAGCAGTTACGTCCCGCATCGAAGTCATTCTCTGGCATGGAGTTTTTCTTAAAGGACATAAAGTTACCCTACCCAGCCCGATTTCGCATGGTTAGGGATTCGACACAAAAGCTGACAAGCTTGAGGATGATTAGATAACCAACTAAAAATATTATAAAATCATATTGATCTAGGCTTATCCTCAGACTTCAGTCTGGTTGCGGAAATAATTCTCCAGACCTTTTCTTTGTAAGTCAGTAAGTCTGGCAAACTGCAAGCCGACCTCACCTTTACCGTTAATCCAAGCTACCTTTGCTTTGATCTTGGTTTCACCCGTCACAGGTTTGGGTTTTACTTGCTCCGACATGGGTAGAGTCAGGGTTAAGGTCAACTCCTGAGATTTTTTCATCTTCATATTACCGGCAAGTTTTATCTTTGCCCCACCCAGGCTGAGGTTGAGAATATGGCCTTGGACCTTTGGAGCCCGCTTGCCACGACCCGAAGCTTTTGCCACCAATTGGGTTTCCATATTACTGTCGAAGCGTCGTCCAAGTCGGAAGCCATCGACGAGGAAGCGATCAATTTTGACACTCAGTTTTTCAAAATTAATCGGCTTGGAAATCCATTCACTGGCATCATTGAAGGCAAACAAATGATCCGACACTGCTTTTTCCACCATTTTGTCTGGATATGCCGTCATAAGAATCGGACCAGAATACACTTTCCGAATCGCCTCAATCAATGATGGGCCATCAACATCTGGAAGATCAAAATCGACTACGCACAAATCTGGTTGGTTTTTCAGCAGATAGTCCATCGCGTCTTTGCCAGTCATGACCACATCGACGATGGTACCTGCTATCTTGTCTTTGAAAACTTCGGATGTCATCACGACACTGGGTTTGCACGCATCAGCAATTAAAACGGTAGTCATGCTGATCTCCTCTATTGAGAAAACCGTTTTGTTTTTTGCTAGGATTGACTCTGTAGCAACAGCTTACCATGTTTTTCACATAAGTTTACCGTGACGTTGAGCTTTTCCTTACAATTTCATTATAGCTTGTTCTGGCGTGAAATTTTTTCCTGCTGACATTTGTTACAATAAAAATAGCCAGACGCTCCATAAAAGGCGATCGGCGCAAGCAGACCCGGCTTAAGGAATCTTAATTTTCTTCACTATTACCGGTAGTTTGCTGATTTATTCCGCGCTGTCATTTGGGGAATCATGAGGGGAAATCGACAAGCAAAATTGAGATCACACGGAAGCAAAGCCTGTGTCGGCGTGATGCTCGGATTTATGGTCGCATGGCCATTAACAAGTTCCGCAGTCACTCAATTCCGCCCCAATACGGTAGGCTTTACGCAAGATATTTCGCAATTAAAAAGCAGCCTCAATTTGCCAGTCACCAGTGAAATTGAAAAGCTCAAAATGCCTTTACGCAACCTTCGGATTCGCGCCACTCGCTTTGAGAAAGACGAAAGAATCGACCCGGTACAAGTCTATGTACCCCGAGACCAGGTGACCTTTCGTCAACTAATTAGTCGCCTAGCAAAACCAGGCAAGCAATCTCAGGTGGAGCAAATCTTATTAAGCAAAGTCAAAGAAATGGGCCCTATGAATCGCCCCCGTGTGCGAATCGATTTGCAGCCAGAAGATATCAAAATAATGAATTTGGCCGCGATTGCTGATGAAATGGCTCACACTCATCATAATGTATTTGTGCAGGTCGAAAAACTTAGTCAACAGCGAGAGCAAAGAGCCGAGTTCCTCGACCAGATCAAACCCTTTCTCACTCAGGAGCAACGTCGGCAGGTTGCAGCCAAGCTCCGCAGAAACGCGGATCTGAACTTACATGAGGACTTATTGCCAAGTTTCGCCAAACGTATGGCTCGCCGCTTCATCGTTTATAAAGGGCCAAATTGCTTTCATGCTGCCCTGGCTTTTCACGATAACGATCTTGCCAAATCGCCTCGTTTTAACATTAAAGAAGAGCCTGGATATCATCGAGCTATGATCAACTATGATGAGTTATGGCGCATCATCAATAAGCAGTTCTACGAGGTTGACCCCACGAAATCCCCACTAAAATATGGGGATATGATTGTGTTTTTTGCCGTTCCTCCCAACCCCAACGAAGCTGTTAACTTCCGCTGGATCCGGCACACAGCTACCTATCTAATCGGACCATACACCTTTTCCAAGGGCTCAAAATCCCCGAATACTCCGTATTCCGTCAAGACCTTGCAAGAGGAGTGGGCAACTTGGCAAGCTTATACGAGCAATATTGGGGTGAAAATCTTTCGCCGCAACAGCCCGACCCTCAGCAAGGACCCTCCAGCAGATTTAATCGACTGGATTTATTAATATATTTCAGTCTACTTCGGTGTCACCACCATGCCACGGAATTCTTGTCGTTCCGCCTTTCGTTTCACCGCGATTCATGTTACTAAGTCTGCCTTGCGCCAACCGCGCAGATAAATTTTGATAGGAACTTTAAGAGATTATGAACGCGCACTCAAAAGGCCCGCCCAGTAAGAAGGTTCAGGTTTTTCGCAGTTCTCGATGGACCAAAGATCATGCAAAAAAAGACCCGGTGAAGGCTCGTAGTGACAAAAAGGCCAAACGCCCCGAGTTCAATGCTCCGAAAAAAGCTTGCCCGATCCAGGAAACCTGCCAGGCATGTCGGTTCATCAACGAGGATGAAAAAGAAAGCCTGGAAATCAAATACCAGGAAGGCTTACAGGTCTTAAACGATCTGAATGTACTGGTCGACACGCAACTGACCAAGCCACAGGCTTCGCCACGGCAGCTAGAGTACCGCACACATGCGAAACTCGCTGTCAGACCTTACAGTCAATGTGCAAATCCTGAACGCAATGCCGGCGATCGCCGCTTTGCGATTGGACTCTTCAAACCGCAAACCCATCAGGTTGTCGATATTTCCCATTGTCCTTTGCATCGCCATAGCATCAATTATTTTGTGCGCGATTTGAAGGCTGAGCTGGAAGCCTCTAACCTGCTACCCTACGATGAAAACACACAGCAAGGCGATCTGCGCTACATCGCCGTCCGTGCCTCGCACCTTACCGAAGAGCTGATGGTCACTTTTGTCGTCAATCACGAGGGGATTCGCCTGGAACTGAAAAACCTGGCGATGAAGTTAAGACAAAAAGGACATCTTCTCAATTCGGTCTATCTGAATTTGAATGATCAATCGACTAATGTCATTTTTGGCCAAGAAAACAAGCGCTTGCTAGGCAGCGACCGGCTGCGCGAAGAGCTTTGCGGCCTGAGCTTTGAGATTGGCCCGACCAGCTTTTTTCAGGTGAATCCTTGGCAGGCTGAGGTCATATATCGGCGAATTGAGCAACTTGCTGGTCAGGAATCAGGGCAGGGAGTCGCTTGGGACTTCTATTGTGGCATAGGCCAGATATCCATGCTTCTCAGTCAAGCAGGCTACCGCACTTTGGGCATTGAAGAAAACCCACAGGCGATTCGGGATGCGCAAAAAAATGCCATTCGCAATGAGCTGACCCATCAACCTAGTTTCATGTCTGGCCGTGTCGAAGACTCCCTGGAGAACCTGCCTGGCTGGGCCCAAGATCCAAAGTTGATCGTCATCAATCCTTCACGCAAAGGCATCGCTCCCAACGTTCGTCAGTATTTGCGCGATATGTTGCGCGAAAAGAGGGATTTACGTCTGATTTACCTTTCTTGTGAAGTGACGACTCTAGCGCGCGATCTTGCTGAACTTCGCGAGTCTGGCCGACGTGTGCGACAACTCGAGGCTTATGATATGTTCCCTGGTACTGACAAAATGGAGTGGCTAGCCGTCATCGACTGAAGAGTTTTGCCACTCCTCGCCCCCCCACGGTAAAGCTTTTCTGCTTCAGTAAAAAGCGGTATGCTGCGCCCCATGTTTTATCATGACGATCACGTGTAGGGGGGTATTCATGGAACATGATGATGCGGGGCTGATTCGGCCAGAAGAACAGACACTAACTTACGATCGCTACCTCAAAATCAATGAGCTACTCAATCTACAGCAGGAACTTTCAAGTCCAAAAGAGCATGATGAAACTCTGTTTATTATTATCCATCAGGTTTACGAGCTTTGGTTTAAGCAAATCCTGCACGAAGTCGAGCGTTGCCAGGCAACCCTAAAATCAGGTCAGCTCGTACCCATGCTGCGCTCATTAAAGCGAATTGATACGATTCAAAAGGTTTTAATCCATCAAATCGATGTCCTGGAAACGATGGCACCCAATGAATTTAACCGTTTTCGTGATCGTTTGAATCCAGCCAGTGGCTTTCAATCGCATCAATTCAGGATTTTGGAATTTACTTTGGGCCTGAAAGATCACCGCTACCTGAAATTTTTTGAGCATGAACCTTCAACTTTCGAAAAACTCGCTTCGAAATTAAAACAACCATCTCTCTACGATAATTTTTTACACTATCTGAAAGCACAGAAATATCCTGTACCCGAAGACGTTTTACAGCGTGATCTGACGACCATCCACGAACCAAGCCAGGCCTTGACTGAAATGTTTGCCGAGATATACCAGAATCATGAAAAGCATTATGAACTTTATATGATCTGCGAGGCTCTGGTTGATCTTGATGAGCAGTTGATGATTTGGCGATACCGGCACGTGGTCATGGTTCAACGAATGATCGGTGATATGAAGGGAACTGGCGGCTCACAGGGTGCACGTTATTTACAACAAACCCTACAAAAGCGGGCATTCCCTGAACTCTGGCAAGTGAGAAACCATTTGGGTCAAAAGACCGCAATTTCCTCTTCCCATTCATCATAGGGCTTCATATGGATTTTAATGATGTGACAAACCAGCTCAAACCTTATCCCATGGAAGAATTGGCCGTCATCCGGCAAAATCTTGTTAGCGCTGGTCAGAAAGTCTATGACTTTGGTACCGGTGATCCATTGATCCCGACCTGGCAGCCGATTATGCAAGCTCTGAAAGATTCGATCACTGCGATCAGTCAATATCCGAGTATCAAGGGCAATGCAGAACTGCGCCAGTCCTTCTGGGGTTATTGCCAAAGGCGCTTTCAATTGACGGCAGAGAAAGGCTTGGACATCCTGCCGAGCAATGGCAGCAAAGAGGCGGTTTTCCATGTCGCTTTAAGTCTGATTGGTCGGGCCGGTGGTCGTAATATCATCATGTATCCCAATCCTGGTTATCCCGTCTATCGAAGTTCAGCTTTATTTGCTGGCGGGATTCCTCAGCCCATCGACCTTAAAGAAGAAGATGGATTTTTGATTAAGCCCTGGGACCAACCGCGGGCCGTGCAAAAGCAGACTGCCGCTTTATGGATCAATTACCCCCATAACCCCACCGGGGCGATGATCGATCGCGCACACCTGGAAAAAATTATCGACTGGTGTCATGAAAATAATGTGATTCTGCTTTCCGATGACTGTTATATCGATATCTACGATCCTAGTCTGGATCAAGCCGGCCAGCGGCCACTTAATCCATTGGAAATCAGCCAGTCAAAGATTGTGTCGTTTATGAGCTTGTCCAAACGCTCAGGAATTACCGGCTATCGCAGTGGCTTCATGCTGGGCGACAAGGATTTGATTCTTGGTATGCAGCGAGCCAGAGCAAATTTTGGCGTTGGCACACCCCAGTTTATCCAGCAAGCATCAGTTGTCGCCTGGCAAGATGATTCCCATGTGCTGGAAAGACGCAAGATTTTTGCTGAGCGCATGGCGATCGCCTATGATCACATGGCTGATTTAAAACTCATCGATGAAAAACCAAGTGCAACCTTTTATCTGTGGTGCCGAGTACCTGATCAAGGTGATGATATCGCATTTTGTAAAGATCTTGCCAAGCATGGCGTCATCGCCAGTCCTTCACAATGGTTGAGTGAAGGAATTCGGGGTTATTTCCGTCTTGCTCTTGTGCCTGAGCTTGAGGATATTGAAGCCGCCATGAAAATTATTAGAACACACGTTCAATCATAATTGAGAATTGGAGGATATTTATCGTGACCCTACAAACTCAAATTGAAGAGGCCGTCCAGCGCATCAAAGATGGAGATCAAAAGACTTTAACGGAAATCGCACCAGTGGTTGAAGAAGCCATCCGTCTACTGGATGAGGGTAAAATCCGCGTTGCCAGCCGTGAGGGTGATGAATGGCAAACCCACGCTTGGGTGAAAGAAGCGATTTTGCTCTATTTCCGCCTCCGCCCCATGGAACAGTATGAGGTTGGCCCCTTTACTTATCATGACAAAATTCCATTAAAGAAAAACTACGCTGCCTTAAAAGTGCGCGTCGTGCCTCCGGCTACGGCACGCTATGGTAGTTTTATGGAACCTGGCGTGGTATTGATGCCCTCTTACGTCAATATCGGTGCTTATGTTGGTGCTGGCACCATGGTCGACACCTGGGCCACAGTCGGTTCCTGTGCGCAAATCGGCTCCAATGTCCACCTTTCTGGTGGTGTAGGGATCGGTGGAGTATTAGAGCCAGCCGGCGCAAAACCAGTGATTATTGGTAATGGTGCCTTCATTGGTTCGCGCGCCATAGTGGTTGAAGGTGTCGAAGTTGGCGATGAAGCTGTACTCGCAGCAAATGTGACGATAACTGCCTCAACCCCAATCATCGACTTACGTAGTGGAGAAGCCAAGGAAATCCGCGGCAAAGTCCCTCCTCGTTCCGTGGTCGTACCAGGAACCAAAGAAAAAACCGTGGGTGGTGGTAAAATATACACATCGTGTGCCTATATCGTCGGTGACCGCAAGCCCTCCACCGACCTCAAAACATCTTTAAACGATGTCCTACGGGAATTTGCTCTCTCGGTCTAAGCCCGCTAAAATAAAACCTCAATCATATGTGATGATGTGGTGGCACCCTAACGGGTGTCGCCTTCCGTCTTATTACAGATAAAGGCGACTTTCCCATGGTAAAAGCCCACTTCGAGCCCGATCAATGCAGTTTTAAAGCGGATGGAGCGACAAAGCTCTTGGTGGCAGCGCGCAAGGCAAAGGCGGATATTAAGTTCGGCTGTGCTTCTTGCCAATGCGGTACATGCGGTGTGCGCATTAAAGATTTACAAGGTGAATTGAGTCCTATGCGGGATAACGAAAAAGCCTTGTTGGCGAAAATGAAACTTGCCACTGATGGCAGCATTCGTTTAGCCTGCCAGGCGAGAATCCTGGAAGGCGAAGTGACTGTCGATTTAAGTTTTCAGGAAGAATATAGCCCGGATGTTGGCGTCGAATGAGGCCTGCACCCTAAGATTGCTTAGCATGCTTGTAAATGAATTGAGCAAGCTCCACATACTCTTCTGGTCGCAATGTATCCGGCCGACGGTTTAAATCAAAAGGACACTCGCCGATCATTTCTTCCTTGAGAAACTGGCGAATCGCATTGCGCAGCATCTTCCGCCGTTGTGTAAAGGATGCCCTGGTCACCAACTCAACCTTATTTAAAATCTCATCTGGTAGCTGGTTAGGCTTGGGTTGCAAGATAACCAAAGCGCTATCGACTTTCGGTATGGGACGAAAGCAGGCACGGTCGACTTTGCATTCCAAGACAACTTTGGAACGCAGCTGGGTAAAAACGCTGAGACTACCATAATCCTTAGTCCCTACCTGGGCAGCTAGTCTGGCTGCAAATTCCAGTTGCACTAAAAACTCGACTCCTTTGAGGCGACTTAGGTGCGGCAGTACCCAGGTAAGAATCGGCGTCGAGATATTGTAGGGGATATTGCCAACAACAGCAGTTGCTTGATTGCTTTCATCCAACCACTCACCAAGATCAAATTTCAAAATGTCCGAGCTGACGATTCGCAAACTACCGCGGTAATCTTTTTGGTGGATGCGGTAATAGTCTTCCAGTTTCTCAACAAATCTCTCGTCTTTTTCTACGGCTGTCACTTCATAGCCGGCAGCAAGCAGGGCCTTGGTGAGAATACCAGGACCAGGCCCGATTTCCAGAACTCGTTGCACATCCCACTGACGGAGACTATCGACGACCTTCATCACAGGCCATTCGGTATTTAAAAAAACCTGTCCTAAAGATTTTTTCTGCCTTAGTTTTTCGCCTTGATAAGATTGACGCCTACCCATCACTCAACCCTTATGATCACCAGGGATACTGGTAGTTTTGAACTAAGACGTCATACGTCCTGGCTCTACTGGCTTCATACATCCTGATACCGCGAGAAGGCATCCCAATCGTAGTTACGAAAGGCCTGCTGTGTTTCTCGTTCGTCTATGAAATTGTAGTATCCCAGCGCTGCGATCATTGCTGCGTTGTCTGAGCAATAGCGCAGATGAGGAAAATAAGCAGTTATACCAAGCTCGGCTTTTACCATTTCGCGGAAGCGCTGATTGGCTGCGACTCCGCCAGCAATCAACAACGACTTCACCGGATATTGGCGCGCGGCTTGCTTCAGTTTACGGATGAGCTGGCCCAGCGCTTCTTCCTGAAAGCCGGCACAGAGATCTGCCAGGTCTTGTTCTTGCAGATTCGCCTTCAGCCGATGGCGTAAGTTTACCATATGCGTCTTCAATCCAGAATAGCTAAACGCCAGCTTTCGCCCATCATCGACCATACGAGGCATCTGGAAACGACTGGGATCACCCTGTTTCGCCAATTTCTCGACCACAGGTCCACCGGGATATCCTAAACCGAACAGTTTAGCAACCTTATCGAAACTCTCACCGCAAGCATCATCAATACTCCGGCCGATCAGTTCCATTTCGGTTGGCGATTTCATCACATAGAGATTGGTATGACCGCCCGATACGACCAAGGCCAAGCAGGGGAGAAGCGCAGAAAAATCCTGCGACAAGCCTAAGACAGCACCGTGGATATGAGCATGCACATGATTGACCGGGATCAGCGGCTTCTCGGCAGCCATAGCCAGACCTTTGGCATAGGATATGCCAACCAGTAAGGCTCCAATCAAACCGGGACCGCGAGTCACAGCAATGCCATCGATTTCCGCCAGTGTGCACCCAGCTTCTTGAAGAGCTTGCTCAACAATGGGGGCAACAACCTTAAGATGTTCTCTGGCCGCGATTTCTGGCACCACTCCTCCAAAAAGTCTATGGACGTCAATTTGGGAGGCAATAACCGAGCTTAGGACGTTCTGCCCTGACTCGACAACGGCTGCTGCCGTTTCATCACAACTTGATTCGATACCTAAAATACGCATAAATCTTTTTCGTTTTTGGTGATTACTGATGAACTAAGCACTTCAACCCGGACGTAGGGGGATCATGTGCCGCATAAATGAGGTGCATCGGCTCGTTCTCATGAACTTCAACCTTGCAGCGGCTAAGAATTGCTCACGAGCTAATATTTGGCAAGACAAATTGAAAAGCTTGAAAAGATCAATTTCTGAATCTAGTAAGCCTGTACATCGGCAAAGCTTGGTGCAATTTGTTGTGGAAGCGGGGGGCAATTAGGGGTCGAGTTTGGCAAGGCGTTCTTCGGCCCACTCGGCCTCGCTACTTCCTTTGTGGCTGGACAGCAGGTCCTTATAAAATAATTTTGCGGTTGCAACATCGCCTAAGTGGCGAAAGCAGTCACCAAGTCGCATTTTTGCATGGGCCACATTTTTGCTGGGTTTAAGATCGAGGTAGTCATTGAAATTGAGGGCGGCTTCACGAAGATTGCCCAGCTTATAGAGACTCTCCGCGTACCAATAAAGGGCTTTTTCTTTATCAGCCTTTTTTTTCTGACTGCGCAAAACACTGACGCCGTTTTCGGCAACATGGCGGAAACGCTTATCATTAAAGGCTTTTTCCAAACCTGCCAAACTTGTAATTTTAACTGTTTTTTCTTTCTGAGCCTGCTTTTGTGTAGATTTCCGGGAATTTTCCGTCGAATTGATGACAGACATGATTTTTTCCTGCGTTTCCTCGATCTCTTTCAGTCGCTCCTGGATGGTTTCCAGAGTCCGCGCCACCGAGCCTTCGTTTTCGGGGTTGATTCCAGGCAACTGACCAGTAATCACGCCAACACGCAGAGTGTCAATTTCACCTTGAATCTTTTGAATGTCACGCGTAATGCCGTCAATACGAGTGTTAGCACTTGCAGCATGCTGGTTTGACCTATTCGATATAGAACGGCCTTGCTCATTTAATAAATTTTCGACTTCGACCATCCTCGCCTGTAACCTGGCCACATCGTCCTTCATGAGCTGCTTTTCACCAGGGGTCAAACAAGCAGTCGCTAGCCAGGCAAAGACGCAGAACATCGCACCGGTCATGCAGTTTTGTAGACGGAGGATTTTCTGTCTGACTTTCATATTTCCACCTTCCAACCTTAAACTCCCTTATTCTTCGCATATTTCTGTAGCCGTTTCCTCAGGATCACGCAACGCTGAAACAGAATATTCGCGTCCGTTCGCCATAGATGATAGTATGCCAGATTTATGTTGGCACCCAAACACTTGAGCTTTAAATCTTCCTTCCACGCCATCAGCTTGGCAAGGTCTGTTTCAAATTGTTTGAGGTTACTGGCCAGAATCTGATTTTCGTCATTGTCGCTGCCAACAATATCTGCAGACTCTTTTTCCACTTTGCCGTCAATCCCCCCCTCAGAGGGTGAAACCGGAGAAGCTGATTCCACTTCTTGGTCTTGGACAGATTGCGAATCTGGGGTAAGGTTTGATACTTCGGGGTTAAGATTTTCCCGATTGGGGTTATTCTTTTGCTGAGACTGGTCGTTTCTTGACGAATCAGTTGGTTTGTCTGCCATCGCTGCACCCTTTATGAGTTCTGCGGAACGTATCGGACAGCGGAGGACAAATCTTAGGCGGGGCTTATTGACGCAATTTAGCCAGCATTCGACTCTAGCCAGCTGCGGCTGATCATGCATGGCATATCAATCGATGGATAACCGCAAACCGAGGAGAAGGGTCGAAGAATTTCTGCCCTATCCCACGAACCAAGGATGATAAAGATAACTGTATGAAAACCGAACATTCTTCGAAAGACCCAAACACAGAATCGTCAGACCATGAAAACACTCGTGGCAAGCACGATGAAAGTGCAGAAAAGAGCAAAGAAAGCCGCGGTGAAGAAAACTCCAAAGACCTTGCAAACGGAAGTTCACAGGACGGCAACTTAACTGAGCTTGGAGATGACATTGAGGAAAGCGCTGTCATCAGCCTAACCGATGACGACGATGATGATGACGAGTCATCCGCACCTGTAATAGAAGAACTGGAAGTTCAAAGCTTTGAAGACCTCGACTTGGAGCCTGCACTGATCGATGTCGTGCGAAAACTAGGTTGGACAAAACCAACTCCAGTACAAGGCAAATGTTTACCACATACAACAGTTGGCAAGGACGTAGCAGGATTTGCCCAGACCGGTACAGGTAAAACCGGCGTTTTTTTGATCACACTAGCCAATACCATAAAACGTGCGATCGATAACAAACACAAAGGTGGTCCTAAAGCGGTAATTCTTGTGCCGACACGAGAGCTAGCCGTTCAGATAGATGCAGATGCCCGGCCTATTTTCGATGCTTTAAATATTAGCTCTCTGGCAGTATATGGTGGCGTTGACTATGAAAAACAGGCTAATCGAATCAAGGAGGGAGTCGATCTCATCGTTGCGACTCCAGGTCGCCTGAAAGATTATTATCAAAAACGCATCTTTACCCTCGACTACTGTAATCAGTTTGTCTGTGACGAAGCCGATCGCATGTTCGATATGGGTTTTGTCGAAGACATCGAGTTTTTCCTTTCCAAATTAACTGACAAAACACAAAAGCTTTTGTTTTCTGCAACCACCAATGATCAGGTGAAAGAACTCGCTTTTGAGTACTTGGAAAATCCGGAATATATTTCTGTCAATCCGGAGGTGATGACACCGGAACTGATCGATCAATATGCCATTATGTGTGAGTCGACGCAGAAGTTACAGGTAATGTTAGGCTTGCTGCGGGAACACCAACCAAAATGTTCGATCATTTTCACCAATACCAAACTCGTAGCTGAATGGTTGCATTATAAGCTAGAAAAAAATGGCTTGGTTGTCGACTTGATTACTGGTGATTTACCGCAAAGAAAGCGTATCTCCCTGATCAGTCGTATTAAGGCTGGAGAGATCAAAGCATTGATCGCCACTGACGTAGCTAGTCGTGGCCTTCATATTTCCGACATCACGCATGTCTACAATTTTGATCTACCGAATGAGGCCTCTAACTACGTTCACCGCATCGGTCGTACTGCTCGCGCCGGTGCCCGTGGTTACTCCTATTCATTGGTTTGCGAAGATTACGGACACAATCTTCAAGCCATCAAGGAATATATCGGTGAGCAAGTTCCAATTGCCGTGGAATGGTATAAAGACGAATACCTGCAAATTGTTGATCAAGCTAGTAATCCCTATCAAGACCCGGAATTTAAAGGAAGCACGTCGAAACAGGAAGGTGGATCAAGCGGTCGCAGTGATAGGAGGCCTTCTGATCGCTCAGCACGCGGTAAAGACGGCAACCGTGGACGCAAAGGAGCTGATCGCGGTCGTGGCGGCAGAGGCAAAGAAGCACGTGAAGACCAACAGCAAGCTGGCGGAAAACAAGGCCAGCGATCGCAGAAGCAGCGCCGAGGAGGCGGTCGGGGTGATCGTCCCCAAGGTGATCGTCCCCAACATGCTGGACGAGGAGGACAACCGCAACAGGGCGGTCAACAAAATCGTCGGCGCAGACCGCCTAAATCAAGGCAGGACGAGCAGCCGATACAGCAGCGGGAAAGCGCCGCGCAACAACCGAAGGTGGCTGCGCAAGCGCCAAGCAGTATCGGTGGTATCTTTAAGAAAATCGTCTCTGTCATGTTTGGTCGGAAGAGTAAATAAGGCGAAACTCGCCTGATTGATATTGAAACGCCTCGCGCAAGCGGGGCGTTTTTCGTTGCATCTGCAAGAGTAGAATTTTGTGCAATTCAAAAACCTGCCGCCACAAATCTTCCGCGAGTCCACTTAAGTCACTCAGTCTGGGGATCAGCTGAGAAGGGTGATGCACATGCAAGCTCGTCAAGGTCCCTTTATCAATCACCTGCAATGCCTGATAGTAGCTTCGCGCTTCCATGCCACGAATTTCACCTACAAGCAAGCGATCGGGACGCAGGCGTAAGCTTTCTTCGATGATGCGTTGCATGCTAAACTGCCCTCGCCCATCAATATTATCGGCTTGTGCACATAAGCGTACCCAGCTGGATGACATCCTGGGAATTTCTGCTAGGCTTTCGACGATAATCAGACGCTCATCCAGGCAGACTTCGCGTAACAATTGGCAAAGTAAGCTTGTTTTTCCGGCACCTGTCGGACCGGATATCACCATACTCTGACCTTGATGCATCATTTCAAGCAAACGCTCACTAAAGTCCGCTGCGATTCCAAAACGACTTAAACTTAAGCCTTCCCAACTAAGTTTTCGCAGAGAAAAAATCGGGCCATCACGACTCACAGGAGGAATCACTGCATGCCAGCGAAAACTGGCAAGCGCAGCAGAACTTTGGCTGTGATGATATTCGCCACCGTGAGCTGGATAATGCGGGTCAAGTCGAACACCGGAAATATAGGCAAATTCCTGAATTTCTTGTACCAATTGCTCAGAATTCACAAATGGTGAAGATACAATTGAGCGACTGCCGTCAGCATGAATAAATATTAAAGCTTGCAGACCATTAATCAGCATCTCTTGGATACCAGCGAAAGCATGCAAGTTTCCTGAAGGAAAAAAATATTTTTGAATTAAATCCAATAACGCCATGCGATAACCCTAACCGTATTCAGATTTTGGTTATCCGCAGAGACTCAAGAATAATAGGTAGGCATACAACGCTCCAACATATCCAGGAATTCTTTTTCACTGGCAGCTGGATTTATGGTACTAAACATCTCCGCCAACAGTTTAGAGACGTCATCATCTTCCCAATCTCTGGTGTCGATGACTCGAGCTCCTTCAAGCAAGCGTTCAACTAAATCCCGACTGAGAAGTCCTCGCTCGCAGCATCGCTCAATCTGCAACCACACCTTGCGTGAGAAACAAATTTTCTCTAAAGGATTGGCAATTCTTAGACCATTCATCGGTCGCTGCAACATCATCAGACTTTCATAGAGCGTTCCGGAAATAATTGCTTTTTCCACCCACTCGCAGGCTAAATCTATCTCCTGGAGTTCAAACCCGGCAGCAAGCAATTCATCGCGCACGTAATGCTCGGTAAGCTCGGATTCATCATAGCCTGACGATACCAAATCAGCCATCATCTTGACTGCATGCCACCATCGTGTGACCACACCAGGATTTTCCATTCGGCCTCCATCCATGGAACTCAAATCACAGCCTGCAAAGCAAAAAGGGTGCAATTACCCCTGCATCGCTGAAGCGATGTGCGACCAATCGACATCTAAATGTATATGCTCTACTAATTAGACTAAAGCTTTGCTCTGCGGAAAGCAAAAGTAAACTTTTGAAAAATTTTAATCTTGCATCCAATTAAGATTCCAATAGTCGGCAGCAGAGCGAAAGCTTGGTGCTCCATCTTGTTCGAGCATACGTGATCCTTCTGCTCGAATGTCATCTTGATCTGGTTCAAGAATTACCACATCGCGACCAAAGTGAAGCCCTAAATTAGCGGTCACCAAAGCCCCACTTTTTGCAGCTGCTTCCATAACAATGATACGCTGTGAAAGACCGGCAATGATTCGATTGCGCACAGGAAAGTCATAAGGTCTTGGTCGCGCCTCGCATAAACGCTCACTAATAAACAAACCCTGTCGGTGCTTCATTTCCATAAATAAACTGTGATTATAGCGAGGGTAAAGTTGTTGCAAACCTCCAGCCATCACAGCGATGGTCGGTACTGGAGTGATTCCGCTATCAAGACACCCCTGGTGGGCAGATCGATCGCAACCGATGGCTCCGCCACTGACGATCACGCCCCCTTCCTGACTCAAGATCTTGCCAAGTTTTCTTGCCTCTATCAGGGCTCTTTGGGATGCTCTTCGGGCGCCGATAATGGCAAGCTTCGGTTGAGTGAGCAAGCTCGTTGAACCTAGGAGCGATAAGGCTGCCGGTGGATCAGGAATTTGTCGTAAATCGTCAGGATATTCCTGACAATAATAAGTCAAATAGCTCGCCCTTAGGTTTCGTAATTTTGCCAAATGATGGATGATCTCACGTACTAAAACGCTTTGATAAGCTTGAAAATGTTGCTCAAGATAGCGTAACCATGGGCTTGGTTCCATGCTTGTTCGCCGCCATCGGTCGCGTTGCTGGTCGATAAAATCCTGCCAATCAGCAAAACTCAAGTCAAATGGATGAAGCTCGCTCCATACGGAGCAAGTTTTTGGCAAGGGAATCCAACGATAAACCAGTTGAGATAGGATGTGTGTCAAAGTCGCTTCTAATTTTTGCATTCTTCGCCCCTTATTTGGCAATGGCACATCAGGGCAAGATGCAAAAAAACTTCGCTGACTTAAAGTGACATGGACTACTTATTATGAACCAGTGTCATCACCGATACGAACTTCACGCTGGTCTTCGAGGATATACCCCACGACGGCCGGTCCGTAGTTTTCGATGATGTAAGCTTTGGCAATTCTTTGGCGAAACTCCGGTAATTTGGAAGCTGTAAATATCGTAGCGGTGCGTTGTACATTTTGGAATATATTCAAAGTATCCCCAACTTGAATCGCTTGTGTTTTTGTTTCTAAATAGACAAACGATCCACGACCGGCAAGATACGAGAATGGCTGTTCAAAACCAATGACGACCTGACCATTGCCATTTTTACCTTCCGCTTGTAAGGGAATCTTACGCTGCACGGTTTGATAAGGAATAACGATATCACCTGGCTGCACACCGAGGCGGTTTAAAAGCACACGGGCAGCCATCAGCTCGTCTTCAATTTGTTTTTGCACATTGATTTGTGCAATAAATTCGTATCGATAACCGATAAAATCACCTGTTTTCGGATGTTCGACTTCACCAGAGTAACGAACAATCGTATAACCCGTATTCAGTGAGAGGCTACCTTCACTGCGGATCACGATGTCTTGATCCCGATCGATTAGAATTGAACCTGAGGTCCCACCAAGAACTTCGCCTAATGATTCAACTTCTTCTGTAAAGAAAAATGCCGGAATAAGGACTTTGATATCCTTCGGCTCAAATAAGGAGCCATATGTGAGAAAAGCCTCATCAACCTCCGGAAAAGAGGTGATTTCGTCAGCACCGATAACCGGCGTCCGATCTGGAAGTTCTGAGCGAGTCAGCAAACCGGAGATATCTTGTTGCAAGAGCTCGTCTTCAGTGAGCTGGCCACGATCGATCGGAATCAGATCATCTTCCATCACCACCTGCAAAAATGGTGGGTTATCTTTGTCGCCTGGATAAAAACGTAGCGTCATACCTGGATAAATAAAGTGGGGGTTTCGGATGTAAGGGTTCAATGCCCATAGCTTCGGCCAATAGCCTGGCTCATCTATCAACTGATCACAAATATCAAAGAGGGTATCGCCCATTCTAACTCGGTACTCTTCCGGCGCTTCACCGGACGCCATGGTACGCAGGGTACCTGGAATGGGTGGAGCACCTGCAAATAAGTTCGGGCTTTCGATCTTTTGCACAAGCGGAGCAACATCATTTTCCATGGTTCGAAAACCAGCATCACTATCACCGGTCATCATCTGATTCATTGGTATGGTAGAGTTTTCGTTTTCAAACAGGATATCTTCATTGCCCTGCATAGGATCTTCAAACATGACATCTGCCGGCTGATCAAACTGATCAGCCGGCAGAAAATTATTATCTGGCTCTGCAAAACCATCATTTTCGAAATCACTGGCAAAATCAAAATCCATATCATCTTCGATCGCATTTAAATCACCGACGTCAACCATATTATCTTGAGCTTTCAAGATCTGACTTGAAAGTAAGAGAATGAAAATGGTCTTACGGCAATATTTCATTTGCGATCCATCGTTACTATAGACTTTCCTGTAATTGGCTCAACTCATGCCGGGCCATTTCTGCAACATCCTTGTCACCAAACTGTTCGACAACGTTACGTAGACGTTGCAGTGCTTTTTGCCTAAAGCCACGTCTCAGGTCAACTTTTGCCAAATAAAAATTGGCATGAGCCAACCAGGGACTACCATGGAAGTTTTGAATTAATTGCTCTAGATTTTCTGCGGCAAGATTATCTTCTTTCAAATAGAACCAACTTAAGCCAATCCAATAAAGATGCTGCCCTTGCACTGTTTGCTGAGGAAATCTGTCATGAATGGTTTGATAGTCAGCAATGGCTTGCCCATAACGGCCGGCATTAAACTTTGCCTGAGCCTCACCGAGCAGCTGCCGAAACGTTCTTTCATCAACAGCTACTTCCGCAGGAGATTTTTCCTCAGGATTTTTTAATTTCTCTACCGGAGGAGAAGTGGGCTCTTGAAACAAATCACCACTATCTTTTTCCTGTATCAGTCTGTCATCATCCATCAAAGCTTCTGGTACGATGCCTAGCATCAGTCCGCGCTCCAATAGACGTAATTTTTCTTCTTGCCGAATCAATCTGGTTTCCATTTCATCGACCCGTGACCAAAGCTTGGCTAACTTGAGTTCGGTTTCTTCATGAGTCATGCCCTGTGCACTTACAGGCTGTACATTCCCTTCACCTTTATGAAAAGACTTATCAATCATCTCGGGCCGGGTTTGATCTCGACTGTCGCTCACTACAGGTTCCATATCCTGCTCTGGCGTCAATTGGCAGCCAAGCAAGCAGCTTATTCCGAGAATCCATGCACCGGTTAAGCGAATCGCGATCATCAAAGCTTTCCTCACAAATATAGATTAGATCGCATCGGCGACACTGAGCTGGCGGAGGAATTGTTTTAATTTGAGATTGGCATCATCACTGAGATCAATAAACTCAACACCAAAACGAAAATCCAGCTGATAACGTTCCCGTTCAGCATCGATATAGCGATTTTTGATACGTCTTTGCCAGCGAATGGCGACGCCTAGGGTAATTGGCTCTGACATTGGCAGGATAATCTGGGCGTTCTCGTCGATGTTATGACCATCGAGAGCATGCAGAATCGAAGGGAAAAGAGTTCTGATACATAAGCCACCGGCACTCATATCCAGGATAGGAATCCAGGATGCGACGAAGTGAAATTGTTCAAAAGCTGGTGGAGCGGCAATGTCTGTACTTTGTGGCGTCCAAAAACTCGGACGAAAATAGGCCATTTTACTATCGGTTGTGCCATAGCGTAAGTTCTGCCGGCGTTCGATACTGATCAATGAGGCTGGCAACGAGCAGGTTAAGCCGGATCTGCTCTTTTCGAGAATTTTGGCGGCAAAGACAACCTTCGACGGCATCCCAATAACTTCAAATTTTACGGTGTCATTTACAGATAGCTTTTTAACACCAAATTCTGACATCCCATCAAAAAAGATAACCGTACCGCCAGGTTTTTTTTCAACGGCAAGGAAGCTGCAACGAATACCAACCTTGGCATCATGTTGCAGGCGAATCAAGGCATGCATCCTGCCTTCGCACATCCGATTGATGATACGAATCACCCGTTCGGGAGTCGAGATTTTGGATTTGACTTCCTGACTCAAAAAGCGCTTCCTTCCGAGCTGCTATATACCAGGCAATACATGCCCACAGAGCAAACAGGTATTCACTGTCTCGAAGATTGTTTTGCATGAGTCCAGCTAGGATCGTCGCCATTCCAACTAATAACAAACCAGTGAAGTGCTGCCGTTTCCATGCGATAAATCCAGCTATCAAAACTCCAGTCAATAGGCTTAAAAGTGACATAAAACCTACGATACCGGAGTCTGCGAGAGTTTGCAGAAAGATATTGTGAGCCGGGTATTTTTCCCTAAATTCAGTGTAACCCGCCTTATCATAATAGTCCAGCCTGACCCCTTCGTTATTGGCATAGCCAGTACCGATGAGGGGCTCGTCCTGAAACATGGCCCAATGCACCTTCCAAAATACCAGCCGGGGAAAGCGCTCCTCAATGCGCTGGTTAGATTGCAACGGTTCCAAAAAACGATTGACGACTCCACGATCAAAAAAGCCTACCCAAATGACGCTGATCAGCAGACCAAGCCAAAACCAACGGGAAAGAAAAATTTTGCGAATGGAAAACAATGCCATCAATGAGCCCGTAATCAGCAAGGGCCAGCGAGAGCCGGAGATAAATAAGCAAAAAAAAGCCAGAGCTGCACAAAGCGCCCATTTCCAGCGCATAGATCTTTGGCAGCGAGGATGTATAGCAAAGGCAAAACAAAGCAAAGAAAAAAGCATCAGATTATAGGCAAACGTCAGTGGGTGCCCCATAAACCCGGAAATACGATAAACGTCATAGGCCAGACGATTTTCAGGTAAACGGCTGGAAAAGCCGTGAACCCAATTGATGCCGGTGTATCTTTGGACGATCACATAGACTGTGAGCAAAGCAAGAAAAACGCCTATCAGATTTAATGAGCGATTGACGTTCCAGCCTCGACGCCTTGCCTCTATCAACGCTAAGATAAAGAGCGTTCCATAGAGACCCTGTTTACCCATAAGGCGCAAGTGTTCCTCAAAGGCTTGCGACAGCGGGAAATCAGCAGGTAGTGACATCATTTGGAAAAGCATAAGCATGAGCTGAATGATAGTGGAAAGCGCCACAGCACATGCTATGACGAATACAACAGGTTCCTCTTGCTTGAGAGAGAGCCAGCTCTGAGTCTGCCGCCAGCGTGTCAGAGGCGGAAGACTCCAGGCTTTACGGAACATTAACCATATGAGAAGGAAACCAGAGATGATGGACTGGGCCGCGGTTGGAAGTAATATGACAAAGCAAGCCAACGTCAGAAGGACTTGCTCCCAAACAGCCAGCGGCTTATTTGCAAGTTTAGGTTTGGTGGTTTCTTTTGCAGATATCACCGCGTGCTTGCCTCTCCTCAAAAATTTGCTGATGCGAAAAACTCTATGGAATGTGCAAATCATACTATTTTCCACAGTATTTTACACCATATGTCTAGCAGACAGTGCCGTTTTCCTGGTAGATTCGCCGCCAAATCCTTTTCGAGAAGAATATATTCTACTGGAGTCTGTGAGTAACTTTCCTAGTAATGCAGGCCTGGAACGATTCCGGCCTTACCAGCGAACCTTAGGCCTCACTTACTCACGTGTTTTGAATTCTGAGTGGGTTGTTGGCGTCTCCGGTCACTTTAAAAGCATGCGCCGCAAAGATATTGATAGGGAATTTGCCTTGCTAAGCTTTAGCAATCAAGCGCAGTATATCGTACGCCTGCATCATCCATTGTACTTGTTATTTGGTGGTAAGTGGTTATACATGGTCGCGTCGCAGCGGGCACGTTTTCCTCTCGTCAAAGATCCTGATTTTGAAACTGAAATCGGTGCTGGACTAACAGCAAGCTTTGCTTATATTCTTGCCGAAGATTGGCTCCTTTCCTTTCGATTGGATCGTTGGCGAGGAACTGATACCAATCGCTTACACGGCTTTGAAGTCGGTCTGGGCCTTGCTAGGTCTTTGAAGTGATCCATTAACAGTTTTGCCTCTCAAAAATAATACCAACTTTCAAGTAATAGCTGTCGAGTACTACAGTAAGTAATAATGACGTAGTTAAGCTAAATCATTGGAAATT
>JBMDZZ010000021.1:0-27715 GCA_048816425.1 Oligoflexus sp. FD111
TTTTACCAACTTCTCAGGGTTTTGACAGTAAGGACACATCGCTTCTACCTCCCATCCATCTGCTGGGAGCACTATGCAGCTAAACTAGCGATGACATCCAATGACATGGAATAGCAGATACCCAATTAGCAAGGTCAATTTATGGAACTTAAATGGTCAGGCAAGGAAATGGCGGCTCGTCTCAGCAGGTATCAGCCTGACTGAAAGAATTTTCACCTTTACCTACTTTATTCCAACAATGATTAATCTCATGGGAGCAGATTCAGGCACCGACCCAGAGATTATAGCCAAGGCCCTACAATGGGAATCGCTAAACTATATCAGACACTTTCTATCATTCACCGCCTGGCTCTACGCCTTAAAAGCAGTTAAGACTTTATAGCAATTTAAAACTATGGCCGATCTCGCCATGAAACAAGGATTCTTCTTATCCCCTGATCCGAAATCGACTGTGCTGGCAAGAACAGATTTCGTGATTATAGCTGGCCAGATAAATGCTTTGCTGCCTGCTCTGTTTAATAACGCTGCCTGAAATGCTCCCGCCATTCCTAATCCGGGCAATTATCATTATAGAAGGTGTTTTACGATGGCTTGCTGAAAAAAATTTTAAGAGCTTCATCCTTGTCATTTCCTCATTCCACTCGAATGAATGATTCCATTAGTCGTTGTTGTTGACATCACATCCAATCCCGTTTACTTAGAAGACAAAGATTTTAGAGAAAGTCATATGACGGCTTACCCATTTTCAATAGGAAGTAGAGTACTATTATGGCGTATTTTATTCATCTAATGCTAGGATTAGTCTGTTTTCAACTTGCCCTCATACCACTGGGCAAAGCCAATACAAGTCATATACAATTAGATGAGAAAGCTTCTTGGCCAGCGTTTAGGGCTAATTTAAAAAATCAAGGCTATTCTGCGCAGCCAGCCCGCTATGTAGGTGATCAACCATGGTTTTTTAAGACCGAGAAAGGAATATTTTCCACCGCCGTTATCGATCGGCATCAGAATATTTATGCTGGCTCTGCAGATAAAAATTTTTATGTTCTATCACCAGAAGGACAGCTGTTATGGACACTTCAGACTGGTGAAATTATCGATTCCGCAGCCGTCTTAACTACTGACCAAAAGAACTTGTATGTAACCGTTCCATCCGGTGATGGCCACATCTATCATCTCAATGCTAGTGCAAATAACCTAGAAGGCCTGGATAGAATCCAATGGAAATTTAGTGCGCATGATCACCCTCATTCCCAAGGTGTCGGTTATCCATGGTTTGAAGGAAATGTCGCGATTGATCAAAATGCCACCTTCTATGCTGGCAATACTAACTGGAATTTTTATGCTATCGATGCCCACACAGGAAATTTAAAATGGGTCTATCCCTCAAACAATATGAACTGGTCTGCTCCTAGCTTTGATGATCAAGGTCATCTCTATTGGACTTCCCTTGATCAAAGTGTGCGCAAGATGGATGCTATTACTGGCAAAGTGATATGGTCCAGACGAACTCTTGGCTTTAACTCGTCATCAGTCGCCTTGGACTTTGAAGGCCGTGCATTTACAGCATCATTTGACGGTTCATTATACGCATACGATCAAGAAACTGGGCAAAGACTGTGGTCCATCAAAACGCAAGATCATATTTATGCTTCGCCAGCACTGAGCTTCACTCCGGACAAGAGACTAAAAGCTATTTATATCACATCAACCGATGGACAGCTTTACAAAGTGAATCCTTCGGGAAAGGTGGATTGGCAATTTGATACACAAGCCGTCATTCGCTCCTCGCCTGTCATCAATAGCACAGAAAACGGTCAAGATATTATATATTTTGGCGCTGGAAATGGCTTACTCTATGCTATCAATGAAGATGGTGCACTCCGATGGGCGTTTGATACGAATAGCCATGATCCTTACTTAAAAGACCGCAATGATCTCAATGCATCACCAGCCCTTTCTAAGAATGGGCTTATCATTAATGGGGAGCATGGCTACTTATGGTATATCCCATATGACTATCCATTACATCACCCTGATGATCCCCGTTCCGTGATTTCAATTGATAGTCAAGCAGATGGCGTCCATTTATCGATAAAAAGTGGCGGCTGGGAAGATCTTGGCAAGCGCAGATTGAATCCTTCCAGTATGATAAACCTTAGCTTCGCATACTATGAAAACGGTAATAAACAAAAAGCAGGGCTTAACACTTGGCTTCATGCTTCCAATATCAGCATAGATCCCCCTACACCATTTACGTGGGAGATTTCCGGTTCTGCGCAAGAGATTTATATCCGGCCGCAAACCATGCTACAGCCAAATCACAACTATACGATCCGGATTAATGGCTCCACAATATCGCATGGTCTGAAAGTCGGTATGACTGAGCTTGGGGGGAGTAAATTCATTCCTTTCCAAGCTGAAGTTGAATTCACAACCGGCGGATTCACTCCGAGCACTGTAAACTGGAAGCCAAACGATGATGAAATTCTTGCTTTTGATTTTTATCGACTCGCTTTTGCTTCGCCCCCAATTATTACCAGTCTCAATCAAATCGGTTTTGATAGTTTGCAATGGAAGCTCGTGATTATTGATTCACAAGCAAATTCTGAAGATCCCGACAGAGGCCGGCTGCTAGCTTGGTTGGTGGAAAGCGATACGACGCCTCATGGTGATTCACCGCTTAGCATACCATTATCCGGTGAATATTGGGGCTCGCATTACATACTAAAAGGCCAAGATATGACCCTAGATATGGCAGGAATAAAAGTATCGGTTGATGAAATCGATATACGAGGCCAGTTAAACAGCGATTTAGTTGCAGACTCGAATTCCACTATCTACGTCCGTATCAAACCCTCGATCGATTTCAACTATGGGCCCTCATTCGCCCTGAGCGGCATATTAAATAGCAATTTTCGGGTACCTCTTTCAGGAACCTACCTTCTTCATCCATCTGATCATGGACCCGCTCATCTAAGGCCTCCGGGAGTCACAGCTGAAATTACCCACTACATTCCACCTAGTTGGTTGCGGCATGGTGAATTACACGTTGCTATTGACAGCAGTGAAGTAATGCCAGGAGGCCGACATATGGAGCTATTTTTGTTTGACTTAGAGGCCTTTAAACCATTGGGTTTGATCAAACTTCATGAACTACAAGATAGCGGGTCATCTTTAAGCGCTAGAGTCTCACTACCTAAAACCTGGAATAAATCGAAACGCATCGGAGCTTATCTGATGTATCGACTGTATCCCATATGGTTAGGTGAGTTAACCGCTTCAAAAGTATTGTTCGAACCCTGAGAATTTGAAAGGACAGCGAACTGAATTCTGCTGAATCATTTATATTCTAAGTGTTGCCTTAGAAATTCAAACTGATAGAAGCAAATCCAATCGATTGCTCTTCATCAAACAGCAGATAGTCGCGAAGTCCTTCAAATCCAAGCATATTGCCCTGAATATAGCCAAAGGTGAAACCCATTTGCCATAATTGGTAGCTCAGATAAATTGTAAGTTGATAGGACTGGTCCGATAAATCTCTGCCGATGGAATTGGCAGCTTCCTCGTCAATCCGATGGTAATAAATATCAAACCAAGAAAAGTCGTAGCCCAGTCCTAATTTATCGATCAACTTAAGGTTTGCGTTATGAGCAATTTCAAAGTAGTAATGCCTTAAAGCCGCTCCACTCCCATCAGAGCCTGTTGGTTCAGTATCATACTCATTAAACTGGTAGCCTCCCCCAATACGGCTCCCAATCCCAAGCCTTTGTAAAGCCTGCCAATTTACACCAAGATTGATGCTCGTTACTGTATGCAAATTATTCCGTCGCGAACGCTCGGAAATCGGCAGTGTGCTTGTCAATGAGGAAAAAAAATCAATATCCCGTGAGAGATTTTGCGGTAACCATGTCAAAGATATAACTGAATCAGCTATTGACAAAGCTTCCCCATCCTCATTGATAAAATAGTTTTTAGTCGCAGCCTGACTCATCGCTACTTGAATATTTTGATGAGCTCGGTAAATGAAGCTGGCACTGGCGACAGTCACTGGATCGATCTTGGCAGCTTGCATCTGGGTAAGGTTCAATGACAGACTGATCGGCGAAGTTTTTTTTCGCTCTTTTTTTGCCTTCGCAACAAGTATTGTTGGCAGTGATAGCACTGCAATGATAATCAACGTTCGAATAAGCATTGTCTACTCACACGTCAGAGACTGTCTGTTGTAGACAATACGTTGATATAAAGCACCCAGATTACGGCCTCCAGACTTATCGTCATTACGTAGTACTGCTGCCGATAATGGATTGAGTTGCTCTCCAGCAGCCAAAATAATATCACCAACCCGCAAAACAACGATACTCGTCTCACCTTGAAACTCGGGGTTCATGGTTTGGTTGAAGGAGCCAATCTCAAAAGGACTTTGACCAATGGTGGCAAGAGGAATATTAAAGCGGTTGGCAAAGCTTTCCAAAGTAAAGCAAGTGACTCGAAATGGTTGCAATTCCGTGATATCGCCACTTAACTCATAGGAACGAGAGGCTGTCGAGGCATAAAAGAAGCGGATGATATCAGTAAATCCTGCATACATATCGCCACCGTTGATAAAGATGTCACTGACGATTTCATCGACAAAGTCTCGCAGCTCTGGATCATTGTCCCCTAAAGACAGAATTGATGCTGGAGTCACTCCTCTGTTGGGGTCGAGGGGAAAACCATCGTCTCCTAGCATAAACATACTTGCATAAATCTTGTCACTGGCAATACCCAGCTGAGTTAAAGATCCCGAAGCCGGGTTAAAACTATCGGTGAATGGTCGATCCACGGCACTTTGCTGAATCACGCTTTTATAAAAACTTAAAACAAGTTTCACAGCCTGGTTCAAATCTGCCCTAAGGTTGCTGACAAATTCTTCTGGAGCTGTCGAGCTCAAGATCGGGTAACGATCGAGAATCTGTTGCACATCATTGGCTAGAAAAGCCTGCTCATACAAGCGGATCATTTTTTTCATCGTAAACATTGTCTGAAACATCGACGCATCATAAGAACGATAGGGTTGCCAAAAAGCGCGATTGTAGCGAAAATTGCGAAACCAATAGCCTTCGTCGTAAGCTTCAATCTGACTTTTTACAATCTCACTCGGAGTTGCGCCACTATCAAAGCGATTACAGAGTGGATTAAAGATAGTATGGTGATCCGTGCAAAAAAGATAAGGTGCGACCCTGTCTTTTGCGGGATCGATGCGACCAGCACTATAAGCGTAAAGTAGTGCGGCTCGATCGTAAGCTCCCCAGTTATATTCTTGACCCAGCTCATCTTTAAGGCGCAGATAGTCCATGACGGAGTGGCTGTTGGTGTTAATTGTGTTGTCATGGTGATGATCTAACTTGGCATCAACAGTTCCATAAAAGTTGTGCCGCAGATTAAGATTATGTCCAAACTCGTGAATGGCAACCTGATAAAGAATATCATCAATGACTCGCTCTCCCTCAGACAGATCAACGCGATCGAATCCTGCAAAGAATTGATCGCTTAAGTCGGTTCGCGCAGCAATTCCTGTTGGATTATTATAGTATTCCCGTGTGAGATACATATTGTTCGCGGTGCTGGTAGTTTCTTGCACCTGCTTCAATAGCTGCGCCCATTCATTGGTCGGATTTTGTTGTAGCGCTGAATCACGCAACGCTCGCTCTATACTGTCAAAATGCAGAGGAGCCTCATGGCCGGCAAATGAACTACCAGGAAGTTCATAGGTAAATTCAGGTAAAATATAGCGGAAGGCTTCTGCCTGCTCGCGCTCAACGAGAAAGTCACTGCTAGTACTCCACTCGCTATGAGCTTGATTGATCGTTTCTGTGATTTTTGTGTAAAGGCTGGAATTATTTTCCGTTCCTGTATTGCGTGTAGCGGTATCTCGCAATTGCTGAAGATAGGCTTTCACATCATGGGTCCAGATAACGGAATGGGCAGAAATAATTTCACCTGTACGTGGATTTGCCGTCGATGGGCCATATCCGAAAGGCGCTCCCATATCAGGGCTATCAACGAAATGGACGAAAGAGTAGCGGATATCACCGAACTTCTTACTACCGTCGTTTTCTTTGATTTCAAAACGGGTCGGTAACCCTTGCTCTGCAAAGAGCTGATTGGTACGAGCAAAGACACCGCGCTCGGGGTCATTGTAAATCCACTTGTATTCGCTTGGAAATGTTTCGCTGAAATAGAAAGTGTGTTGTTTTTCTGGATTCCAGCGGTTCATATAGAAGGTATTGAAAGGGCGGCGATTTTCATCATAGTTCAGAGTCGTTGTGTTAAAGTAACCATATTTATCCATCAGCGGATCGTCCTCGCCGGTATAAACATAGGGTTGGTATTCTTTATTGTCAGGTTCGGGCATAAAGGAGTACATGTAATGAATAGTCAAAGTGAAATCGTTGTTAAAGTATGCCCGATTATCAATACATTGTTCATCTAGCAGATAGTTAACTGCAAGGACAAATCCAATATGATCAGCTGTGACTTCTTGTTGACCTTCGACCAGTTTAGTCGACAGCGGCTTTGCACAGCGGGTATCGATCCCATACGG
The DNA here is from genome assembly GCA_048816425.1 of Oligoflexus sp. FD111. Classification (GTDB taxonomy): domain Bacteria; phylum Bdellovibrionota_B; class Oligoflexia; order Oligoflexales; family Oligoflexaceae; genus JBMDZZ01. The sequence continues at coordinate 6,587 of JBMDZZ010000021.1, forward strand.
AAAAGTAGACCGTTCCGTAATTTCAGCGCTGGTCCAATCAACCTTGAAGAATCTTTTTTCATTCCAGGGAATCTCATCATTTTCAGTTTCGACGTTGCTTTTTCGACCGTTGATCACTTTCCGATGTATATCAGTATGTGTGATTTTCCAGGCATTGATAACTTTATCTGTATTGTTGCTGTCGGTATAATTATCCTTCAATTCAACAAACTTTAGCTGAGAATCCGTGATTTCAAAATGCCCAAGTCGGGGCGTGCTTTGTAAGCCCACAAAGCCAAAGGTACTATTTAGACCGTTGTTCACAACTGTCACACGATATAACCAGGGTTTTTCGGTTTGCAAAACGCTCTTTGGCCATCGATAGTCGTCAAAATCCTGGTGACGTTCAACCGGGCGTTTTTTCACACAAGATGCGGCAGCAATCAGCATGATTAAGAGTTTAATTTTCATGACACACCCCACAAACTTGATGAGAAAAAGCGTAAAAACTGCCTTTCCTATCTAATCACTCATTAACAATAACAAAATAGCTCAAACGCCGTGATGCATCGGCACTGAAGCCGAGAATCCCGCCGGGAAGTTGAATTTCAATCCCGTCATCAAGATTAATCATGGAGCAGGCATTGATCAAAGTGCAGTCTTCTTCCGAGTTTTCAAAAAGGCGATAGAGATTTTGCATGAGTGCAAGTCCGGTAGCATCATCGCCGCTTAAATCAGCAAAGGAGTCGCCGAGCCCGCGCTCTGCTGGATTAAGACTTGGCAAGGAAAATATTCCTCGATATGAGGAGAGAGCCGCCATCAAACTCGGCTGGTTGGCAGCATTCCAATTGACCAAAACATTGAAGTTATCATAATAATGGCTACCGTTTTCCGCGATGAACAACGCTGGACCAAGGCGAGCTTCGATTTCTTCTTTAGTGGAATCTAATGCAATTCCTGCTATCGATTGCCCATAAATCAGGGGCTCGCGTAGAAAAGGCCTGAGTATGCGCTCTGGGGCGAAGTAGGCAATGCTTAGAGCTAAGTCATTGGATTTTTCCAACAACAAACCACCTAAGCGATAATCGAAAGTAATGAAAGTTTCGTCTTCATCCATGCGGCAATGTAGAGCGGCTTCGCAATCATAGCTTGCCAGATCTTCTCCTTCCAATAAGCTACCAATCAACTTCAGTAGCGGTGACAAGTCGTCGGGAGTTTGAATATATGGTGCAAATTTGAATCCCATGGAAATTTCGCCAAAAGGCCCTCCAAGTTCCAATTTACCTTTGTAATTGGCTCCGATCACAAATAATTCCGGTGATCGTTGACCACTGCGTGACCAGCGAATCCGCAGATCTTCTGGATAAAATATAATACCGTTTGCTGATCCAATCGGGCTTGCCAAAATATCTAAGGCTTCATCTTGAGTGGTGCTCATGGTGATGCCGCCAGCACCCAGTCCAAAGAGTATAGGTTTGACTTCATTGACTTGTTTCCGGCGTAAACTCTCTTCAGGACTGATGGCGGCGATGCGTCCTGGAACCTTGCCGCCATCAGGATTAGTAGGAATAGTTGTAATCGGTTCAAAGCCGGCCGGGGGTGTTAGAAGATGATGATACAAGCGCTTATCCGATTGCTCTTCCATCTTTTGCTGACAGGACAGGCTGGCTACAAGAATGATTCCTGTGAAAAGATGTTTGTCCATGATGCGCCTCCTAGAGGATCTTTGCTCCGCAGCCATAACTTGGCTACTTGGCCAAAATGCATAAAATATGCCATTGCATCCTAGTAAGATAACTGGATTCTTTAGTTCAGCAGATCGTTACCTGCGGAAAGAATGTAAACAGCGGCTAAAGCTTGAGCGCCCAACGGCAGGCTTAAAAAGCTTTTCATCGTTGTGATAGAGCCACCAAACGTGGTGGCTCGAATCAATAAAAGCATCCTGCCCTACATGAAACTACGGGAGAGATAATCATGGAATATCAAGTATTGGATGACTAAGACTTGAAAGATAATTTTCGACTGTTTGTCCATAAGGTGTATTATCTATACCTGTTTAAAGGGGATTGATATGTTAAGCGCAGAAACTATAACAACTGTGAAATCAACCTCTGCCGTCTTAGAGAAACACGGCGAGGCGTTAACCCGCCACTTCTATAAAAGGATGTTTTCTAAGAATCCAGAGGTTATGCCCTTCTTTAATCAGGCTCACCAAGCCGAGGGACGTCAGCAGAAGGCCTTGGCGGCAGCTATTTGCGCCTATGCAGCTTATTGACACCTTGAAAAAGCAGGCAAATGCCTTTCAAGTGAAGCAAGTCTTAGCTCCTGAAAAACCAGCTCGACATCGAAGGGCAGTTCCTGACTTAAAAATCTGTCATACATACTAATATTCTCGATCTCAACAATAACTGCGGCTCCACATGCCTCTTGTCGTGTTTCATAGATGGGCACATTATTAAGATTCCAATTACTTTCCGGAACAGCCAGCTCTCTGGCACGATAAAGCCCAGAAATTGCCTCAATATGACGAGCTTCAGCGTTCAGTATATTTACAAATGGACGTACTGAACCTAAGCGCTCGATGACATTCAAATAGGTATGGTACGAAAGATATTCATCTTGAATAGCTTCATAAAGCATATCTAGCAATGCAACATCATCCCGTTTTTCTAATTCTTGACTTACAAGCTTATCCGTATCCCGCTCAAGTGATAGATGATCATCGCTTGCAAGATTTCCCCAACTAATATTTGCAACACTGAATAATAACAAGAATATTGCATATTTGAGATAGTATTGGATCATAATAGCACCTCTTTATCCTTTATGGTTTACTCATCAGGTTTTAGCATCAAAGAAAATATCGCTTCGTTTTCTTTAAAGCCAACCCTTTATTGATGCTGGGGATGATTCACTATTAAGCATACAAGGAATGTGCTCCCCAAAGTTTAGAATTCGGGGTAGAAGTAAGAAAATATTGGAGATCGCAAGGAAGCAAGAAAATGAGTATTTACTCGAGCCACATACTACCCGGATTTATCGACGTCTTCATGTCGGGTAAGGTATTCGAAAAACAACGCCAAACCGTCTTAATGGGACTTCAAGGCATCGTTTTGGAAGTAGGGATCGGCAGCGGCCTCAGCCTCCCCTTTTATCCCACTTCAGTCGAGAAAATCATGGCGGTTGAACCAGCGCAATCTGCTCGAAACATTGCGGCAAACAGAGCAAAAAATTTAGGCATAAATTTGGAGTTTATCGGCGAGTCTGCGGAAGCTATTCCTTTACCTGATCAGTCCGTCGATTTTATTGTTTCGACTTGGACTCTCTGTACCATTCCCGACTTAGAGAAGGCTTTGTCCGAGATGCGGCGGGTTTTAAAAGACAGTGGGGAGTTTCACTTTGTTGAACATGGTCGCGCGAGCGATCTGAAAGTCGCCAAATGGCAAGATCGCTTAACCCCAATTCAAAAACTCATCGGCGGGGGCTGTCATCTGAATCGTAAAATTGATGATGCAATTAGCAGCGCGGGCTTCAACATCAAGCAGCTGGATCAGTTTTATATACCAGGGCCCAAATTTGCAGCCTATCACTACGTAGGCAGAGCTAGCAGAAATGCTTCTGTTTAAAATATTCTGCCAACAGCAGCCGGATATTCAGCTTCAGGAAATCCGTTGCCGTGCTTGATTAGCTGTATCGATATCATAAGCGGCAAACCACTTATAAAGCGTAGTTCGCCGCACTTCCAGAATCCGTGCTGCTTCGGTTACATTTCCTTGACAGTTTTCCAGCACCCGAAGAAGATAAGCCCGTTCCTGCTGTTGAATGCTTTCTTTGATCAAATCCTTGTATTCACGCCAAGGGAGGAAGTCGTCTCCCAGGCGAGGTGGATCGACAAGTGGAGCTTGCACGAGTTGGTCAGCAGACCGTAGTTTTTCGGGTAGATCATTCACCTCAATGGTAGCGCCACCGAATATTAAGAGGTGAGCTATCAGGTTACTCATTTCGCGAATATTGCCGGGCCAGGGATAAGCCTGGAAGGCTTCCAATACATTTTTACTTAATTGCTTAACTGGCAGCTGATAGTTGCTTGCCAGGCTAACTAGTAAATTTTGCGCCAGTGGAGGAATGTCGCTCAAGCGCTCGCGCAGTGGTATACAGCGGACCATGGCAACCTGTAAGCGATAATACAGATCCTCGCGGAAGTGTCCCAGCTGAATTTCTTTTTTGATGTTTTTATTCGTTGCTGAGATGATACGCACATCAACCTTGGTCGTGCCTTGTGATCCTACCGGTCTGATTTCGCCTTGCTGTATGGCCAATAGAAGCTTACTTTGAGCCGCTAAAGAAAACTCAGAGATCTCATCAAGAAACAATGTTCCCCCATGAGCCAATTCAAATAATCCCTTCTTTGTGGAATCAGCACCAGTAAAGGCCCCTTTCACATGACCAAACAGTTCAGACTCCAGCAGGTTTTCGGAAATCGCAGCGCAGTTGACCTGAATAAAGGGCTTAGCGGCGCGATTGCTCTCGGCATGTATTTTTTGTGCCAATGTCGATTTACCCGTTCCCGATTCACCGGTAATGAGTAGCGGTGCATCGGTTTTGGCAATCTTGATCGAGCGTTCGATCATTTTACTCGCTACTAATGAGCTGCCAAAGAAAGATTGAAAAGCATTTATGGAATCCATGTTCACCCTCACATCACCTAGTCCGTACTAGTTTTCAAACCCGTCAGCTTGCGTGTTAGGCCAGCCACTTATGTTTACTGCAAGTCTCATTCACAGCGACTATGGCTCTTAATAAACTAATATTATTGAAATAATTATAGATGTCATCATTTCAAGAATGCGTGCCACTGTAGGCAAGTCTTACCTCTCGCAGCACGCATGAGTGGTAAGCATCTATTATAAAAAGGATATCTTAACTATTCAGAAATTAAAGGGAAAAAAAATAACGATTTTATTCTGCAATAACAAGTAAAGTACTATATTTATTAAGAAATAGTAAAAAGGGGTTGAAGCATTCATCACAACAGGAGCTGCATACTTACCAATTATGCACATCTTAAAGCACCATTGGCGGAAACCATCGATCTTCTTCCGGCCCAGGCAGGAAAGTTTGGATACCTTGGAAGTCAGCAGCATAAAAACGAAATTCAATGACATCACCAGGCTGATAACTCACATTATCGCTGGAAAAGATATAGGCGTAGCTGCCATTTCCTAAATCAATTTCTTCCATATCATTGGCGACATCCTGAATACCATTGGTTTTGGCAAAAACGCGTGCCGTCGCTTTTTGTTCGTCATAGCTGATCGTAAATAGGATGCCATCCTCTGTTCTTTGCATTTGCTGGCCATCACCTAGTTCTTCACGGACTAGGACCTCGGCCAAACTATTTTGGATTTGTTGCTCGTCAGTTCGATTTTTCCATCGTACAGAAAAATTTATCCGTGCATCCAAAGAAAGAACGCCATTTCGTTCTGATTGTGAAAAAGCAAAAATTACGTGCCATTGTGAATTGCTATCACCAAGGTCACGAATGCTAACTGTCGCTAAACTATCACCTTCAATACCCCAATTCCAGCTATGCGCTAATTCGCCAAGATTAAGTTTTTGGCCTGTTGATTCCACAATCAGACGACGGCCATAGCTATCGGCTGACGGCTCGCTCGCTTTGCCAGCTAAAGCATAACAATGCAACGGATAACCACCGATCCCTTCTGATTCTTCAGATAACTTACCCTGCAAGGAATCCGATTCCTCGGACACCGCACCGGGTTTCTTCGAAGAGCCGACCCCGGATTGAAATAGCTTTGCTTGGCAACCAAGCAAGAACAATAAAAAGCTGGTAAGCAACAAAATTTTGTGAAATATCATCAGCATCTCCATCAACAACGCAGCAAGGTGTCATATGCAGGATTTACACCAAGCTGCAAGATGTGATTGAGATAGCTAGCCTGTGACAAAAAGTGAAATAGTGGCAGAAACATAGAGCCTCAATGAGAATCATCCGGAACGTCACTGCCAAGGCGGTTCCAGCTCTTTGTAAAGAGGTCACTGCCTATTCCCAAGACATCTTCTGTCTGTCCGGAACTCAGTCGCAGCGAAAGACTGCGATACTCAGCGAAGCTTAGAACAGCGAAACGATAAGCCTGACAGCGCGCCAACCATCTGGTGGCTGCGGCCCAGGCGAGAAGCTGCTTGTCGACATTGCGCAAACTGGGAATTTGCTCCAGCAATGGCCCCATTTGTTCCAGGCGAATACGCAGGGGAATACTCTGATCGTAAGCGTCTTCGAGCGCCTGGGCTAATTTGTAGAAGAGACCTGCAGATTTCATATCAAGGGAACTTGTTTTATAGAGCGTTTTCATCTTCGGGATCTTGTCAAACCAGCTTGTTTTTGCAACAGCTCGGCTCCAGAAAAACGCCTCTATCAAGTAACTGTTGATAAAATGCGGCTTACCTTTTTTTACGCACTGGAACATTTTTGTCAGATCCTGAGTACTCGAAAGATCAAGGCAGATTCGCTCCCATTCCAACTCCAATTTGCAATCGGTGCTAAGCTCTTTGGCCTCGTCTGTGGTTGTTTGCCATAGCTTTGACGCTTCCTGCAAGCGATGGCTGAGGCGAAGACTGCGCAGCCAACCAATCCGGTTTCGTTCCCAATCACCACCCCGTAATCCATTGCTCTCAGCTTGCTGAAATAACTGAATTGCCAGCTGAGCATGACCAAGTTCCAGCGTCCTTAAACCCAGAGACAGATCAATCTTGCCTTTATTTTCATAGGGGTTGCGACTGGTGAATTGGCAAGCCAGCTGATAAACCCAGGCTGACTGCCATAACCTTCCCTCCTTAAGAAAAATCTGGCTCGTAATGCGAAACAGATCACCATAAAGAAAGGATAAGCTGGATCGACTGGCTTCGATGTGATTAACCTTAAGAATGGCAAATGCAATATCACTTAGATCGGTGATCCTTTTCTTGCTCAGCCCTCCCTGCCGTTCATGGTGAATCAAGCTAAACATGATACAAGAATAACGCCGCAAATACCCGAGGCGATCTCTGACTCCTTCCAGCCGAGCGATCTCATTCAGTAAGATCTCCAGCTTTTCCTGCCCGGTTTGCGCCTTGGAATCGAGCAGGCTGCGAACCTCCCGCCGGATTTGATCGATTTCGGATAAGGACCATGGGGAAGACTTGGCGATAAGCATCTCCTTTACGACTTTTCGTCGGATATCAGATGAGCTGTTGAAAAAATTGTAGCAAATTCTTTTCCTCCAACCAATGTCAGGCTGTCGCCTAGCAAGAGACGGTTCATAATGCCGGTGTCTGCATTCAGAAGACAGTTCTTTTCCCACTGCTAATCCTAAGCCAGCCTCTTTCTTATTTATTTTTTTCTATATATCTGGGCCTACAAATTGCTTATCGCGGCCTAAGGTGCTCCGCGTGGGTGAAGGAGCTCTTTCTTACTCTTACTATTGGAGGCTCTTGTGAAGAAGCTGTATTTACTGATTCCTGTGGTGATCTCCCTGTTTTCTGCCTGTCAGGATCGTGATAAAAGCCAGATTAAAGTAACAAGTAACAATTTGAAAGTTTACGAAATTTATCTTGATGGACCACGTCAAGGGTTGGTCTTTAAAAAATGGCCTTGGCAAGATGATACTATCAGCCAATCGACTGTTGCTGTTGAGCAACACGGACAGGTTTGGGATATCAAGAGCACAGCCCGGGGGCTTGCGCATCTGCAATATCCGAAAGGTCCACAATCGCTAAACGACTATGCTCAAGGAACTCTGAAGTTTGATATGCGAGTGCTTGAGAGTGCGAAAGATGAAAGCACGGTACTGATCAAACTTGCCGGTAGCTATCCCGAGAGAGCCGAATATAAATTAAGCCTGTCACGTGTTGCTGCTGATCAGGCTGACTCTATAAACCTACCTGCTGAGTGTGAATCAAGGCGGGCTGCGATTGAGAATGCTGAAAAAGCCGGTGAGCTGGAAATCCTGAGCCGTTCATCGGATCAGCTCATGGCAAACTGCACCAGTCAGTATCTCGCAAACCTCAATGGGACAGCGCCTTCAAGCTGGCAAAGCTATGCGATCAACCTGCAGGATTTTCAAGCAGTCAGCGGTTTTAGCCTCGATCAAGTCATGGACGCCTTTGCCATCGAATTCTCCGGCCCGATGCATGTACAGCTAAACAATATCCGCCTGGAGACTCTGGAGTTGGCGCCACCACCAGCAGCCGGCCCGACCGCACCACCGGTCGCAGGAAAACCATATATACCGGGTGATATCGGCTTTTCTGACCTCGGGCCTAATGTCACAGCAAGGATGGAAGGTAATGTTGCTGTCACTGAAGGCGTGATTCGCGTCCGCCGTCGGCATGAAAACGATATGGATTTTTCCAAATATAATCCCTTTTACTGGGAAGGGCGACTTACCCATTTCAAAGTCGAAGACTTCACTACCGCTGGCCAGAAGCGCATCAAATTCACCCTCAAGACGGAGTGGCCTCAGGATTATAACGCCAACCGCGGCCCAGATTTTTCTGCCATCTACACTGGCAATCCTAAGGCGCCCACAGAAACGGAACGCAGTAAATTTGCCATTAATGCCAGGATGCAACATATTGCTGACTTCAAGCATTTTGAATTTACAATCGATGAAAACTGGTTTGCCCAGTTTCCACAGAATTTGATCAAAGACCGATTGCTTGTATTCGAGTTTCGTTTTTTTAATGATGAAAGCTTTGGTCCGTGGCAAAGACAAAAACAGTTGAATCAACATAATCTATCTGCCTATTATTCCGAGTTTTTCCGTATCAAGATCGGCGAACCTGGACTGCTGATTGATGATTTGCGCAGCAGTGAGCAGATGCCAGCGCCAGAACGCTACAGCGGCGGCTGGACAAGCGTCCCCACCGTTCGGGTCGAGCCGTGGAAGGCATTGCAGCAACAAGCCTTTAATTTAACTTTGGATAACGCGCAGAGCTTCCTCACAGGTCGAACCTGGTTTCATACTGATATGGTAACCGGCCGGCATATCGAAGATCCATCGGATGATAAACCATCCGTATTTTTTCCAGAAATGGTGCAGGCACGTAGCGCTTATGCTGGTAGTCAATGGAATGTCTCCTCGTGCAATAACTGCCACATTCATAACGGCATCAGCCTCTTGCCAAGTGATGGCAACGCCATCCATACCACAGTCGCTCGAACGCTTGATGCCAGTACTGGCCTAACCCATGCCCTGTTCGGCGAGCAATTACAGACCAACGGCCCCGATCGCGAAGGTAGCTTGCGCATTGAACGCTACGAAGAGCGAGTCGTTAATCTGGATGATGGTACTCCAGTTACTTTACGCAAACCGATTTTTGTGATCGATCAGGCAGCTTATGGCACAGACGGTCTTGCGATTTCACCGCGGAAACCACAGGCCTTGATCGGCATGGGCCTACTGGATGCAGTTCCAGACAATCAGATTCGGGAGCTTGCAAAAAATTCCACGGGGAAAGTGTCCGAAGTCAAGGGTCGTGTTGGTCGATTTGGTTGGAAAGCGTCGCAAGCCAGCGTTCGTGATCAGATTGCTGCAGCCTTGAAAAATGACATGGGCGTCTTATCGCGACAGTTCACAGCGATGGATTGTGCGGGTAGTAGCTGTCAAGCAGGTAAAGGCCGGCTGCCAGAGCAGGCTATGGACGAACTGGAGTCATATGTCGCTTTGCTTGGCGTCCCACCGCGGAATGCGCCCTTTGATCCAAGGGTACGTCGTGGCGAAGAAGTCTTCATGCAGCTAGCTTGTCAATCCTGTCATGTTCCAAGTTTAAAGACGGGATCAGCAAAATTTCCTGAGTTGAGCAATCAGCTGATCCAACCTTATACCGATTTACTGCTGCATGATATGGGTGAAGGTCTTGCTGATCCACACGGTGGAGCTTCCGCTCGTCAATGGCGAACAGCACCACTTTGGGGTTTAAAAAATGTCAAACATTCTACCAATGCCCATAAAGACCGCTTCCCAGCTGGTCGGATCACGACAGTTTTTACTGAGTCCCAGGCCGCTGTACAAAACAACCCGATTGAGTTGTTGCATGATGGTCGGGCTCGCAGTATTCCGGAAGCCATTCTTTGGCATGGTGGTGATGCCGAAGACGCTGTCAGGAAATATATGGCGCTGGGCCGCGCAGATCGTGATGCCCTAGAAGCCTTCTTGTGGGATCTATAGGAATACAAGTAGTTTTTAATTTGAATTGGGGCAGAATATTGATAGCTAAGTCCAAAGCTATCAAGTTTCTGCCCTGCTTGCCTGATTTCAAAGCATTGATCGGACTGTGCAAAATCGAGTCTACATTTACGATATTTCCCTTAGCTCCTGGACAAGCTTTAGTTTTACAGAGGTGTTGAGTCGCGTTAGGGCAAAGGCATTTTGGAATCCCAACCAAGGCCTTGTCTTCTGGCATGGTTCCTTTCCCGGCGGACAATTGCAGACGACTTCGATTCATACCTACTTAGGCCAACTTCCATCATGCTGAAAGCTTGCTAGCTTACTTGCCAAGCCGTATCTCCTTGCTAACTGCAAGGAGATACTGACAAGTTAACACACAATATCTTAAACTATCTTGCCAAGCCTTCCAATGCGGCATCCAATAGCCTGCCATTGTCCCCATCAATCTCCCAGGAGAACAATCAGACTTCCATAGCTTCAGTTGCCATGCCGACGCTCGCACAAAACATGAACGGCACTAAACCTAGCATGAGTTTCTTGAATGTTGCGATCATAATACAATTCCTCCAATATCCATCCAAACTTTACATGGGGAAAATCACGCTCAGATTTACCACGTTGCGATCGTGTTTCAATATAACTATGGTTAAAATCCTAACGGCAAATTTGATATTTAAAACAATGGAGATACGATATGAAACTAGCAAATATTAGTATAGCTTTATGCAGCTATTTCGCCATTAACTCAGTTTTAGCCGCCTTACCGTTGGACTTAAGTACACCTCAGCTTTCATTACTTGAAGGGAAGGTTGAGACCAACCTATATCGAATATGAAATTACGAACATTTCGTCTGAAGATCTAACTCTAGATTTTAGAAACATCCAACAAGTCGGATGTGAGGCACAAACTCTGGATGGAAAGATACTGGATAGACAGCCTGAAATTGTTTCTCCTGCCTTAAGTAGTCTGACAATAGAGGTTGGCGAAACAATTTTGCTAGATTGCAGCTTGCGTTTTCAAATGCCTGACGCACCAGTACAGTTAAGCATTTATTTAATCGACTATGAGTATAAAACTAAGACATCTATCCTATTAAATGAATACCTGACGCTTTCTGGTCAATGATAGTCACCCGATTCCAATTTTTTGAACTCACGTAGTTGTCAAGCCCGGACGGCCCGCCGGGATTGAAGTAGCGACTCACCCAGATTCCCAAGGCGGTTCCTAAGAAACCACCTTGGGAATGACAGCATTCGAGGATTACACGGCCATATAATTCTGGTCTGGGATAATAAGTTCCTCTTGTTTGGTATGGGAGAATACTCTTAACTAATTTGCAGACTGGCCTGGTAGATGCTCCCAGATGGCCAGATCTGTCAAATTCCAACCAAGCTTTTTTGAAGAGGAAAAATCTTGGACTTAGCTTCTCGCTCTACCCTCTCCTGAATAGAACGATTGACCTTAATTAATCTTAAAAACTTTCACTCCCCTTAAAATTGAGAGTCTTATTTTTCTGGATAGCGCCTTTCATAAAATTCGTTTAAGTCTTTAGCCTTATCACAAAGCATGCTTTGTGATGAAAATGCCCCACGTTTATAAGAACGACATGTAGCTCAATCTCTATAAACAACGTGGTTGGATGGAAGTGGCCTAGCCATGAGCCTGACCAAAGCCAGCAACAGATCCATTATTGTTCATGGCCTTGCTGACCGCCTTCAACCGCGACGCCGGGGCAGTAGATCTTGCGAAGAATGTTTAACAAAGTCGAAGAGCTATCCGGCGACTGACGCTGGCGACCTCCACAAAAAGTTCCACCAGGTACTTTAATCGGCTGATCGTCTTTTAAATCATCACCACCTTCATGGCTTTCTTCGACTATAATCTTATCAGGTTTATCAGAAGCCTGAACCCTGGCTACTGCAGTTAACATCGGAAGCGAAACTATGGCGATTAAGATCTTTTTTGGAATCATAGTTGAGATACCTTTGTCAGCTAATTATTTCTATCACTTTGAAAAGGATAAACCTGCACCAGCATTTTCACGACAGAATCAGCATCACCCGTTTCCATATCAGAATAAGATTTTCGAAAGCTGCGCTTAAGTTCATGAAGCTGCTGGACATATGCTTCCTTTTTAACACTGAGAGTGCAGTTGTAAAAAAAAGCCTGATCACCATCATGGATCCAGGGACGGATGTTGCTTGCAGCATCCTTTAAGGCGAGATGATGAATCTGTTCGAGTTGTTCGCGGCTTGGAAAACGCATTTTTGCTGCGGTACATGCTTGGTAATAAGCTCCCTGCCGTTCAATCAAACCGAGCTTGAGAAGAATGTTGAGTGACTTATTGATTTGATTGAGCTTGCTTGCTCCGAAGGTATCGATCAAATCCTGATGACTGGGACGACAGTTAAAAACACCGAAAGTGGCGTAGATTTCAAAACTAAAATAGAGATCTTCAATGTTTTCTTTAGCGTCGACTCCGGCTATGATTGGCATCGAAAGTTGTTTTTTGAGTGAACTCAACTTATCGCTTAAGCGCCGGTCTTCACATTCTTCCGAAGTGGTCTCATACTGCAGAAGGCACAAGAGATAGTCGGTCTCCAGGTGGCTCAGTTCCATCAATTCACAAAAACCATGCCAATACTTCTTGGCTAGTTTTTTCCGACGATTCGTAACATCTGAAAGATAACTACGATAGTTGATACCGAGTTTGCGGCAGATATAGCCAATCGTGAACTTCGCATGAATATTCTTTTTATAAACTATCAGAGATTTAATAGCTTCGCTGGCATCTTGAGAGGAAAGTAGAATAGCTGTTAGATGGGACATTTTAGGATTACCTTGCATCTACCGACAGTCACTTCCAATATGAATAAGGCCTGCGATTTGCCTATAAATGACGGGTAAACTAGCATAGATATATTTCACCAACAACGGAAGCGCAAAAAAACCTGATTACGGTGAATAAATTTTTATGGATCTGGAGCTTATCCTCCAGATCCTCTAAGTATCATTCCTCAATTCCAATATAAGTCAAAGTGAAGTCGCTACGGGCACCGTCAGCATTTTTATAAACTCGATATTCGCCTTCAAAAGAGCCAGGCAAGCGGCGATCAGCAAAATCTCTAACCGTTTCGATGAGATTCAGGGGGACGAAGACTTCCTTTTTGATAAAACCATTGTAGGAGGTGATCTCAAAAGAAAGTGGGTGTAGTTTATTTGATTTTGCAATGTAACCACTGAATATACCTTGCTGGCAGGTCCCGGATTGGGGATTGTAGGTCTTGGCACTACTTACGCATCCACATTGACTTGGATTTTTCCAGAAATTGAGATCCTTGCTGCAAGCAGTCACACTTGATTTAGGCTCTAACGATGGACTTGTGTAGCACTGCAGTTGCTCGAGGGGATAGGCTGCATCAGTAGAGCCACTTTCATATATAGCGGCTTCGCTGAGACTGCCATCGATCAATAGTGAATAACGCTCGCCATCTACCTGCGACACCCATGGGTCTCGGTTGATTTCATTCACACCAAAATGCTCGCTGCTACCGCTAATGTCCAGCTTAACGTTTATCACACGTGGACCCATAGTGAGGATACGGGCGTAATTGTCGCTGACTTGACTTTCGCAATGGACAATGCCGGGACGAGCATGCACAGCACTAGTTATCAATACCGTAGCGGTGAGGCCTAGAATGAATGCTTTCATATTTTGTCTCCTGTAAATTTATGTTGCCGACCGGCTTTCTGCAGCAGTTGCTACTCAGGAGGTTTTAGCAGGAGATTCCTTTGGAAACTAACAAGTTTTATGATTAGAGTCAGAAATTGTACACTTTTACGAACGATTTAGTGAATAGGCGAAATTGATTAGCGACGAATGGGGCCAGGCAAGTGAATGGAAGGATATAGATATTTCTTCAGATGCCCCCATCGAGTTCTGAGCTTTTGACACTGAACTGTTCACAAAACAAGCCCCGTGAGACCACGGGGCAGATATCAATCAGTCGTTAAGCTTTCTATGAAACACGATATTCGTTCCTTTCGGACTCTCATCGACAAAGTAAATGACATCCGTGGATTGATCAGCCGCTTGCGTGGTCAACTGATAGATATTCTCAAAAGGAAAATGACTCATATGAAGCTGTAGTTCTCCATTAGCGTCTTCCATTTGAAAAAACAAGACTTCACCATTGGCCGTCAACTTTAGGAATAGCGGATCAATAGCCCGGCCCTCCTGACCGACACGGGTCATAAAGGTTTGGCTACGGTCGCCACAATAAATCGCTGGCTCTGTCGTGACTTGGGTATAGCAGAATTTATTGTCCCCGGAACTGAGCCGGCGGATTCTGGCCGGCTGCTCGGGGATTGGTTTACTGATCCTAGTAATGATACCTTGGCTCAAATCTTTGGCAAAGACTTCCATGGTACCAGCCGCATTTTTTTCAGCTGCAAAAATCACTATATCTTGGTTTTGCTGAAGAATCGAACCACCCGTTTGCGCTCCAGCTGGCAAATTCCCTGCTAGTTTTGTCACCGAATCGGATTTCCCAATTTCAGCCTGATACAGTTCAAATTTATTCGTCTGTGTATTCATAGCAGGGAAGAATACAGTTTTTTCGTCGAGCGATAAGGCCGGAAATGTAGAGAAAAAGTTTGCCGTAATAGAAGACGTTAAATTCGTGATTTCTCCACAGCATTCGAGAGACGTTGAGAGCACAGATCGATTATCGGTACTTAGTTGATTAGCAGTAAATACGACCTGATTATCCTTTGTGATAACAACTGAACCAGTGGAACCAGCAAGATTACCTGATATTTTTTCACCAATCAGCGAACCATCAAGCTTTGACATAAAGAGTTCAAATTTATTGGAATCCTGAATGTTAGATCGATAAACGACGTATTCGTCATTCACAACTGGATTAAGAACAATACGGCCCTCTGGTAATTCCGGGCTTAGCTTACGAAGATTAGAACCATTCCCATCAACGGCATAAATCTCAAAATTACCCGGAGTATCAGCATCCGCTCTATAAACGATGTCGCCGCTGTCTGTCACGTGAAAACTTAGGATACCGAGACGATTATCGATTATGTTCGTGATTTTTTGGGCTGAAGTCTCACCCAGCTTGGTCATAAAGATATTACGAGCGTTGTTAGAGCTTTGCCTGGCTACAGTATAGATATATTCTTCAGTCATATGACCTTGGGAGGCAGCCCCTCCAGCTTGCAGCCCTAGATCAATTTCCCGCTCTTCATTTTTCCAAAGATCGAAGATAAATGCCCTGCGGACTCCTTCAAGCATACGTAATGTTTGCACATATCGTTCCTCAAAAAACACGGGACTGAGAAGTTCCGCTTGACCTTCTCTACCTTGGATATAAGGGGCTATAATCTCGGAAATTTCTGAGCGGTTACCGCTTTCATCACAAACGAAAAACTGAAACTGCCCACCTCGTGTCGTCAGAGTGTTACCTTCCACGACTTGACCTGAGTTGCAATCTGTTAGATTTTGCCCATGGCTTACATAGCGAATCGAAGCAAAATCAGGATCATCAGGGATCGATAACTGAATGGTCCATTCCATTTTTTCAACATCGAATGCTGATAGGAAAGGAGATGTTTTTCCAGGAACTTCGGAATCTTCTGGCGAGATTGGTGTTTCGGTATTCTCTCCTGGTTCGTTCCCCGGTTCTGGATCCTGGTCAGCGTTTTGATCGTTAGGGTGATCATTTTCGTGGTTTGTATCATTATGGTTCACATCGCCGGACTTTTTTTTGCTACAACTTATCAAACTAGGGCTCAGGATCATAAGGAGAATAATAAGATTCCGCATGTTCGTCGTTCCTATGGGGTCATTTCAGATTCGCTTCTACATGCAGGAACGATGCCATCAAGTAAGATTGCTAAGTTTAAGGAGTTATGCTGTTTCAATGTCGGGGCGAGTGTAAAGAATAGGTGCACCTTGACATTGATTCGACAAGAGATGCCCAAAGCAAGATCTTGTCCTCAAAGCGGGTTGTCGCCAATGAGGCAGCAAAGATCCGTTGGGGATCGATCTGAAGGTGCATCTCTTGTTTGGCTATTAGCTATTTGCCATCAAAAATTCCAAGCGAGCCGCATATAATAGAATCCGCCTTTGTAACCAAATGGGGCGGTTTCCCAAGAATAACGAAAGCTTCCCCCAGCAAAACTACGGATCGGATGATCAGCATTAAGTTCATCTGGGTAAACGTCAAATAAATTATTGGCACCGATTTGTAGGTTGAGCCTGCTCGCCAGCAAAACCCCACCGTAGATATCCGTCAGCCACTTGCCACCATAGGTTTGTTTATAGTTGCCAAAACCTGCTCCTGAGACTTCACCATAGTAATGAAGTCGCAAGCCGGAGTGCCAGGCCTGTGTTTTTACATCCATCCCTAATTGATAGCGCGTTTGAGGCTGGCCTTCTTCGGTAAGTACCGTTTGTGCCTCACTAAAAATCACATCAGCATCAACATTGGTCGGAGCATTCACTTCTTCGACCTTGGTTTGGTTCAAATGATAACCTGCAAGCCATGACAATTGCAGGCCTTGTTCGATGATCAAAGCATAATCTGCAATCAAATCTAAACCGACTGTTTTGGTATCAATTGCATTAGTAAAGAATTGTACTGCTTCAACATTTAGCGGTTCCAATACTTGCCGGATTGGACAATTAGAACGATCAGCATCACAGCTTTCACTGGCTTCTACTTGTAAAAACTCGGACAAAACTATGCGGTCTTTCACATCTATGCGGTAATAATCAGCTGAAATATTAAAGTTTCGTGCAGGCTTCGCATGAAAGCCTAGCGATTGATTTAGAGAGTGTTCGTTTTTTAAGTTTTCCAGACCGATTGCAGCAAATGCCGGGCTACCCTGCCTGGCAGTTTGTGTTTCCGTCAAACGATCACCCGCAAATGTCGTGCTTCTTGAGCTATAGTTGACCTGGGCCAACGATGGAACCCGAAAACCGGTCGCAAGCGTAGTGCGAACAGCCAATGCGGAGCTTATATCATAGCGCAACGAAGCTTTTCCCGTGGTCGCCGATCCAATGCTTTCATAGTCTTCATAACGCATCGCAAGTGCCACCAGTAAATCATTTGTCAGATAAGATTCCATATCAAGAAAAACAGCATAGGACTTTCTTTCAGCAGAAACTTCGTTTGCCGGTTGAAAACCAGGAAATCCTTGTATACCTGCCGGTGCTGGATTGCCATTCTGACCAAAAATTTCCCGTGACGGATCATTATCTGGCCCATACACCCAAGAGGCAGGCTCGCCAGCAAGAATATCATAAGTCTCGGTTCGGTAGCTTACACCGCTCGTCACATATAATGCCTCGCTCCAACCCAAATCATAATTTGCGCGCAGTTCGAGTTGTAGTGCACCATCACTATATTGCAAGGTGCCGTTTTCAGTGGATCTGGGACTTTGCTCTCCCAAAGAAACATTCAAGGAGTTTTTCGAGGCAAAACCAAAAGAATTCCAACCATAGGTATAACTCAGATCTAGGTCCAAACTCTCACTTAAACGACTATGCATCCCGACACTGGCGGAAGCATCTTGCACCGATGTTAACAAAATTGGTAAAAAACCTTCTGGATAGACTGTGGCTAAATTACGATCACTGTCTGGTTCGCGAAAAAATCCACCTGATTCACCACGGCGCTCCGAATAGCCACCAAAGCTATACAGTTCCACATCGTCATTTACCAATAGACTGGAATTAAAAAATAAGGCAGCTTCCTCTGCTTTCGCTTCACCGATGCGCATTGTTTGCCGGTCAAAGCGCTCGTCAACATTCGCCCGGTTAGTTTCTGCGCGGTTCATCACCTGGGTGCTCAAACGTAGAAAACTGTTCGCTGACGAACTCAAGGCATAGCTTGCCCCTAACTGGCCAGTTTCGCCATCTCCTGCATAGTTTCTGCCAGCAAATGCGAAAACCTCATTTGCAGAGTCTTCATCTTTCAACACGATATTGATAACACCGGCAATCGCATCCGAACCGTATTGAGCAGCAGCGCCTTGTTTCAGCACTTCAATTCGCTTAATGGCAGCAAGTGGAATGGCATTGATATCAGTACCAGCCGAACCTCTTCCGACCGTTTGTTGGACATTCAACAACGCTTGACTATGCCGTCTCTTACCATTTATCAAAACCAGCACCTGATCCGGCCCCATCCCTCTCATAGTGGCTGGCCGAACAATATCCGTACCATCCGACACGGTGGTCGCAGAAAAATTAAAAGAAGGAGAAAGCGTCTGTAAAACTTTACCGAGCTCAGATTGTCCAGTCTGGCGAATCGCATCTTCCTGATAAACCTCGATCGCGGTTGCGGCCTGATCAGCAGTCCGGCCAAAAACTCGTGAACCTAGGACTGTCATTTTTTCTGTATCGTTTTCTTGCGCAAATGCCGCACCTGCGAAAAGGACAATACCTGCCACACACATCTTACCCTTTGCAAAGACTGCTACCATGAATCAGTTCCTCTAATCAGCAATTGATTTATATATTCTTCGATGGTTTATGCTGACTGCAAGGAAAAGACAATAGATCTTCTCGTTGGATCTTCAAGGATAAGACAAGCATTTTCTTCATTCTTGATCCTTATAAGTTTCCAGACTTAATTAAAAGCAAAAGAACGTCTCTTCCCTAAGCTCACGGAAGCTCTTCATGGTGTTCTTGAGTTCATCATTGAGCGTCAGATCCGTCAAAGGATTAGACTAGCAAATTCCACCATTTACCCGATCTCAGGAATGTTCTAATCTATCGCGAAAAAAGTAATGTTTATGGTAAGGAGAATGTTATGCAAAGCCATTGGAAATGGTTCCTAGTTCTTTTTTTTTCATCTATTTGGACCGGCTCACCTATAGCGTACGGAAAAATCGCTTTTATAAATGCTGAAAGACCAGCAAGGCTTAAATTACCGGCCAACTATGACTCTAAAAAAGATTACCCACTATTTACTGCTACTCCACGGCTATGGTAGCGGCGCTAATGAAACTATTTTCTATTTGGAGGCTGATCTGCTCCAAGCTCAGGCTGAATATATAACTCTCGCTCCTGAGGGCACCATTAACACGGAAGGCAGGAGATTTTGGAATGCCACTCCGGAATGCTGTGGACCTGCGGAACCCAGTGTCAATGATTCTGCTTACCTTCAATCTCTTATCGCTCAAGCGAAAGATCAATACTCAGTTGATCCAGCAAAAATATATGTCATAGGGATTTCAAATGGCGGCTTCATGGCTTATCGACTTGCCTGTGATACAAAGGGATTGCTCCGGGGTATTGTCTCAATCGCAGGAACTATGTTTGCCGACACTTCCACATGTCAAAATAAAGATCCCATTTCTGTCCTTCAAATTCACGGCACCCGCGATAAGGTCATACCATTTGCAGATATTGGGCAGCGATATCCCGGGGCTAGGGCATCGGCCGAATTTTGGGCAACAAATAACGAATGCCAATCCTTTGTTGAAGAAAAAAATAAAAATTGACAAGCTTCAATACGTGAATAATGGAGAGGCCACATTTTCAACAATGATGCCAATAGAGTTTCTCTTAGAATCTTTTTGGATTTTGACCATTACTGACTAAGTCTGATATGGGCAGGCTTCTACTTTAACGTTGAAACCCTACCCTTTAATTTTTGTATTGTGTTTCATTCAGGCCATTATAATATTTGACTTAATTTAAATGGCCTACTGTGCCTTTGATCTTAGGCAACTGAATGATGATCGCGATGCTCAACATACGCCCGCTCCTTTTTTTGCATATGAGCTTGGTTCTTGCCCACCAGTGATCCAGCGACCACGGCAATCCATGACACGAGCATTCCTAACAATGACCACCATGCACCTGATGCTGATTGCACGTTCAGATTATCAATTCTTTGTTGAAGTTGACTCATCTGCTCAACATCAAAGCCTAGCTGCTGGCCCAGGTTTAACAATTCAGAAATAGAAAACTGTTGAGCAAATGCAGTTAAAGAGCCAGTCAAAACACTTAGGCCCGTCTGAATCCCAAATACGGTCAATAACAGAATTCCGAAAAAAAGGACTCCCCATAGGACTGTCGCCTGAATTGCAGCATCGAATTTGGTTTCGTTATTGAGAAGATAGGACATGACCCATCCTCCAGAAAACAAAGCGATCAGTGATACAATTACCGCCCATATTATTGAGCCAGTACCAAGGCTACCATCTCCAGTAAGGCCGATCGCTATACCAAGCGAATTTAGTATAAGGGTGGTGAAAAACGCTACAAAAACTCCTGCAAATATTGCACCCCAGCTAATCCTACTTGTGGGTGAGTTTATCAGGGTGTTTTGGTTAAATTCTCGCTCCATGGTTTTGTCTCCCAATTTAAATATAATAAGCTCATTTGATTTCCGATCCCTGAAAAAATATCAGAGAACAACTAAATCCCCGAGCACTTTGCAATCTCCATACCAGTTTTCTCAGAAAGGTTCATAGCCTGCCGTTCGAAAACATTTTGATCAAATCGTCAAATGGATCGTCATGCTTATCGAAGGTGAGGGAGCTATTTTACTTTTCACCGGCGTCTTGATATCTACATATTTTTTTGTGAATAGCCTATTCTCTGGTATCTCCAACAACGTTCCAGACAACACCTGCTCACCAAATCATCGTCTAAGTTTAATGACTATCCTGGTTCCGCTATCACACCTGCCGGCAACGTACCTATCACTGTCCTAATAATCTTGCCTTTCGGTAGTACATCTTCTGGACCAATGTGATTAATATAAACTGACCTCGCTAACTGGGTATGGGCCAAAGGAGGCTGATTCTTCCTTTGGGCCGATCAAGTCGTTCATTATGAAAGTAGGCATAGAGGAAGAGAAGATCCTGCAGCCTGTCAGGCCTTT
>JBMDZZ010000022.1:0-23339 GCA_048816425.1 Oligoflexus sp. FD111
GCTCGCTGGGTTCTAACGGGGAGGGCGTTCAGTTAACTGGCGCCTTTACCCACTGAACTGCTGCCATGGCTTTATCTGAAAGGAGTTTCGACAGGCGACTTTTCCGAGGCCTTGCAATCTTTGCTGGGAAAAGACGCCCCCGGTCTATCGGCAACGACTATCAACAGATTAAAATCGGTGTGGCACGCCGAATATCAGGCTTGGCGAGACCGTGATCTTACCAAGTCTCGATATGTCTATATTTGGGCTGATGGGTGAGTCGACCAAGGGAACTTCCCCAATACATCCAGCTCCCAGTAGCCCGTAGCGGAATCAATATCGCAAATTTACAAAAATCGGGAAAGGCCGTACTTCACAGAGGGGTTACGTTTGACCGGGGCTTTAGCACTAAGGGCAATGCGGGATCAGGACTTGGATTGTTTATCTCCAAGAAGATCGCCCAGAGAGTTCATGGTGACCTGTCACTGCGAGTGCATGAACTAGGTACCTTCTTTGATCTGAAGCTTGAGAAGGCTTCCCCGGGTTTTACCCTTCCTATCGAGCAATGCTTTACTACGATGGTGGACCAGCAGAGTCATAGCAGGCTTTTGTGCCAGTCTATAGCAGATGGCGTCAGGCGTACTATGCGCTCAAGACATGAAAATACTGAGCCTTAAGCAGCATTTTGAAGGCAAAATGCCTGAAATCAGCACCTTCTTTCTGATCGAGAAACTCGATCGAAATGGTTCCGCCCAGCTGATTAAGATAAGCTTTTACGGCATCCATTCCAACCCCTCGTCCAGATATATCGGTTACTTCACTAGCAGTCGAAAATTCCGGCGTGAAGATAAGGTGAGCGACTTCTATATCTGACGCGGTCTGGGCCGGTTGGTAGAGCTTCCGCTCAAAGGCATTTTGCCGGATACGCTTCAGGTTCAGACCACGGCCATCGTCTTGGTAAATAATTTCTACTTGATCAGGTGAGGCCGAAGCGACCCTAACCAGGATTCTGCCGTGTGGCGTTTTACCTATTTGAACCCGTTCTTTGGGTCCTTCTAGTCCGTGATCCAAGCTGTTACGCAGTAAATGAATAAACACACTGCGGATGGATTGTTCGATAGATTCATCCAGATGGAATTCGTCATTTTCAATAGAGACGAGAGGAACTTCTTTCCCTAGGCTTTGAGCAAGGGCAGGAATTTTAGCAAATTCAGCAGCTAGCGTCCTTTGCAAGGTATGGGCCGTGAGAAGACGCAGCTTTTTGCGGATTTTGCGCGACATGAGGTCTTTGTTGGGGAACTCTTGCAGTAGGCTGTCGATCTCACTACGAGCTAGTTCGATATATTCATAGCGGGCGCGAGATCGTCCTAATATGACGTCGTTAATGTTCTGATAAAAGTCTAAGACTTTGACGATATGATCATGGACCTCAGGGATTTGTGCAATATCTTTCTGAGCGAGGAGGGTTTCAGTCTGATGGAGGACATCCACCAAATCGCTCATCTGAAAGCCTCGCGCGCTTCCTTTTAAAGTGTGGATATTGCGATAGAACCGCTGGACTTCGCCTTCTTTCCATAACCGTTTGGACAAGATCTCTATTAATTCTCTGTTATCTCGGATCAAACTGCTTGCCATCTCAAAAAATTTGCTAGCAATATCACGACGGACAGCGGCTAACAGCGCGATGGTCGTGCCGGTTTTTGCTTCCTGCAGTGCCTTTTGCTTTAATCCTCTGATTTCTGTAACATCTTTAATAGAAAGCAGAACCTTTTGCAGGCAATGATCATCATCGACGACAGGATTCCACTCGATCTCAACAAGCCGCTGACTGTGCAGAATTATACTCTCGCGGGGCAATTTGTCCTCATTGGACTCCCACTGTATCACAGACTCGCCAAGCGATGTTTCCAATATCGTTTGACAAATGAACTTTTGATCCTCCGACAGGTTAAGCTGGGAAAGCACTGAAATATTTGGATCACTAAGAGCCATGGCCTGGTGACTCGTTTGCAGCATTTCCAGTAGATGAATCGAATGGTGCTCTTCCACCTCAAGTCGGTGCTGATTGTTTAGCCGGATCGATAGAATGCCTTGCTTTATGTTGGTTAAATACGAAGCGATATCCCGAGTCCGCTCTTCAACTTTGACCTCCAGGCTTGTATTGAGTTCTAGCAATCGTCGAGCAAGACGACGTTCTTTCTCCTTTAACTTTTCACTAACTGAGAGGCTCATAAATAGCATTTCAACGGTAGTACCGAGGAAGAGTGAATTCTGCAGGAGAGGGGAATCCACAAGGCCCCAGCCGCTAGCAAACACCAAAATAAATGCGCATACCATACTGATCCAACCACACGTGAACCAGACTGCAGGTCTATAACCGCTCCATGATGCTTTTGCCCCAGCATAGACTGCAAGGAGCCAATAAAGAGCGGTAAATTGTGCCATTTTCATAGCCAGCATGTAATTGTCAGCGACCAGCGTAATTATGATCGCACATTGCAGAACTATGCCGGCCCAGAACATTTTTGCCACAGTGGGTTGGCGTTTTTTTAAATTGAGAAAGCGTATTATGAACGCGATAGCGAAAAAGGCTGTGAGGCTAGAGAAAACAAGAAAATAGGGCACGAGCAATTCTGAAAGATCTGGTAAGAATATTCGTCCAATTCCGCTGAAAAATATTGTAAACAGAGCGCCGAACAAGGCATAGGCCATGTAGAACGCGACATCGGCATTCCTGATCACGAACCAGGTTAGCAGATAATAGGCAAAAATCCCTATGAGCAAACCGCTGCATAAAGTGAAAATCAGAACATCCAGGGCTTGCTGCTCTTGATAGCCTTCAACCCGGTAAAATCTGAGAGGGAATTGTTTGGAATTTGAGTGGTTTCTGAAATAAAAGGTGTTTATTCCTTCTTTTATGTAAACAACTGTCAGAGGAAATCTTGATAATGGTTCGCCTTGCAGTCTCGGTATATATAAACCAAACTCATGGCTTTGTCCGTTTGGATCAAGCATCTCCATTGATGCGACCAGTCCGTTGTAGTCAATAACGTAATGGCCAGGTTCAGTTTTGTTGACGATATCTAAGCGCGCCCAGTAAGAGTCTTTTGTATAGCCGAAGTTAGGGTTGGTCCTGTTCATTTGGATATATGGTGTATCGGAAGCCAGTGAGCGCGGGTCGTCTAAGTTGCTTTTGAAAAATTGCAGGTAGGGTCCGAGTGCTTGGCCGCTATGTGGCAGATTCTGGTCAAGTATAAACGGGTTGGCTTGAGCTTGACTTGCCAGAAGTAGCAATGCGAGGAGAATGATTTTACATTTGATTCTCAACATTGCCGGTTGAACTCCTATGAGATTTTAATACGGAACCATATAAAAGAGGGTGTGTCCGTAAGCCTTCGTTTTACTTTCGAGACTTTCCCAATATTTTAGCACTTTCATTTCCTGTCTGTCATCGGCCCTTTCGCGTAATCTGGTTTCTAAAATGTCGAGGCTTCCCAAAGTATTAAAGAAATGGGTGACGGTTTTCTTTGTTCAGTCGGGTATCCATTCCAATCACCAAACATAAATTATGCAAATGATACCCATAGGAACTCATGCTTGCGACAAGGTTGGGACTTAAGAGCGATAGCTGGCCGCCTTGATGAAGCTGAGCAAGCAATTCAACAGTCTCTATTATCTACGGGAAGATGTAGGTTATTTGAATTAGTCATCTCTGAGACAAAGTCGACGGTTAATAAACAGGGAAGCTACGACGATTAGAGTCACAGACGAATTGGAAAAACAGAAAGCGTTGAAAGAAAAGTAGTAGCTATCAATGAGGTTAAGATAGAATTAAACCAATTGTCGGGAGATATTTCTACCCGTGATGCCCTCGAATGCTAACTGAGCAGAATTGATGTGATTTCCAAAATAAAGGTTTCACTCCATAACATCAGCGGTCTGCATTTTCCCCCACAAGTCAAAGATCATGGAAATCTACAAAGAATCAAACGAATTCTTCAGCTTTTCTTGATTGATCAATTGGACTGCGACACGCTGTATCGAAGGTTAAGGCGAAAGCCATACCGGCGGTAAATCATCCTAAACCCCAATACTCCCAAACGGCTTCGACGATGATGGCAAAGGACCAAGTAAAAATAGCCGGTTTGCTTGGTCTGGGCCGAAATTGAAATTTCTCCCCTTCCTAGTAATTTTCTTTCCATAAAAGCAATTACCTATTTTTAATATTTTTATGGAAACACCAAACCACACGAAAATAATTTGTAAGACCAATTTTAACTATCAGCGCGAAATTGGTGTGGCAGGAACATTATTTGCACCAAAAAATTTAGTCATAAGGCCAAAAGGGGAGGATAGGAAAAATGTTTATTCACTTTAGAGATTTGAAGGGTAAAAAGATTATCACAAAAGATGATAGTTTTGGCCGCTTGAGTGACTTTCTGCTGGATACTCGGGTCTGGCAAATCCGATACGCAATTATTGACATCGATCGGTGGTTACCAGGAAGAAAAATTGTTTTGCCACCGGAGTTATTCGTTGCAGATCCCATCACAGCGTGTAGGATAATCAAGCC
Source organism: Oligoflexus sp. FD111 (assembly GCA_048816425.1). Lineage (GTDB taxonomy): Bacteria > Bdellovibrionota_B > Oligoflexia > Oligoflexales > Oligoflexaceae > JBMDZZ01. The sequence continues at coordinate 4,553 of JBMDZZ010000022.1, forward strand.
TGTTTACCTTTTTATAACCACTGCGATTTTCTGGACGTGATGAACCAAAGGTGACCAAAGGTGGCCCTAGAGGGCATTTGGATTGGTAGTTTTAGACGTCTTAAAAGAGTCGATCTGGTAAGTTGTCTATTTGGTCAAGCATATTTTGAGCTGTCCTGATAATTTTGGCGATAAGCATCCTGCGGCTTCATCTAATCAAGGTAGATAACCGACTCTTCACGAGTTTTTCAATGAATTCGCCGTAGGTGAACAGAAGATGGGTGGTGCCGTCAGAATAGGGGGTTTTAAGTCTGAGCTTCACCTTACGATTATCGGTTAGCTCTAGACGCTCATTGGAGAGTGGTCCCCGCGCAATGTAGTGGATGAGTTTTTCAAGTCGGTCCCTGGCCAGGGCGTTGACGTGGGTATTGGCATGAAGTGAGAAGCCATTGACTGTGAAGCAGCGTTTGCTTTTGGCAAGTGGAATCTCTTCACCATAGCCGAAGCCCTTACCAATCTGCGTGACGTAGTTGCCAGCATTAGGACCGAAGGCTATTTTGCCAGCAATGGAGGCGGCTGTGGCCCCACTCAAGGCTTCATGCGTATCAAAAAGCTCATCCAGAAGAGGATTACGAACCAGCTCGCCATCTTTGTCGATATAGCCCTGTTTTTTGAGATATCGCATCGCTTTCTGGCTGATAGTTTCGATAAGACTTGCGACTTCTTTGTCGGTGATAGCATCTAAATTACGAAACAGCGGCTTGCTATCAACGCGGGTATAAACCCCGTCGGCACAAAGCACATGCATATGGATATTCAGATTAAGTGCCGAGCCAAAGCGCTGGGTGAAGCTGATCGTGCCTGTTGTCGGCTCTTTTATGCCTTGGGCTTTAGCTTTGTCAATATAGTAGCTATGAAGCTCGGTTATGACCAATTTGTGAATTCTGCCATAAAGCCTTTTGTTGGTCTGGAGCCAAAACCGCATCGGAATCGGAAAGGTGATGACAAACTGCCGGTAGGTAATGAGCGGCAATACGTTGTCGACGAGATGAGTTGCCGCTTCAGCCGCTCGCTTGGCGCAGCAACTGGGGCAGAAGCCACGCTTTTTGCAGGAGAACGCAACAACCTTTTCTTCTTTGCAGCTTATGCAGGCCAGCCTCAGAAAGCCGTAAGCCGGGATGCCACATTTCAGATATTCATAAAACTCCTGGCTGACGTGAGGAGGGAGCGGACGAGCCTCCGCCTCTCGCTCGGCGGCGAAGGTTTCGAATTCGCTTTGAATCACCTGGTAGCATGGCGTGAGTTCCGGTCGCCGCCGAGAATAAGTATTGCATGTTGAAACCCCTACCGTCATAGCCGGCATAGAAGCAGCCAACGGCAAAAGGGGGAAGTGACATTACGAGCAAATAGTTATTGTCTGAAAAGGACATATTATCCCGATAGCCATGACAACAGCGTAGCTATTGCGGAGTTCAATGGCGCCAATGGCGCTGTGATAAGGCCCGATTGTCCGATTTTAGAGGATCTGGCGACCTTGCGCTGAAAATGTGACTCTGTAAAACCCTCGGCGTTTAGTTGCAGCTTTCAACGGTAGCTAAGCTGATTTTGTGTTGTGTATTTGGCCGGTTTCCTTGCGTCACTTTTCAAGCTCCGCTCGAAGTTCAGCTAAGTTTTTTGTCAATTCCCAACAAATGATTTGGCCCTTATTCGCGATAAGGCGGCCGGACTGGGCGTCTATTGCCTGGAAGTGTCTAGCCACCAACGGGAATCCCACTGGACTTATCCATGAGGGCTCGAAACACCTCTCCCCCACGCGGGACAAACTCGAATATCTTCAGCCATGGGTCATCAGTTAGAATCCATGCAGCCATCATGCGCCTCCTTGCAATTCATAGCCGAATTAGATCCTTTGCTGCGTGAAGTTGGAAGCTAACCAGCTTTCAACTGTAAGGCTACCATGGCCAAGTCATCTTCTTGCTCATATCCTTTCCATAGCGATTGTGTGGTGTCACTGATAAGAGCTATGGTATTATCCGTTGTTTGGCAACTATGCAATAATCGCGACAAATCGCGTAATTTAAGCATTTTTTGATCAGGCCCCTGATTTTCAATAAGCCCATCTGTATATAGAAAAAAGATCTGATCTTTTTCCCACTTGATTTGACTTTTGCCGAATTTGGGTGTTTCGCTCATTCCCAAAAGGGATCCTGGCTTGAGTACAGTATTGACCTTTTGCTTTGTAATGACAAAAATGGCTGGATGCCCTGCATTGAGATAATGACATATTTTATTTTGGTAATCAAAAACAAGAAAAACCATCGACATCATGTGGTCTGTTTTTTTGGAAACGTGTCGCACCACCTTGTTCGTTTCATGGGCAAACAGATCTATAGCCTCCTCACTACTTAAGGTCGCAATCAGTTTAGATTCTGATAGCAAATAGATTGATCCAGCTATAGCTGCCGTGACTATACCCGATGAAAGCCCGTGGCCAGTAACATCTCCCATAAAATAAAAGACTCGATCATTCCATTTGTCATAGAAGCCACCGAACCAATCGCCGCTGGTAAAAGCAGCCGGTTCGTAGTGAAACGATGTCCCTATCCACCACGCAAGTGGCTGCGGTTGAAGCAGCTTCTGTTGAAGTCTTTGCGCTTCATTATGAGATTTGATAGCAACTTCTAGTTTGTGCTGGATCTTTATTTTGCTTCTTTGCAACTCATTGAGGCGCTCGGCTAATGCCAATGATAATAACATAAGCTCGGCAACGGAGCCGACTTGTGCAGGAAACACAGGATGAATAAGGGGCTGAATCAAGCCAAGGAGAGATAATATAGTGACTATAATCCCAATTATGGGAAAGCACCATGCTATCAGAAATGGTTTGGCTATCCTGTTCGCTGACAGAGTCAATTTTATAGCTGCATAAAATATAATCGCTGAGGTTGCCAGAAAAGCCGGTTGCAACGCCTGGAGTGCGTAAAAATAGGGTAAAAATAAAATGCCTAAAAACGATAGAGCCAACAGACCCCATACAAACTGTAACCAAGGCTTCAATTTTGGCGGATTTTTTCGTAGTTGCAGGAATTCGGACGAGAATAGAAGGGCGCCAACACAGATCATCTGATAGGACATAAGTGATAAGAACTCTGTCAAGCCATCATGTCCTCTCCATAAAAGCCGGCAATGGAAGCCCTGCACAAAGAAAAAACCAGCACCACAGGAAACTGCAAATACAACATAATATAAATAACTTAGGTTGCGTATACGATATGCTAGATATAAGTTATAAATAATCATCATTAAGAGAACGCCATAATAAAGACTTTGAATGGCAAGAATCTTATGATCAGCTTGTAGAAAAGCCTTAGGCTCCCACAACATCATAGGGGTTTGAAGTCCATCGGAGCTTTTTATGCGGAAAAAAAGAGTTCTCTGTTCATGTTTTTTAAGCTCTAATTCAAAGGTGAATCCTAAAGCAGAGGCTGCAGCATTTGGCATCATGCTTCGACCACTTTCAACATGGACAAGTTGATCACCAACATGATAGTAAAGGTCAATAGTATTAATCAAAGAATGTTGAATCTCCAATATCCTATTAACTGTCTGATCTAACGAATTGTTAATGGTTAGCTTGATCCATATCGGATTGAGTGTCAGACCAAAATTGGGAATTTTGCTGTTATTCCTTTGCCAACCTTTAAAATTCGGATCTAAAATGGTTTCAAAGTGGAGAATGTCCTCTCTGTCTATAAAGATGTCAAGATAAGGATTCAAATCTAGCTTTAGTTGGTCTGACTGAAGCACCACATCCGAGGCCTGAGCCTTCATAGAAGTACTCAGCACAATGATGATTACAAGCAATAACTTTCCCATTAAACTACCTTTGAGTGTTCGTGTGTACCCAAATCTATCTGCAAATCCATTAATGATTTTTCATTTTGATTTTCAAGAGAGTACCGTCCAACTTTTAGATGTGAGTATGCCTTTAGATCAACGATTTCAAGCATATCATTGGCTGAAAGCTTAAGGTCTTGGCCTCCACTTCGAAGTGTTAAAGCGGGGATTCCCAGGCAAAGATAAGCCATCTTATGGCTTTTAACATCGACAGCAGCAATCGAAAGAGACGAGGTATATCCTAGACACGAACGATCTAAGATCAAAACCAAGCGATTATGTACTGTCTTAATCTTATCTTCAATATTATCATTCCAATCAAAGCAGTTGATCGACGTTCGGAACACTCCGGCCAATGCTGCTTTCAACATGGCATTGGCTCCTTTCTCGTCCTTGAATTTTGACCAGAAAATCAATACGATTTGACTACTTTCAAGGTAAAATCCGGATAGGATCTCTTCTGATAAAGGTCCTTCTCTATCGATATTAAAGGTCACTTTATAAGGAATGTTTGAGTCGATATGGAACAGTGATTCCAATACTAATTTAGAGTTACCAATTTCCTGCTGCTCCTGATATAATTGCAGTTCCAAATTAAGTTGTTCTTCTTTTCTTTTTGCATACTTTGCACCCAGAGCAAAAGCAAACAGCATGGAGGTCGCAACCATGGATAGCTCAAAGAATCGATACACCCATGTATTGGATGGCAAAAACGCAAATGTATCTGCCAATCCTACTAGCGTAGCTAGGCTAAAGGTGATCCAGCCGAAAGTAAAGTAACCAGCCATAAAACTTTTTTGGCGAATCATCTTGATACCATTTATCCCTCCCCATGAGCACACAGCAATGGCTATGATTCCACAAGCTATTAGAAACCAGATCAATGAACCAGCAGCTCCCACGATCAGAAGAAAGCATCCAAGAAAAATAAATGGCATATTGTAACGGGATCTTAAATGGATACGACGGATATTAAAGAATGAGAGTACAAAGAGAAAGGCAGTGACAAATATGAGCGAAACGGCGCCGTAGAGGGCGATGTTATTTAAGGAGGGTTTGTCAGGCCACAGATATTGGTGAGGAAATCCCACAAATATGACTAGTGTACTCAAGGTACCCAGAGTAAATAAGGAGTAATAGAGGTAATCCTTTTCGCGGCAGGCTGTAAAGAGGATAAGGTTATAAAGAATCATGGCCAGCATACTGCCAAGGGTCAATCCATGCAGCAAAAACTCTCTCAGCTTTTTGTCAGCTAATGAGGCGCTATTCAGCAGATTCAAGTGAACCTTAAATATATCAGTGGCTTTAATATCAATTAGGTAGGTAGACTCACCAAGTTCCGAAACTAAGAGGGGAAAAATAAGTCGATGATAGGGAATCGGTCGCATCGCAAATGAAGTGCCCCGCCCCGCTTGGTAGAGATATTGCCATTGCCCATCCTCATAGCGCCATAATGTGGCATTTTCAAACTGAGAATCATTGAAATGAAGAAACCGTTTCTGTTCGCTATGAGAGACATTTACTATGTCCAATCGCAAAATGAAACGCAGCTTACCCGGCGCACTTTTCAAGGCCGGCCCTTCAACATCCTGCCAATTTAGGTCTTCAAGGCCAAAAGCAGTAATATCTACATCATAATCAAGGGGCGCAGATCTTATGAGTGACGTGATGCTCAGGTTGCCCGTTGTCTGATCGACGATAACTTGCTGCTGACCGTAAGAGTCAGAAGCAATAGAACCTGTCATCGCTGACAGAAGCAAAGCTGACCAGATAAAACGTAATACCAGCATGATAGACCTCCAAATGGGCTAATCGGAAGTTAGATCGGATGTCTAGCTGGGAAATTTTTGCAGGCCAGGTTTGATGCTAGTATTTACTGAAAGTTTGCATCTATACAGTCCCATGAGATCATAGAGCAAACTATTTCAGGGTTTGCAAATGCAACAGCTCCTGAGTTGGCGTTTTTCTATTTTATAAGCATTCCAAGAGCTTCGATTTTTAAATTGGCATAGACAAAATCATTTAAACCTCCATTCCGTGAGGCTGGGCTGATGGTGAGGGTGTAATTTCCTGCTGCCAGCTTATCGGAGCCATACACCAATGCCTCACGATTTTCTAGTATCACTGTGAAGATGACTTCTGCAGCATCATTTTGCAAAATTGCTGTGGTAAATTCGCCTGTGGTATTTATTTGTCCCGTTCCAACTCCACAAAGATTGGAAAACGTTAAATTGATGCTACTATCGACAGATAAAGAAATTTGATAGCTTTTACTTCTGGCATTGGCGATGCCAGGAACATCGATTCCCACACAAGCAGCTTCGGTCGATCTGCCAGCACCATCATCACCTATTTTTTGCGGGCCACTGCTGAAGGTGATCATCGTTTGTGATGGTGAAATTTCGGTTTCCAATATCCTAGCTGGTGGAATAAAAATATCAACCTTACTGCTGATGTCAATGTCAAGGGCGTTGTCTGTAATATCAACATAAATCCATGAATCGATGATATCGGTCCGTCGAAAAGAAAAGTGCCAATGAATATAGGCTTGATCCAAATCTTCATGGAAAGCGTTGGAAGTGGGAGAAATTGCAATGGATTCGTCACGGCTAAAACCACTGGCAAAGCTAAAGGAAATATCCTTGGAATATTCACTTTGTTCCGTAAGGGTTTGGCGACAAAGAATGTTTGTAGTGTCCAGGGTGGATTCTTCGGCTAAAAATTGACAAGTTAAGAAAGATCCTCCAACCGCGACAGGTTCCAAGGCATTGGAACTATCTGTTTGGGTCTCATCTTCAACAGTGTCACCATTATCCTGGACAACTGAGTACACCCGCGAAGCCTGACCTTTTTCAAAAAATTGGTTTTACCACAACCTAGCAGGCTAGGTATGGCGTCTTTTCAGTATGTTTCAGGAGCGCGTGAAGCGCATGCTGTGAATGCTCACCACCTAAATCACTATTTCCAGTGGACTTGCCAAAACCAGGCCGATTGACACCCACTACTCCTATACCTTTGGTTAAGAATATCTGTGCAATCCAGCCTCGACAAAAACCCTGTTCGTTAAATCCGGCTTCATCTCTATTGATTAAGAGAAAAGTTTGCAGCTTCTTTTCAGCTCCGGCAGCTCTTGGTTGGCATGAGAACCATTCCAAATTATGCTCTTTATTTTGAAATTCATAACTTAGAACTTCATTGGACTGCTGCACGGCTACTGGATCAATCCTGGCTTTGCTACCTTCAAATTGGGTAACCGTTTGGTTATCTTTTAGATTACTCACGCAACTTACTAGATTCAAGCAAGCCACTATTACTGCAACGGTATTGCGAATCCTTAGCACAGCATCTACCCCTTCACTATTTGCAGGTTATCCATGAACATTGGAGCGGTTAAACATAAATTTTCTAATCACAAACAATCCAACCTCATTGTAAGATTCTTATGAACGACTTTTTTGGTAAGGATACTTCTCTTAGCAACCGCAATGAAAGACAGAGCCTTGCGACCCATAGCCCCACTGGCACCAACCCAGTTCTGCGCACTCTTTGAAGGAATGGCTCGAAAAATGCCTTGAAAAAAGTCGCTAGAGGAAGTTTGAAGGGGCGAGGACTAATTCGCATGTGGCACTTTTGAATCATGACTATTTTTCCTCGCTGCTCAATCTACGGCACACACTCAAAAAGTGTTGTACCGGATCAATGTAGCGAAAGGCAAGGATCGACAGTGTAAAGATGAACAGGGTGAAGGCCAAAGATATGGCCTACCATCAGGCATTCGCATTGATTTCAGGCACCTTAAGAGCAACATCCTTCACGGAGTCTTTTTCGTCTACTTTGACTTCTCCGCGCATCTCATGCTTATTTGACGAATGGTGCTTGATATCGCTTTTCAACTGCTGCACCTGTGGAAGCGCGTCCGGATCCATCGTCGAGCGCCCATTGAATCTCGCTCCTTCTTCGATAATCAAGCTTGGAGTCGCAACATAGGCCCGCTGGGCCAGCTTTGGCTCATTACGTAGAGAAAAATGCTTTGATGATAGAATGGGAAACTGGCTTGATTATCCTACACACTCTGTGATGCGAGCCTGGATCAATAATAATTTCAGATAAACAGGCGAGACGCAGTTTACCTAGAGGATCGGCACATCATCCCCTGAAAGGCGGAGGCAGCGCTTTATGCTCGCTCCCCGCCTGATCTCTCGCTCCTACTATCAACAGCTGGCGGGGTATTGTCCGACGTTTTCCAGGCGAAAGGATGACGCCTTATCATTGAACTCACCAAAGCCGTGAATTTGTGGGTCCGCAGCTCCCACCATCCAGCAACGACCGCCTCCGTTGATATGTTCAAAGACCCGAAGCTGCCACCCCTCTCTCAGAGTGGACTGGTATCCCGTGGCGATATCGTTGAAGCCATGGTCAGTCAGATTATAGATCTGGTTTGGCTTGAAAGTGATCGGATCACTTGCTGGCCGATCAAAATCAGCGACGAAAACTTTGCCGCCTGGAACTCCATTCCTAAAATGGTCCCAGAAGGTCACCCGGCCTATACTCGTATCGGGTACAGTCTGAGTCGCTACTTCACTCAGGAGCTTGTCAATGCTGGCTAGCTCCGGATCGCAGTCGACAAAGGTTTCCTGCCTTGCACAGTAGCGTATCTGATTGGCCAGAGCCACCTGCACATCCACGCAGGATTTGAGCTTCATGACGTTACAGATTAGATGCACCTGAATCTCCCGATCTAAAAGCTGGCGGACGATTTGGGCCTGACTACTGAAATCCATGAAAATATCGGAGCGTTTCATCTCTTTCATGCCTTCGGGCTTGGGGTATTCTTCCAGCGTTTCGTCTACGCTGACAAAGAGTTCCGGCTGGGTTTCAATGCTTTTCGACAGCTCAGCTTTGACTCGATCGACGAATTCGACGAGTGGATTGAAGTTGGTCGGATCGATTCCTGCTATCGGCTGACTGCATGCCGAGCTATTGGCACCAATCGAATGACAGGTGACAGTGATATTGAAGGTCTGCAACAGCTCCTGCTGCTCCGTGCTTGCCGCGACGGACGCATTCGCACTGAAGATCCCGCCAAATACGGCTCTGACAGAGTTAATCGTATCGACTGAATTCTTAACATTTTCATTCTTGCTCTGCATGTCGATGACGACATAAATAGCTGCTCCGGTATTCACACTGCGACTGAATGCATCACCACATTGCTGACGAAAGGCCTTGGCGTCGTTTTTCAGGAGTTCACTGTCGGCGGAACTTAGCGTCTCCTTGCCACCTTCAATCGTAAGTTCCTTCGCTCGATAGACCAGGCTGAGGATCCCTAGTATGGATTGTTCGCTGAAATTTGCCTGCCTGAGAATCTGAGTCTTGGACGATACGGAGCCGCTGACAGCACCATAGCTCCCTGATGGCGTGTAGGATAATCAAGCCTGTTTACCTTTTTATAACCACTGCGATTTTCTGGACGTGATGAACCAAAGGTGACCAAAGGTGGCCCTAGAGGGCATTTGGATTGGTAGTTTTAGACGTCTTAAAAGAGTCGATCTGGTAAGTTGTCTATTTGGTCAAGCATATTTTGAGCTGTCCTGATAATTTTGGCGATAAGCATCCTGCGGCTTCATCTAATCAAGGTAGATAACCGACTCTTCATGTGCGGTTGACTGGTCGAATAGCTCTGTTTGCTTAAAAGCGGTGGGCGGTGCCCGGGCTGGAGGCTTATGATCGATTCCGACATGTTTGAGATATCTTTCGATCGAGAGGCGCTCGTGGACAGAACCAATGGCCTGCATATCACCGCCGCAGCCTTCGCATCTGGTGACATCGATCTTGAAGACTTTGGCCAGCATTTTTGACCACGAGTAGTTTTTGATCCCATCTTTTTCGTTACCGCTTTCGAATTGGAAACCCTTTTTGATCGCAGCTTCTAGGGTGATCTCTTTTCTATAATGCGAATTTGGCGCAAACACGCCGGCCCAGCGCACCAGGTGACTCCTTGGCGGGGGAACTAAAGCCACGAGTTTTTCAATGAATTCGCCGTAGGTGAACAGAAGATGGGTGGTGCCGTCAGAATAGGGGGTTTTAAGTCTGAGCTTCACCTTACGATTATCGGTTAGCTCTAGACGCTCATTGGAGAGTGGTCCCCGCGCAATGTAGTGGATGAGTTTTTCAAGTCGGTCCCTGGCCAGGGCGTTGACGTGGGTATTGGCATGAAGTGAGAAGCCATTGACTGTGAAGCAGCGTTTGCTTTTGGCAAGTGGAATCTCTTCACCATAGCCGAAGCCCTTACCAATCTGCGTGACGTAGTTGCCAGCATTAGGACCGAAGGCTATTTTGCCAGCAATGGAGGCGGCTGTGGCCCCACTCAAGGCTTCATGCGTATCAAAAAGCTCATCCAGAAGAGGATTACGAACCAGCTCGCCATCTTTGTCGATATAGCCCTGTTTTTTGAGATATCGCATCGCTTTCTGGCTGATAGTTTCGATAAGACTTGCGACTTCTTTGTCGGTGATAGCATCTAAATTACGAAACAGCGGCTTGCTATCAACGCGGGTATAAACCCCGTCGGCACAAAGCACATGCATATGGATATTCAGATTAAGTGCCGAGCCAAAGCGCTGGGTGAAGCTGATCGTGCCTGTTGTCGGCTCTTTTATGCCTTGGGCTTTAGCTTTGTCAATATAGTAGCTATGAAGCTCGGTTATGACCAATTTGTGAATTCTGCCATAAAGCCTTTTGTTGGTCTGGAGCCAAAACCGCATCGGAATCGGAAAGGTGATGACAAACTGCCGGTAGGTAATGAGCGGCAATACGTTGTCGACGAGATGAGTTGCCGCTTCAGCCGCTCGCTTGGCGCAGCAACTGGGGCAGAAGCCACGCTTTTTGCAGGAGAACGCAACAACCTTTTCTTCTTTGCAGCTTATGCAGGCCAGCCTCAGAAAGCCGTAAGCCGGGATGCCACATTTCAGATATTCATAAAACTCCTGGCTGACGTGAGGAGGGAGCGGACGAGCCTCCGCCTCTCGCTCGGCGGCGAAGGTTTCGAATTCGCTTTGAATCACCTGGTAGCATGGCGTGAGTTCCGGTCGCCGCCGAGAATAAGTATTGCATGTTGAAACCCCTACCGTCATAGCCGGCATAGAAGCAGCCAACGGCAAAAGGGGGAAGTGACATTACGAGCAAATAGTTATTGTCTGAAAAGGACATATTATCCCGATAGCCATGACAACAGCGTAGCTATTGCGGAGTTCAATGGCGCCAATGGCGCTGTGATAAGGCCCGATTGTCCGATTTTAGAGGATCTGGCGACCTTGCGCTGAAAATGTGACTCTGTAAAACCCTCGGCGTTTAGTTGCAGCTTTCAACGGTAGCTAAGCTGATTTTGTGTTGTGTATTTGGCCGGTTTCCTTGCGTCACTTTTCAAGCTCCGCTCGAAGTTCAGCTAAGTTTTTTGTCAATTCCCAACAAATGATTTGGCCCTTATTCGCGATAAGGCGGCCGGACTGGGCGTCTATTGCCTGGAAGTGTCTAGCCACCAACGGGAATCCCACTGGACTTATCCATGAGGAGGAAATCAATTTAACTATAACCATTATAGTGGTTAATATTTCGCGAGTGATATGAAATAATTACCACTATAGTGGTAATTATTGCTTCATTTTTCCATTATCTTGACCGATAATCATTGTGATTTAGGGACCGATTTGGCCAGGAAATATTATGAATGATGAAAACAAACTAGTATTAGAATGCCACTTAAACGGAAAGTGGAATAAGATCGCAGACTTAACTGCAATAGGTGATACTTCAAAAGGCATTAACTGCGAAATCTCTCTGGAATATGACTTGGATTGGGCAAGTGAATATTTAGGGAATAAGGCCGACAAAGCACTGTCTGTGTTACATGCGGTAGATTATGAGCAGAAAAATTTAGAAAAGTGGCCTTCATTCCTTTTGGATTTTTTGCCCCAAGGCGCTGTTTTAAAATATATCGAGAAATATTACGGTATCCAGGCAACACCTAGCCAAGAATGGAATATCCTTAAGAAAGTTCCAATAATGCCTCCTGGCAATTTAAGAATTGCTCCAAGCCAGGGGATGATGGCGGAAGTTGATAGTCACGCAGGTTTTGAAAAATCAGAAGTTGTTGATAGAAGCAGTGACTTTCTTGAGTACATGGTCGAACGTGGTGCGCCCATTGGCGGATCAACAGGCGCTCAAGGTGCTGCTCCGAAACTACTTTTGCGCGAAGATTATTCCTCAAAATTTCATGCTGAAGCGGCAATTAGTGACAAAAATACTAAAAGGCTCTGGTTGGTCAAATTCCCTCGTGGGAATAAAGTTGTTGATTATGAAATCCTCGCTTGTGAAGCACTTTATCAGGATATTGCTAGAACTTTAGGCCATACGGTTGAGGGCAGTATACATCATGAAAGTGGAACATTATTTTTTGAGCGCTTCGACAGAAAGATTACACAGAATAAAATTTTATATTTTGGTTTAGAAAGTTTCTATTCAGCTATTGGATCTACTATACATGGCCAAAGAGTTGATCATGTCGTGTATTTAGATATGCTGCATAAATTTTCTAGGAACAGAGAAATTGATATTATTGAATACTACCTACGGGAGCTGACAAGGGAGGCTTTTGGTGATACTGACAATCATGGTCGAAACTCGTCTTTAATTAAAATTGATAATGAGATCAGGCTTTCGCCCTTATATGACTTTGCACCGATGCAATTTGACGAAGAAATGATTGTACGCCAATCTTTTTGGGATAAAGAGCTATCTGATGCGCAAAAAATAATAGAGTTTATTGAAGATAGATATAACCTGCATGGCGCTCTAATTTCTAAATTGAAAGACTATAGAGATAGGCTCGAAGATATTAATTCACAAGAAAGTGTGACTAAAGATTTTCAGTTTAATTTCATTGAAAAAACAAAGCTTAAGCGTGAATTAATCCTTCGCAATATCAATTCATGTTTACAACAGAGAGTAGAATCCTTCAACATCTATCAAAGCGATGACAATATAAAGTTTCAAAAGCCGGATAAAGATAAATATACAGTGTTATGCCAATCTAAAATCTGTAAAAACCCAAATGGAAGAACCCGTTTGAGAGGCAATAGACGCTTCTTAGGAATTTGCAGCCACTGTGAAAGATAAGGCGTAAATCGTGAGAATCACCAAAGAAAAAAGGCAAAAAGCAAGAGAAGACTTATATAGGACATTAAACGACGAAGGTTCTATTGGATTAATCGAGGGAATCGTAAAAATAAGACATATGTTAGGAATGAATCAAAAAGAATTTGCTCAATACGTTGAGCTTTCTCCTCGAATTATAATCGAATTTGAATCAGGTAAAGGAAATCCTACTGTTAAGACAATAGAAAAAATTTTTTCTAGATTTGGAATAGAGCTGGCCTTAAGAAAGAAAGATAATTACTGAGCGCTTGCGCGGAATACAGCTCCAAGCATGAAAGTAAAATACGCTATATGGCTTTTATCGACGAAAACAGACACATTCTATCTGCTTCAGTAAGATGGTACCGTTTACATAAATGAACTTCAAAAAAATGGATATGCAACATGCGAAAAACGATAGTGATATTTTTTAATGTTGTATGGGTCTTTCAATTTATCCCCGTACTTGCTTGGCCTTCCCCGCCTCGGCTTTTTTGCAGCTTCGGCAACACGGTAGCCGACAGCATTGTGTTTGAGCCGACATAGCAAATCAATATAGCCTTTTTTTAGGCGGCAGACGAGGTCTGCCGACCCGTAGTAGGCATCTGCGGTAAAAAGTGTCCCCTCCATAACGTTTCGTGACAATTAAGCAACCAGAGCCAATGATACCTCCATCACCACGAAGGAGGTTCCATGAAAATCGAATCGAAAAACGTTGCCAAGTATGTTTTAGAGAAGTTAAAACTCGTATACAAAGCTGACAAAGAAACGAAAAAGCTTGGCTATGATGATCAAAAACGATTGGCATATCATCAAAAGCATAGCGCTAAGGTAATGAAGGAACTTGGTGAATGGATGATCCAAAAACTGGAATCGGGCGAGGCTGAAGAAAACGGCCCCCTGGCTGCTGCGATCAACTACAGTCTTAAGCGCTGGACGGAACTCAATGAATTCCTCTACACACCTGGAGTACCGTTATCCAATGCAGAATGTGAACGAACGATCAAAAAGATCATCACACATCGCAAAAACTCACTATTCTATAAAACCGCAAAAGGCGCTCATGTCTGAGATGTGATTCAAAGTCTTATTGCCACTTGCCAAGATGCGAATATTAACTGCTTTAAGTACCTAGCTTGGATTCAAGAAAACAAGTCAAAAGTAAAGCAAGATCCCGCCAGCTATCTTCCGTGGTGCATGCCGTCCTGAGAAATTTTTAATTTATTCCGTTTTGGAGGGGACACGATCAGGCAAACTTTGATTTGTAGATCGGGATGCATAGTCCTAAATGCTTTATAAAATAGTGCATTATTAGGATCACGAAGAGCCACTAGAAGATAGTCCTGGTGGTGGCGTACCGGCAAAACCTGGTATTGCTCTATAGAGTTAAAGGGCAAAATTCTGGTCAATTGTGAACTGATTTGCAATAGGCTTTCCCGATAGGTCTCGATTTGATCTCGTTCATGTAAGATTTGATAGTTCAGAGTTGCAAGATTTTGGATGAGGTTGCTACCAATTTGTGGAATATTTTTTATGAGCGAAAAAAAGGTATCCCGCTGTAGCTGTAAGAGTTGAGTATCAGTCAGGGCAATTGCTGATGTCGAATGCTGAGACTGAGTAATGAGAGAGTTCTGAAAAACATTCGCCAGCTTCAAAGATAACAATTCTATGCATGGATCCGGCCATAGGCCGGTACTTAATTATTTCGACACTTCCTCGGACAATGAAATAAACTTGATCACTTTTTTCCTGTTCGAGAAAAATTGGATCACCTTTCGTATACTGGACAGTCTCTAGGTGACTTTCGACTTTTTTAATTATATTTATAGGGATATTGCGAAATAGAAATGATGACTGTAGGACAGCGGCCTTTTCGAATTCTGGTAAATCGAGATGGATACTTTTGATTGAATTTGCCATTGTCGTTTCCACTTGTGACTTCGATCGCAATAGTTTAACGATAGGAGTCAGGTCGAGTTCAGCCATTTTTTAATGAGGTTGATGAAATCAATCAAATAGTGTCATTTAAAACACTATTTATTGCACTTTCGAATCACATCCAGAGATTAATTGTGAGTGATTAATTTGAGAATAGCCTATAACAGAAGCTAGATCAATAAACTGACAGGGATCTTGTACACCCATTAATCCACTTTTCAAACTTAGAAGTGATTTTAGGAAGCCACAATTTTATTACCGATGTGGAAAAGCTTTCGCAGCTAAAGAACCTTCAGTATTTGGAGTTGATAGATAATCCACTTTCTGACGAGAAGTGCCTATGGTGTCGGGCCTCAGGTCAGCAGACTGGATGGCTTGAGAGTACGTGAAATCCTAGCCACGTCTTAGACGATGTGGCTAGGATAGAAACTTTGATAGGAAACGCTAGAAGTTGTCATGTGCCCTTGACTTTTTAGTCTTGGCAAACACCAAATTCTCCAGTACTTGCAGGCGCTGCATCCAGAGTAATAGCAGCATCGCCTGTGCTGGCATTACACAACGGTAAACCGTCGTTGATGTGTTCCGACCAAGCTGCCTTAATCGCCTCGCTTGCTGTCACAAGTGTGTGAACATCGGCCGTGCTTCCTATGTCGACAGCATCCTCACAAGTCGCGGTGCCGCCAGAGCATTCCGTAGCATCAGTGTTGATGGCTGGGCCGGAAGCGTCTTGGTCAGGTTGATTCCAGATATGTCGATAGCGAAATCCAGTCGTGCTATTACCGGAAACTTCATAAGCACTATAAGGAAAGTTATTACCTGCGACAGCATTATAGCCAGGACCGCTGAAGACATAGATTCCCTTTGCGGCACTGACAGAGTCGAAGCTACCATTTTCTGCATCAAACTCGCCACTGACTCGCATGCGAAGCAGAGATAAATAAGGGTCGTCGTCTTTGTTGCGGTCATTGATGACATTAAGCAAAATGACGCCATTATTGGTATCAATCGTCAGGTCAAAGCGTTCGCCCACTCCTGGAGTGTTGCCGCCGCCAGGTGTCGAAAAGCCAAAGACTCCGTCTTTGTTAAAAAAGCGAATTTCGTAGTCAAGATCGTATTCTTCGTTGGACATCTCGATGGCATACTGAAAGCCGGTGCTTTCGGCAAGCTTGGTAAGCGTAATGGATTCCATGGGAATCGATGTCAGACCATCCGGAGCACCTTGTGGCCAGCATTCGCTGTTTAGCTCGATATTGATGGGATCAGCAGTTACGAGATTATTGCCATTTTCCGTAAATTTGTCGGCCTCGATACCAACAGCTGCTTCAAGTGAGCAAAAGATCGATTTTGTTTGAGTTAGTTGGCCTATTAGTGAGTCGACAGACTCGTAGGTTTTGGCGTTCACAGCGCAGTAAAAAAGCCGTTCGAGATAGCCATCACCGGAATTCCACCGCTGGTTGTTAACTGTATCCCATGGCTCAGCCTTGTTTGAACAAAGCGGATCGTTTTCACTTTGCACAGACGCTTCGCCGCTGCCACCACCGTCACCATCTTGCAGTCTTAGGCTTGATGCCTCCACAGCTAGGCGACCAGATTGGATGGCCTGTAAACCTAAAGCCATCAGCTCTGAGGCTGATCCTTCGGTTACCTTAGCCAATGCAGAGTTTTCGTTTGTACCAGCTCCACCAGCGCCGGCAGCTGCGCCTGCTGAATCATCACTATCACTACCGCAGGATGAGTTGAGGCTCAAGGCTGTTGTCATCACCACGACAAAGAGTTGCTTTTTCATGCCGTTTCCCCCGTTCGAGAAGTAAGTCGGATCTTGACTTGCCTCATTTAGTCCAAGAATCGACTAGGTCGGAAAAAACTTTAGAGAAAAGTTGCCGATTTGAGAAACCCTTTGGAATAATGAGACCGTAGTGGAAAGGCGAACCGCTAAGGTTTCGCCAATAGCGACTATCATTGTAAAGAATGATATCCGCAGATACGCTGCTGTTTCCGTCCTTGAGGTCACACGCAATCAGAATGGGAAACTGGCTTGATTATCCTACACACAACTTTGGTTATCTTCTGAAGCTGGGCCAAGGGGTAATTATCTGGTGCCAGATATCGCTTGCTGGAAAAGGGAACGTTTTGTCCATGATGAATCAAAAAAATGGCATCGAAGTGCCACCTGATTGGGTCTGCGAGGTACTCTCCCCTGGCACGATGGTGCACGAAAAATGCCTCTCACCCGCCCCAAAAAGCCTTGTAAGCCAAACATTTCCGTGAAAATTTAAACACATCATCTAAGCGATGATGTTCCTATTTTTATATAAGAATATTAAATACTTAAGTTATATATGATAGGATTTGTCTCGTTTCGTTGCCATCCCCCGCGAACATTGAGCATTATAACCTCGCGCTCAAAACTGGGATCGCGAAGCCAAAAAGACTCATTCGTCTTCACATTGGTTTACGCAATGATATCACGACACTTCCAAGTTTCAACAGAAGCGACCACTCCCATTAGGATGGGACCTAGCAACCCAACCATGATTTGATTCGAACCAAATCACATCAAT
Organism: Oligoflexus sp. FD111; assembly: GCA_048816425.1. GTDB lineage: Bacteria > Bdellovibrionota_B > Oligoflexia > Oligoflexales > Oligoflexaceae > JBMDZZ01. The sequence goes on from JBMDZZ010000022.1 coordinate 22,120, forward strand.
TCACATCAAAAATAAGCTGTTCCTTTCATTAGAAATCTACTTTCTTCGTTGCTAACTTGCGGCTGTTAGGTCGTTTCACTATCTTGAATTAAAGGAATTCAACATGAAAACCACAAATCGTTTCTTTGTCATGGCACTTTCCCTCTTATTGAGCAGCTCAGCCTTTGCAGTCATTCAGAATGGAATTTATCGATTACAGCAGGTTGAAACGGGCCGTTATCTGGATGCTTTTGAAACAAAAGCCACAGACTATAACGCTGTAACAAGACAATTTCGAAACAGCGACAGCCAACTATGGGAAATCTACAGATTTAACCCTTTTGACAAAGTGTACGTTATTAAGCAGTTGTCTACCGGTCGATTTCTCGAATTTTATAGTTCGCCTGATGAAAATTATAGCGCCATGACGCGACCTGGGCCTGCGACCTTCAAACATAGATGGGAGTTTATACGCACTTCTGCCGTGAAAAATAGTTTTAGAATTAGAAATGTTCATTCTAGGGACTTCTTAGATGCATATATATTCTCGCGACAAGGTTTTGATGCCATTGGAAGCCTTGGGCAGTCTGACTCTACCCAGGATTGGATCTTGATTCAGCAGCCGAATTCAAGGCCTGGGAAAGCAGAGCCTTCGGTTGGCAATAGCAAACCAGGGAAGCCTAGCAGTCCGTTTAAACCAAAAATTAAATTCCCCCTTCAAAAATTTACGCCTGGATCATAATCAAGTATCGTCCGATAGGGTCTGGCTCTGCCAGAGCCTAGTCTCAATGATTATATTACTTCATCACAACCTTGCGATTTGTGGCAGCTTCAAGTCAGTAAATTCACCAATTATAGTCTAGCATCTACACTGACAATGAAGTTGCGTCCAACCTCGTTTTGACCAGAGTCATGGACACGGTAATTCTCATCATTTAAGTTCTTGGCGGTAAGGTTAAGCCAGCTTTCATTGCTAATTTGTGATAAGCGGTAGGAAGCACTCAGATCGGCAGTTTGAAAGCCATCAGAACCCCTGGGGGAATGCGCTGTTGGTCTTGCTGATCACCGAAGCTAAGCTTGCGTTGCGCTTCGTTTCGGTGCAAAATTAAGCTAATCCGATAATTGGGCTGATGAAAACTTGCCATAAGTTGTGTTGCTGCTGGCTGGGTCCGCGATAGAGGGCTGCTGAGCCTCCCCTGAAAAATGGACAACCAGTTAAGAGATCCAGTAATATCTTTTGA
>JBMDZZ010000023.1:0-12232 GCA_048816425.1 Oligoflexus sp. FD111
TCAAAAGATATTACTGGATCTCTTAACTGGTTGTCCATTTTTCAGGGGAGGCTCACAGAGAGTTTTTCCGAAATTTATTCTTGATGGTCACAATGAATTATCATTAACTGGGAGTGAAAATTTCGGTTTAATACGATGCGAATAAAAAGTGCGCCAAAAGCGGTAAAAAAAAGGAAGTCTGATGGACAAAGTCTTGACAGAATTCACAAAGGCACTAATCTCACTAGAAAAAGCTTTGTTAGAGCCAAAATCTGACATCGTCCGTGACGCCACGATCCATCGTTTTGAGTTTTGCGTTGAACTAGCATGGAAAAGCGCTAAGAGGTTAATGGGAACAGCCACAAGTGCACCGAAGTCAGTGATTCGAGAAATGGCCCAAAACCAATTGATTGAACACATTGATTTTTGGTTGAAAGCTATCGATCAAAGAAATCTTAGTTCTCATACGTATAAAGAAGAGCTTGCAGAGTTAGTATATCAATTTGCTGGTCAGTTTTTGCCAGAGGCTAAGGCACTATTGCAGCGGCTCGAAAAATTATGATGAAATTTGGAATTTCAAGAGAGCATTGGAGTTGGTTTGAAACTGAAATCGTTGCTCCCCTTAAGGCTCATGGAGCAAAGGTATTTCTATTCGGTTCGCGAGCTCGCGGTACCCACAAAAAGTTTTCTGATCTGGATATACTGATCGAATCTCAAGACGACTTGTCCTTACTGATTGGTTTTCTATCCGAAAAGTTGGAAGAAAGTAATTTTCCTTTTAAAGTAGATTTAGTTGATGCACGTGAACTTGCAAATAGCTATAAAAAATCCGTCGAGCGGGACAAGGTCTTGTTATGAATGCTATCAGCTAAAACCGAGCAGAGTAGACCAAGTCAGTATCGTCATAAACTACCCAGCCTTCATAAGCTCTTCTGGCATCTTCTTGAACTTGCTTGAATTCCGTGAAAATGGTGTCTTTTTCGTGATCTGGAATGCCGATACCTTGATCCCTAACTTCGATCGTCAGGCGATTTTCGAAATTAATATGACAATTTATAGCATACTGTGATTGAGCTTGACTGAATTTGAAAGTGTTGCCTGGTAAATTACGGATAATGGTGAGCAATTTCTCTCGATCATATATGAAGTGCGGACTCTCTGTCTTTGGGTCCCAATTCATGGTGATCGCGAAGCTAGCATTTTTATAAGAACGACATACCGAAAATAAATATATTCTGGTAACACAGGAAAGGCTAAATTGAGCATTGAAGCCCAGATTGGTAACAATATGCTGCGAACTTTCTATTTTTCATGAAGATTGGTGAGCGCATATATAATGGCTTTGTTACCTGGCTAGGAAGTTTTTGCAGTGATCTACCTTCCATGAAGAACCGATACGAGATTAGCGAGGGTCGATCCGGGAATGCCTAAGGTATTTCGGGATCGACCCTAGCTACTATTGAAAATTCTGGATCGAAGAGGATCAGATGTTCGGCAGGAATTCAAGCTCACATATGAAAATTATCTTTAAGTTCTCTCTGACATTGATCCTTCTGTTGGCCAATCAAATGATGCAGGCACAGGAACAAACCCAAAACGCGGGTCAAGTGTTAGAATTCCAGGATCTCGTTCTTCAAGAATCCATGGAAAAGATACCTGTTGGTCGCTTCTTGGGATTTCTAATCGATAACGAGCGAAGCATCAGCATTGAAAACATTACTGATGATTCGAGCAATGTAAAGTTTCAGCGCTCCGAGAGTGATACATTAACCTGGGGATTTTTGGATAAACCAATTTGGATCCGCCTCACTATTCGCAATCCTTTTTCAGTGTCCAAGGAAATTATCCTCGAAAGTCGCTATGCACCGACCGATCGTGTGCAGCTTTTTATCCCAAATGCCGATGGTTGGGATTCTGCTCTACTAGCCGGTGACCATGTGCCATCGAAAGAAAAGCAATTAGATCACCGTTACCCAGCCTTTAAATTTCTTGCTCCGCCAGGTCGTACGACAATCTATATCAAGGTAGAGACATCAAGTTCAGCAAACTGTTTTTTCTATCTTTGGTCAGCCAACGAGTTCAGGACTAACCAGATTCTTGAATACATATATCTGGGCGTCATGCTCGGGGCTCTTCTGGTTATGGCTGGATACAACCTCTTTCTGTACTTTTCCTTTAAATCAGTAGTCTATATCTACTATGTTGGGTTCATCCTTTCTTTTATAGCCTTCCAGTTGTCGAATCAAGGTCTGGCGGCCCAGTATATTTTTGCAGATTCAGCAGTTAACTGGCTTTCCAATGACGGTTTTATCGTAACGGGAGAGATGAGTTATTTTTTTGCAGCGCTTTTTGCCAGTTCTTTTTTAAATCTCAAGGAAAGAGCTCCCAGATTGGATTTAGCTTGCCGGATAATCTGTTTCGTCAGCATATTCAATATACTATTTTTACTGGTTTTTGGTTACAAACTGGCTATAAAACTAACAACAATCAATGTTTTTTTTGCCTCATTCGTCCTGCTCTTAAGTGGGATCTACTGTTCGTATAAAAAGGACAAACCGGCTAGGATTTACACTCTTGCCTGGATCACAATTCTTGTCGGGAATACTGCCATAGCTCTTAGAGCCGGAGGACTTATAGCAGATAGTTTCATTGCAGAGTGGGCGACATTATTGGGAGGAGCCTTAGAAGGCGTCCTACTTTCTCTTGCTTTAGGATATAGAATTAATTTAATTCGATTCGAATACACGAAAAACATTAAGGTATTGAACAGACAGTTAGAAGACCAAATCCACAATGTCGAGGGAATAGTTGCAGAAAAAACATCTGACTTGGAAAAAGCATATGACAAGCTTAAAACGCTGGACAAACAAAAAACGAGCTTTTTTCAGAATATATCTCATGAACTCCGAACTCCTTTAACACTTATATTGAATACCCAGGACCGCGTTCTCGACCGCTATCCTGATGACAAAGACCTGCAGGTAGCGAAGCGAAACACAAATAGGCTCTATCGTTTGGTGAATCAATTTCTGGACTTTCAGAAGTTGTCAACAACCAAGAGAGACTCGGTCACACAACCAATCGATCTGGTAAAATTCATGAGGCATATTCAATCATATCTTGGCATGAGTCATGCGCAGATTAGCAACAAACTGCGCATAACATGTGACGGCAAGGAACTTGATGTCAATAGACATGCGCCAAGTGTTTTCATTAGGGCTGATATTGATGCTCTTGAAAAAATCGCCTTTAATTACCTCTCAAATGCCTTAAAATACGGATTACCGAACACACCGATAGATTTGGGAGTGCAAGTAACAAACAATAAAGCACGTCTTCTGGTGAGGGACCAGGGGCCTGGCATTGCGAAGTCTGACATTCAGAACCTTTTTGAGGTATTCTCACAGCTAGATGGCTCCGCGACTCGCGAGCATGAAGGATCAGGCTTAGGTCTGGCATTGGTCAAGGAGCTTGCTCACAGAATGGACGGAGAAGTGGGTGTTGAGAGTGAGCTTGGTAAAGGAAGTACTTTTTGGGTTGACTTGCCTTTGATGAGCGACGCTTCTACGGAGCAGGTCAAGGACAGTTCAGAGGATCTGCTGATTAAAGATTGGCTCTTGGATGAGCTTATGAGTTATGAGGAAAAAGATATCGATTGGGACTCTGAAACATTAGTGAAATCAGAGCTGTGTGAAACCATCCTTGTGATTGACGACTTGAGGGACATGCGTATGCTTATAGGCAGTACGCTCCAGCAGTTCGGATACCAAATAATCTACGCATCTCATGGAGCAGAGGGGCTTGAAAAAGCAAAGGAGAAGCGCCCAAATCTCATCGTGGTAGACTGGATGATGCCCAAAATGTCGGGGCCGGAATTCATCAAGTTGATCAGAATGGATAAAGAGATCTCAGGCATTCCGATCGTTTTGCTCACAGCCAAAGCTGACGAAAGCAGTAAGCTTGAAGGTGTTCAGATCGGAGCAGATTCTTTCCTTGGCAAGCCGTTTGACAAACTCGAACTCTCGAGCACGGTAGGTAACCTTCTTCGACTTAAAGAAGGCGAACAGAAGATCGCTGAACTTAACCGTCATCTCACAGAAAACGTCCTAAAGCGCTTCCTTCCTCCAAAAATTGTTGATGAAATCGTAAGTGGTTCTATGGAGTTCGACAAGGCACCCGATCTGAAAGTGGTCACCGTCATGTTTGTTGACTTATGTGGCTTCACACAAATGTCAGAAAATCTTGGCCCAAGGGTAACGGCCAGGATACTTAATGAGTATCTCGAAGCAATGTCGACGCTTATCTTCAAACACGGTGGCATTGTAGACAAGTTCATAGGTGATGGCATCATGGCCATTTTTGGAGCGCCTGTGCCTGTTCCTCAAAATGATCAAATCAAGGCTGCCATGGCGTGTGCGATGGAAATGCAAGGCATGCTAGATGAACTGAACTTGAACTGGGCGGCTGACAAGACTCCGGCAATGGATATGCGCATAGGTATTCACCATGGACCAGTCGTAATTGGTTCATTTGGCGGTAAAAATCGAAGTGAATATACAGCCATAGGGCCGGTCGTCAACTTTGCTTCACGCATAGAGTCCGTAGCGCTTCCCGGTCAGGTTTATTTTTCTGCTGTTGTTCGGGACTACCTGGAAGATGAAATTTGGGAAAATGCTGGCACATTTGAGCTGAAAGGTTTGTCCGGAAAACATAATCTTTATCGTATAAAGAAAGAATGTGTAAAAATGGCTTCTTGATTCAACTTTTTGGCAAATTTGTATGCGATAGTCGGAATTTTCAGCCTTTGTCTTCTCCGTGGGGTTGGTCGCGTCCATACTTGCCACTACGGTATCTGCGCCTGCTTCCCAAGGGCATACACAAGCAGCTCAGGAGGAAGGTCAGTATATCTCCGGCAGTGGGAAAGTGTTTTTGCAACGGCTCAAATGAATTTTAGTTTGATAATATTCAGCGGCATCGATTTCGGAATAGACCCATCGGTAATTTAGAACTTCAAAAACGACCTTTTGCGCAATATTTTTGTGGAGTCTTAAGTAATTGTTATCACGTTTTTTTTCGACAATCTGGTAATAATTCGCCACACTATGTTAAACCAGCCCGGGCACGATGTTTCGAGCATAGTTCCGCATCGAGATCGGCCTCGGTAGTTTTCGATCCTTTGCGGATCACGACTCCACACACCTTGCAGCGGATCTTTTCATGGTTTTCATCAACACTTGGTGTTTGCTTGATGTTGGGATCCGGATATTCCCACTCTGGGTCGTCTTTATTATTGATCGCTTGGGGGTAATCCTGGCTCTCAGCCTGTGTTAGTATCCGTGAGAATGCCTCGAAGAACGTCACATTCCAATGCTTAAGTTCGCTCCGCTTTTGTTCAGAATAGATAAATGGTGAAACGTCCTCGACGGCATATTTAAAATTTGTCGATCGGATTTTTTCTATCAGCATCGCTTTAAAAACATCCATATCAAAGGATTCATTATTTCCAAGGTGATTCGAATCGATGAGCTTAGCTCGTAAATACCTAAGGTTCACCTTAGCGCCACGCCCGATGAAGTGTAAAAAATCGTAGAAATCACGACCCTTGACACGACCATCCATTTCTCGCGCAATAATTGCATGAAGTTTACCAGCAAACAATGAATTCAGATCCAGAGTATGAACCAGAAAAGGCTCCGGTTCAGTGATAGGTGCCATTTCCCGAGTCGCCCCTTCGGGATTTTCCGTGTCGATTTCTATTTTCACTTTTGTGACTTGTCCTGGATGCATACCACGACGCGCTTCCCCAATTGCCAAATAGTTCACGTAAGTGTTGCCTTTGACAAACGCCGACTGGATCGGCGTAGGTTGAGCCTTTTCCTGGGCTGTGACAGTCATTTGGAAGCCAAAGGATGCGAGTGTCTGTTCTATAGCGGGGAAATATGATTTAAAATCAAAGTCCGTGGCCATGCCAGGGTTTATGCAAAAATCGAGGTCTTCCGAAAAGCGATCAAGTCCATGCAGCAGCCGCAAGGCCGTCCCACCATAGAACGAGGCGATTTCAAAGAAGTCTGCTCTTTTTAATCCCATCAGCACGATTACCTGCAACACTTCCCGCAGACGTTGGTCACGAAGCCGGGGATGTTCAGCTCTATTTCTATCCAATAATTTTTCAATGGCCTTATTCAAGGCTCCTTCCTCCGTCTTGAGTGAAGTTCTTCCAGGAAGCTAAGCAAAAGTGTTGGGGCTTTGCTATGATGAGTTTTGGCAATCTCACCAAGATGCACTAAATCAAATTTCAATAGCTCGACTTCTTCGACGCGCAGGCTGTGGAGTATCGCTGCTAAAAATTCGTGATTTTTGTCGTGGTATACTTCGCTTCTTCTGGCTAAAGCGTCGCTCAGTGCCTTTTCTTTTGTTGCAATCAAAAGGGCTGGCGCTCGTTCGGAAACCCGAGCCATATCCATCCCCAACGCATAAAGCGCCGGTGTTTGATAGTGGTACTCATAGATACCCAGCTCTGTGACAAAATCTCGCCTTTTGATGGCAGTGGAGACAGACATGATCACTGGTACATACTCGGGAATCATTCCGTAATAGCTCAATGCCGTTTCGAATGAAATATAGGAGCACGGAGCTAGATAGTTTGCAATAAGTAGCGAATCGATGTTCTCCCGAAATGCATAGACGCCCTTTTTGAGCCGAATGAGCAAGCCTTTGTTGACAAGGCGCTCACAAAACTTCCTAGGAGCAGCTTTCTCAGGAAAAAAGGCCGCCAGCTCACCGATTTTAAATACCGGTGGGAGTATATTTCTGAGATGATTGATCTTTTCAAAATCCAGCATGCTTTTCCCATTTTGAGTCAAATATAAGACAAAATATGTCTTATATTTGGACCATACTTCAATATCGGCTTGATGGGAAGGAATTTTAGTTCTAGAACAAGACATAAAATGTCTTGTTCTTTGATCTAACTTGTAGCTTTGTGATGGTTGTGAATGATGTCAATAAGGCGCTAATTGGGTATAAGGTTTTGTTTATCAAGGGGTTAAATGCGAGTCGATTTAACCACCTCTTCACAAATATTTCTGGAGGATCTGAGTCGACACCCGGTCATAATGAGCGATATTCCACAGCGACAAAAGTGGGCCAGATAAATCCCGGCAGTTCCGTCGTAAGTTAGCCCGGCTTGATTATGCCCCCCCCTTTGCTTGACGCACTGTCTAGCCTATTTTCCCTGGTTTATTGAGGACTCAGGTATGAAGACGAATTTGGTCTAAGAGGCCTTCGTCAATTTTGGATCAATCAAAGGTGACTGAATTAGATTGTTCCAATTTCGGTTAATTAGCTTCGAAATTGGCGAGCAATCCCAGCGATTATGAACATTTCTATTTAGGACAGGTGGTTCTCCAAATTCCGACCAAAACCGATGAATCGCACACGCTTCATGGTACATATGATCAGGCTCGGATTGATTTTGGATTGGAAGCAATTTTACGGCATGATAAGAAAAACCCTGTAAAAAACATATTCCGCTGCACATTGCCACTACCACCTTCCGAGCCCCAAATCGCATATTTGGAATGATCGGTGGATCAAAGAGAGCACATTATACAGTCATTGGGATGATTTTTGATATAAGATGGTTATTCATCAGAAGATGAATATTCATACTCTTTGGTTTTTAAATTTCTTGACTAGAATCACTCTTTTGAACTTAAAATTTCGTGAATATTGGCAGTTTATGTAATTTATGCCCACAACCAATTTTCCCCATTACATTAAGTGCAGCTTGATAAGAAAACCCCCGCAAAAACAAACTCCGTCGTAGATCCCCGCCACGGCGATCCAAGTTCTGAATTGCAAACTTCAAACCCGCCATATCCCCAAACTCCACAATCCGCACATAACCTTGTTCCCCCAACACCTCCAAATCCGAAACCGGACTGGCAATCACCGGCACCCCCATGGCTAGAGCATCGGTCAACTTATAAGGCATTTGATAATGACTGGCTTCAACTGCAGGATTCAACCACAGTACCACCACATCCGCAGCCAAATTAACTTTTGCCATCCCGATATCATCCTGAGCATCCAATACCACAAGCTCCCAGCCTACCTGCGATTTAAGTTCCACTAACTCAGGCGAGGCACGTGATCCAACGATGAGCAAGCGATAAAGCCTTTTCTCGGCATTTAATTCCCGCACGACTTGCAGAACTTCCCGCACCCCTTTGTGCTTTCTTACCAGGCCACCAAAAAGTATGATGCGCTCATTTTCTGCAAAGCCAAGATTGCGACGAATGGCCTTGCGATCATATCGTTTTGGGTCATAGATCCTCTCGTCTTTTAAATTGCGCAGGTAATAGCAACGACCGCCATATATCTGGTCGATATTGCGGTTGTGGGTGGTGACGACTGGTATTTTATGGGACATGGCTTCCATGTGTTTGGTCCAACTATCGCTGTAAGGGCAGGGATAGTCGGGGTGGCCGGGGCCAAACTCCTGCAATTCAAACTTGTCAAAGTTCTGGTTGGGATCGTGAGCAGCGTGCTCCAGGTCGTTGACTTCCAATATGATGGGAATGTTTTTCTTTTGACTGGCCAGCAACGCAACTCCCAGGCTAGGTAGCTTGGGTTTGATGGCATAGATCAGCTCACCGCTGACCTGTTCGGCGGCATATTCCATAGTTTGCCAGAACTCGGGGAGGGAATCCCCGGGTAGATAAAGAGTTTTAAACTCTGGCTTAGTCTTGGCCAGTGGGGGAAATATGGAATCTTCGAAGAATTGAAAACCGATCAATTGAACGTCAAAGTCCCGGGATAGAGCTTGGGCCAGGTTAAACGCTTTGCTGAAGTGATTACGGGAAATATCCCAGGAAATGATAGTGATGCGCTTATATGGTGTTTTCCTTTGAATCGGCAACCCTTGTTGATAATAGTCGTGAACGGATTTCTGAATGATAGCGACCGCTGTTTTGTCATGAGCTTGTGTTTTCGTGATTTGCTCTAGTCTGGCATTTCTTTGGTACAGATTCATCGGGCAGGCCAGGTGCAGCGGGTCGCGAAGCCAGGTATATTTGGTGATTAGATCCTGATCCTGACGTCGTTTGAGCGACTCGTTAAAACCACCAAAGCAATCGTACAACTGCTTGCGATGGGCGAAGGAGTTCAAATCGATAAATGGCTTTTTGAGCATCTTTTCAAATTGAAAACGCGGACCTTGGAATTTTTCCAGCTTCATCTGATTGAATTGCTCGACACGATAGTCAATGTAATCAGCATATAAAGTCATATTACCGGAGTTTTGCTCCATGCAGGTGACCATGGCCCACAGGTAATCAGGATGCCAGTAGTTATCGGTATCAAGATAGGCGATGATCTCACCGCGTGCCAGCTCCAAACCCCGATTACGTGCGGCGGCGGCTCCTTGATGGCTTAGTTGTAAGTAACGAATGCGCGGCTCACAAATGCTTTGGACAAGCGTGCGTGTATTATCTTGGCTGCCATCATCACATATGATCAGCTCCCAGTTTTGGTAAGTCTGTTCGATGACGCTCTGTATCGATGCGTTCATGATATGAGCACGATTGTAGCTGGGCATGATGATCGATACCAGTGTGGTTGGCTTGTGTGCTTTGTAATTCTGTATTATCTCCTGGCTTGCCGTGAGCGCTTGATCCAGAGCCTGGCGTTGCTTGCTGTCTTTAATGCTAGCCTTGACTTGATCTAAGATCCGATAATAGCAGCGATTTTCTTGTGTGAAGTTTAACTTTCTGTCGCAAAGGCTTATGTTAAATCTTAGCAGAGAGTTCAGAGCCGGATACCGATTTAGGATGTCCCGATATAAATTACGGGCAAGCAGGTATTTGCCTTGGCGGAATTGGGCATTGGCTTGGGCTAAGCTTGATTGGTCGGTGGTGGGCATGGCTACTCTGGGTTGTTGGTGATTCATGGTTTAAAATCTATCTTAATAGAAATTAGAGGGATTTGGTACTTAGGAAGTGGCATGTGAAGGTAGTTGAGTCTGGTCATAATAGCTTTGTTCGTTGAAAAAATGTATCGGTAAAATTTGGCTGGGTGTGACGAATTCTGCAAAATGGTTTTCAATCGCATCTTTTCCAGAAAATTTAAGAGAAACCATGATAACTATATTGGATAGATCGTGGCATAGGAATTATCCTGATGACTCACGATTCGTCAACATTAAGCCGCCTTTATATTTTTCTTAGCTACCAGACGATAGAGATGAACCGGCGCATGAAAGCCCTTTAACTCAAAGGTGCCTGCCGACTCCCAAGAATCATCGCGAAGAAGATCGCGTACCGTAGATGAAAGAAAAATTTCACCTGGCTTGGCAATGCTCTCGATGCGGGATGCCATGTTTACAGTTGGCCCGATTACGGTAAAATCCGCTCTCTTCGGTCCCCCCAAACATTCCGGAAATACAGGGGCCGGCATGGATGCCAATGCGCATTTGAAAGCTAGGAAGTTCATCTTTCTGCCATTCTTTGTTCAAATTTTCCAGTTCTTGCAGCATCTCACGAGCACAGATTGCCGCTTTTTCAACCTGTTCCGTTTCTTCGTTGAGCATGGGGGCTCCAAATATGACCATGATTCCATCGCCGATAAACTTGTCGATGATTCCATCATACTTAAAAATGAGATCAGTCATACGACTTAGAAACGTGTTAAGCATCGACCCTATCTTTGTTGGTCCTATGAGTTCCGATTCACGTGTAAATCCACAGAGATCTGCAAATAGTATTGTCATTGCCCCGACTTTAGGTGCTTCATCGAGCGATCTTTTACCTTCAACGATCTCTGTTACCACTTTGGGGGGAAGAAATCGCTGTAATACATTCTCTACCAGATTCCTGTTTAATTCGGCAATTTTTTGTTCACGGCTTTTCAGTAGTAAAAGATTTTCGACGATGCACATAAGCTCGATTTCATCGAACGGCTTACCCAAATAAGCGATCGCACCAATTTTGGGGCTCTGTTGCGTTTGCAGACTCTGAGCGAGGAAATGTCTGGATTCGCGAGTAATCATGCAGCCATGGAATAGAAGATCTCAGCAGAGGTGTTACCCTCTGCTCTGACTTGCCGTTTTCGAATTATCCTCATCGACTCAAATCCACCGATGGCGATGCTTGCGGACCTGAATGTTTTGAAGCCCAATGCGGCTCTGCATAGCTGTTTTATTGGCCTATGGTCCTGCTCGACAATGTTGTTCAAATACTTGTTCTGTCGAATCTCAATATCGATTCCGGCATCAGCGTTATAGTCATTGATGCCAGCAGTGTTTGCTCCGCTTTTGTCGATGTTGATTTTTGTCTGCTCCTCATTTAACTTGATAGCCTTGCAGAGAAAGCGCTTTGAGGCTTTCCTATCGCGTTTTGCTGTCAACAAATAATCGACAGTGTTGCCTTCCTTGTCGACTGCCCGGTAGAGGTATTTCCATTGACCCTTGACCTTGATATACGTTTCGTCCAATCGCCAGCTTTTGCCTGCCGGCCGCTAAAGCCGGCGCACAGCCTTTTCCATCTCTGGAGTGAACTTGATAACCCAGCGATAGATCGTCGTGTGGTCAACTTCAAGCCCACGTTCCGCGGCCATCTCCTCCAGATCGCGGTAGCTCAGCTTATAGGAAAGATACCAACGGACGTTGAGCGTTATGATCGCGCGCTCAAAACAATGTCCTCTGGTGTCAAAAAGCATGGGTTATCTCCGAAGTGATTTACCCAATGATATCATCATATTTGCTAGATGCAACAGAACCCACTTAGCCGACACACAGAGATGATTGGATCAATCCTGGCTCGAAACCAGGCTTTGCCCAATCGACAATCCCGAATATTGACGTGGATTTTCACCCACTATTCAACCAGTACAAGTGGGACGGATACGGATAACCCGTTCTCGGTTGCCACGTAGGTGCTGGATTCGGATACGTGAACTCCATTTATATGATTCGATGCAAGTCCTTCAGAAGTTGTTTCATTGTTCCATGAATTTCCCCCATCACTTGAGATCGAAAGCCCACCTAGAGTTGCCGCATAGATATTTGCTCCAGATACGTACACTCCATAGATATTGTTAGATCCAAGGCCATCAACTATGGTTTTATTGGTCCACGTTTCTCCCCCATCACTTGAGATCGAAAGCCCACCTAGAGTTGCTGCATAGATATTTGATTCAGATACGTAAACTCCACTGACACTGTTATTTCCAAGACCATGATCTGTAGTTTTAT
>JBMDZZ010000024.1:0-7879 GCA_048816425.1 Oligoflexus sp. FD111
CTTGCTCACCTTGTGGACCTTGAGGTCCCTGGTCACCTTTGTCGCCTTTTTCACCCTTTACACCAGCGACCCCTTGCTCACCTTGTGGTCCTTTTTCACCTTGTGGACCTTGCGGACCAGCTAGGCCTTGCGGCCCCTGATCACCTTTATCACCTTTATCACCTTTATCGCCTTTCGCACCAGCGATGCCTTGCTCACCTTGTGGACCTTGAGGTCCCTGGTCACCTTTGTCGCCCTTTTCACCTTTTACACCAGCGATGCCTTTTTCACCTTGAGGACCTTGCGGGCCCTGATCACCTTTGTCACCTTTCGCACCAGCTACACCCTGAGGACCTTGCGGGCCCTGATCGCCTTTATCGCCTTTATCGCCTTTATCGCCTTTATCGCCTTTATCGCCTTTATCGCCTTTCAGTTCTTCATCAAGCTTAAATTTTTCAAGCGCTTGATTGATCGCTCTCATTATTGCCGAGTTCGACGACTAGGCTTGTGCATTTGATGAACTAATTGTAATCAATAAGCCGAAGATGAGACTCATGACGCCGTAAGAATAGTTCTTTATATTAAAGCTCATTGATTTCCATCCTTTCACGCATGAAACGCCCCTAGGGCCAAGCGGTGCTAATTATTTCTCTAAGGATGGTTAGGAAAAAAATTTTATATAGAAGATGTAAGTTACTAATCGGAAAAAATGCGGAGTGTATGACAGATTTTTTTTTCTTTGGAAAACAGCAACTATATCAATTAGTTTAACTGCAAGCTTGACTGTAAATTTAATCCTTACTGACATTACCTAAGATTTTGACTTAACCACCGTTTAACTATTTAGGCGCAAAACATCAGGGAAAACAGTTTCATCTAAACTGTTAGTCCCAAATTCATTGACCATTATAGTTTTTGACGATTTTCAACATAATCTATGTAATCGCTCAGTAACACAAGCAAAGGAGTGGATAAGTACTATCACAGAAATCTTCAAAAACAGAAAGCCAACCAACTTTCACAGTTTTATTACCAATCGCACCGTAACTAAACCCTCCATCTGTCCAATGATCGCAATGAAGGCCGCCGGGATCTAGCGCCCCAGAGCTCGTGCTCCCTGACCACCAAAAAGGAGATCCCGTTAGAATCTCAGCCTCTTCAAGCGTATTGACAGCCTCAGAACCACCTAAAGCAGCTACCCAGGTCGAGTGGAATAGCTTTCCTGTCGGGCCTCTCAAGGGTACGTTTGTGGGAACACCATATAGATCAGGCATATCTCGAACCTCATCATCAGTATCGATACTTATCAAAGCACGAACGTTAGGACAGCTTAAACTAAGCGCCGTTGCACGCGCCGAACATAAACCATCGATAGCAGCACGGTTTCCGAGGTTACCCGAAAAATTTCCTGTCGCGAATAAAACAATACTATGAATACAATTGACTGTAACCGATGTCACATTTGAGCCAGCGATCGTACCACTTCCTGAAGTGACAGTACAGGAATGGCCGGCGGGATTCGTATGAACGCTGACTGAGTATGCTGCTCCATCGACAAGTCCTGCCGTGAAAGTGAAAGCACCATCGGCGGTGAGAGAAAGATCATTACCGCCATTGTTCCTTAGTACCAGCGTTCCGTCCGCCATACCGGAGACGCTACCTCCCACTGTAAAAGCATTTTCGCAGGCTACTGTCACATTAGAGACATTGGCACCACCAATCGTTCCCGCTTCGTTCGTCAAAGAGCAATGCATTCCTGTCGGCTGAGTTTTAACTGCAACCTCATAGTCAGCTCCATCGGCGATGAGACCGGGAAAAGTAAAGACGCCGTTTGCATTGATCGATAGGTCGTCACCACCATTATTACTTAATACCACAGTGCCACTCAAACCACTGATGTTTCCACCTACTGTAAAAGCTGAAAACGAACAGGTAACTTTAATGTTGGCAATATCATCCTTCCCAATTTTACCAGTACTATTTTCGACCGAACAGGTTTGCTGAGCCGGCTGACTCGCAATAGTTATGGTAAAATTCTCGCCTTCTGAAAGTTCGATGGGGAAACTGAAAGAACCATCACTGGACACAGTTACGGCATTACCACCATTGATATGCAAAACCAAAGTTCCACTCAAACCTGAAACACTACTCTTCACTTTCATGGTTGGAATTTCTGCAGCAACGGGAGTGACAGCAATCCGCTCCGTAGCTTGAATAGTGCCCGCAGCATTAGATGCAGCGACCATATAAAAATAAGTTGTTCCATTGCTCAAGCCAGTATCTTGGTAAATTAGATCGGTCGTCGTACCAGCAGTTGCATCGTAAATGCCATCTGTCGTACCCCGAGTCACAACATAGCTCGAAGCATACAGAGAAGCGCTCCACGAAATTTCAACAGAACCATCTCCAGGAGTTGCCGCCAAGATTTGAAAAACTTCTGGTGGATTCGTCAGGTTTGCTTGATCGTCAGCATCACTTGGTTGGCATTCAGAATTTTCAGACGAATTTTCAGACGAATTTTCACAATCAGGGTCTTTATCTTTTTGACACCCGATTAAGGCCATAAAAATACTTACAATTAAAGTATATTTCACATTAAACTCCAATTCACCAATATAAACAGATTATCGGTCCCGCCCCTACAAACTTTAGAAAGTTGCCGCCAAGGCTTGGTCCATTTTTTTATTATGACTATTTCTGTTATATTTTTGCTGTCTTAAGACGCAGTCTTAAGACTATTTTTCAATACTCAAGATGTCGAATTATGGGGAAACCTATATTACTTATCTAAACTTTCCGTCCCTATTTTAAATTGTCCAGAACAAAACCTTGGCAACTTCGAGCCCACATTCCTTGAAACGTTGGATGAGACGCTTTAAAGCGTATTCTGCCTACTGTCGAGCAGTTGTCTGCCTATATGCCGATGGTGACCTTCGAAGGATAATATCCCTTCGACTTGCCTTCAATTTATCCAAATGATTAAATAGACTATATTAATATGAAAAGAACCAGACAAATACCAATTTTTACTTTGATGAGCTCGAAACTATGATTGATTTCTTGAATTTAAAATCTTATTTGAATTTCACAGTCAAGATTATTCTACCGTTCGTTATTACTGCTATCATAGGGTCTCAAACCTCATGCAGTAGTGATATAAATGGGGATGACCAAGGAAAGCAAGTAGCGTGTGTTGAAAATTCAGAACTGGCACCCATTAATGCCAGTTCTGCATCTGCTCTGACTCAAGAACCAGCTTCTACAGAAAATATTGGTAGTCACAATAAATTTTTTGGAACCGGGGCAGATCCTGGGGTCATTACCCTAGGCCCTGTGGAATGGCGTCCTGAAGCACAACCATATCCCCAAAAAAATAGCATGGAATTTGAAATTGGCTCTGACCAATTAGTATTGGCCCCTATAGATATGAAATTTATTGGTTTTGCCAATCGTAATGCGCAAAAAAGAATTTATGATGATGGGAGTAGTGATGCACCATTTCATGATTTGGAGCTTTGTTTTGAATCTATCAGCAGCGAGTGGCCTGAAATGGTAATTTGCGCCTATCATCTATCAAGCTCCGTTCTCATTCCAAATTATGGAAAAGACCTATGCACCGAACAGGTACTCTGGGGTGAGCGTAACCAACGGCTTGGTCGCCTTTTGGACGAGCTGGAAGATAATATTTATCCTGATATTGGTGACGCTGCCAGCTGTGGAGCGAATTTGGGACTAACCGTTAGCCGTGGTGGAATTATCGGTCGCTCGGGAACTGTAGGCGATCATGGCTTTGCATCATTTAGGTTTAAAGTACGTTCAAACACTATTAATCCCTTAACAACTTGCGGAGACAATTCATTGCATTTTGTTCAGCCAGGTGCTTTTTTTTATTGGACTTGTGTTGAAAATTTGCAGGCAAATCAATTGGGAGTTCTTACATACCCTTTTGAATGTAAAAAGTTTGAATCTAACTTGTAAGGTTGTAGATGCCATGATCATTGTTCCATATTCCATACCTAAGTACGTATGGATTTACCTTTTATTTCTGCTAAATCGACAAACATCCATTCCATTCCCATTTAAGAGTTCGACCATGCAAATTTTTTTTTGTAAAATCGAGAAAGTCGATGATTAGGTAACAGCCATTTAAGATTGATACTATCATCTATCCCAACCAACCCTTTAACCCTCTTTAGCTGAGGATCATGAACAGCAAGAAACAAAATGAACCACTCAAGCTCATGAAAGGGATTTCTTAAAGAGGACTGTTGATTAAGGCGGCGGCACCAAGTAATAATTAAACTAGGCCCTTCATCAAACCGAAAACCTAATTCAGCTTTGCCATATTGAAAGACATATCCCTCAGTCAGATCGTCAAAATCCATCTGCATTGTCGTCACTCTTTCGTCATTTGCAAGAGCTGTGATCGAGATCATCGTTATTGCTCAAAATCCTGTGCCGCAGCCGGAAGACGCATAACTATGAGACGGGCGTCCGCTCATTATCAAGCAAGTCCTCAAGGTAGGCTTGTTGGGCGCTTAGCTCTGCTATCCGCTTGCATTATCCCCGCAAGTACAGGTAAAATCTTCACAAGATCACAGGTTTTACCTCATAAGATTGCAGGGGCCTAAGAGAAGGTGCCTCTATCCATATAAAATATGGTCCTCGGCCCCTAAACTGGGTGATTCGAGCCCGCTCTTCCATTGACCAGATAAGGGGTTAGTTTCATGAATCTCATTAAGCAGACCTTGCATGCAGGCCATTGTTTGGCAAATCTGGGACAGAAGAGTATGTTATTTTTGCTGATCGGAAGTCTCGGGCTCTCTGCTTGCAAGTCCCGCAGAATCCCGGTGACCCAAGAATCAGACAACTTACAAAGCTGGCCACAGAATCTGGACACAGATGCAGGCGGCATCCCGTCGTCGCGACCGCTCGATGGAGGCAAGAGCTTTCGCCTTGGTTATGGCTACGACATGCTTTCAGGTGAGCGGCATGCCAGCTGTCTGGATGGAAAATTCGAGGTGATATCTCGTAGCATAGGCAGTACGCAGTCTACGTTCTCCCTGATCGGTACCAAAGAGGAATTGGCCCGCAAGTTGAATATCGAGCTGAATGCGGAGGCGTCCGGGAGCTATGGTGCTGTTAGCGGCTCCGTATCATCCAAGACTCAGATTCTCAGGCAGGCAAATTTCAGCGAACAATCCATACTAGGTATCCTCAGTCTGGTCTATCGAGCACAGGAGCTTACGATTGAAGGTGGCAAGGAGACGCTAAGTTCTGCAAACAGTGAACTCCTGAAAAAAGACGCCAAGACTTTTCGCCATCAATGTGGAGATGCATTCAGTCGCAGTGTGAATACCGGAGCAGCTATTTATGTCGTCATCGACATGCAGAGCAAGAATGAAAATGCTAAGAATTCAGTCGATACGACTAACTCGGTCAAAGCTTTATTTGGCGGGCTCTTCAGTGCGAATGCGTCCGTCTCGGTAAGCGAGGAGCAGCAGGAGCTGTTGCAGACCTTTAATATCACTGTCACCTGCCATTCGCTAGGTGCCAATAGCTCGGCATGCAGTCAGCCGATAGCAGGCATCGATCCGACCAACTTTAATCCACTCGTCCAATTTGTCGATCGAGTCAAAGCTGAGCTATTTAAGAGCATTGAAACCCAGCCGGAACTCTTTGTCAGCATAGACGAAGTGCTGGAAGAATACCCCAAGCCCCAAGGCATGGAAGAGATCAAACGCTCAGAAATTTTCATGGATTTCAGTAGTCAGGCCCAGATCGTCCGCCAGCTTCTGGATCGTGAGATTCAGGTGCATCACATCTGTAACGTCATGAAGCTCAAATCCTGTGTGGATGTGCAGGTGGCTCTGGCCAATCAGATACGCTACTGTGCAAGGCAGGAAACCTTTGTCGACTGCGATCCGGAGCTAGCCAGCATTGACAAGCTCCTGAGTGAAGTAGCGACTCAGACTGTACCCGATACGAGTATAGGCCGGGTGACCTTCTGGGACCATTTTAGGAATGGAGTTCCAGGCGGCAAAGTTTTCGTCGCTGATTTTGATCGGCCAGCAAGTGATCCGATTGCTTTCAAGCCCAATCAGATCTATAATCTGACTGACCATAGCTTCAACGATATAGCCACTGGATACCAGTCCACTCTGAGAGATGGGTGGCAGCTACGGGTCTTTGAACATGTCAACGGAGGCGGTCGTTGCTGGATGGTAGGAGCTGCGGACCCACAAATTTTCAGCTTTGCCGGGTTCAATGATATGGCGTCATCCTTTCGCCTGGAAACCCTGGGACAATACCCCACCAGCTGCTGATAGTAGATTCTACTGAAAAAGGCTTGAATCAAGGTGCAAGGAAAAAGAGTACCGGAGTAAAATCGCTTTTTTTCTGCAGCAACGCAGAGTCAGGTCTTTTTCAGTAGAATCCAGGTGAACTTCGTCTCGCCTGTTCATCTGAAATTATTATTGATCCATGCATGCATCACAGCTTTGACGTTAGCGGGCTTGGCCTTATTGCTTACCAATGCTTCCGGCCATCCACCGTTTCCAGCCCGGGTTCGAGAGCCAATTTTATCGCTTGGCTTCATATTGGGATTAGCGACATTTTTAGCGACATCCGTCCCAAATCCACCCTGTGCATCGTCTTTTTGGTGACAGGCGCTGCAGAGCTTTCCATCGTCTCTACCGGGAACCTGACTACTGAGAACTTAGCCATAGTTTCGCCATCTATTTTCGAATTGGGAGCAAGACCGAATTTCCTGGAATCTATAAACCTAATGACATCCATATAAACGATCAAGCCAGAGGAATATTCAGTTCCAGCGGCTGTCCTTACAAGTTCCGCTGATCCCCGGGAACCCGCAGACTAACTTCCACAAACTTGGAAGTCGGGGTCTGAGAACCCTTGGCATATGACCTCAAGGGAACTAGCACATTCGCCTCGGAAAAATAACTGGCCAGGCAAGCTCTGGGTATATCATAAGGTATGACCCGAAAATCACGCCCGACCCGTTCCTCGCCGCTAAAAAAACCGCATACGTCAACCGGTTGATTCCGCATCAGCCCTTCGCGTTCCATATCGTGGGGATTCATAAATTATACCCGGCGGCCGCCATAGATACCTCGATAGCGATCATCGAGCCCGTATATGGTCGTATTGTATTGATCATGAGATCGGACAGTCATCAGAATATAGCGACCCTCGGCGACTCTTACGGGCGTCAAGGGCTCCAGTCCGAAACAGGCGAGACCATCTGGAGTTAAAAACTGCTGCTTATCATGTGGCGGATTAGGAAGGTAAAAACCATTGGAGCTCATAAGGCGCTCATTGAATCGCTGTTTGAAAAACAAGGCATTAGTTAAAATTCTATTCACTTTAAACTATGATAGAGAAAATTTCTATATAGATGAGTCGGGTCGAACAAGATTTAGGCAGTTTCCCTTTAACATCATTAAGCCGCGTCTGCTTGGATCAATATACGAAGCTTTTCTCGAATACTCTCTAAAAATCGCAAATACAGATATGATTTATAGAGACGGTAAATGGAAAGCTCATGACATAAGTACTCGCAAGTTTCTTGAGAAGGCGAGATCGTCAAAATCCCCGACTCCTGTTGTCCGGAAAGGGGGATTTTATTTCGAAATAGCGTCTGAGAACCTACGTAAGGAAAGTAGTAGCTATTATACTCCTCATGACATTGTAGAATCGGTTGTGCAGAAGACTATCAGCCCCCTCCTAGAAGGGAAAAAACCTGATGAAATTCTTATAAACTGACCTCGCTAACTGGGTATGGGCCAAAGGAGGCTGATTCTTCCTTTGGGCCGATCAAGTCGTTCATTATGAAAGTAGGCATAGAGGAAGAGAAGATCCTGCAGCCTGTCAGGCCTTT
>JBMDZZ010000025.1:2500-4823 GCA_048816425.1 Oligoflexus sp. FD111
GTAGAGCACTGACTGGGCTAGGGGCCCCACAAGGTTACCAAACCCACTCAAACTCCGAATGCCGCTACAGTGAAGTCCGGGAGACAGACTACGGGTGAGAAGGTCCGTAGTCGAGAGGGAAAGAGCCCAGACCATCAGCTAAGGTCCCAAAGATCGTGCTAAGTGGAAAACGTTGTGAGAATGCACAGACAGCCAGGAGGTTGGCTTAGAAGCAGCCACCCTTTAAAGAAAGCGTAACAGCTCACTGGTCAAGTGTTCTTGCGCGGAAGATGTAACGGGGCTAAGCACGGCACCGAAGCTATGGACTCAGCAATGAGTGGTAGGCGAGTATTGTAGTCGCCTGTGAAGGTGTGTCGTAAGGCATGCTGGAGGTCCTACAAGAGCTCATGCTAGCATAAGTAGCGATAAGAAAAGTGAGAAACTTTTCCGCCGGAAGCCCAAGGTTTCCTGGGCCAGGGTCATCCTCCCAGGGTTAGTCGGCTCCTAAGGCGAGGCCGAAAGGCGTAGTCGATGGGAAACAGGTTAATATTCCTGTACCTTTTGTAGGGAGTGATGCGGGGGTGGAGAAGGGCAGCTGCGCTGGGTGTTGGATATCCCAGTCTAAGCCTGTAGGCAGAGCGTTTTGGCAAATCCGGACGCTTAATGTCGAGAGGTGATAGGGTGGACTTCGGTCCTGAAGGCAGTGATCCCATGCTCACAAGAAAAGCCGCTAAACGTTGAACTATGAAAGACCGTACTGCAAACCAACTCAGGTGGGCAGGGAGAGAATCCCAAGGCGTTTGAGTGAAACTAGGCTAAGGAACTCGGCAAATTAACACCGTAACTTCGGGATAAGGTGTGCCAGCAGTGTGTAGAGGCTTGCCCTCGAAGCATGGTCTGGTTGCAGAGAAGAGGGGGTAGCGACTGTTTATCAAAAACACAGCACTCTGCAAAATCGTAAGATGATGTATAGGGTGTGACGCCTGCCCGGTGCTGGAAGGTTAAAAGGAGGTGTTAGTCGCAAGGCAAAGCATCGAATTGAAGCCCCAGTAAACGGCGGCCGTAACTATAACGGTCCTAAGGTAGCGAAATTCCTTGTCGGGTAAGTTCCGACCTGCACGAATGGCGTAACGACTTCCCCGCTGTCTCGGCCTAGTGCTCAGCGAATTTGAAAACCGGGTGAAGATGCCCGGTACCCGCAGTAAGACGGAAAGACCCCGTGAACCTTTACTATAGCTTGGCATTGGTAATTGGGCTTATCTGTGTAGGATAGGTGGGAGACTTTGAAGCGGCGGCGCTAGTCGTCGTGGAGTCGACCTTGAAATACCACCCTGATGAATCTGATTATCTAACCTCGGCCCGTTATCCGGGTCAGGGACAATGCCTGGTGGGTAGTTTGACTGGGGCGGTCGCCTCCAAAACAATAACGGAGGCGCCCAAAGGTTCCCTCAGGCTGAATGGAAACCAGCCGTAGAGTGCAAAGGCATAAGGGAGCTTAACTGCAAGAGCGACAGATCGAGCAGATACGAAAGTAGGGCTTAGTGATCCGGTGGCTCCGCATGGAAGGGCCATCGCTCAACGGATAAAAGGTACTCCGGGGATAACAGGCTGATCTCCCCCAAGAGTTCACATCGACGGGGAGGTTTGGCACCTCGATGTCGGCTCATCACATCCTGGGGCTGAAGCAGGTCCCAAGGGTTTGGCTGTTCGCCAATTAAAGTGGTACGCGAGCTGGGTTCAGAACGTCGTGAGACAGTTCGGTCCCTATCTACTGTGGGCGTAGGAAATTTGAGGAGTGCTGTCCTTAGTACGAGAGGACCGGGATGGACATGCCAATGGTGTACCTGTTGTGGCGCCAGCCGCATCGCAGGGTAGCTATGCATGGACGGGATAACCGCTGAAAGCATCTAAGTGGGAAGCCCACTCCAAGATTAGATTTCCCTGGCTTTTGCCCTTAAGGTCCGTTCTAGACGAGGACGTTGATAGGCTGGAGGTGGAAGTGCAGTAATGTATGGAGCTGACCAGTACTAATCGACCGTGAGGCTTATTTAATTATACGCCTTCTCTTACTCCTTACTTGAAAGATCCAACCCTTTCGTGGATCAAAGTTTGGATGAATCCAGGCTTGAAATCGTGAGCATTTCAATTGTATAAAGTGCACCTAGCCAAATTCAGTTTGGCTGTGTTAATGGCGAAGAGGAAATACCCGTTCCCATCCCGAACACGGAAGTCAAGCTCTTCTGCGGCAATGGTACTGCTCTATTAAGAGTGGGAGAGTAGCTCGACGCAGCCTTAAAAAATAAAAAACCCTCTGCTCCCACAAAGAGCAGGGGGTTTTTGCTTT
>JBMDZZ010000026.1:0-4751 GCA_048816425.1 Oligoflexus sp. FD111
GACGATCACGATCGATTACGTACCGGTTGCGAGCAATGACAGCAGCACGGGCAATTTGCCAGAAACATCTGTCATTCTAGATGTATTATCTAATGATAATCTTGGAGATAATGTTGATCCGACAACAGTTCAGATAGTGGGTACACTGAATCCTGGTGATGCACTGGTAGTTCCGGGTGAAGGTGAGTGGACGGTGAATCCAACGACGGGAGCGATTACGTTTACGCCAGAAATTGGATATTCATTTAATCCAACTCCTATTAGATACACAGTAAATGATGGACAGGGGAATGTTTCAAATGAGGCATTAGTTACAATCACTTATGATCAGAAAAATGAATTATTGATTTCTAAAGAAGCAGATGTTTCAACATATGATGCGGAAGGCCAAGAAATTAATTACAAGATTGTAGTTACTAATTCAGGAAATGTTACTCTGACAAATATCTCTGTGGTAGACCCATTGACTAATTTGGATATTGTCATAAATAGTTTAGCACCAAATTCTTCTGAGATTATAAATACAAACTATCTGGTAAAACAGTCTGATGTAGATTTCGGGAAAATTGATAACACAGCTATAGCATCATATGCTTATAATAATGAGGAATATTCTGTGTCGGATTCTGAAACTGTAAACGCATTACAGAGACCAAATATCTCAATTGAGAAAACTCTTCTTTCCAATGATGATGCAGAAGGAGGTTTCCTTGACTATCAGATTAAAGTTGTCAATACAGGAAATGTAACTCTGTACGATATTTATGTCGAGGATTTGAAAGCTGGATTCAACGCAATAATCCCTGAACTAGCTCCTAATGGAGAAGAGGTGTTTGACGTTTCAGTAACGATTACTCAAGACATGATTGATGATAAGTGTTTCATCAATACAGCAACTGCTGAAGTAAGAGAATACAGTGGAAATGAAAATCCAGATCAAAATGGTTCTGGTGAATATGAAGTAATTCTTTCTGCCAACGACGAAATAGAGGCTTGTTTCACTCAAAGTCCATCGATGAGTCTGGAGAAAGACGGAGTGTTCGTGGATGAGAACGAAGACGGTCAGGCGCAGGTAGGCGAGACGATCAGCTACACGTTTAAGGTGACCAACACGGGCAATGTGACCTTGAGTAACATTGTACTGGAAGATGATAAAGTAACGGTAAGCGGCGGACCGATCACGAGTCTGGCTCCTGGAGCAAGCGACGCGACGACCTTCACGGCGAGCTATGTGCTGACCCAGGAGGACATTGATGCGGGCAAGGTGTTGAACTTGGCGGTAGCCAGAGGGGAAGCACCGGGCGGAGATCCAAATGATCCGTCCGACGATGTGACAGCGGAGTCTACCGATCCGACACCGGTGAGTGCGGATGAGCGTGACCCTGAGTGTCCAACCTGTACGGTGACGATCTTGCCAAGAGAGGCCTCGATGAGTCTGGAGAAAGACGGAGTGTTCGTGGATGAGAACGAAGACGGTCAGGCGCAGGTAGGCGAGACGATCAGCTACACGTTTAAGGTGACCAACACGGGCAATGTGACCTTGAGTAACATTGTACTGGAAGATGATAAAGTAACGGTAAGCGGCGGACCGATCAC
The DNA here is from genome assembly GCA_048816425.1 of Oligoflexus sp. FD111. Classification (GTDB taxonomy): domain Bacteria; phylum Bdellovibrionota_B; class Oligoflexia; order Oligoflexales; family Oligoflexaceae; genus JBMDZZ01. The sequence continues at coordinate 1,597 of JBMDZZ010000026.1, forward strand.
GAGTCTGGCTCCTGGAGCAAGCGACGCGACGACCTTCACGGCGAGCTATGTGCTGACCCAGGAGGACATTGATGCGGGCAAGGTGTTGAACTTGGCGGTAGCCAGAGGGGAAGCACCGGGCGGAGATCCAAATGATCCGTCCGACGATGTGACAGCGGAGTCTACCGATCCGACACCGGTGAGTGCGGATGAGCGTGACCCTGAGTGTCCAACCTGTACGGTGACGATCTTGCCAAGAACAGCTAGTCTTTCAATCGACAAAGTAGCTGACAAGCAGTCGATCAGTGAGGTAGGTGAGGTGATTACTTATACTTTGACTGTGACCAACGACGGCAACGTGACACTGACAGATATAGTGGTGAACGATCCGCTGACCGGATTCAACACGACGATCCCAAGTCTGGCACCAGGAGCATCTGAAGAGCTGGAGACCAGCTATACGGTGACTCAGGAAGATCTAGACAGAGGCTTTGTAAGCAACGTGGCGACAGCTACGACGACTTACGGAGAAGAGGAGATCAGTGCTGAAGATGAAGAAACAGTAGTGGTAGCGGATATGCCATCATTGATAATCGACAAAGTAGCTGACAAGCAGTCGATCAGTGAGGTAGGTGAGGTGATTACTTATACTTTGACTGTGACCAACGACGGCAACGTGACACTGACAGATATAGTGGTGAACGATCCGCTGACCGGATTCAACACGACGATCCCAAGTCTGGCACCAGGAGCATCTGAAGAGCTGGAGACCAGCTATACGGTGACTCAGGAAGATCTAGACAGAGGCTTTGTAAGCAACGTGGCGACAGCTACGACGACTTACGGAGAAGAGGAGATCAGTGCTGAAGATGAAGAAACAGTAGTGGTAGCGGATATGCCATCATTGATAATCGACAAAGTAGCTGACAAGCAGTCGATCAGTGAGGTAGGTGAGGTGATTACTTATACTTTGACTGTGACCAACGACGGCAACGTGACACTGACAGATATAGTGGTGAACGATCCGCTGACCGGATTCAACACGACGATCCCAAGTCTGGCACCAGGAGCATCTGAAGAGCTGGAGACCAGCTATACGGTGACTCAGGAAGATCTAGACAGAGGCTTTGTAAGCAACGTGGCGACAGCTACGACGACTTACGGAGAAGAGGAGATCAGTGCTGAAGATGAAGAAACTGTAACAGTAAGTCAAAGCCCTTCTATCTCGATTGTCAAAACATCAGATTTGAGTTCGGTGAGCACAGTTGGCCAGGTGATTACATATACATTGACTGTAACCAATACAGGTAATGTAACCCTGACAAACATTGTGGTGAATGATCCGCTGACAGGCTTTACTGAGACCATTCCTTCTTTGAATGCAAATCAGTCTGTGACCTTCCAAACCAGCTATACGGTTACTGCAGCTGACTTGAATAGAGGAAGTATTGTGAACGTTGCGACTGCGACAACAAACTTTAATGAGCAACCAGTAACTGCAGAGGATGATGCGATAGTAACGGTAGATCAGAGTCCTTCGATCTCGATTGTCAAAACATCAGATTTGAGTTCGGTGAGCACAGTTGGCCAGGTGATTACATATACATTGACTGTAACCAATACAGGTAATGTAACCCTGACAAACATTGTGGTGAATGATCCGCTGACAGGCTTTACTGAGACCATTCCTTCTTTGAATGCAAATCAGTCTGTGACCTTCCAAACCAGCTATACGGTTACTGCAGCTGACTTGAATAGAGGAAGTATTGTGAACGTTGCGACTGCGACAACAAACTTTAATGAGCAACCAGTAACTGCAGAGGATGATGCGATAGTAACGGTAGATCAGAGTCCTTCGATCTCGATTGTCAAAACATCAGATTTGAGTTCGGTGAGCACAGTTGGCCAGGTGATTACATATACATTGACTGTAACCAATACAGGTAATGTAACCCTGACAAACATTGTGGTGAATGATCCGCTGACAGGCTTTACTGAGACCATTCCTTCTTTGAATGCAAATCAGTCTGTGACCTTCCAAACTAGCTACACGGTTACTGCAGCTGACTTGAATAATGGAAGTATTGTGAACGTTGCTACGGCATCATCAAACTTCAATGAACAGCCAGTTACGGCTGAGGATGACGCGACAGTGACTGTAGATCAGAGTCCTTCGATCTCGATTGTCAAGACATCAGATGTGAGTTCGGTGAGCACAGTAGGCCAGGTGATTACATATACATTGACTGTTACCAATACAGGTAATGTAACTCTGACAAACATTGTGGTGAATGATCCACTAACAGGATTTACAGAGAATATTTCTTCTCTAGGCCAAGGACAATCAGTTGTATTTACCACAACTTATGTGGTAGAGCAAGGTGACTTGGATTCTGGAAGTATTGTCAACGTTGCGACAGCATCGACAAACTTCAATGAGCAACCAGTAAATGCTGAGGACGAAGCGATAGTTACTGTTGATGGTAATCCTTCGATATTAATTGTTAAATCCTCAGATGTTGAATCTGTGACTTTGGCTGACCAAGTAATTACCTATACTTTGACAGTAACAAACACTGGAAATATCACTCTAACCAATGTGCTAGTAAATGATCCATTGACTGGATTCGAAAATACGATTAGTACACTTGCACCTGGTCAAGTAGTAGAGTTTACCACTAGCTACACAGTTACTCAGGAAGACATAGATAGCGGTGAGGTTGAAAACATTGCCTCTGTCACTGGTAATGCAGGAGTGGAAGAAGTATCTGATACGGATGCCTTAATTGTACCTGCGGTTCAGAATCCGGATATCCAGATTGAGATCACAGATAATGATGTAGTGATTACTGAAGCGGGTCAGGAGATTCCTTACACGATTACAGTGACCAACACCGGTAATGTGACCCTGACCAATGTGACGGTAGTGGATACCAAAACAGGTTTGGTGGTGAACATCGGCACATTGAAGCCTGGAGAAACCAAAACTGTGGAAACCACTTATCCTGTTACCCAGAATGATGTGGATGCCGGTGAGGTGTCCAATGAAGCGAGTGTAACTGGAGAAAGCCCGAACCCTGGCGATGACGATCCTACAGACAATGATTCGGTGACCACCCCGATTACTCCTGCACCAGGAATATCGATTGTGAAGAGCAGCGACAAGTCTGAGATCA
>JBMDZZ010000027.1:0-1594 GCA_048816425.1 Oligoflexus sp. FD111
CCCTATATGTCAGCATAAATTGAGACAAAACTACCGAGAATTTAGTATAACAAAGGGCGGTAGAAATGAGGTCTCAACATGGCAAGAAAACCAGACGACAAAAACCTAGTAAATCTTGGTCCTTCTGACGATTCCGACCAGGAACAAGGCACATCCAGAATCCAATCCAAGCCCCAGAGGCGGGTCTTCAGCGCTGCCTATAAGCTGGAAATTCTCGAAAAACTTCAAGAGGCCAAATCTAGGCGTGGAGCTGTTGGAGAGCTACTAAGGCGGGAAGGCCTGTATGCTGCTCAGGTTGCCAAATGGAAGCAAGAAATTGAAGAATCATTGACGGATAGCCTCGTCAAGAAGCGCGGACCTAAGCCCAATGCCGCAGCAAAAGCCGAGAAGGAAGCTGCTCGCTTAGCCAGAGAAAACGAACGATTAAAGGAAAAATTGCGGCAGATGGAACTTGTCATAGATGCTCAAAAAAAAATTGCAGAGATCCTGAACGCTCACTCGAAGACCGACGAGGAGAGCGAAAACAAGTGAAAGCTCAGGCTTACAAGCTTTTTGTTCAAGGGGTGAAGCCAGAGTTGATTTACAAGAGTCTGGAAATCTCACGAGCCGGGCTTTACCGTGCGCGGCTCCATGGACCTCACAAAAAACCCTCACGAGTGGCTGTAAATGCCCTCTCAGGGGCTGAAGTTAATCAGATTCTGGACACACTTCATTCGAAGGAATTTATCGAGGATACGCCGTATCAGGTGGTGAGTAAGCTGATGGATCGAGGGCAGTGGCTTTGCTCAATTCGCAGCATGTATCGCATTCTGTCAAAAAATGGTGAAGTTCGGGAGCGTCGCAATCAACGGCGTCACCCTAAATTCGTGAAGCCTGTCATTGAAGCTAGGGCCCCGAATCAGCTCTGGTCTTGGGACATAACCAGGCTATGCGGGCCCTATAAAGGCTGCTATTACTTTCTCTACGTGATGATCGATGTTTATAGCCGCTATGTCGTTGGATGGATGATAAGTGACAAGGAGAATGCTGACGAGGCCTCACATTTTATTCGAGAAACAAAGCGTAGAAAGCAGAATTTGATCAACTCGTCATTGACCATTCATTCAGATCGTGGTAGCCCTATGACTGCCTCACATACAACAGATCTTCTGCTTGTATTGGGGTTAACACAGAGCTTTTCAAGGCCTCGTGTAAGTGATGATAACGCTTTTAGTGAAGCTCAGTTTAAGACACTCAAATACCACCGCTACTTCAAACCCTGGTATGAGAGTCTCGAAGATGCCGAGAAGACCCTCTCAAAATTTTTTGAGTGGTACAATAATGAGCATCGGCATATAAATCTTGGCCTGTTGACGCCAGCAATGGTATTCGGTGGTAAGCAAGATGCCGCTCTGGAAGCAAGAGCGAAGACACTGCAGAGGGCTTATGAGCGCAATCCTGAGCGTTTTATGAAGAAAGGCCCCAAGCTGTTGGTACCCCAGTCTAGGGTCGGTATCAACGTACCCGTCAAGCGGGAATCCATCTATGCGTTAGCTGAGGAAATGTAATATTAAATTTTTTCAGCAACTGTCTCAAAAAGGCTGGCACATTCCGC
>JBMDZZ010000028.1:0-115437 GCA_048816425.1 Oligoflexus sp. FD111
CCCCGAAGTCACCCCCGAAGAAGCCCCCCAAGTCACCCCCGCAGACACGCCCGACCGCACCAACCAACGAACCAACCAAGGCGATCAGGAATGAATATTAGAATTTAATTTTTTAGGGAATAAATTTTAAATATCTTTTCAACTATGTAGATTACTTGGGTGTAGTCGGCGGTGGTGCCTTCGGGGGAGGGGCCTTCCATCACCGGTAACAAAATATTTATTCACCGTGAACATTTTGAATTTGCCCTTTGGCGAGAGAAAAGTCTCCATTTGAGGAGATTTCCAGCGCTCTCAAAGGAAAATGTAAGTAGCTAACTTTACTTGACCCACAACAGTTCTGAGCTTTTTCTTCGATTGCATGCGCCATTATAGCTTGAGCAAGGCTAGTATTTCATATAGCTAAACGCAATATCTGCAGGCTTTCCCTGTCCCTAAAGAAATGTAGTGCCCTTGTAGAAAGGCTATCCGTAGTGATTTTGCGGCTCTAGAATTATTCGCGATAAGCACTAAATTTATTTCCAAGGTTTGAGTTTCAAGCCTATTCCAAGTATAGAAGGCCCCTGCGAAAACGGAATCGGCCTAAATTTCATTGATAATGGCTTAAATCAATATATGGAGAACTTACATGTCAAAAATTATTCTGCTCGGATTTTTTGCTGCATTGATTGCAGAAACTTCATCAGCTGAGGTTTGCAGGGGACGATGGAGCTTCAAAGAATTTAAAAGCTGTCGTAATTCCAATAATGGCATTGAAACTCCGGCCGTTACCCCAACGCAGGACATCGATATTTATGATGAAGTCAAAAAAGTTCGTACCTATACCAGCGCGGCAAGATTGACTTCAATCGATTATCAGGGACCATTTGATATCGCAGCTTACAACCAACGATGTCAGGAAAAATATAAAGATAAGACTTTTAGTTCGAAAATGCAGCCGGATAATTCCCAGAATTACAAGGAAACCATTAGACCTCATTCTATTGAAGTCATACCATCGAGCATAACCACCGACAAGAAACACGTCTATCGAGATGTCTTTGGAAGTCCGACGAAAAGAGTCTATTTCCGATCATACCAGTGCCAATATAAAACTGATGTCTATTATGAAAAATTTTCCTACACTAGCGCTGGTAAAGTAGGAATTCCCGAAGTCTATTATGACAAGCCCAATAGGCAATGTGGCGTTGAAAACATGACCTCTGCTGCTGGATTTGATAACAAACAATTGAAAGAAGCTTTCGTATTAGATGGTAATGGCCAAAAAGTTTATTTTCGAGAGGATTTCACTTGCAGTACTGGTGATCACTTAAAAGAAACCACTCCCAAAGAAATCGTCAGTAAAATAGAATTTTTATTGGCGCAATATCGCAAGTCAAATCAGGAAGTTCCATCTGTAGAAAAAGATATTATCCTCACTGACTTAACTCGTATGCAAACAGAACACCAAGCAGCGCTAGTAAACGAAAGTGCGCTACTGGATATGTTGCTTAATATCGATTTCGAAGCTATTGATCTTGAAAATTCTTTGAATGATTCCATGCTGATTTCTTTCAATTGGCGCTCAGATTACAAAAGGCTATTAGCTTGGGACTTATCAAATGACAAACTACATATCGATTATATGATGCCCCAAACGAGTTTCATGAGTTTGTCGCATATCAATCAGTACGGACTAAGTTCTGATCAGCGATCTCTGTATTTCATGAATGAGTATGATGTTAACATTTCAAAATTTGATCTCGTGACTCAAGAAATCAAACCTTTAATCAATCTTGACTTTCGAGGCGAATATCTTATCCAAGGAATGTTTGTTAGTGATGATGAAACGCTCTTAGTGTCGCATCTCATTCATTCTGATCGAGGAAACAGTTTTGAAGAAATTGCATTATGGGATCTCGTAGCAAATAAAAAGCTTGAATCTATCTTCAAAAAAAATGCCTCTGACTACTCCAGCCTTTTAAGAGAAAAGCAAGTAACTGCTTTTGACCAAAAAAGGAACACACTTATATATGGTCGAGGAAATAGCTTACGCGTCTATGATGTCTTCATGGGCGGGGAAATTGCAAAAATTAATCTGGAAAGACCTGCTTCAAAGATTTACTTAGCAAAAGACGCTTCAAAAATCGGTGTCATTGGACGGTTGCCTCAAGATGACACTACTGTAGTTGAAATTTTTGAAACGCGCTCTTTTAGTCGAATAGATAGGTGGGAAGATAAGGGATTTGTCACTCTCCATTTTGTTACTGATGATCCTACTAATGAAGTGAATAAAGAAGATGAAAGCTCTATTCCAAGCTACGAAATGGATATGGAATTTGATGAATCCATGGGCATGGATGATGATGCGATGGTTGACGACTCTATGAATGACGATTTCATGGATGATCTCAATGAGATGAATTTCACAAAAGAATTTGTATTTGTTGGCTCTGGGCAAGTCAATGCTCAAAATGGAAAAACAACTTACATTGGTAAATTGCGCCGCAGAAATATTACAGACAATTTCTTTGAAAATGATATCTTTTCAAACGTTACATTTGGACTCCCTCATTCTATCGATCAGACCCCCGACGGCAGATATCTTGCCATTGCAAGTATTGATAAACCTAAGCTTGATCTCCCCTATGAAGAACACCTCAGAGTTGTTGATCTACAAGAAAATACCGTTGTCAAAGATATCCGAGACAGGAAGTTTGCCATTAATTCGTTTTTCATCCCGAAGTTAGATGGCGAAATTTCTCAGGTCATGACCATGGCTCGCATCATGAAGCAAAGTGCAAGCGATGAAGCCATGAATCAGGGAGACAATCAGCGATATAGGAGTCTGGAATCGTTCGGTATCAAGCCCAAATCACGGAATCCAAAAGAAAATTCTGAAATGGCAAATATCATTGCTAATTTTAGTGAGAATATTAGCGAAACTCACATATGTTCCTGGGCAACATTGCCCTACCGGTATCAGTTCACTGATGGGATAGTTTATGTCAACGAAGCCAGGACGCGCTTCAATGTATTTTCTATAGACCAGGCAATTTCAATGCGTTGCCCAGTTGTCAACCTAGATCTCGGAAATGGAACTTTCCTATTTGACCGACAGCCAGCAAACCTTGCTGACTTACCAGGAATGCAACCTGGCCAATCAAATGTTGCAGTGACTCCTGAGTTTATAGAAAAATTGAACCTTCACGGTAAGCAGGTAACACAAACTTGTTCATGGGCGAAACGGCCTTATATCTATAAATTCAATGATGGTTATGTCTACTTAGATAGTAAACGCAAAACTGCCAATATATTTGCCAATTCGAGGATTCCTTCGTCTTGTCTTGGCCAAAATGAACGACAATATTACTAAGCAACACATTAGAGCTCGTGAGGACTCCTTGAGTCCTCTTTTTTCACGATGGGTCATCATATGAAGAAAATAATACCAGTAAGTCTAATTTTAATGGCATTTGCAAGTTCCTGTCAGCAGACGGATGAAGCCAGTCGATTGAAAACTTTGGAACGTGATTGTGCCAATGATCGTAACTATCAATTGGTCTCACGGCGCATAGATATCTGCGATCGGTCTGATGCTGTTTTTGCGACAAAGGTATCCTGTTTTTCTCAATTCGAAAGAGCCTTTTCCTATGTCCAAGGCCAGTGCAAAGAACTTGCTAGCTTCAAAATAAGGCAGGTGGAGAAGAAATATATTCTGGACTCTATTGAGAACTTACAGGTTGACACTGTTACTCAACTGATTCATGAAGAACTACTCGCAAATTTCTTTCAGTTGTTTGATCTTTGGAGCAGCACATCCAAGGAAATTATCAATTTTGCTGCAGCGGAGGCTTTTCAGATAGATTCTGAAGATTTTTTAAGTCATTTTTGGCAAAAAGTTTCTAATGAAAAGATTGAAGGCAGAATTGCTGACCTATTTTCCCAAAACTTAAAGCTCCTGCAAGCTGTAAACAAGCAGAAGCGCCCTGACTCAAAAATCACGCTTCAGGTCGTCAATCAAATTCTCTCTGCACTTGACGAAAAAATCCAAAATCTGACAGAATTATCTGATTTGGTATGTACAATTTCTAATTGTAGATCGACAAAACCTAAGGTTTATAATCTACTCAAGGCGTTGGGAAATGTCCATGATGGTAGCGCCCCACAGACGGGCATGTCTGAATTAGAGTCAGAAATCGTTCGTGCAATTGCAAATGCTCTGCAATTGCATGCGAACTCCTTTGCACAAACCTTAGTTGATAGCTCAGACTTTGAGGACTTTGAATCTGCTCTCAACTCAGATTCACTCATTGATCTTATTGATATTGATACAGACCTGCAGAGATTGATTTCAAAACTAAGATATTATCGGCAACTAAGCGCGAGATTTGATCAATATGGATCGTTTTCTGATCAAGAATCAATCGTCATTGATAGTGGATTAGATCTGCAGGTCGTTTCTGAAATGGTCAATATGGTAGACAAGTTTAGCAAAGATCTGTCTACCGAATCTAATTACTATCAGGACTCCAAAATAAGATTGATTAATGCTTTAAAAAGCTCAATTGCTGATAGCTCACAACGCGTCAACTTAAGTTATCGACTTGATCAAAAAATTGCGGACTTAGAGTTTAATTTCTCAGAATTGGAAGCGCTTCGATCTGCTGTCAATAAGCAAGAAGTCGATAATTCAAAATACATCGAAGAACTAGCTGATTTACGCAATTCCGAGAAAATAGAATTTTTTAACCGCAAGAAAATTTCGGATCAAAACGAGCTCTTCACAGTTTCTGCAAGCGATGCTCTATTTGAAATTGATTCCAAGCCTGACTACAAGTCAACCGACTATTCCTTGATGACGACGATTGATTTACAAAAAGGGGACATCATCAATTTCCAATCTCTAGGGAGCTGGTCGCCTCGCTGTGCTATTTCCCGAGGACCATATGCCGCTTCCGCACCATCTGGCGTAGAAATTGGACCAAGCGGCTACTACGTCCAAACAAGTCAGAATAGAAGTTCAATTGTCAGTAATTCTATCACCCGATCTCGAGGAACAGCTCGAAATATTGGCAGTCAAGATTCAAGTTGCATCAAATCTGCTGTTGGCGGTCAAATTAGTTTTGGTGCTCTTTTAGAAAAAACTTTTAAAGGTGCGCTACAGACTGGGGGCTCAGCTAATTTAGGATTAAATATATCTCAGACTAGCGAACAATCTGCCTGCATAACAAGTTCCTTAACTATTTCAAATTCTACTCAAAAATCTAATTCTGAAACCCAGTCTAATTCTTTGAGTGAAACTGCAGCAAATCAGCAGGGAATTAAAAGTAATGACACTCCATTTCCGGATTTTCCAGCCGGATCACTATTAGTTTTTGCTTTACCACAAGGATCAAATTCCTATGAAGAATCGCTGGAAACGCGCACCATGGATGTCGGTACATCACTATTAGCAAAGGAAGATACAACAATACATTTTGTTGTAAACGACTGCTTAGACCGAGGTATGGAACCTGGGCCTTCATTGACCATACGCTATGAAATATTGAATTCTGCTAAAGCAGATGTCACGAATATGCTCAATGCATTGATTGATGCGGTCGAGTATATGGCTGAGCAAGGGCAAGATTTTGTAAAAGAAGGCGGAAATATTGGAACAAAGATTCAAGCTCTTAAAAATGATGCCATCGCCCGTTATACTCGAGAGAATAACAGTAGGTTGAGTTTCTATGAAATCGATGCACTTCAGGCAACATTCAACGCATGGCTGGATTATGAGGCTGTAAAACTGCAGCGAAAAATTGAAATTAAGAATCTCGAAAAAATTATCCAAGATTTACTATTGGAAATCAGCAGCCTTTACGAACTACTTAGCAATGAAGAAAAGAATGAACTTTACAATGCAGAAATTATCTCGACGATTTCCTCTAATTTAAGTCACTCAGTGGTATACACCGAAATGCACCGGCTCATCAGAGTGCTTGTTGATCGGCTTTATCCGATGATCAAAGTGCACTACCCAAAAGCAATTGCTCAGTTGCAGCTGGAAAGAAATGCTATTCTAAACCTTGATATTGAATCAGATATCACGGCAGTTTCACGCTCCGTATCGAGACTCACTGATTCACTGGTAAAAGTACTTAATGTGGAAGAAATTTCCAAACAGATTAATAAAGAAGATAGAGTTGTCTTGCTGCGATTTGCAGATCCTACGGTCTTAAAGCCTTCCGACACCTATGCGCCATTTGCAAATGAAGTCTATAGTGCCAGCCTATTTTCGACCTTATTGGATTTTGGCTCTGCAAATGATGTTCAGATACCTGGCGTAAAAAAAGGAAAACCTGTTACAGTAAGTCCAAGTGATCTTTATAAGCCAGCAGAATTATTTTCGAGAAAACTATTTTGTCGGGAATCCTTACCTATCATGAGTGATTTCAGAATTTTTCTTGTATTTGATTCCAACATGATTGGCACTGAGTCCTTTCCTCAATTGGGTGGCTATCAACTTGAAATGACACTTGGCCAGGAAATGATCCTACCCACGCCGACGGGTGCTGCAAATCTATATCTGTCCAATCCCAATTCAGGAACTGTGACAGTGCCGATTGAAGTTGTCACGAACATGGACCTCAACCAAATTGAAGGCAAGATGTTAAGCACTCCAAACCGCCAGATTGCACGCGGTCTGTCACCATTTACAAGCTATAGCTTTGCTGGGAACATTGACGGATTGAAACGCAAACTGGTTGAGGATTTTAGCGCCAAGGATGATCCTTCTATCGTCAAAGAAATCGTCTTTGCTTATCGCTTATCAACTGACGATGCCGCGGGTGTTACCGCGCAAAATTGGATTACAAGCTGCAATGGAGTTTCCAACTAATGAGATATTGCTGTGGCGTTTTGATCGCGATTATTTTTTCCGTCTTAAGTAGCATCGCTAGCGCAAGAGATGCATTTCTTGAGGATCGTATTCAAGCGCCTCAGCTTAATGTCCCAGGTAGATCTTCCATCATTGGTGACTACGCATCTGGATTTGAGTTGGGCACCAGTCTAGCCCGCGGAGACATTACAATACCTTTGCTGACTCCGGAAGAAAGTCGAGCACCGATTATTGTTAACCCATTCCCGACTTGGTCTGCTGTCAATGGTCTTAGCGAATGGGGTATGGGGTGGTCAGCCCAGCTCAATATCAAACGCTTCAATCTTAAAGGTGAGTTTGATTACCAAACAGATTTATTCAGTTCACGTTTTGGGATTCTACAACAAGCCGATGATGGTTATTTTTATCCACAGAATCTGACTCAACGTGTTCGGGTTCATTTCAACGCGGACAAGGCGATTGCTTATTTGCCTGATGGTAGCATTCATACCTACCAGGCGTTTGATTCTTACCAAGAAAAATATTCCGAATTTTTTTTGATAGAAGCAGCTAGTAAAGAGGGTTTTATTACCCGCTTTGAGTTTTCAAAACCTGATATTCGAGAAACTCCAAGACTAAATAAAGTAGTATCAGGCCTAAGAATGAGTCACCCTGGTCTATATGAGTGGCAATTTTCTTATGAAGAAGTGCCGAACCCTACCACTACATTTGAATTCGGCTATCCAACAAAAAGAAGCTTTCGAATTTCCCAAATTGATTTCTTACATATCAATGGTGATGAAAGCTCACTTCGACAGCGCTTTGAACTCAATTATTTTGATGATCAACTAGGAGTCGCATACTACCTAAAATCTTTAAAAAAAACTTACGCTTCGGGATCAGAAGATCCCCTGGTCACGTTCAAATATGACTTACCTTTAGAATTTTTCGAAAGTATCGGAATTCAAGAAAGCGACGTCCTCCAGGAACTCATTCGCAGCATAGGTCCAGCCAACTTTAGTCCTAAAAAAATTAGTATTTTTGATGAAGACCTCGACGGAAAGTCTGAGATTGAGTTTGCTCATGATTACTCAATATGGCGGTTGAGTGGTGACACATATGTTAAAACTAAAGTCACTGCCGCTAATGATCGAGACTTTAGATGCCGCCGCAATACGTCCAACTCCAATCAATCTCGATATATATCGCGCCTAACCCCAAATGGAACGCCATATGTAATTGTTCGCCAATCATCTACGGATGGTAATTTCCTTGTGGTTTGTCATTTGGATGGCAGCCTTGTCGATGCTACAAAGTTACAGCAGAACCTTTCAGAAAGTCCAAACGTTAAGGTAACCGATATTAATCGTGATGGCAGAATTGATTTTGTCAAATTTCTTGGGAACACCGCAAGAATCTATCTCAATATAAGCAACGGCGATGAAATTATCTTTGAAGAACACGTGATCGACGTGAAAGCCTCAATCATGATGGGAAATCGCATATATCTGACTGATATGAACGGTGACGGGCATGTAGACATTGTAAGCGTCAAAAACACAGCGCTTGAGATTGTATATGGCACCGGAAATCTTGGTTTCACTACTGAATCTGATGTAGTTCCATTTGAAAATCAATTTGCTTCGCCTCTGTTGGTACGGTCATTTGATTTAACATTCCTCGATTTTAACCGCGATGGCTTATCCGATGTTATTTTAACAAATAAGGATCGCTACATATTCATCGCGAATCAAGGGGGTAAACTCAGGGAATTCAGGCTTCCTCAGCTTGAAAGAAATGCCTTTGTCGGCAACATTTTTATTGCCGACCTTCTTGGCAAAGGAAACCTACAAATTTTAAAAAATCGTTTCAACGGAACGGTTAGTTATCTAGACTTAGGCCGCGCTTCTACCAGTCTTCTCACTCAGATTGATGATGGAAGGGGAAATCAGTTCGATTTGGAGTGGCAATTTGCGGAAGCTTCAACCGGGGTATCACAAAGGCCAGTCGTGCTTAAAAAAATAACGCGGCAAATATCTGGCAAACAAAGTGAAGCCATTGCCTTTTCCTATAAAAACCCGATTCCATATAGCTTTCGCCCTAGTTTCATTGGTTTTGGCGAAGTTACGCAAGCTTCCAAGGATCTTGTCACAATAGATCAATATCTTCATGCAGATGAGTTTAGAAACCTGCCTGTTTTCCATTCCAGTAATTCAAATTATAGCCCTGATATCAAAAGATTTAAAAAGCACAGCTATAGAAATCAGTATTTTCAAGGTTTGAATATTAAGTTTCCATCTACCGTCATTACTGGATATTCGGACCCATCTGCAAATGATGCCGATCTTGTAACAGTCAGCAGTATTGACTCAATTAACGAAAATTTTTGCCCCTTAAAGGAAAAAAACTCTCGTAACTTATCCTCCTTGGTGTCCCTGTTCGACTATCAAGATTTGCCTGAATTTGAACTTCATATGACATGCTGGCCGTCAATTAATAGTATAGTTGGTCGACACCTTAAGTTTCCAGAATTCGATTTTGAATACCAACTACATTTTGAAAGAAACCATATAGGGCAGGTACAAGAACTATCTGTTAGTTCACAGCAAAAAAAGCTCGCTCTCCAGTCACTTCAATATGACGAGATGTCGCGCTTGAAAAAAATCAGCGATTCCACTGGATCACATATAAGTTTTGATTACTTTAGCCATTCAGAGTTGCTTCAAAGTAGCATTGATGCATCTGGTGTCGTATCTAAAGTTTTGGATCGGAATCTTGCTGACCTCGCCACTGTGACTTCCACTATCCGCAACGATTCTCGATTTGATGATTTTTACTCCTATGATTCACGCGAACGCCTTTCAAAGATATGGAATAACTTATATTCCTCTAGTGAAAATGATCCAATTTCGCGCTTCAATTATCGGGATGCAAACAATGTCCAACCTGGGTTCATCCAAACGACGCTTATGAAAGATCAGCACAGTTCTTCGTCTATCATAGATTTGTTCAGCTCAGATGGATCAATCCTTTCAACCCTAAAAGAGGTAGATGAAGGTTTTGCTTCTCAGGTATTACATCAATATTTCAATCAGAAAAACCTGGAACGCAAATTTCATACGAATGAGATAGTCGACCAGCCAAAAGAAATGAACTATGCCGATCTTTATCAGGATGCCTTTCAAATCGCAGAGAAGCTTACTGACAGCCTTGGATTCTACTCCCATCAAAAACACCATTATCAGGAAGATGTCGAGGGAAGCGTTCAAGAAAAGTGGACAATCAATAGTTCTTTAAGTGTCATCGAGCTTAGTAAAAACGAATCAGGGTTTAAACATAGTCAGCACTTCGATGAACTATTAAATAAAGTCAGGCATACGAACGAGCTAGGCGAAACATTTCATTACCGATACGATGCGCTAAATAGACTCCGAATGATTGAAATGCCATCGGGTAAAGTACAAAAGATCACTTTTGATGAATTCTCTCGGCCCAAAAAAATTAATCGCTCTGAAGTTGGTTCAATTGAGTTTACCTATGATGACAAACGTAACCAGCTTATCGAAAAGAAATATTTTGGTGTAGGTGAAGTTCTCGATCGCTATGAAACTTATGCTTACGACAGTATTGGTCGCCTGACGGAAACAAATTATTTCAAGGGTCCATCACGAAAAACGATTTCACGCACATACGATGGTGTGAAGCCTGAGCATGGTGATCAACTGGGATTTTTAAGTCAAGTCAAGGGCGAACACTATACGAAGTCCTTTAGCTATCAAGTCGATGGAAAGCTGCAGAATAGCCAGTTTGACTTTCCTGGATTCAAAACTATTGTCAAATCTTTTAGCTATTATAGAGATGGGGATTTGGAGTCGAAAAATGTCGATGTCCTAGACCTGAACGGTAGGAAGCAAAGCTCCTACATGATAAAATATTCTTACGATAATTTAAATAGACTCAGTCACGTGTCTTTGGATAGCGGCGATGTCTTAAATCTTCAATACGACCGTTTCGGAAGACTAAAGGTCATTCAAGTTAATAATGAGTCCGTGACCGAATTAGTGCGTGACCCCAGGACATTTGTTGTTACTGGTAGAATAGTAAAAAAATCCGGTAAACCCGAACTTAAATACAGCTTTGGATATAATTCCCGTGGTTCTTTAGGTTTTGAAGTATTTGGCGAAGGGGATGTTTTAAAGCGGAAAAATTACGTTTATAATGAAAATCATTTTTTAGATTCCTATTCTGTTGAAGGTCAAAACTTTAGCTTTGCTTACGATACAGATGGGCTGACCTTGCAAGTCGAAAGCCCAGAGCATCAAGTTAGTTTAAAAGATGCTTTTGATCCGAATATTTTGAATCTTGATAAGTTAAATCGAGTCCTTTCAAAGAAAGATTTCCAGTTCTATTATGGGTCATCCGGGCATTTGGAAAAAGCTGTCAGTGACCAAAGTAAAATTGTCTTCTTTTATGATGAAAGTGGTACTCGGAACCTGAAACTGAAAAATGATGCTTTGGTTTATCTCAAGGCAGATGAAGTATGGGTGACGGACCAAGATGTCTTTGAGCTGATTGAAATTGACAATATGGTCGTTGCGGCTATTTGGAATGGTCGCTTGTTTCCATTGTTTACTGATAGCAGAAATTCTCTATTGGCTGGTGTTGATGGCAATCTGATAGATGTTTTTCCGTATGGCAATGTGGAAGCGAGCGATAGGTTTAGTAAGTTTGTGAGTTATGCGAAGCATAGCTTGGATGATGATCTCGGTCTGGTAAGGATGGGGGTTAGGGATTATGATCCGGAGATCGGTCGGTTTTTGACGGCTGATCCTTACTTTTTGGAAAATGCAGACGAGTGTGTGCTTAGTCCGGTTGAGTGTAATCTTTATTCGTATGCGAAGAATAATCCCCTCAAATATACTGATCCGACTGGAATGTACATTGATGAAAACGGCCAAAATCATATTGGTCCAGCTAATCCGGATCCATCATTTAGACAATTTGCAGACTACGAGGCATACAATTTTCATCAAAACTATGGGGATATTGATGGGTTCCAAGTTGCGGGTAGTAGCGGTTACGATCTTAAAGGAGCTTTTGATAGTGCTTCGGCAATGTCAAAACTCCAAGCCCTAAGTCGGGATATTCCTATATTGGGAGCTGCCGTCGATATGGTTATTGGCGGAGCCGCTGGCAAGGTTTTGGGTTTTGTAGGTGGGAAAATTGCTGCTAAAATTAGTACTAAGAGTTCATTTAGTCAACTAAGGACAGCACTGAATACCGGAAGTAAAGTATATAAAGGCACTACCCGTTTGGGACATGCTTTATCCAAGCATTCAGGACGTAAACCCCAAATCTGGGGGAAAATGAGTGGAAACCAAAAAGGTTGGCATGATCAAGCAATGAAGCACTTCAGAGAAATCGTTCGAAGTCCTGGATCTTTCCAGAAAGTTAATTCTAATGGAATCAATTTTCTTGAAAAACGACTACCTGATGGGCGAGGAGTCCGTCTAAACATGGACAATACTTTTAAAGGATTCATCGATTGATATGAGTGAACTATACGAAGTAATATTGGAAGATGTTCCGTCTTTAAACCTTTTTGCTGTGCTAAATAGACTGACGAAGAATGGTTCAATAGTGTCCAAATGCGAGATCCAAGGGGATGTGGAATATACCCCAAAGATAGATTGGCAAAACCCTGATTCGTTAAATGAGATTATTAATAATAAACTACCGGCTGGGTTCGTGCTGTTTGCCAGTTTAAACTTACTCAATATAGATGGGATGCATTTACAGAATTGTGGGTTGCGCGTTATATACTATCGTAAAAAGTTTGATATTGAGGTGAGCTTTGATCCCGAATGCAGTGAAAATTTAGCAGCAGCAAAGCTTAGCAGCTATTTCTACGCTTTATGTAAAGAATTCGACATAGCTTCCACTTTTGGAGGAATGGAGCCAGCTAGTGATAAAGCAACGCGGTTTTTCACGGAAGATCAGTTAGGTCCGATTGAACTGTAAGTTGTAGCTTTAATTTAAATTTTGCGCCAACAGTTAAGATTACGCTCATAGAAATTCATTTTTCGGCTGGGTGTGCGGGATTAAGTTACCCTAGCTGGATTCACCTTTTAATGGCATCTTCAAGTACAGCGATGGTAGGTTAAGGTACTCACCGTCCGGGGTTCGCAAAGAACGCTGTGGCCTTTTTTAATATATTGCGCTCCATACGTAACTGATGATTTTCAGCTTCGAGGTCCTTGATGCGACGATCTTGTGGAGAAAGATTACCGTTCCTCGGAAATGCACCTTCACCCTTGGCATGATATTCGCGAACCCAATTGCTTATCTGGTTTTAAATTGAAGCCCATATCTTCAGCAACTTTAGTTCTTGTCATCCCTAGTTCAAGTACCAATTTAGCTGCTATTTCCTTGAATTCACGGAAAAATTTACGTATTTGCTTCTTCATGGAAACCTCCGTCAAAGATATTACTGGATCTCTTAACTGGTTATCCATTTTTCAGGGGAGGTTCACATTGCTTCGTAATGAACGATTATAGGCTATGTCCACTTTGTTTGTACCAAAGGAAAATTTTCATAATTTTAGTGTTGTAATGGTGAAGACGCGCGGATTAAATTATGTAAGTAAAATCAAACATTTGCTATTTTTGCCGTAATTTAATTAAGTAATTCTGATGACTTAAACGCGTAAGGTTTTTTAGGCTGTCGCCCCCATTTTCAGTCTGTTTCAAGGGACTGTTCGTCATCGGTTCAGCACTCATTTTGTAACTTATTGACTTTAATGCAATAAATTTTTCAGTCAAACACTTGCCAAACCATACCGATAAGAATAGCATGTCTGAGAATGTCTAAGACATTCTTTTGGAGGTTATAATGTCAAAACAAGTCACAGTTAAGCTCGATGATCAGTTGCTAGATTCCCTTAATCGCTGGATGGAATTAAACCAGGAAACAAATAGGAGTCAGGTCCTGATTAAGGCACTAAAGAAGTACATAAGCACCCCGCAAACATTGGAACCAGTCGTTGTAGAAGATGCAACGATGTCAGATTTAGAAGAGCATCTACCTTCCTTGATGGAAGAGCATAAAGAGGCGATGGATCTTTTGAAATGAAAATCAAATTAGTTCAGGAAGAACTAGCAATCGAGATAAACCGCCGTTTATGTCTTGATGGTGGAAATCCACACTTAGTATTGAAGCCGGGCGCTATCGCTAGCGCCCTCCATACGGCTTACTATCCTGGGGATTATCCTTTCGCTCATGGTGGTATTGCAGAAATAGCAGGAGCCTTGAGTTTCTATCTCAATGGATCACACGCCTTTCAAGATGGAAACAAAAGGACAGCTGCACAAACTTCCCTACTATTCATGAGAATCAATGGTTACGATGTTCGATACCCACTTAAACCAAATGCGTTAGCCGAAATTATGGAAGCTCATGCAGATGGTAAAGTATCCATGGAAGATATGAAAAAATTCTATTCAGACCATAAAGTTCGAAGGACCTAGGCGACTTCCTTAGGGGAATATCAGGCCTATGCTGCATCGTTGGGTTATCTTTTTTATTGCGATGATGAGTTCTTTTTCACCTGGAGCTATTTTCATAGGATACGTTTTAGCTGGTTTCTTAGGCTTCTCTGCATTAAGGGTGGCCTTCTTCCAGCTATAGTTTGTTGAGGGCGACTTTTCTAAAGTTGCCAAAGTTTTGCTCCGAGATTGACCAGCTCCAGTTGGGGTCGGTAAATTCGATCACTTCGACTTTATATTCGTAGCTCACTCTGAGGTTCACCTTCATGGATCCAAGCTCAATCTTTTTAACTGGTGCGCTTGACTTGGAACAATCATCAAAACATGAAAGGTCATGGAGTGGGAGCTACGAAAACTGAGAATTCGTTATCCCTCACAAACAAATTCTGACAAATCTTAAACACCACGAAGAATAGTGAAACTTGGTTATTTATAAATTGACTCTCCTATAAGCTTATTTTATCAGATGAGCTCATTGAAAAAATCTAGAGATTTTGTCTGCTAATGCTTAAGGGCATTGAAAAGCGTCCAAAGGAGAGTTTACATGCCACTGTCCAATCTAACACGTCGCAAATTCTTAAGATACTCAGCTTTTGGACTCACCGCTACCGCCTCGCCTCGCTTGGCGTTCAGTCAGCCCACTCTCAGCCAAAATGAAATCCGCTATGCTGGTCACCTGGGAAGCCTTCCTGCTAGTCAAAAGCAATTTCAGGCTATTGTGGTAGGAAGTGGCTACGGAGGAGCGGTGACCGCGTTGCGTTTAGCAGAAGCAGGGATTGAAACACTGATTCTAGAAATGGGACAATACTGGAATAAACCAGGGGCAGATGGGCGAATCTTTACGAAAATGGCGGAGCCAGACGAGCGCTCGATGTGGTTTAAACATCGAACAGAGGCCCCATTAGATCGTTTTATGTGGATGAACCTTATCAACCGCAACATTAAGCCCTATGCCGGCGTGCTTGATCGAGTCAACTTCGATAACATGTCGATCTATTTAGGTCGCGGTGTAGGCGGAGGATCGATTGTAAACGGTGGCATGGCTGTGACTCCATGGCGAGAGACGTTTGAAGAAGTCTTTCCATGGATGGACTCTGATAGCATGTACCAGCACTATTTTCCAAAAGCACGGAGGATGCTCGGAGTCAATAGCATCCCGAACGAACTTCTCGAAAAATCTGATTATTACCGCTTTACTCGCGTTTCGAGAGCCCAAGCTGAACGAGCTGAACTTGGCACAATCCTAGTACCAAATGTCTATGATTTCGACTATATGATGGCGGAAGAGCAGGGTTTAGTCCGAAAATCAGCCTTTGACGGTGAGGTTATCTACGGAAATAATGCAGGCAAAAAAACTCTAGACAAAAACTACTTGCCTAAAGCCTTTTCTACCGGATTGGTTGCTTTAAAATATCTTCATCGAGTTGAAAAGATTATCCAAGACGATTCAAACGGCTATCACGTAATAGTCTCTGAGCTAAACTCTGACGGTGATGTCATTGCAAAAAAACACTTTCACACAAAAAGCGTCTTCTTTTGCGCCGGCTCGGTAGGAACCTCGTCGATGCTTGTCAAGGCTCGAGACAAGGAAGAGCTACCTCTCCTGAATCGAAATCTCGGCAAGAATTGGGGGAACAATGGCAATGTCATGACAGCTAGAGCCAACCACATTTGGAATCGAACTGGCGCTAAGCAGTCCACTATTCCCGCTATGGGTATTAATGACTGGAATAATGCCGATGCACCGGTCTTCGCAGAAATTGCCCCACTTCCCACAGGTTTCGAAACATGGATTAGCCTTTACCTTGCGATTACCAAAAACCCACATCGTGGCCAATTTATTTACGATCCCAATACCGACCAAACAACACTGAACTGGGATAAGTCATTTAATGAGGCTTCAGTGATGTATGCCAAATCCCTTTTTGATCGCTTAAATCGCGCCAACGGAACTATCTATCGTAACGATCTCTTTAAGAAAGGACATCGCTTCGCAGAGGACTTCACATACCACCCCTTAGGAGGTTGCGTACTCAACGAAGCTACCGATGACTATGGGAGACTGCGTGAATATCCCGGCCTTTATGTCAACGACGGCTCTCTCATACCAGGAAATATCGGCGTGAATCCTTTTCTAACGATTACTGCCCTAGCAGAAAGGAATATTGAACGGATCGTTTACGATGATTTGCATTCGTGATCTTTGCTCAAAGTTATAGGCAGGATTAAAAAAGAAAGGATAAACCTGTGCTGGAAATTAATGCCAGCACTTTGGTGTTGCTTTAAATATCATTTTTGACGAAAACGCACTAATATTTGAAATTGATGTAGTTCTAACAAAAACAGATGGACACTTGGCTATTTGATCAGGTTTGCGTTGGAATTGTTAAATGTCATTTAGAACTATTACGTGACGCCTTATCCCATCTTTTTATGTGAAGTGTATCAGTTTCGTTTTACTGCTGTTCGCTTTGAGTTTCGATATCTATTGGTCTGTCTTTGTTTCAGGCATTGAGCATTCCAGCAATGCTTCAAACTTCTGGACTTCCGAGATTACTATCAAGTTTTTTTGTCACCCAATTTCTGGCTGCGATGATCATGGTCGTTAGATAGGCTTCACCAGGATTACCGGATCCGAAAATCTATTCACCTTGAATGGCCAACTTTTGGTTATGAAATGGAAACTCCATAAAATCAGGGCTATGGCTGCGCATCGAAAAAATAGATTTTTTATTCATGCAGCTAAGCCCTGCTGCGGTTGGGTGAGTAAGGGGCAGGCGGCGCGCCAACGGTCAGTCGTCCTGGACATTCTTGCTCATCTACGCCTGCCTACGGAACAACAAAAGAAACCGAGGTCCGACGAAACTAGAAACATTGCCTGAAAGGGCGAGCCCCTTGTTGTCAAAATTTCATAACATATCGTATAGATTGATATAAAGGCAATCCTACCGCATAAAATCGTCTTCCTTAGTGGGCTCGAATATCTTAAATATGCATTATATATCAAATCGATATACCAGAATGGTCCATATATCAAACGCTAAAATTGAAGTGACCAGTTTGAATCACCAGTCATTCTCCCATCCTGTTTAAAGACAATGATTCCAAATACATTACATAAATATTCGGCCATGCCGCAATAAACTTGCGCTCTGTGAGTCTTCAGAGAGCACGTTAAAAACATCTGATATAGGGTACGAAAATGAAAATAAATTTTCAAAATCTATTAATTTCATTAGGCCTCTGCGCCTCTTTCGCTTCTGCAAATGAGGTTCAATGGCCAAACGGCAAGAACGTTTGTACTGGGACTTGGACATATACGGAGTTGTCATCTTGTGAATACGGGGTCGATACGACAAAACCTATCAAAAAATTCCAAGGAAAATACGAGCAAATGACAGAAGCTTGTCGTTATATAGGTGGGCCCCAAGAGCCAACTGGAGAAAAAATCACAAAGTCTGTCGGATGGGATGATAGCAGAAAACATCCAACTACAAGTTGTTCACGTATTCAAGACCCGCCACAAGGTGATGCATACACAAAATGGATCGTAGTTGATCACAAATATGAGTATGTCGGTACCACTTGCCGTAAACGAAATCGTTTCAGACAATGTACTAGCCGTGATTATCAACATAAGACAACATGCACCTGGGAAAAATGGGATACCGTTCCAAAAGCAACTGATGGTAAATGTAAAAAAGTAGACGACAAAACAAAACCTATCTATGAACTTGTCGGATATGAGCCAAAAGTTGGATATGATGAGTCATGTCCACAAACTAAAAAATCTACACCTAAGTTTTTCGATGCTACTGCAATCATGCGTAGTCCTGCCTTGAAAAGTGGATCACTACAATGTTCTACGTTTGATAATACACCTGGCAATACACCAACACAGATCACTGAAAAATTTGATGCGTTAATTAGCTTTGCAACAGAATTATCTGATTTAGAAGGACGATGTGAAGAAAAAGAAAAAGTATTAAATTACTTAACAAACGTTGTGAATATGCCTAATTCTGATTTAACTGCAGACCAAGTTGACTTTGCATTCCTCATGATTGAGCTACTTTCCGAGTGTTCGTTGCAAGACGATTCAAGCGAACCGGCCAATGAAATTGATGATCTTGAAAGCACCTGGAACGAGTATCTCAATGCCACAGCAACTCCAATCAGATTCTGGGACAAAGACCAAACAATGACGAACGCACTTACAGTAACTTTCTCTTCAGGAGATAGTGGAGCTGTAAGCATCGTCACAGCAGGATCAGGTCGATATCCTGAAACATTTAAATATTTTATCAACAGAAGTGATAAATCTATAACTATTGAACGGCTAGTTTATAACATACATGAATCAAAAAGTGTCAGTCCTACTGATGCTCACTATAATGAGGAACTTCAGAAAATCATCGATGAAGTCAATAGCAAGTTAAATTCACCGATAATCGATGATGTTGATCAGAGCATTGTGAACTTAGTCAACACCTTATTACAAAACCTTATCGTCAACTAATCGCGACATTAAATTTACCCAATAGAATATCTATTGGGTAAAAGGAGTTTTATATGAAACATAGAGCACTATTTTTTATAAGTTCTATACTGATTACTAATTCACTATTTGCAGAAAGCAAATCTTTGTGGCCTCAAGGTGAGGATGTTTGTACTGGCCCCTGGGAGATTGAAAAGTATAAATCATGTAAATATGGAGTTGATTACAACAATCCTATTACAGAAATTTCTGGTTATGAAAAAAAACCTGCGAGTTGCCGGCACTTTACTCATGGCTATACAATAAAAGAAACTAAAGACATTGTAGTCACCAGCGGATCCTTTAATTCAAATGGCCATATTCGACCACAAAAGTACTGTGAAAACAACTCTGTTATTTCACAACTACCTCGACATCAAACAGGCGTGCAAAGATGGGTTTCTGTTGGAATCCAAAATGCAACGATCAGTAGAAATTGCGAAAGCAGGAACCATATCACAAAAAATTGTCAAACTTATAGCTATGAGCATCAACATACATGTACTTTTGAACTGCAAGAAGCGAATGAAAAAGCTAATGCGCAAGCATGCGGGCTTGAAGATGACAATACCAAACCTATAAATATTGTCGTTGGCTTCAATGATCTATTTGGCTCTGATGTTTCATGTGGTTCAGAATTTACTACAACAGAACCTGGTAAGTCACTTCATGATCTTGGCCTAAGTGAAGCATTAAAACAAAAAGCTGTATGTCTGACAGGAGATGGTATCAACCTCGATTCCGAAGGCGGCTTATCGAACAAATTAAGCCTTTTGCGTAAAGAACTTATTGTGCAAATGGGTAACGAAATCGATTGCAAATACTCAACCAAACTTCACACATATGCCGAAAATTTGCTTAATGAAAAGTCGGATGATATCAATCCATCTCAAAAACGCGTTTATAATATGCTTTTAACAAAAATCGCGGACAAATGCTTGTAAACTTGAAAAATATTTACTCAATCTCCTGATAGGAATACAAAGGTTAAAGTTATGAAGTATACATTTCTAGTCATGCTTATGATTTTGGTTTCATGCAATAGCCATAGCGATCATTCCAGCGTTCTAAAGAGCGAGTGTGAGGGTAATGTCAGCTTAAAGCGGCTTGAGAACTTTACTAGAATTTGTAAACCTCAGAACGCCGGTATTCCTATCACAATGAGCTGTATCAAAAATTTGGCTAAAGCTGTTAACCCTAACGACCACAGTTGTCGCTCTGATATGGCTGTTTTGGCTATCAAAACGACAGAACAGCAAATAAGTTCTATATTTGACAAACAAATCGCGAATAGTTCTGAAAGCATCTACCTGGATTCTAAGAAAGATGAATTTCTAGAAGTATTTGATGAATGGATGATAAAGTTTAGAGCGATCACAAACCTAATTAACGATAAAGAGCTCGATTATGAATTCGAAAAACATTTCAGCAGATTATTCTCAAAGTTCTTAATCATTGAGAGTAAAAGATTAGCTTACTTAAGAACCAATACAAATGATCCTCAGATTGATATTACTAGAATCAACAATATTGACTCAAACGAACTATATATGGCGATAATCCTTCCATATCTAGAGGACTTCACGAATCGCGTTGAAGTCGCGACTAAGTTGTTGGATTTAAAGTGCAGCATTACTCATTGCACAGCCAATGAAAAGAGAGAAATCAGAGAACTATTAGACCACGTTTGGTCGTTAAACCAAAGAGATGCTTCTGATCTAATGAGTTCTAATGTCATTATAAATTCTCTCCAAAATCGCAAATTGTCGCTTTTTAAATTCTTGGATGTTGACGAAAAAGTTCAAGAATTAACGGCCTTAAAGCCGACCTCTTTGACGACAAATAAACTATTTTTCTCTAATCTTTCAAAGCTTGTTCGCTTCAGCCAGAAGCAAAGGAATGGGCAAATTTTTCATGACAATAAAACCCGCCAATTATTTTCGGGCCTAGATCAAAACACCCAGTTCATTATTCGCGACTACTACAATAATAAAAACAATGAACTTGAAACGATATTCTCGAAATTTCTATCCAATGAGACGGCAAATATCAATAATCTGATTCAGAGTCTGCAAAATGAAAAAAATATATCGTTTATCGATGGAAATATAACTTCTACTAAAAAGAAGATTGATGAATTAAATCGAAAAATCTTGTCTATTAAGCAAAATCTAGAATCATCAGAAATTGAGATGTCAACGTATCTATCAAAAATACAATCGATTCAAGATACGATTGAAAATTCAGGGCCAGCATATAATATTTTAAATAGCGACCATCTCTCCGTCGGTCCTGAAGAAAGTCAATATAGTTTTAACACTCCATACCCTAGAGTAATCGCTGAATTTGGGAACAATATCCTCAGCCTTAACCCGGGGGAAGTGCTTAATATTTCGGTTGATGGCCACTGGTCACCCACTTGTGCACTAAAGAAAAGCCAATATGCTGATGTAGCCATCACTCGGGATCTTCTCGTTGGCTCTCAGGGGTTTACTATAAATATGAGTGATGGAAAAACAAGTGTTGAATCATACGGTACTCGAACGAACCATAGTAATTTTTCTAGCTTTACGGAAACCACATCTGGCCAGATTGGGATGTCTAGGATTATTGGTGCGTCTCAAGATTGGAGTGGTAGTCAAGGCACCAGAAGCGAAGATTCGCGTTTCCGAGAGAAGCGTGAGGAAGTGTCAAAAAGCCAAATAGCGGCATTTCAAGGCGGATTACGCCTCAGAGATGTACCACTACCCAACTATGCTGCTGGCTCATTGATTGCCGTTGTCATGCCCCTTGGATCTAATCTGATCGAAAAAGCCACAGACATCTACGTGCTGGGAGCTTCTTCAAGCTTCATAGTCAGCGAACCCTCTGAAATATATTTGGTTGTCAATGATTGTAATGATCAAGTAGAGATTCGAGGAAACAAGTTATCACTAAATTATGCAGTATTGGAAAGCAGAAGTTTATCCGCCGAAAAGCTACTAGCTGTAATTCCGGATGCCCTGGAAACTATTAGGCAGGAAGGAGCCAAGATCACTCTGGAAGGAGTTAATACTGCCCTAAAACTTCAAGAATTGAAAAAGAAAATTATAGCTGAAAAGGCCTTCGATGGCGAAGTCATGCTTAATTTCTATAGCGTTCCCCAAATAAGAGAACTTTTTGAAGCTTGGCTCGACCATGAAATTATACAGATACAAAGAAAAGTAGAGCTGTATGAGCTTAATTTAGAAGTAGAGTTATTGATGAATGATTTGGAAAGTTTCTCCAAGCAAAAAAGTAATGATTTGGAAGAGGCTAGTCTCCTAAATCGCTTAAGAGTGCAAATCCTAACGGATCCCGTCTACTATTCATTGAACGCTGCGATTGAAGACAACTTATCTTTTCATTTGAATTATACGCTACCATTAATCAGTTTTATGGATTTGAAAAATGAGTCTAATCTCATCTTGAATAGTCGAAAAAGGTTGGCTAATAATTTTAGCAAAATATCCGAAATCACCATCGATTTATCTTCCCAAGAGATCACTGAAACTTTGATTGAGTTGACTAATGAGTTCAATAGTTTGCTCGAAGAAGCAAAACTTACCCAATCCTTACGAGAGCAACAAACTTTAGTTTCCATCACATTCCCCAAACCAGGCCATGAAGATGAAAAGTTCGATAGTCCGTACGTTAACAACTTACTTCGCAATCAGTCTGTTTGGGATGCACTATTTAATACTGAATCTCCAGCTGATAAATTTTCAATGCGAATCGATTTTGAAGATATTTATACAAGCGATCCTTTTAAAACCTTACAAATACTGAATTGTAACAGCCGAAATACTATTATTGAAGATATGATGATGTTCATTATATTTGAGGATGGAAGATTGGAAGATGCTGATGCTATGGAGTTAGCTGGACGTCGCATAAACATTTCATCTGGTATCAAACAGCGGTTTGTTTCCGATCTGGGTCCTCAAGAGTATTCCTTAGCATATCCAAGCTTCGGCAACTTTTACTTAGACGTTGGATCCATAGAAAAAAAGTATATGGGAGCGGCTATAAAAGATCAGCTTTTGAATAACCGCATAGGTAGCTCAGGACTAGGTCTTTCACCTTTCACTGATTACACCTTCAAAAGCAAACTGAAGTATATTTCTGATTTCATGGGGCAGGATGAAAAAGGTTATCCACGCAATGTCCTCGGGGTAACATTTGCATTCCTAGTTCGGGTGGATAATTCAGCCAATAGTTCAAATCTTAAATGGTTAAATACCTGTCAATAGTAAGGTGCAACGTTATGATCAGGTTTTTTAAAGTTGTATTCACGCTTTTGATTCTATTTGGTACAGATTCTTCACATGATCTGCTAGCAGAAGAAGTCTACGAATTTTACAAAGAAGACTTGATCCAGGCGCCAACAATATTGGCGCCTGAAGCTGCATCTATTGTAGGTACAAAGCATCTCCAATCACTTGATCAAGTCAATGCAAATGGATCTTTTTCCTTCTCCTTACCAATCACGCCTCCAGGAAATAGAGGAAAAATTCTGATTAGCATGAATCCGGAGTGGAGTCCAAAGAAGGAATTAGGTCCTATTGGACTAGGTTTTGGTTGGAACTTCACTGTTGAACGAACAAGGTTTCTTGGTGAAATAAATTTTTATGATGATTTTCTAAGCTCGCCTTGGGGACTATTGAAAAAAGGGAAAGATCAATTTTGGTATCCCATCGGATCCCCCAACATTGTGCGCGTATCTGTCAGCAAAGATATCATTCAGGCCTACACAAATGATGGTTTAACATTTGTTTTTGAAATTCAAGATGAAAAGTTTGCTAATCGGCTTTGGCACTTAGTATCCGTTAGGACGTTAATAGGTTTTCGAACTGATTTTAATTGGAAGCTCAGTGAAGGTTATGTCTACCTAATGAATGTAGCTTACGGTTCTAAGAACAAAAGTACACATATTTATCAAGCAAATTTTTCATATGAACCTCTCTCAAATTCTATTACTCAACACAAATATGGCTTTCAGTCAAAACTAAAACAACGATTAAAAAAAATACAGTTCAGCTCCAACAAATCTGAACTGTGGAGATATGAATTTAACTATTTGGATACCGCTTCTAATCCTATTTTCTATCTTAATAGATTTACCAAAATTTTCCCTTCAGGAAAATCAGATCCAAGTATGATAATTGGCTGGAATACCACAGATGCGATGCTTCAACCAAGTTTAATAAAAACAACGAACAAATTTGCAAGCATTTTAGATAAGATTGGAATTGCCTACTTCAAGAAAGAATATCTAACAGAGACAGATTTCAATCTTGATGGTCTAACAGATTTTGAAGTTTCAAATGGTTGGCTTCATGTATTGCAAGCTAAAGACACATCTTTTCAGGTTTCTTCCCCGGAATTACCTTCAGCATCTTCTGAGTGCTGGAACCGCAAAGCAGCGGGAAAGCTATCTAAGCCACTTATAAAACTCGATGGGTTCAACGGGGCATGGATTCGCTATAATTTTATAAGAAAACCCGGACGTAAAACTAACTTGATCGTATGTTCACAAGATGATCAACTTATCAGTCAACTTGAACTTCCCTACATTCCATTTAACAACAGGCTTCGGTTAGCTGATGTCAATAAAGATTTCAAACCAGATCTAGTAGTGCTAAATGAAAATGAAATTTCTATCTTTTTGAATGAAAGCATCAATGGCGAATATAAATTTTCCGAGGAAATTTCAATAAAAACTGAAGGTCGATATACTCCAGAGGGTTTTCAAGTTGTTGATGTCGACGAAGATGGTCATGTTGATATTGTAGCAAAATCAAAGAGCAGCTTAAAAATATTTTGGGGATTGGGAAACCTTCAATTTAGAAATTCCCCACAGACCATTGATCTCTATTCACATAGACACCGGCTTCTGGACATCACAAATAAATCTCTCTATTTTATTGATATCAATAAGAATGGATATAAAGATATTGTTGCTTTAAGTGAAAGTTATCCCAATATTCTCTATTTTAATGGTGAAGCCTTTACCGAGTACGAGCAATATGATTTTTTTGATAGCTTTTCTAGAAGTATCTTTACCTTATTAAATATCGATGGCACTCAACTCCCCGAAATTGTACAAGCAGCACGAAATGGGACAGTTAGCTATGTTGATTTTGATCGCCCTGAAGTAGGGAAGCCGAAATTTATTGACGATGGGTATGGTAATCGTCTCAGTTTTACCTGGGATCTTCATACCCCTGTTCCATATGTTGGAAAAACTGCAGTAATTAGCCAATTGATTAAATCATCTAATGGCCAGGATAATTTTTCTACTGTTTATTCATATCATGAACCCCAAATTTCTAGTGAATCTCCCAGGCTCTTAGGTTTTCGCTTGGTAGAAGAAAAAAATGACTTAACACTTTCGCAAGTTACTTATAAGAAT
The DNA here is from genome assembly GCA_048816425.1 of Oligoflexus sp. FD111. GTDB lineage: Bacteria > Bdellovibrionota_B > Oligoflexia > Oligoflexales > Oligoflexaceae > JBMDZZ01. The sequence continues at coordinate 25,354 of JBMDZZ010000028.1, forward strand.
TTTGAACATCAAGCTCCTATTGTTGAAAAAACAATTACCAAGGATCAACTTCACAAAAGTGAATTTGAAAAATATGAAGAATTCAAGTTTATATTTGGTGACTATAATGGTGTAAATTTTCAAATTGTTAGTGAAAAAACAGAAGGTTTATCACAGGCTCCCCAGAAGGTCTCGTCGCGGCAGACTTTCCAATACAATGACCACCTTTGCCTAATTGCACATCAACAGATTCATGACAATTCGACATTAACCACTATCCTTAATTACAAGGACAGTATTGATTTAAATCAGCATCCCAAATGTATTTGGGAAAGCAAACAACTAAGTGGAAAACATACAAGACGAGATTATGACTTTGATTACCACCTCAAGGTCAAAAGAAATAATTTTGATCAAATTCAATTAGTTTCAATTGGTGACGGAAAAAATTGGATAGACCTTCAGGAGCTTGAATATTCCGACAATGGATTGATGAAAAGCTTAAAAGAACCAACAGGAATCGTTAAGCATTTTAAATACGAAGAAGAAACACAATTTATTACAGAAATTACCGATAGCCGTGGATATTCTGAGAAAGCAGCACTTGACGAAACTGGCGAGCGTTTATTACAAATCAGTCAATTAAATGGATCAACTGACTATACACAACATTTTGGCTATGATGATTATTATCGATTGAATAAGATTTGGGATAATATCTCACAAACTACAATGTCAGATCCACTCATCCAATATATTTATCGAAATGCAAGTGATAGTCATCCAGGATATATATCAAGCGCAAAAAAGCTCGATGACTTTGTTAAAAAGCAAGATGTTCAACTTTTTGAAAGTAATGGAGAGCTAATTACCCAATTCCAAAAGCATGATAATTTTTGGATCGCAAATGAAGTTTTTGACAACAATACACTCGCTGCCAGCTCTACAACTCGTCAAAGTTTTGCTGTATTTGACGATTTCTCGACATTAGATAAGCAAAATTTAATAAACTCTTCTGCTATAAAAAACACAGCCCGTTCAAATCCTATACTTGGCACAATAGCAGGCGCCCACACTGTTGAGCAGGGAAAACTTAAGTCCCAGAAGTTTACCTATAGGCTTGCCGACAACCGACTTGAAGTAACTGAAAAGATCAATGATCTGCATAGCATTATCCGTTCTTTCGATAAAAATGGCAACTTAACCTCACTGACCGATCAAGAGAAAGCAACTTTCAAATATGAGTATGATGCTCTCGGACGAATTCGTTACTATGTAAGTCCCAAAGGTCATATTCATAGCGTAAATTTTGACAGTTTTGGTCGAATTGCTGAAAACACTCGCAAAAATCTCACCAGTGTTCGATATCGATATAAGAACGATTCTACTTTACTTCAAAAGAAAGAATATTTAGATAGAAATGAGAATCTCAGCCGCACGGTAGAATTCAAATATGACAGTAATGGTCGAATTACAAATCAACTAAATTCAAATTCGACATCAACCGAAGATTTCAGCTTTTACTATGACGGACAAACGTCATCTGGCACAAAGATCGATGATCAGATTGGTTTTTTGACAGAAGAAAAAGGTAGCAACTACCAAATCATCAATGATTATCGTGCTGATGGCAAACTTAAAAAGCAAACTTTAAATCTCTTAGGTAAATATAGCGTCACCCGTCACTATAACTATATGCTTGACGGTAGTCTTAAAGCCGAAAATTTTTTCATCGAAAATAAAATAAATGGTAAACGCGTAAAACTTGGACAAGAGTACAAACTCAACACTGATGGTAAACCAAAGCTTATCCATTTGAGTGACGGAACGATATTACACATTTTTTATAATGAACAGGGTGACTTAGAAGCAATTGGTCCGTTAGATGATCCTAGCCAAGTAAAATTCGATCCTATAACAAAAAAAATAAAATCAATTCAAACTAAGAATAGCTCCTATTCTATCTCGTTTAATACCTTTGGAAATATTGATTTTGAAGAGTTTCAGGTATCTGGCAAAAACAAAAAACGGGACTATGATTATAGTGCGAGAGATTTTTTAATATCAGATCATCTGGATACAGAAGATAGCCACTATAGCTATGATTTAGATGGATTGTCGGACGACGAAGAGTTCCAAAGCTTTAGCATATCAAATATTGACGCTTTAGGTCGGTTAACGAAAAAAAATGGCTGGAAGTTAAAATACGGTCCCGATTCTAATTTGCAAAGCGCCAGCAAAAATGACGAACATATTGAATTTATCTACGACAGCAACGGGCAAAGACTAGCTAAGTTGAAGAATGATAAGATCTCGTATGTGAAGTGGGGAAATCTTTTAATCTATGATGATAAGCCTTACTTGACCATAAAGTTTAATGGTCTTTTGCTTGGTCTTGTCACCGAAGATGAGTTTAAGCCTCTCAATTCCGATATACGCGGCACGCCGTTTTCTGATTTAAATGGAGAACTTGATCTAGCTAATCCTTGGGGTCTGCGTTCAAAGGCAAATTTCTCTCATGAAATATTGAATTTTGTGGCTCAAGGACTTGACGCTGACTTGAGGTTGGTGAGGTTCGGGGTACGGGATTATGATCCCGAAATGCTTTCTTTCACTAGTCCTGATCCACTTTTTCTAGAAAATCTTGAATTGTGTATTGAAAGTCCGATTGAATGTAATTTGTATTCGTATGCGCAGAATAATCCGCTGAAATATACTGACTCAACTGGAATGTGTACTTCATGTTATGAAGGAAGTCGCCTTCCAGAACACAACCCTGTCGCTATAGCAAATAAGCAAGCGCTAATAGAGTTGCTGTCGCTTGATATATTGGCGATAGCCTTAAATGAAAGTGAAACGGCGGAAAGAAGAGCTACAGCAAGTCTAGTTTTAGCTTTCGAGGTTGGATTTGGTGCTAAAGCTGTTGGAAAACTTAGCTCCGCTGGAATGGCACTGATAGACAATGCGGCAGCAAAATTCAGTCGGAATAGCCAGTATGTCCCAGATGCGCCTCTTCTCATGCAGAGAGTTAAAGGGCAGGATATCCCTTTGCCTGATTCACGTGCTCAAGGTGCATCTCATACGGTTTTAGGAGGAAGAGTTGGGGGTGATGGGGTAAAATATAGACAATCTGCGACTTTTAGTGGATCAAGTTGGCCTCGTGCCAATAACCAGGATGTTCCATTGAGCCGGGTTGATTGGAGTAATCATGGGCGCCCACATGATCACCCTGATGTTCATCAGCATATCTTTTCCTTCGATCGTCAAAACAATATGTGGAAAGAAGGGCCGCCAGCACATTTTTGGAAGGGGAATTAATGAATTCAGCGATCTTTATTCTAGCTAATAGACCGCGTATTCCTGAACTTAAAGAATCAGCAATATATTTTGACTTGGAAGGGAAATCATATTTACAAGAAATTAACTATGTATGGAACAATTTAATAGTAATGAAAACTGATATTTTGCCTGATTGGCTTATAAAAAAGCTCCCAAAAGAGCTAATAGAAAACACTAAAGTTTATCTGGTAGATAATCACTTTGCTGACTTACTTGAAAACAGTGTGAATAATCAAAGTGCTGATGATGCTAATCAATCTCTTGAACTTGTTTATGAAATTATTAATTCGTCGAATGTGTGGGGTTTAGTGTTTTTAGAAAACTGGGATTCTGTTAAGGAAATTAAGGCTTTAAATAGTAATGAAGCTCTTGAAGAGCTTAAAAAGTCTTTGAATTGGAATAATGAAAGATTTGGCTTTGCCTATTATCAATTAGAACAAAGCTAGCTGTACTGTCCGAGTAGGGGTGTCACAAACCAGGTCAAAAATTGGAATGGTTCTAAACTCGGCCATTTCTTGACTGCTAAATTGAATTTTCGCCTTTCCTTCGCTTTAGTAGGCTGATACCCAAATCGGGAAGGTTTTAAAATGACCTTTTTGTCAATCTCTCTTGTCTGAAGCATAAGCTTGCTACTAGCTTAAAATACAATAAAAAGTCCCTGGTAAAAATTTCGACTTCCACCTAGGTAACTACATATCTCAACGGGCTGGCCTGGATGTCCCGAAATTGTTTCTTGACTGTACACTTAAAGAGTGTACAATTCATCTTGATAGGAATGCAGGAGTCGCATGGTAGTTGTTGAAATCTTTAAGAAAGGCCCCTCAGCATATTGTCCTCTAAAATGAAAGCTTGGATTGAGATGGTCGAACATGATGGTCTAGTTGAAGCTAGAAGAATTCCTGGTTTCCACGATGAGCCACTTAGAGGTGAGTAAAAGGGAAAACGATCGATTCGATTATCGAAACAATGGCGAGCAATTTATTCAATTGTGAATGAAAAGATTGAGTTTGTTTTACTAGAAAAGGTAACGCCCCATGAGTACAAAAAGTAAGGCAATGAATGCTCTAGAAGGCATGACTGGTGGCCCATTAACTCTTGGTGAATTGCTTTGCTCGATTCGTGAAGGCGAGGAGATGACTATTACGGTTTTTGCCGAAAATCTGGGTATTTCTAGATCGCATCTTAACGATATTGAGAAGGGTAATAAGTCTGTTAGTCCTCAAAAGGCTGCTGAATATGCTCAGATTTTAGGATATAGCGAACAACAATTCGTTCGGCTAGCCCTACAAGATTTACTTAATAGGTATGAGCTGCCTTATTTAGTAGAAGTGACGAAAATGAAATCTAAAAAGGCTTAGCGCCGGTGCTTTGCAGAAGCAGATTCGGGGCAGCATGCAGTGAAAGTATTGGTTGGATTCACTCAAGTCTGAATGAAGCTGAAAGTCACCGGTGATGTACGCAAGAATCCGATTCGCAAGCTATTGCTGCGCAATCATTCCAAGCTGAAAGCATTTGAACGTCGAGCCGTCCGGAAGTGGCTTGAGCTTTACCCTGAAGTGAAAGAGGTCTACGAGACGAAAGAGTTGGTTTGCGCCTATTCTTGTATCCGTAAGAGCAAAAGGGCTGAAAAGAACATTCGTTGGTCGAGATCATTCTCGTCCCAAGTCAAAATAAAGCCGTCACTTTGTGGGTGATTTCAGACGGACTAAATGTGGCGGTTAGTAATTCTTAACTATTTGATAAAGTTAATAAATCTTTGAATTGCTTCGAGATACCACATAAAAAGCGAATTTATCCTCGACACAAAAAGCGAATATTAATACAACATAAAAAGCGAATAATCGCACAGCATAAAGAGCGAGAAATTCCACGATGGTAAAGCCCTCTGATAAATTATCGGAATCCTTGGGAATTCTTCACAGACTACAAACCCAGGACAAGATCGTTATTCGCTCTAGCGATCTGACTAGGACTCATAGAGAGCGCCTCTGCAAGCATGGATTTCTGCAAGAGGTCATCAGCGGATGGTATATTCCTTCCCGACCAAATGAGCCGGCAGGAGAAAGTACGGCTTGGTATACCTCTTTTTGGCATTTTTGTGCTTCCTATCTGCAATTTCTGAAAGGCGACGACTGGTGCCTTTCGCCAGAACAGTCACTTTCTCTGCATGTAGAAAACTGGACAGTGCCTCCGCAGCTACTAGTGCGTGCGACGAAAGCTAGAAATAACGTCACTTCGTTGCCCCATGGCACGTCTATGTTGGTGATCCGCTCTATCATGCCGGCAAGCAATGATATTGTTGAAAAAAATGGCTTACGATTGTTTTCATTGCCAGCAGCGCTTGTAAACTGTTCACCTAGCTTTTTCCAGCAGAATCCAACGGATGCTAGAGCAGCTTTATTGATCATGCGAGATGTTTCTGAAATCTTGAAAAAACTATTGGAAGGTGGGCACAGCACGGTTGCCGGTCGTCTTGCGGGTGCATTTCGAAGTATTGGCCGAGAACGGGAAGCAAATGAGATTGTTCAGACTATGCGGGCAGCCGGATATGATATTAGAGAGAGCGATCCATTTGAAATACCAACTCGGCAAATCATGTTACCTCCTAGAGGGGAGTCGCCGCTTGTCAGTCGCTTGCGCCTAATGTGGCAAGATATGCGCGAACCGATCATAAGCCGTTTTCCTAAAGCCCCGGGTCTTCCTAAAGACATGCATGGATATTTGAATCAGGTCGAGGAAATGTATGCCTCTGATGCCTACAACTCGTTATCGATTGAAGGTTACCGAGTAAATCCTGAGCTCATCGACAGGGTTCGTGATGGTAACTGGAATCCAATAGGTAATGAGCAGGACCGGGAGCATTCCAATGCTCTTGCAGCACGAGGTTACTGGCTGGCTTATCAGGCAGTAAAGGAAAGCATTGCGAAGATTCTTAAAGGTGAAAATTCTGGTGCCGTTGTCGATATGGATCATGGAACTTGGTACCGAGAAATGTTCGCTCCCACTGTGATGGCTGGATTAATGCGTCCAGCAGATCTAGCAGGTTATCGCAATGGGCCAGTCTACATCCGCCAGTCAATGCATGTTCCACCGAGCCGAGAAGCTGTACGAGATGCAATGTCAGCATTTTTTGACCTTCTGAAAGCTGAGTCAGAGGCAAGTGTTCGAGTCGTACTTGGACATTTTATCTTTGTCTATATCCATCCCTATTTCGATGGGAATGGCCGTATAGGTCGTTTTTTGATGAATACTATGACGGCAAGCGGCGGATATCCATGGATTGTAGTTCCTCTGGAAAAGCGTCATCAATATATGGCGGCGTTGGAAGAAGCTAGCGTTGGTAGGAATATTGAGCCATTTGCAGATTTTCTGGCTCGTTTGGCGGAAAGCTAAGCTGGTATTGATTAACTTCAGCGTGACAGGGGACATTCGTTGCGTTGGACGAACAGCACATACGGCTAAACTTCAAGCTAATGATAGTTACAAGCTTGTAGGGCTGGACGAGCAGGACATGGTATTGACAGTGATATGCCGGTTATCAACACAGACTGGTGTACTTATCATTACCGTATATTAGGAGATCGACTTTATGAGTACTTTCAAAACAATCCATTACACACTTTGTGGGCTTGAATATGTCTACATTATCAATGCTCCGATTGGTATTGATGAAGGAGAAGAGTACATTGACCTTCCTCCTGAACAAATTGATAGGATGATTGCCGCTGAAATTGTCCGTCAAGGCGTACCAATCCGTGGTCGGGAGGTTCTATTTTTGCGGAAGGCTCTCAAGATGAACCGCAATCAGTGGGCTGAAAAGCTGGGTGTAACAGCCTCAGGTATTTTGAGATGGGAGCAGGGTAACGACAAGCGCCTTTCCAAAATCAATGAAGTCGCGATTAGGATGCTGTGTGCTGAGGAATTAGGAGTCGAGCTTGAAGGCAAGTGGTCAGCAGTTGTTACGGGAAATGATCTGCCGGTACGGTTGGAGGTTGCGGCATAGACTATAAATTTTGAAAAGACCCGCTGTTTCTTGACTGGTCTTTTTAATTCTGTTTTATCTTTCTGATATGATTATAATTTTTGGAGGAGGTGGCGGAAGTCGAAGACTAAATAGTGCATCGGAAAATTTAAGTGATAACTATTAGTTACGCAATCAAAACAGAAACTTAGCTGCTCTGAGATGATCTCACAAGTTTCCCCTATTTTCCTCAGCTTCTCCGGAAGATGTTCGTGATTTGTTCGCGAAACCAATAGTTCCGTCAGCTTTTTGCTCAAGAGTTTCTGAAAACCATCCAATACCGGGGTGATTGTTTCGCTTATTTCGTATATTTCTAATATTGCGAATAATCGCGATGCCTCTTAAAAATCGCCACCAGGAGTTTAACAATGCAAGCTTTGGAGATAATGGCTCCGAGTCCCGAAGAAAGAAAAAAGGCCGAGCAAGCGCTCCAAGCATTGGTGCCACTCCTTAAGGTCTTGAATAAAGATTCTTCATTGTCATTGACCTTTACGAATGACGGAAAGCAGCGGAACGTAGGGATCCCAATGGCTGCTTTTGTCATGTTTGAAGAAATATTGCGCTGTATGTCCGAGGGCCAAGCCATAACGTTGATTCCCCAGAATAAGTATTTCACGACTCAAGAAGCTGCCGATTTTTTAAATGTCTCAAGGCCCTATGTTGTGAAGCTTCTGGAGAAAGGTGAGATTCCTTTCGTAAAGATCGGCAAGCATCGTAGGGTAAAAGCTACTGACTTATTTGACTATGCGAAAAAGCAGAACTTGCAGACCGAGCAAAGCTTAGAAGAACTGGCGAAAACAGCACAAGACTTAGATATGGGTTACTGATGCAGCATGTACTTACTGCAAGAGTGGCCATGGCATGGTTGTGGGTTAAAACCACATACGTCGGTTGATTGTTGAAGACGAGCAGCAAGGGAAGAACCGTGCAGTTTATGGCAAGCAGCAGCTCCAGCAGCTCTCTGCCCAGCTTATTAAGGACTTCGGAAAAGGCTTTAATATTAGAAACTTAAGCAATATGAGGTCATTCTATCAAACTTTTCCAATTTGGAACGCAGTGCGTACCGAATTGAGCTGGACCCACTATAGAGCCCTGATCCGGGTAGAAAACCCCCAAGCTCGCGCCTGGTGCATGCAAGAGGCTATTGAGCAAAACTGGAGTGCCCGTGCCCTTGAACGCCAAATTAGCGTTCTTTATTATGAACGCCTGCTTAGCAGTCAGGACAGACCGGCTGTAGAAAAAGAAGGGAGAGAAAAAACTGCGGCTTTGCAAAGCAACTCAAAAGAATACCTTCGCGACCCATACGTTCTGGACTTTCTCAACTTGCCTAGCGCCAGATATCTGGAGAGTGACCTCGAGCAAGCTCTAATTAATAACTTACAAAACTTCTTGCTGGAACTGGGTAAGGGCTTTGCATTTGTCGACCGGCAGCAGCGAATTAGCACGGAAGATCAGGACTTTTATATTGACCTGGTATTCTACAACTTTAAGCTCAAATGTTTTATGTTGATCGACCTAAAACTAGGCAAGCTTAGCCATCAGGATGTTGGACAAATGGATACTTATATCCGCATTTACGACCAGCACAAAAAGGGGAATGATGACAACCCCACCATCGGTCTGATCCTTTGTAGCCAGAAAAGCGAAGCGGTGGTGAAATACTCGGTGTTGACAGACAGTCAGCAGCTTTTTGCGGCTAAGTATTTGTCGTACTTGCCAACTGAAGAAGAGTTGAAACGAGAGCTGGAAAAGGAAAGGGCGGAAATTTTAAAAAGCTTAGGTCAGGATAACGACTAAACGACTTCACTGCTCGTTGCATGACGACTGGGTCTCGCTTAAATCTGATATGAAAGAGTCAATTGCTTCAAATTAATGTGAACGAGGAGTATGTGATAGGTGACCTGAATGGTATTGGGATCACTTGAGCCGGGACTTACTTCGCAGCAGTCTTCCAGACATGCCTTGAGTTCTTGCAAGAATTCGGTGCACAGAAAGGCCTAAGTTTGGGCTTGGATTGCCTGATCATTTCTTTAGGGACGGGGCATGAGTCCTAATGGCTTTAAGATACAAATATACCACAAAAAGTCAATATGTGGTAATATTGTATCACCATTGCTGAAAGAAGGAGTAATTTATGGGGGCTACGAAGCCATTACTTGCGAAATTAAAGTCCAGGAAGGTCATGAAAGCCTCTGAGTTAGCACCCTACATTTCCACGCGCACACAATTACGACGTATGGTGGAGGCGGGTAAGCTCATAGCGCTTGGATCTGGAATCTATGCACATCCTACCTTAGACCCTTTCACAGCATCGCTCATTGCAGCTGCGAAATACTACCCGACAGCCGTAATTTCAAATATTACAGCATTAGTCATTCACGGATTATCAGATGAAAGGGTCGATCGCATCGATGTCGATATTCCTAGAAACTCTTCAATACGCAATAGACTTCTTTGTACTCATCGTGTGCCGGATCACAAGATCGTTGGCGCAATAAAACTAGACTATAATGGTCATAAAATCCGAGTTTATTGCCAAGAGCGGGCTCTTTGTGATGCTTACCGAATAGACCCAGATGGCCCAATTTTTTTGAAGGCGATGAAAAGATATGTCAAAAATGGTGGGACTAATGCTGACCTCATCGCAGAATACGACGAAGTTGTCTCAACGAATGTACTTCGATCTTTAAGACAGGAGCTAGCTGATGGCTAAGAAAAAGAAAACATTTCTTGCTCTGGCCCGATCTTGGATTTCGCGAAATCAATTATATGGGCCGCACGCTTTCTTGCGATTTGTTATGCTGGCCTATGTTCAACGTCTTAATGAAATAACCGACGAGTTTGTTTTCAAGGGTGGGAATTTATTGTGGCTCTACATCAAAACACCTCGTTCAACCGTTGATATCGACTTTGTTACTAGGTCGCTTGCTAATCATCAGGAAGTTAGGAATAAGCTTGAAGAGGTATGCCAAAAATCGGACGGGAATATTCAGTTTTCCATAAAATCCTTCGAACCGGTTACACAGCAGGGAACCATTGGTGCAGCGGTTACAATTCGCTATGTTACTTCTGAAGGCCAAGAAAACACGTTCGATTTGGATATAGTCTATGCAATTTCATCTTCAATCACAAAAATTGAGTCTCCAATTGATGCCGAAGATCCCATTTATGTTGCAACTATCGAAAACATTATTAGTGACAAAATCGCAGCATGTCATCGTTTCAAAAGTGGCAACACCAGAATGAAGGATTTTGATGACCTGTGGAGGATCGCAATGTTTCAGCCGAGTCCGGTGAGATGGGATTTGCTTCGAGAAATACTGGATTCAAGAGCAATATCACCTTTCCTAGACAAGGACTAGATTAATTCGCAAATGGAGAGATCCTGGAAAGCTCATATTAAACGAAATAAAGGCCTTCCGGCCGATCTTTCGCTCCTAATGGATACTGTCAATAATTGGCTTAAAGCAGGCCTAGATCAGTAAAGATTAATTCTATTTATGAATTACTGTGCTTGAAGGTTTTCAGGGGCTATTATCATGAAGCTTATAGTATTTCGAAATTTTCAATAATCGGTAGCGAATGCATTCTGGGATTAGCTACCGAATTCCGGCATGCTATGTTCACTAAGCGGCAGCAATGTCGAAGTTGAGTTAACTTAACTCTGCATCCGTTTTTTCCGGGGAAGCTCACAGGATGATATACTGATCTTTGGTCATGGTTCCACTTCTCCTGATAAGATTTTTGTGTGGTAACTTCAATCTTACCGAAGGGAACCTGACCAACCTCTAGGCAGAAACTACCTGATGTAAATGCTTTTCTAAACTACACCATATCAATCTTTACTTCTATCAGCATGATTTCACATAACCAATAATAGCTCAGCGTCTTGTCGGATGTTCTTGTAGAACATTATTTTCTTCCAATAGATATTGGGTCACATCCACTTGATAAGAACGATCTGGTGAATAAAGTGAAGCCGTTTGATATTTAAGCTGCAAATATCATTGCATTAAATATGTTTTTTATGGTTTTCGCAATATTCTGTTGATAGCAGTGTCCTCCCAATGTAGAACCGCCTTTTACTAAGCTATTTTGGCATTAAATTCCAGATCCCTAACTTTTGCGGGTAAGCCAATGCGATCTTCACATATTAATATGTTGATTCTATTTACTTTTTTTTATCACTTTGGGTGCGGTAAACACAAAGTAGGCGATATCAATCAGCCTATTGACCCTCATAAGGAAGAAAGCCAATTTTTTATCAAAGGCGACGTCAACGAGCTGATCGAAGGCACATCACAAAACAGCACTTCGTTTATCACCTTAGAAAATATGAAGTCTTTTGAAGGATTCACGATTGGAAAGACCTATGGTTTTATTGAAAAACGCCCCCTTGAAGATAGTGAAAATCTAGTTGTTGATAATCAGCTTACAGAACCTGAACCATTACTTGCAGCAATCAAAAATTCAGAGATCTTTTTTGATGAATGGAATTACAAGTTTCACGATTTGGGTGACGGTAAGTACGAATACAAAGCACCAGAATCACCACTTGGTACTTTTATTTTCCAGGAAACCAATGAACGCTTAGAGCTCATTGATATTACGGGCGATGATTGGACTATGGATATCAGTCGCATCGTTCACTATAGCGTCACCCCTGAAATGGATGCGTTTTCGATTCTTCTTGAAACAGAAAGTGTCAAAAGCGGAAAAGCATTGGTGGCCTACTATTTCTATCAGCTAGCAAAAGACGAAGAAGATTATTTTGGATTCTACGATGGTAGCGGGCATAAGTATTCGGATATGACTGCGGATAATATGCCTTGGAAGAAGAATATAAGCTTTGAAATTTGTGGAAAGAAGGCTCAGGACTATAAAGACACTATTAAAAATGCAATCTCTGCCTGGGACAATGGTTATCCATCTGGATCAATCGGCTGGTTGCGCTACGATATAAAAGAGAATCTAAACCCTCCACCTTTTACCGACTTGAATCATCACTGCATTTTTGTTGCCGATAATTATAGATTCGAAGATTCTGAAAACAACCAAATCCTAGGAATTGTATTTTCACTTCAAAATCGCAGTAGAAAACATATGGTGGCTGCATCAGCATTTATTCCGACCCCGAAAGATCCAGGACACTATGAAAAGATGCCTTTTGAATCAGTGATCATTCATGAAATTGGCCATATGTTAGGCCTCGGCCATGAATTAGATATTGATGAAAATCGTAAGCCTTTTGTTGATTCTGTTATGGGATACTTCGGTATCACAAAACCAACAGATTGGGATTTCGAGGCCATCAACCGTCTTTACACGTTTCCCTATAGCAATCGTGAGTCCATTGTTGATCTAAAGACTCACATTAAAATACCGAATTCTTTGAATGACAAATTATCCATCGTTTCTGCAAATGGAAAAACTGGAACTGCCTGGCTGGATTTGCGACCTCAGCCAAATGAATCAGACATTAGAGTGAACCAACGCTACAGGCGCCTTGAACACATTCCGGTAAAGATTGAGAATATAAGCGATGAACACTGGTGTTTTCCATCACTGGAGATGTCTGCATCTGATCTATCAGGTAAGGAAACCTTTCATATTCCAATTGAGTTACTAAGCCGAAATCTTTACCAAACGGATGAAGGACTTGTCTCCCATTGCCTTGAACCAAAAGATGTCGGTTATTTTCAGGTCGATCTCAAGGACCTATACATCAATATGAATAAAATTGTAAATCTTGGAATTTCTGAAGGTGAGGCCGCCTCTTTCAAAACTGATAAAAATTCAATTTATCATGGACTAAAAACAGAAATATCATGGTTGGAAAATAAGAATATATTTTCAATTGGATTTTTCGAAAAACAACCTTCTACCGTCTTAAGTTATGACGTGCGTGCTGCTTACGGCATAAAGGGTCAATTTGATAAGCTTTTAAAAAGACATACTTCTGCAGAATTTCTATATAGTGGTGAGTCATATTTAAGATATCCGGCTCTCAAGAATGACAATAATCCCAATAATTATCACTTCTTATTTAAAGTTTCAAAAACAAAGGATTACGAGGTAGGACTATGAAAAAAACAAAGTACCTATATGCCATTGGCATATTACTAATCTCATCCCAGCTTTATGCTCAACAAGAAGATTTACTAAGTGAGAATAGATCACTTGAAATCTCATCAATTGAGGAGCTTCGCGAAGGCTGTAAGGAAACGATCTATAACCCAATCGATTTATATGCACCGCGCTCCGTTGCCACAGATTTTGGTGTTGATGAATACTTTAGCTGTCTTTACCTTGATCCTCTTGTGTTAGATCCGAACGTTTACCTATATGAAAACAAAGCACACGTTGCAAAATGGACTGTTGCCAATAATTCTAAGGATAAAATTTATCGTTGCGTAGTTAATGGTGGTGCATTTAGGTCAGTAAAATTTGATGCTATTGCCAACTATGCCGATTGCACCAATCCACATCAACTTGCACCTGAATCCATTCTTACACAAGATGAAATTGATGTTCAGCCAGGGGAAATCAAATCACTAAGTAGAGGACTTGATGTCGAAAATAGAAAAATCTGTTCAATTGAAGGATCTATCAGCTGCCAAGAAATTGAATGTATCGAGGATGGCCCACTTCCGGATAAATTTATTGATCTTGCATCGATTTCAGGGATGATTGTGGAAGGTTCAGCCTGTAGCAGAAGAAAAGAAATTAGAACATGTGCTAATGGAAAAATACAAACCAAGCTTGATCATAATGATGAGTATGTTGGAATCTATGCTAAAGATTCATCAGGTAATCTTTATTGTGAAAAGACGATTCGTTGTATTGCAGGGAATGAAACGTATACAGTTGGAAAAGGGTATAGCGAAACTTTTCCCGTCAGATTTACAGGAACTACTCTTAACACGCCTTGCGCTCAATCAAGGGAAACCTTTACTTGTGGCTCAGATGGTCGTTTTTCTAATTCTGGTTCTCAACCCCTTTTAAGTGGCTATCGCTCAAATTCAGGCAAATGCCTCACTAAAAGGTCTTGCACCAACGGAAAAGACCATGGTTACCAATCACCGCGAGTTAATAAATATTGTGGCCGGTACCTATATGAAGAAACCTGGGAAACATGCAATGACGGAAAATATGAGTTCAAACGACATCGTCACAGACCCTGCGATACTAGTGGTGGTCTTCCTATCCCTGGTCATGCAATTTAAGAAAATTTTTAGGTAATGAAATGAACAATATCACAGGTCTCATAGTTTTAGTCACATACATGCTTTTTTCAGTAAGTGTAAAAGCTGAAAGCGTTGGCGCGTTGCCAGGTTCTTTAGATGTCACGCAAACTGGAGACCTGCGATATCAAATTCCCATTGATCTGCCTCAGGTTGGAAATGGTTTTAGTCCGCAATTAGGGTTCGGATACAACAGCCTGTCCCCTGCTACATTCTTAGGCCTGGGGTGGTCATTTTCTGGTATCTCAGAAATTAGACGATGTGCCGCAACAGAAGATCAAGACGGTTTCCAACATCTTCAGAACTTGTCAGTAAAAGATCGATTTTGTCTTGATGGTCAAAAGTTAATTGCTAATGGCGCTGAGAATTACGGCAAACCAAACAGTGAGTATAGAACGTTTAGAGATTCTTATAGAAAAATCTTGTTAGATGAAAATCTAAACTTTTTAGTATTTGATCGATCTGGAGAAATCTCAACCTATGAACCAATTGGGGACGGCCCAACCCATTGGCGGATTCGTGAACACGCAGATCGCCATGGTAACTATATTAGTTTTCAGTATGCGAAATCCAGTGATACCCCATATATTGATAGCATACCTTTAAGTATAGACTTTGGTGGAAATCGGACGTCTGGGCTTTCGCATTATCGATCGGTAAGGTTTGAATATGAAGAACATCATCCGAACGATATCCTCTATCGTTTTGGCAAGGCCTATAAGAGATCGCCATTATTGAAAAAAATTGCGATTTATTCCTACGAAAACAAAATTTGGGATTATAGATTTCAATATAGGATCGGTCTATCGAAGCAGCTGACATTTCTAGAATCAGTGACAAAATGTGTCAGTGACGATGATTGTTTAAAACCCAGTAAATTTGAATACGACAACGACGACAGAGGCGAACCATTTTCTACAAATGGCTTTCTGAACATATTAGATTCGACAAACCCTGGAGCAACTTGGACAAGGACGACCAGCGTACGCACATTGATTGATCTTAACAAAGATGGCCATCTGGATTTTTTTGGAATGCGTCCCTTTAAAATGATCATGGCTTACGGAAGCCCAGATGGTTTCTCAGAAGTTCGAGAAATTGAAAGCGAGCTTGCCTATAGATGGCAAGCTGCACGTTCCCCAGTCAGTTTCGGAGACATCGATAGAGATGGCTACTCCGACATCATTATTTTTACTCCTGACGAAGTTCGGATCGGTTATGGCGATGGCGAGAGCTTTCCAGACATACTAACGTTTAAAGACCCTGAGCTTGATATGGCCAAAAAGCCTGCTCACGATCAAAACTCACGCTTCCTACAGGATTTTAACAACGATGGAATTCTTGATATCCTTGCGATCAATGCAGTAAGTTACACACTTTACATAGGTACAGGTGATCGTGACCGTCCTTTCAATGAAGGTATCACCACACGAAGTGACTTAGGGCATATACCTGCCGATCCAAGGCAGAACCCAAGACATATTATTGATTTAAATCGTGATGGCTTTCCCGATCTTCTCGTTTTCAAAAACGACGCGGTTGTTGTCGCCTTGGGTTCAGAAACGGGGTTTTTGGAACCAGAGGCTTGGAGTACAGATTTTCTACCAGGGAAAGGCTGGCTCGCTGGAAATTCCAGAAGATTTTTCGCCGATGTCAATGCTGATGGCATCCCTGACATTGTAGGCAATAAGCATGACGGGGTTTGGGTAGCTCTTGGAACAGGCTATGGATTTGAGCCTGTTAGCTTATGGCTTTCTTATTTCAGAAGGCAAGATGGTTGGTTTCCAAATAGCAATTTTCTAGTTTCCTTTGATGTCAATGGCGACGATATTGCTGATTTTGTCGGCTTTACAGCTCGGAAAATCATCGTTGTGCTTGGCAACGGTGCGTCCCTGTCTTCGCCTGATGGACGAATTTTCGAATACAGCCTACCCGACAGAACAAGTTGGGACTTTAAAAACGATCTCGTAAACTTTCTAACTGATTTTGATAATGGCCGGCATGGCCCCATTCTTCATACGAGGATGGGGGACCTGTATTTACGAAACAACAGTCCCAAGAACCTTTTAAATCGCATTACTGATGCCTATGGAAGACAGCACTTGATTGAATGGTCTTCAAGCCTTGACCCTGCGATCTATCGTGAAAGTTTCTCTCAGGACTATCCTATTCGGTCCTTAGCTGCCCACAGACCACTCGTTTCTTCAATCCAAAAAACTAACGGTAATGGTGGTTTAAACAGAGTTAGCTACAAGTATTACGATGGCAAACTCAGTATTCGAGGTGGAGGGTTTCTGGGTTTCGCCAAGGTTGAAGAAACCGATCATGCATCGCGAAATCTATCTATTAAACACTACCTTCAAGGCAACATGCCACCAACTCTAGGTCTGCCATCTAAGGTTGAAAATTTTCAGATTATTAAAGGAGAAAAACGCCTCAAAAGACGCATAAATTACGAATATAGGGTGCGTTCTGACAACAATGGCTACTTCCAGATATATCCGGAATCAATCCTTACTGAAACCTACGATGAAAATAAGCAGCTTCTAAGCCAAATGTCAGTAACTGAAGTCCAGGATGTGGTTGGTAATCAACTTTCTTCCAAGACGACAATCACAGATCGCTTTGGAAGCTATGTAACAGAAATCACCAATCAGTTTGACGAAGATAATTACGAGAATTGGCTAATCGGAAGAGTTACCTTTGCCCAATCTAAAACCCGTGGCCCCCATGGGCCTGAAATTACTCGTAAGGCGAAGTTTAGTTATGATCAGGAAACCGGAGAAATAATAAAGGAAACTAAATATTCGGGTAGCGATGATGAGCTAACAAAGACATTTGCCTACGATCCCGTTTTTGGGCATATCATCACGCAAACTACACGGCTAAAAAATTTCAGCGGCTTTTCAAAGTCCGATATAATCGCTCGCTATGAATTCGACGAGCTAGGATTTTTAAAGGCATCTATAAATGCCAAAGGACATAGGACGCATTATAGCTACCACAATGATTTTGGCACTAGGATTCGATCAATCGACCCCAATGGCCAAAGCTCGAATATTGACTATGACATGTGGTCGAGAGTTCGCTCAGAATGGACTTCACACGGAAGCTCTTCAAATGTTAGCTGGGAGTATTGCGACGAGATTAATGGTAGTTGTGAGAAAAATGAGATCATTAAACAAATATCATCAGCAAATGATGGTAGTGAATTGATTAATTATCTTGACAGGCTGGAACGGGTTGTACGCGAAGAGACCCTCAACTTTGATGGTAAGCGTGTTTTCAAAAGGTTTGGATTTAGAGATAATGGACTTCAGGAAAAAACATCTAAGCCATTTTTTGAAGGGGATTTGGTTTACTGGACGCAGATCGATTATGATGACTACAATCGCGTTGCTATGGTCGAAAACCCCGATGGATCGAAAAAAAGATTTCGATACCAGGGTTTTGAACGCATCGAAATAGATGATCTAGGTCATGAAACAAGATATCTAACCAACGCTCTGAAGCAGACTCTTTTGGTTACAAATGCTAAAGGCGAAAAGGTTAAATACACTTACGATTCCAGAGGTAATCTCACCAAAATCCTAAACCCGGCTGGTCAGCTTACAGAGCTTTTCTATGATGAACACGGTAGGATGATCCTTCTTGATGACCCCGCCGCAGGAGTTAGCCGAAAATATTACAACAGCCTGGATATGGTATATCGTTCCCAAGATGCTGACGGGATCGAAGTTACCTATGGCTTTGATAACCTAGCTCGAAAAGTATCTAAAACTTACTCAAAAGTTGGCAAAATTCTCTCGCAAGAAAGCTGGATTTATGACGAGTCGGAAAATGGTATTGGCCAATTATCAGTCGCAAGTAAAGGCAGCTACTCACAAAGCTACCAATATGATGCGAAAGCAAGAATTAAGTCTCTAGCGACAAGTTTTGCGGGTCAAAGTTATTTTGATACATATATTTATGACGAGCTTTCTCGGCTTAAGGAAAAAAACTTTGCAAGCGGCGAACATACAGCATATCAATACGGTCCCCATGGGGATCTGATCGAGATCACTGATAAGCTTCAAAAAAATACGTTATGGTCGTTAAATGAAACCACCGCAAGTGGATCTATCATCGGCTATAATCTGGGAAAAAATATTTCTATCAAAAATGAATTTGATCCCAAAACAGGACTTCTTCGTTCGACTCAGGCTAAAAATAGCACCGATGCCTTACTCCACGATTTGAGCTTTGATTTTGATAGTCTCGGAAATCTTCGTGAAAAAAAGGA
The DNA here is from genome assembly GCA_048816425.1 of Oligoflexus sp. FD111. GTDB lineage: Bacteria > Bdellovibrionota_B > Oligoflexia > Oligoflexales > Oligoflexaceae > JBMDZZ01. The sequence continues at coordinate 44,219 of JBMDZZ010000028.1, forward strand.
CCAACTAGCAGGCCATCGGGAGTTTTTTGATTATGATCAACTGAATCGACTCATTGTTGCAGGTTCCAATCTGTTTGGTGAGGAAAGCTATCGATACGATGTACTTGGAAATCTCATTGAAAAGAATAGTTCGTTAAGTCATCTAAGCCTTAGCTATCAAAGTAATTGTGGCGGCACTACAAATGGACAGAAGTTATGCTATCTTTCAAAGACTAGCTCGACGGGGGCAACAGAAAAACGGAACTTTTCCTATGACAAATCTGGTAAAATCTTATCAGACGGTGTGCGCAGATTCGAATATGCCCCGGGTGGCAAGCTTTCTAGAGTCGATAGCGTCGGAAAAACAACCGGTTTTGTCTATGGCCCTGATGAGCGCCGCATCGAACGCTTTGATGAATTAGGCGGTGACACCACCTTAACACGCTATGTTGGTGATGGATCAGAGCTTAGCATCAAAGATGGAGAGAGTGTTTGGCGAACGGCTATAGCTCCTGGTGTTATCGCTACTAAAACTGCCAACGCGCGCAAGTTACATTTCCAGCTTACCGATCATCTTGGCAATATTTTAAAAGTTGTTGATGAGTCTGGAATAATCACTGAGCGCTACGATTACGATCCCTGGGGAGCTAAGCGCAAAGATGCCTTTAGTGTGGACGAAATTTTCGCGCGCACGAGCTTGCGTGGCTTTACTGGTCATGAACAGATTGATTCACAAAACCTCATCCATATGAATGGCCGGGTGTATCATCCTGAAATAGGAAGATTCACTAGCCCTGACGCCTTTATTCAGGATAGTTATAACCTGCAAAGCCTTAACCGATATAGCTACGTTTGGAATAATCCCCTGACCAATACTGATCCAAGCGGACATTTTTCTATCGGAAACTTCCTTGGCGGGCTAGCAGGATTTGTCACCGGCTTGGGTGATATGTTGGGAATCAATAGCGGTCTTGAACGCCTTTCCAGTTGGACTTATGCCAATCGAAGACAAATATACTCTGTAGCGATCATGGCAGCAAGTTGGTACGCAGGTGGATATTTTGGTGCCATGGAGCCGTGGCTTATGGCAGGTGGCTTTACTTCAGGCTATGTAGCCTCAGACGGAGATGTGGGCGTTGCCATGGTCTCACTTGTCACCGCCGTAGCCTTTTATGGAGTTGGGGAGGGCTTTCAATCGCCCTATTGGGCAGGCAGTCAACTAGCCGCCCCAGCTAAAGTTGCAAGCCATGGTTTTGTTGGCGGTTCAAGTTCGGTTCTTTTGGGCGGAGATTTTGAAAGCGGGTTTATGAGTGCGGCGGTCTCGGAAGCCTTTACTCAGTTTGGTACATATGAGGCTCTTGGTGCCAAAACTAGTGATTTAGGAATTGCCGATGTTGCCTGGAACGCTGTTGTTGCAGGCGCTGTAGGTGGAACAGTTTCTCGAATCACTGGTGGAAGCTTTGAGAATGGATTTGCGACGGCTGCCTATGGAAGACTTTTTAATGAACTCTATCACCTGGGTAAACCCCATGATGAGGCCATTACTGTCTACGATGACGAAATAGAAATTTGTACTGGTGATGGCATAAAGCATGCTGCTGTAGGGAAAATTTATCGCTCGGGTCTGGCTCTAGAAGATGATATTGTTACAGAAATTGTTGCAACGGGATTTATTGGTGGTGTGCGAGCAGGAGTCAGATCGCTAGTCACATCAAAGAATCCAAATGGACTCGTTACAGTCACCAGATGGGGACGACCAGGATTGGAGTCGGGTGATTGGGTTATGAAGGGTGGTAAGACGTGGAAGAACTATACGCTATCAGGGAAGGGTCAACCCCAATGGTTGCCAGGGAACAACATCCCAGCACCTATTAGCTCAGGTCAAACATTTTTTGTTCCTAAGCAAACCCTAAGATTTCCTATAAATGAAGGTGGGAAGGCTAACCCCCTGAATTACATAAAATATGGATTAGGACAGAGACAGTACATACCATGAGACTAAAAAAATGAAATATTTTGCGATTTCTTTAATTATTATATTTGTTATTTTTGCAATTAGTCATCTGATTTTTGCTTATTTACGTCTTATTAGAAAGAAGAATGGCTATAGCTACGTTCCACTTATTAATGGGCTTATAGGATCAGTTGCGTTAGTTCTTTATCCTAATAATGGGTTTTCGGAATATTGGTGGCTTCCATTTGTAGTAGATTGGGGATGTTTACCTTTATTAGTTGAAACGATTGTATTTCGATTCATTGTTCGGAGGAGGAGGTCATAATTAATGAATGAAATTCATTATTTAAATCCTCCCAGTTGTAAAGATTGGTGATACTGAAATTAGAATTGAATACAAAATGGAACTTTGTATAAAGAAGCAATGAGTCGGCTTTATCACATCAAAGATTACAATCGAGCCAATCGTGTCTTTAAGCTGTTATTGGATACCATGGGGCGCTCTCAACAAAAGGCTGTTTTGGCAATCCGAGCGATGCTCATTTCTTGGTCAAGCGAGATCACCAATTATTTCAAAACTGGTCTGACAAATGCACGTACTGAGGGGGCAACCTAATCGATAAACTCATTCAGCGACAAGCGTTTGGTTACAAAAGCTTTCGGAATTATCGTTTGTGTCTTTTGTATGTTTATTCGTGAAAGGGCTTTGTGATTTGACCCACACTCAAGTGAGGGGAGCCCCAATTTTGCGCGGCGTTTTTCGTAAGTGATTTATGTGATTGATTTATTTTGTGTGCGGCAAATGGAGGTGGCGGGAATTGAAGACTAAATGGCGCATCCATAAAGTTCAATGATAACAGTAATTTATTTAATTAATACTGAAACTTAGCTGCTCTAGGATTGTCCCTCAATTTCTTCCTATTTCTCCCAATTTCTCTGGACGATGTTCGTAATTTGTTCGCGATATAGAAACAGAAAAATTTCGTTCGCCAATTATCGACCGCTTGTTATTTTGCATCATCGTAGTCGATCGATATAGCAAAGGCTTTGACACCGGAACTAGTCAACTGTTGCAAGTTTTCGATATCTGCTTCAGACAACTTGATTTTTCTATTGTGGAAGAAAAGAGCTTTCAGGCGAATCAATAGTTCAGTGTGTTGATCCATCCCAGTTGACTTTCCCTTCTGCGCCTCCCATTTCGAGATCAGGCTTCGATCCTTGATACCAATTTTTTTTGCAAAGGCTTCTTGGGTCTGTTCCATTGTAGTTCGAATAAACTTGACCTCTGCTCCTGTGAGGCAGGCTGGTTTATTGATTATCTCAAGAAAGACTTGGCCCTTGATTGAGGCAGGGTCAATATCGAGAATCTCAGTGTTTCCCAGTTTATGAAAAGGTGCATTGTTGATCATAACGGGAAAACTAAAGCCCTTGAAGATCATGTCTTTGTGATAGTTGCCTTTCTTCATTCACCCGGATCCTTATTCATAATAAGCACGTTAATCACTTTGCTGTGAACTACAACAAGACTCGGGCCAATGTACTCGAAGATCCTCGAAGTTGGCCAACTAAACCGCTGGTTGTTAGTTGGGAAGTTGACCCGCTCATTTAGGATCATCCAAACTTTGCGCCAACTTTTTTCCCTTTTTTGTGAGCCGGTATCGCTGTTTGCTACTTTGAGGCTTGCTGGGAATAGTCATCTCAAATAATTTGGCCTCGAGGGCTGGTTGCAAATATGACGTATGGAAATGCTTTTCATCGATAAGCCCAAGTGCGGTTTGAAGCTCCTGGTGGCTCATTTCACCTTTGAAAACCTCCATAATTACATGTACTTATTGGGTGACTTCGGTGGTGACTTCGGTGGTGACTTCGGTGGTGACTTCGGGGGTAAGGTTGACGCAATATTCTTCGAATACATCTTCGAAGCATTATTTTGCTCGCCTTGTCTAGCAGTGGCAACATCTCAATATTTTTAAAAAATAACAGTTAATTAGATAAGCTGGCATAATCGAGACAAAATACCTGCAAATATTAATAAATGCTGGTATTATGTCTCCATGGGGAAAAAAGGAAATAAAAATCAATTTATAGAAGCAACCACCAAAATCCGGGAGAAAGGTGGCACTCTTCGCATGTCCGAAGCCCTCCAGATGGGTATCTCTCGCAAGACCCTCTATTCGATGCGCGACGAGGGAGTCTTAGAACAAATTAGTCGGGGTATTTACCGGCTAACCGAGCTAGCAGACCTTAGCCAGCCTGATCTTGTTACTGTCGCGAATCGAGCACCAAATGGGGTGATATGCTTAATATCTGCCCTTTCGTATCACGAGCTCACCACTCAAATTCCCCATGAGGTCCACCTAGCTATAGAGCGGGGAGCAGAGACGCCTCGCATCGATTATCCTCCGGTGGCCATTTACTGGTTTTCAGGAGCAGCTTTCCGCGAAGGAATAGAAGTTCACATGATCGATCAAATGCGCATACGGATCTACAGCCCTGAAAAGACGATCGCTGACTGCTTTAAATATCGCCATAAGATCGGGATGGATATTGTACTGGAGGCATTGAAGCTTTGGCGGGAAAAACGATCAGATAAAACCGAAGAGCTACTAAAAATGGCACGTTTTTGCAGAGTCGAGCGTGTCATTCGACCTTATTTGGAGGCCATCATATGACTATAAAAAATCTTCCAGCGTCTGTACGAGCGCGCATCATGCAAAGGGCTAAAGACACAAACAGGCCTTTCCAAGAAGTCTTGCAATACTATGCCATGGAGCGGTTCTTATACCGATTATCACAGTCATCATACAATCAAAACTTTGTTCTCAAAGGCGCATTAATGCTGCGTGCTTGGAATGCAGCGGATACTAGGCCAACACGAGATATTGACTTGCTTGGTCAAATAAATAATGAAACAGAGTATCTCACTCAAGTCTTTCGAGAAATTTGCGCTGCTAACGTTGAGGCAGATGGTATTTTTTATGACCCAGCGACTGTCAAAGGTGAAATAATCAAAGAGAATGCGACCTATCATGGAACTCGGATCATATTCCGTGGCAAACTCGAAAATGCTTCAATTCCTATGCAGATCGATATCGGTTTCGGCGATGTTGTTTCACCAAAACCTATGGATATTGAATATCCAACTATTCTCGACTTTCCCGCTCCTAAGTTAAATGGATATCGGCCTGAAACCGTGATCGCTGAGAAGTTTCAAGCTATAGTGGCTCTTGGTACTCTTAACAGCCGTATGAAGGATTTCTATGATATTTGGCTCTTGAGTAGGCAGTTCAATTTTAAAGGCGCAAACATGGCAGAAGCGCTTGATGCCACCTTTAAGAATCGAAATACCCCAATGCTACAAAATCCTGATGCATTACAGACTCCGTATACTGAAAGTGATTCAGTTAAAAAGCAATGGGCAGCGTTTATTAAAAGAAACCGAGCAATTGATATTCCTGTCTCATTTGTGGAAGTAGCGAATGCCATTTCAAAATTTGTGGAGCCATTCAGTGTCGAGAGAAATGAAGATATTCACAATCTTTTTTGGACGGCACCAGGCCCATGGAATTCGTCCGAGGAGGCTTTGCAGGAATTAGCAAAGATGGCTCAAGAATTAGACATGGGATATTGATTTGCGAAAATTTTCAATGGAAGTAATATAGTCACAGGACAGCCGAAAGGAAATTTCTAGCCAAAACCAATTGGCAAGAGGATTAAAGAATAACAGACCAGCATTCCGGGGTATTCTAGGTAAAAACGGGTTATCTAATGGCCCAGGACTAAGATTTAGATGCGACCTGATCAGTTCGGTCGAGATTAGGTGACGCTATTCGCTCTCCGTTTCAAAATCCCAGAGAAATGGTCTAAATGCATTGACAAATGGATTTGTGTTTTCAAGGAAAAACTTCATGATATCAGCCTTGGCTTCCTCAGAATAAATTTCTTTTACAGGCTTTTTAAAAATAATGGTCATGTCTAAGCTTGATTGGTTAGGCCTCCATAAAACTCCATTGGGAAGAATTTTAAGTATTTCATTCTTATGCTCATCAAGAAGCCTGAAAACTTTTTCATCAAATTGTGCTTTTTTTGTAGCACGAAAATATATCCCGACCTGTCCTGATGCTGGTGCGAAATACAAAGATATCCATGCTTTGCCAGATGGAGTTAAATTGAAGTAGAGATTCTGGCCTTTAGAAGCTTTAGGAAATGGCTGCTCAGGGTCGTCTAACCTAATTTTAGACAGGAAGTCAGACCAAAATTCGAAGTAATAGTTGCTTTCTTCACTTGTTTCACTAGACTCGATTTCTTCTTCTACTGTAATTTGGCTGTTTTTAAACGAAAGTACGGTTCTTTCGATGATCGAAGTTTTCGCGTGTAATCGCGGGATGATGATTTTTTGCTCATTGTCCGCGTATACATCGATTGTGATAAGAGAAAGATTGAAATGAAGATTAATGTGGTTTCTCAGATAGCTTGAAATAGCTGCCGTTTGAGACCGAATTCCATCTCCTGCTATGATTAAGTGTAACCTTCCAGCTTGCAGATTATGCGATACATGATCTATGAACTCTGCTTCGTCGATCGTACTATTAGCGGAGTAAATCAACTCGAAAAGGTGGTTCCCGGATTTTTTATGGTGTCTTGAGACTTCTCTTTGAAGGTCTGCGTAAGACCATTGAGAGAATTCCTTAGCATAGTCTAGAATCTGTGCAATGACCTTTCTTCGTGCTTCAGGATTTTTCCAAAGTTTGGTCTCGACCAGAACAATTTGGCCTCTTGGTGTCACGAAAAGTATATCAATCGGTCCAGCAGGTGTATAGAATTCACGTGCTATAGGCACAAGTTCTGCTAGGCCAGGATCAATCTCTTCAATTGGGATGGTCTCAGGATGCTTGAAAAGGAAATCTTGGAGCCATTTCTCACTTAACTCTCCTCTACTACCGGTGGATAGAACTGACGATGATCCATCTGATTTCAATAAACAAAGTTTAAAAACCATTTTGATTCACTTTCATTCTGATCTTTTGATGTTATCGGAAGATTTTAAGGGCAGTGCTAGGTAGGGTTTTCCTAACGTCGGGATCGCTAGGCAAGAACCGTTCGGTATATGGTGAGTAAAGTATTTTTTATAGATAGTTAAAGGCGATATTGAACTAAACCAAGGAAACGAGGAGCTTCGAGGAAGTGTGCAGTACATTAACCGTTGGTACAGATTGCAATACGTGCCTGTAGCCACGTTAGTTATTTTTCTCGTGTGATTGTTTGTTTGATTTAGTAGCGAAATTGCCGAAAAATGAAAAAGACTTATTGATGGTTTATGGATTTGGTCCTGTCAAGACAAAAGCCTTTGATTAGCTTATATTAAAGCATTTAAATGAATTTTTGTTCAATCAAGCAGGATAACTAATCTGTTAGTTCGAAATCGCGTTTCAGTGTAATCAGGGAAATATTGCGCATGCTGATCGGCATGTCTTAGATCAAGATTTCCGCTCTCTTAAGTTTCTAATCGTAGAGCTTTTTATAAACAATAACATCAAGTTATATCGGAGTTCGTTAAGAGTCTAGGCAATAGGCCGAATAAACTATTTGCAAGATTTTTTTACCTTAACCGCCAGGTTCACCATGATCGACCCAAAAAGCCATGACCGACTACGTAAAGAGATTAGTGCACGCCTGGTGGAAGATAAATCTATTCTAGACCTACTTCGGCGAGAAATATCTATTATCAAGTCGGACGTTCACCCTATTAAATCACAGTCATCAGCTTCGATTGCGCTTGTTGCTGCTGATGGAGGCAATAATAGCCTGAAATTTGATCCGTTCATGGTGCAGCTCGTACGAGTTGTTGACTCAAGCAATAATGAGTATTGTTTGGAAGCTATTACGCCAACAACCGATGTCATAGCATTAAGTCGAAGCCAGTTTAAAAAAGATGGAACGCCTAGGACAGCTTTAGGGACTATGATGCAGTTTCTAAATACCCCGACTTTACCCGATCTGTCCTACATGATTAAGAGTCCAGCTAGTAATGAACCAGTTTCAACTTCTTGGATTAAGGCCTATCGGGAGCTAGTCGAATGGGCCATACTTTTTAATATCGTAAGAACTAAGGATTTTGCGACCGACACCCTTTTAATCTTTGACGGACTTTTACGCAGCAAGGTCTTTTCATCAGATAACTTTATAAAGCTTAAGGAAGGTTTTGCTGAGGCAATAGAGCATCAACGGGTCAAACATCGCCGTAATATCTACTTGGCGGGCATCGCCAAACATTCGAAAGTCATCGAGCGCTATCGATTAGCTATGCATCTAGAAAGCATCTTGACCTGTGATTATCCCGCTTATGTCGAAATCCCTAGGGAAATTGAAGAGAAAGCTTATAAATGGTCTGAATATGCCAGGGGCGATGATAACGTAGTTGAAGGTGAAGTGAATAGATTTGTCGCTGGTAAGATGTTTTTTGTTAAGTTTGGCACTTCCCTGCGCGATCCAATCTGGCCAATCGATATCTTCACATCTCAACTGAGCCAAGCTCCAACCATCTTAGGTTGCATGCTGGAAGACGCTAAAAATGGCTTTCCAGTTCCTCATTATCCCAGATGCCTGCAAAGGGCTCATGATAATGCAGCTCTGGTCGATTTTGATACACATATTTTGCAAGACGAAATTTTGAATGCTCTACGCCTTGCTTTGGGCGACAGTTGGACAGTCTTGGATAGTTTTTTGATCCAGGATCACGATCCAGCGAGAGCGCGCTACAGGAAGGCTTGATATGGGACTAGAACTCTTTCCTAAAGATCGTATTGTAGGCGTGTTTCGTGGTTTTCAGGAAGGTGGCTATGAGTTTAAAGCTGATTTGGTTCTGCCTTACCAAGCTGACTTTCAAAACCGTCCTATGCATGGGCAGTTTCTCCTCATTCAATTGGAGACGCCCGACGAAGCGATTATGGGAAGGATTGCCTCACTTTCTTCCGAGGGTAGAATGGCATATGGCAATGGAGAAGAATTCAGTATCAGAGCGGTTCAAGAGAGCCGGGATGTACCTGACGATCTTCGTCAGCAATATCTCCGTTATCGGGTAAGTGTCCGGATCTTAGGAGTTCTTAGAAAGACGGAAGATGATAAGGTCAAGTTTGCGCCGTCGCATCGTAGACTGCCTCATGTTGGTTCTCCAGTAGCATTTCCATCCGACCAAGTGCTCCGTGAAATTGTCGGTCATAACATTCAGGGGGCAAAAATTGGACACTTTGCACTGGGCGAGTTTGTGTATTGCGGTGATTCAGATGACACCGAACTTGACGGCTGGGCTTTAAAATGTGAACCGGAAGTCGAGATCAGATTTTCTATTGATAAGTTAGTAGCGCGCAGAAGTTTTATCTTTGCGCGAGCTGGCTATGGTAAATCGAATCTAAACAAGCTTCTCTTTAGCGCCCTATACCAGAATACGCCACTCGTTCAGAAGAGAGACAAGCAAGTTCCAGTAGGGACGGTGATATTCGACCCAGATGGAGAGTATTTTTGGCCAGACGATAAAGGGAGGCCTGGTCTCTCCGATGTTCCTCACCTAGAGGACAAGCTTGTTGTATTTACTGACCGGCGGGCTCCAAGTCGCTTTTACCAATCTTTCGTTGCTGGTGGAATCCGGCTAGATATCAGAAGGTTAAGGCCTGCTGATATCATTGCTATCGCCCTTCCTCCCGAGAAGCAGGACCAGCAAAATGTTAGTAAATTAAAGGCTTTAGATGACAATCGTTGGGCCGAATTGGTCGATTTGATTTATTTAAATGGCAATGACACGACCATCGAGGATATGTGCCGTACCCTACGTCTTGAAATCGGTAGACAGGATGCCGAAGCTATTGCCGCTAGATCAAATATGTCTGTCATCGTGCGTCTGTTTCATGATCCCTCAAGTCAGTTCATGGATAAACTGCTCTATTGCCTCTCTAAAGGTAAACTTTGTGTCGTGGATGTGTCTCAGATGCGTGGGACCCAATCATTGATCCTTTCAGGTTTGGTTCTGAGACGAATCTTTGATAAGAACCAGGACGAGTTTACCAAGCAGCATCCGCAGACTATTCCGACTATTGCTGTGATTGAAGAAGCTCAATCTGTTTTAAATGACAAGGCGAGTGCCGCAGCTCCATACGTTGAATGGGTGAAAGAAGGTCGAAAATATGACCTTGGTGCGGTCTTGGTGACTCAGCAGCCGGGCAGTATACCTGTAGAAATTCTGAGTCAAGGAGATAATTGGTTTGTATTTCATCTGCTCTCATCAGCGGATCTTGCGTCTGCGAAGCATGCCAATGCTCATTTCAGCCAAGATATTCTGAACTCGCTTTTAAATGAACCGATTAAAGGGCAGGGGGTTTTCTGGAGTTCAGAAGGCGGAACAGCATATCCGGTGCCTTTGCGGGTGCTTTCGTTCAATATGATCTACAAGATGACCGATCCGGAGTTCAATCGAAATCCTCATGATACATTCGCCAGTCAAGTCGAGCAACGGTTTGCTAGCATTGTAAGGCGAACCTCTGACCCGAAAGAGTCTGGTAATGCTAGTAACGGCGGAGCTTTAGGAAACCTGAATCAACCCAATTCCAGTGCGAATACTGAAAGTATAGTAAAAACTACCCGTGAAGATCCTCTTCGTAGCTTAGAGGAGAAGGCAAGGGAAAGAATTGAAAACGACGAATTTATTATGAACGCTATCAATAGCGAACAAGGTGTGGCCTGGGGAAGAATCAAAGCTGCGATAAAGGAAGTGGTTCCTGATGAGATGGATGATCCCGGAAAAATCGCTTATAACCTCGTGCCTTACGTCTTAGCTTCTCTATTAGGGGAAAAAAATAGCAAATGGGAGACTTATCGGCATGAAACCCGGAATACTACGTATGTGCGGGCAAAGTAAACTTAGCTATTTTTACGGTCGAAACTTGTGCCACTGGGACTTTTCATTTTAAGGTATGATCAAACGGCATTGGGCACTTGGTTTTCCAGCTTTAATCGAAATAGAATTTGTTGCAAAAGATCTTCTCCCATCATCTCCGGTTCTGATTCAAGGTCAACCGCAATCTGATGAATCCAGTAATCGGCTTCTCCAACAGAAATTTCAATACTTCGTATTTTTTCGTTTTTCTGCTTATTTGCATTAGGATAAATTAGCCAAGCATTTTTCGATCCACTTGCAACCATATAAGCCAACATTTGATAGGCGTCTGCTGTGTTAATAGTATCCTTTTCAAAACTAGCTTTATACTTTGTATCTAAAATGGTGGACGATATAGGTTCTTGCCTCAGGCTGATTTGTAGGTCAGGGTAGCATTTCACATGGCTTGTGCGGTCCAAATACATTGACTTTTGCAAATGCAGATCAATACCATATGCAGATGCCGCTCGACTTAGACTTTTACTGACATAGCGCTCAAATAATGAAGCCATATTGTAAACGCCCCATTAACAAACGTCTAGCCCACCCAAAAGGAAAATCCTAGACTTGTCCTAGCAAGCCGGGCATCCATTCAGCCTGAGTTGTTAGCCAGTCTACGAATTTAAAGATTAGATGGGTAACCTATAAAATTTATTGGCTTTAGCTGACTATGCTTATCAACGGATCCTTTTAGTACATATATTCTACCGCCAATACTAAATTCGAATACTCTGTAGATACGGTATGACTCTCCGAAGATCTTTGATTTCTCAATTTCATTTAAAGAAATTTTATACGGAGTGTTGATTCCGCCGTTAGTTGTTTTTACTTCTATGTAAATCACTGAACCATTTTCATCGAAAGACTCAATGTCGTAACCTAAACCGTCGCCTTCTTTATCAGATACCCACTTTACCCTTTCTGCTAGATCGGGACGTCCTATAGAGCTCAGCTTAATTTTCTCAGTTTCATAAACGAATTTTTCACCTAAATTACCTAGCTCCTTATTTGTTGCATATAGAGCGTCATATTCAGGTTTTGAAGAATTAAAGTTCCTGTTTTGTTCTGCAGGCAATTGCAGGATTGGAGGGTCAACAAATATTTCCTTTGAAGCATACTTTGGTACGATGATGAAACCAAGTTCCGACAATATTCTAAAGCATTTGGTCCCTCGGCCTCCTTTAAAACCAAAAAGAACTTGCCCAGTCACGTACCTAGCAGCTAAGCCAACAAGTGCTTTAGGAGGATAACGTCGTTCGTTATATAGGACGTCATATCCTGTCGACTCTTTAAATTTGTGCGAAATTTTTTGCTCGTCAAAATCCCTGATGGCGTCGATAATATGCTCGTACGTTATATTGTCTGGAATTTCGCTATCAGGAAGATACTCTCTCTTTTTATCAATGCGATTCTGTCCTGGGTCGAATTCGTCATTTAACCACCTTTCGACCTTACTATGTGTCGTTGTACTTATCTCAAGCAATACCCGAACTGCACGAATCACTTCGTAAACCCAAGTGTTTCGATGACTTAGGGAATAAGGTATGTTTGTAAACGGATTTATTCCAAAGGCATGTTTGCTTAGATAAATATCCCAGAGTTTTCTATCAGATTCTTTTTGAGTCTTTTTTAAAGCAAGGTCATATATAAGCTTCTGTATTTCTCTATCAGGAAAAGCTTCACGTATTGGAGTTGGAAGTTTCAATGATTCAAAATTCATGATTAGCTCCTTAATTCTGTATTGCCACGGAGTTCGACGTCAAAAAAATTTCCCATTTAATGTGAGACACATACACCTCGCCTATCTCAAAGTTTTTTTGCCAGCTCCGTGGCTGTAATTTCACCGTCGATCTTCTCCTTTACCTGCTGTGTCCATGCACTTGAGTATCTGCGTTGGTTTCCCATGAACATATACGCCATCCGGAGTCATCGGATTACCACCTCGCTTGGGTATCAATGTCTAGCGCGGACGATGGGAGTTATAGCGATGCTTGAATTTGGCCAATCTCTCGTACTGCAAACGGTGAATCGGAGATTTTCCAGTAAACCTCTTCCTGTTTAAATGTCTGATGGAATCGCTCAAGAAGGCGTAGCTGTTGTGGCGTTCGATACTGAATGCGCACATATGTGAAATTGTCGTTATTTAATTATCCAGCAAATCGCCTCGGTACAAAGTATGGACCATTATCAGTCACCAGGAATACAGGAGCATTCAGCTTGCTGCAAATCCTTTCTGCCTAGGCTTTCGCCACTTGCAAAGCTTCGCAGCAGCCAGCCGCCCCATAGCTAGGTGGGGAGTGGCATACAAATAGATAATGCGAGAAATAGTCAATCTCTGTCACTGCATTTCACCTGCCATGATCTGATGCATACACATATGTAATATCATCCTGCCAGAACTGATTTGGACGCACAGGCAAGAGTTCATAAAGTTTTTGAGCTTGATACATGAGGTGCGTTGAACATAATTGGAGAAAATCGAATCTTTTGCTAAGCTACTATAATTGCGAAGGAGATTCGGTAGATGCAAAAGAATAGGCTCCATCGTTCTTTCGCAACCTAGCAAAAAACCGACATTGTTCGCTGTGTACAGTCCGACTCATCAATCCAGCAAGGGCTTTTTCAAGTACCTAGAGGTTGAAAATAGCCAGTTCAAAGAGGGTCTCTGATGAGAAAGTGTTTTTTATAAACTATGTTGTTTTCGATAGGGGATCAAGCGCTTGGATTCAGTTCGTTGGTACGATCAGCATGCCCAAGATTTTTTTGATAGTACGATCAATGTAGAAATGGGTGGTCTTTACTCCCGGTTTCTCAAAACGATGCAGCCAAAAGCAAAAATTTTGGATGCCGGTTGCGGAGCTGGACGGGATACTCTTTTTTTCTCAATGCAAGGGTATGACGTGCAGGCCTTTGATGCGGCACCCATATTGGTCGAGCTAGTCAGAAAGCATACCGGCATTAATGTGCAAGTCATGAGGTTTGAAGATCTCAAATGCCAAGATGAGTTCGATGGAGTATGGGCATGCGCCTCATTACTCCACTTTGATAAACATGAACTTGAAAGGGCATTAGCAAGGTTGTTTGCAGCCCTCAAGGTCGGTGGAGTACTTTATACTAGTTTTAAATATGGTACGGAAATATACGAACGTGATGGAAGGCAGTTTTATCCTTTTAACGAAGAAAGTTTTATTGAGGTGATTACAGCTCATATGCATGTTGAACTCGATAGCATTTGGATAACTCATGATGTGCGTAAGGAAAGAACTGACGAGAAGTGGCTCAATTGTTTAGTACGACGTATTGAATAATTCCTGGAAATTTCCAGAATGGATGGCCGATTGTGATGTAGCGACGAGAGCTACCTCAAATATAACCATGTCACCACAAGTATCCCGTCCAGAAACAAACGATGACGCTGCTACAGGCTCATATTTTGAGGTGCGTTGAACATAATTGGAGAAAATCAAATCTTTTACTAAGCTATCATAATTGCGAAGGAGATTCGATCGATACAAAAGATGATACCCCGTCGTTCTTTCATACACCCCAGCAAAAAGCCGACATTGTTCGCGGTGTCCAGTCGGCTTCATCAATCCAGCAAGCGCTTGACCAGATTGGATTTACCAGCAGCTTATACTACAAATGGTCGAGGCAGCTTGAGGTTGGAATCAACACTAGCCTTCGCAACTCAAAACCCCTAAATTCTGTCGAATTGAAGCGCCTAATGGCTGAAAATAGGCAGTTCAAAGAGGTTGTTCTCAACCAATCACTGGAATTGACCATTTTAAAAAAAGATTGAGTTTGGATCCATGAAGGAGGGCTTCAGAGTGAGCTACGAATATAAAGTCGCAGTGATTGAATTTGTCGAACGCTAACTGGAGCTTGGTCAATCGCGGAGCAATACTTTGGCAACTTTAAAGATTTCGCCTTCAACTTACTATATAGCTGGAATAAGGCTGTCCTTAATGCAGAAAAGCCTAAGAAACCAGCCAAGCCACATCCTATGAAATTGACTCCAGGTGAAAAAGAGCTCATCCTCGCAACAAAAAAAAACTATCCAACGATGAGGCATAGGCAGATATAGGACGTGATGCAAGGTGAAGGCTGCAAAATTTCGCCAAGTTCAGTTTTTACCGTCTTAAAAGCTAACGGAAAGGTTGAACCTTTTAAGCGGCGTGAAGCACCGTGGAAAGAGCCTAAATACGAAGTGCGAGCTAGAAACCTTATTTGGGGAAAGGATTGGACGAAGATCAAGATCAATCACGAAACCTGGCAGCTTTTGGCTCTCATCGTTTTTTCTAGAAAAGTCATTGCATGGGATATCCAGCCAAGCATCAATGCGGGCCATATCAAGGCGATCTATAGCCAAGCACTTGCGGCCGAGCAACTAACGCACAAAAAGCAAAAGCTCAAGTGACGGGTGGATCAAGGTTCGCCCAATACCTCTTGGTCATCAATGAGTTTATTGCAAGCCTTGCAGGTGAGCTATCGCTTGCGCGAGTCAGAAGGCCTATCGACAATGCAATAACAGGGCGGTTTTACGGCACGATAAAGCAAGAAGAGATTTTTGTAGTTGGTAGCTATCCTGACCTGTGATCAGCTAAATCTGAAATAGGAAACTACATCGAATTTTATAATGAATACAGGCCACATCAAGCAATATGGTATTTACGCCCGACTATATGCATGAGCTGTACAATAAATCGAAAGCATTGGCTGAGCTAGGGGTCATGAAACATGCCACTAAACGTCGCCACCGCGAGTACTGAGAGTTGAGGGAAGCTTATGATTTATAGCAGAAATTCAGGCAAGAGTTGACGAATGTGCCAAGCCAGGATATCACACAAACCTGATCGGCTTTCTCCAAGTTCGACTTAAGCACCACAGAGTTACCAATTAATGAGTCAGAAACGCATTCAATTGGAATGGAGTTGACATTCGAAAGCCTTTTTTTAGAAGATAAGTCTATTTGAATTCGCTTTACTTATTTATTTATCTTTTAGATGATGAGTTTGTATGCGGGCTTGACTTCCTCTATAATACTCTCGCATTATTTCACTAAATCGCAAACCAGCATGATGGGTCAAAATGAAACTAGGTGGGCATCAGACTTTTCACCTCAGAGAGTCATGGCTTCATAAGGGCATGGCCTCTCTAGTGAACGACCATAGAATTTTCCAAGACGCCATGGCGTCAAGTAGGCTTGGAGTTGGCAAGAACATGGTCGAAGCCATGCGGTATTGGCTTCAGGCATGTCAACTTGTAAAGATTGATGACGAATATAGCCTAAGTAAAGTTGGATCGAAAATCTATGAAGCTGATCCTTTTTTTGAGCTAGATGGTACAGTGCTATTGCTACATTATTTACTCGCAACAAACGAGAGGCAAGCAACTGCATGGCACTGGTTTTTTAATAAGTTTGGTGCGACCGACTTCGACATAGATGGAGTCCAAGTATACTTAACGACCTATCTTGCAAACACACTGAAGAAAAATAGTAGCCCAAATGTTATTAGGCGAGAGATACAATGTTTGCTCAAGATGTATACGGATGTCGAGTACAGGATACGGGAAACCCCAGAAACAGAAAACCCCTCTCCATTTTGTAGGTTTAAAAGCATTCAAAAGGATGGTGAGAAATATCGTAAAGTTGGATTTGACGTTAACTTGATCGATCCACTTATTTATAGCTACTGCTTATATCTATTCTGGATAATGACTGAACGCCCAGCAACAATTTCTTTCGAAAATATTTGCAAGCAGCCGGGTTCACCAGGGGTTATCTTTGGACTTTCGAGTGATAGCAATATCTATATTCTCGAATTAGCAAAGGAAATCGATTCTGCTCCGATAGCAATTAGCAGGAGTGGAGGGTATTTTTCGATATCAATTGATGAAGAAAAAGCCGCTAAAACACTAGATTTTTATTACGATAAATATTCTGATCTTTTGCAGGAATCAAGATGGCTATAAATATTGAACTTCTTCCTTATTTGGCTGATGAGATTTCACTCGCACCTAGTTTTGACCGATCGACAAATCTAGAGGCAGATTTTAATAACAAGAAAAAGATAGATACGATTTATATTTCCGAAAAATTTGCATCTACTTTAATTGATATTATTCATTCCGTCCTAAACGAAGATAGCAATCAGCGTGTACGGGTTTTTTCTGGCTCCCCAGGGCTCGGTAAGTCAACATTTGCGCTTCTACTCTTGAAGATATTATCTAAGAATCAAACCACAAATATAAGACAGCTCTTAGCTAAGGCTGAAACAAATAACGTCGAAGAACTTAGTGAGCTTTTGGAATCCTTCATCACCAAGAAAAGAGGAAACAAACTTCTTCCAATTATTATTAATGGCTATGAAGGCGACATCGAAAAAGCTTTTTTACATAAGCTTGAAAAGGCATTTAGTGATGCTGATTTAGCCAATGAGTGGAAAGAGCTCTTGGTAAAAACAACTGACTTGACTAGTATTATAAGAGACTGGAAAAAAAATTATCCTAGGGTCTATGATCAATATTTAAGTAGCTTAAATGAAAACTTATTGATCCAGAAATCATTTGAAAGTGGATTAAGGAAAGGGCAACTGAAGAATAGGGAAAAGTTTCTCGAAATTTGTGAACAAGTGACAGGCAGGACAAATGCAAATACCCCGTCTTCTGATGTCATTCACCTGTATAAAAGCGCCACCAAATTATTGTCTGAGCGTGGTTACGGGGGAGTTTTCGTTGTTTATGATGAATTCGGAAAATACTTAGAAAAAGGTATTCACTCACCGTCTAGTCTGAATGTTCAGTTTCTTCAAGACTTTGCTGAGTTTTGTGATCGTTCTGGTGAATATCAGTGTCATTTGGTCTTAATAACTCATATGTCGGTTAGTCAATATGCCTCGCAATTACCGATAAACATCCAAAACGAATGGGCGAAAATTGAAGGACGTTTCCAAGAAAATAGCTTCTATGATAGATCCGTAAATTACTACCGCCTTATAGAAAAAGTTTTTGAAAAGAAACTTTCAGATAACAAGAGGTCTAAGCTTTATCGTAAAGCTAGGTCGTTCTATTCTAACTTTGTTGAGGTATTTAACAAAGTTTCGGGCCTAGAAGGCTTTTTAGATGCCGTTAGCGTTGATCTCATCATTAATTGCTTTCCACTTCACCCTATTTCTTTAGCCTTTCTTCCATTTCTTTCACAAAAAGTGTCACAAAATGAAAGGACATTGTATACCTTTCTAACTAGAGAAGAAGATCATTCTTTAAATAGCTTTTTGCAGCAGAGTTATGCTGAAGATGAAATACCATTGCTAATGCCGTCCAGATTGTATTTATATTTTAGTAATTCGATCAAAAGAGACCTTGGGCCTGGTGGTGTCTATCGGATAGGTTTAATCGCCGAAGAGGCGCTTAACACTGTTTCAGCTAAAGACAGCTTAGCTCACGAACTATTGTCCATTATTGCCCTGTCAGAAGTTATTAAGATGCCAAGACTTGCACCAGTTAATGAAGAGTTTCTAAAGGCAAGTTTGATAGGCCTGTATACTCATAAAGATGTAGCGAAGAAATTAAAGGAGCTTCAAGAACAGAAGTTGATTTTCTATAATCGCTTTAGGGAGCGCTTTGAGCTACGACAAGGATCCTCGGTGGATCTGCAAGAAGAGCTTGATAAAGGGCGAGAAATCAAATTAACGAGCAAAGATCTTGTTGGTATTATTAAAAAATATAATAATTATGACTATATAATCACAAAAAAATATAATTTTAGCCATAATATTTGTAGATTCTATGAAACATGTTTGATTTCTGTAGAAGAGCTGAAGGGAAAGAAATTTAGGTTATCTCCAGATTACGATCAAACAGATGGAATTGTTTACTACATTTTGCCTTTTGATCAAGATGAGCTTGCTGTAGCTAGGGAGTTAGTTGATCAAGTAAAATCCGAATTGGTTGTGTTTATACTTCCTAATAAGTTCATTGAATGCCGCAAGGATATCGAAGAACTAAATGCGATTAATAGTCTTTATAGCAATAAAGAACTGCTCGCTACAGGCCCCCTAGTCCGCAAGGAACTCGACTTCCATAAATCAACCGTCTTAAAATCGATTGAGAGAGTTCTAGATCCGGTCGTCGGAAGGTTTGGCATTGACGTAACCCTAAAGTATAATAAAATCTTTGATAATGTAAAATGCCGGTCTTTCATCGAACTGCAAAGGTATCTCGGAGAAGTATTCACACACGCATATAGCTCTTCTATTGATATAAATTCTGAGCTTATAAATAAACATAAAGTTTCCTCGTCTGTTACTCTTGCTCGGCGGATTTTTATTCAACACCTTATTGAAAATCCAGATAAGAATGAATTAGCAATCGAGGGCAATGGCCCAGAAAAGGCACTTTATTATGCTATTAAAGAAGTTAGCGATGTTGTATGGGATAATACTTCAAACAAGTTGAAGCTCGGACCTAAAAACAAATTAGACCAATTATACAAGATGTATCAGAAAATGCTTGCAAAAAGCTCCTCAGGCGTAAGCTTTGAAACAATTATAGATACATTTAGTAAACCACCATTTGGACTGAGAAAAGCCGTTATTCCATGTTATATCGCAATTTTTGATTTAATATCGGAAAACCAGGTTAATCACTATTTTCAGGACGCGTACGTCTCTAATCCAGACGGAGAACACTACGATTTAATCTTCCGCCATCCGAAACTATCTCGCATTCAAATGACTAAAATAACAGACGTCCATGAAGTGTACCTTAGAACTGTAGCTACTGCTTTCGGAGCAAAGCAAGTCGACAGTATTCCCGATATCGTCAGTGCAATCTTCAACTGGAGAAAGGCCATTCCTGAATATGTCAAATATTCGGATGAAGTGTCTATCAAAGCAAGGCGAATCCTTGTAGCCATCGACAGCGCTGAAGAACCTGATAAACTTCTCTTCAAAAGTCTTCCCGAATCATTAAGATTTAATACAGAAAATGAAGATTACCTGCGGAAACCATTGTTAGTGGAAAAAGAGTTGCAGGAAGCTTTGATTGACGCTAAGCAAGCATATTCAAATCTACTTTTTAAAATTAGAGATCACCTCGAAGAGGCTATTCAGATACTAAATGACAAATGTCTATCCAAGAAACTCAGAATCGATACCAAAAAAGATCTAGCTGGTTCCTATAAACTTATTTTTTCAGCTCTTGAAAGCAGGATTAGAAACCATAAGTTTTCGAAAGTAACGACTCATTTTATAGAACGATTTATGACTTTCGATACCACCAGCCATAAGCAGTATTTTGTAGAAACTATTGGAGATGTCTTAACTGGAGCCAGTCCTCGAGTTTGGGAGGGTAAGACGATAAACTTATTTCTTTTCACGCTTCATAAAGTCATGGAGGAAATAATCCATGTTTCTTCGACTGTATCATCAGAACTCGAAGGACATTCTGTAGTTGCAATTACTAATATTAGCAATAACCAGAGTAGATACATTGATTTAGGTGCAAAGCAGGGGCTTAAGACTAAGCATCTAAAGCTTAAAAATGAGATACTTGAAAAATTCGAAGATGACTGGTCACCAACAGATATCAAAATTCTCCTAGTTGATTTGTTATCGACATTGGATTTAAACTAGTACCTATACAAAAGTATTGGGGTCCGTTTTTTATGTCACAATTCTTATACGACGCAAATAGGCGTCAAATTTGTCCACTGTCTGGAGGAAAAGATTCAACTGCACTCGCAATTTTTCTGAAAGACAAGATTCCAAATCTAGAGTACGTCTTTACTGATACGGGTGCCGAACTCCCTGAGACTTATGAGTATCTCGATAAATTAGAGGCTTTTTTAGGTAAACCAATCGTCCGATTAAATTCTGACAAACCGTTTGATTATCTTTTGAAAAGGCATGGTGATTACCTACCCTCTCCTAGAGCCCGCTGGTGTACTATTGAAATGAAAATAAAGTCGTTTGAGAAGTTTATCGGTGATGATCCTATTGAAAGTTATATTGGAATTCGAGCAGACGAAAATCGTGATGGTTATATTTCAAAGAAAGAATCCATAAAACCCCGCTATCCCTTTAAAGAGCTCGGAATAGACCTTGGGGGAGTGAATAAACTACTCGACCAAGCAGGAATCGGACTGCCTAAATACTATGAATGGCGATCAAGATCGGGGTGCTATTTCTGTTTCTTTCAAAGAAAAATCGAATGGGTAGGTTTAAAAGAAAGACATCCCGATCTATTTGAAAAAGCAAAAGAATACGAAACCCGAAGCTACAGGGGGGACGGGGTGAAATTCACTTGGGTTCAAGACTCCCCACTAGAGGAGATCGCGACTAACGCGGAATTTATAAAAGAAAATCATGCCAAAAGAATGGAGAGAGAGACTAAGAAGCAATCCAACAAACGCCTTTCCGATATTTTTAAAGATGTAGTGTCAGATGACGATATGGAAGACTCTTGTCTAATTTGTGACCTTTAGCATCACTATTTCGCGCTAGTACACTAGCGCAATGTCTTTTCCTGCTTGAGTTGTGATCTCAAAAGTAATACTTTGCCATTAGTCTTACTGCATCGCTTCTTGCGATGAAAAACTTCCAAATTCGAAGCAGATCAGATGGTTGATGCGATTTATCTAGATTACAATGCCACGAGCCCGCTTTCTCCTTCCGTTATAAATTATATTAAGGAAGGCATGATTAGAGATTGGGCTAATCCCTCCTCAGAGCATGATGCTGGCTATGAAAAAGCTATTGAAATACGGAAGAGCCGAAGCCGAATAGCCGATTTTCTTGGGTGCTCGACTAGCCAAATCACATTTACCAGTGGCGCTACAGAATCAATCAATACTGTATTGAGTGCTGATACGCTAGCAAGTCTAGGTGTTAAAACGGTCATTACCTCACCTATGGAGCATCACGCCACCCTTGATAGGGCGAAATACCTTGAAACAAAGGGTTTTCATATTAAAATGGTCCGGACTTTACCCACAGGTTCTTTGGATTACGATCATTTAGATCATCTCGCAAGTTTTAGTAAAAAAGCCATTATTTCCCTTCTATATACTAACAACGAGACTGGCATAATCAATGATGTTAAAAAAATTTCTTCAATATCTCAACGTCACGGATGTCTAGTTCATATTGATGCCGTGCAGGCTCTTGGCAAAATCAAGTTTAGCTTAAACGAGCTGGAGGTGGATTTTGCCAGCTTTTCCGGCCATAAAATTGGATCACTTAAAGGAATCGGTATGCTGTATAGAAAGCAGCATGAAATTGTCCCCTTGATGCATGGAGGCGGACAAGAAAAAGCGCTTCGTCCAGGTACATACAATTTACCAGGTATCAAGTCGATAGAAATGGCGATATCAGATATCGATTTTGATGCTATTGAAAAACGAGGATATGAGGCTCGCTTCGCTATCGAACAGCTGTTCAAACAGATCTTTCCTAGCGCCATAGTGAATGGCGCAGAGTGCGATAGAGTTTATAACACTATCAGTCTCGCCATACCCGAACATTCGAGCAAGGCAATTATGTTAGGAATGTCAAGGAGTGGTATTTATATTTCAACAGGTTCAGCCTGCTCATCAGGAATTGAAGTTGGAAGCCATGTACTAAAAGAGTTTACTGAGTTTGAAAAGAATTCTATCAGAATTTCGTTTTCTATATCGATGCTGGATCCATCTGTAATACATACAATTTCGATGAAATTAAATGATTACAAGGTAAAGTCAATTTGATTATCGATTTTGAATTTAAGAGCTTCCCATATGCGTATAGTTTACCTTCTAAATCTTAAAGTAGCTATGAGAAAAAAAACGCACCAAAGGTGCCCAGGTGGTTTTCTAAAGATGTTCTATTAGCCAAACATTTTTATAAAGCGTGCCATAAAGAAATTTATTTCAGTGTTAAGTGTTTTGAGGCAGTTGATGATGCGCAATTAGAAATAACTTCATTTCGCTAATTGGGTTGCATCTCAATCTTGACAGAGTAAAAACTTAGTAATCAAAGGTGTTACTATGAAAATGGTATGGCCTTGCTGATAAATTCTTTAAATGTGATCAAATGATTCTATTTGCAACATCTGCTGATAAAGCAATGATCGCTCTTTTATTTGCTAGCACTGCTATCAGCATTACGCCGAGGGTCAAAAAAATTTCGGAAAATCATGAACACATGGGGTCTGTTCGAGTTTTAGCAGGCAAAAATCAATTTAGCTTAGATAAGCTTGATATGAGATTCACTTGGCTTTCTAAGAGAAAACTTAAGTCTTTTAAAGTGTTAAATTGGATCTACAACATGACTAGCTACTTTCACACTAAAAGAGAAATAAGCAGCCACGAGAAAAAATCCCCACCAAAAGCTTATACATTCCCTACAATAGAAAGTTCTGCAATCTCCACTAAAAACAAAGATATTATGAAAAGAGAGGAAGTAGGATCTGAGTTCAAATTCACTTTCGAAGTGAAAACTGAGGACTTCATGCCGAATTCTAAAGAGAATGACATTTTACAAGGCTCCCGCTCTTAGATGGATATGGAGCATCTTTTACATGAGAACAATCCTTCTGACACAAAATAAAAAATTATAACCTCTTAAGGATGCTTCCATGAGATGGAAAGAAAATAATTGGATAAAGTTTTTAGAAGGATACTGCAAAGGCAATGGGCAGATCCAGGACGAATATGTCCGGAAAATAGCTTCTGCACTTAGACTCGATGAGCCGCTTGAAATAAAATTTCCTTGGCAAGAAGAAATTCTCCAAAAATTTAAGGATCCAAACAATCTGCAAGTTATTATATTGACTGGGACTGCTGGGGATGGAAAAACACGCCTATGTAGAGAAATATACCAGGAAGTTTGTGGAACCAGCTTTTCTGAAGAGTCATGGAACTCAAAAAGCTATTTTAGTAATGAATTAAGCACGATCGTTAAAGATTTTTCTGAACTGAAGGATGAGAAATCAAAGGTAATTGGTGAATTGATAGAAGTGTTAAAAAATGGATTTGCTACAAAACAAATTCTAATCGCAGTGAATGACGGAGTGTTCATAGAAGCTCTAGATAGTTATATTGATGACGCTAATTTAGCAGATCATAAAAAGGAAGCTAAGTTATTAAAAGAGATAGTAGAAGATAAAATAAACATTGGAATTAGTAATTGTGAAAAGCAGGGACTTATAAATTTAATAAACCTTTCAAAATTGGATGCAAAAGAAAACTTCAAGTTAATTTTTAAAGCTATCCTTGACAATAGTGGATGGAATCAATGCAAAGATTGTATTGGATCTATCGAAAATAGTTGCCCTATCTACTCTAAATATCAGATTTTTAAATCTCGCGCTGAAACAATCGAAAATTTGGCAAATATCATCTTGCTGCTGCAACTCAATAACCAGCATTTCACAATTAGAGAGCTACTCAATCTTGTATCGAATACTTTAGTGTCATCTATTCCTAAAAGCAAAAAATACCGGATCACAGACTTTGAGCATTCTAATAGCATTTTTACTTGCAAAACTATATCAACTATAAACGAAATCAACAAAGCGAATATAGAATCTAGCATAGAAGTAGGTTTTTGGGGCTTGAACCTCGGTCCTCAAAAGTCCTTATCTAAAAGGCCTTATTCAGAGATAAATAAACTGAGGTTTGGTGATACTTCCAGCAATTACTGGGATAGCCAGATATCTAAGCCGGAAGAAAGGCATTTTACTATACCAATTGATGAATTTCTTCGAGGAAGCGAAAAATCTGCTATTTACAGCGAATCTAGCAAAACATGGATGCCAACTCTTCGTCGATCAAGAATGCAATTATATGCTTTTTGCAAAGACAATGATGAAAAGCTGTTTCATCTACAAAAGTATCCTTCATATGGCATATATAAGGAAAAAATTTATAATCAGCTCACGGCAAAAAAAATGTGTAGTGATTTAAAGGTCAAAACGTCAATAATTCTTGCCTTGAACAGGGCTTTTCATGGGCGCTTTATATCTGATAAAGCCGGGGAACTTTTCATTCCCGAGAAAGGCCAGGGATCTTTAGTATCTACTACAGTATTTCATGGTGAAGAAATTCGTGAAAAATATATTACGATTGAAACTTTAGGCAACGATTTTTCGTTATCGGGCGCTAGAATTGAACCAATAGTAAAAATATTTGTAGATAAGCAAGAAGTAAAAGTTTCGTTAACTGTTGAGGTCTTTGACTACCTTGATCAAGTATCCAAAGGTGCCCCACCTAATACAGCTGATCCACGAATCTATAAAAAACTTTGTATTCTTCGATCTAAGCTAGCTTCAATGATTCGACCTAATAGAAGAATTGAAACCTATAAAATTAGTAATGGCCAATTTAAAATTGTCCCAATGGAGTTTTGATATTATGAAACAATTAGAATTCAGAGATATCAGAAAGGACTATAAACCCAACCTTAACCATGCAATTATAGAACAAATTTGGGGACATCGATTCAGAGTAGAGCAAAACCCAATGCTACTCCTTTGTGAGCTTTTGTGCGTACTTGAAAATCAGTTTTTCTCTAAAGAAACTGGAGAGATTCAGCAAGTTTTTTCTCCAGAACATACCCATCTAAAATACAAACATTCAGATAAGATTGGTTTACGATTTTTATTATATAAAAATGATAAATTGGAAAGCATTAAGAAAAGTAGTCAAAATGAAAAAGAAAAATTTAAGATGCAAATTGAATATTTGAAAACTTCTGACCAACTTTCAGATTCGGACATCACTCATCTAGAGAAACAGTTCGACTCATTTGATAGCTTCTATAATTCATGCAAGATTTTGAGCTCATTAACTTTCGATCCATTGTCAAATAAACGATGGGGATCTAAGTTTGTATATCCCTTAAGTCGTGATCTTTTATGGAGTGACTACAACAACATTAAGAAAAACTTCGATAGGCGATTTTTCGCTAGAGGAGGAGAACTTATCTATTTGATGCTTTCTAGAACATCGGAAACCAAAAGAGATGAACTAGAGCAGCTATTCGATGATTGGATGAAGAGCAAAGAGGATTCTTATTCTAAACTGGTCAAGATTATATATCCGGCGGTTACCGAGCGTGATAAAGTAAACAAGCCTACCAGGCTTGGGCACCTACCATATGTTAGTTCAAGCTGCTTTGAAACACTTGCCGATGATCTTATTACAATCCTAAAGCTTGATTTAGAAAGGCTAGATAAAGCTAAACTTATGGCTGACATGATTGGTTTTCATATAGGCAATTATATTTTAACTATAGGTGAGATGTTCTCGGATAGCAATTCATCTGTCATAGAAAAGAAACCTCATTTCATTGTTGAGATTCCACTAAAGTCTTCAAACAGCATCAGGAAAAGTTCTATTGAAAGTATTTCCAGGCAAAAGAACAAATTAAAAAATACACTTAACAATCTCTTCCCCGCAATTGTGAATAATTATTTTTTTGAAAGCTTAGATGTCGAAGGTATAGATCAAGAAAAAAAAGAGGCAAAAAAATCAGCTGAAAAATACCTCTCAGACCACATTATGCCTTACCCTAATGCGTGTTTTCGGCACATTGGTTTTGTTTCAAAAAAACATTCGAGAAGCTATAGATACGTGTTTTCAGAAGATTTTCTTCAATCTATTGTTATAACAGTTCTTGGCGCAGGGAAAAGACTAGAATTTTCCAAATTCATTAAGACTCTTGAGTATCGCTATAATATCTTTGTCGACAGAGTCCCGGATTCTAGCTATTCGATTTTACAAACCGACCTGAATAAAAACACGAAAAACTTGTCAAATCTACTCTATCAAATGGGAATGCTTCGCCACCTCTCGGATGCATGTAGCTATGTTATCAACCCATATAGAGAGGATGCAATTTGAAAAGCTTAGCCCGTTACTATTTCAACAAAATCGTGAGAGAATACCAAGATTGGCTTCCTACCAATTCTACCCACGGTACACCCGGTAGAGTCATTCTCAGTGAGTTTGATTCAGATATTGTTAGTGAGATCTTTGATACATTCCATTCTTCTGACCTGAAGATTTCAGAGCCAGGGAGCGAGGATGGCATAATACTCCTTCTAGAAGATCATGAAATATATGTAGACATCAAAGAAAAAAAATATTCATTCGCCGACTTAACCCGAGAGCGAAATCGGGCCGGCAAGTTTTTTTGTGTCATGTTTATAGCTGAAACAAAGCCTACTCACGAACAAGTTGCTAGTATTCATCAAGAAAGTATCTACGAAGAAGGAGAACTTGAAGAATGGGTAAATATATCGCTGTCCTATCATGCAAAAAGAGATCACTTCCCAATATCTCATACACGAGATATCGCTAAATTTCTAAACGAGTTGACACATAAAAAGTGGAATCATAGACCATCTATAAAGTTGAAGGAAATTAGCAGTTTCATTGCATCGGTAATTGATGACACTATCCAAGATGGTCTATTCTGGGATGCGCTTGGAAGAAATTTTACTAAATTGGGAGGAATAAATCGCCTTGATAATTGTAGGAAGTTAGAAGGTGCAAAGTCTAAGTATAGATCTATTTTTCGAAAAGAGATCTCAAATACTCTCATTCCCGATCAGAACTTTTGGAGAGCTGTATACAAAGATCGGGAAGTAGAAAAATCAGAAATAGAAGATAACTTAAAAGACATTCTAGAAGAAGACTCAATTGATTACTCATGTTTCTGTCAATCAATATCTGCATATTTCGAAAGCTACTTTGCTAACAGACCAGATACAAGTCTCCTTCAGCAGGAGATAAAAGACAAGTTCGATTCAACCTTTCCCTTCACCTCTGTACTTCATGCAAAAAAAACTAAATCTAAACTTCAGATTGGTGGGGAGACAAAAAAATTCTTATTAGAAAATGATGTAAATATTTCGGAAAATGATGAACTACTCCTTGAAAGCTTAGACTCCCGAGATAACAAGCCCGATAGGAATGAAATTAGGAGTTTCTACTTCCCTCGGCAGAGGCTACTTTCTACTGATCCTAAGTTAGATAAAGCATGGAAGAAAGAAGTCAGCTCAAGCAAAGATGTGGAATGTAGTAATTTACTTGATGGTATTCTCAAAGTATTGTCTAGCTACATACTTTTGACTGATATTGGCAACGATTCAGTATTGTTACGACAAAGAAGGGATAGAAGAAAGTCATCTCTTCAAAAAAAGAACGTTGATGCCCTAAATTTCTTTCTTCATGAATATAAAGACCTCGACAAATTCTGGAGTCTTTTTGGTGATAAATTTGAACTCGATATAAAAGTATTTGAGTATGCTAATGATTTAGCCGATGAAAAACTAAAAGTTAGGAGTGGTAAACAAGCAAATATACTTGAATTTGAAATACTTCTTTATTCCATAGATCCGAAATCGCCCTCTCAAGTATGGCACCTAAAATGGATCTTTGATCACAATGGCTTCGAAAGCATCAAACATTATGAATTGAATCATCTAAAATCAAGAAGAGGCTACTACCACAAGCATGAATTAGCAATCGATCCTCTGTTTGTAAAACGTGCAGATAAGAACCCAAGTATAAAAAACAAAGAGATGTTTCAGGCGAGCGGGGCATCGCGAAAACCTGGTTCAGTGGTCAAGAAAACAGATAAGCCAGATGATCTAATTTCAAAATTCCTTAAAGATCTTCAAAAGCACGGTCGACTATCAGAACATGACCTAAATATACTAGAAAATTCTTATGAGAAATTTTATGAAGATTGGAAGCAGGCAATAGATCTGAATTCGACTACACCTATTACATCTGACCTTACTTTCTTCAATTCTAGTTTCAATAGCTTTATTGACCTTATTGATAAAAAAACCTTAGAAGCTGAACACAAGAGAGAATTGTTTAAGCATATAAAAGCTGCCCACACTATTTCAGTAAAAGACACTCCTAATTATCTTTTATATCTTCCCTGGTCGCCCTTTAGTCTGCTAATGACATGGATGAAAAACAAAATTTTTCATCAGATCGCAGGTTCTTATAAAAATGGATCGTTTAGAATTGGAAATCTTGATGATGGGGTGTTTCCTGATATTATAACAGAACTGGTGGAAAGCTTCGGCAATACTTTTTATATAAATGATCACTCCGCCCCTCTTATATCAACGGCTTCGATCTGTGGCTATTATGAGTTTAGCTCTCTTGCTGATTCTAGAAATTCACTTTCAATCAAAGAAATAAAAAACGTCATGAATTCGGTGCTTCAAAAATTTTTGGAAGTCTATCCAAATCAGCGAGATCATATCGATATACTATTCGAGGGAATAGGTTCATTTGAGCATCTTTTTGCTATCTATGAAGAAGCCTTAAAATTCTCAAGTGAACAAGAAGATCATTTTTCGATTCGAATACTATTCCACAGCAAGAATAATCGGGAGTTTTTAGATCTTTCATATGAAAGAATTACCGAAACATTCAACTCTCATTTATTAGACACTGATATTAAGATAGTGATAGTTGACAACATTGAGTCCATTGAAGAGAACGAACTTGATTTAATTTTTAGCTTTGATCCTTTGTCTGTTGAAAAAAAATTGGCCCAGGACTCTGAAAAATTCTGCCTTTCGAATGAAAATTATGCGTTTTGGGAATATTGCAATACTAGAAAACTACCCTCAAACAAACTGTCTTTAAAAAGCTCTTTTGCGGTAAATAATCATAGAATGGATTCAGTTTCAGCTGTCTTTCACAAGATTTCGATGATAACAGCTGCTAGGGATCGAACTGAGTCTTATTGTTTTGAAGTCTCACAGGACGTCATTAAGAATGAATTTTCCAAATCACTAAAAAAGTGCACCTGGCTAATAGTGTACGACTATTTATTGTCAAAAGAAACCTGCGCTGGAACTGCAACCGGGGCCAATTCAAATAGAGTTTTACGATACGTTCAGGGAGAGGGCACAAAACGCTCCATGGCGATTGTTACTAGCAAGGACATTGACACCATAAAATCCAAGATATCAAATAAGCTTCGGGATTTAAACCTTTCCACTGCCGGCAAAGTATCGAGCCTATGTGAGGAGCTATTTTCTATTTCTAATTCCTTCAGTGGCGATACTTTACTTAAAACCAGCGGTAATGGAAATTTTTCTCACGACCTTATAGGTAATGTCGGAACTATTCGATTAGTGGAAAGCCTGTTTGAGAATGCAAGAAAAATTGCTCCAATTTTTTGGGTTCACTTAGATGATTATGTCAATTGGTTTAAGTCATCAACTGAAGACGATTCCTTTAGGTATTTGGGGAAAAAGCGTTCATATATTTCTGATCTTTTAGGAATATTTTTAGATAGAACTGACGATAAAATAAGTCTCAATCTTATCGTTTGTGAATCCAAGTTGACAAATGGTTCGGATGATCAAAAGATTAAATCATGCAAGCAACTAGTAGCGACGTGTAGTTTAATCAAAGGTATGTTAGCTAGCTCGAAACTCTTCGATTACAAATATTGGGTAAATAAATTTTTGGAATTTGTTATTGAGAACTTTGACTTCAATCCTAATTTGCTGTCGTTTCATGATCTTATGAAAGTAAATGCGGAGGATATGGACATTTTTCTATCAGGAATTTCTTCAATACTGCTGTATGGAGATAATTCAGAAGAAACGAGATTTGAGAAAGTGAAAGAGGAAAACTATTTGCGACAGATTATTGTCTCTACAGAAGACACTAGAAAGATTTTTGATTCGATAAGTCGTGGTGAACATCCTGTAATTAAAGACCTCTACAACAACTTAGAGCCCATAAAACTAAATAGCTCTTCCCTATTAGGACATATAGTAGCTTATCCAAAAATCGATAACACTCAGAAAATTCCTGAAAGACCATCTTCTGAAGTTAAAGAAGTAAATGAAACAGACAACTTAGATAATACAACCGAAGAGGCGCTCCCGGTCTCTCGATGCTTGAGCCTTTTAAATAAAGCGATAAATTTTCTAGACGAAAATACTCTCACTGTTCAAGATACAGACCCGGTTAATATCGATAGAGTTCAAGAAGGCATACGAACAATATTCTCTCATCATAACTTACCATCCAAGTTTTTAGAATCGCAAACTACTCCTAACTCAGTCGTAATAAAAGTAGCCGGAAACATAAAAATATCTGCAAAAAAAGTTCTTTCTATGCGAGATAATTTTGTCTCGGTAGCGAGTTTACATCTTCGAAAGGTTTATCCAGAACCAGGCTGCATGGTCTTGGTTTTCGATCGCAATACCAGAGAACGAGTCCTCTATGTTTCTCTTTTAAGAGAATCTTTAAAAAATCGAAGAACAACCCTCGAATTAGACTTCAACAACAAAATCATTCTTGGTCTAGATGAGTTTAAAAAAAATATCTGTTACTATAGGCTGGATGGCCCAAGCCCTCATGCTCTAGTCGGAGGACAGACAAAGTCAGGAAAATCGGTTTTGATGAATAATATGATCATGGATCTTATTCTGACTAACGATCCAAAATATCTTAAACTCAGACTATTTGATCCAAAACAAGTTGAATTTTCGTCCTACAGCGAAGCGCCACATCTCGCACACCCAGTGGTAGTCGATAAGCAAGAAGCTGTTCACTGGCTTAAAGATATCGAAGACTTAATGAACGCACGCTACGAAAGCTTCTCTAAACTAAACTTAAAAGACATAGAGTCTTACAATAATAAATACCCAGAGAATAGGATGTCTCGACACATCGTTTTCTTTGATGAGTTAGCTGACTGGATTTTGGACGATCATTTTAAGGAGAATGCTAAGGATATTATAATTAGAGTTTCTTCCAAAGGGAGAGCTGCAGGTGTACATCTAGTAATAGCAACTCAAAGGCCAAGCAATGATGTCGTCTTCCCACTTCTAAGGGCGAATTTGGATACTAAAATTGCATTGAAAGTCGATCGAGATCAAAACTCGGTTATCATTTTAGGGGAATCTGGCGCCGAAGACCTTTTAGGGTATGGGCATGGTATAATTAAAACAGAGGGTGAAACCCACTATATTCAAGGTGGCTTTACTGAGGCCTCAATTTTTGAGCAGCTTATAGACCTAGCTATTGAATTTTGGAGAAACCAATAAGAATCTCGTGATTTCTAAATTTTCATATCCAAGTTTAAGGTGAAGGGTGTTTGAATGGTTTTGCATTGGTATGCTTCCCTCGAAAAAATTCTCCTAAATCACGTCGCGACGTATGCCGTCGGTAATTGGCATTAGCTTGGCAAGGTTAACATCTCCGGTAGAAAGGTATATTTGTTAAGATGCAAATAATTTACACTCTAGTAGTGGTTTCATTCCTCAATGTAAAAAATCTAAATCCCTTAATCTCTAAATCTTTTTCACTTAGTGCCTGGTTTAACTCTTCGAAGTTTTTCGGCTCTCGTCCTTCCAATATCTTCATTAGCCTCGCGTCAAAATTTCTTTGTTTTTCATATTCTAAGAACGAACTATCCATAAATAAAGACTTGTTATATAGCGCAGTTGGCTTGAATTGGCCGGAGTAATCAAAAAAACTTATTTCTTGTGTCGCTAGATTGACTTTTACCCTTTCTTTTAAAGCTGGGACTGATTGACTATCAAAACAATCGTATTTCAAAAATGTACATTTATGTGAGCCTATATGGACTTTAATTAAGTCAATATTATCGAGATCCCCAAATAGTTTTTCAGCACAGCCTACATATATTCTGATCAATAAGGGTAGACGTCCAAGAAATTTTCTGTGAAAAGTATAGGATTTATGTGGCAAAAATAAACCGCTGTTGATTTCTCCTAATGAATCTCTACAACACTTATCAATATCATTAACATTTGCAATTTTACTCAATTCTTGCAAACCGCGTTCTTTGGCGCGACTGTAACTTCCAAAAAACTCGCTAACATCCTTTTGCAGAGAATCAGGTAAATTTTTATATGGCTTATTTTTGCCAAAGTGAGACAATGCAAAATATAGTATTAAATCTTCAATTCTTTCTTCGCGAGCCTTTTTGAATAGTGAAGTGTCATAATAATTGCTTATAACTTTAAAAATTTTCTTAGGTGGACCAATTAATTCTGATAATCGTTCGATTTTTTGCACTTCTTGGATCGCAGGTATTCGTCCAAGATTAAGACAAGTCTTCCAAAATTGATCAACTTGATCTTTGTTTTCATCAATTTTGAGTTTGAGTTGATCCAATTTTTCCTTAGGAAATGAACTTAAAGTTTCCCACTTGGAATGCCGTCTATTTCTTTTTTCGTAAAATAATTGCTCTTCGTTCTTATCTTTAAAAACAAAGAATATACCAGGGGATATGGGAATTACTGGATCAGCAAGAATTTCTTCAAGAAAATTCTTAAGTTCCGCTTGGGTATAGTATTTTTGGAAAGTATTTCTTGATGTGATGATACCATCTTTGTAAGGAGTATATCTATTGACGAAAGACTCTGTGCCTATCATAGCTGAA
Organism: Oligoflexus sp. FD111; assembly: GCA_048816425.1. Lineage (GTDB taxonomy): Bacteria > Bdellovibrionota_B > Oligoflexia > Oligoflexales > Oligoflexaceae > JBMDZZ01. The sequence goes on from JBMDZZ010000028.1 coordinate 77,526, forward strand.
ATAACTAAAAGTTTATCTGTTAAATGATAGGCTTTTTTTATAGCTTCTATTCGTTCTTTTTTTTCTTCAATTACGTTAATGACAAATCCCAAATTTACGATATCAGCAGATCTAATATCGGAATCAGGATTAAAGTGAGGATCCCATCCTTCCGCTTTAATACCGAATGCTTTTAGTTCACGTAGGTCATCACCTCTACCACACCCATAGTCAAAAACTGTATACCTTCCATCAAGATAGCCATGCTTGCCAAGGCACTTAATGGGAGCTGAAAAATCACTGCGTGAGATTGCCGTTTTATATCTATGAATATCAGTATCTAACGAGGACTTTCTGAAAAGCCGACCATCTAATATTTGGTAGCCTTTACTCTGTATTAAGTGTTCCCAATTTTTTTTGAATCCAATGTTCTTAGTATCCTCATAGAGACCAGCATTTACTCCTTCTTGAGTAATTTCTGAGAATTCTAGATAGTAAGGATGGTCATTAGGAACAAAAAGCTCTTTGCGATGAAGGATTGGCGGATTAAAAGACGATTTGAATGATAACTCCCGCATCTTACCTGATGTGAGATCAACCGTGACGCTTTTTTCAAGAGTTGGATATGCATCTTCAAAAAAACTTGGGTAGTATAGCAGTGTGATTTTGAATACAAACTTGTGAATTTTTAGAACATTCCAGTTGGGGTCTTTCAATTCAAGTTGCGCCGTCACCTCTTCAAGAAATCGGTTTAAAGAGGCTGGAATTCTGCACAACGCGTCTTTGTGCAAATATATTGAATCTGGTAAGTGTTTTCCAATTTTGATAGATTTAATCAGATTAGAAAAATTTTCATGTTTTAAGCTTAAATGAAACATCATGTTCGCTAATCCTTACGGGATGTAATCTGCCATTTTTTTCTTTGAGCCAGTATATTTCTCGTGAACAGTCTTCACCTAGACTAACATGGATAGGACGGTCCTTTCCGTAGTAGTATATGCGATCAAAATGGCAGTTACCTGTAATCCAATCTAAGACAATTCTCATGTCACTGTTAGCTACAATGAAATCACAGGCTGCACCGCCCCTTTTACAGATTCTATTTCCATGATTGTTACACTCGTATCCAGCATGTTGATCTCGATCTGGAGCTATACGGGGGCGCTTATTTTTCTTAATTCTGTTAGCCAAGCTTGACGAGCAAAAACCGTAAGTCAAATGTAGTTCGCCAAATGCCTCCCATACAGGATCTAGAATCGTACGGCCTAGATCTTGTATTGCGCTCCAAGTCCTCGGGTCTGATGGCAAATTACTTATCGTTGTCTTCTTCCATGTTTCACTACATTCAAAAAAGTCTCTAAAAGTAAAATATTTGCAACAGTGCTCATCAGGATCAAAGGGAAATGGAGGTGGCACTTAGCTATTCCTTTTATATCAATCATCAATCAACAGTCTTTGTATTCTGTTTGAACAACTACAAGTCATATCTAGAAAGGTAATTGTGAAATTATCATTATTAAAAAACTGACGATAGAAAGAAAGCTGGACATAAAATGCGTATTATTTTAGTGAGGTGTAATTCAGACATGTGTTGAAATGGGGTGGCATTTCGTTAGCTCCTGGTAAAATTCACGATATTATTCATGCCAAAACTAAATCCCCCTCGTTTTAGTAATCTTATTTTGCAGGCTACCAAGAAATCGTCAAGAATAGTGTTCCCCATTTGATGCAGACCACATTTACTGCTAAATATAGGAGGCAATTATGGCAGTGAATGAGGTTTCAAATATGTCAGATGTGAAGCGCTGGACCGGAAAGAAGAAGGCAGAAGCAACACTGGGCAATATTAAGGGCAAGTGCGCCCTGGTAGACTTTTGTCGGGCCAATGACCTCAAGCAGCCTGAAGTAGAAAAGTGGATAGATGATTGTGTGAAGTTTGGAACGGACGGTCTGAAAACTAACCCAAAGGGGCAGTAGATTGAGTATAGAAAGCAGATCAATTGAGGTGCGTAGAACATAATTGGAGAAAATCGACTCTTTAACTAAGCTATTATAATTGTGAAGGAGATTCGATCGATGCAAAAGTAGAGACCCCCGTCGTTCTATCCCACCCCAGCAAAAAGCCGACATTGCCTGCGATGTCCAGCCCGCTTCATCAATCCAGCAAGGGCTTGACCAGTTTGGAATTACCAGTAGCTTGTATTACAAATGGTCAAGACTGCTTGAGGTTGGAATGAACGATAGCCTTCGCAACTCAAAACCCCTAAAATCTGTCGACTTGAAGCGCCTAGAGGCTGAAAATAGGCAGTTCTCAACCAATCACTGGAATTGACAAGTTTAAAAAAAGATTGAGCTTGGATCCATGAAGGAGGGCCTCAGAGTGAGCTACGAATATAAAGTTGAAGTAATCGAATTTGTCGAACACCAACAGGAGCTTGGTTAATCGCAGAGCAAGACTTTTGGAACTCTAGAGATTTCGCCTTCTACTTACTATAGCTGGAATAAGGCTATCCTTAATGCAGAAAAGCCTAAGAAACCAGCCAAGCCACATCATATGAAATTGACTCCAGATGAAAAAGAACTCATCATCGCAACAAAAAAGACAATCCAACGATGAGGCATAGGCTGATACAGGGCTTGAACCAAGCTGAAGGCTGCTATATTTCGCCAAGCTCGGTTTTTACCGTCCTAAAGGCCAATGGGTTGGTTGAGCCTTTTGAGCGGCGTGAAGCGCCGTGGAAAGAGCCTAAATATGAAGTGCGAGCAAGGAACTTGTTGTGGGGAACAGATTGGACGAAGTTCAAGATCAATCACGAAACCTGGCAGCTTTTGACTCTCATTGACTTTTTTTCCAGAAAAGTCATCGCTTGGGATATTCAGCCTAACATCAGTGCGGGCCATATCAAGGCACTATAGCCAAGCGCTTGCAGCCCGGCAACTAACGAACAAAAAGCAAAAGCCGAAGCTTCGGGCGGATAAAGGTTCCCCCTAACACTTCTTGGGTCATCAAGGAGTTTATTGCAAACCTTGCAGGCTAGCTATCGCTTGCGCTTGTCAGAGGTCCTGCCGACAATGCAATAACAGAGCGGTTTTACGGCACCAAAAAGCAAGAAGAGATCTTTGTGGTTGGTAGCTACAATCAGCTAAAACTGAAATAGGAAACTATATCGAATTTTATAATGAATATAGGTCACATCAAGTGATATGGAATTTTACGCCCGACTATGTTCATGAGCTGAACAATAAATCGAAAGTATAGGCCGAGCTAGAGACCATGAAATATGACACCAAACGTCGTCGCCGTGAGTGCTGGTAATTAAAAGAAGTTTACGAATTACAGCAGAAATTCAAGCAAGAGTTGACGAAGGCGTCAAGTCAGAATATCACACAAACTTGATCGATTCTCTCCAAGTTCGACTTAAGCACCACATAATATCGTTTAGTATGGATAGGATTTAGATTATATATTGAAAATGAGGGAGATTAATGTAAACTGCTGCACTAAGTGAAGTGCTGAAATATAATCTACCAGAATTTGAACTATTACCAAAGTTTCTGTCATCTTGATGGATCTAATAAATACTTCATGGTAGCAGCGCGAGCTGGAGCCCATACTCGGCAATTATATCGTTAAGTACCTCCACTGTATCAGAAAAGTTGACTGAATGTTCTGCAAACTCTTTTACACGTTTAAGCTCTTGTTCAATTAGTTTTCTTTCATGGTGTCGATCAAGAACGTTATTTGGCAGTCGGATGAAAAAGTCAAATATCCTTGCTTTGTCTTTTCCTGGTGCTTTTCTGAGAACGCGCCCTCTTCTTTGTATGTACTGCCTTGGATTTCGGCTGCTAGCAAGTATATAGGCATCCTGGCAAGCAGGAATGTCAACCCCTTCATCAAGACACCTAATTGCAGCTAAAACAAGTACGTTCCCTTGGTTGAATTCTTTTAAAATCATTTGGCGTTGGAGGCTTGACTCTCGAGATGTGTAACGAGAAGCGCGGTAACCAATTGAATCTATTGCTGAAGTCACAGCATCTATTTGTCGCGATGATTCGTTAATTTCCTCATCGCCAACAGAACCGTCACCACAATATATGAGTGTTCGCGACGTGATACCCCGCTGTTTGATCTGCTCTATAAGGGATACTAGCTTGTTCTTTGCACTCCCTAAAATCCGTGATCGCTCGAACATAAGCAGCTCAAGTCCGCCTGCTCTTGAGCTAATAGCCCTATCGATATTTCCCCCACTTGAAGCTAGCGCTTTAGCGATTCTGTCCGATAGCTCCTGATATTCTTCATACTCGCTATCTGTAAGTTCAACTATCTCAATATGATATTCGTAAGGGCACAGAACACCTAAACTGAGCGCTTCTTCTATTCCAAATGTGTAGACGACGTCCCCATAGAAGTCTTCCAGCCTTGCAGTGCCTTCTTGATCCCCATATCGCTCGTATGTTGCTGAAAGACCCATTCTCCACTCGCTATGGGAAGGAAGCGATTTGTAATAGTTTTCAGTACCATGATAATGACACTCATCACCAATAAACAACAAACTTTCCCCTGGAACTCTATGTATTGCTTTTTGAAACTCGCCAGATAAAAAACTCTTATTTACAACAACCACAGCTTCAAAATTTGTGCGACTACTAATAAATGCATTAACACCATTATTTAACTCTTCCAGCCATTTCATCTTTCCTCCGAAACATTTAACTGGAAATATGTTAAAATCACGTAATTCTTCTACCCATTGTTCTACAAGATTTTGGTATGGTACTGCGATCACGATGAACAATCGACGTCTATTCTCGAAGACCTTTGCAGCGCCATAGATTGCGGTTAAGGTTTTTCCAGCTCCTGTTGCCATATTGAAAATACCTTGGAAATTATGGGACTTCCACGAATTTAGAGCCGATCTTTGATGAGGCCGTATTTCAAAACTAACCGGAATCTCGGGGCCATAGATTTTTTCTTCACGGAGTGCTTTATATTTCAACGCTAGCGCGACTTCATTGTCAGGTCCGATTTCATTACGAGGTTTATGTAACTCGAGAATTTTTTCTGCGACAGCTTTAGGAAAGTCGAGTGTTATGGTTCCCTTTGAATTCCCATTCCACAAATCTTCAAACATCTGTTTATAAGGCTGAGAGTGTGCAGTTTCTGCCTGATTCCAGCTCCTGAAGACATTGATCACTTCATAGTTGAAACCAGATTCTAGAGCATGTAGAGAGTCATTTGCTGACCCTTGGAATACAATTACGTTGTCCAACTCATCAGTCATTATGCCAATTTTTGCATGAAACATTCCCTTTGCTCTGAGTGCAACTTTAATTTCGATCAACTCTTTTTCAACCAGATAGCTAAGAGCTTCCCACCTCATTTTTATCAGATCGTTTCCAGTAGATCCTTGCACAATCTGGATGAACTGCTCTGTCAGGGACTCATTACAGCGAATAAGAACTTCTTCTCTGCTTTTGTATCCCTTTGAGATAGCCTCCCGATCTCTCTCGTCCAGCACTGCCCCTACTAGTAGACGCATGCGTCCATTATTTCGTATAAACGCAGTTAATCCTTGTGTAGCAAGAGAGATCATAGATGCTGAAAAGAACCCTACCGCGCGATCAAATCTGACGCTTTGGCTCAAAGATGGTATATAGAATTCTCTGAGGATATCATCAGTCTCAGAACTGTATACTGCTTTCAAATTCGAAAATCTGTAGCTCAAAATGTTATAGTTCCTTGCATTGGAGTAACTTCACTACCAATGAAATTATTTTTAGCTAAATTAGTTACGATAGTTTCTAGGCCTATGAGATCTTGTGGCATTTCATCATGCCATGATTTGATGATGGATAGTCCACCATTTGCAAATTCCTCAAAGCAACGTACCATTTCATCACTATTTTCTTCTTTGAATATAGTTATACTTTTTGAAGCCGCTAGCGCAATTAGATATATGACTCTCATGGCCTCCTTATCTTTTGAAAATATAAACTCCTGTATATCATCTTTTGGTTCACCATGGTCGAACGGAACTCTCTTATTTTTTGCATAACCAAGAACAGCGGCGAAACATAGAAAATCCTTGATAGTAGCAAACACACTCTTTCCTGTGAGTTCAGTAGGCTTCTTAGTAAACATATCATATAGATCATCGTATCTTTTAGATCGAAATATGTTCCGCAATTTAAGTTACCTCCTCAATCGAGACGTCACCTGAATCTCCAAGCTGACTTAATGCATTTAGAGTTATTGCACCAAGGTGGTACCTTGTCTCATTGATGCTAGTAGTATCACTTCCTACCGATGATAAGACTAAAATATATTCCTTACCAATAAACTGCTTAGTTCTAGATGACTGCAAACCTGCCGACTGAAAGTCGGAAACAAGAATTACTACTTGCTCAGCGAGCTCCGGAATTGATTCAACAATTACTGACTGAAAAGTACTATCAAGTTGACCGAAAGGCGCGTCGAGTACAAGAGGTGCCACAGTTCCTGGTATAAATAAACGACTAGATTCATGTAATCTCTTAGAGCAAAAATTTATTAACGCGGCTGTGAAAGCAAGTGTTAACATTTGGTTTTCACCTGTACTTCTCGATCCATAAAAGTTAGTCTCTTTGTTTCTCAGCTGTAGATTGAAATCCGAATCGAATTCAGCATCATAGCTTCGATGCATTTTACTTACGTACTGATTCAAAATTTTTCCGATTTCATTGCGAGCAATTAACTCATGCTCATTTGCTACGTCTTCCAAATACGTGGCTAAATTTCCACAGATATCTCTTAGTTTTTTTTGCTTTATCTTCCTGGGAACTGTTGCTGTCATCTTATCGTAGTCTTCCTGCTGCTTTTTAAGAAGTGGTTTCAACTCCATCTTGATCTTTCGACTTATATCACCAGTTTCCGATGTCAATTGTTTTATAATTTCCAAGCTCTTTTGTTTTTTCTCGTTAGCGTCCCTAACTGCTTCGATGTCTACTTTTCTCAATTTTTCCTGTAATTCATCGATTTCGTCATCTAATTTTTTAATTTTACTGTGTGACGCCTCAATCCTTTTAGAGATTTGCTGATATGAGTGTCTTGCAGGCCTATACCTATCCTGAAAATATTTGACAGCAGATTGGGCTTCAATTGCTTTTTCTTGAATGTTCTTGTCTCCGGCATCAGTTAAAAGTGAACGGATTTTTTCATATTCAATTTCTCCTTCAGAAAATGAACGACCACAAATACATTCTAGGCTATTTAGAATATTCATAATAAAAGGCTCTTGATAATCAGCGGGTAGCTTACCTCTAATCTCAGGAAGATCAATCAGATCCTCAGTATCGTTTGCTAAGGAAAAAGACATGCTATAGATAGCGTCTTTTCTTAGCCACTCGAAAAGTAAAACCTTATTCTCATTGAGCTCCCGAGTTTGTCCCTGCAAATCAATTATTTTAGATTGTAGAGATTCTTGAATTTCCTTACTCCCAGCATTATTTTCTAAAACCTTGTCTGCGTCAGACATAGCATCTTGCGCTAGATCAATTTGGGATTTCTTTTTTTCAATTGTGCTTTCAAGTTCGGAAATTCGATCCAGTATACTTTCGATATTTCTGGCAAGATCTTTTATTTGTTGATCGTCTAAATCATCTGACAGTTCCTTGTTGAATTTTCTTTCGACTTGGCGCAAATCTGCAATCGTAGTATCTAATGTAGTACTCCCAAGTATTTGTCGAATGGCTGTTTTTACATTCTTTTTATTTGCATTGCCTTGCATAGATTGAGCCTTTTTTTCACCATGAAAGAAAAATTGACTCGACATCTCGGGAGGTACTACTCTGTTGACTAGAGCTTCGATTCTAGGAACTGGAGTGCTGCTTCCAAATTCTGATTTTTCGTATAGGGTGCAGGAATGTTTCGACTTAAACTTGCCATTCCCTAGAAAAGTGTATTCAACCAATCGATTTATCTCATATATTTTTTGCTCGAATTCGAACTGTAAGTTAACACTAGAGGTTGACCCACCATTTTTCTGGGCGTTGAAGTTTAGCAACATGTCTGGATTCTCGAAGTCAGGTTGAGTTTTCCCATGTAGAGCCCAGCAAATTGCATTCAGAATTGTGGATTTACCAAAGCTATTCATTCCATAGATGACAGTCACATTCTGGTTTTCTCCAGAAGCAAATTCTATGGTGTTTTGGCCCCTGAACTGTCTAAAGTCCGTCAGAGTTAATTTCTTTAGTCGCATGATATAGATCCATACAAGTATATTAATCGAGTGAGTTAAGGATAATTTCCTGGATTTTTTTTTGACGTTCTTGTGGTGATGTATTTTCTGCAATCAACGTACGAATCGTATCAACAATCAATTCTGCTAAGCTAATCAAATCATCATCTATCTCAAAGGGCATATTGATTACTCCCCAGTAATTCACTACATAAATGGTATCGGAGCTTATTGAGGATAACTTTAGAAGAAGCCTCATGATTCCGCTTCTTTCCGCCGGGCATATTTTCCTTTGCGTTGCGATGAGCTTTCTCGTGCCCCATCGGAAACAAAAAATAATTCTGGTATATGGAATCGGCCGGAGTGTAGGCTGCGAAACCTCCCCGTAACCGAGTCGTATCCTCTCTTATCATGGTAAAGCTTCTGCGAGCTATCCGGTGAGCAAGTGTCTCTGTTGCTTTGTTCATACCAAATTTAGCCTTAAGAGGAGCAGCCCAAGTTCGGTTCGGACGTATCTCTCCTTGATGAGGGCATCAGGGTGGTGCACCAGAGATTTCAAAACTGATTCGAATATGCATTTTTTTTCATGTTATTGTGGTAACGTATAAGAGATTTTCAGTCTTTATGTAAGGTTCTTCTTTCTGATCGCTTGGTAAACAGCTTTTGCTCGATGGCATCGATCGCAAGCTGCATTTACGAGATCAACTCTGCAAGCCACCGACGACTAGATTTTTTGGATTTTTCCTTCATATCATCAAACACTTACATGTGTCAGTTCTTCAACAAGAAATGGACCGTGGCCCTTTGCGATCAAGAAAGTTTCTGGTGAATCAACCCCTGCACGAAAAAATTATAATTGCCAGCCATCTAAAACCGTAGTTATGCTGCTTGCAATCGGAATGAGTCATATCACAAATGAAAGCTAACAATCATATCAACCTCAGTTTGCGACACCAAAAAAACTTAGGTTAGTATGACTAAAAATAGTTAAACGATATGCCCTGGACTAGTTTGAAGTGCTGCCAGCTTGTCAAATTAAGTCCTTTTTTGATGTTGAAGTGATACAGCTAATTCATTGGCAGCAACTTTCCTCTCTAGCTCGATAGGGATGACTGAGATTGCAGTTAATTTATGGTATCAAAATAACGCTCAGTCTTTGTGGGGTCCAACTTCTAGTTAAAGCGACGTATTAGTCGTGCATATCAATTCCTCAAGAAAATTCTAGCTAGAAAGTGCAATAAATCGTTTGGTCTGTTGTCTGAGCTTTCAGGAGATGATTTTCGTGAGATCTGAATGGCGCAATTATTTCCAAAGCATTTAATGGAAAAACTGCCCACTGACTTTCCAACTAAGGAAACGCATTTTGATCAAGAAATATTCATTTTAACTTCTCAAAATCATCCAAATAATCGTTTGTTTATTCAATGTGGAGCTTACATTATGAAACGCCTTAATTTCTCATTTTTGATACTCAGTGCCTTATCGTTAACTGAGTTAAAAGCAGAAACTTTTCTAACTAATCCTAATTTTAGCTTGGGAAAAAATGAGTGGTCATCTGGTTGGCCAAGTGAAGTTGTGCGCTATACTGAAGAAGATCAAGGAGTTACAATTCGAGATCAATATTTGGCCCTCCAGCACAACAATGGTGTGAATTGGAATCCCTTAGTAACTGGCAGAGCAACTAATTTTTATGAAGGAACGCCGCTGTATTTTTATATCGAGGCGAGTCATTCCGAACAATGTGAAGAGGTTGAATTGATGGTTCGGATTGTTGATACCGGAAATGGCAGAGGTGGGATTCTCGATGAGAAGACTGTTATTCTAAATGATCATACCCGCTGGCATGCGATTAGATCCGACTACGTAGTATATACTCCATATGATACTGATCGCATCTCTTTGCAATTGTGGTACTGGCCTAAAAACTGTGAGAACGGAACTTTCGATGTGAATTTTGCACAAATAGGCACTGACGTCACGGAGCTTTCACTTCTGGTCAGGGGCAGAAGGTCAAGAAATTAAATCAATCCCCAATTATCAATTGTTTGTGTAATTCTGACATCAAGAAAAATTGAAAAATATAGTTAAACAAGTTCTATAAGTACTTTTTTGAGGTGAAAATGAAACCCTTGATCATCCTTCTGGCTTTGTTCTTTCCCCATATAACTTTGGCCAGTGTAGTTCCCGATGTTATTGATAATCGGGGTGGATTTATAGAGGGAACACTTGTATGGACTCCTTGGGGGCCAACTGAGATTCAGAGGTTGAAAAAAGGTGATGTAGTTATCAGCTATGACCTTGAAAGTGGTCAGATAGTTGAGACTAAAGTCACTGATAACCACATTTTTCAAGAGTCAAAAGTTGTCGAGCTTAAAGCTGGTGGGGAAGTGTTCCTTGTTAACCCAGATCATCGATTTTATAATCCTGAGTCTGCAAATTGGATTGATGCTCAAGACCTGATCCCTGGCCAGGATATTCTCCTATCTAAAGAACATACTCACATTAAAGTCGAAAGCGTTCGGGAAATTTGGAGAAACCGCTGGTTATATGAGTTGACGGTAGAGAAAAATCATAATTTCTTTATCGGTCAGGAAGGCCTGCTTGCGCATAACTTCGCCTTCGTGATTCCAATAGGAGCTTGGGTCATTGGGCAGGGATGGGTTTGGACATCGGGTGCATTATTGGCCGCTGGTGTTACGACGGCAATCATTCTAGAAAGAAATGACGGTACTCCCGGATGCAATGCAGCCCAAAATAAGCAATTTAGCGATGCAACAAGAGGCCTAACAAAGGATGAAAAGCGCCGAGTTCATGATGAAATAAGTGGTTGCAACTTAGACTATCATGAGATTAAACGCATTGCTGATGAGATTAAACGTGGGCGAGGAAGAAAATAAAAAGATATGAAGCTTGAACGAATAAAAAAAGAATTCAAGCCTGTATGGCAGGCTAAAAAAGGTCATGGTAGCTTTTTAACCTTCGACATGGGTGAAAAAATAGAGCGTACCTATGAGACTAAGGCTGGCTCATACTTGGTTGGTAGCGAGCATTTGTGGATCTATATGTGTCAGTGGAAGCTATTGAAAGGTGATCGACTGCTTCTTGACTCTCAGACGATTGATGGGGCCAAAGACTGCGAAAAAATTCTAGCATCCTTAGTCGGTAGTCGAATTACTTCGATTGGTTTGTCAGAGGAAACTGTTGAGATCTTTTTTTCTAATGGCATTAAATTAGAACTTTTTGCCAGCTGCGACCAAGAAGACGAGATGTTCATTTTATATGAGGAGGGTCAGCCCACAATATCATATTATCCGACAAATGGTCTTGTGGCAGAAGATTAAGGGTGGATAGCCTTGTCAATGACTTAAGCCTGCTACAATAGGAAGCGAAGGCATTTTACTACTCTCTTCCAGTCCAAATACGTTATCGCCATTTTGCTCTATGAAAATGGATTGGAAGAAAGGCTGGATCATCTTGGAGTGGCTCAAATCTCAAGGGGAGGTAAGAATTGAGCATACACCAGACATTCAGTGGAAAATCGTTTTATCATCGTTGCCGTAAAACGCCCTCCTCTCAGTGCGGGGATGTAAGGCAGCCGTTCTCATCGTTCGCACCACACTGCCCTATGTAGCAACTTATATTAAATATTTGATTTTATTAACATTAAATGCGAGTAGTTGACGCGGCGGCCAAAACGGCTTAAATGTGTCGTTTCATCCTATATTAGGAACTTTGGAATTTTTGATATGTTAAAAAAAAATCCTTTAGATCCAGCCTTTGCTCAAATTGTCATCCTTTGTGTGTTAAGTTTCCTCTTGATAAATTGTTCACCTTTAGAAAACAAATTTGACTCAACTGTTAATGTTTGTGGAGCCGATGCTGTACCGGGGCAAAATTATGCTCAAGTTTACGATGGGAATGGTAAACTACTCACAAATAGAGATTTCAATGCTTTAAAGTTAGACCAAGACCCAGAATTAATAACTGTTAATTTTCCTACAGAAAAGGGATGCATCAGTCTCTCAGAAGAAGGCGCTTGGTTGTTAAGAAGTCGCGATGGTAAATACCATACGAAAATTATAGTTAAAAAAGATCATTATCCTAAGCAGATTGCACTAACAACTTCAAATCTTTCATCTCCTAATCTCAAATGTCCGACTTCAATAATAAATAACCAGTTCAGAGCAAATAGTTTATTTAGTGAAGTTAGTGAGGAACATAACCTTATTTTAGTAGCCTCCTATGAGATTATGAGAGCAGATGAACGAATGAGATCAGGTGAATTTGTTTATCTAAATAAAGATGTTGTGACTTTTATGGGTGGTCTTGAAGATGGTGATTATACGGTTTCATTGAAAGTCAAAAATCTTATTAATGACATTGAACAAAAAATGTCCTGTGAAATTGTGCTTACAAGTACGACTCCTCAAGTGACTCCTGTAAATGAGGGCGTTGAAGAAATTTCTTATAACAAAGCCACTATATTTCGTGTGAAGCAAGATCAAAATTTAAGGTTTAGTTTGGTAGATGGCGATCTCTCTCAACACAATTCTGTATTTATAAATTATTGCTTTACTCAAATAGATCAATATTTGCTTGATTCGAATCTGGCGGTGTCTGAAAATGATATCAATCATGAATGTTCACCAGACGTTTCGCGCAGTGCAAGAATAAATGAAGCTATCACGCCACAATTTAGAACAGGCTTTTGGAAGCTAAATTATCAAGTTCATGATGAAGCTGGAAATGTTTCAGAATGGTATTCTCCGAAAGTTTTTTTATATACTCAAGATCATCAAATAGAATCCATAAAATTTGATGGTAGAGAAGAAAACCTTCAGAACTATTTGAGCACAAATCGCGGGGTCTCTGTTCTTCTTGCAAAAACACTTGAAAATTTACACAGGTGGGAATCGCTTCCAACAGATTGGGAGAGGGAAGCCTCAAGAATTCCAATGTTGTCAATGTTGATCACTTCAGAAATCTTTTTAAATAAAGATGGACCAATCATTCCGCTTCCCGGTACTAGGGCTGATCACGCAATTATCACGAGTGATAATCGAAGAATAATTAGCGGCAGTACTGATGGAGCAATTAGGGTGTGGGATATTGAAACAGGTAAATTGCTATCGACACTTGTAGGTCACCCTTCTTCTATATCCGCCTTAGATCTTTCTCCCGATGACTCATATCTAATATCCGGATCTTATGATCGATCAATAATTATTTGGGATATGAAAAAAGAAGAAAAATTGCGTCAGATCTGTTGTTTTGGTGATAGCATTCGGTTAGCAATAAGTCCTGATAAGAAAAAAATTGTATCTTCTTCTTGGGATGGTGAAATTAAGATTTGGGATCTGGAAGGTAATCTCAAGAAAGTAATTTCGAGAGCAACTGACCCAAATTTTCATACCGATGTAATCATGGCTATTGATATTAGTCCCGATGGTACTAAGTTCGCAACAGGTTCGTGGGATAATTCAGTGAGAGTCTGGGATCTTGAAACAGGAGAATTTATTTTTAAAACATCCACTGATCACAGTGACGATATTTTTTCATTGGTGATAACGCCTGATGGCGAAAAAGTGATTTCCGCTTCTAAGGATAGATCTTTGATTGTAAGCAACCTTTCAGATGGAAGTTTAGATAGAATAATATATGGTTCGACTGATTCTATTACGTCTGTACAAGTCAGCGAAAATAACATTATAGTCGCTGGTTCAATGGATAATTATATACGTAAATGGGATTTAATTACCGGATATCAAATTGGCGAGGCGCTTAGAGTGGATTCATTCTTGCTTGACAGTGTGGCTATTAGCAAGGATGGGGATATTATTGTTTCGACTACTGACGAACCAATTTTGAGAGTTTGGAATAATTCTTCTCGCAACAGTTTTGTACGAACGCTAAGGGAACCACAGTCAAATGTAGCTATAAGGTCTTTAGATGTTAATCTTAAACATGGGAAGGTAGTTTCCGGGTCAGACAAAGGATTGCTGAGGCTTTGGGATGTAAAATCTGGAGATTTAATCCAATCAATTGAAGCTCATGAAGATACGATTTATCAAATTAAATGGCCGGAAGGTTTGGACCAAATTTTCACATCTTCAAAGGACTCTACCCTGCGATCATGGGAATATACGCATGAAGCGATATCTTCACGTAATATTTGGGAGTACGAGGATGAATGGCTATTTTCTCTTGATTATGATCCTCAATCTAGTCAACTGGCGATTGGTACTTGGGGTGGGCGAGTCATCTTCAAATCTTTTGATGATGCACTATTAGATCAAACTGTAGATTTGAGTAGTGCTTGGTTGAAAGTTGCATTTAATCCGAGTAATCAAACTTTATTAACTGCAACTCGCGGCGGGATATTGCACACCTGGGATTTAGAATCGCAGCAAATTATACAAACTGATTATTTGTCAGGGGAGAATAAATATATTAACTCTCTAGAGTTTTCGCCCAATAAGGGCAAGCTTTATATAGCCCTATGGAATGGGAAAGTGGAAATTTGGGATCTGAATAAAAATATAAGTAATGGCACGATTGATACGAATGGCAGAATAGTTTGGGATATTGCATTAAGCGCAGATGAAAAAACTCTATTTACTGCTACAAATGATGGAAAAATACGCATGTGGGATACTGAAACTGGAGCATTGTTAGGTGTTCCCATACCTGCTCATGGCGCGGCAATTCGGGTGATTAATACTAGTTTAAATGGGTTTACTATTACGGGCTCTGACGATGGCACTGTGAAAATATGGAATATCCAACCGAACATAGAGATTCAGAATTTGAAGATGAAAATTTGTAGCTATTGGGAAGTGCTACAGAATTCGCCTTGGTTGGAAAATTTATCTACTGAAAATATCAAAGAGGTTTGTAATCCATGAGATGCGTTGAGCCAAATAAGATGTAATAGGGTGTTAAATAGGAATGTTTTTTAATTCAGGAATTCCCGGCAATCACACGGAAACGAGACTTCATAATTCATTGAATTTATCGCTACCGGACGGGCAACACAAAGCTTGCCAGCTACATTCGAGGAAGAGGAAAAGAACTCAAAATCTCTGCGTAGTGCAATCGAAAGTCCGTAGTCGGCAAAGAGTCAAGCTTTCAATTGGAAAATACTAGGTGCGGCGGATAGAGCTGCATCGCCAGTGTGCTCAAATTTTCCGTCGAGGACAGATGCTAAAAATTTGGAGTAAAAGGGCCTATTGATCAATTGCCTAGTCGGTTTTCACCATGAATTGAATAGAACTACATTTTTTCATTCAAGGCTTGCCCTCGACCTTAGATACCAAAACTTCAACCTGTCGGTCAATTTTCGTAAACTTCTCATTTAACGACTTAGTTTTCGAGTCCTCACCGAACTCCAAGCCACTTTCGGTGCAAACTAGTAAGAATGAAGTTACACTCTATTCCGGTTGGCTATGTACATTTGCCTGGGGTCATTCCTATTCGGATGAATTTGCTCTATAGCGCCCTCTTCTAACAAAGGTTTAAGATAGTAATTAAATACATAATTTTTGCTTCTCGATAGCAGCTTAGATATCTGCTGCAATGACAATGCGCTTACTTTCAATAGCTCTTTGATTGTTTCTTTTGCCTCATCGGGATGGACTCTCTTCTTGCTTGATAGATTTTTCTCAACAATTTCAATTAGTAATCTGTTTATGTCTTCCGGTAATTTTTGACCTGCTTGCCCGTTATCGATAGAGCTCGGCCCGTTATCGATAGAGCTCGGTCCGTTATCGATAGAGCTCAGCCCGTTATCGATAGAGCTCCCATCAGAATTTAGAAAATAAGATTTCCCTCGAGTGTTGCCAGAGGCTTTCAAAAACCCATGCTCAATAAGGCTCTTTAACTTACGGCTAATATCGCTGGGATGCAATTCAGGCAGGACTTTTTGAAGCCTAAAGTGCGTGATGTTTTTCTCATCAAATGTTGTCGCTAAAATGATGCGATCAATATGGTCTAGGCCGTCAAATTTTTTGCCAAACAGCCCCTTCAGACTCTCGATAGCTTTTTGAGGGACAAGAGATAGCATTGGAAGGACCAACTTAGTTGTATTCCTCTCATGATCTTCTTTAATGAGGGGAGCTTTCCAATGTTGTTGGTTCCAAGAATTCAGGATTTTTGAAATGCCAGATCCTGCTTTCTCGCCTAGTCCGACCAAATCAAACATAGTTTGCAGTATCTTATTGCGGCAATCGCTTTCGCCACCAATGTATGCCTGTTCTAAAGGGATTCGGAGTAATCCTGAATTCTTGAAATCAAAGTGAGAAGAACTCTTCAAAATAATAATATTGGCATCTTGAAAATAGTCGGCATGAATCAAGGCATTGGTTAGGGCTTCCCTAATCGCCATATGAACGTCAGTATCTGAGACCCGACTTTCCGCTTTAGTTTGAAATGGAATCTTTAAATTATCAACAAGCTTTGGATACACTCGTCTATAGAATTGATATAGGTTACCAGACCAACTGCCATCAATATAGACTCTGTCTACCCACCTTTCGTTTTTTTGAGGATCGAGTTCCCTGTAATCAAGATGAAGGCCAGGAAAAAAATCCTTGATAGCTAAATAGTTTCCGAACATCAGTAAACCAGCCACGCTTAGACCTTCCAAACCACTTTCCCGATCTTTGCGGAGCGCCTGAATACGAAATAAAAAGTCTTCGTCGGACAAGTCTTGCCAGGGGTGACTTGGCTTAACATTCGTAAAGGAAATCCTGTAGCTCTTCAAGGTGTCTAAATCTATGTCGCTAATGGAAGTGTTTTTTAGGACATTTGAGTCTCTGGTGTCATACGTAGCATCTGCGAGCATCATTTTGACTGTTAGTTCATCACACTTGTAGTCGCCTTCATGGTTTCGCTTGTAAGTATATAACAATGGATTGTTCTTTAAATAGATTGGCTTTTGAGTTCGGCTGGCCGTTGGAACTCGTATAACAAGTGCTGTTTTACCTTGGTCATGAATCTCGAAAAGATCATTGTCTGTGAGGATGCACTTACTTATTTTTTGAGGATTATTAATGGTGTCCCAGAATACTTTTTTAATAGCAGGAATATTGGTAATGCCTGTGAAATTAGTGCGTCCTTTGGACTCAGAGACGCCTAAGATGATATAACCACCAGTCGTGTTAGCCATGGCACTGTAAGTTTCCCAAATGCTGGAAGGTAACGAGTCAGCAGCTTTTTTGAATTCAATATCTGTACCTTCGTCTCTTTCTAGAAAGGACTGCAAATCCATAAATACCCCCAGTGTCTTTCCAAAGGCTATCAAATGACCGGAAAGTTGCAATGTTCCCATGGCTATCCATCTCTCTCCTCAAGGAGAATGAAAAAACCAAGGCCTGGAATACGAGGCTATACGTGTAAATCAATTTTGAAAAAAATAATATGATCATTATATGGTTTGAAACCTAGCGGGATAAAAGCCTCGATCTATGGTAAGTGCGACGCTGCAAGAAAGAACTCAAAAGATCAGGGCAGATGAATCTCGGGGCAATCGGAAAAGTCTTGGCCAATTGGAAAAAAAGTTTGGACCCCTATAAATGGTAAATGACGAACGCCAGGTGCGAGGGCTTCAATCGGAAGGCAGAGCTTTGCCAGCAAAGCGCATTCAGGTTTCGAAGCTTCGACAATTACTGGTTCAAACTTTTGAATTACTGTGCTTGAAGCATTTCAGGTGGTTTTTAGCATGAATTGAATAGAGCCAAATGTTGGACACACAAAAAACACACAGCTTGGATGCTTTTTCTTGTATCTTGTTGTTATCATTCTCAAAATTTGGTGGAGGCGGCGGGAATCGAACCCGCGTCCGAATGTAGGTAAACCAAGGCTGCTACATGCTTAGCTCCCAGATTTGTCCTCTTACTCAGAACGCCCGAGGCAAGCTTTCTGAGTCGCAGCCTGATTGAATGTCCCAAGATTGCCTACAGGCGGAAAGCTCACTTGGTAAGCCAACGGATGATACGTCTTCTAGGATGTGTTAGCACCGTCCTAGTCAACGTGCTGCTTAATTAAGCAGCAAGAGCGTAATTAGCTTCGCCAATTAAGCGTTGGTACGCGTTTATAACCGGGTCACATACCAACCCCGGACATGCTCCTTGAAGCTGACTTCTACACCCGTCGAAACCATTGCGCCCCCGATGAGTGTGGATAAGCTCCTTCCAGGCCGTGCGCCCAGAACACGAGATCGTATTACAAACGGCCAGTCTTTTGCAAGGAATTGCTGCCTAGTCTGAAGAAAGTGGAGGCTCACGCTATTGACTGAGCCCCCACCAGGCTTTTTCGACTGGGATCTCAGGTCAGTGGACCTGAGGCTAAAAACAACATAACTACGTTATTACGCTTGGCAAGGGGCTGGCTGATGAAACAGGGAATCACACCCATAGGCAAAGGCGAAGGTGGATGTCTTTATACTGACCGGCAGACAGGCATGAAGGCTCTCACCAACGCTATCGATCAGGGTAAGGTATTTTGCCTATTCTTGTGAAACTGACGGGGCCGCAGAATGCGGCAGGGGAACTCCTGATTTTCTCATCTAAGGCGCCTTAGCATCAGTTTTGGGCCTAAGAAAAGGCGAAATGTTTCATCCTAAGGACCCAATGACCAAGTTCAAACAAAGGAGAACACTATGAGTCGCAAAGTCCTATTTATACTAACAAATCATGATCGGATCACCGACATTATCCCAACGGGAACGTGGCTCGAAGAGTATGCAAAACCGTTGAAAATGCTGCGCGATAAAGGTGCAGAAGTCGTTGTCGCTTCTCCTAGCGGTGGCAAGGTGCCGATCGATCCGAACAGTTTGAAGGATGTTGATCAAGATCAATATCGTGCAGAAATCCAGCTACTCGAAGATAGCAAGCCGCTTGATGCCGTCGATATTGCAGAATTTGATGCCGTTTACTTCCCAGGCGGTCACGGTCCGCTCTTTGACTTGCCGGATAATCCTCGGGTGAAAGAGCTGCTCAATGCCTTTGATTCCCGCAATAAAACCATTGCCGCGGTTTGTCACGGTGTGGCGGCATTGCTGGCAGCCGAAGGCCATAACGGGCAGCCTTTGCTCAAGGGTAAGCAGGTTACAGGCTTTGCCAATAGCGAGGAAGAGGCGGTTGGCTTGGATAAGGCAGTGCCTTATCTCTTGGAAGATCGCTTGCGTGAGCTGGGAGCTGACTACCGAAAAGCACCCAAAGATTTCGACGCGCTGGTTTTAGTTGATGGCCATATCATAACTGGCCAGAATCCTGCATCCAGTGTTGGAGTAGCCGAAAAGTTAATAGAACAGTTGAAACTCTGATCGTTTGTCCCACATTGGCGATCAGTTAGCCGGAAAAGGTACCGTGGACCCCATAGTGGGTACACGGTACCGTTTTTTTTTGGGTAAACGCCAAAAATTGGCCTCGTTCGCTTCCTAGCCAAAGCTTGGGGATTCTCTCATTCTTTTCATGCTAAACTAACAAGCTGGAAGCTTAAGACCTGCGGATCATTTGCGCAATGTCCTCCATTTTTTAAGAGGCCAAGATGAGTTCGGATCGCCTGGGAGAACAGGAAAAAACCATTTACCAAGAGCTGCGCAGCATGCTCAAAGCGCGGCAAGAGCAAAAACAACTCGAAGCCGAGCAGCAGAAAAAACCATCCGTCGATCCGGACGAAGATACGGATGACACGCAAAATCTCGTCTATTCCATCCCCGTCGATCACGAGGGCACAGCCGTCTTTGTCAAAGGCTGGGCCAAGGCCAATTCGGAATATCCGCCGCTGGTCATCGTCCATGATCTGGGGGAAAACATCGCCCTTTATCGCACGGCTGCTAGACGCCTGGGCGAAGAAGGCTTCAGTGTCTTTGGTTTTGACCTGCGTGGTCACGGTCGTTCGGGTCGTCTTCTCGGCCACATTCCTCACTTTGATAGTCTGGTCAACGACCTCTTGCAGGTGGTGGCCTGGATTCGCTTTAAGTCAAACAGACGGGTGCCGCTGATTGTCGGCCAGGGTCTGGGGGCTTTGATCACCGTCTACTTTCAAAAGGCCTATCCGCAGATGGTCGATGGTTCGGTTTTGGTCGCCCCGGTTCTCGATCATAAATTACGCTTAACCCTGGTCCATCGCTTGCTGGTTCGTGGCATGGCAGAAGTCTTGCCACGCTCGCGTTTGCCGCGCTCGCTGGTGCCGCGCTTTGTCACCCGGGCGCCGGCTGTCGAAGGTATGGTTGAAAAAACTTATCATGGCATCACCGCAAACTTTGCCAAAGAGCTGATCAATGCCGTGATGCGCGTTGGCGATCATTTCAAGCAGTTTGAAACCCCATCACTGATTATCGCGCCAGAGACCGAGCAGGGCTACGACTTTGAAAATCTCTTTCAAATGATCGCTCAGCATCCTCATGCCGCCCAATTTCATCCCATGCCGCTTGCTGGCATCGGCTTGCAACCTCTGACTGCTGATGAGGCTCAGCTGGAAACGGTGATGAAGGTGATGCTGCCTTGGCTGAAAACCCACTTTGCCAAAGAAAACGCCCAAAAAGCAGAATCTTTGCCGAAAGGATTGTGATTATGGATCCCGTACTTCAGCAGACCATTCGTCGCCTCATGCAGATGCGGCTTATCAATGGAATTTTGATTGGTATCATTCGCACTGTGCGGGCAGTCTTACTGGCCCTGATTATCTTATATACGTGGTCGGCTCTCCGCCCCGAGGCGCAAGCAGAACAACTCTTCCTCAGCATCCTGGTATTTCTCTTGGGGCTTTTTGTCGGCTCGAAAACCTTGCCCAAGCAAATCGAGCTTTCCTCCTTTCTCAAAGCTCTGGAAATCAAATACCCGCAGTGTGCGGTCACAGCCTTTCAGCTAAAGTCGGCTAACCCCAAAAATCGCGCCTGGTATCCATTTTTAGAGAAAGAAAAACAAAGCTTTCTCGAATTTGAACAGCAACGTCTGCTGTACAAGGCCTCAACCCTTCTTTTGCCAGCCATCTTTTGCTTATTGGCAACACAGGCCTCTCCAGGCGCTATCGGTAGCGCCTTCTACGGAGTCAAGAAAGTGGTCGCCCAGCTTAGCCGTGGCACCAGCTTGCATATCATCGAAGGTATTGCCGAAGAAGGGCAAGAAAAAGAATACAAGCTTTCGTCCTCAAAGCCTCTGGAGCTAACTCTGCTGGAACAAAATATGGTTGAAATCCGTGTCAATGGCGGCTCGGATGATGCTCCCTATGTGCGCGTGGTACCGCTCAGTGGGGAAATGAGCCAAAGTTTTCGCCTCACACCCTCATCGATGGTCGATGCCAGGGAGCAAGGCTGGACTTACAACGTATCCTTTGCCGTTCCTGAAAATTCCGATATTTTTGTCTCCACCATCTCTGCCAACGAACCGGCAGCCCGCATCACCGTCCAACGTCTGCCGGTACCCATCGTCGACTTGCAGGTGGCGACCGACATGCGCGATCCCTGGCCGGATGATCGCCCCTTGCCGCTGATGATCTTTGCCAAAGCCGAGCATCCCTTGCAATTGATCCGTCTGATCATTCGTGCCGATGGGCAAACGCATGAGGAGCTGGTCAACAACATCCTCTCGCAGGAGCTGACGGAAGTCGTCAGCGATTATAGTCTGCTGCTGGAAACCTACGTGCGTCAGGATCTTTCCGAAGTGGAAATCATCGCCGAAGCTATCGACCGGCACCTGCCCACTCCTTTGGTAGGTCGCAGCCGGCCGCTGGTCATTCGCACCGCCAGCGCCTATGGTCGTTATCAGGAAACGCTGCGCAGCTTCCGTGAAATTAAAAGCATTCTCGATGAGGCGATGACAAGTCAAAGCGATGAACTGGGAGAAGAAATCGGCGAACTCAGCAGCAAAGCGATTGAGCAATCGGAAGAATCGCCCTTCTTCGATGGTCTGGATCGGCATATCATGCGTACCATGGATCTTAGTTTTCAACAGTTGGCCGAATCCTTTGATCGGGAAGAGCTGCTCAAAACTTCCGAAGAACTGAACCGCTTTCTCTTCGAGCATGAATCCCTCGATGATCGGGAGCGCGATCGCGATTTTTTCGTCGCGGCCAGATCCTTATCTCGCGTGATCGAACAAAGTCCCAAGGATCGCTCCATCCCGGTTGATATTGTGACAAAGCGGATGGAAAGTTTTCTCGATGAACGCCATCAGCGTTGGGAAGTGCGCAATAAATTTTTGGAAGACGATGCGCCCGCTATGTGGAAGGATGTGCAAAACAAGCCCTTTCATAAAGCGATCAATGATATCAACGAACTCGTCAATCAAAACCAGGAAGAAAAAGCTCTCCAGCGTCTGTCGCAGTCAGTCTCCGACTACCGCGATTGGATCGAAAAACTGGAAGAAGCCGAAGAAGGCAAGCGCAAGCAAATGGAAGAGCAACGACAGCAAGGGCTTGCCGATGCCCGCAATCAAATGCGCGAGCTGCAGCAGCGTCAGGCCCGTGTTTCCCAGCGCCTGGATCAGTCGGCGACCCGATCCCAGCAGGAACTGAAAGATCAGTGGGGTTCCACCCGCATGGACCAAAACGCCAATATCGAGCAAACCAGATCGATGGAAGCCCAGTTGCGCAGCCTGTCACCTCTTGCCGCCGAACGGGTCAAGGCTGCCTCGCAAAGCATGGAACTTGCCGTTCAGGCCGGTAATCAGGAGGCCTTTGTCCAAGCGGAATCAGCCGCAGACTTAGCCGGTCGCTTACTGCGACAAGCCGACAGTGCAGCCCGTCAATCCCAGCAGCAGCGCCAAGGCCGGGGCCGCAGAAGACGCGTGACGAGCGATCAGTACTATGGTAGCCCTGTCGCTGGCGGAGATGTGGAAATTAGGCGTGAATATCAGGTCAATCCCAGGTATCGGGAAGAAATCCTCGATCAGGTCCGACGCGCCAGGCAAGGTGGAGAGCAAGACGATCGCTTACTCGAAAGTTACCTCAGACAAGTCATCCGATAAGGCGCTGGCGCGGGCCATTAAAAAACATATCCATGGCCGCAGCCATGAGCTGTGGCTCATCCCCCCACCAGGGATGGCAGCGATCTGCCGGCAGGAGCTGGAAGAAATCTGGCCGCGCTTGTTGCTGCCAGGCTCTCCTCAGCCTGAGCTCAGTCAAAACCAGGATGCCGTGCAAGTCAGCTCCCTCAGTTTTCGCCAGATCTATGAGTTGAATGAGCGCCTGCAAACTGTGCGTGATATTTATTGGCTCGTGCGGCAGACTAAAGTCAAATCGCATGCTGACCTTTATAAATTCATCGAGCAAACCCGTTGGGACCTGCTCTTTCCAGCAGATCATGCTTGTCGCATCGATTTTCGCTCCTTTGGCAGTCGTCTTTATCACGAGGCTTCCATCAAACAAGCCATCGCCGAGCGTCTGTCAGCCAAAGGCCTTCGCCTGGTCGATCAAGCGGAACAGGCAACAAGGCTGCGTTTTTATCTAAAAGATGATCGCCTGCACCTTCTTGCCGCCTTAAACTCACAAGCCCACTACCAGCGTGGTCTGCGCAAAAGCTTCCAAGTCAAAGCCCCGCTTGCGGAACACTACGCCGCGTCTCTGATTCATTGGTATGGCGCGCACATGCGGGAGCATGGTCGCAAAATCCCCTCCCAGCTCTATGTGCCTTTTGCTGGTAGTGGGACTCTGGCCTTCGAATATTTCACCTGGTATTACGGATTAGCGCCTAGCCTCTTACAACGCAAAGCATGCTGTGAAAGCTGGCTCTGTGCGCCTCAGGCGAGCATCAGCTATCTGCGGCAGCAGCTAGAGGAACATTCCATCATGCGTGGAGCCTCACCCTTAGTTCTGCGCTTTTGCGAGCGTAATGCGCCCCAGGCTGCCGAGCTGCAGCAAAACATCGATCACCTCACGCAAATCATGCAAGTCAGTAGCTGGCAGAAAATCTGGCAGGATATGCGCATCGAAGCTTTCACCGGCGATATGTTTTTTGATGATGCGACAAATTGGTATGTGGATCAGCCGCTGGCAGTACTCTTAAACCCGCCCTACGGCCTGCGGCTTGGCGAGGAAAAAGAGGCAGCCCGCCTTTATCGGCGCATTGGGCAGCGCCTTAAAACCCTGGCCATGCGTGTCTCAGAACTGTCTGGCTGGATTTTGGTGCCAAATGAGCTTAGTTTTCACGAATTACAAGCAGCCTTAGGCTCGTCCTTAACTGCGGTTTTGTCGTTTAATCAGGGCGGTCAGCATATCCGTGCGGTACAATTTTTTCTGGCTTAGATCTGGTTTTTTTTCAGGCCGCTAGGCATAATGCGGCTTCTAGATATAGCGAATCGGATAACTTATACGTGGGGAGGTCACTAGTATGGCTGATAAGAAAGACTACAAGATCCAAAAGAAGCGCAATGGCCGTTATTCAGTGGTGCGCAGAAACGGTGTTTTCGTCAATGGCGAAGAAAAGCTGAAAATCCTGACAACGGAAGGCTTGGTCAAGGCACCAAAAGCCAAAGCTAAACCTGCTGAAGAAGCATAATCTTCGCTCGGGTCATTCCCAATACTAGCTC
The DNA here is from genome assembly GCA_048816425.1 of Oligoflexus sp. FD111. Lineage (GTDB taxonomy): Bacteria > Bdellovibrionota_B > Oligoflexia > Oligoflexales > Oligoflexaceae > JBMDZZ01. The sequence continues at coordinate 102,250 of JBMDZZ010000028.1, forward strand.
GCATCGTTGTTGTCTAGCCCAGGGCCGAAGTGCCGTCCGGGCTTGAAGTAACGCTTCACACAGATTCCCGACGCGGTTTCTACGAAACCGCTGGGAATGATGCCATTCATGACTTAAACGACCTTGCGCTCACCACGCTCAATAATAATTTTTCCGCTTTCTTCCAGTTTTCGCGCCATCTCCAGGATTTTATTCTGCGCCCCCTTCACATCACTGATGCGCTGCGCACCCAGGCTTTCCATATCTTCCAAAAACAACTTACGTGCCCGATCCGAGAGGTTGCGAAAGACCAATTCTTTGACCGACTCATCGGCCCCGCGCAATCCAAGCAGCCAGGTATCTTTATCCAGCGCCTGAAAAAGGATGCGGATATTGGTATCATCAAGCATCACCAGATCACTAAAGGTAAACATCTCATCGCGGATTTGCGTGGAAAGATCAGGGTCTCGCTCTTCCAGGCGATCGAGCAAATCCTGATGCTCGCCATTTAATGAATTCAAGATGGCAGCTACCTTGTTGATGCCACCAATTTTTTTTGCCCGCATCCCGGCCTTTTGGATTTCGATCATCAATTGATCATCCAGCTCCTGAATGATGTTTGGATCAACTTCAGAAAGATTGGCAATGCGGCTTATAATCTCGGTATGCATCGCCTCGGGCATGGACTTAAGGATACGGCCGCTTTTGGCAGCAGGTGCATGGGCGATCACCAAGGCGATGGTCTGCGGATGCTCATGGCGGATCAGTCTGGCGATAGTATCGGCATCGGCGATTTCCAGCGAGCGCATTTCCACATGATATTTTTGAATGCTATCAGCCAGATCTTGGCCGTAGGGGCTTTCTGAAAATGCCTTGGCAAGCACTCGCTTGGTAAAGCCGAAGCCGCCTTTTAGCGGATCTTTCAGATTGGATTCCAAGATCTCATGAAATTCTTCGATTACCAGATCGATCGCATCTTGATCGATGCGGCCCAAACCGGATAGTGCGGCCCCAACACGTCGTACTTCGCTTTCTTCCATCTGCCGAAAAACTTCCGAAGCCAGATCTTCACCTAAAGCCACCATGAGGATCGCTGTTTTTTCTGCTGGACTGTATCGCCTCATAGGCCTCCCAAAGCTTGCAGGAACATACTCGCTATCGGCGCTTTTTTGCTTTGGGATAAGCCCTTTGAATCTAATAAAAACAACGGCTTAAAAAAGAAAAAGCCTTACCGCGAACGGTAAGGCTTTGCTTGTTACGGAACGTAAAGTCTAGGACTTCTTAAGAATTGGCCACATTCGCCTTGGAGCCAAGATCACGATCACTTGCTGGCGTCTGCGCTTTAATCAAGTTACCTTCCAAGTCAAAGGAATCGACTTGAATGGCATCCGAACGGGCCTGCTCAGCGCGTTTCACCAATGTTGCATCTTCGCTGGAAATCACACCAGCTTCCAATGCCTTGTCGACCATCAAGTGAGGTTTGCCACGTGGCAGCTTTTTCGCTTTCATGGCTTTCATAATGCGTTTGTACACTTCATTTGCTTCCGTCACCAGTTTCAAGGTGTGCTCATAGCGACCCAAAGCTTCCTCGCGGTTTTCAGGGATGTAGATACCTTCCGTGAGAGAATCACGCAAAGCACCTGGAACCATCAAACCGGCTGCCACTTTGTGACCAAGACTGTCGTCTGGCTTGTTGCCAAAGCTGTTGAAGCGTGCCCACAAGGCGATCGGGCCGCGGAAGACGGCGCTGATCACTGGCACTTGGATATTGGCATAGATTCCTTCAAAGGCTTCCTGAATGCGAGCAAAAGCATACTGCAGAGCCCACTCGGCATAAGGCAGATGCTCTTTACGGCGACCTTCTGCTTCGAAGCGGTGCAGGGTTGCAGTCGCCAGATACATCCAAGAGAGAACATCAGCATAGCGGCCGGTGATTTTCTCGCGCAGTTTCAAACCACCGCCGTAAGAACCAAGGGCGATATCCGACATAAAGGAGAAGCTAGCAGAGGCCCAAGCAAGCTTGCGGTAGTACTGCTTTAACGGACCACCGGGAACGCTCGCCAGGTGACCACGTGTTAAGCTCAACAAGAGCGCGCGGCAGGTATTGCGGCTGACAAAGCCAATGTGCGCCCAGAAGGCATTATCAAAGCCTTTGATATCGCCATCCGACAGAGCCTTCAATTCCTGGTAAGCGTAGGGGTGACAGCGGATCGCTCCCTGACCGAAAATGATCATACAGCGAGTCAGGATGTTGGCGCCTTCCACCGTAATACCAATCGGCGTTGCGATATAAGCATTCGCCAAGAGGTTGCGCGGACCCCGGGAAATGGCAGCCCCACCTAAGATATCCATCGCATCATTGATCACCGTGCGGAACAACTCAGTCGAGTTATACTTGGCAATCGCCGACACCACCGAAGGCTTGATGCCACTGTCGACCGCGCCGACGGTGAAAATACGCGAAGCTTCGAGTAGATAAGCCACACCACCGATACGTGCCAGTGGTTCTTCAATTCCTTCAAATTTACCGATTTCGATACCAAACTGCTTGCGAATGGCAGCATAGGCTCCGGCGATTCTGGCAATCACTTTCGCGCCGCCAGTACTTTGTGCCGGCAAGGAGATCGAACGACCAACCGCCAAACACTCCATCAACATCTGCCAGCCACGACCGGCATAGTCTGGACCACCGATGATCTGATCGATACTGACGACCACATCTTTACCGCTGGTTGGGCAGTTATAAAACGGCACACCCATTGGGTTGTGACGACGACCCAATACCACACCTTGTGTGTCAGAAGGTACTAGAACGCAGGTGATGCCTAAATCTTCGCCCTTGCCGAGCAGGTTTTTCGGGTCACGCAGTTTCAATGCCAAACCTATCAAGGTCGATACCGCAGCCAGCGTGATATAGCGCTTATTCCACTGCAAGCGCATGTAGAGCTTGCCATCGTCACCTTTAAAGACTTCACCATAAGAAGTCATCGAACCGGCATCCGATCCCGCTTCAGGTTCGGTCAAGGCAAAGCAAGGAATTTCCCGGCCATCGGCCAAGCGTGGCAGGTAGTAATCTTTTTGTTCCTGGGTTCCGTAGTGACCCAACAATTCCGCAGGACCTAGTGAGTTAGGTACCATGACGGTAATCGCCAGCGGACTGGAGCGGGTGGAAAGTTTGGCGACGACTTCACTGTTGGCAACAGCAGAAAAACCAAGCCCGCCATATTCTTTTGGAATGATCATGCCAAAGAATTTTTCTTTTTTGAGAAAATCCCAAACTTCTTTCGGCAAATCACCGTTTTGATAGACGCTCCAATCATCAACCATGCGGCAGACTTCATCTACCGGTCCGTTGATAAATTCCAGCTCTTCCCCGGAAATTTTTTTGTAAGGCTCTTTGGCGATGGCTTTAAAGTCGGGTTTTCCGGAAAATAATTCCTTGTCAACCCAGGTGGTCCCTGCTTCCAAGGCGACACGCTCGGTTTCAGAAATTTCCGGCAGGACGTTCAGTTTTTTCAAAACGCCGACCATCGACTGGGACACGAGCACACGCCGTAAGGGTTTGATGTTAAAGATCAATAGTGGAACACCAAAGATGACCCATACGACCGGATTTGCGCCAAACAAAAAGAGCAGCGCAGCGATGAAAGCGGTCCAAACAAGCAAATTTGCACCGACGAACCCGAGAAACAAGATGCCCAATGCGGCTAAAACACTGCCGATGACCGGTGCCGTTTCAGCCAAAATCCCGTACAAGTTTTCCATAAGAACTCCTATTGCGGAAAAACTCTTTAGCCCAAAGTTTTATTTGCCAAAACGTCACCCTGCATGGCGCAAAGAGAGGGATTTGTGAGTTTTTGTTCCCTAAACGAAGTGAGCGTTTCAGTCTTAATCTTTGGGAGCCCCTAGAGACTCTAACTATACCGCCTTTTTTCGGAATATTCGATTGATTAGTTTAGAGTTATTTCCAAATGGAAGGGTCTGCTGCAAGCCGGGCCAGGCTTGTCTCGCCCGGCTAAGATAGTCTGAAATGATGGCCACGCAAGTCGATGAGTGTTACAGGTCCAAGTGCTGAGAATTGCGGTTGGGCCGGCCAAAAGCTGGGCCATAGGACTCGATAATCAGCTTTTCCAGGTGATTTTGCGGCTCAAAATAAACACTTACCGGAAGTAAGAACTCCTGTTGACCGGTGCGTTGCTGCACCAGTTTTAAACCGTGCTCATAAGAGTGCAACAATTGGCTGCAAAACTGGTAGACATCAATTCCTTCTTTTTCGCAGTGCGTAAGAATTCGTTGCTCCAGCTCTTTCGAAAAACGCAAATTGATCTCGTGTTCTTTGCGAAAATTATCGGTATATCGCAACAATTCGGGGCGTAATGCCTCCTCCTTTGGCGCGCTTGGTGCTTCTGCCAGAACTTTTTGTAAAAAAGCCTGCGGATCTTCCACAGCCGATTGATCGATGCTTAGTTCTTGGATCTTGCTGGAGGGTAATTCAAATTTCAGTTGCCGCAAAACCGATTCACAAACGGTCATGAGCGAGCGCGCACCCGTTTTTTCCAAGCTGGCTTTTTCTGCGATGGCCCGCAAAGCATCTTCTTCAAATTTTAAATCGATGCCATAAGCAGCAAACGATAATTGATACTGGCGAATAATCGAGCCTTCGGTGTCCTTCAAAATGTGAAACAGATCATCTTGGTTTAGGTGATCACAGGAAACACGAATCGGTAATCGACCGATAAATTCCGGCTCAAAACCATAGTCGATAAAATCCTGCGTCGTGGCATGACGGAAAAAGTCAGTTTCATCCTTTAATTCATGCGTCAGCGTGCGGTTAAAACCGATCGGGTTTTTGTTCAAGCGCTTGCTGATGATTTCTTCGAGTCCACTAAAGGCGCCACTGACGATAAAGAGGATATTGCGGGTATTGACCTTCGCCCCACCGCTTTTTCCTTTTTGCATATCCATCAAGGCTTGAATCTGTGATTGGATGTCATTGCCCGAGCGCAGATCGACTTCCGTTTCTTCCATAAGTCGCAGCAAACCAAATTGCACGCCGCGACCGCTGACATCCCGGCCTTGTTGCCTGGGACTTGCGGCAAGCTTATCAGCTTCATCAAGATAAACGATGCCGTACTGAGCGCGTTCGACATCACCATCAGCTTGCGCAACCAAATCGCGCACCAGATCATCGACATTGGCTCCCACATAACCCGTTTCACTGAAACGGGTCGCGTCGGCTTTGACAAAAGGCACGCCTATCAGTTCCGCCACTTTGCGGATCAAATAAGTTTTACCGACGCCCGTGGGACCAAGAATCATCACGTTTTGCTTGGCATAATCATACGGTGCCCGCTTTTCGCGAAAGGCCTCAATGCTTAGCTTCGCATGGTTATAATGGTCACAAACGGCGATCGCCAAGGCGATTTTGGCCTCGTCCTGACGAATGACAAAACGATCTAAATGCCGTTTGATGTCTTTTGGCTTATAATCAAAATCCAATTGAAAGCCCTCGTCTTCCACAGTCGCCTTTTTCTGCGACTTCGAGCTTTCCTCATTCATGTGGCTAGTAAAGATGTTCACCCCGTTGCCAAAGCGGTTTTTGACAAAGTCTTCGAATTCTTTTTGCACCTCTTCAGGGCGTGGAAATTTGCGTTCGCTATTTTCAGTCATATACTTCTCGATTGACGAATTTCTTATATTCCCTGGCCGTTAGTGGCACAATGGGGGTCTTTATCGTTTGTAGGCTCCTAGACTCGATGACGCAAGGTCATTGGCGAAAATCTAATATTTCTGGTCTTTTAAAATGCCTCATCCTGAGAAATTTTCATCAACCTTTTGGCATGTCTGGGGTGCGATGTGGAGGAAGAACTCAACTTGGGGGTCTGACGCCAGGCGGAGCTGGCATACAAAGCAGCCCATCTGATCGTCATACCCGGTAGGTAATAAGGAGCGATCAACGCTGGCGCTAATTACACATCAGAAGGAGGGCACGGTCGGCTTTTTCGGACAAGGCTTTTCCGGCTTTGTTAAGATTGAGGCGTGACCCAACCCGGTCAAATAGCTTGATTTCAAAGACATCCTCAATCTTGCGTAGGCGGTGGCTCACAGCTGGCGGTGTTAACCCCAGGAGCTGTGCTCCGGTTGATGGTCGTCCGCCGTTCAGCAAGTGCTGCAGCAGGATGAGATCATCCATGTCGAGCATCCGCAGCTTCTTGTACTTCTCGCTTTGCGTTTCCATGAGTTCCTCCCCATTGTCCTTAACTCTTATTTTGCCGGAAAAGTTTTCCATATTGAAAACAAAACTGGCCAATAGGTCAACTTTTTAGCGCAATAAATTATTCTGTGGGATTCCCTAAGTGTTCATTAGAACCGAGCTTGAAGAGATTGCTAAGTTATTTCAAGATCTTAAATATGCGCGCCGAAACGGCGCTAAAGCCTTGGCTGGCCTGCATTTGAGGTGCTTGACGAAGAGGCGGGAGTAGCCTAGTGTACAGCAAAATTTGTTCGCCCCTGAACCGTGAACCGATCGCTTGTGTATGTTTCCAACGCCTGTAACAGACAACCTGAGAAGAGCTGACATCTCAGGGCTAGCATCGTTTTGTAAGGAATCAGGCTATGGATATTTTTCAGTTTAATGATTACCGGGATATCCTGAAAAATGAGTTGAGCCGCCGGACAAAGCAAAACCCCAGCTATTCGCAGGGAGCCTTAGCGCGGGATCTAGGGTTAGCGCCAAGCCGTTTATCAGAAATTTTAAATGGCAAGCAGGGGATGTCGGTAAAAGTTGCAATGAAAATTGCAAAAGGTCTGCGGCTAAGTGCCGAAGAGCAGGAATTTTTCTCGACGCTGGTTGAGTGTCAACACGGACGCTCGCGTCTGGCACGGGAAACAGCGACATTGCGGCTAGAAAAATTTCGCCACCTACGACGTTTTGAGCCGTTACAATCAGAATTTTTTAAAGCCTTGTCCAGCTGGTATCACCTGGCAATCATCGAGTTGCAAAAGTTGAGCGAATGCAAATGGGACGCGAGTTGGATTGCTCGGCAATTAGGTATTGAAGCCCAAGAAGCGGAAGAAGCCATGAAAAGACTGTCGCGGCTTGGATTGATCAGTCAGGGTGAAAGTAGTCAGCTTGCCCAGCCCCCAGCAGCGATTCTCAATGGGGTAAGTGGAGCCATGACGACTGAGTGTAACAAGAGTTTGCACCGAGGCTTTTTGGAAAAGGTGCGAGAGCTTGTCGGCAAAAACGACCCCAAGCAATCCAATTATAGTTTTGCCGTTGCCATTGATTCATCAAAACTTGATCAGATTCTTCCCCTCGTGAATGCCACCCTGGAGCAGCTCCTCTTTCAAATAGCCGAGCAAACGCCAGTCAAAGATCAACTTTATCTTTTCGCCGCAAATTTTGTTCCTTGTAATCCACCATTGCTACCAACATCGAATTAGGGTCCAACCGGGAATGCCTTAGGCAAAGCGCCATTTTCGCTTGCAACATGGTTTTCGTTTCCTCGTCGGCATCAGGCTGTTAAACTGATGTGCCTGGAATAGCTGGTAAGTTCGAATGGAAAATACAGTGGCATCAAAGCTGGAACATAACGGAAAGAGGATTGGATGCGGCAAGTTTTGATTTTTTTGTGTGCCCTAGGTTGCTTCGAAAACCGGGCGACGGCGCAAATCGCTTTTATTGGTGATAGTTTAAGCACAGGCGGCGCAGCTCATCCCCAATTAAAAATTGAACGCCAGGATTTCACGGCAGTCTTACGTGGTGAACAGACCTTCGTACCTGATGAGGCTTATTATCAGACTCTGGAGGCGCAAGACTTTGCTTTTATGCCGGAGCAGACCTACCCGCGTCGTCTCTTTCCAACCAGTCGTGAGTACCGAAATCCCTTGGTTTGGTTTGTGGACAATCTGTGGATGAGTTTTGGTATTCAGTATCTTGATGCCGAAAAATACGCCTGGCCCTATCTTGTTAGTCGGCATTTAGGCTATAGCGGCGAGCAAATACTGATCGCCGCCAAAGATGGCGAAAGAATGGAGCATGCTGTCCGCCAATTTGATCGAGTTTTGGCCGTCACGGATGGTAAACTCCCCGAGCATACCTTTGTCTTTTTTACGGGTAACGATCTCTGTGGCCCGCGTATGGAGTTTGTCACGACGACGATGGTCTTTCAGCGTCACTTGGAAAAGCTTGTCCATTATGTCTTGAAAAACGCCGACAGCAGCAGTCAACCACGTCATCTATGGCTAGTTGAGCCCTTAGGCGTTTTACAGATTGTGACATCTGATTCCATCCTGCGCCACCGGGTGCCATTTCATGACAAAGAGATTAGCTGTCGCGATATGCAAACCCTACCGCCCAAGCCACCGACTTGGGACTTTGCAGAAGGGCAGGATGTGGCTAACTTTCTCTTTCCCTTAGTCGCCAATGCTCCTTCGGGCTATTGTCCCACCTTGTTTTCGGTTCATGGCGAGCAGGGCTCCGAAAGTAACGTTGCCCTGGCAAATCGTATCCTGGGTTATCGCGAAGCTATCCGTAATGTCGCCAAAGATATGGCGCCTCAGCTACGTGAAAAAAACATTGAACTGCATAATATTCGCAGCACATCACAGGTCGTTTTTGAAGGGGAAGACATGGCTAATGATTGTTTTCACATCAATCTCAACGGCCATATTAAGGTAGCCAAAGCTGTGCATGCAACGGTGCAGGAAAAAACATCGGCGGAATAGCAGAGTCAGAATAAAAAAATCCCATTCCAAAACTGGAATGGGAAGACATCCTGACAAGAATGCAAAAGACTTAGTAAGCCTTGGCGATCACAGCCCGCTTCAGGCTTTTCTCGCCAGTAAAAATACAGCGTCCATCTTCCTCTTCGGCCTCTAATGGAGTGCAGCGGTGCGTTAACTTCATCTGCTTTAATTGCTCTCCCACTTCAGCACTATCCGAGCAATGCACAAGGGCGAAACCACCATGAATTTCCGGTTGCTCCTCATTTTTTGGCGTAAAATAGGTTTTTAACTCATCAAGAGAGTCGATTTTCTGCGTATGTTCCTGGCGATGAGTTAATGCACGATCATAGAGAGTCTGTTGAATCTCATCCAAAATCGTCAGCACCTGACCACAAAACTGATCCTGCTTCATGCTTTGCTTGGCTTTGGGCTCTTGGTCCCGACGGCCCATAAACACGGCATCTTCTTTGACATCGCGAGGACCGATTTCCAAGCGGATCGGCACACCTTTTTTAATCGCCTGCCAGGTTTTGTCACCACCGCGCAGATCACGATCATCGATGTGTACCAGCAGTGGATTACCATGATAGCTCATGGCCCGCAGTTTTTTACTCAAATTCTGGCAGTATTCCAAGACGGTGCGGCGATCGTCATCATTGCGATAAATCGGCAGAATGATGACATGCTGCGCTGCCAATCGCGGTGGCAGAATTAAGCCATCATCATCACCATGTGACATGATCAGACCACCGATCAAGCGGGTCGAAACACCCCAGGAAGTGGTCCAAGCATGTACCTGGTCACCATCGATGTTTTGGAAGCTGATATCCATCGCCTTGGCAAAGTTTTGCCCCAAAAAGTGTGAGGTACCTGCTTGCAAGGCCTTGCGATCTTGCATCATGGCTTCGATGGTATAAGTGTTAACAGCGCCAGGGAAGCGCTCATGTGGAGCCTTTTCCCCTTTGATGACCGGCATTGCCATATGATTTTCCGCAAAGTCTGCATAAACATCGAGCATCTGCAAAGTTTCCGCCACCGCTTCTTCAGCAGTAGCGTGGGCGGTATGTCCCTCTTGCCAGAGAAACTCTGTCGTTCGCAAAAACATTCTGGTTCGCATTTCCCAGCGCACAACGTTAGCCCATTGATTGATCAGAATCGGTAGATCGCGGTAGGATTGCACCCACTTGGCATAAGCGGCACCGATGATCATTTCACTGGTTGGTCGCACCACCAATGGCTCTTCCAATGGACCCGCAGGGCGCAGGCCCCCCTTTTCCGGATCAGCTTCCAGACGATGATGGGTGACGACGGCACATTCTTTGGCAAAGCCATCGACGTGCTCGGCTTCCTTTTCCAGGTAACTCAAGGGAATAAACAACGGGAAATAAGCATTCACATGTCCGGTTTCCTTGAACTTCCGATCTAATGCCTGCTGCATGTTTTCCCATAAAGCATAGCCCCAGGGTTTGATCACCATACAACCGCGCACCGGTGAGTTTTCCGATAGATCGGCGGCTTTGATGACCTGCTGGTACCACTCAGGATAGTCTTCCTCCCGAGTGGGGCTGATGGCGGTTTTTGCTTGTTTGCTCATGTTTGATCTCATTCTACTGTCAGGTTGCTACCAGAATTAACGTTCCAACTTCGCATAACGCACTTGCTTGGGTATGTCGGCTTCCGATCCTAGGCGACGCCGACGGTCAGCTTCATAATCAGAATAGTTGCCTTCAAACCAATAGACTTCGCTATTGCCTTCAAACGCCAGGATATGCGTCGCAATGCGGTCCAAAAACCAGCGATCGTGACTGATAACCACGGCACAGCCAGCGAAGTTGATCAGGGCATCTTCCAAGGCGCGCATGGTCGTGACGTCCAAATCGTTGGTCGGCTCATCCATCAATAAAACGTTTGCCCCCGACTTGCAGAGCATCGCCAGCTGAATGCGGTTTCTTTCCCCACCACTCAACTGCCCGACTTTTTTCTGCTGGTCCTGGCCGCTGAAGTTAAACTTGCCGACATAAGCGCGGGCATTGACTTCCTGCTTCCCAAGCTGGATGACTTCACTGCCTTCAGAGATCGCGTCATAAATCGTTTTTTCCGGATCAAGCGACAAACGCGATTGTTCCATATAGCCAACCACAGCCGTACTACCAACGCGGAAGCTACCGGAGTCAGGTTGTTCCATATCGGCAATCATCCGGAACAGAGTGGTTTTTCCGGTACCGTTCGGACCGATAATACCGACGATGCCACCTGCCGGCAGTTTGAAACTTAAGTCGCGATACAGCAGCTTATCACCGTAAGCCTTGCTGATATTCTCGGCGTCGATCACGATATCGCCCAAGCGTGGGCCGGGCGGAATATAGATTTGCATATCGCGCACGCTTTCTTCATTCTCCTGATTGAGGAGTTTTTCATAAGCTGTAATACGCGCTTTGTTTTTCGCCTGGCGTGCGCGTGGACTCATATTGATCCACTCCAATTCCTGCTGCAAGGCGCGACGGCGTTTGTCTTCGGACTTGGATTCCTGAGCGAGGCGTTTTTCTTTCTGATCTAACCAGGACGAGTAATTTCCTTTCCAAGGAATACCGTGGCCGCGATCCAGTTCTAATATCCAGCCAGCGACATTATCGAGGAAGTAACGATCGTGCGTGACAGCAATGATCGTTCCTTTATAGTCCTGCAAATGTCTTTCCAACCATTGCACTGATTCCGCATCCAAGTGGTTGGTCGGCTCATCCAGCAGCAGAATGTCAGGTTTTTGTAAGAGGAGGCGACAGAGGGCCACCCGTCTGCGCTCACCACCGGAAAGATGATCGACTAATTGATCAGCAGGTGGGCAACGCAAAGCTGCCATAGCGAAGTTCAGGCGATCATCCAAGGTCCAGGCTTCCAGACGATCGAGCAAATCCTGCACCTCAGCTTGCCGGGAAATCACCCGATCCATTTCCTCGGGGCTTAAATCTTCGGCGAACTTCATGTTAATTTCTTCAAACTCTTTCATCAGATCGACGACTTGCTGAACGCCTTCCTCGACGATCTCTTTAACGGTCTTGCCGGCCTGCAGCTCAGGCTCCTGCGGCAAAAAGCCGACGGTATAGCCTTCAGAAAGCATCGCTTCACCGGCAAACTCCTCATCAACTCCGGCCATGATGCGCAAGAGCGAACTTTTTCCAGAGCCGTTGGCACCAAGGACGCCAATTTTTGCTCCATAGAAATAAGAGAGGGAGATGTTTTTAATGACAGTCTTCGTGCCATGAGTCTTACTGACGTTGACCATCGAATAAATGACGGTTTTATCTGACATAGTTTTTTACCCAATCATTGCGCTGAGACAGTTCCAATCCACCAAGATAGAAAAACAACGAGTATAAGGATATCGCCCGTACTTTTCTATAATTTGGCATCGTTTATGACATGAGTAGCAAAAGAAATCTAGGCGAGTGACGCCAAGCGCGGAGAAAGCGACTGTAACCTGTGAGGGGGGGCTGATGGGACAGCTATGACCCATCAGGCCGTTCGTTTGTTATTGATCTGGTTCATGGCATAGTCGATCAACTCATCGGCCAGAGCACTGATATCACTGACCGAGCGTTGATCCTGCTCTTGCAAACGGCGCAGAAGTTCGGCGTTGATCATGCGTTCTTCAATTAACCGCAGGGCATTTTCGATGGAGCGGATCAGGACCTCGTGCGGTACGGGCTTGTATAATATCATATAAGGGTTTTCATCTTCCGGATCGAGAGAGATATGGGTTCGGTCAATACCTGTCAAAAATATCACAGGAGTTTTCATCTGCTCTTCTTTTAGAGTCGCCAGTAACTCATCCCCACGCATCTCTGGCATGCAAACATCCGAGAGGATGATATCGGGATGAAAGTTTTGCATCGCTTTCTGTGCATCTGCAGCATCATAGATGACTGCAACTTCTAGACCTGCAGATTCCAATACAGCACGCAACAATTCCGCCAATTGAACTTCATCATCAATCACCAGTATTCTTGGCTTATCAATCCGAGTCCGGATCTTGTGCTTAAACGGCATGTTAGTCGTCCCTCATCATTAACAAGCTCAAGATCGGTTGAGCGGCTGATATATTTAAGCATTCTTCAAAAATTTTTGTATCTACCAGAAATGATTAGGTGAATGGAGCGATGAATGACGGATTCAATAGGTAAAATGAAAACTTGAGTGGTCATGTCACAATAACATCCCAAAAAAACTTTCAATTTCGGAATATTTCTTCACAAAAAAGGTTTGACTAAAACAGGCCAACATTTTATACCCTTTTCTCACGTCGGGAGTCACGAATCGAAAGATCCTGCCAAACGACAAAAAGCTCTTTGAAAACTGAATAGCAAGACGCAAACGAATTAAGATTACGTAACAGTCAATTTCTGAGGTTTTGTGACTTAAAATACAGGTCGCACACTAACGAGAGATACTAGAGTCCCTTTGGGGGCTTTAAGATTATAAACG
>JBMDZZ010000029.1:0-40340 GCA_048816425.1 Oligoflexus sp. FD111
AGAACTTCAGTACGAAGATTACTAAAAGACCAATCAATTGATAGACAAGATATACATAGCCTATAATCAGATTAAAGCTATGTCATACAGTAGATTCAGCCCAATCTGGTAGGATTTGTCAGCAATCCTTACCATCCCCCCTGTTCGTTTAGAGTTAAAGTATCGCGACATCCCCATTTATGTGCATGGCTTTTTCTGCGAAGATGACTAGTGAGCTCTAAATGGGATCCAGGCGAAGCCTCAATCCCATTTTGATCTCACGGGTTTTGGCAAGCAAATTTTGCAAGGTATTTCGCGATAATTCTAACAGTATGGAAATATTAGCTGATGGTTTAATCTGCTGATTCAATTACTAAGGGAGGTGGCGGCACTTCAAACTCACCGGCGATTTCAACGTATAAACCAACTCCAGGCACACCATCAACTTCCCATATAACTTGATAAACTCTTGACTTCACTTGTCCACCCTGGAAGATGGCTGGAGAGACATCCCGCACGCCAAAAGTCTTAATCAGAGATCCCGTTACGCCCTCCAGGTAGAAAAATATGGTGGTGAATGGGTCTCGATTAGGCTGATTGCCATCATATATAGTAAACCATTCGGTTGGTAGATTATCAGTTTTTGTAAGTATGGACCACTCTACTCCTGGAAACAGGACCGTGCCATCAGCAGCCATGCCCAGCGCTCGTTGAATTTTCAGCGAAAAAATCTCATAATCTGATCCGAAAAAATTTTGAATGCGAGCCCTCAAATCGGTCCCAGTTTTTGCTACAACTCTGAATCTTCTATGATGTGGAATTCCTGCGAGTGTATTAAAATATTCCAGAGGTTGGGGTCGGTTTAGATATGGAGAAAAATTGTGCGATCTTCTCGTTGGAAAGTTACAGGTGAATCTGCGGAAGAAAAAGATCATTTTTTTTCCCTATTATCGTGGAAGAAACAATCAACTTTTTTCCACAGATACTGCAGGATTTAATTCTGCAAACTGGTTTTCCTCCACACCGAGAAAAAACCATGACGACTATGGCTTATTTGCGGGTCTCAAGAGATGACCAGGATATTAAAAATCAGAGACTGGCCATTTTAGATTATGCTCGGCGCGAGAATGTGAATATTGACCGATTTATCGAGATTCACATTTCCTCAAGGCGTACTAGCCAAGAGCGTGGACTAGACGAACTCCTCGCTAACCTTTCCGCTGGGGACACTCTGATTGTAAGTGAGATGAGCCGTCTAGGACGCTCAGTAGGCGAGATCATTAATCTAGTTGATTCTTTGATTCGAAAAAAAACTGGCCTAATAGCAATCAAAGAGAATATAGTTTTGAATCACTCTCAAACACTCCAAAGCAAAGTCATGATCACTATGTTCAGTTTATTTGCCGATGTCGAACGGGAACTTATTTCTATGAGAACACGCGGGGCTTTGGCGGCTTTGAAAGCCACAGGAAAAAGATTGGAGCGTCCTAGAGGGGCATTGAGCTGTTCAAAACTTGATGGGAAAGAACATCAGATTCGAGAATTACTATCCCTTAAAGTATCAAAGTCTTCAATAGCAAAAATTACTCGCGTGGATAGATCAACACTACTTCATTTCCTAAAATCTAGAAATATTGGCCATAGAAAGCTTGATGACCAAGGGGTCTAGAAGATCGCACAATTTTTCTCCATATCTAAACCGACCCCACCTTCAACCGAAGTAGGCTGAAAGCAGGGTAAACAATCCAAAACCCGTCACGAAGATCAACTGAGATAGAGGTGTGTCATCTGCACTCTCGTGAGCTTCGGGCATCATGTCCTCTGCAGCACCGACTATCAGCATACCTGCAGCAAAGGCAAGTCCCAGTACTTGGAATGCAGGATCCTGGTCCCGCAGTACCAGATAGCTGAATGCGGCAGCGGACAACACCGGCACAATAAATCCAGCCGAAAGGAGTATGCGCGTCCGACGAGAATAACCGTGACGTTTGAAAGTCACCATTGTCGCAAAACCTTCTGGAATATCGGCGCTAACTTGTGCGAGTGCTAGCAATAAAGCAAGCTCGAACGAGACGGTACTGCCAGCGCCAATTAGCAGCCCGTCACTGAACAGATCTACCGCTACCGAAAAATAGATCATCGAGCTGCGATCCGCTTCTTCATTGGCACCTTGCCTTTTTTGAAGTGATGAAATAATGGCTTTTATGCCAATTATAGCAACACCTCCCAACAAGAAAAGTAAAACTACCTGCCACGGTGGAGCTTCCTGTAGCGCTCGCGGTATTAGTTCCACGCCAACGACCGCAAACAAAATACCTGCTGCGGCATGTAAGGCGAGATTAAGACGTTTGCCAGTAACCTTTACCATTTCTGCGAAAAATCCGCCTACATAGTTTCCCAGTGTAGTCAATGATGCAAGAGCCAGGACTTGAAACAAATTCATTTCTCACCTCTTGAACAAGAACTTCAGATTTCAACAAGAGTCACGCAATAGCAAGTGTTTTACAGTTTTTAGGAACGATGGGACTATCTGTTTCAGACAATCTTTATTCAATGAGTAAGTCCTTTTCCTCCTCGCATGTATTTTTCTAACATTAAGTATGCAATTGGAAGAAATATCAGAGTCAAAAAGGTAGAAGTTAAAATACCACCAACAACAACAGATGCCAATGGACGCTGGACTTCTGCCCCCATACCCTGTGAAAGCATCATAGGCAAGAAACCAAGGGCATCTGTCAATGCTGTCATAAGAACAGGTCTCAATCTTATCATGGAACCCGTCTTGACAAGGTTAGCCCCTTCATATCCTTGACTCTTCAACTCATTGAAAAAACTGACTAGAACAACGCCATTAAGAACTGCGATCCCGGAAAGGGCAATAAAGCCAACCGCAGCAGAAATACTAAATTCAAGACCATTTAACTTAAGCCCTAATATTCCTCCTAATAGCGCCATTGGCAACGAGGCAAAAATCATTATAGTTTGAAGAGTGCTCTTAAAAGCTGTATAGACCATGATAAAAACGAGCAGTAAGGCTACAGGAACTAGAATGAGAAGCCTTTGCCTTGCGCTTTCCAGATTTTTAAAACTTCCGCCCCATTCAACATAGTAGCCTGCAGGCATTTCAAGGGAGTTTTCAATGGCTGCTTGTGCTTCATTGACAAAGCTTTCTGTATCGCGCCCACGGATATTGATGAGGACGGCAGTTCGCTTCTGACTTGTCTCCCGCCTAATGTCGCCATAGGTTTCTTCAAACTCTATGGAGGCGACGTCTTTTAGGGGAATTGTCAAATTTTCAGCTGCTCCTACCGGCACCTGCTGAATTGCTCTCAGATCATTGCGATCCTCATCACTCAAGCGGACGATAATTGGAAAGCGCACAACCCCTTGATAAAGGTGCCCTGCCTCAGTTCCGCCGATTAGAGTTTCAACGGTAGAAAGGACTTCTTCCTTGGGGACGCCAAAGTGATTCAGCACAGACATATTAGGTCGGACCCTAAGCAGGGGAGATTTACCCTTGATTTCTTCTTCAACATCTCCAGCCCCTTCAATGTCGCGAATTATAGCGGATGCCTTTTGAGCTAGCTCATCTAAAGTTTCCGTATCAGGACCGAATATTTTGAGAGCTACATCGGCGCGAACTCCTTCTAAAAGTTCATTAAATCTAAGCTGAATTGGCTGGGAAAATATTAGGCTTTGGCCTGGTAGTTCAGCTTCTAGACGCTTCTTCATCGCCATAATAAGCTCTTCTTTGCTACGCTGTTCTCCTTCGATTTCAGGCCATTTATCATCGGGCTTTAGTAATACATATGTATCTGAGAGATTTATACCCATGGGATCTGTAGCGATCTCAGCTGTTCCCATCCTTGATAAGACGGTCTCAACCTCTTCAAAGCCAAGCAGCATTTGCTCAGAGAGCTTTTGCATCTCGACGGCTTGATCAATGCTAATATCAGTAGGGCGGACAAACTGAATAGCAATCGAACCTTCATCGAGCTGTGGTAAGAACTCCGATCCACTTTTTGTAAATAGGTAAAAGCCAAAGCCGATACTTAGTGCAACTGCAGCCAAGACAGGATACTTAAATTTAATCGCTAGATTTAGAATAGGGCGATACATTTGTTCAAAAAACTTCATGAAAACAGGGGTTTTGTCAGAAATATAACCAGGAAGAAACATGCCTGCTAATGCGGGAATAGTAGTAAAAGAAAGAACAAACCCTACAATCAAAGCAAAACAGAACGTTAGTGCCATTGGCACAAACATTTTGCCTTCTACGCCCTCTAAAGCAAAGATAGGCAAGAACACAATCACAATGATAAGCTGACCAAAGCCTGCTGCTTTTCTGATTTCAATTGTTGCGTCAATAACGGCTTTTTTGACTTCAGAGCGCGTCAGCTTGCGCTTAAACTCTGACGAACGTTTTTGAAGAACCCGGACACAGTTATCGATGACAATGACCGCCCCATCGATAATTATGCCAAAATCTAGCGCGCCAAGACTCATCAGGTTTCCTGACACGTTAAACCAGTTCATGAGAATAAAGGTACCTAGCATAGCGAGTGGAATGGTCACTGCTGTGATCAGTGCAACGCGCACATTGCCGACTAATAACAAAAGTATAGTGATGACTAAGACAGCACCAATAAGTAGGTTTTCTTCAATTGTGGCAAGTGTTGCGTCGACAAGATCAGATCTATTGTAGATGACTTTTATCTCAACCCACTCAGGTAAAGATTTTTGCACATCTTGAACCGCTTCTTCGGCTCTCTCAGCGGTCGTGCGACTGTTCTCCCCTAGCAACATTAAAATCGTACCGACTATAGTTTCACGAGCATTAACAGTAGCGGCACCAGTTCGTAACTGCTTCGCTAACTTTACCTCAGCGATATCACCGATCGTAATAGTCTTAAACATCGGAAGACGTTTAACCGGAATTTCTTTGATACCTTCAATTGATGTAATAATACCTTCGGCCTGCACCAGGATTTGTTCCGCAGTTTGCTGAATATAGCCGCCGCCCGTGTTGCGATTGTTTTTTTCAAGCGCTTCAACTATATCTTCGATATGAATTCCATATTCAGCCATTTTCTTAAGATTGGGATGGACATAAAACTGCTTTTCGAAACCCCCGATGGTATTGACTTCGGCTACGCCGGATAATTTTAGCAGCCTTGGTTTAATGACCCATTCCTGCAGCGTGCGCAGTTCCATGAGTTGTTCGATTCTCGCTTCACCCTCTGCTTTTTCTTTTGCCTCTAATGAATAGAAGAAAATCTCGCCCAACCCCGTCGAGATGGGTCCTAATTCAGGATCTACCCCTTTTGGTAGCCCCTCTCTTACCGACTGAAGTCGCTCAGCCATGAGTTGGCGGGCAAGATAAATGTCTGTTCCTTCTTCAAAGATTACAGAGACTTGAGATAATCCGAATCGTGATATAGATCGGACTTCTTCTACATCAGGTAAGCCGCCCATTGCGCTTTCAATTGGGTAGGTAATAAAGCGCTCGATCTCTTCGGGAACCAATCCTTTGACTGAGGTATTGATTTGAACTTGGACGTTCGTAATATCAGGTACAGCATCAATTGGCAGCTTCTGAAACGAAAACCACCCACCGATGACTAGAACCAAAGACAATATAAGGGTAATACCGCTACGCTCGACAGCGGCTGTAATAATACGATTGATCATGCTTAGAAATCTCCTTTAATGCACGTGACCTTTTCCACCTTTTCCCATGGCTTCTAACTGTGCGACTCGCAGCAGTGGAACTCCTTCAGTTACCAGTTCATGGCCATCGGGTATTTCAGATATCTTTATCTCGTAGTTATTTCCTACTGTTTTAACTACTTCGGCGTGGAGAAAGCGGAACCACCGGTCACGGCTGACGAAAAGTCCTACTTCATTCTGCGAGAAGACTAAGTAAGACTTTGGAATAACCACAAAATATGCTTGACCTTTTCTTTGTGCATTTAAAGGCTTAGTTTGGACGCCTAGTCTATTAATAGCTGCCTCTGAAAGCCTAAATTCCTGGCCTTCGTTTTTAACCTCCTGGATAGCTTTATTTTCGCCAAAACTCTCCTCATCGTGATCATCATGGTCCCCATGGTCCTCATGACCGTCTTCTTCATCTTCATGCCTATGTTCATCGTGGGATCCTTTGTCTTCTTCATGTTGATGTTTATCTTCGCTTGCATGTTCATGGTCTCCATGGTCAAGCTTTTTTTCTTGATCTTTAGAATGTGATTCTTCACTTCCATGCTCGTGATCTTTTTTATGGTTTTGCTGCATATTCTTATTAGTATGCTCGTCATGCTCATTGTGATTATGTTCTGTTGTCTTACGATCGCTAGCTTTGCCCTGTGCTAATAAAGCTCCGGAAATTGAAAAACTTAATAGAAATATAAATTGTTTAAATATCATCGTAGTATCTCCGTTATTTCATGACCATCCAGAAAGTAGACACCTGTAAGTGCCTCTAGCAGCCGCATTCGCAACTCATTGCGGCGTTCAATAATGTTAAGGTGTTGCTCGTGACCCTCAATGATTAGTGAAGCATCAATGAGCCCCCTACTGATTTCAGCTTCTAATTGTTGGTGAGCTTTTTTTAGCCATTCATCGGTAGGAAGTTGATCAATTTCCCGCCTTAAGGTCTCGTAGCGCCCAATAAACGCTCGGTAATCGCGATCCAACTGGAGCTGAAATCGTTCTAACAAGGTTTTTTGCGACTGGAGCTTTTCAGCTGCATATTTAATTCCAGCTTCATTTCGATTATAGACAGGGATATTCATTGAAAGCGCGACACCGACTCCCCATGTTTGCTCGTTTTGACTACGATCAAGAGATGCCATGGGACCAATCTTGATATCTTGATAGGATTCACTTTTCTCGATATCAAGCTCTGCTTCAGAGAGGGCTACTAAGGCCTTCCTAATATTGCTTATGGGACTTGACTCAAGGGGCTTTAACTCCTTTTTTTCCAATTTAGGCCAGTTGGGCCATTTCGATGGCAGGAATTTTGTAATCTGATCTAACGGAATACCAATTTTTTCGAAAATGGCTTGACGAGCTGCAACTTCATCCTTTTTTTGTCGCAATCTTGCCCCTGCCTCATGTTGTGCAATGGTGAAGACCTGTACCGAAATGCGAGCCTCTGGTGATAGAGCCTGTCTTTCACGGTAAGCCTTTACAATGCGATCATAAGAGCCAATCATCTCTTTTAGATCGCTTATCTCTTCTTGAAGACGAACTAGGTTATACATTTCGATGATAGTTTCCCTGGTATTCTCCATAAGCGTAAATTCGAATTGCTGCTTGGCCAGTTGATGTTTAGCTAAAGCGACATCCTTTCTGGCTTCAAGCTTTCCGCCGCGAAGAAGGGTGTGCAACCATTTGAAAGTTAATTCGACTGAGGGCTCTCCATCAGTATCGCGAGTCCATAACTCACTATCTATCTCTGGGTTAGGGCGTTGTGTGGCAATTCCTTCTAAAAATTTTGTAGTCTCAACCTCTTCTAGCTGTACTAAAGTTTCCATCCGATTTGCAGCAGTGCACGTAAGGAGTTCTTTTGGGGATTGAATTTTATCGCAAAGCTGTACTGGCTGGGCCATGCCAATTTTTGAGCCCATAGCAATTAACCATAGACCCAGCACAGGCTGTCGCCAGGATAAGATAAAACGCATACACATTGCTGTATGGTCTCCTTCCTCGATACAACGAAGTAAAGATGTAAAGTTGCATTCTATTGTTTTTAGGAAAATGTTGGGACTTAGGCTGCGATGGGAGGCCTAAGAAGCGAAAGCAGGTCCGGGGAAGGCTTCAAGACGGCTATATATATTGTTTCATAATAATTCCGTAATTCTGAGATCACAAAAGTAAATGCTGCGAAACCTAGACTGGTTACAGCGCAGTGTCCCAGGTGACAAATATGTCGATGTTCTGAGCCGGTAGCGTCTTCTGAATGACAAGGATGTTGGTCGATACCCATTAAAACTTGAGATTGCCCAGAATCTGCAATGGTAGCTAAGTCTTCCGCCATAGATAGCTCAATGTTCCATACTAATATCAGTAGTAGGGCAAAAGCTATCATTTTTCGGAAGGTAAAATACATATTTTCTATTGTCGACCTAATAAACTGTGATTACATTGAAATTCTATCTTGGCGGTTAGCATCTCTGACTGAGAACAGGAAATACCACCAGCCAATTTTCCAAAAGTCCTTGTATCCCACTCATCTAATCCAGGTCAACCCGCAAAACATTTTTTGGATTATAGCATAACTTTTATCACATGACTAAAAGTGTTACCCCTTATCGGCTCAAAAGTAGGTTTTCTTGAGAACTATATCGACTTCTAGGCTCAAGTCTTTTTTAACGCTTCAAAAGGCACTGCGTGTAGTCGTCACTCTTTTAAAAGTGCGACTGCTGTTTTGAAAGCTAGCTGTTTAGGGCCTTACACGCATTGACAATAGATGTGACGATTCCTATAAGAAGTAAGAGCTGAAAATCTTTCTCCAGGGATTGCATGTAAATGAGTATTTGGATGGCACTAGCTTATGCACTCTTGCCTTTTGTCGGGAATTTTGCTGGAGGCCTGGTAGCAGAGAAAGTACGCGCTTCTGATCGAGCAGTTTCGCTAGCTCTCCACTGGGCAGCTGGCATGATATTAGGCGTGGTCGGAATTGAGATCATGCCACGAGTCATGAAAGCCAAGCCTATATGGCCTGTTTTGATTTCTATCCTATTGGGGGGCATCCTTGCTATCCTGGCTCATAAAGCAATCGAAGTCATCCAAAAGCGCCGACAATCGCAAAAGAACTCCAACCAAGAGGGCTCTACAAAGGGACCTTGGGCTATATTTTTCGCCGTCTTCATTGATCTTTTAAGTGATGGCCTTGCTATTGGTACGAGCGCCACAATCTCTTCAAATTTCACTCTCCTGGTAGTATTCGGCCTCGTTATTGGGGACTTCCCTGAAGGCTTCGTTAACGTTGTGATGTTCAAACACGAAAAAGCTTCCAAGAAGTTTCGCTACGGTATTAGCTCTCTTCTCATACTACCCCCCGTCCTCGGAGCCGCCTTAGCATACTGGCTCGTTAATGGTCGTCCGGAGTTTATTAAGATGACTGTTCTCGCCTTTACTGCTGGAATGCTATTAAGAGCTGCCGTTGAAGACATGGTGTCGAAAGCGCATAGCAAAAGTGGGGAGAGTGCTTGGACGGAGCTAACTTTTATTGCTGGTTTTGTAGCGTACGCGACTGGCTCAGCCTATCTTAGCGAAGGTGGGTAAAGTTAAAATAGAAACATACAAGGCGAACCCTAATGATTTGACATTTTTTGTTTTGCAAACAAATCATTATTTAAAGGATGTGAGTTGACAACTGAAGTGGACCCTATCTGTTAGACCAATGGAAGAGATCTTTTAGTTAAAAAATATTATGAATCCGACGCTCTAGAATTTAGGACTCACGAGTTTAAATACAGACTTTAATTTGACATATTTACTGAAATTGAAAGAAAGTATAAGTGTGATTTCTTTAAGGATCGATCATATCGAAATTGATTAAAGGATATCACTTCAGACGATTTGTTTTTTACCATAAAAATTGCATTTAAAAACATACATTTGTATTCAAAAGCCTACGTTAATTCTTAGCTTCCATCACATATATATTGCAAATAACTAAAATCCATATTTTTTCGACGAAAATTCATTACTCCTGATTGAATTCCTGCCAAGTCTATCTAAAATAGGCAGTGAATCGAAGGCATTCGCTATGTGTTCTCGTCTGAAAAACAAACGAGGCGATTAACAGTTTTATTGAGCCCATTTAAGGAGAACGTGGTAATGAAAGTCTTTTCAAGAGAACTAGGCAAAAGTCAAAAACGTGCAAACATTTTACCCTGGGTGTTTATAGGCTGTCTAAATGCAGGGTTAATGGTCTTGGCATGCGATGACAGTAGTTCAGACGACGATAAGGTTGATGAACTCAATGCCGCACTGGAAGCAGAGCGACTTGCCCTACAAGAAAATCGCCAAGAACAAGAGAAAAAGCAGGAAGAAATCGATCGCCTCATAACAGAGATTGCTGAGGCCGAGCAAAAAATCAAAGACAATCAAAATACCATCGAAGCATTAAAAGATCAGCAGCAGGATGACGAGGACCAGCTCAACCAACTCAACGAAGAAAATGAAAATCTACTTAATGACATTGAAGAAAAACTCGTAGCCATCAAAAACCTAGAGTCTGAGCTTAACGATCAATCTCAGTTTGTTGAGCAGTTGCGAGAAGAATTAAAACTGACCGAAAACAAATTAAGCGAACAAGAAGACCTTGTTAACCAGTTGCAAGATGAGCTTGCAGGAATGGCGGCAGGAGATCCCGATTTCAGCCGACTGGAAAAGGAGTTGGAAGAAGCGAAAAAGCGCTTAGAGGAGACGGAAAGTAGCTTAGAATCACTGCGTGTCACCCTGCAAGAGGCTGAGTATTTAAATGTACAAATTTTTCTAGAAAATCTTGGGCCTGAAAGATTATTTGTGATGGACGATCAAGACTTAAGGGAAGTCTATGCCATTCCAGAAAATCAGCAGTGCCACTTCTTGTTTTCCATCGATCAAAAAGTGGACTTTTTGCACAATGACGACTCCGGCAGCGTGCCAAATATTTCAGGGTTTGAGGCTTTGCCCGTAGGAGTTGGCTATCATAAAGTGGCTATCTGTGCACCAAAAGACGCGAGCTCCAATAACTATCAGATGCATCATGAAAGCGGCCGAATTTTTAAGGTCATCCCTGAGGACAATCAAAACCAAAGATCTTTACTCACCTCCCGGATAGAGACTAGCTGTAACAATGCTGCTGATTCTGCGATTGACACTAATGTTTTTAGCCGTCGCTATCAGTTTATCTATCCTTATTCAGGAAGTATTGATGGTATAGAAACGATGGGCATTCTTCGCCCCACAAATCAAAGAGTTGAATACACGATGGGAAGCTCCGTTGTGTCTGTTAGGGCAAGTTCTTGTGAGGGACTGTTAAATCGCTCTGAAGCTCCAAACCTGGCTCGTGTCGCCTGTCAATATCTTAATCAATTGCCAACGGAGCCTGCCCGGATCCAGCTTGGCTGTTTTGCAGAAGGCGAAGCGAGTGAAGACCGAGTTCAGATCGACTTCTACCCTATTGAATCCAATTAATAATAAGGGAGTAAAGTCATGAATATTTACCAAATAACCAAACAATTGATGTGCTTGCCGAGCATGCTGCTCATTACGTTGAGCTTCCAAGGCTGTGGTGGTGATACTCCGCTGTCTCAGCTGAAGGAAGCTTGGTCAAGCAATAATCGCCCGGAGATCATTTCAGGCGATGATATGGAATTTGGCCTGCAAAACCTTCCTTTAGAGGGACAAGCACAGACTATCGGGTGGAGCGATGACTATTGGCCATCGTTCCGTGGCGGTATCAGCTATAGATGGCAAGATCGATCCTACCTTTATACCGTTCCCAGTTCAGGAGAACTAGCCTCGCTTAATGTTGCGCGTCTATCACCTGCAGAAAAGTACGACTATTATATGGGCCGTTTTGACTTTCCTACGGTTCAAGCTGAGCGCGCCAGAACACAAGTGATGCGCACCAACCGCAACTCACCCATTTATGATCCCGAATTCGAAATACCAAGTTGGTATGGTTTATGTCATGGTTGGGCACCAGCGTCTGTGAACTTTCAAGAGCCTCAACCCATTACAGTTCAAGCTATCAATGGTGTTGAGGTTCCGTTTGGTTCTTCCGACATCAAAGCGCTGTTGACTTACTATCAACAATATAAAGGAAATCGCTCGGTGAAAAATTATTTTATGTCAGAGCGCTGTAACGAGTCGTTTAAAGAACTCGACGAAATGTTGAAAAATCAGGAAATTACTGAAGAAGAGTATCACAATCGTCGCAATCAAGGTTCTTGCAAGGGAGTCAATGCTGGAGCCTTTCACTTGGTACTAACAAACGAACTGGGTATTAAGCAAGAGCCTATCATTGCTGATGTGACCCGCGATGCTGAAGTTATGAATTACCCTATTCATTCCTATCAGACTGAGGTGCTTGAAGAAACAGAAGGTGCTTCCGACACGGCGGCTGCAGGAACGGTACGGGAAGTTAAAGTTCGAACCAGCATTGAACATTCTCTTTCCACTCTTGCCAAATGGGAAGCCTTTGAGCCAGCGACAAAGAAACGCATATATGAATATGTTTTGGAAATTGATGCCGATGGTAAAATCATTGGCGGCGAATGGGTCACTGATGAGCGTCCAGACTTCCTGTGGCGACAAACCGTACCGGAGTTTCGTGGATATTTTAAGGCATTGGAAACAATTTATCAGCTGGCGACACAAGATAACACTGTGATTGCTGGCAATTAATGCTTCGTTCTCATCGCCGGTCTACTGTTTGAGCAGGCCGGCGCCTCCTTCTAAATAATACTACTACGTTAAAATTTATTTGAAACCATCTCATGATTTCAAATAAATTTTAACGTAGTAGTACTAATTGCCGACTCGCTCGACATGTTGGCCGATGCTGTGGTTTACGGCCTTAATCTTTATGCGGTGGGGCGGACTGTTCAGTTACAAAAGAGGGCCGCTAAATTCAGTGGAATCCTTAAGTTTGTGCTTGCGCTGTGGGTGCTCGTAGAAGTGCTCAGAAGATTTATACTCGGAAGCGACCCTGAGCCTTTATATATGGTGGGCGTCGCAACTGTGGCTCTGATAGCTAACGTCACGTGCCTGGTTCTTCTTTCTAAGCATAGGGCAGGCGGGGTTCATATGAAAGCAAGCTGGATCTTTTCGGCAAACGACGTTATTGCCAACATTGGCGTCATCCTTGCCGGTATATTGGTAGCAGTTACATCGTCTCGTTTACCTGACCTTATCATCGGCCTGATCATTTGTGTCGTGGTATTGAGGGGGGCGATAAAGATCATGAAAATATCTCGGTAACGGCCCCATTTCAGCGAAGGAGGGTATTGCAAAATACAAGGATATATTCAAACGACTATTTCTAATCATCGATAATTTTTTCGGCTTCTTGAATATTTCTACCCATTTTGCAATACCCTCCTTCGTTCAACGAACAAATGACAGAGTCTGGACAGAGCTTCACTTTTTCAAGAGGTGAAGTGACTTTGGCATAACGCATCTCGGTTGCGCAGGCATTTCATATTCCAAAGATGGGTTCCTACTAAAAGCAGGCTTCCCGAGATACTAAACACATATTCTAGGCCTTCTGTCAAAGACTCGGCAAAACTTGAGGCAAAAAGGAGCAAAATCCCAAAGAATCCAAGAAAGAGGATCAGCCGCACGCCATGAACCCGATATCCACGAAAAAAAGCTAATAATGCTAACGGGATAGTCAGAAGAAGCGGAAATAGGTGAACCCATTCGTTGTGAAAATAGTAAGAATAGGCAGGCAAGGCAAGAAGAGCCACAATTGTCACTAAACAGTGGGCTATACAGCTTGATGAGACTATAATACCCAGTTTGTCATATGAAAATTGATTCTTTCTGCTAACCATAATTTCCCTCGATTATTGCAATTTTTTGCGTTTAGACTATAACCACCACTGTCTTCTGTGACAAGCCCTTTCTACGTTCCAAGGGCTTCCGAAGGACGTACAGATTAATGGTTGCCCTTTTCAGATTTAGGAACTCGATAGCCGTCCGATATCACCAAGGTAACCCAGGCCATGGGATCTTCTTTAACTAGCTTATGATAGCGCTGAATATCTGTGAAATAGTCGAATGCATTGATTTCCGCCTTATAAGCGGTGGCCGCAAGACTCATGATCACATCGGCTATGGCAGCACCGGCTTCGGTTTTGAAAAAGCGGATGTTTTTACGCCCAAGCACCACCAGCTTTAGCGTTCTTTTCATCTCGGTATTGTCCAATTTCGCACCAGCACTATATTCGTCGTAGTCTTGTTGAATAGAAACTCGCTTGCCTTCCGCAGCAAATTGAGTGCCTATGAGGCGTGACAATTTGTCATAAGAATATTCTTCAGCGTATGTCGCAGTGCCTGCTTTATGCAAGAGGCCTTTACCATTGCTTGACATATCCCAGGTATAGATTTCTTCATGACGATCTCGCTGGTCAACGCCAGAAGTATTCTTAATTACTCGTCCTAGTTGATCATATTCGATGCGGGTGGTTTGACTTTTGTTATCAACAATTTCAAATGACAAGCCTAAGCCGTTGTAGGTTGTTGATTCCAGTCCTGTCGGCTAAGTAGGGGCCATTGCTGCCCCCTACTTAGCCGACAGATCTTCGATCATGCATATGGCACGATTTAACGATCTTCGAGTCATTTGACTAAACATTTTTCTGGCGTTTTCATCAATTGATTCAGAGTCCAAAAGATTCAAACTGCTAAAAGCGACCGCTAGGGGATTCCTTATATCGTGCGCAACTGCAATTGCTCTTCTGAGTTTGTGGTAAGATTCAACCCTATTTAACGCCTTTTGGACATTGCGTCTCATCGAGATATCATCGATATATTCGAGGATATAGAGGCTTTCAAAAATACTATCAACCTCCCACAATGCTAATTTTGTGCGATTTTGTCCTTTAAAAGGTGGTGTTCATTCCAAGGTTACATAGATACCCACCGCTAAGAGTTCGAGCATCTTCGGAGATGAGCTGGTCAATTTCTTGCCATTTTCAAAATTCGTATGGCGCCGCTCAAAACGACCAAACTTATCAATGTCCCAATAACAAGATCAGGAAATCGTGAGCCGGTTAACATTACAAGAATACCGGCCAAAATCACCCCTGCGTTGGCAATAACGTCGTTTGCCGAAAAAATCCAGCTCGCCTTCATGTGGACTTCTCCGCCTCGATGCTTGTTTAGAAGAACCAGGCAAAATATATTGACAAACAATGCAGCGACCGAGACTGTTGACATCACTCCACCCATTGGTTCGCTACCGTATACAGAGCGCCTTACGACTTCCACGAATAACCCAACTGCAAGAATTAGCTGAAAGTAGCCACTCAACCTTGCTGCACGATGTTTATGGGCAACTGTTTTTCCGACAGCGTAGAGGCTAATACCATAGACACTGGCATCAGCCAACATGTCCAAACCATCTGCGATCAGCCCAGTCGACTGTGAATATACCCCAAGGGTAGTTTCCAGGAGAAACATGCTTGCATTCAAGAAACACAAGATCCAAAGAACCTTTGCCTCATCTTTTTGTTTTTCGGGATTACCGATACCATCCAGACTTTCGATCTGCCGGGAGGTCTTTATCGTCGCCCCATAGCCAAGGGGGGATAAGCACTGTAGTAGATCATTAGGAGCCTCAGTGTGAACGATGGTGAGAGTTCTTGCTCCAAGATCAAACGATAAGTTTTCGATCCCGGTAGCACTATCAAGCGCCATTCGAATAACTTGCTCTTCTGAAGGGCAGTCCATTTTGGGAATAGCAAAACACGTTTCATGAAACGACATTCTTAGATCCTATCTTTTCCGCTGATTCTGAACTTTCGTCGCCCGCGAGCCGTTCTCTCAGGGACTCGATTAATATCACTGCAATCCCGATGGTAATTGCACAATCAGCCCAATTAAAATTCGGGAAAGCGTACCTCCACCCTAGGACATTCCACCGGACATCGATCCAATCAATAACGAAACCAAACTGTATTCGATTGATGAAATTTCCTAGAGCTCCCGACAAAATGAGAGCAAAACCATAGCGCGTAATATGCTGCGAGCTTGTAGTTGAGAAAAAGCTAAATCCTACAAAACCTATTGCAAGAAGGGTTACCACAGCAAAAAAAGGGGTTCGAACTTCATCGGGTAGGTTTGAAAGCATTCCCCACGCAGCGCCGAGATTACGGACATAGTTAAGACTGAATGTGATGAAGCTTCTTCCGTCGGGACCTACTGACGAATCAGCACCCATATGAGACAAAACGACGCGTTTTCCCTCGTAATGGTTAGGGTCTGTATCATGGGTCCAAGTCATTAGGTGTTCTTGGGCTACGGATTTTGTTACCAAGTCAATGGCCACGGAAGTAACTATGATTAGTATTGCCGCCAAAATATCTGGGCGACTAACTTCGCGTAAGCTAATAGACATGGTTGGTGGCTCCAATCAAGTTAATACGAAGAGTTTTAGGAATTGCTTAGATGCTTTGCTTGAATTCCCAATTGGCACCTCCCAGCGCGCCTTAATTTCATTCGCTGGTGGAATCGATCTAAATCATTGGTAAAAACGCTTTTTTCGTCGGGAAGACTATTCAGAACACCGAAGAGTTCTTGGAGGTAGGCAGGCTCGTCCGAAAGGCGATGATAAACCCATCGTCCTGCCCTTCGAACAGAAACTATCCCGGCTGTCTTAAGGTGCTTCATATGCCGTGATAGCTTGTACTCTTCTTCCAAAAGGCTATCCACTAGCTCACAGAGACATGCCTCTTCTGCAGAGACAAACAGCAGTCGAACCATTCGAATTCGAATGGGGTCGGCCAATGCTTGAAAAACTGTTTTTGGATCTATGGTAATCACATGCATACTTGCATGATAACGCAAGTATATAGATTTTGCAATGCAGCATGAAGACCCAAAAATCAGGTGGCGGCATTTGTCAAGCATCTCTGCTTCGAGTCTTGCCTTTTGTCGGTGTTACCGAGGCAGGCGATTTGGTTCAAAGAATTGACTTTCCTTGAATCTTTGTCGCTCCATCCCTCGGGATGCGCAGTCAATCAGCAGAAACTGGCAAATCAAAATGTGAGTTCTCGAATTTATTCCGGTAAGTCAAGTAAATCCGACCGGGATCTCATTTGACAAAAAGGTTGGAAGAAAATCCCTTCTTCCAACCTTCTGAGCCTGGCATACTGATGAAAAATTCGGAGGTTGCATGTTGGATATTCGCCAAGAAGAAATTGGGGTCCAGTCAATTACCCCACTCATTGATCCGAGGCTCGAAAAAACACTGCTCGCTTTTTTCAATTCCTTTGATTCGGAGCTGACCTCGCGAGAATACTTTCGCGCAGCCCGCGAGTTTTTGAGTCTCGTTTTTACAGAGATCGATCAGATCGAGATGCTCAGCCGCGACCATCTCATCCTTTATCAAAAATGGCTCAAAGCCAAAGGTCTGGCTAAAAAGACCATTTTGAAAAAATTGTCCGCTATTTCTTCCCTGTGCAAGCACCTAGCTCACGAAGGCTTTGTCGATCGCGATCTGTCCTATGGCCTGAAAAAGCCGCGATCTGACAACAAACGTCAGACCGCCGATTTTTCCGATGACGAAGTACGTCGTCTATTCGCAGCTCTTGAACCCAAGCGCAAATGCTTTACTTCCCACCGGGCACTCTTAGCTGTGGGGTTTTATACAGGACTGCGCTCAGCTGAAATCCGTCATCTTAAAGTCGGCAATGTCTCAGAAATCAAGGGCCACAGGATTTTGTCGCTCACTATCAAGGGCAACAAACCTCACGAAGTGCCCTTAAATCCTTTTGCCTACCGCTGTTTGGCCGAACACATCGACCGCTTGGGGGAACTAGGATTTGATATCCAAGACCCTGATCAGTGGCTGTTTCCCGCCCTGAACCCGATTCGCAACAAGCCCATTTCATCGACAGCACTTGAAAAAATTCTGAGTAATCTGATTAAAAAGGCCGGCATCAAGCGTTCGACTGTGCGCCGCTATTCGCCCCATTCCATGCGAGCGACATTGGCAGGGCACTTACTCAATACCGTCGAAGCTCCCTTAGAACAAGTGCAACGAACTCTTGGTCATTCCTCGCCGACCACTACCATCAAATACAACAAGCGGGAACAAGACCACGACAAAAACCCTGTTTATCGCATCGAATATTGAGGAGAGGGCGGCATGTACCTTTTTCGAAGAGAGGAAAACGAGGTATCCAGATTTGTTCCATCCCAGCAAATCAACCGTCCAAGCGAAGATCATAAAAAACAAATGGCCATAGCTGCTATCAGTGGAGAAAGCATCACTAAAATCGCTAAGCGATTCGGCGTGAGTCGCAAGTGTGTTTATGCCCAAAAACGTCGGGCACTGGAGGCCATAGAACTTGAGTTTGAAGAGAAATCTAAATCCCAAGAAAAGGTGCTTTTTACCGTTTCTTTTACAAACGACCTCATCGCTCAGCTGGTTCTGGCAATGTTTCTCTGCGGCAAGTCGTCTTATGTCTTATCGATCCATACAAAAAATTCTCTCTGATGTATTCAACTATCAAATTTCATTAGGTAAATTATCACCCATCATTTCAAAAGCTTCTGCAGCAGCCACGAAAATCAATCAATTATCGATTAAAGTCATACCCAGCTAGATGTGGCAGATACACTTGTGTTGTCTATGTTTCGCGAGTGTCTTGACATACAGCCCCTCCTTTGCTGTGAAAAGGCCACCAGCCAGCTCACTAGTCAACATATTTATAATCCATTATAAATATAATCGAATGAGTCTCTTCGAGGACTGAGTGTCAGATTTCAAAGTCGAGGTCAGTAGCGAGTCAATGATTACAAGATTTTACGATATGGGTATTTTTCAAAGTTAACGTCACTATTTCAAAGTCGGATTCACTAGGCAGCGTTTCTTTCAAAGTCGAGTTCACAATTCCCCTCGGGGAGCCACACATATGGACGTGTCAGAATATCCTAAAGAGTTATGGCAGAAGGCTGAGCATCGGGCTCTGGTAATTTCCGAGCTTGCAATGATTCCTATGTGTTCCAATGCCTCTGCTGAACGCGCTGCAGCTGAACTAGGCTTGTCTGTCAGACATGTTTATAGATTGATCGAGCCACAAAAGTTCAATCTGATTTTTTCATTTTTTGGGCTTTTGCAATTCAGCGATCCTGCCCCGCAACTCACCAACTTCAAGAAGTAGTTTTTCATGTCTTTTCATCAGACCTTCGGCTTCTACAAGCCTTTCAGACTGAATTTTTAACTCAATACGTGCATCCTGAAGCGTTTTTTGATAATCAGCTATCTTTTTCTCAAGCTCTTTGTTAGTGGCAGACAGTTGATTGTTCTCGGCTTCAAGACGAGCAACTTCTTCAAGAGCATCCTGTTTTTCTTGGTTCGACTCTTCAAGCTTTGCCTTCATGGACTCTTTAAAAGTTTTCAATTCCTCGCTGGCCTTGCCTTCGGCTTTTGACCAAATTTGAGCAGCCAAGCTTGCAACCAGTGCCTGGATATCGTCTGGTACTGAGCTGGCCACCGCCGCTTCTGGTTCATGGCGCTTGTCTTTCCACTCTCTTAATAGTGGCTGGATTGATGTAAATGATCCACCACCCAAGGCTTCTCGAACGCGGGCAAGCGTTGGTTTTATGCCTTTTTCATTTAACTCATCGCAGATTTCGAAAATATTGGTGCGATCGATAGGCTTCACAGGGTTCTCTCCTAGATGGGTACCAAAACTAGTTCTGTATAATATAGTATGTAATTGTATAATACAAATACTATTACATACTATATTATACAAACATTGTGCGCCATTGTTGCTGATTGTCTGACCGGATGGCGTTTGGGAATGGTGGCTGCTCAAATTGGGGCTCCAAGTCTTGTCCGCGAAGAAGAATTGAAAAACACAACCACACGAAATAATTGAATATTATAGTCGCGGAATAAGTCCCATTGACGTCTAAAGTATTTTGATATATATCCGATATATATTGGTAGGTAGGCTGATATGGGGAAGCCATGAGAATCTTCGAAATACCTGGAAAAAACGGATCAATCGCATATGTGGTGTATATCAAATCTCCCGATCACCTACCAAAGCATGTACACATCAAAGGCTCTAAAGGTCAGCGCGAAATAGTCTTTGAGCTAAAAAGTGGGCAGTTCATCGCCAACAAAAAAACATCAAGAGGATTCACACCAAAGGAAATACAGCTACTGCAAAACTTTGTGAATCAACGAGCGCAGAAAATTATTGAGAAATGGGATGAAATCAATGGCTAAGAAAAAATTTACAAAAAGTACACATACCAAGAAAAAAGCTGCTAAAAAAGCAGTAAAGGCACCTATGCTTTTACTAGATCGGCCTATGTCTAAGCATGATCTCGACGAAGAGATAACGGCCGAGATGCTTCAACCGTCTAATGTAAGGGAGCGCATTAGCATCTCGTTTCGAGAAGATTTGCTCGATGCAATCAGGGCCAAAGCTGAGGAGCTAGGAATTGGCTATCAAGTACTAATCCAAATGACATTGCAAAATCTATTTTTGCCACAAGCAGAAGGTCAAAAAGAAAAGCTCGATAAGAGAACAGAAGCACTACTGAACTTGGAATCGGTAAAGCTTCAGCTAGATAAGATTAGGAAAGCGCTTTAAACTACTCCCATAGCGTTGGCAAAAGCAGGGTGGACAAGCTCCCCACTTTGCACGGCGCTTTCCGCCACACAAGCACTTCATTGATCGTAGGTCCCAGGACTCTAGCTCTACAATTTGGTGGTCATGATTTCCCACAGAACCTCAGGCTTCTGGGCGTAAAAGTTACGCCATTTGTTGGTTGGTGAAATTGACTTATGACATGTGAGCGCAAAATACGTCTCTAAAAGGTGTTTTAAATTTTATGGACAGCTGTAATTTAGGGACATATTTTAGAGACAGAAAATCGGAAGAATTTAGTAAGTTACCTCCGAGTCCCAAAAAGGAACGTTTTAGAGACTAAGGGAGCCCATGGGCGATTTTTTAGGTTACATGCGCGTTTCGACACATGAGCAAGATCTCCAGGCCCAGCGAGACCGCCTGACGGCTGCCGGAACCATTAAAATCTTTCACGACATCATCAGCGGTAAAACCTTTGAAAGACCGGGTCTGGCTGCTTTGTTTGGGGGATGGCAACGAAATGTATGTATCGGAAACATGATAATAGCCGATTCCACCGTAGCCGCCATAGTGGACATGATATTCAGACAGAAGGTTTTGTTCGTAGAGATCCCACTTGCTGCCATCAGCCGAGGCGTGCTTTCCCGTGCCCCAAAACTTTGGCAATGTGACAATTGCTGCATTTTCGGCTGGCGGCGGGGTCTGAAGTCCAACGGTACGGATCCGTACGCTAAGGAGTGGCGTATTCCTAAATTTTTAAGTAATTACCGCTAATAGCGATTTCTCCTCCTCAGTGCAGCTCACCAATTAATATTGAATGCCTATATTTCTGCAGTTGATTTTGGCGCTGGCAAGATTACGCCGAAGCGAATTGAGCAAAAATGCTATAGTTGAAAAAATTATCTAGCAAAAACAATGTGATACAAAATAATGGTTTAGTCCGTAGTAGGGTACGGCCCGTATAGTAGAAGGTAAGCGGCGGGGGAGATACCATGACTAAAGCAATGACTATAGGAAAACTGGCGAAGAAGGTAGGCGTCGGTGTCGAAACAATCCGCTTTTATGAGCGGGAGGGGTTGCTTCCTCGTCCGACTCTGGTCGGTGGTTCGGGCTATCGGCAATATGCGCCAGAGAACATCCAACGATTAAGTTTTATTCGCCAGGCAAAGGATCTCGGTTTTTCCCTAAAAGAGATCAAAGAACTCCTTTCACTTCGTGTGACGACCAAAGCCAATTGTGGTGCTGTCAAATTAAAGGCAGAACGCAAGATAGAAGATATTGAAAAGAAGATATCTGACCTCAATGCAATTAAATCCGCCCTAGAGTCCTTAGTCTTGCAATGCGACGAGAAAAAAACAACATCGAATTGTCCAATTCTTGAGGCAATTGAGAAAAATGGGAGCTTGCCATGAGCCAGCTAGAAAACAAAGCACCTGCTATGATCGGTGGCGGAATATTGGCCGGAGCAATTGCCTCTATTTGTTGTGTAGGACCAGTCGTTCTTACATTGTTAGGAGTGTCAGGGGCTGCGACTTTGGCTAAGTTTGAATTTCTAAGATTGCCAATGATCGTTGTCGTTGCAGTGGTCTTTATTGTTGCTGGCAGAAGTCTACTTAAGAAAAAAACGTCATGTGAACCTGGATCTATTTGCGCCGATCCCAAGAAATATAAAATGATGGTGATCGCCTACTGGGTAGGGCTGGCTTTGGCAATTGGCGGTATTACATCTATTTATTGGATCAACTGGTTATTTTAAAGGGATTCTAAAAAAGATTTTGTTTACAAGTTTTATAAGAAAGGGAAAGTCTATGAAAATTTCAAGCGTAATTATTTCAACCGCGTTGGCACTGTCTTCTCTAAACGGAATTGCTGAAGGCAAGACAAAGACCTGCGAATATAAAGTCACCGGTATGACTTGTGCTGCTTGTTCTACGACCCTCAAAATCGGTGTAAAGAGGCTTGGTGGAATTAATTCCGTAGAAGCCTCTTCTGATAAAGGAAATGCAGTCGTCTCATTTGATCCAGAAATAACGGATGAGAGCAAAGTAAAGGCCGCTATCGAAAAGGTTGGGTATAAAGCGACCTTAACACAATGCAAAGCGTGAAGTAATGATCCGATGAAAAAAAAGTAACTCGCGCTTTTTCCGGTAAACACGAGAGGGGGAAGAAATGGATTGCTACTCAGACGAAAAGAAAACATCCTATGATTATGATTTGGCGATCATTGGCAGTGGTTCGGCAGCTTTCGCAGCAGCCATCAAGGCTTCCGAACTAGGAAAGAGTGTTGCAATGATTGAAAAAGGTCTTTTGGGAGGCACTTGTGTCAATGTCGGTTGTGTCCCTTCCAAGAATCTCATTCGGGCTGCGGAAGCCAAATATCGCGCCGAACATTCCCATTTCGCAGGAATAAAAACCGGGAGTGCCGAGGTAAACTTTAAAGCCTTAATCCAAGGCAAAGATCATCTTGTCGCATCTTTGCGGCAAGCGAAATATCAAAGTGTGCTTGATAAGAACCAAAACATTGTCCGATTGGAAGGACATGCTTCATTCGTAGATCCTCATACGATTGACATTTCGGGTCGAAAAATAACCGCCGAAAAGTCCCTTATAGCGACTGGAAGCTCTCCATTTGTTCCGAATATTGACGGTCTCGAAGGCGCTGGGTATTTAACAAGTACGACCGCTTTTGAGCTGACCGAGTTGCCAAAAAAGATTGCTGTACTCGGCGGTGGGTATATTTCGCTGGAAATTGCACAGATGTTTCATCGACTAGGTTCAAAAGTGACGATTATTCAGCGAAGTAGAATTCTGTTTCAGGAGGACGACGATATTGCAACCGAGGTTCAAAAGAACCTCGAAAATGAAGGTGTTCAAATACTCAATAGAACTACGGTTGAGTCTGTTAAGCGAGGCGTAGGCGGGGTTGAGATTAGAATAAATAGTAGCGGCAATGCTTCCACTTTAATTGTGGATCAAATTATAGTGGCGACCGGGAGAAAGCCAAACACTACTGGTCTTGGTCTTGAGAACGCCCATGTTGAACTAACCAAATCCGGTCATACTGCTGTTAACGAGTTCTGTCAAACAACACAGAAAAATATTTATGCGGCAGGTGATGTGACTGAGTCGCCTGCATTAGTATATGTCGCTGCTTACGAAGGAAACCTGGCGGTTGACAACGCTTTCTCCGGCAATAAGAGGATAGTGGACTATAGCACGGTACCATGGGTCATATTTTCTGATCCGCAGGTAGCTGGAGTCGGACTTAATGAAGCGCAGGCAAAAGGCGCAGGCATTGAATATGACGTCTCCGTTTTGTCCTTTGATAATGTCCCTCGATCAATTGCCGCGCAGGATACCAGAGGAGTCATTAAGCTCTTGCGGAAAACAGGCACTGATCAATTGATTGGAGCAAGAATAGTAGCACCTGAAGGATCTGAGTTAGTAATGGAGCTTAGTTTGGTTATCAAGTACAAACTTCCTCTTTCCGAGGTTGCGGGCATGATGCACCCATATTTGACGCTTGCTGAAGCTGTTAAGCTAGCTATGCAGACATTTGATAAGGATGTTAAGTCATTAAGTTGTTGCGCAAGCTAGATCGCGATAAAAACTCTCCGGGCCGAGAGCGTCTCTAAGGCGACTTGTAAAGCTGATGATCGGGGGGGCGGTTTAGATATGGAGAAAAATCGAACGATCTCCCGACTGCCCTAGTGGCCAGGCTGTTGTTGGGACAAAATCTTATACACCGTCGAGCGTCCGATCTTCATCATGACAGCTATCTCACTTGCAGTAAGTCCACTTTGTTTTAACTGGCCAACCCGCTGGTGATCAATTTTGACCTTAGGTCCAAACTTAATTCCTTTTGCCTTTGCTTCCTCGCGGCCTTCATTTGTCCTTTCCATTATTCGCTGCCTTTCAGCCTCGGCAACCGCCGCTAGGATGGTTACAACCATTCTTCCCATTGCTCCTTCAGTACTAATTCCATCGTCGAGAAAGCGTACGGAAACCCCGTTTTTGTCGAATTCTTTGATTAGCTGGATCATGTCGGCGGTGTCCCGACCCAAGCGATCAAGTTTGGTCACGAATATTGAATCTCCCGGCTCAACCTTTAACTTCAATAGAGCGAGTCCTGAACGGTCAGCATTTGCTCCAGTGGCTTTGTCCCAAAAAATTCTGCTCTCCTTGACCCCTGCATTTTTAAGACTGCGAATTTGAAGATCGAGTGACTGTTGGCTCGTTGAGACACGAGCATAGCCGAAAATTCGCATTGGAAATTCTCCTAAATCGATTAATAGACGCGCCTGTCTACTAATGCTGGAAAAACGAATTAGGAGACAGTATATTGGCCCTCTTTTTTGCTGTCTACTGATTCATGAGTTGGTGGACGATTATCTTGTGGCTCACCATCGGAGGAATGGATGCCAGTCGACTTTCTAACTGGGGTATTTTGAGCTAGGCTGCTCTCAGCGGAAAGATAAGACATAAGTTCTTGTATTTACAACTATAATTAGCCACATCTCAACCACACTTCCTAAACATATACCCAAATATATTAGTATGTTACGCAGCCAGAGCTATGCGTTTTTCCATATCGAGATGAAACGAGCCATAAGGGTTGATATGAGTGTAGATAAGCGGTGTTAATGCTCGATAATCTTCCTTGGTCATTATATCAGTCCATTGTGGGGTAGCCAGAACTTGCTGGATCATAATCGTGTTCACATAGACCATTGATATTTGAAGCAGATGCAAAGCTAGGATAGAAATTTCCTGTTCTGCAATGCTGTTGGAGGCGATTTCGCTGTTCTTGCCAAAGAAAAGGAAGCCATTAGCACTGTTCCAGTTTTCAACAACATTCAGTCCTTCATTAATTTCTCTCCTCAGCTCCATAGAACCTAGATATTCGCAGAGGAAAATTGTCTTTATCGCTTTGCCAAGCTCGCAAAATGCAAGGTAGGTCGGGTGCTTCAGGTTGTTCCTAGTAAACCTTTTCAGGATAGTTTCTGCATCAGCGAAGCCTAGCTTAAGTGCTGCAACGTGCTTTATCATTTCATCGTATTGATTGACAATCAAATCCCACCTGATCGGACGTGTTAGAACTTCTTTCAAGTTTTTGTAGTTGCCTGACTCTCCTGTCCCTGGAAGGTAAAGCTTTTGACGATTGATGGCCTTCAGCCTTGGCATGAGTTTAAAGCCTAACAAATGGCAGAAAGCAAAGGCTACTTCGCTTTGTCCATGGGAGTCCACGTAGTTCTTATCAATTTCCATAGCCGTATTGTGCTTCAAGATGCCTTCGATCATTGATGCTACTTCGGATGAAGAGCAGGCTTTTAGCTGCGAATAGATACAGGTAGACTTCTTTTCAACATGCCAATAGATCATAACTCCACGCCCACCATACCTTATGTGCCACTCGGTCATCAGATTCTGATCCCAAGAGCCAAACTTTTTGGAGTCAGAGGCGCAAGCTGTGCTTCCTTCACCCCATATATCAGCCATTCTAATATCGAAGATTGCATTGGCGACCGATGAGATAGCATTCCGAAGGTTGTCACGATTGATGAACTTTTTCTTGATATATGGTAGCCACTCTTTCTGCATATGCGGAAGATGATTCGTTTGTTGCCATGCGGAATTAAATCAATTCTTAGCAGCATCCAGCATGAGAGCATAGGCATAAGGCGTGTATCGGGTTGGATCGGCAGTGATAACTTCACGGTTTTTGAAGATAAAGAGCAGGTAATCTTTTAACTCAACTTGAGCTGCCGAACAGGTGTGGACAATAGTCCGCAGGATATCGACATGCAACCTGCCGGCCTCAGTCATGCGAAATTTGCTGGCATCTTCCATGATCTTGTCCCAGCGCAGCACTCTCTCACTTAGATTATTATTGCTGGGCAGCCTGGGATCATCAAGATAGGCGGTTAATTTCTCATAGTGTTTCACGATATAATTACACGCAATATATAGTTCTGATGTTTTCGGCCAGTGATGACCATAGATCTTCTCACCGCGCATGACCGATTCACAGCGCCGACGGATGATAGCCCAGACTTTACGGCTATAGCGTTGTCGGTAGCGCTCAATACGGGCCTTCGTACGGCCCAGCTCATCGATGCGATCCTCGATTTGCTCTAGGACAAGAAAGGCTGAAAGCATCCAGTAGCAAAGACGCTGATCCTTGTCTTTATGTCTCCAAAATGGTCTACGGGCATGAGCTGCACAGCCAGCATGGGTAATCTCAAATTTTTGATAAAGCTCCGCAGAAACCAGATTGGTCGTGGCTAGGTCGGAGACCAAAGTCAGCTCTTTTTTCTTTGGACTGCGAGTTTCCAGCATTTTAGTTAAAAGATCACCCAAAGTGCCGAGGTGCGCACGGAAGAAAAAGATATAACTGCGTGGATCACTCGCCTCGGACTTACCAATGACCACGGAGATATTAAGCGAGCGCTTTTGGCCCTTACCTTTTTTCTTGGCAAATGTCCGACCAAAGGCCTCGCTGATCTTAGAGACGAGGCTACCTTCGGGCGGTGCCCCGAGTTCACCACCATTTTTAAGAGCACGATTGATTTCAATGACCCGGCCTTTCGTATCGTCGCCTAAAAGTACGTCACTATCTGAGAGCTGCTCGCCCAGACAAGTATAGATTGGTGCGAAAAGCTCAGCCGACATTTTCAAGTAGGAGCATAATCTCGTGCTAGTGAAGTAGGGGTTACTTCCTTTAAGCATGGTCGCTAAACGATTGATTGGAATCGCATAGCCAATCACTGCGACAATGGTATTAGCAATGGCCGCCCAAGTCGCCTGGGTGTTTGGTGGGCCGATTTCGTCGGTGCTGGCCGTAACACTCTTGCCTGTGCGCGGATCGGTCACCGTCTCAACTGAGAGGTGAATCGTCTTAGTCGTAATGCCAAACTCTTGCCGTGTGCGCTTGTCACTGACACTATGGAGGCCACGTGGAATATCAAAGTTTTCCATTCGGTTGACCTTTAGCGGTTTATCTTCATCGACTCGGTCGGCAATATTGCCGACAAATAGAGCTTCCTTAGAAAAGACAAAAACAGGCTCAGCTGGTTCCGTCCGGGGCGGCGAGGAATCTAGAGGCTGAGTTTGCTTCTTTTTACGGCCTTTGCCAAGTCGATCTTCGTAGCGACGGATTTCCCCCAGTAACTTTGCTCGCCGTGCCTTAAGGGCGGCGAGCCGATCTTCATCACTAGGTTGGGGTTTGTTGCCCGATTCCACGAAAGCCTTGCCGCTTTCACTCTTGGCACTGACACCAAGTTCACGACGGAAAAGGGCTAACAGGTTTGTAGCACGCTGACGGGCGGCGCCGAGCTCCAAGCGAAGGCTGGTTAGTAGTAGGACGGCATTATAGACGCAAAGCGGGATCTCGGCTTGATGAGCTTTGACCCAAACCTCTGCCTCGTAAAGGTCAGCGGCTTTTTTTTCAGCTATTTGCGCAACGTTCATAACAACCAAAAGCAGAATTTTTAGATGACTGAAAATACTGCGATAGTTCTGCTCCTTTTTATGACTGCTGTCGCTAACTATTTAATTTTTTATCGATCGTATAGGCTGAACCTTCGAAAAACAGCTGCAGTTCAGCTGCTGAGATCTGTTCGACTTGGGGGTCAGTGAGAAAACGAAACCTGGTCTTCATCGATGCCCCGTTGAAACGCTTAAAGGCCAACCACAGCCCAGTCTCATCAGCAAACAACAGCTTCATTCGTCGCCGGCAGCGTCCGACGAATAGTACGACATCGCCAGCAAAGGGATCGAGCCCCATCTGGTAACACTCAGCCAAAAGCCCATCATGTGATTTGCGAAAATCTACCTTATGCATGGCAACATGTACAAAACGGATCCTAGCTGGAGGCAGCATTGCTGACCTCCAGGCTGGACAAGCTAGCCAACAGCGTGACGGTCAACATTTTCGCATCGGCCAACTCGATCGTAACGCCTGATGGTAATCGAACTGTAAGGGCGCGAGGTGTTTGGCAGTGTTCGTCAGGTTTAGCAACTACTTCCAAGCGTCTTGGTGCCACAACCCGCCTCTTGGCCTCCTTCAAAGCATGTTTGATTGCTGTTAGCGACATCCCGGTTAAACGTTGTATATCGACTTGGCGAAGACCCGCGGATCTTCCTTGGCAAATCAACTCACGCAGTTCGGAGGGATATCTACGACCACGCATGCGGGGATGTTGACGATTGAATTCCAGGAACTGATTCTTCAAAAGGATTTGTAATTCTTCCAGAGATTGGTGATTGGGAGCTAGCTTCATAAAAAACCTCCGTGTTTGGTGACAGAGGTAAGCTTGCCTTAAGTTGCGGTTAGCTAACAACAGATGCAGAAAGAGTGACTACGATATATGAGAGGTCTTGAAAATTCTCCATTGAGGTTGTTGTACAAACCCTCTTTAATCCCATGTTGGTCCCAAGGCCGAAAAGTGAGAGAAGCAGCCTTCTCTGCAAGGTTTCCTTGCCCATTCTTTCCCTGACACCCACGGTTTCAAACTTTTCAGTGAAGCCAACTCTAAGTTCTGTCTCCTTTAAAATGTCTAGGAGGTTGGTCATAGGCCAGTTAGCTATGACGTCTCTTTTGAGATTGAGTATGTTTGGTGGTTCTTCCTGTGCAACCAGTGGAGAGACAGAGATCCAGCCTCCTTTTTTGTTAAGAATCTTTACGCTTTCGTTATTGGGCATCTGCAGATTAAGCTTGGTTAATGAGGATCTCATCTGAGTTTCGAGGTCTTTTACAAAGACCTTTGGGTCTAGGTCAAGCTTGAGCTTGTCAAAGTAGGCAACCCTTATTTTATGAAAGTCTTGGGGTAAGTCCTCATCTGGATTACAATACCTGAACGATCCAGGAACCCAGATTTCTTTGCACCTAAGCCTATTTCTAAGGGCATCAAGCAACGCTAATTCATAGTTGGCTCTGTTAATACGATTACCTTGTAGTACAAACGACATCCATTCACTTTTGACGACTCCATTTATCGGAACATCGTCAGATTCAGAGTACATCTGCTTGGTACTGTCTTGATAAATCTTAATTAACTCTATGCCATCTATCACTGGCTTATGGCTGCTATTGTTAGAACAAAAGTCTAGGCAATCGAGGATTACGGGGACCATTTTTCTATAATGGTGAACATATGAAGCCCTCATAACATTCTGTACTTTATATCTATAAAATGGACCTGTAGCTTTAAGCTCTTTGACGATGTCCTTCAGTACATTTTCATTAGCGACAGGGAAAATTACCTGTTCGACCTTTCCCTTCGGATTACTCACAGCAGCCTCGGCAACCCTACAAAAGATGGAATCTTTATTCCTAACCTTTTTGAAGTCTCGGACCAGTTCTTTGGTAACTTTGTTCTCTGCTCTAGCGCCAATCTTGTGTATGATCTGAATAAGAAGGTCCACCAGGCCATCGGTGATCTCTTGAATTCTAACGTGTGCAAAAGCAGCAAAAAGGCTGTATTTGATATTTGGAGGATGGCGGTTAATCTCATGCAAACTCTCAGATGAGAACCTGCGTTTCAGTTTGATCAAATGCTTCTTAGATATAGATCGAGTGAAGAGGTTATCGGGTAAGTTTATCTCTCGTAGAGCAGCTAATTTTCTGGATTCCTTAATCAAGCTATCTATCCCTACTTTTCCAGGGTCAGATTTGATCTCAGGCAAGGACAGTTCACTGTTTGTGGATAGAATCTCGTCGATGGCAGATTTTGATTTTTTGGGGATCTTACGATGTATCTTATTAAAGAAAGCGTCTTCGCAACTATTGAGAGCAGACTTTGCTGTTCTAATTATTTGATCTTGGTTGGAGGCAACGATTTTAAGCTTTAGCAGCCTATTGTATGTTTCGGAGACAAAGTCATTAATGCCATGTTCAAAGCTTAATTCTTTGCAGAGCCATTTATTTATAGCAGCGTAATCAGGTTTTGTGATGTCTCGAAATCCTAAGAACTTTTTAATCTGGGCCTTGTGATTACGACAGGACCGACTGCCAATGTCATATTGCTTAAACAGCTTTCCATTGATATCGAGTTGGTCGGCGATATTGCTTACGACTTCCAGCGGAACGTCATGGTGATCTTGAGGAAAGTACCCTCTTAGCTGGAGGAATTTAAGTAGTATGCTGAAGCCTAACCTGCTGTCTGGTTTCCTATTAGAATTAACCAGTCGAAGTTCCTGATCAGATAAATGTAGTCCGCTCGACATATAAACACCTGATTTTATAGCAAAAATGATCAAAGAAAATGTTCGATTAACCTACCAGCTGTTCGATCAAGAAAATAGCTTTTAATTTGTACGTTATTTGGTATAAAAAATATGCCTTGATAGGTTTACTTGAGCAGTGAAAGATTTACTCTAACTACTTAAGAATTTGCCAAAAATGATTTGTGCTTATATCAGAATAAGCTCTGACAAGCAGAACACTGAAAACCAAAGGTTCGAGATTTTGCGATTTGCCGATGAGAAAAAGATTGGTATTGACCAGTGGGTCGAAGAGGCGGTTAGTGGGTCTATTCCTTCGAGCGAAAGAAAGCTTGGTAAGTTAGTCGACTCACTGAAAAAAGGCGATACTCTCATTGCAACTGAATTGAGCCGTTTTGGTCGGAGCCTTTATGAAGTTATGGGTATCCTCAATACGCTGATGAAGAAAGATATCAAAGTCCTTACCACCAAAGAGAGATACGAGTTAGGCGATAACATTAACTCTAAGGTTCTTGCTTTTGCTTTCGGTATTTCAAGTGAAATTGAACGGAACATGATATCTATGAGAACCAAAGAAGCTCTTGCTAGAAAGAAGAGTGAAGGCCAAAAGCTTGGCCGGCCAAAAGGTAGTTTATCAAGGGTCGTAAAGCTTTCGGGGAAAGAAGACGAGATTCAAAGTCTTCTCAAAAAAAAGGTTCCCGTAGCATCGATAGCAAAAATTTTTGAAGTCAACAGGCGAACTGTATATAACTTTATCAAAACAAGGGGTATTGACTAAGATTTAATCAAAGCAATGCATTAAAATTTTGCTCCTGTAAGTGAAACCCGGTGAGAATCCGGTGCTGTCCCGCAACTGTGTAACCCTTAGGGTGAAGCCAGATCCTTACTTGAGCAGTTACAATCACCCGAGGAGGTATTTATGTTTTTAGACGTTTCGCTGTTTCTGTTCCGACCCTTTCCATTAAAAATTCCAATTTTTCTTTGCAACATCTTTGAATGAAATATCAACCCGAGCACTGCTCACTCTGTAATCGATTGTTTATTTGCAAAGTAGGCAATATAAGTCAATGTCAGTGTGCCAATGAAGGCCTGTCG
The DNA here is from genome assembly GCA_048816425.1 of Oligoflexus sp. FD111. Lineage (GTDB taxonomy): Bacteria > Bdellovibrionota_B > Oligoflexia > Oligoflexales > Oligoflexaceae > JBMDZZ01. Next base: position 31,638 of record JBMDZZ010000029.1, read on the forward strand.
GTTGAAGTCATTCATTTCTTAGAGACGAATTTGACAGTTGTTTATGCGTTCACTGCCTAAGATTCATAAATTGCCAAAAAAAGTCGGAAAAACTAATTAAGGCGAATTTAATGGAAAAGGTTAAAACTCTCAAATCTTTAACGATGTATGAAATGGTATTCCCATCGCAAACCAATCACTATGGAACCTTGTTTGGCGGCGAAGCACTATCACTTATGGATAAAGCCGCATTTATAGTTGCTTCGCGTTTTGCAAGGAGAAATATCGTTACAGTATCATCAGATAAAACTGACTTCAAAAGTCCAATTAAGACTGGACAACTAGTTGAAGTGGTTGCTGAAGTCAAAGAGGTCGGCAATACCTCTTTAAAAGTAACAGTAGATTTGATCGGCGAGGATCTTAGAACCGGCGACAGGGCTCTGTGTACTTCAGGACACTTTACCATGGTTGCGTTAGATGATTTTGGAAAACCTACAGTAATAACCACTCTTTTAGAAAACAGTGTCTCATAACGATTGCCTTGGAAGCTTTTAAGTCAATCTAAACGTGAAATAAATCACACTATTATTCAATGGTGAGAGATCCCTATCGATCTCTTACAAGTAATGACTATTAACTAAAAATCGAAAGGTAAAAAAATGGCTTTAATTCATAATCTAGGCTTTCCACGTATCGGTGCAAAGCGCGAACTTAAACTCTCTCAAGAGGCATTCTGGAAGGGAAAAATCTCAGCAACTGAACTGCTGGCAACAGCAAAAGAGTTGCGTGCACTCAACTGGAAGGCACAGAGTTCACTAAACTTTGTGCCGGTGGGCGATTTCTCACTATATGACCAAGTTTTAGATATGAGCTTTACACTAGGGAACCTGCCCCTGCGAGTCATTGGCCTAGAAGGCAATGAGTTAGATAATTATTTCCGGGTTGCACGTGGCCGTTCCGTAAATGACTGTGACCATAATTGCGTTCACGCAGCAGAGATGACCAAGTGGTTTGATACGAATTATCACTACATTGTGCCTGAAGTGACTGCTGAAACACACTTTTCGTTGAACGCAGATCGCTTGCTAAGTCAGCTGGACGAAGCGAAATTGGTTGGTGTTAACGCCAAACCAGTAATCATTGGCCCTGTGACGTATCTCTGGCTGAGTAAAGAGAAAGATCAGTCTATCCGGCTAGACCTGTTAGAACAACTGCTGCCGGTTTACCGTGAGATGCTGGTAAAACTGGCAGATGCGGGGGCTGAATGGGTGCAAATAGATGAGCCTGTGTTGGTCACCGAACTGGGGCAGGATTGGAGGAGCGCATTAGAACATGCCTACCACACTTTGAAATCCAGCCGTGTCAATCTTTTAGTATCTTCTTACTTCGGTACCTTGAAGGAGAACTTGACATTGGCTGTTAACCTCCCGGTGGCCGGCCTACACATGGACGGCGTCCGCGGGCGAGCAGAAGTCAGCAAAGTGGTGGACTCGCTGCCCGCTGGCAAAGTGTTGTCTATAGGTGCCATCGATGGCCGCAACATTTGGAAAACTGATTTAAACGCAACCCTTGACTGGCTGGAACCAGTCGCCAAGCAACTGGGTGATCGGTTGTGGATAGCACCATCTTGCTCTCTTTTGCATGTGCCGGTGGATCTAGAAAGCGAAGCAGAGCTAGATGCTGATATTCGTAGCTGGCTATCGTTTGCCAAACAGAAGCTACAAGAACTCTCAATCCTTGGTAAAGCTATTAACGAGGGCCGTGCCGCTGTTGCTAAAGAACTCAAAGCTAATCAAGTTGCCATCGAAAGTCGTAAAAATTCTAAGCGCGTTCACAATCCAGCCGTCAAAGCCGCAGTAAAAAATATTACTGTTGAGTTAGGCAAGCGCCAAAGCAGCTATGCCGAGCGCGTTATAAAGCAACGGACCCACCTGAACCTACCTCTTTATCCAACCACAACTATCGGTTCTTTCCCACAAACTGCGGAAATCCGTAGGACTCGCCTGGCGTTCAAAAAACAGGAAATTTCAGTCGAAGATTACACCGGAAAAATGAAGGCTGAAATACAACACGCTGTGCGGGAGCAAGAAAAGCTTGGCTTAGACGTACTAGTACACGGCGAGGCTGAACGAAACGACATGGTCGAATACTTTGGCGAGCAACTGGATGGCTATGTTTTCAGTCAGTTCGGTTGGGTGCAGTCCTACGGTTCACGCTGTGTCAAACCCCCGATTCTGTTTGGCGATATCAGTCGTCCTAAAGCCATGACCGTGGAATGGACCAAGTATGCACAATCACTAACCAGTAAGCCCATGAAAGGTATGTTAACTGGGCCTGTTACAATTCTTAACTGGTCTTTTGTGCGTGACGATCAGCCAAGAAGTGAATCGTGCCTGCAGTTAGCATTAGCTATACGGCAGGAAGTACTTGATTTAGAAGCCGCTTGTGTGAATGTTATTCAGATCGATGAAGCTGCTCTGCGTGAAGGTCTACCACTGCGCAAATCTGAATGGCAGAGTTACCTTGATTGGGCAGTCGAATCATTCCGTATCACAGCCAATGGTGTCAAAGACGAAACCCAGATTCACACCCACATGTGTTATTCTGAGTTCAACGATATCATCGAAGCGATCGCTCACATGGATGCAGACGTGATTACCATTGAAACCTCTCGATCCGACATGGAGCTGTTGGATGTGTTTGAAAAATTTCACTACCCGAACGAAATCGGCCCTGGTGTGTATGATATCCATTCACCGAATATTCCCACCGAAGAACAAGCTGTAACCTTAATGAGAAAGGCTTCGGAGCGTATTCCGGCAGAGCGCCTATGGGTTAATCCTGATTGTGGCCTCAAAACACGTCAGTGGGAAGAAGTGATTCCGGCATTGCAAAATATGGTTTCTGCAGCGAAGAAATTGCGTGTGAATTTGAGTTTATAAACTTTACCTTGATTAGCAGAGACAAGAGTCTCTGCTATTCTGAGCCACAAACTACGGTTTAGAGTTCTAGTCATTCCACCTTGATATTAGAAAACGAATTGCTTTGGTTGCTTAAGCTTATGATATTATTAAATTTTTTTAAAGTGAATTGAGAGAGGGATGGCTGATTTCAATCATTATATCAATAGTTTATAGCCTAACTTGCCGCTGAGAGCAGCTTCGCTCAAAATGGGCCGTATTGTAAATTTTTTTTAGGGGTAGCGGTGACATTGCTCCGGAAAACCACGTTAGCATATTGGGGGTGGTAAGGATTCGTTCGAAAATCCACCATATTTGCTTTAGTCTTTGTGATATCGACTTTTATGATAGCCTGCATGACCAATTTCTTGGGAACAAAGCGAAGTTCGATTTTAGCTGTCGCATTTTCATCTTGTGCTGCAAGGCCTGGGGTGCAGGGTATACAGGGAAGATAGTGGGTTTTCGAACGAATCCTTACCATCCCCCATTGCCAGGTCCCACGTGGGCTAGGATTACTGCCACTGTCTATATAAGGAATGGCATTATTTTAATCTTTGCTATTCTCGGAAAGAGAGAGTCAGTGGCAGCATCCGTTGCTATTCACCTTAAAGATTAACCTTTCGGTGGATAGGGGTCTTTTCCAGGACTAACAGTGTCCTTCGCTCTAATACGACCATCCACACCCTTCGTTATCAGCTCGCCGCCACCTTGCTTTTTTAGATCTTCCCTGGCAGCTTTCTGAGCTGATTTTTGAGTATCGTGTACACTTGAGGCTCTGCTTGCATCATTTCGCTTGTTAGCCCACTTGCCATCATCTCTTTGGTATACAGTTCGATCTTGTTTTTTACTCAATGTTTGAACTCCTATTTAGAGATGAGTATTTTGATAGTTGAGGCTTATCGCGGTTGTTTCGATCTGAGTTAGAAGCCTACAAGCATGAAATTATTCGGTCAAGCATATAGCACTACATATAGCGTTATTTTTTTTGAATAACACAATATATGGGTTTAAGCGTATATTTGAGCATATCAACAGATTACGTGAAAGGGGGGATACTTGAATACAAGTGAAGCATACAGCAGAATAGTTTGCATTGAGAAGCAAAGTGTACGAGAAATGATCCTCTCAGGATTCTCGGAACCAGACATCCATAAACATGGAAGATTTGCCAGAATTCTCGACGGCTCTAACAATCAGTTTTGGTGCATTACAGAGGCTACAATGGAACCAACGGATCTGGGTCCATTTTACCGTATTGGAGCTGTTTTGATATAGGAACCACTTGGTTTTCCACTATATGACTAGGTTAGCACATGGTGGAAATTCGAGTTTAATTTTCATCTGGAATTAACCACCAACTATCAAGAGATTAGATAATTTGGATTTATTTGATCAAGAAAAAGCCATCTTGGAACAGGAACTCCTCGAAGGTCTAATAGTAGCAGAAGAGCAGCTACTTTCTAAAGCTGCAGCAAAATTTAGAGAAATTGGTCAGTGCAAAGCAATGACAATAATAGGCAATAGATGTAGACAGCATTTCTACTATTCAAACTATGGCTATAGAAAAGAATTAAACTACTCGATATGGAGTCCAAGTAATTGGAAATGTAATGTTCATAATAAGAATAATAAAAATCTATCACCAGAAAACATTGGACCATGGTATGCCTTTGACGAAGGAGAAATTATCAAAGGAAACATAAGAAAGAAAACTGCAAGTGAAAGGTTCGGTAGTGGGTCTGTCCAGTGCATTGCAAAAACGTCCATGAACGAAAGGTGCAAGAATTCTTGGTTCAGTAGCCGTCTGAACGAGCAGATACCTTTCATTCCATGGCTTCCGATTGATTATCGATGCCACTTACATGCAGAAAACAAGTCATCAATTCACTACGGGCTATGGGAACATGCCTCTAGGAATTACATTTTAGCACCTGAAATTATTGACAAACATTGACGTCTCAGTCCCTTGCCATCCCCAAATTATATATTTACGGACCCAAGCGACCATCAAGCGCTATCTTGGCTCATGATGGCTGGCACTTCAAGCTCGATCCCATCAAGTTCTAAAACCATGAAGCCATGTGTCTCAACTGCCGCTGGATTTTTGGGTGATAGCTCATCACTTCTCTGGCCGCCGTCGATCCAATTCCAGAATGCTTGCCAATCGCTCATTTCCAGTCCTCCATGCTTGCCAGTCTATAGTAAGACAAAGTCCTCATGTGATCGCTCATGAGGGAAAATGCTTGCAAGACACGCTTGAGTTTGCCAGTGAAAGTCAGCTTCTGCCCCCTTCTTCGAGCACTTAGAATCTTTGGCTCCGCATCTTCTAAAGCTTGAAGAATCCCGGCTTTGGGAATTCCAGACCGCAAGCAGCAGGCAAAAAGACGATCCATCGGGTCACGATCTGAAAATTCTGCCCGGCGTTTTTCCCTCACAGTTTGATGTCGCTTTGGCTTCTTCACAGAAGCTGGCTGACTAGCCCTAGCTGCAAGCTCGGCGTCAATCCTCGCGCATTCTTCCTCGGCAGCCTGCTCCAGCGAAACATAGGTAGGCTTCACTACTTGTTTGGCGGGGGCCTGTGGCCCTGACTTGCGCTCCTTAATGCCTCTGGCAGCTTCGGGAACGAAGGCCGCGACAAAAGCCAACACGGGGTCCACTTCAACAGGCTGAGGTTTCACGGCAGTATTGGAGTCCGCAACCTCAGTGGTGGGCGGGGGAAGATCCCCCGAACCCCCTTGGATTAAAGTTAAGGTAGGACTTCTTTGATCTGAACCAGAAGAAGCTGGCACGGCTTCATCACGAGGCAGCAACGAAGGCCCGCACAGTAGTTCTCTTTTAGGAGTTTTGATACAGTTATCTGTATCCCTTGATGAGCAAGGGTTTTGTAGAAGACTAAAAAGCCAGTCTTCAGCGATGCCTGGCTTGCAGCCAAAGTTGCCTTTCAGCCGCTTATAGACGTTTTCTCCTAGCTTGGTATGCCTGCTGGCATTCCTGCTGGCAGGAGCTTCAGGCATCTTGGAAACGTAGGCAGATACAATCTTTTGTGCTGTTTCTAGCGGACAGCCATGCCATTTGAGCTTTAAATAAAGTTGTGCTATGGCATAGTTCCTCTCGCCATCAAAAACTTTCTCTGGCTGGGCTGTCGGCTGAAACATGACTATCGTTTGGCCTGACTCTGCCCCGGCTACCAATTGTTGTTTTGATGCTTTCTCGTCTTTGTGTGACACCGCTAAATGTCGCAAGCGAGAAAAATCTTCTCCTGCGCAAACTCGGTAGTGACCCCAAAGCTCATGATCCCTCATGACCATGAGCCCCCGAAGCTTAGTCTTGCTTGGGCCGACAGGCTCACTTAGAAGGTTAGGTAGAGTCATCTTTGACACGCTCAAGACTGATAGAAGATCCTTGCGAGACAAGACCACATCTGCTCCACGATCAAGAGTCTCAAGATTTTCAGCCACAAAAGCTGTTACCTTCCTTGAGACTCGTTGGTCTGGATACCAGCGTTTAAGTGGGGTCTGAAAGACCTCCACTGTCCTATCATTTGCTTTTAAGGATCGATAAAGTGAGCCAAGTACGGGCAGCTTCTTCTTACCAACTTCTTCTTGCCAGTCTGAAATGCCTTTATCTATCACTCTGTCGGGGTTAGTCCAGTTCGTACCCCACCGCTCAAGCCCTGCCGCCGCAGGATCAGCACCGAAGGCCTCCAGTAACTTTATGAGCGCAGTCTGAATTTTCGAAGCAAGCCGCATCGCGTCTTTTGATTGCTCCCCGATTGGAAAGCCTGGAAAAAAGGCCCATACGTGGACGCCTTTACCCGAACGGGATCGAACCAGTTTCAAGTACCGGGATGACTCACCAAGCTCTTCATCGATGAAGGATCGAAGCTTTACTTCGTTTACAGCGCCTTTTAAAAGTAAATCAGAGCGACAACGGTGGGCATCGCAGTCCACATATAAGCTGTTGCAGATGGCCTGCTGTGTACCCTCGTTCCAAATGGTCGTGTGGATCAGATCCGCCTCGGCTCGCTTATCCTTTGGAAGCACTGGCCGAAGATCGGTCTTACCAAGGCTATTCTGGTAGAAACTTGCATAGCATCGGTGAGACCGGCGATAGTCAGGAAACGTGACAAAAAGCCTGTTTTTGGTGTCTTCCGCAGATTCAACGGGTAATTTAAGCGCAGCTTCAGCCATCCATGGCTCCTTGAGCTAAGGGTAATACCTTCCCTTGACCAAGAAGCCTGACTTGCCCTATTATAAAGTTGGAAGATAGTGGGGCTGCTTTGTGGGTTTCTTGGTTAAGGGCTACTTAACTTTTTTGCCGCAAGCGGCTCTTCTTTTTTTATCCTGCCTCTAACCTCTCTCTGGTTTTCTGCCGACACTCACCTACCAGCGCATGACTAAAGACGATGCTAATGAGCAGTAAAGCCACTCTGATCATCATTTCCGAATTTGATTTTAAATTAATCACAGAGCTATCAAGACTTTGAGAGATAGCTGCGCGTTCTACTCTAATTGCGTCATTTAGCCTTGAGATTTCTTTCATGGCATCGCGTCTGTCACTAATGCGATTTTCTGGATAATCATCATGGGTTTTCTGCCAACCGTCACGCTCATGGGTAAGATCCGTAAGTGTCGTATTGGTGGCTTTTACAGTGCTTAGCTGGTCAGATCTCTGAGACTCTACGCCAGTATGCAAAACAAATAGCGAGAGGCAAATCAGGAAGGCGGCAGATAGACGCTTTAAAAGCCACTCGCCGCTGCTATGGGCACGGGATACTGCAAAAAGCAGAATTCCCGCTTCAAGCAGGCTGGCTTTGAGCCAGCCCTGCCACGAATTGCCGAATACCTGTAGCGAAGCCGAAATAAGAAGAGCAGATGCCGCAGCAACGACAAGCAAATAGCCTGCAAGGGGCAGATATTCTGCTAATTGGAGCAAAGGATTTTCTGCTCGGCAGGTTTTCTGGCTGGCAGGTTTTCTGCTTACTGGAAGCTGGAGGACATTTGCCTGCCCAACCATCTGCGGGTTTTCTATAATCTGGCCGCGATCTCGCAGCTCCTGAATTACTGCGTCGATCTCTTCTTTGGTTGGCTCAGCAGATTTTCTGGCTGGCAGGTTTTCTGGCTGGCAAGTTTTCTGGTCATGGACAACCTCTGGTCGTGGACAACCTCTGGTCGTGGACAACCTCTGGTCGTGGACAACCTCTGGTCGTGGACAACCTCTGATCGTGGACAACCTCTGGTCGTAGGCAACCACTGGTTGAGCTTTGTCTTCGAACGACATCAAAGACTTCAAGCTAGCGCGCCTTTCAGCTTCAGCCTGTGGCAGGCCTTTGGAAAGCCAATAGCGGAATCGCTCACGATATGCCTTACGCTCTTTTGGAGGAAGGTTTCCGACAAGCTGATTATAGTAATAATCAGCATTTGCAGATAACATACTCATCAGTCACGTCTCCTTGTCACTGAAGGGGGTGTGATTAGCTTGCGAAGAGGAGGTGCGAACTTCTCTTTGCTAGCGCCTGAAACATTTTTTGTTCCACAAATTCTCCCTATCCACTTTGAATGAGCAGTAAAGCGAATAGGATCGAGTCTATCTTTTTTCTATCCAGAACATAATTCCTCCTCATTTGGTAGTACGTCCCGAATTGGTAGTACGTCCCGAATTGGTAGTACGTCCCGAATTGGTAGTACGTCCCGAATTGGTAGTACGTCCCGAATTGGTAGTACGTCCCGAATTGGTAGTACGTCCCGAATTGGTAGTACGTCCC
>JBMDZZ010000030.1:0-39431 GCA_048816425.1 Oligoflexus sp. FD111
GAACTTCAGTACGAAGATTACTAAAAGACCAATCAATTGATAGACAAGATATACATAGCCTATAATCAGATTAAAGCTATGTCATACAGTAGATTCAGCCCAATCTGGTAGGATTTGTCAGCAATCCTTACCATCCCCCCAATAGGCTTGAATAGTGATTGGCAAGTCAGCTTATAATCTAAAGTTGTTCAAAAATAGACTGACATTTAATAGCAAAAAATGTCCGTAGCAATATGCCATTCCTGACTGCCACAAGGATAACTATGGATAAAATCAAAAAGATTAAAAGATTAGGTCTTGCAGGAATAATCTGGACGACCCTCGTTAGCTTAATCATTCTATATTTACACATTGACGATCAAATTGATGGATTCAAGGCTATGATCTTAATTCAAATATTTACAATGTGGGGGCTTTTTTTTGTTGTTTTTCGCGACATTAAAATTTTGAAATTGAAATTCGAGGAAAACGAAAAATTTTAATATTCATGAAATCCCACCTTTGTCACCACTTTTAGGGATTTTCGCGTCATTTACAATAATTATGTAAATGACGTTATTTACGTTATTTAATCATTTACAGGATATAGAGATTATACCCTTGGCACGTCGGCCTTGGTGAAAATGTTAAAAAAGGCTTTCACGTAGTTTACAAGCTCACGAACATCAAATGTTTTAACCTCATCGTAGATCCATCGCATTGCAGACGGATCATCAATGTCATATTTCCTTGATAAAGCTTTTGAATATCTTTTGTAGTGAACTCCCAGAAGTCTTTGAGCAAATTTGTCGGAAACATCCATATTACTATTTGTCAAAGAGTCAATTAAGGGCCGCACGAAGTTTAGAACCCCCCACCTTATAGCTTTAGTCGAATCAACATAGGGCGGGATTTTCCCTGTGCCTAAAGAAATTAAAATAATTTGCTCTTTGTTCAACCCTTGCTTTGTACATTCGACAACCATTGCAGCAGCAGGGTTATTTTGAACAAGACCACCATCAACGAATCTATTTTTATAAGGTGCAAAATACGTGGGAGCAGATGCAGATTTCATAATAGCTTCGACGACTCCATGTTCACTATCATCGCTTGCCCCACCAAATGAACTGATAAATTTTGCCCCTGATTGTCTAACACCAAATTTTTCACGATCAAGATCCAGGGTAGGAATAAGTATTTTCTTACTTAAATCTCCTAGCTTTCTGTTTCCAAAAACATCACGAAGATGACCTTCCAGGCGTTCCGACTTATAGGGTGCTCCAAATATTCGATCTATTTGAAAAGTCTTATGGTACCATTCTCTTTTAAAAACTTTGGGGGCTAGTTCAAAATAGAAGCTTGAAATGTCTTTCGGTGACATTCCCATTCCGATAGCGCAAGCAATGATTGATCCAGTAGATGTACCGGCTATGGCATCGATGTTAGAACAAAAAAGGTTTCCCGTTTCTTCTTCTAACCGCTCAAGGAGTGACGACGTATAGATCCCACCAATTCCACCACCATCAAGACTAAGACACTTCATTGCTAGCTACCTCATCAAGAAATGGAAGGCATTCAAGATCCATCGTATAGCCACTTGAATCTATTTGATGGACAGCCCTTTTTACAAAATATTCACCGTCCACTTCTCTTTTAAATCCTTGAAGAAGAACGGGTGTTTCTGCTCTTACCGTAGGTCGCGCTTCCATTTTGCAGGTAAAGACTTTGCTTTGATATGCCGATTGTTTTAGCTTTGCCTTGCAGGCCTCGATGGCTTCCGTTTCATTTGAAAATCTATCTGGAAATACATATCGTGGCTTACCAGCGCCTCGAACTACTTCTAACGCTTTGCCTTCACCAGGATCATAGTAGTAGGCTTTGGCCTCTTTATACTGATCCCTACCGGAAATTCTAAACCGAAAATCTGGCTCAATATCTTGTGGCCGAATTACAAGCCTGGATAGCTCAGCTCCCGAAACGCTCTTTCCTGTACCTTTTTTTGAAATAACAAGTAGGCCATTATTAATTTTAACAAGACCGTCGTATTTTAGGAGTAGGCCTTGTAAAAAACCCAAGTCACTTTGATTCTGTTGAATTGGTGATTTTTCAAAAATAATTCCTGACATTTCTTCAGAAATACGTAGCTCTAGTAACGTTTCCTCTGCGATCTTTCTAGCTATATCGCTAAGACGATTAGATTCAAAGCTTCTTGATTTTCTCTCAACCACGGTGGAACTTGAATCAAAGCCCTTTCCTCTAATAACGAGAGAGTTTTTTCCAACAAGCTCAAACTCGTCAATGACATACTGGCCAAAGAAGACGAGATCATTATCATAACCAAGGCTTACTTCTATCTTGGCTTCAGTGTCAGGAATAGCAAGAGACTGATCAAAATCATTAAATGTCACATACAGGCTATCTGCTTGAATGCCTTGCTCGTCAGTAACTTGAAGTGATATAAGCCTGCCCCTAATCTCTTGGCGAAGTTCGCTACCGTTTACAGTGATTTTGTAATTTGGATTCATCAAAAAACTTCTTGATTAGGCTTTAAATTGGTTAAAAAAAATAAACCCTATCGTAGCTTGCATTAGCTAATAAATTCAGTATTATACGGGCATTTTAATGCATAAATAAAAGGAGAATGAAACGTGAAACGATTAGCTTTAATTGCACTACTTGCTCTTTCATCTTGTGCAGAAGACGAAACGGAAGATCCTAAGCTAGGAAAAAGTGCAAATCTTGTATCTGAAAACTCATCTCTAGCAGTAGCACCAAGTGAAATTACGCCACGTGTTGATATAACTTGCGACATTGACTCGACAGGATACACCATAGTCGATAGCCCTTTTAATGGCATATGGATGTCTTCTCGGTATGAGACGAGGTTTATTGTGCGCATCGCTGCTTTGGACCGAGAAGACAACTTATTCATAACTATGCATTCCATCGATTATAGAGGACAAAATTTCTGCGTTCATTTTTTTGCTAAACCAACACCAGATGTTCCATCTTTGCTCGTTAGTATCGAAGATAGCGACCTCACAAAAGCAATAGTTTTTGGAAAATCTAGTAACATATTCATCAATGCTTACATTAATAATGGAAAAGAGCTGATAGGAATATTCCGCAACTTAAGCTCTGATACGATAACATTAAAGAAAATCGATCCTATTTAATTTATAACATAATCACCTAAACAGAATTTTCTGTTTAGGTGATTTCTAAGCCAAATTTTTTAGAGAGATATCAAAAACACGAGATATCCATCCCTTTCCATAAACAGGAAAATTTGCATTATTTACATACCTAATCGCCCTTTCTGTAAGAAATTTCTGATAAGTTTCATCATTATTTTTCTGATAGGCCGCAGCTATCGTAATTGGGCCAATTACCCCGTCTGCTGTGACTACCAACGATTGTTGATAAATCACTATCGCTGTTTTCACACCTTGGTTTACGGCGCAATCAAATAGAATAAGCCTTGCTCTTTGTGGGAAATCATCGCACTGGCAAGCATTCCAATAATCTCGTTCATATATATCCCTTGCTTGCGAAAGGGTGAGATTTTTAATATCAAGATTTGGATAAGCTCGTTTGGATATACCAAACTTTGTTTCGCCGCCAGGATCTCTAGGATCGTTGACATAGCCTCCTTCGTGGCTCATGATGATTTCAAAGGCTGATTGAAAATTCATACGATTAATCCCACAGCAAAAGTTCCCGTCTTGGCTCTTCCTTTATCTCAGGCAGAGAGATTTTGACCCCTGCAGGAAGAATTACATCATATTTTGAAAGATGACGATTCACCGCATACACCTGTTCAACTACGTCTCGTGTTCTTCCATAGAATCGAAAGCAGATCTCGTCAACGACATCGCCTTCAACGGTTTCATATTGAAGCATACTATCTACCTGTAGTTTCGTTTAAGATTGATCGTAAACTCAATCTTTCGCGGAAGATTATCTTTTGTAAAATGTCTTGCCGTCTCTGATATGGAAGTAATAGCCCACCGTCCATAGTTATTTCCTGATTTATCGACTAAGAGGTGATCTTTTCCCGAATCGCCAAGCTTGATAAGCTCTTCCATAGTGGAAAGGCCCTCACGGCCAGCATATTGCGGATAAATAACCCCACTTATAGCCCATGTATCTGAATCTTTACCCGTAGCCTGAAGGACTGAACCTCGACCAAATCTTTGAAGCTCGGACCACCTCCATGTATACGTTTTTGAGATTGATTCCTGAGCATTAACCCTTGCTTTAAATTTGAATCCACCAAGGTTTAATAAATCAGTCAAAGGCTCTCTCCCTGTAAGCTAGTTGAAACTTATCGAAAGAGTTTTGAATCTCTTGCTTAACTTGTTTAGCAACGGCTTCTGGATTCATGCCCTCAGGTATTTTTAGATCAATGTTATTAGTTACGGTAACGTTTTGCGGAGCATCGGCGGGAAATTGGCTTGCTGATTCGGCTATTTTTTCTTCTGGCTTTTCACCAAAAAACTTTTCATACAGCTTATAGCCGCCATAGCCAACCGCGCCAACACCCGCAGCAACAAGCCCACCAATAGCAAGAACTTTAAGGACAGGAAGGAGAGCAAGTGCCGCAACTCCTGCCACGGCTTTAATACCAACAAGTCCAATACTCATTGAGCTAAGAACACCGACCACGCTGCCAATGGCAAGAGTTAGAGCTGAAAAAACCGTCACAAGGCCACCGACCACAGCAGCACTAATGCCAAGTGCTTTAGTCACTCGTGGATAATCGTTTGCAAGCTTTGTAACCCAGGAGACAAAAGAGGTGAGGTTTTGGACTCCAACTCTCAGAACTGGAATAAGAGTGTTTCCAAGGACAATCGACATTTCAAACATGGCGCTACGGAGTTTTTCGACATCTGTAGTAAGGTTATCTTCTAGGATTTCAGAAATATTAGCTGTCATCCCGCCGGCCTTATCCATTGTCTCAATCATGTTATCAAGGCCGTTAATAACTTTCTTTTCGCCATCAATTTCAACCTCGATCGTCTGCCCTGCTGCAGCAATCAATCGACTGAATCCGGCCAAGCCCTCTCTTCCAACTATTGATTCAATCATGCTCTTTCTTTGAGCTGATCCAAGGCCCCTTTTATCCAGCTCGGTGGCAATATCTTTAAGAACGTCAGGGATATTTCTAAGATTATTCTCTGAATCAATTGCCGAAACCCCAAGGGATTCAAGTGCAGCAGCACCTTTAGAGGTTGGCGAAGCAAGAGCTAGCATCGTATTTTTAAGAGCCGTTCCGGCATTTGATCCCTTAATTCCAACTTGCGCCATAAGTGTTGTAAGACTTGCAAGTTCCTTAAAATCGATCATATCACCAGCAACAGGGGCGGCCTCTTTAAAGGTTTCTACAAGATCTTCCATGTTGGCAGATGAGCTAAGAGTGATCTGGGCAATGGCATCGCCAAATTCTTGGAGATTATCTGCTGTAATATCTTTTTGATAGGCATTCAATAGCCCAGCAGTAAGGCCTACCGCTCTATCAAGGGAAAGCTCACCTGCTCTGGCGACATTGAGCATATTTTTGACAACATCCTTATTTATCTGATCGACAGCTACACCTTGCTTTCCCAGCTCTTCGACGCCAGCAGCAACTTCCATTGCAGAAAATGCCGTTTCCGATCCGATCTCTCTTGAAATGTCTTCCAGCTCTTTCATAATTTTCTGAGCCTTCGCGGCTCCTTCTTCGGTCTGATACTTAGCCTCTGAGAGAAGCCTTGCCTGTACGGATGACATGGACTTTTCAAATTCCATCGCTCCGCCAACGGGTGACATGACCGTCCTTAGAATTGCCTGTCCCGTAGCAAGACCGCCTGCTCCTGCAATAGTTGCCGCCTGGGCTCGATCCATGATCCCAGACTTAGAATCTCTTGCTTGACGTAATTTTTCTTCTGCTTCTCTAAGTTTTGTCACAAATCTTGTTTGCCGTTTTAGTGCATTTTCAATTTGTTTTGATTTTAATATGACCTGCTCTTTAGCTTGGGCTAATGTTTTTGTTGATACGCCAAGGCTTCTAAACTCTTTTCTAAGATCCCAGGCCTTTTGGGCTAACTTTTCTTTTTCTTTTTTAAGTCGCTGAGATTTCATGCGTGTTGCATCAATGGTCTTTTGTTGCTCACTTAAGGCTTTTCTTTGCGCTTGAAAATTTTCTCGTAGCCTAACCCCTTCTTCCCTAAGCCTTGCCTGCTCAGTTCTTAGCCTGATTACCGTTTCTGATCTTGATCCTTCGCTTCTGGCTGCTCTATCAATTTCATTTCTTAAAGAAAAAATTGCTTTCTGATTATCCTGATAAGCTTTATGGGCTTTTTTCATCTCTCTTTCTGTCTGACTAAGAGCTTTTATGCCACGCGATGTTTGTGTTGTTAGTGTTAGCCATTCTCTTGAAGTCTCTGCTAGTTCTTTCTTGTATTCTGAAAACTGTCGAATTGCGACATCAAGCCTTTTAACTTCTTCCTGTTGAACCAAAAGATCTTTTGTCGATCTTGGGGAATGTTTCGGATTAACAATCTTTTCGAAAACGCTAGCTGATTGTTCCGTTTTCTTACTTGTCGAGAGAATTTTTTTTGAGGCTTCCCTGTATTTGCTGACAAAGTTTCCAACCTGTCTGGAAGCAGATTCCAATGGAGCGCCCAGACGGTTAACACCATCAAGTCGTAAGGCATAATTTAGCGTTTTTGCGCGCGCCATGGGAATCTCTCAACAGCTAGTTTGTGCCAAGTTTCAAGCTCATTTGCAGCTAGATCATCAATCTCTTTTGGCGACCATCCAAATACTGTCGCTATATCGGCAGCGGCTGCCATATAAGAAAGCCTATCTTTGGATGGCTTTAGCCTAAAAAATATTCGATCTCGACTTTCATTTTCTGATAGTCTCGGTGATCAAACTCGTCTACTTCATCAGGTTTAAGGCCCGTACTTTGTGCAATCAAATGTCGATAAAAATCAAAATCATCTCCTTCACTATTCTTATATGCAATCCGAACGTCCCTAACCGTCAAACGATTAAGCTTAATTGCATCGATCTTTCCTCTTGACTCGAACTCAACCGGAGTTGCAAGACTGATCGTTTCCGAATCTTTGTAGTCAAACTTATTTGCTGCTTTCATTTCCATTTTTCTATCCTCTCATTAAAGTAAAATGGCTCTTCTCACGGCTTCTAGCTGATCAGATCCACCGATCAACCTTTTTCCTGTTTCAGCATCTACTTCGATCACCTTTTGACCAGCGATCTCTAGCTTGTAATAGTAGGGGTTCATCATAAAAGTCATCGATGAATCCTCGCCAGCTTGCCAGCTTCCCATATCGATTTGCTTTACAATGCCACGCATCGAAGCAACTATTGGAGCATTCTGGTTAAATAGCTTCATCGATCCACGAGCAATGATGTTTTGTCTTCCATTGTTTTGAAAGCCAAAGACTCCAAACACCTCTGGACTATACTCACCAAGCACAAAACTGGCTTCCAGCTTTTCCATACCCATTTCAAGCTCGACCGGCATATCCATACCGCCTGATTGATACTCAATCGTTTGAAGGGTTAGAACTGGAAGGGTAAGCTCAGTGATAAGACCAGCATAGCTATTGCCGTTTAAAAACATATCAAACTTTACAAGTTTCCGTGGAAGCTGCATCGCCTATTTCTCCTTATCCAGGAAATATTTCAGTTAAAAATCTATCTGTCATGCGTGATCTAAACTTGATGTTATTTGCCGGATATACTGGCGTAAATTCAAAATCAAAAGTCACCTCGCCTACTTTAATTTCATTTGGTGTATTTTGCTCAGGATCTACGAAAACCAGACCTCCAAGAATGTCTCCATCTCGCTGCATCCCATCAAGATAGGCCTGAACCCCTTCGAGAACGTTTTGAATGTAGGCAGCAATTATATTTTTATCTAAAGCAGAAAAATGATTTCTAATTATGGAATCATTGATCTGATCGGCAATCCTTCTAACCGATATCCAGCGAAACCGATTTTCGGCCTCACCTGCCAGGCTTCGATTACCCCAAAGCCTAAAGCCATCCCGTCTTATGACAGTTACTATCCTGTTGTTGTTAAGATTATTGGCATCCGACTCTTCCGTCAGTGACCAGGAAACGTCTTTCGTTAGCCGCCTTATTCCTCTGATTGTCTGCGAGGAAATAGGCTGAGAAAATTTCGTTAAAGCTGTGACCGCAGCCGCTGGAGCTGAAAGACCAACAACCCCTATACTCCCCCCCATGTCCACATACGGATAGCAAGCTATGCCCCTACTATCTCCGCTGCCACCATATTGGCTAGCATACGAGATTGCCTTTCCATGAGGAAGGCCAACATCATCTGGATCATTGGGGCAATCAACCAAAAATTCTGCTCTAAGCTTTCCAGCAGCTTTTGATAGGGCCTCTCCTACCTCTTTATTTCTTGAAAACTCAGGAGCAATTAAAACCTTTGGTACCACAGGAAGATAGACAGCATTTCCATCGCCATCTTCTCCAACAGGCCTTGATTCAATATTTTCAAGCAATTTTATTCCAGTGTATGAACCTAGATCAGGATCGTAGCTTCCAATAATATTTTGAACAATTGTTTCAATATCGCTTCTTTCAACTGGCTGGGGATCTTGGTTTCCTTCTACAGCCTCGATCTCCCTTCCAGTATCTTCCGCTTCGTCGTTTCTTGGCGTTTCTGCTGGCGCTTGCACGCTCGAAACTGGAACTTTGATCACGACACAAAGAGGATTTCCTTGCTCATAAATAGCGGCAAGGCTTCTAGGTATCGTGTAAATATCGCTATCATTTGCAACCCCATCTTCTCGCTTTTCAGGTGTCCCAAAATAGGTGGTTGCATCTTTAATATCACGAACAAGATAAGGCTTATTACTTTCTCCCTTTTCAGCGGTACCCACAAGACCTACGACGTTGGTCCTAACGCCTTGAATGACAACTGCTCCTTCGGCGATTTCCTCTAAACTGATTCCATGAAATAAATTGTCTGCCATGTAATTCTCCTTATAAGCACGTTATATTGATAATTCCAAAATTTTCATTTTCCTGACATGCAGCTAAGGATGGATACTCAGCATTAAAGCTGCATACGTTGTCCAAATTTAGACACAACCTTTCGCCACCTATAGCTTCGTAATTTCTTACCCCGCAGCTACAGCTAAGAAGTATTTTTCCTTCATCACATTTAGCTTCCATATTTATTACGGCTTGAGCACCTCTTGCGACGCAATCACCAACAGACTCTTTCCGAGTCACATTCTTTCTAACAACATCAAGAACGTTTGCCGCAGTTGATTCCCCTTCGCTTCCGCATGTAATATTTCCATCTTCAGAAATTTTACAGCCATCACCTTTTAGACCCGACACGTCACCTACCCACTTACCGTTTTCAATCACAGGCTTCCCGCCAGAACTTATATTTTTTGATTCTAAATCCCTTGGAAAGTAGGCCTTACCATCTTGCGAGAAAACTAGACCAGGATTTTTCTTATCTCTGTCAGCATAGATGGTAAAATTTGAAGCTGTCTCTAAATTGAAAAAACCTGTCCTCCCGACTATATTTGGTCGATCCGTGGGGCAGGCATAACCTTCTTCAACAAGATCACAGTTGCCACTTGCAAAGGCAAGATCTCGAATGGTGTTAAACATGCGAGCATCGTTAAACCCTACGTCATAGGCTGAGACTAGGCCACTTGTCACAGCAGTTGCAATTAGTGCAGTCTTAAGGTTCATCTATCTTCCCTTTAGCGAGTAAGAAACAAAAGATCCACCTGCCAGCTTTCGCCTTGGCTTGAAATGTTTCCGTTTACAAAGACCATATTTTTCAAGACAACTTCCTGTCCCTCACTTAGATCGACAACAACCCCTCCCGGCTTATCGTAGACAAACTTGCCGCCAGTTATTTCACAATCTTTTGCCTCGACAAGATAGACAGGCTTGCTGTCTTTTTTATCAACGACAAGCCTTGGCGAATGCTCGATAAAAAGGTTTGGCTTATTTATCACAATGGTTTCTTCTGATAGGAAATTTTCAACCCAGATCCAATATCTTTGATCACCTGTTTCTGGAATCTCAGCTAGAACTTCGCGCCAATTATCCCCAAAGACGACAAAATCTGGCTCTCTCACATTTACTTTGGATTCAAGGCGAGAAATTCTTTCACTAAATGATTTTATCGATTCATCAACTATCGATCTTATCGATGCGTTTAGATCGTTTGTTGCTTTGATAAGTGCAGTTACGGCACGTTCTAGCGTCACCCTCTCACCCCCTCAAGCAGCAGGATCTTTTTTTGCAAACTTTGTATGTTGGCCGTTAGGATTATGTTTTGTTCCAATAGATTTGAAATCGCCTCTTCGAGACTTTCAATTTTCTTTGTCCGATCAAGATCCCTTACAACAAGATTTTCCACCCTTGCCAGTAGATCCAAAATATCTTTTGTTTGATCAAGGACGACCCTTTCACCTGGGCCTGTTATCTGAATCAGACCTTCTGGGATATTTTCAATTAGTATTTCAAGCGAAAGCTCTTGGGCCTCGCCCTCAAATTTTTTCGTGAGTGGTCCTGTCTCTTGGCTTAAGACTGCAAACAATATTTCATTATTTGCGATGACTCCAATTTCTCCGATATCAAATTCGACCGGATTATCAAGAAGGGCTTCGATTTGAAATGACCCGCGAGATGAAATAAACGTATGCGATATGGGAAGTAGAAAGTTATTATTTTGTCCGATATCAAACGGAGCTTTAAGTGAGGTCTGATCTGGGCTTGGCAGGTAGAAAGATGTACCAAAAATCAAATGGGTAAAGACGATAGAAAATCCATCCTCCTGCCCCCTTGTCAAGGCATCAATTCCTATCTTTGTAATAACAGGTTTTACAGCCATTAGTCGCTAGTCCTGAACTTTGTTATTTTTTTCATCCTAAAGACAAGGCTTGCACCAACGCGCAGGCTTTGCGCAAAGATAAGCCTAAGATCATATTTGGTCACATGCCGCTTTAAAATATCGGTCAGTTTTCTTACGTTCTCTTTTTCTTTATCTGTAAGGGCCTGCCTTATTTTTACTTCAAAACAAAAAGGCTCAGGAAGGTTATCATCAATTACAGCGTCTACTCCTATGGCCTCGTAGGCTGTCTGCAAGGCCCACTTGGTACCTGCCTTTGACAAAATAGTTTCCCAGGCAAGTATTAGATTTATTTTTTGCTGCACGCTCCACTCGTCTACCCAAATAGGAATATTTTTCGACCAAGCATAGTAGGGAAGAAGATCAGCGATTTCGCTGAATCTGCCATCACTTCCCATAAGATAGCTTTTAGGGTCACGAAGTTTAAAAAAATCTGTCCCAACAATAGACGCCTTTGTAACGGCTTCCCTTCGATCAAGTGCCTGTTCAAGAGCCTTTTCGATTACGTGGGCATTTGGGGGAAGAAGGCTTTTAAAGCTCATCAGGGCCTTCCTTTCCTACAAAAACTTCAATCGAGATATCATCGATGAGGTTTCCGTCTACTTCTTTTGTAGCAATCTTTGCAAACTCTTCGATTCCAGGACGGACGTCTGTCGATGGTTCATCGACAATGACATTGACAACGTTTGGGCTATCATATCCCCTGGGAGTAATCGCCGCATGGATTGCAGAGATTATACCCGATCTTGGAAAAATCGATCCCACCCGAAAGCGAGAATTAATGTAACGGGTAAGGTTTTGAAGTGAGTTTTGAACGACAACGTCCGGGTCAATCCCGTCAGGGATAAAGGCTCGCGCTCTAATCTTAAACGGCTCTGTTGGTTTTGAGAGAGCGACCTCGATTCTTTCTGTAAGTGGCTTTATGTCTTCTGATTCTAAAAATCTTTTTATTGCATCTAGCCTCTCTTCAAAGCTAAACGGTGTGCCTGTCTTTTGCTCAAGAAATAGACAAACCACCCTTAGAACGCCCGTCGGTAGGCCTGCCTGATTTATTTGGGGATATATTTTCACATCAGATAAATTGGTAAGCCCAGGTACCTTACTGACCCAGTAGCGATAGGCTCCCTCTGGTCCTGCAGTGGATAGACCATCGAAGGCTTGCAGATATCTTTTTTTCAGATCCTCGCTCGACTCACCAGGAAGCTTTACGATGTTTCTTTCTGCTACGATATTTTGTAAGGCCTCGCCTTCGGAAAAGGCAAGAAACACCTGTGAAAGGTCGTTGGCTGCTTTTTGTCTAAAATGATATTCCCTGTAGGCTACGACTTCAATCAGTCCGGCTATGGGATCGGTATCAAAAAGCTCATAGTCTGGATAGCTTACTCGCATAAGCTTGGTGTAATCGCTCTTTATTTGTCCTTTGATCGTCTCAATAGGCAGCGTTTCAATGATTTGTGGCGCTGGAAGCTTGCTTAGATCGATCATCTTTGCAGCCCTCCTTGAAATTCGGTATTACCGTTGAAAAGCTCGCCGGTTCTTTTGTCTGCCCCTTGAAATTCGATAACGAGTTGCCCATCGATTCCTTTTTGGACACGAACCGATAAAATCTGGACCCTTGGCTCCTGGCGCTCGATGGCATCAATAATTTCATAGGTGATATCAAGCTCACGGTTCATAGGCGCATCTAGGTATAGGTAGACCTTACTGCCTGCCTCTCTGTTTGTGACACGCGATCCGTAAGGGGTTGTGATAATTCTTTCTACAGATTGACGAAGCTCTTCAAGACCTCTTATTTCTTTTCCAAGGCTTTCTGGTTTTAAGCTCATAGCCATATCTTAAGCCCCTCCTTCTTGCGGTGGACTAGTGATCGCTTGCGAGACGTTGACAGGGTGAATATGTTCTCGAAGGCTAATTCCAGAAGCTTTCACATCTTCAGCTTCGACACTGCCAGATACTTTAAGGCCGCTTGAAGTGATCTCACCGTCAATCTTTACAGCTCCCTCGATAGGAAGCGGACTTCCACTTGAAGATCTTACCGAGCCACCAAAAGAAACATTTCCAGCAAAGCTGGTATTACCCTTTACATTGATGTTAATACCTTCAATCTCAGCCTGCTCGCTCTTTACCGAGATTGATTGACAGCTAACCTCAGCCTTTTCGCAGTCAACACCAACTTCATTGGCCTTAAGGCTGGCCGTTTTTGCTTCTATTGATACATTGCCGCTTACCTTAATCGATAAGGCTGCTCCTTCGGGGGAAAGATTAAGCTCTAGCGTCTTTGTCTCTTTGTCATAGACAAGGCTTGTTCCATCTTCAAAAATAACGTGTGGCTTTCTTGCAAAGCCTTCTTTGCCAAAAGGAAGGTCAGATGTTTTATGGACAAATCCTAGAATGACGGCCTGGTTTAAATCTCCAAATGGAACAGCAAGAAAGGCTTGATCGCCTTGTCCTGGTTCAATTCCAGCCTTATCAGCCCCGACAGCACCATAGACCACTGGCAGAGGTCCAGTTTCAATATCGCCAAGCTTAATGCTAGCCCTAGCGCCTTCAACCTTGATGACCTCTCCCCACTGAAAAAGGTTAGCCATCATCGTTTGAAGATGTGAAAACTGATAGGCTTGTCGTTGGTCAAAGAACATCTAGGCCTTCTCTTTGGGCGTCAAATTGTCCGATATTTCAAATTGCTTGCTATCTGGTTTTGTGCCAAGAATATTTTCATAGTAGCTATCAAAGCGCTTCCACACGTTTTCACCGGCTTCCAGGGAGAGAACAAATTCAGAAAACCAGACCTCAGCATCTGGAATGGTTTTGTCGTAGTTTTCATCACTGCTGCCTAAGTATTTCATCGGCTCAGCTTGGCCTTCGATCAGAAATTCATCGTGCAAAAGGGTTGCTATTCGAATTGAGAAATCACGCGCTGCAAATTTTGCTTTTGACTGATTTCCATCAAAAAGAGCATAGGGAACGACGTGTCTTATTTCCCAGCGGGTTTCAAAAATGATCCGTCCATCAGGAAGGGGGCTAGGCTCAAAATCAAATGTTTCAATGAAGACCGAAGCCCCGTCAGGCATCGACTTTCCCTTAGGAAAGCTATCGAAGATCTTAAGTCTCTCGTCTTGAAACCTAGATCTGATCTTTGATTCAATTGCTTGATAGATATCTTCTATCATCCAAAAAGCCCACCACGGTATTTGATTTCATGCTCAAAATTTTTTAGAAATTTTTGAAGGATCTGCTTATCTATTCCTGAGTAGACCTGCCCCACGTGAGATTCAACCTCCACGTATTTTTCATCAAGAGGAAGCCTTTGCTCGGAGTATCTTTCAAAGACTGCTTCTCGTTCTCTGACACTGCTCCTTGCAACAAATCCTCTTTCGTAGCGTCTTCCTCCAAATACTCTAACCCCTCGCCTTGATGGCTTTGGATCTAGGATAATTGTCGGCAGGGCATTTGCAATAAGGCTAAGGTAGGCTGCAGAATGCCGTTTCCCTGCTGGATAAAATTTCATCCTTCTTTTAATTAGTTTCATTTTAACTCGCGCCCTTTTAGCGACATCCCTTGAAATAAAGGTCACATAGGATCTTAGAGTTTTGTTTGTTGCCCTTCTAAGAGCCATCTCAAATTTTCCTTCGCCAAGCTTTAGCATGTAGGCAAGATCGGCAAGGCGCTCGATCTCGTCTTCATTTGAAAATTGAATCAACGTCTTTTTTGTCATGCTCTTCTCTTTCTTCAAAGCTTGTCCTTGCCGTCAGCTCAAGCTTTTTCACTCCAAGTTGATCCTTTTTTATGGATGAGACTTCATAAACCTTTTGATTAAAGGCTAGTTGATCCTTTGCCCTAACGGTTGCGAGATCTTCTTCTCTACCAAGAAAGACTGGGTTTTTCGATTGAACAACGTAGCGATCTTTAATTGCTTCGTCCGAATAACCCACATCAAAAACACCGCGCACCGTATATGGTGTCTCACCACTTTTAGGAATGATCTTTGCTTCATCGCCAAAGACTTTGTCGTTGAAGATCCTGGCAAGATCAGATTTTAAGCGGTTCAACCATCACCCCTGCGCCTTGTGTTGCCACCTCTTTCGGCCAGTCCTGGCGAGCTGCTGTCCACAATTTTTGAAAAAGATTCCGCATAACGGTAGTTGACATCGGCATGTTGCTCGATATCAATTCTCACAACACCGGCAGAGCTTTTTATAAAAGGGTTTGCCTGAAGCATCAGACCGCCCCATTCGCCAATAAGAACGGACGACCAGTCGCCAAAGATGACGTTTAGTCCTCTTGGAACAAGATTTGAAACGGCTGCACGATAGCCATTAACGCGCCCTTCGCCACCTTCGTTTGTCCAGATTTTTTTAGGATCTCCTGGCTCTTCAGGTGTTTTCTTTAAAAGCCCCCTTACGGTGGCATTTGTAAGATAGGCAAGGCTTCCAAAGTCTGCGTCAGCTTCGGCAACCTTGGTTTCAAGATCAACCACGTTACCAAAACTAATGGTACCGTTTTGGGCTACGACATCGCTATTAATTGTGCTGTTTGTCAAAATCCCAAGCGGCTCTTGATTTTGTCCGCTGCCACTAATAACGGCCTTATCGAGTGCTCTGGCAATAACCGCCGCCAGATCGTTTCTTATAAATAGCTCGACATCGATTGAGGCTTGGACAAGAAACTGACGGGTGTATTCTGAAAATGTTGCCACGCGCTTAGGCCTCATTTCAATCTGATCCAAATCGCCTCTTGAACCTGTTGGGGCTTTTCCTTCAGGAAGCCACTCGGCAGTTGCCGTTCCGGTTTGCTTTGGAATTGCAACGTTTCCTTGAAGACCAGAAAGAACGGTAGCGCCAAGACCCCGAACGACTAGCCTTGAGCGTAGGATCTCGATAAATGATTGGGCTAGAAGATCTTGAGCAATGACGTTACCGCCTGTGGTATCTGTCCCTGAAAGCTGCGTTGCTCCAAGCGTGGTCACAGGGTCGGCATCGGCCCTAGCGCCAAAAAGTATTTCAGGAGGGATCACAGCAAAGTTTTCGCGTGAGCTGTGGCCATATTTTTTTATTGCTTCATCAATGACTTCTTTTTCAAAACCAGCTTTCGACCAGTCTTCTCTAGTTGAAGAGATTGCTGCCAGAACTTTTGAAAACCGAAAGCCTTGGGCCTCCTTACGGGTAAGCCCAAGCTTTCCTTCAACGGTCTGGGTCAGAGATGAGGCTCCCATGTCCCTTGCTGAAATTCTTTTTAGGATGGAATCTTTTAGCTCTTGAAGGCCTTGTCCTTTTTGAATTAGATCAAGGGCAAGCTCACGCTCGTTAAACTCAGAGGCATACTTAAGCATTTCCGAGACTTCACCTCGTGAAATTGAATTATCCTTTGGTGCCTCGATCGCTCCTTCCACCGTTCTTACTGTCATCTCGATAGACTCCTTTTCGCTATGGTTTAAATCTCTTAAAGCTTTATCTTTTGCATATTTAAGAACATCGATTATTTGAGGGGCATCTTTTGAATCGTTTGATCTTCCAAGACCGACTGAATAGTCAGCAGGTACGGAGACAAGGGATATTTCCAGGACTTCAGTTTCTTCTATTACATAGTAGTCGATACCATCTTTTTCCCTCTCAAATCGAATGTCATCATAGGTGTAGCCAAATGAAACATTTTTTATGATTTTGTCTTTCACATCCCGAAAGACTTCTTCGGCAAAAGAATTTTGAGAGAATCTAACTTTGGCAAAGGCTCTGCCGCCATCAAGCCAGGCATCTTCAACAACTCCAATTTGTTTATCAGAATTATGATTCCAAAGCAGTGCGCCGCCAGCTTTCATGCGTTCAAGATTTACACGGCCAGTTGTGAAGTTTATTTTTTCATAGCCCCACCACTTTCTAACCCAAACTTCGGAGGCAAAAGAAAGGGTGATTTCTCTTTTTTCATTATCAAGATCTTTTGATTCAAACGAGATCTTTCTCTCGCCCGTTTCTTTTCTGATCTCTTGGACGATCTCTTCCCGAAAAAGGCTTTGGATCTTTTCACCGGAAAGACCTGCCTTCCTTAAATCAGAGACTATCGAGCTGATCTCTTTCTCGTGGCTTTTCAAAACCATCACTTAGTTCCTTATCTAAACCTAACTCATCTCGTAGATCTTTTGCCTTTTTAATATCCGCGTAAACGTCTTCCAAATCGTTACCAATTTCAGAAGCTATGTCGTCTTCTGACATTACTTGAAGAGTCTTTAAAACTTCATAACCTTTGGCTTCCTTATATGGGTCCACCCACTTCCAGCGGCGTGCTTGCCAGCCTGCAAGCATAAAATCCCGCCAATTATCGATTGTGACCTTCTTAAAAACGTTTTTCAAAACGGCCATCCTAAGCCACTCGCGGTAGGTCGGCATGCAGAAATTTTCTTTCATGAACACTTGCAGGCTCTCATAATTGTCACGATCAGAGATCGAGGCCGCTCTAAGCGAGGTGTAGTTTACTCCCTCATAGTCCATCGTCAGCTCGTTGTAGTTGACATCAAGGCCAGACGATACGCCACGAAGCTGAGCCTTTCTAAAATCTGAAAATTCGTTATTAGGATAATCCCAATCTACTTCTTTTACTGTATAGCCATCTGGAAGCTTTGGGATCTCTCCTGGCTCAGGCGACATAATAAGTTCTTCGTCTTCCTCGTCATCGTCTCCGGTGTAGCCGTTTTGGGGGGCATCCTTTTTTTCCAAAAAGGCAAGCTTCATAGCACCAATGCGAGCAGCCATGACAGAGGCTTCCTCAAAGCCGTTTAATAGCTTCATCCTGCCGTCAACGACTAGAAATTCAGAAGATCCCCTAGTCCGCTCAATTTCTTGTGGAAGGAAAAAGTGCATGATGTCTTTGGCATCGATCCTGTCATACCTTTTACCTGCCATTAAAATCTTGCCCTTTATGGGAGCCGTAAAATAGTAGGCAACTGGTCTGTCCCATTCGTTAAGCTCGATTCCAAGGATAATTCTATTTCCATTTGACAGTTCCTTGTTGAGGCTTGGATCAAGCCTTTGCGGCGAGATAAGCTGGACGGCATAACCATGCTCGTTATCCCAGCCTCTAACATGCCTAGCTATGGCCTCGCCCTCTCTTATAAGAGTCCTTAGAAGTAGGGCCTGACAATCCCTAAAGCTCCACCGTCCTGTCGTCTCACAGCTACCTTTTTGGCTCCATATTTTATGCTCGCGTTCAAGCTCGCGGTTTATTTCGGATAAATTTTTATCCATATCGTCACGAAACTGAGCCTTTAGAAAAATGCCGCGAGGCCCAACGATATTTGAAACCTTAAGATTAAGGGCGCGTTTTGCATAAGGATTAAACCTTTCTTGATCGCGCCCAACCTTCCAGCCAGCTACAAGATCCGAGGATTCTCTATCATGCGATGAGGTTTGAAAGATGGCATGTACCTCAGAGTTCCATCCTTTAAGATAAGAAGCAAAAGCTCTCGTAGCGACATCATTGCTTCGCTTTGAGCTTTTTTTGGAATCTTTCTTTTTAAAGAATGAAAGTTTCACCGAAACAATATCCCCTTTAGACCTTTTTTCCTTGAGTTGATACTTTTTATTTTCATATTTATATGCCAGATCTCTTGGCTATAGGCAGTCTTAAGCTTTAGGATTTCACTTACGGAAAAACTATCGACCCTGCGCTTTCCTGCGCCGCTATCGATTTCATAGCTTAAAACATCGTCAGACATTTTTTTCCTTAGCGTCGCTTCGATTTCCTCGATAAGAGCCTTTAGCTCTTCGCGCCGATCTTTTAGCTCTTCAATTTTTTTATCATCTACCATCGATTAACCCATGAATGAGATTTTGAAGGTCTACTTGTCTTTTTTGCTCTAATGGATCTTCCCTTAACAAACTGAGAAGCAGCCTCATCAGGCGAAAGACCATCGTCTATCATGGCCTTTACCTCGTCTCTCATCCGTTCAAATCTTATCTTTAAAACGGGATAGATTGGGTTTGCTATGATCCTTGCGGCAAGGGCATATTTTCTGCAATCAAGTGGCTCGTTTCTTATGTGATCAGGTTTTACAAATTCTCTTCGTGGAAAACCCCTAACGTATTTCGTCTTAATGCGCTCGCTTGTAAGCTCTCTAAAATATTCAAGACCATAAGGATTAAGCTTTGTCTTATCTTGAATCAGAGGAAAGTGACAGCCGTTCTCGCCACGCTCACGTCTTAGATCAGAATAGATTTTGGTTTTAGCCTCGTTATCACAAACGGGAAAAAGTGGAACCAGCCTTCCACCTTTACCTCTTCGTTTTCTATACGGCTGATCGACAATAGGCCTATTCCATCCCCTTTCACCTTTTACAGCGTAGAATTTTCGTCCTTGATGCTTTTTGACAAAGGCTTCGACGATTTTACTTAAAAAACCTTGATCGATAGCAAGCGCATCAATTGTTAGATTAAATCCCCACTCATGACGCCATGGCTTTAGAAGATAGGATTCAAATGCTTCCCATACGGGATTTTGTTTTGTATCGCCCCAAAATCTTTGATAGTCAATCGACCAGCTTTCATGGTTTGGCCCCCAGCCTACGACCTCAATTGCAATGTGATCGCCGTTGACATCAGCCCCTGCCGTAATGAAAAGAACTCCTTCAGGAACCTCTGAACGGTAGGGTTCAAGCCTCTGAAAAAGGGTATTGGCATCGATTCCTTCTGTTTTTGGGCTATAGGCCCTAGCAAGGCGCGTGTTGACAAAGACCTTCATCTTTTCTTCATCGCCCTTATTTAGGGCATTTCGCGCCTCGATGTATTGCGAGACAAGCTTCGACCAGGATCTAAAGGGCGAGTAGAGGCCTGATAGGTGAAAGCCAACGGCTTCCATTGATTTTTCTGGGTTAAGACAATGCCAGCGGCCACGTTTAAGCATGTCATGCTTTTCACGATCTTTTATTTCTTCCTTGCATGCCTGACAGGAATATCTAGTCGTTTGCGGATCGTCGTTATCCCAAAGCATGTTTTCCCATTCAAGCTCTATCATTTCTTCACACCGTGGGCATGGAACAAGGTAGACGTATTGCCGTGTTTCATCATGAAGGTTTGAAATATGACAGACGCCTTCTTCTGTTGGTGAAGAAACGTAGACAGCCTTTGAATCAAAAAAGTTTGAAGTCCTACCTTCCGCAAGATCAAAGACGTTACCTTCGTTTCCTGCCGATGCTGCACAGCGCGAGGCCTCGTCAATGAACAGATAGCGAACAGGGGTAGAGGCAAGATCGGTTGCGTCGGTTCCAGACATTCTGATCGTGCCACCAACGAAGACCTTGTTTTCTGCCGTGTTGATATAATCCCGATTAAACTTTGGAAAAATATCATTTAATATCTTTGAATCCCGGATCATGGGATCAAGGCGCTTTTTGGAAAACTCATCTGTTGCCGTTTTTTTCTTTGGAAACACGACTAGGGTTGACCCAGGGCGTCTAACGAAGGTCCACATCAAAAGGTTTAATAGGATTTCAGTCTTTGCTAGCTGAATTGCCCATTTTAGGACTATTCTCTTTACATCGATATTTTCAAAGATTTGCATCGGTTCTTTGGTATAGGGAACGATCTCGGTTCGCCAAGGACCAGGGCTTTCTGCAGTTTCAGGAGATAGGACACGGTAGCGATCGCAAAACTCCCAGACCTCCATTTTTTCTGGAGGCCTAAGATAGACCATGATATCAGCCTTTAGTTTTTTAAGAGAAAGGCTAGCCAATTTCATCCTCAAAAAGTTTTGCGATATTTTCCGATATCTGAACAGGCTCATCTTTTACGGGTTCTTTCTTTTTAACCCGCTTTGGCTTTTCTTCTTGAACAGCTTGTGGCTCGTCTATCGATTCTTCTGTCGGCTTATGTTGAATAAGTTTTTCTCTTTCCTCTTCACCCTGCCTTGCAAGGTTTTCAAGAATCATTTCAATTTCAGCTTGAACGATCTCAAATATTTTTGCTGGCTCATCAATCGAAACTAGCCGCCTTGCCATCCGTGCTGGAAGTGATGAAAGGGCATTTTTAAACGTTGCGGCAAGATCCCGCCATTGGGCTTCAACGTCTTCCAGCTCGACCAGCTCGCCGCGAAGGTGAAGGTTTTTTAACTCCTGACCCTCAGCTCTGGCATTATTTAAACGATCAAGTGATTCTCTTGTCGATTTTTTTCTTGGACTTGCACTCAAGCCTTAGCCCTTTCTGCAAAACTTAAGTAGATGTGATATGCCCTTTCAAGGTTTTTAGACATCCTAGCTAGTTCTTTGCATGAGCTATCAGATATTTCAAAGGCCATCCTAGCTTCGATGTATTCTTGCTCCTGGTAGACCTTGGCTTCCCGCTCTTTTCCGGTACCACCAGAAAATTTTTCCACTGTCTTTGCCCAAACGTTTCTTTCGTTGATATCAAGCCGGACCTTTTCAAGCTCAAAGCGATATAAAAGGCGATCAAGCCTAGCATTAAGCTCGTTATAGCGAGCGGCCCCAAGAAAGCCGGTTTCGCTTTTTTTAGGTTGATCTTTTAGAGCCTTTTCGATTTCTGCCAAAAGATCTTTTTTCTCTTTTAATAGAGTATCCTTAATCATCCTGGCACCTTTAAGACTTCAAAGATGTCCTCTTCTGTGGGAATCCAATCGTTTTCTGCTGGTTTTAAATCAAGGTTAAGATAGGCCATCGTTTGACCAATGTTCTTGTGATTTAGCTTAAGCTGGATGTCTCGCTCTTTAAGGCCTGCTTGGTACCAGTTTATGGCTGCTGTAACCCGAAAGCTGTGGGCTGTGTATTTTTCCTTGATACCAATCTTTACAAGAATTTTTTTAAGCATCTGATCAAATGCAGAAGCATTCATTGGCCTAGATCTGTCTGTGTAGCTGTGAGAGATCAAATAACTTTCTGGGCTTTCTTCTCGAAAATACTTATCCACGTAGGCATTGAGAAGCTTGGCCGTTTTATCATCAAGCCGATCCTCATAGCTTGATGATTGGCCCTTTACGTCTTGGACAATAAGAATTGTCGATCCATAGCGAGAGTAAACGTCGCACTTTCTAAGGCCTAGCAGGCCTCCGATCCTAACTCCTGTGGCCGATAGAAGATAGACGGCCATTAGGTTTCGATAGGCAATGAATTTTTTTTCGCCGCCAATGCTCTGGTCAATTTTTTTGGTTAGAAGAGAAAGGATTTTTTTCAAATCCTCGATTGGAATAGGCTTTGTCTCGACTCTGTTTCTTGAAATAACGTTTAGCTTTATCGTTGAAAATGGCGATTTCTGGATGTAGCCACGTTTTTCAAGATAGCTTAAAAGGGATTTCAGGGATTGAAAGTAACGGTTTACGACAGAAGGCTTATAGGCATGAGATTTTAGGTATTCAAGGTATTCATGACCATAAGAAACCTTGATATCTACTAGGTCTACGTTTTTTTCGGTAAGTTCTGCCCATTCGAGATATTTTTTAAGATCAAGGAAATAGTTTTTTCGAGTAAGATCAGATCTTTGATTTTTTAGAAATTCTCTCACAAGCTCGCGGTTTCTCTCGCCTGCAAGAGGCAAAGTCTCAATCTTTGCAAAAGAAAATCGCTCGTGATAGCTTTTTGAGATCGTTTTTTTCTGCTCTCTATAGATTGCCTTAATGTCTCGCGTGTATCTGGAAACCGTCTGGCGTGAATAGCCATACTTTGCTGCAATCTCTCGAAGAGACAGACCCCGCTCCTTATCAGATCGCATTTTCTCGACGGTGTCACGGTCGGCTTTTTTAAAGCCAAAGCCCGATTCGTTTAGCTTTTCATGAACCCTTGGCTTTCCTTCAACCTTTGAAAGCATGGAAAGGACGGCCATCGATTCATCATCTTTTGGATCAAAAAGGTAGGGCGGGTTAAGCGATCTTACGACGATTCCGTGATATCGGCCTTCATCCAAAAGGCGCTTTAAATCGGAAAAGCCCATTGTTACCTGGGAAAGATCCCACAAGATTACGCTAGTTGAACGACGTGCTTTTGATAGTAGAGTTTTTAGACTTTCAGATTTTTCTCTCACAATCCTATGGGGCGCGTAGGCCCAATCCACATGAGAGGGATTAGCCCTTCCCGTCCGCTCGATCTCTTGCGATCGATAGACCTCTTTTGCTTCGTCAGAAGCAATAGCTTCCGGCAGAAAAAAGATAGTTTCCACAGACTTTGGTGAACTCCGCTTTTTTGGTGGGTATGTATTTCATTTTACTGGAGCAATCTGGGAAAAATGTGACGTGTAGCTGTCACTTGACAGATGGGATAAGAAGATTGCGAGCAATCATGTGGTGTGGTGAATAAGAGTAATCTTGGTGATTTAAGGCAAGATTTCGTCGCTCTTTACACATTTATTTCATCGCTGAAAATAACTGGCCTACTGTCATTTGCGTTAGAGTAGCAGCGTATTTCACTTCATACTTTTTGAAAGATTTTTTATTTTGGCTAGAAGAACACATCTCAAAGTTTTGAGTCGAATGGATAGTCTTTTTGCGCTAATTTTGCCAGCAAAGAGCTTTATTTATAAGCCAATGATATGATTGACTTTTTATGAGCTCAGCTACAATGATATCAGCCACTTACAGCCAAGCTTGGTGAAAATAAGTCCGAACATATTTCAGCCGTGAATCTTTATGCTTACAGGTTGGGAGTAGCTCTATTATCCCTACCACCAAACCCCCACGGCCCACCCACCACTACCTGCAAGACTGTCACCATTAACCCTAACCGAAAGCCCTCACAATCACTGGCCTTTACCACCAACACCACAGCCCACAAAAAAAGCCCTTATTTCACCCCTCGGGTCCTTTCCCAGCAAAGCGCGGCGGGCGGCGCTGGACGCCCGCCGCGCTTTGCTGGATAAGGTACCCTTTACTGTAAAAAACTCTTTAAAAATAGGTACATATGGTTGCAACGAAATCTTCAAAGTGGCTACATCGGCTACTAACTGTTTGTTTTTATTGGTGGAATAGGGTGAGATGTCAACGAAGAAATATATTATAACTATCTATTATTATTAGCCTTTTTGCCTTGACACACACGGGTTTTAGTATAACTTCTCAATCTGAGGAGAGAAGAAGAAAAGTCATCTTTAAAAATGATTAGAGATAGGTCCCATTGAACATTCGTGAAAAAAAACAATTTATTTTTTTATTTAAATTAAAAAATCGAAGTTGATACCGAATCAATTAGTAGAAAACGAATTTAACTTAAAGAAAAATTTAATAAGAGGGTATCTATTTGAAAAAAAGTAAGAAAAAAACTAAGAAAAAAAAGTCAAATCTGAAAGTGTCACCATCCACATTTCCGACAAATTTTGCAGTATTTGCTGTTTCTTTCTCTGTGATGGTATTAGGGGGGACAGGAGCGGCGATTGCAGGCAAAGATATATCTTCAATCTTAATTAGCAAAGATTTCTGGTATATAGTAGCTTTAATAATTAGTATAATTTTGAAGGAAAAAATAAAAGCCCGCTTTTTATTAAAAGTGAGCTTTTATTTTCGATGGTATTCAAATTAGAACATGCTGGTCAGCTTATCCAGAAATTTTAAAATTGGTCCAGCTAGCTTAAATCCTAGGAAGCCAAACAAACCGTTCCTGATCCAGATCATCCAATGATAAGGATCGAAAAATTCTTTTAAACCATCTACCAAACGGTTAAAGAACATTGGCAAAAGCTCCTTCCTAAGATTCCGTCGCTGCTTCAGTATCCTTCGCATCGATGTCAGAAACTGCCTGAATCGCCCTGTTTACTTGAGCTATGTCTTTTACTTTGATCGACTCTTGGAGCTTTTTATTACCTTCCTCGATCAAAATATTGAGTTTGTCTTTGGCCTTGCTACCTTCAGGAAGTGCATAGAGTGCCTTTTCAGCCTTTTTCAAATTTTCACCAAGTTCAGAGCGTTCAGCGTTTAGCTTCTTGCGCTCATCCAGATCCATCTTTCTTTCCTTAATCTTTCGATCAACTTCCTGCTTCTCAAGCATTCCACTGTCTCTGACAGTGATATCTTTCTTATTTCCGTCCTGATCCACAGCAGAAACATTGAGAATACCATCAGCATCAATGGTAAATGTCACATCAATTCTTGGTTTGCCGGCTGGCATCGGAGGTATACCTTCGACGACAAAGGTTGCTAGAGATTTGTTTTTAGATGCAACAGGGTCATTACCTTGAAGGACAACGACTTCAGCTTCCGTCTGATTATCTGCCGTCGTCGTATAGTCTTTGGTGAACGAAGCTGGAAGCTTGGTATTGGCAGGAATAATAATCGATAGTCTGTCGCCAATGGTTTTAACCCCAAGGCTCAAGCTTGTGACATCAATCAGCTCAGTTTTGATATCGCCTTTTTCAATCGCAGCTCTGATAGCAGCACCATGGGCAACAATCTCGTCAGTTTCGACATTGGAAAGAGGTTTTTTACCAAAAAACTCTTCTACCTTTTTTCTAACTAATGGAATCCTAGTCGATCCACCGACCAAAATGATTTCTGATAGATCGCTTTTACCAAGACCTGAGCTTTCGAGAACTTGAGCCATTGGCTCTAGGGTTTTATTGATTATGGGAGTAATGTCTTTTTCAAAATCGACACGGGTTATTTGGCTATTTAAATGAATAGGTCCACTTTCCGTCGCTGTGAGAAAGGGAAGATTAATTTCAGTCGATTGAGAAGCTGACAGATCTATCTTTGCCCTGACAGCAGCTTCTTTCAGACGCTGCATAGCCTGCGGATCTCGTGTAACATCGCCGCCGTTTTCCTGGGAAAATTGAGCTACAAGCTTGGTGATAATATGCTCATCAATATTGTCACCACCAAGATGCGAATTTCCACCCGTAGCAATTACTTCGAGGGATTCATCCCCAACTTTTAGAATGGTAAAGTCAAAGGTACCACCACCAAGGTCATAAACTGCAATAATTTTGTCTTTATCAAGGCCCTGAGCATAGGCAAGAGCCGCTGCAGTTGGTTCGTTTATGATTGCCTCTACTTCAAGGCCAGCGATCCTTGCAGCGTCTTTAGTAGCTGTTCTCTGACGATCATTGAAATAGGCTGGAACAGTGATCACGGCTTTTTTAACAGACTTGCCAAGATATTCCTCGGCAGCAGCTTTAAGCTTTGAAAGGATCTCTGCGGAGACTTCTTCAGGGGAAACTAACCGTCCGTCGATCTCAAAGGCAGTTTGTTCTTCTTGGTTTGGCCTGACTGTATAGGGAACAGAGAAAGCTTCGCTCTTTCTCTCTGTAAATGCGGTTCCAATAAACCTTTTGGCTGAAAAGATCGTTCTAGCTGGATTGGTCACAGCCTGCCTTTGAGCAGCCTCGCCTACAAGAATATCACCGTCTTTTGTATAGCCGACTACAGAAGGCGTTGTAGGCTTACCTTCCTGATTTTTAATCGTCTTTGGTTTTCCATCTTCCATAATTGAAACGACTGAATTGGTGGTACCAAGATCAATTCCAATCACATCACTTGAGGGCAACAACATCGAAAGCAGCTTTTTCATTTCTCTATTTCCTCCAGCCGAGTGAGCTTTTAATCGGGCACGCCCGCCCGGAAATTCAAATAACTATAGCAAGTCGCATACCTAATTAAGATGCTGATATTAATGGATTTAATTGTCTAGATATTAGGCGATTGTCCAAAATTTAATAGTTAAGAAGTCTGGCACTATATGCTTATAACCGGTTCGCTCATTTTCTCGCGACAATCACGAGTCAATTGCACACGTCTTAATTTGACAGTTCATCGTTGATTATTAAGTATCTGCTTTTATTGGCATAAACACAGCCAAAAGGACTGCGGCATTTTTTTATGTACATTTTCCGCACATTTTTATGGTGAATATCTAACAATTAATTGATATATTCCGATATAAGTTAAGAACGAACGAACTCGCTTTAGGAGAGCTTGTCATGTCTGGAAACACACAAAAAAAGAAAGAAAGGCTGGTTTTTGAACTTGAACCAGACGAATTTCAATTTTTTGAAACACTTTTAGGTTTAACTAGCATCAAAAAGAAAATTGATCTTTTTAACGATGCTTTGTCTCTATTTCGGTGGGCGGTAAAAGAAGCCGCTAAAGGCCGCTACATTGGTTCAATTGATGATGAGCATAAAAGAGTTGAACGGTTTACTACACCTGGCCTTGATAGGGTCCGCGAGAAGGCTGAGCGAGCGGGTTTAACTGATGAGGCTAGGACAAAGGAAATACTCAAAATAGCTCAGCAGTAGAAAGGAATTACCAAGGATGGTAAAAAGTGGAGAGCCCCAGGGAGATTTCTCAACAGATGATGGCTTTGTTGTCGAAGGAATCAAAAAGGCAAAGACTATCAAAAGTGCTAGATTTGTAAGCGGAGGTCCATACGAAAGAGCTGTTTCAAAGCAGATTAAAGAGCTGATACCGCAAGAAATCGCTGATAGAAAATCAACACGCTATCGCCGCTGGCTTACAGACATTTTTTTAATAGTTATGGGGCTCACCCATCCTGTTAGTGCCATTTTTAAGTTCAAGATTGATGATTCTCTTACTATTTCAATTGTAGCCATTGCAGGCCTTTCAGGCTACAAGGGCATCGAAAAGTTCATTGATAATTTCATTAAAAAATGAACACAGCAGCCCACAAAAGTGGGCTTCTCTCTCCCTTATGTTTTTTTACTATTGGATAAAACGAGTATCTTTGGAAGGACCATAAAGGCCATCAGGAGCAACTACTTGAAAAACTCTTCACTTTACCAGTCTAAGTTTTACTGCATTATCAGTTTTCTTTTCATTATTTTCCCGTATATCGTTAAGGTTTCTCGTCAAATTTTGAATAGCACTTTCCCTATTTAAAATCTCTGCCTGTAAATAATTAACTTTATGAACCAAGAACATTACCACCGACGTAAGTACCATTCCCGTCCAAAAAATAGCCACAATAGGCAGAACATGGTTCAAGGTAAATAAACCTTGATTCAATATTCCAATCAAAATAGTAGTGAAAAGACCAATATATAATACAATTGCAACTGTTATACCTGGCTTTGCCATAAAGTCTTGTAGGTGTTTTCTATTTATCTTACAAATGCGTTCGAATTCAACATCAGACAAGTTCTTAAACCGCATTAGTTTCCCCCTATATGGGACGTGTTAGTGTATTATTAACGGCAAAACATCTCAATCAATCGAGTATAAATGCAAGGACAGTGAAATTATAAATATTTGCTTTTTGAAATTCGCTCTACGTTACTATAGACTCATACCAAATCACCCAGAACATATTCCCTAATCTACAAGAAGCTATATAAATACTAGTTCTATTGCCTTCACAATCTGCTAAATATAATTCGTAATTTACCGAAAGATCTCAATAGAAAGAGAGCTTTCGTCAATGATCAAGCATATATTATTACATCAATATATAGTTAAGGATAACTTAAACAAGAACAATGTCGCTTGGAGGACGTTAATTTCAGGGTCAATGATTTCTTTGATAGCTATCGGAGTAGGATCGCATTTTGAATTATTCCTGAAACATGGAGACACATACTCACATGAGGCACTTTGCACATTTTTAATTGGCATTATAGGCATATACTGGGCATTATATACATCATTTAATCAGGAATTTGTTGATAAATTTAAATATCTTGCTAACGAGTTTAACAACCTTCCAGGAAAACGAGACTATCTTTCAAAAGAATTTTTAAATTTTGCTGAAGACTGTTACCACTATAAACTCCACAATAATGATGCTTTTAATTGGACCTTTAAATGTGTCGTATCAAGGCTTCTGAAAATAAAAGAGAACATCGATAACAAAGAAACATGGAATGATTTAATGCGTCCGTTTCCTCAACTAAGCCAGTATTTCACAGATTTAGAAACTAGTTTTGTGGTTGCTACAGAAGAAGAAAGAAAACGCAAGCTACGCGAACATTTGGAGCTTGAAAGTAATTATGAAGTTGAGTTTGCCAAAATAAATCAATATTATGCCCCACCCACCAATAATAGCTCTCTTGAATCAGAAAAAGAAAAGATAGAAGAAGAAATGGATTTATACAGACAATTTAACGATGCTGCGCATCCTAATAATCCAAGTTAAAGATCCTCCTTCCAAGTTTAATTCAAAATAATCTCTCGCAAACGCTCGTATTGCTCCCAGTTATGGAAGTAAATTATTATCTGACCTTGCTTTTGTCCCTGAATATCAACTCTTGTTTTCAAAGATTCGGTCAATATCTGGATCTCATTGAAACGATCTGGACCATTTTCAGAGAGAACTTCTTCAGGCTTTCTGATCCGCTTTTTGCGGAGTTTTTTACCATCAACAATCCTATCAACTGCATTCTTGAAAGTTTTGGTATCGGGCCAGGAGCGATCAGTCAGAAGTTTCATATGAAACTGACTCAGGAATCCTTCATTTTGCAAAATATATTCTCTTTTTGACTTCGACCATCGACCAGCTGCCTCAAGTTTTTGAAGTTTTCTGCGGGTGATTTTAAGTTTTTTTGCAGCTTGGACCTGGGTCAGATCTTGCCGTTTTCTTCCACGAAAAATTGCATTGCCCGCAATTATCCATTCACTCGGTGAGAGTTCCTTTTTTAGAGCGACTTTTTGAAGTACTTCTTTGATTTGGTGACTAACACTCAAAATCTGCCCTCCTAGAACTCAAATGCGCCTGGGTGCAAACAACATTTTTAATATCTATTTATCACTTTATTATCAAATAGTTAAATCTATTTTCCCAAGCAAGGATATTTCCGCTCTTTGAGCCTGATTGTGCAAATTTTGCCCACCTGTAACCTGCTGATATCACATACCTGCTTAGCTTTTTCGTTAATGATCAAAATACAGATGTTTTTTGGCGATTATAAAAATGAAATCAAAAACTTATATGTAGCGTGCCATATATTCGTGCTTATTTAGAATCATGTCATTCTAACAACAGGTAAACTCGCATCAAACATTTGATTTGTTTCAGCGTACAATGCGGCCGCAGCCGGAGCTACCTAGCCCTTGTCTATCATGGGTTTTAAGGACATATTTTCAGAGTACACTCACGAATAAACAAGATGTGGAAAAATATTTTACAACTATTGTTGACATTTCTAGGTCTTCAACTTACACCTATCGTTGACAGTAAGCGCAGCAAATATCTAGGGATTAAGCTTCCCAGTGCTTACCAAAAAAGGAAATCTTATGTTTTTAGAAGGTCGAATTTTTAAAGATGGCAAGTCGTGGGCTGCTGAGATCCCAACTTTGGACTTTGAAACACAGGCAAAAACACAGAAAGAAGCACTCACAATGATCGAAGATCTCTGTAATGTAATGTTTGAAACTGATAAGACCGGCATTAGAGATTTCTCAATTGAACTCGTCGATAAGCAAAATGGTATCTTCAAGTTTTCAACGCCACATATTGCAGAGCTTTTACCATATATTCTTAAGCGGCAACGAAGCCTTGCCGCGATCTCGCAGGGTGAACTAGCCAGAAGAGTCGGCAGTAAGTCTCACAACTCCATTGCTGCCTATGAGCTTGGTGACCGACAACCAACCGTTCAAAAACTAGCAGAAATCCTAGCTGGCCTGGATCTTGATCTTGGAATTTCAATCACTACTAAAAAAGAAAGGATCGACGCATGAATCTGACTGCCGAACAACGTCTGTCACAGTGGGTCAATTGGTTCGGAGTGTTTGAGCCTGGAATCTATACATATGTGCAACTCACTACACTTTTGAAAACTGGGATTTCTCAGGGACAAAAGCAAGTGATCCGCTGCGTACTCGAACTGTGGTCAGCAGAGAACTTCAATTTCAAAATACGAGATGCTCTTGTTATATGGGGGAAGCCAGAAACCGATGCTTTCAAGAAAATTCTTGATGATATCGAAAAAAACGGGTTTCCTTAAAGAACTGCTGACTGTTAAAAAGCCATTCATGAGAGCTTTTAAAAAAAAGCCTCTTTTAAAAAGAGGCTTCCTGATATACTTTTCAAACGATATACATTTATTGACATACTGGAGAATACAAGTGACAAGCAAAAAAGACAAGGATATTTTTTTAGATTACGGTGGTGGAGCAACGTTTTTAAAAAAATTAAATAGCAAAGAAACTTCACTCCGTCGTGACATAAAAAAACACAGCCTCAAGGCAAACATACATCCCCGATCTGCCGTTTTATTTCTGTTTGATCTGTACAGAGACTATTGCGATGGAAAAGGTCTTGTCGATCAAAAAGGGTCAATACCTAAAAAACTTCCTATAAAACTAGGTGTAAAAATCGCTCCTATGGCCGAAAAAGCCCTAATAGGAATTACCTATACTCAGTTTCGAAACTTTTTACATCAGTGTCAACTGATGAGTTGGGACGCCAACACTAAAAGAACATATCTAAAGAAAAGAGCAATTAAATGGTGTGAGGATTTGCGGTCAGCTATAAAAGAAGATTGGCGTGACCATACGCTGTTGGATCACTCAAATAAAATCGCTCAGCATAACGAGAGACTAGACTCAGCAGAGATCCACATAAAAGCAAATACGACTTCAATATCCGATATGCAGAGAGAGATGGAAGACGTAAAAAAAGAGCTATCCATACTAAAAAACGAAATGGCATCAGTGTCAAAAGCTATGCTTGAGATTCAAGAAAAAGACCCACCTATCACTATAATAAAACTCGTTGAAAAACTAGGTCCAGGAAGTAAAAACTTCGTTGAAGAGTTCATCAAAAATGATGTTTTGAGTCAAAATATGGAAGCATCAAAACAGCATCACTAAGCAGCCATATTGGCTGCTTTTTTCTTCTTCTGATGATGTTTGAAAGACAGTTCAAAATGTTTGAAATTTGTTTGAAAGACAGTTCAAAATGTTTGAAATTTGTTTGAGACTTATCCACAGTTTGCTTGTAAATATTTATAATTAATATGCTTTTAGGTTCAAACATTTTTTCAAACACAATGTTTGAAATTTGTTTGAAATCCAAAGACCCACTCATGTAATTTCAGTTACTTACGACAAAAAATTTGAAAAAAAATGTTTGGTTTTTGTTTGAAATTTTGAGTTGGTGATCCTTGAAAAGCTTGGCAAATAAGGGTTTTAAAATCGAAAAAAATTCTACAAATCGACTTCTATACCTATCCCTGAACTCACATTAAATTCCACAAATCTAATCAAGTCTTCTCCTCGCTTCGCTCCGACCAGACAGTGTCAATTCGACTTCCAGATCCTCGCTCTGTGCGCTCGTTATTCAAATTGGTTAAACAACGAATGTTTAGTGAACTAATCGCGCGCAGTTACATTTGAAAAAAACTGCACAACAGTGGGCGCTTGATCTCCGCGCCTTGCGGTAACAGCTTCGCTGTTATCCTCGGCTTTGGTCTGACAGGATTTTTGGTTCAAAAATTGCAAAGTTTCTTTTCTTTGTGGATTTGAAAAACCGGAGCGAAGCGGAGGTTCTTAGTAGGCCCCTTTGGGGCCGGATAATAGTTTTGCTCGCCTTTGGCGAGCCTTTCTATTTTAGACTTTTCTCTTGAAAAGGAAGAGGGATTTAAACAACCGCTTTAAGCGTTCCGAAAAGTATCAGACGGCTTTGCTTAAATAATGTCTTTCTCGCCGTCGGAAATGGCCTTTCCAGCAAATTTTACTTCCGCACTGATGGGAAACTCAAATAAGATTCTAATGTCTTCAGAAGCTTAAAATAAGCTTCTGAAGTTGGTGTGTCTTATTGACTATTATTGGTTATGGTTAGAAGGCTGAGTCGCAATAGTCTTGAGAAGGGATTACTAGCGATCAATTGACATTGGACGGCCTGCAGTTAGATTTTCGCCTTTTGGTCTTTTTTTAATCTCGCCGTTTTCGTCTTCCCAATCGTCTAAATACTTATCTAACGCCATTTCCACCAGTTTCGACATCGTGATATATCGAGGGGCATGCATTATTAAATAATTTGTTGCTCGCTCGGAAACATCGTGATCGATATAAGCATTCAGCCGAGATTTCTTATCGGAAGTCCCTTCTTCCTTGGTATAAGCTCCTAGAAGATCATCAAGCTCAGAATTTTTCTTTTTCTTTTTACTAGCCATTAAAACATCTCCCCTATTTCACGGCTCAATTTCTGATAGTCTTTAGCGCCACGGCTTCTAGCTGAAAAAGATCCTACAGGCTCTTCATAGTAAGGGGCCTGCTTCACGTCCTTCGACTCGCTTATCGAGACACCGACAAGGTTTTTTCCATGCTCTTTTTTAATTTCAGCTAGAATTTCTTTCGAGAAAGCATCTTTCGAGTCATAGCGAACTGGTAAAATTCGATACTGAAGAGGGGGATTAACGCTACGCTTAATCCGGTTGATCGTTTTCACGACATCTTCCAAGCCTGACAAGCTAAAGCTTCCAAGCTCGCAGGGGATTAATGCGAGATCCGCACAGGCCAGGGCATTTAAGCTAACAATTGACAATGCCCGTGGACAGTCCATCACAATATAATCCCAGGCATAGTCATGCTCTCTTTCGAGAGCATCCAGCATCACAGATAGAAGTTTTGTCGGCTCATGTTCTTCCAACATATACTTATCAGCAACGGCAAAAGCATGGCTGTTAGCGATGACATCAATTCCGTACTCAGTTTCCCAGACAATCGGAGCTAGGTTTTTAGAAATTGGCATTTTAATTGCTTCAAGAAGATCATGTCCTGAACTTTCGTCACGGATTCCTAAATTCTGGCTTGCGTTTCCCTGTGGATCGAGATCTATCAAAAGAACGCTCTTTTTTTCTTGAACTAACCCATAAGATAGATTGACGGCTGACGTGGTTTTTCCAACGCCACCTTTTTGATTAACGCTCGCAATTCGCTTTGCGTGTCTTACCACGTCTTTCCCCCTTTTCAAAAAGACTCTTAATTATAGATTACTCGACACTAAAAACGCAAATAACGTTATTAACGCATAAATATAAGATCTGTCAAAATTGAAATAAATAACGTTAATAACGTTATTAACGTAAATGGTGATAAACAAGCATTTTGCAAAATAACGCTAAAAACTGTAAACTGAAAATTGTAAATTTTACAAAAAAGAGATAGCTTAGTTTTTCTGATAGAGACTGATGAAACTTGTAAAAGGATTTACAAGATGCAACCGACAGCCAGAGAACTTTTTAGCGAACTTGATGCGTTTTTTACATCGCAGGAAAACGAATCAAACCTAAGCCCATCTGAGCTTTCATGGCGTAGAAAAATGCACGCATGGAACGACCATGTAAAAAAAATCGCTATAGAAAACAACTTGAAGGCCTCCAGGCTTCGAGCCATAGCGAGAAAGCCTTGGGCATCAGATTCCGAAAAGGTTCTAGAGCATTTAGGGGCTGATGATAAAATGAAAAACGAAGGCCCTAAAGATAGTAATAGATCCGTCACGACATTGCAGACTCCTAAAACCCTCGATAGTGTCAAAGATGACCTAAAAAATATCAATCTTGAGTTTTCTAGCTTCAAACAAGACACTGAAGAAAAAATTGTAAATCTACAGTCTGACCTTGGGTCGCGTATTGATAATTTTACAAAAAATCAGTCACTTGAAATTGTAAATTTGAGAGACGAGACTAACAAAAAAATTGTAAATCTGTCCGAAAAAACCGAAGCCAATTTTACAAGATTGGAATCAAAGATAGACCGTCTGACCAGCTCTATTGAATTACTTGCTCAGAGTATTGAGTCCACAACGAAACGGTTAGAAGCAATCGAGGCAAAAAAATCTTCACATTTTAACATACGGCCCATTTTTAAAAGAGGACTTGATAACATAACTAAGCCTTTATTCATATTTATGTTCTCGCCAAGGCTATGGTTTTATGGCCTTTCTATGCTAACAATTGCCATTATCATGGGAATTTTTCAGTACCAATATTATGAAGCTAATACAGAAAATGCCGTTTTCTTTGAATTTTTAGGATTTAAAGTTGCCACATTTGCTTTCTTATATACTTTTGCTGGGGAGCTGATTTTTATAATAGCCAGCCTCTGGCGAGGCTGGCTCGCTAATACTTTTTTGTTCCTGTGCGTAGTAT
Source organism: Oligoflexus sp. FD111 (assembly GCA_048816425.1). Taxonomy (GTDB): domain Bacteria; phylum Bdellovibrionota_B; class Oligoflexia; order Oligoflexales; family Oligoflexaceae; genus JBMDZZ01. The sequence goes on from JBMDZZ010000030.1 coordinate 34,924, forward strand.
ATATCTGCGGAGTCGTAACATTTGATAAATTTTCGCAGATAAAAACTGGACTTGATACGGCCTTTGCAAATGACAAGACATACTCTCAACTAATCACTAGGGAAGAAGAGTTGAAAGCTGCCCTAAGAGTTCATACCGAGGGGAAGGCAATTGGAGCTATTCGGGATACACAAGCTAAATTGGATCAGACCAGAAATGAGATACAAAACTATAGTAATAATAGTAGTAAAGTAGATAATAGCAATATCGAGAGATCCATTTTTTCAGAAGAAAATAAAGTAATTTTTCTTGGCATAACTTTGATAATGTTCAGACTGATAATACTCTTGGGATATAAACTTTTATCTTCTCACGCACAAGAAGTCTATTTTGATGAAAAACAAAAATTATTCGCTGCTTAACAAGCAGCGAGCTATTGCATCATCAATTTATAGCTTTCCCAAAAGAAAGAAGAGGAAAAATAAGTTAATAACGTTATTAACTCTAATATCATTATTAGCACTATTCACTCTAATTATTCTCTAAAAGAGTCATTTTGCAAAATTACAATTGGCAAGCCATTTTCATCTTCAGCGACAATGCCTTTTATTCCTTTACTAGTATAAAAGTCTTGAATTGCTCTCACCTGTGGCTTTATTTCCTTAACTTTAATACGATCCATCTCTGAAAGATTACGCTCCAAAGTCAACATTGACTCTTCGCTCACAAAAAATGGCTGAATAGTATTAGTAGCCACACCGCCACTTCCAGAAGTCATACCACCAGCCAATAAATTATTTGAAGCAAAGCATAATGCTATAAGAAAAGTAACTTTTTTAAACATTGTATCTTTCCTTTAAGAAAGTTCGATTACATTACAGAAGTTTCCACTAAACCAAGCAATAGAGCCGTTTGGATCAGAATTTTTCAATATTTCAGAAACTTCTCTATTAAACTTCTCTTGAAGAGAGAAAAGCTTTTTTTGATCTTCAAGAGAAACATTGTGAACATGAAGGGCAGTTAAAGCGACATTTTCCTTTTGTTCATGCTTGGGGTTATACTCATCAAGGAAAGCCTTAAGGTGGGTCAGAGAATAAGCTGAACCTGTAACACTGTAGTTAGAACTTTTCGTTGTATATTTTCCACTTGAGTCTTTTATCACTTCTCCCGTTGACACGAGATCATCTAAAGCTTCTAAAGCTTTTTGCCCCCAAAGCTTTAAAAGTTTTTCTTCAGTCGTCCCAGTCGTAAGACACTTTGTGAATACAAGATAGTGCATTTTCGATAGAAGATAGCTTTTCAGGTCCTCTGGCAGTTGCTTTGTTTCTGGAGAAATCATCGAGTGGCTAAACAGGCCTAAAAGCTTTGGGTAGAATTCCTCAATTAGGGCATTAGTTTTTTCTCTCGGAAATATCGTGTCACATAAAGGAATAACATTTTCAAGAGAAGGTGCGCATTCCTTCGCATGTATCCTACGCAACGTGGTGTAAGGCACACCTGAGAATCTTTCTAGCATCCTGAGTGAACGCTTGTTTGGCGACGCATTAATCCAGTCGTCAATTCCAATGCCGAGAACCTCTTTAATATCCATATCCGACAACCCCTTGTTCAGTTACCACTGTGGGCATTCTCAAAGTGCCTACAGCGGTAATCTTTTTCAACTAAAAAGGGGAATTCAAATTGTCGTTTCAGAATATTTCAAATACCTTCTTTTAAAAGGCTGGCCTTAAAAATTTAATCACGACATTACTATATTAATAGGAATTAAACCAATGTTTAAAAATCATGAAATAGGCTTTCCATTACAACTATGTCAATTATTCAAACAACGATTGCCGTCAAAATAGCTACACCATTGGTATTCAAGCTGTAGCGCATGATAGCTCGGCTACAGTTTGAATATCTGGCAAACCGGAAAGTCAGAGGCTAGACACAAACATCAACGACTGCTAGAAAAGCGATACCTCAGCGGTTTTTGGTGATTACCCAACAGAGTACCTAGCTCTACTTTCGCAAAAGGAATGAAACATGCAAAATTTTAATCGAATCACTTTAATGGTGTTAGGGCTTACAACTGCACCGATTGCTTGGGGAGCTGATTCTCAAATTTGCTTAAACCCGCAGCAAGCAACTTCAGTTAAAAATCTTGAGATAGATGGGATAAATTTCTGCAACGAATACTCATTTGTTAGTACAGCATTTGATAAGAAAAAGATGGTTAGACGCCTTGATCCTCAGTTCATGGAAAATCAAATAGCAGAGTTTCTACCTAAAGTTGATTTAGACAAATGTTCAAAGAATGTCCACTGCGCTGCAACTTTCATGTTGCTTCATACATTCTTTGCAAGTGAATACCGAGACTTAAAAGTATCATATGAAAATGGTGGCACGCGACATATTAAAAACCATCTAACTTTCACATCACCTCTTCTTGAATACGAAGAAGAGTATGGTACTGATATTGCCAAATTCAATACATTAGTAAACGCAATGACTCGAATAAAGTTATGTAAAGAGCGTCGTCTCGAAGCAAATCCCAAAGAAAACAGCCTTGATAAAATAAAAAGAATTATTGCTGATAGTGATGTCTACTGTGGATATTACGACTATCGGCATAATGCGCCTAAATCTGAATTGAGTCCAAGTGAAGACGATTTATCGAAAATCTATATTGGTATTAAAATGCTTTTTGATGATCACATCAAAACTTCCGACGACGAGACGCTAATAAAAATGCTTTCATTTGTAACCCGTCCACTAGTCGATGGTCACTACTCTGTGATTAAAGTCGAATTCCATGATGGGGATTCCCGAACAGTTACGCGCGAGGAAATTGAAACTTTTTTAGCTAACTTTAAGGAAAAATATAAATGACCATATCAAGATATATTTTCATAATATCGACCACATTATTACTTGGAATTGCAACTAATGCATACTCAAATGAGATATTCAATCAGCGCGCCGATGGTGTACATGCAATAGTTAAACTCAAGGAAACTTATTTAAATAATCTTAGAAAAACTCCTAACAGCAATACTTGGGGAAAGTTACAAGCAACTAGCAAATACCTTAAAACTTTAATTTTTGAAGCCGAATATTACCATAATCCTTATATTGAAACAGGAAGACGCCACCGCTACGGTTTGTATCGTGAATGTTGGGATCTAGCTAACACACACCTTTCTCCAAATATCGTTGGAGAAGAAACAGAAGAATATTACTATTTTTCCGTTTATTGCGGCGCGCAAGTCGTTCACCTATCAACGTCTACGGTAGAAATATACGACGTTGCTGGTAAAATTCCTAAATTATCGCTAAGCCACTTATCATCTTACAACTCCACCCCGGATTGGGGCTTTTATGAAGGTGGGGGAGTTTGGCGAGGATACGCGCTACTATATTCGGCTCCTGCATTACGACCTCTTCCTGGAGGTCAATACAACCCGAAATTAGCACTAGATTTAATTAAGTTTGCTATAAATATGCCTAATGGATTTGTAAGTGACTCTGGTGTCGATGGCTTTCTAACATGTGAAAATTATCTAACCCAAGCTCAAATCCTATTTGAGCATTATAATAGTGAATCTACTGCAATTGATCGCTTAATAGATAATACAATCAGCGATTTTGGCGAATACTTGTTTATTGGCGAACCCTACAAACGCCAACCGGAAACAGTTCGTTGCATAGCAAGATTGCAAGAAATAAAAGGTCAGATCAAAATAGCTGAAAAACAACAACAGATAGAAAAACGTCTGGCTGAATATAAGATTAACGGATTAGGATATATGGGCTTTGGCACCTTATGGTTATTAACAGAGGCAATGTCAAAAGTAGAAAAAGATTATAAGAAAGACGGTGAAAGAGAATGCGAAGGATCACAAGCTTTATGCCAAGACATGTTAAGTCTTGTTGATGTATTAAACTTGCTAGAAAAAAGTCGAGAGTTATTATGCAAGTGGCAATATGAATCTTGCCTTGAAGAATTAGACAAGGAATCGGACATTTTTGATAAAATGCTCGACAGAACAATAAGAGATAGATTTGAAAAAGAAATGAAAAAAATAAAAAAGAAGCAGGATCAAGAAAAGAAGAAAGAAAATGATAACACATCCAAATCTAATGGAGGTGGAGGATACAGCGGCGGTGATCCTAACGCTGGAATCGGAAGTTCTGGTGGAGGCGGCACAGAATGGGGCATAACGGAGACTTGCAAGGAATATAAAGGCGAAGTCTGCATCAATGGAGATTGCTATCCGCAAGTACAGACAATTTGCGAATACAGCTAAATGCGAAATGTCACCATTACCTTATTTTACGATATTAACGTTATTAACTCTATTTTCAACAATTAATAATTAAGCCTATTGAAGACAAATCAGCAATAGGGGGATGGTAAGGATTGCTGACAAATCCTACCAGATTCGACCAAAAGCATTGAGGCCGATAGCTTACACACCTTCCCTAACGCGCAAATCAATATCCGACATTGGTTCTGGAATACGGTTAAGGTTGAGCGTATAGTC
>JBMDZZ010000031.1:0-25789 GCA_048816425.1 Oligoflexus sp. FD111
CAGAACTTCAGTACGAAGATTACTAAAAGACCAATCAATTGATAGACAAGATATACATAGCCTATAATCAGATTAAAGCTATGTCATACAGTAGATTCAGCCCAATCTGGTAGGATTTGTCAGCAATCCTTACCATCCCCCATATGGTCAATTTTCAGCAAATGCTGTGACCGACAAAAAGACTTCGGCAAAGGAGTTTTTGGATGTCGTCGGTGGTATGTCGTACATTCCTGAAGATACCCTCGCGGTAGAGATGGCTGAACATATTTCTTCTTTGAAATCTGCTCACGAGAATTGGGGGAACTACGATAATGAAGTTTCCCCTGCTAAGTACCTGTTAGATCTTCTTCTATCACTCCATCAGAAAAGACTACGTTAAGGCCATATTGATGTGCAGATTAGGAAACGCCAACTATGGGGACGGTGTTTCAAGAGGCGCAAAACCCATGTATGACGCAATGATCGAGAGATTTCAAGAAACTGAAATTGTAGAGCTTCTAAAGTTGCTACCAGATGCCGAAATTAGTCGAAAGCTTCGATATGATTCCCCACGAAAGAATCTCAAGATTGTCCTAAGAGTCTTGGAACCAAAGACAACAAATACTGTACTAAAGTCCCTAGTGACAGACCTCCTTGGGCAGAGCGATGAAGACATCAAGGTCGCTGGCAAGGCAAGTAGATTCCAAGGAAAGGTAGATAGCGTGAGAATATAGGGCCGATAAGATCGACATCGTTAAAAGACACTCAAGTTTACGCTAAGTTATACCGATAGGTATTGCATCAATATAGGAAATATCCTATATTAAGTGTGTCACAAGGAGGAGGCGCATGGACAAACCGAAGGATGTTGAGTGGTTGGGGGATTCTCAAGAGGTCATTCGAGAATTCCCTGAAGATGTCAGGGCTGACCTGGGTGCTGATTTGTTCAGGTTGCAGAAGGGCATGGAACCAAACAACTGGAAGCCTTTCCCTGGACTAAAAAAGCAGGCATTCGAGTTGAGAGCAAAAGATCAAAACGGTATATACAGAACGATTTACGTGACGTTCGTGAAAAATAAAATTTATGTTCTGCACTGCTTTCAGAAAAAAAGTCCGAAGACGGCAAAAGGTGACGTAGAAAAGGCCAATGAGAGACTGAAGTCCCTGATTAGCACAACAAAGAGGAGTAAGAAGGATGAGAAATAGCGTTTTTGAAGATCTAGGCTTTAGCGAGGAAAAAGCGAAAGATCTGGCTATCAGAACAGAGCTAATTGATGGGATCATCGGAATAGTAAAAAAGCATGATTATTCCCAGAAGGAGCTACAAGAATTACTGAAGCAGCCGCAATCAGAGGTTAGCTATTTGCTGAATGGAAAGGTTTCCCGGTTCAGCTCTGAGAAGCTGCTGCGCTTCCTAAATCGGCTCAATGCTAAGGTCGAGATAAAAATAAAAGCACCACGAGCTAGAATCGCGATCTAAAACCCTTTTGCCCCCTGCAAAGCGTGGTAAGAGACTATCAAAATTCTATATTTTGAGAACGGCCCGCCGCAGCTTAGACTTGATCTTCTGCTTAGCCGCGCCAGATACTCCCTGATTAAGGCCCCTTTCAAGCCTCTGAGAGGCCAAAGCAAGCCTTCTGATACCCTGGACACCCGCAAATATCTTCTCGCTCATAACCTCAGTTTGAAGTCTGAGCATCTTCATGGTGGCCTCGCGCTTTTCTTTGGGGCTAAGCTTAAGGATATCCTCACGTCTAAGACCTGTTTGACTGGTTTCTTTGATATGGGAACGGTTTAGAAACTTCGCGGCCTCCTCTTTAAAAGCCCTAAAATGGGCAAAAGCCTGCTGACTCTCTGGCAGCTCCTTAATCGCCCTGACTTTGTCTTCAGAAAGATCGCCCAAGATCTCACGATTGACCACAATCTGGGAAAAATCACGAGTCCTTGATAGGGCAACATAAAATTTTTCCCGATCAAAAAACTTCGTATCGACCAGAACAAAACTACGATCTACGGTTGAAGCCTGTGATTTATGGGCGGTGATGGCATAACCATGCCTAAAAGAGTTAAATTGACCAAGACTAAAGTTAATCTCCACAGCTCTATGGCTGTCATTACTCTTTAAAACTGCGACCCTATCACCTTCGATCTTTTTGACCGTGACGACATCGTTCGTATAAAGACCTAGATGCCTTTTGGTGTCGGTAAGGATGATCCTATCTCCAACACAAAGAGGGATCTCGCCATGAGTTGTTTTAACTATTTTCTCCTCACCCGAAAGCTCGCCTTTTTCTTTCAAATACTCGCGAGCCTTAAGGTTTAGAGCCGAAACGGTGGTGTTCGTTGACGAGATGATAAGGGAGCTTTTCTCTGGTGACTCTTCGCGAAATCGCTTCCAGCGAGAGATGGTTTCATCAATGGATGCCTCAAGGCTCTCTTTAAGAGAAAACCCCCGCTCTTTTTCATAAAGTGATTTTTCAATCACAAAGCCATAGCTAAAGCCTTTAAACTCCCTCGGATCAAAGCTTTGATCTGTGCCCGACTGAGAGCGAAAGACTACCTTCTCAGCCGAGGCCGACAAAACGGTTCCAATTTCATCCTTTGAAATCCCAAGGTGAGCTGCCGTCTCACTAAACCGAAGGCGATCCCCCGAAGAAACATCAAGAACCTTTCCCTTGCTATTTACAAGGCTGACAGAGTCCTTAAATCGCCCTCTATCAACCATTTCACCCCGAACGGCTAGGTTTTCCTCAAAACTGCCATGCTCGCTGTAAATACAAGGAGCCATGGCTGAAAGCTTGCCTTTCTTTTCTGCCGAAAGAAGCTGATCCACAGATTGCTTGATATCGGGGGTAAGCGGAGCTCCTTTGCGTCCTTCATAATAGTCTAATGTTTTCTCCACCTTACCCTCTCTGACGGAAAGAATAGCTGCCCGCTCGGAAAGCCTGTTTTGCCTGATCACATCAGATAGCTCGCCACCTCCAAGGTGCTCATAAAGGGTGGTAAACATCCCACCGGCATCAACCGACTGGATCTGCTTGTCATCACCAACAAGAACCATCTTTGCGCCGGCCTGGTTGACCTTTTCACAAAGCCTCGACATAAGCCTTGAGTCAATCATTGCAGCCTCATCGCAAAATATGACGTGCTTCTTTGTTAGTCTAAGACTTCCAGCTTCCATACGCCCTAAAAGGTGATGGATCGTATGAGCCTCCATGGCCGTCTCACCTCTTAAAGCAGACACCGCTTTGTGCGAAAGTGAGCAGCCAAGGGTCTTATAGCCAGAAAGGCTATAACTGCGCTCAATAGCATCTATGGTATAGGTCTTCCCAACCCCAGCAAGCCCTCTGACCATGGCATAAGCTGAGCTTCCCTGACATATCCCCCGAAGGGCCTGAAGCTGCTCTGGCTTTATCGTTTGAAACTTAACCTGCGAGAGGACCTCCGCTATGGCCTTATCGCTCACTGCGTGCCGGCCCTCGTTTTCTCGCAATATGGCATCCCTAACGATGGCCTTTTCAAGCTTAAACATCTCTGTGGTGGTAAACCTATCGCCCGAAATAGCGACAAAGCGTTTGTGCTCGCGAATCTTTTCCAAAGAAACCATAAGCTCATCGCCGCTAACCTTGCCGATTAGCTTTTCGGTGAGCTTATGGTGGAGAGCCCTTTCGCTAAAGGTGGAGTTCTCAAGGGTAAGCTCATCTAGGGTGTCAGAAAAAACTCTCTCAAGCTCTGGGTGGCTCAGCTTTGGGTATAGAGGGGCCTTTCTAATCTTGGCTAGCTCAGCGGGGCCAAAGCCAAGCTCCCTACTCATCTTTTGCCACTGGGCAAAGCTTCTTCTGCTCTCAGAGCTATGCTTTTTCGACTGCCTAGTCTCAAGAGTGACTTTTTGAATCATCTCAGGGCTTGCGCTGTCCCGCGTATAGCCAAGCTCTGCTAGTCGCTCTTCAATTTGCTGAGAGCGTGAGGAAAAGCTGTCACAAAGATCCTTTGAGACGCCAACAACCTCAAAAAAATCCTTTCCCTGCTTAACCCTATAGCCAAGCTTTTGGACCTCTTCAGATAACTTAAGCTTAAAAAGAGCGCCGGCTGTCATCTTATAGTCAAAAAAATACCTGCCTTGAAGGGTTCTCCAGACGCCATCATCGCACAAGCCCACGTTTTTTATGACAGCATGAATATGAGCCTGAGGATCACCAGACCGATTAGACGAATGAAAGAATTTCGACGCCACAAGCTTTGATCTGACAAGCCCCGTTCCCCCCTCGCCAACCCGTGAAAAGGCCGCCTTCTCTTGAAGATAGGCCAGTGCATAATCTGTAGCCTCCTGGCAGGCCTGTTCAAGCCTCTCGCGAGACTTTCGATCTACATTTGCCCAAACAAGACTGAAACTTTTCGGAGCTGAGAACGTAAGATCCCACCCCCCTCGATGATTGGCTCCTGCGTTCTTGCAAAGGGGCTTTCCGTCTGGGCTAAACCCATAAAGGAGCTGCTTCATATCCTCAGCTTGGACGACCTTTCCAGAAAGAGAAAGAGCGTCTGCTCCTTCGCCCGTCCAAATCCCCTGAGCCTCGCCCTTTTCCTGACAGTATTTGGCATAGTATTCGTGACTCGATGAGGAGGCTCCTATGGTTTTTAAGCTGAGCATACCTACTCCTCCGTTTTGCGAGAAAATTTAGCCTTCTTAAGACTCTTTGAAATAGACTTTTTCTTTTCATCATCCTGGGTTTCCCTCGTTGATCGTTCGTGCCTTAAGTCATCATCAGAGAGCCACTCAGCTTTGACCAAAGATGGATAAAGCTTTGGCATGGGCCTTATGGGAAACTTAAGCCGAATAATCGGCCAGTTTGAAAACTGAACAAAAAACTCTGCCGGTGTCTGAAGATCTGGCTTCTTAAGAGAAAAACTGCCCGATACTAAAGGGGTCGAATCGAGGATCTGAGAGCTGTATCGACGAAGATCATCCTTCTCGCTCCTTGGGGCTAAACTATAGCGCTTGATACGGCTCGTTGAGAGCATCTTAAGGGCCTCTCGCCTAACCTCCTCACCCTCGCAGCGACCGATGAGCTTGAGACCAATGGAGTTGCTAAGACCCTCGATTCCGCCCTCATCGCGATAATCTATTTTGGTCTTGGCAAAATCCTGTGTCCTAAGACCCAAGTGAAGCCCTTTTGAGCGGATAACACGCGGCGCTTCAAGGATTCCAGGAATGCGGCCTAGTGTCTGTAGCTCATCTATCTCAAAGCTAATATGGCGCTCGCCTACAGCATCAGGAAGAGCCGACATAAACCGAATCATAAGTTGAAAGATTGAGGATAGAAAATCTTGGCTCAACCTTGGGAAATCAGGCGACACGCGGATTAGAAGAATCTTCTTACTACCGGCATAAGAATCAGACAAAAATTCAGTAAGAGAAAAATCCTCCAGGCCGTCATCTTTCCAGCATCTAGCAAGGGCCTCAAAATTCATCATCTTCTCGCGGATTGTACCCCAGACGCCAGCCGTCTGATCGGTCGAGTCATCTCCTTTTAGAAACATTGAAGCCTCGCTTCTAAACTCCTCAATATCTGAAGAAACCTCATCCAGGTTGTGAAGCCTTTCATAGAGGTCTGAAAACGTCCAAGCTTGGCCCTTCTTATCCTCAAGTGAACGGTAAACCCCAGCAGCAATATCGACAAAGGAGGTGTCAAAAAATGACTTCTTTGAGATCGAGTTACTTGTAGCAACGACAGCCCACATCATCTCTAAAAAAAGCTGGGTGTCAGTCACATCTTTTCCAATGGCCCACCGTGCGCTTCTCTTATCAAATGGACTGATCATCACAGCATCGTCTCGCCCGCCAAGAGCCTCTGTGAAATCGCCCTTATAATCGTAAATAATAATCCTCTCACCTGAGTTGATCACGGGCATCATAAAATGATTAAACGTCACATTGGTTTTGCCCGAACCAGGGGAACCTAGGATGAGATTAGTAATATCAAGTATGGACCTTTTTACCTTAAGATCTGGATGAATCTTGATCTTCTCCTCACGCCTAAAAAGGCGAGTAGGAAAAGCCCACTTAAGCCAGCTCAAAAATAGCTTCATCCGAATGATCATAATTCCATAATCATAGTCAGAAATATACTCGCTTCCCTCAAGCAGTTCATCGTGGGTTTCAAAGCGTCTTCGATACCAGAAGGCATAGATTAAAAGAGGAAGTATTGCGAACGGAAGAAATGCCACCAGAATGACAAGTTTTATGAGCCCATTTACATCTCGAATGAGCCTAAACTTATTCCTAAGAAGAAAGTAGGCTGGACGGACAGTGCCAAGCACAAGATAGATAACATAAAACTGGAAGATTGCAAAGATTCTAAGGTCAATCTCTGGCGATCTAAGAATCGATTTGACTAGGTCTGGATATCCCGAAAAACCTACTGACTTATAGCCTGTCAAAAGCACCTTTGAAGCTGCTAGGTATTTGATAAAAAAGCCTGATGAAATAAGAAGAACCAGAACCGATACTATGATGAAAATCTCAATTTTTGGCCGGATCTTTGTTGGCGGAAAGAATAGAAGAACTATACAGCGAAAGGCCGCCAATATACTAACCGCAGCCAGAGGAACTATTTCAAAATAAAGCCGCCAATAATCCACGGTCTACTCCTCTGAAATCTTCTCAAGAAATGACTCAATATTGGCAAGCCTTTCCTTGGTATCTGATAGCTCTTCTTGCATAGACAAGATCGCAGAATGTATCGTATTGACACTAGACGACAGTACCTTCAAAAGAGAGACAGACTCCTCTGAATCAACACCCCCAGACGGACCTGAAAAGATCCTTGATTTAATCTGAGCAGATATCGGCTTTGAGGTATCACATATCTCCTCTAACTTTTGGTATTCTTCCCGATTAAATCGAATTGTAATTAGCTCAGACATTGCCAGAAAGTCTCCATTTTTTGTATTACAAATGTACACATATACATTGCATGTCTACCAGTAAGTTAAGATACAACTATCTTCGGTTATATTCAAATGTATTACATATGTGTACATCAGTTTTTCAATTGTGTACATTTTTACGATATATAATTAGATAGTCAAGTGATGTCTGTATTACACTTTAGTGGGTCAGGTGTGTTAAATTTTGGCCCTGGGACGGCTGGCTCAGGATAGGCACCATAGCCATGGGAATGTCAGGATAGGCACCATAGCCATGGGAATGGAGTGAGCATTTAGCGGGGAAATTGCTTCAGGCAATTTCCCTGACAAAGCGCAACGAAGAGCCCTTCGGGGTGGGCTCGTGGTAGTGGGCTGGAACAGACCGTTACCATGAAGAGACCGCTCTAAGTGCCTATCGCGATGAGACGCCTAGGCCCAAAGGCCCTCCCTTCCTTTTTCTAAGGAAATGGAGAGGTGTTGCCACCCTGGCTTGCCCAGCGGCAAGCCATGTGACAATGCCTTGGAATGCCCGACCTCTATCGGGTGGAGTGTGGCTGGAGCCACACGGAGCCGGTGCCGCTTGCGGGACCAACAAGGAAAACCATGTTTTCCGTCTTATCCACTGGATAATGTTCAGAAGAAATCAGCGCATTAGAATTACTCAGTTTGAGATATCAAATACCAATTTTAATCGTCTTGCGAGATATCTTGAATTGAATCTTTGATTGCCTCAACCAAAGGGTTAATTACATCTCCTAAATTGTCTTGTATCACGGTTGCTTGAGCTAGAGGGTACATCTCCTTTAAGCATCTTGCCTTTTCTTCCGCTTCAGGGTCTCCATTTTGAGCTTTTTCTAGAAGCTCACCAATGTCACGCCATACTGCTTCTGGGTCGTACTTAAGCTCTTTTAATAGCTTCTGTTCAAATTCCCTTTTAAAATCACTGCTTCCAAACCACTTCATTTCAATATCTCCTCTAAAAAAACTCAGAATTCTTTATCGGAAGCAGAGCTAAAAAGACGAAGTATGATTGAAGTAAAAGCCGAAATTATACCAAAATTATGGCTGATTAAAGCCTATGCATTTGGAGTTATTAGGCCCTCCCAGATCACACCACGATTCTAAGTCAGAAAGTTAACCGAATTGGTCCTATTTCTGATCAGATTGTTGAGTCAGAAAAATATAAAAAAAGACTGGCATCCCTGATGACAAAAAGGCTAAACTGACGCTCGCCATACTAGGCAGACTTTTAACAACTGAGAAAGCAAGAATCGAGGTAAGTATATGGCAATAAAAAAGAATCAAAAGACGTCCAAAGCAACAAGAAAATCTACCCCAATGGCAATAACCAAGATCATTGACAAAGAGCTTGAACTTGACTCCAAAACGATCAAATCTCTTGAAGACTATCTGGCAAAAAATGGGGGAGAAAAGGCGGGACTTACCCTATCCGATGTTGTAGCTCACTTGTTGCTCGAAGAAGGCCCTAATGGGTTCAAGTTTACTGTAAGACCTAACGAGATCAAAAAGGTAAAACTTTCGCTCCCAGTCGCTGCCTGGGACATTGCTGAGAAGTCCCAGAAAAAATCCGGTGACCCAGACCTCAGCGAAGTCATAAAGGCCCTCGCAAACCGCATCTAGTATCCAAGAAATTTGTGGTGACTATGGGTGTATTACTATGGACCAATTATTGATGGGCTCTCAGGATTTGGAACTATTAAGAGTGGGAATAAAGATTCCTACTCTTTAAGATAAATGACAGGACTCCAACTTATGGATCGAAAGGCTAATCAGTACAAGATTAGGCTTGCTACTAAGGACAAGCAATTAAGAAAAACGATAGAACGCCTAGAGAAAATATGCGTTCTTCAATGGTGGGTGAGCAAGTCGTTAGCCTTCATTGCTCAGTACGAAAAAACTTTAGAAGACTTAGATAAATCTAGCGACAAAGGTGAGAGAGGGATATTGATTGAAAGATGTGAAGCTTTGCTTACGTCATCTATATCCCTGTACTTGAGGTGTTTTCAAGATCAACCCTCATATCATCTGAAAATCACGGATGTAACTTCGGACAGAAGACTAAAGAACTTTTTTAAGTCAATAAAGGATTTAAGAGACCATGAATTCGTCCACTGGAAAGGCTGGCGCAGCTCAATGACAGTCAGCTTCAATATGACAGCAACAAGCCCTTCGGAGATCACAATATCAAACAGGTTTAATATTGGCTTGAACGACAAAATGGGTGTTGATTGTAATAGCACCTATAAAGAGCTGCTCCAGGTGACTGCAAATTATCTACAGGCCCAAGTTGATAAGTCATTCAGCTCAGTCACTAGTAGGATAAAAGATCATAGTGTCATAAAAAAAACGCGATTCATTGATGTGGAATCAGGGAAAGATTTGGTAACGGGGCCACGAAAATAAATGGGAACTTTCTGATCTCACATTACTCCCTCCTTCTCATTTATAAGCGTTCTCAGATCGAAACACTTACGCTTTAGGAAACGGGACGCCGCCCCCTTCTTTTTTACCTGAAGCCAAAGGCTTCATTTCTATCTTGAAAAGGGGCCGCTGCAAGCGGTGGGGGATGATCCCGATGACAAGTAGAAATATTGCTTTTCTTGCCGTCTATTCTATAGTGATCATATTCTGAAGGAGGACTTATGAAATTTGGTGTAATCGGTGAAGGAGGCGGTGGGCCTTCTCGAATATCAAGGAACGGAGGAATTAACGTGATCAAAAATACTGGAAGCCAATCTGGAGGAGGCAATATGATTTCTAAAGACAACGGTGGAGTCATTAATAGCTTGGACTCTTCTGGTGGAGGAGTAATGATGCTCGGTCAAGACACCGATATCGGCTCTCTCGGAGGCTGTACCACAGGCGGCGGAACCATGAAGCTCGGTCAGGCTTCTGGCAGCGGGACAATGGCCGTGAATGGCGAAAGTACGGCCAGCACGAGTGCAGCCTAACTACTAAGACTGTGTGCTTAATATCTAAGCATTTGGGTGAATCACGCAGTCGTCAAAGCCTCTATTACCCCAACATTGAAGATATCAACAGACAAAATGGGATAACATTCACTGGAGCTCACCTGCTTCATATCTACAAATGGCTCGATGCAGCGATGTCCGAGAAATCCCGTAATGCTCGGCTACAGTGGAACGCGTTGCTCCTGGAGCATTTAGCATGTAAAGAGCCTGCTCGACTTTGAGCTTGGAATCCAGGACTGGCACTCGGCCTGGTTTTTTACCAGCCTCTTGGGATCTTTTTAGCCCTTCCAGAATGCGTTCCCTATTAATGTTCCTCTCAAACTCCGCAAAAGCTCCCACCATAGAAAACATGAGCTTGCCGCCTGCTGTCGTAGTGTCTATGGGATCTGTAAGGCTTTTGAAGCTCACGCCGCGCTTTTCGATTTGCTCGATTAGCTCCAAAAGATGTTTAAGAGAGCGCCCAAGACGATCAAGCTTCCAAACAACGAGGGTATCGCCCTTTCTAAGATGCTCAAAACATCGTTTAAGCTCAGGCCTCTCACGACTTGCGCCACTGGCTTTGTCGATAAAGATGAGAGTCTCATCGCAGCCAGCCTTTATAAGAGCGTCAATTTGCATAATAGGGTCTTGTTCAATGGTAGACACTCTGGCGTAACCCACAAAATCACCCACAACCTGCCTCCAAATTGCGTTCGATATCTATAGTTTTGGATTTATCGTACCTATAGATATCGCACGGGATATCGTGCACGGTCCAATGCTATTTTGAGGGTGACTCAAAAGGATGGTGTTCGATAGAACGATATGACTTTTTATTGATTTTTATTCTTTTGTTCATGGCGTTTGGCTCGGGAAGTACGGCTCTGATCATCTTCTCTGGTGTTCCGTTTGCCTTTATCGGCGGTGTTGCTGCGTTGGTAATCCGGTCGATACCTCTCTCAATCTCAGCCGCCATAGGCTTCATTGCTTTATCGGGCATCGCTGCATTAAACGGTGTTGTGTTGATATCATTTATCCGAAGTCTTCAAAAGGACGGTGTGGAGACAAAGGAGGCTGTCATCCGAGGCGCAAACACCCGGTTAAGAGCTGTATTGATGACCGCTTTGACTGATGCTTTGGGGTTCATCCCAATGGCGTTGAGCGTTGGAGCTGGTGCTGAGGTACAAAAGCCCCTTGCTACCGTTGTAATTGGAGGGGTCATCTCATCGACCATACTAACTCTACTCGTATTACCTGTTCTTTATAATTCGTTTCCCCAAAATTTATCGTCCCGGAAAACGAAAACAACCGACTGATCATATTCGCCGAAGGGTAATCACTGCTTCTCTCTGATTACCCTTCCAAGAAGCTGATCAAATAAAGGAAAATTAGCATGAAAAAATACAGTAAAGAAATCGTTATCGTCATTATTTTCTTCGCGATCATCTGCGGAATCATCGTCATGAACAGGTCACATACGCCCCATGAGCATGGTGACGGAAAAGTACACTCACACCCTTAAGAGGAGCTAAAGAATGCTTAGCGCTGTCGCTAAAGTTATTATATCGGCAATAATAATCAGCTTTGTTTCGTGGCTGTCAGGCAAAAAAACTTCGGTTGCCGGTTTTCTTACAGCTTTACCCCTAACTACCCTGCTGGCTCTTGCCTTCTCCCGGATCGAATGGCAGAACTCGGCACAAACAGTAGAATACGCCAAAAGTATTTTTCTGGGAGTGCCGCTTTCACTGTTATTCTTTGTACCGTTTTTGCTGGCAGAAAAATTCTCGCTGGGTTTCTGGAGTTGTTATACCAGTGGAATTTTCTTGCTCGGGGTTGGATTTGTAATTCACACAAAAATTATTAGCTAAATCAACATTGCGGTAGGAACATCCTACCGCAAGAAAAACGACGGAAAATTCAACCCTTCGTTGCAACAAGGAGAGCATAAAAACCCAGGGGACAAAATGCTAAAATAGCCCGCTTTTATCTTTTAAGGTACCGGATTGATTATTTTAAGTAGCTCCTTCAATGTCGGTAACACCCCCTGGAAAAGTAAGTATTAACTGCCACTACATTCCGTTTGATGAAAAGCTAGCAAATATTATTGAAAATATTGATCCTGCATCGATAAAGACAAGTCCATACTCCTGATTTTTGGCCCTTTATCAGGTCATCAAAAATCAAATCTCAATCTAGCTGCTAGAATCGAAAAGACTTTGATCACTCCTGTGAACGGAACCTTTTTCTGGCTTGCTGCTAGGCTATAGCTCAATGTAGGGCCATACAGTCTGGGGAGGCTTTGATTTGTATATATATATCAACATTTCGGGCATCCCCATAATGATCTGTCTTTGCGAAGCCAATGTGACTCGGATGGTTAACTTGCTGTATTCGTTGTGACATAAGAGGGCCTGTCTTGCCCGTTTTAATCGAAACTAGGCATAGCGCGGCTAAGGCTCTTGAAAGCAGAAAAGACTGGGGGAGGCTTCTTCTAGGCTGCTAGATTGGGAAAGGACTGGTCCTGCTGCCTGCGGGCTGTGGCATAGGAGCTCATCTCAGCGAGAGAAGCCCTATCAATAAAGCGGATCATCCTACCGTGAGATTTTCGTTTACCAAGCCTAAGGCCCATCATCTCAAAGATCCGAGCAACAAAGCTTGTAGCGCATCGAGGCGGCTTTTCTCGCGAGATGATATTAGGAAATAGCTGATTAACTAGATCATAGTTCTCCAGAAAGTAATCAACTACTTTCTGGCTATCGCGGTGGGTAAACTCGCCACAAAGATTCTCATCAAGAGATAGGATCTCTAGGATTTTTCGAAGAGTAGACTGTTTTTTAGCAGCGTAAAAGCGCTGCGAGGGATCTTTCTCAAGGGCTTCATTGGTATCAAAACGCCTTAGATCAGATCTTTCAGCCATAAATGTTTCAAACATAGCTAGCTTAGAAAGACCGCCTTGGTCCATAAAATCAATGGACTCGCGGCTAAGATCAGCGCACAGATAATGCCTTATCTTGTAGGCATAGACCGCAGCGGCCTCTTCTTCAGTTTGAAGCCACTTTCTCTTAACCATTTGATACTGGGCTTCTGAGATATCGACTTGGGATAAGATGCGCTCAATTCGCTCTTCGCTTAGCTGCTTTGAGATTTCAGAGGATAGCGATTTGATCGATGCTCCAAGCTTTTCTTCAAGACCTGCTGCAAGCTGAATCCTATGACCTTTGATCTCAAGAATGTTAAGGGCAAGCATGATAAGGCCATTTCTAGCATCAGCTTCATAGATATCGGTTGAAGCTTTAAGCCTTGAAAAGTCCGTTGGCGCTTCGCCGAGCTCAGAAAGTGCTCTTTCCATATCATAATCGCTCGCCCTTTGGCTTCTTCCTGAAATAGCTAGAAGCCAGTCCCTTGCGGTCCTATCGCGACCAATCATCTGAAGGATATCGTTAACCTTGATAACGCCAGTAAAGATCCCAACATGGCAGCTAAAATGCTCGGTAGTAAGGGAGACGCCAGAGGTGATAGCAGGTGAATAGATAAGGACGTCATAGTCTCTGCAAGCCTTGTTGGGATTATTATAGAAGTCAGTCACCTTCTTAAGATCAGCCTTTTTCGGCTCCCTATGGATATTTAAAATCCTTAGCTCAGGCTTGACCGTAAGAAGAAGCCTTTCGATCTCAAGTGCTTTACGCTTGTTATCAGTGGCAAGAAGACATTTTTCACCACCTAGGGCGGCCTGAATAAAGCTGTCACGAGCCTCGGCTGTTGAATCAGTAAAGTGGATATCAAGAGACTTGTCGGCTTTTTCAGGATGTGAGACGTCGATTACGACAATTCTTCTTTCTGGGGAGAGCCTTTTTAGCTCACCTACAAGATACTCATTGGCGTCAGCATCGGCCACTAGCACTGATTTAGCGCTTGTCATTGCCTCAGCCAGCACGTCATAGTTTTTCTTGCGGCGTGAGGCTTTGCCGAGCTGAATAACCTGCGGCAGCGACTGGCTAGCTTCATCAAGACACAATAGATCCAGACCTTCAAACCAGCTTACGCCGTTTTCAGCTTGAAATCTGGGAGCTCCAAGCGAGTTGATACAGGTCACCATCTTATCCGTAAAATGAGCAAGGATTTCATCGATATTGCGGTAATGATCGACATTAAGCCTGTCAGAAGCATCATTTACGATTGAAATACGCGGTAAAACTAGGGCCGAACGGCTCACCCTATCCATTGCTTTTTTAGTTGCGCGCTCGGTCTTACCTGTACCCATAGGCGATTTAAGGATAACAATAGACTCTTGCTCTAGCTCATCCATCATATAGTTTGTGGCATCTTCTGAGATAACCCAATGGCCTTCAGTATTCATCACGGTCTCAAATCTTTTGAGCTCATCGACACTTTTGGGACTTATCCCTGAAACCTCTCTAGCCTTATAGCGGCTAGCTACCTCAACGGAGCGAATAGCCTTAAGTATCTGGGCTCTGTTAGCCCTTTTGCCTAGCACCGCTGCAATTTTCTCACAAAGATCAATGGCTGAGATAAGAAAGGGCACCCTCGTCGAAGCAGCTATTTTTTTGACTAGGCCCTTAATTTCTTGATTTTTGGCATAGCCTAAAAGCTGAAAAAGATAATCTACGTAGCCCCTGGCGGCAGATAGCCTGTAGGCCTTGTTTGATAGGGCGCTTTCAAGAAAGCCAGCACCAAAGGCGCAAAAGATATCGTTCCAGTCAGATTTTTTGTCGTCAATAGCCGGCGGGACGAGAACTTTAACCCGATTGTTTTTGGCTGCCTCAAGGGCCTTAAATACCCCTGTGTTGCCGTTTTCTGAAAGATCGTTATCAGCTGCAATGAAAACTTTAGCGTCCTCATATCGCGATTTGATAAAGCTTGTGACCATGTCAAGATTGCCTGCGCTATAAGAGAAGACACAAGCCTTGCCGGTAGCTAGATAAATGGCGGCCGCCGTAGCAAATCCTTCAGTGACATAGATGATGTCAGTTGGCTCCCCGATAACCGAGTGAGCTCCACGGTACTGTCCTGGTGCGAGGCTTGTAGTTAGCTTTTTTGAACCATCTTCATAGATTCGTTGCAGACCAACATAGCTTCCAGAGGGGCTAAATAGCGGAAAAGCAATGAAAGGCTTAGAGTAGCCAGCTTTTCCTTGAACCTTATTGTCTGTGAGAAGCCTGATGTCATGAAGGTTTTGGATGCCATCGATGCCTTTGGCCCGAAGGTAGGTGAAGCTTTCAGGCTTTGGTACAGAGTTAAAGGCGTTGCGGTAGGCTAGAAACTGCTCCTTTCTGCGCAGCCTGTCTTTTTCATCATCACCAATTCTTCTTGGCGTAAGCTTGGGCCTAAATTCACCCTGGGCTAACGAGTTCCAACTGCGGGTTACGCCACCGTGCTTTTTGGTATGAAAGGTGATTTTTATAAACTCTTTACCAGAGCGGGTGGTCTTTTCTTCGACCCAAAGGACAGATTTTCCTTTGTACTTAGCAGAGATGACAGGCGGGTTCTTATGAACGCCAGAGGAAAGATTTGAGACCGAAAGCCAGTCAATTCCGCAGTCCCTGGCCATGGATTCGATTTCAGAAGAGTGATTAATTAGGTCGTTTTGTATAGCCATCCTAGCCCTCTACAAAAAGTGGGTAATAAAATCCATTTGACTAGGGGGTGGCTCCTGATATCTTAAGAGGTATCAAGCTGCTTAAGATTTTGATTGGTGAAGGTCATCCCTCACTCGTGAGCCGTCCGTAGCCACGAAATCTTTAGTATTGGGCCTAAAAGCCCTTGCTAGTTTTAACTAACTAGCCTCTCCTCCCTGAGCAAGGGAGGCCACTTAATTGTGGCCATCGCCTGCGCTAATTTATGTCCAAAAATAATATTAAGAAGCAGCAGAGCTGCCCGAATCATCATCTCAGTATTTGATTTTAGATTGATCACAGAGCTATCAAGGCTTTGAGAGACGGCTGCGCGCTCTTTTCTAATTTCTTCGTTGAGACGCGAGATTTCTTTCATTGCATCTCTGCGGTCACTAACACGATTTTCTGCGTAGCTATCGTAGGTCTTTTGCCATAGGTCACGCTCTGCGGTTAGATCTGTGAGAATTGTGCTCGTAGACTCTGCGGTGGTTAGACCTTCTGATCTTTGAGACTCTACGCCTGTGTGAAGCACTGCAAACGACAATATGACAAGAAAGATAAGAGTTGCTTTAGAAAGAAAAAAGCCTGCTATTTCTTTTAGAGATGAGCCAAACTGAGACTTGGAAACTGCAAGCCCCAAGATACCAAGCTCAAGGATTATCGACTTCCCCCACCCTTCCGGCTCGCTTCCAAATACTTCAAGAGAAGAATCTACGAGCAGCCATGATGCAATACCAACTATCAAAGCGCAGAATGCTGCGCTACCAATCACTGCGCTTTGCGTCTTGCTCTGCGCTTTGTGCTCTGCGCTGTCTGCGACTTTTAGGGCAGGGGTTTCTCTGCGCTCTGCGCTGTAGGTGATAGTAGGGATTTCCGTGAAGGTGCCCTGGGCTTTTAACTTTTCGACTTCTCGGCGGACTTCCTCTTGGCTGGGTTCTTTTACTAGGCGCAGAGCAGCTTCTCTGCGTGGTGCAGGTGCTTTTACAGGCTGCGCTTTGCGTCCTGCACTTTCTGCTATGTCATCAAGAATTGGCTTAGCGGCAGCTATGGCTTCTGACTCGCTTAACCCTTTCTTTCGCATTAAGTATGATTTTTTTGCGCGGAACCTTGCCAGCATTCTTTTTCTTTCATTACTCACGATAATATCCCGTACTCGATATAAAATATTTAACTTTTGCAATGAATTTAAGCGTCTAAATCAGATGCGTCTAAATCAGATGCGTCTAAATCAGGGGCATCTAAATCAGATGCGTCTAAATCAGGGGCATCTAAATCAGATGCGTCTAAATCAGGGGCATCTAAATCAGATGCGTCTAAATCAGGGGTGCGTGAACATCTCATTTTTAGCTCCTTGCCAGCAGAATAAAAAAGACTGCAAAGGGTTTGTAATTGAGGATATAATGATCTATACAGTGAATCTTAAGGTTCAAAATATATTATATACTAGCAAAAATATTAAACCAAGGCCGAATAATGTTTGATTTATTTTTGACCCCCAAAGAAGTTTCCGATTTGCTTGGAATCACAGTTCAAGGGGTACATAAGACTTGCAAAGAGTTGAATCTTGACACCAAACATGGGAGTAGGCGCAAGATTTATCCTGACCAATTTAGGAAGATCTTGGAATCAAGAGGGGGTGTGTACCCTAAGAGGAGAAAAATAGCGGTCCATAATTTAAAAGGTGGTGTAGGTAAAACGACTTTGGTCCATGCCATAGGTACTAGGTGTAGTACTTTGGGTTTTAGAACTCTTTTGATTGACGCAGACAAACAAGCTAACCTGACATCAACATTTGGAATTGATCCAGAAAAATTAAGTGCCAAAACTATCAAGGATCTATTTGAAGATGTCTATCAGCGAGACATACCGCCAAATTATGACTCATCGTTGATTAAAGTCACTGATTATTTAGATCTGATTCCTGCTACGTTAGAATTGGCCAACTTAGATCTTAGTATTCAGCATCATTCTCCATCGATAGAAAAAGTGTTTTCGAAAGTATTTGCGCCTATCGAGGATGACTATGACCTCATTCTTTTTGATTTGGCTCCGGACTTTAATCGAACTACTCTGGCTATACATGCCTATTGCAACCAGGCTCTTATTCCAGTGGTGCTAGGTAAGTTTGCGCTCAGTGGAGTACATCTAACTTACAAGCACATTAATTTCGTAGCTTCGGAGTATTCTCTTAATATAGACAGAAAAATAATTATTAATAGATTCGATGCACGACATTCTTTAACGCTTGCTCGACATCTCTCAACTGAATATGCAGCTGATCTCCTTCCGACCGTTATTCCAGTTGCTAACTCTATCGAGAACACTTTTGCAGAGGAAGAGAATATTTGGTCTCTTAATAAGTCAAAGTGTGCCGCATTGGAGGGTTTCGACTCACTTATTGCAAACCTTTTTAGTACGGATAGATGGAAAACTGGAAACTTGAGTCCAACGAAAAAGAGGGAGGCTGAGCAAAATGTCTAGGAAGATAGCGTTAGGAGACATTCTAGGAAGCCAGAAAAATGCTCCAGCTCACAATATAGATATCTTAAGGTCGGGAAACGATCTGGTAAGCAATTCTAAATCAGGGGCATCTAAATCAGAGGCGTCTAAAACAGAGGCGTCTAAAACAGAGGCGTCTAAAACAGGGGCATCTAAAACAGGGGCGTCTAAATTAGGGGCGTCTAAAACAGAGATATCTGATTTTATTGATGTAACAAGGTCTCTAATTCATTTGGACATGACGCTAAGAGAAATGAGACTGGTCATTTTGCTGCTAACTACTGAGGGGTCTCCCTCGCTCGATGATTTAGACAGAGATTTAGGATTTGCAAGAACCGTTACACTCAAAACTATAAAGAGCCTTTGCAAGAAAGAATTTCTTCGCAAAGAAAAAGGGAAAGGTAGGTATGGGAAAACAAACTATATTTTAACTATTTAGTCGGATTGGGGCTCTAGGGAAGACTTTCTCTTCATTTTAAAGTGGCCTACCACTCAAACTTTTCCATTCCTTCGATGTCGGCCTCAATGAACTCGTTTGCTAGGCCGCAGTCATATACTTCAAGAAATCGCTCTAAAAATTCAGCCCTAGTAACAAGCAAAGGCTGGTTTCTAGCAACTCTCATGTTCTCACCAAATGCGCCACCGGCCCAAGGTGCTTGTGCAAAGCCACCGTTAAAATCAAAAAAAATAGGGTAGGGGTTTGGATCAAGCTTACGTCCTTCAACTCTTTTATATGCCTCAATGAGTGCGCTAAGAAAGGCGTTTGGATCAAACTTACCGTGATATTTCTCATGAGCAAGGCATTTTTCCATAGACTCTAAGCTATATTTCGAGCCTTGAACAGGTAAGGTGGTAGGATTACGAAGCTGCTTATGTTCTCCACCTAATTCCCTTCGTAGCTCTCGATACTCACTTTCAAGTATCTCAGGTTTATCAAGATGAGATCCAAAAACAACATATCTAAAGGTCTCAGCCCAGCTTTCAGTAAACTGCCAGCTTTGATAGCTGGAGCGTCCAAGATTTACATCAATGGCATAGGAAAGATGATGGCCCCATTCATGAATAAAAGTTTCATCTATGCCAAGCCCAGTCTCTCTTTCAGCGACTGTCTGCTTAGGGAAATCCCAAAGCGAGTTTTTTCCATAGATCCAAATCTTTTGATTAAAAGTTTGGAAAAGGCTGCCGTAAAAAATTGTTGAATACTCAGGTTCAGGATTGTATTCAACGCTTTCACCTAGAAAAATCTGAGTAGCTTTATATTGTCCTGTTTTTTTAGCTTCAGTTTGTGTCCAAATGACTTCGACTGGGGCGTTATACTCAGGAAGAGAAAGTACTGGGAATTTTTCTAGCATGTCTAGGCGCGCTACTTCTAGCTTTTCAAGGCCCTTAACCTCGCCCCTAGTTTCATCTACATACAAAATCTCATCAGAATTCCAAAGGCTTAGATAAGTAGACGGGATATGATTAGAATATCGAGTTTCATCCCAGTTTAAAGCAATCCCTTGCTGGAATCTAAAAAAATCATCCACAATAGGCACATCAGATTTTTTAAGCTCAACCATTCTTGCGGTAAGAGGGAAAAAATCTGGCTCATAAAGCCTTAAAACCTCATCTTCTGGCTTGGGATCAGGATCTGGCTTAGGTTCAGGGGTGGGTGGCTTTGGTTTGGGCTTTGTAATCACAGGAGGATTAGAGTTATTTGACCCGCTACCTTTTGAATCACATGAAGCGATCATCAAACCAAAGGTTAGCGGTAAAATAAGTCTTAGCATCAAATATATCCTCCCTGAGCTTTATCGTTAAACTATCACTCCGTCGTTATAGGAGCAATGCTTTGAAACTCAACCGAAACAGAGCTTTCTGGAATAGTCTCTTTGCTTAAAGAATTTATTTTAAGATCAGAAAAAGATCTGATTCTTCCAATGACCTCATAGCCGCAAGAAAGTTTTGTCATTTGAGGGGAAATAATAGCGTTAAGCCCCTCTCCCTCATAGCTTCCAAGTCCTAAAACCTTTTCGTAGGATTCTATTGTAGATAGCAATTCTTCTGGAGACTGAAATCCCTGTGGCATAGATATACCAGTCATCGTGTTGTTTTTTAAAACATTATTCCAATCACCACCAGTATTGCTGTGAATTGCAACAAGAGATGAATACCCAGCTCTAATGGCTTCGATATGAGAATTAATACCTATATCGCTATCAAAATCCTTTAGCCTTGAGACAAGGTAGTTTTCGCTGCTTGCAGTAACGCTATTAGGGTCTTCATATGGGATTAAATAGCTTGCACCTACCTTTTTTGCCTCATTAATTGCTGTCTCATATTCAGCTAACTTAGCCTCAAGGGAGCTTAGAAAATAGGAATTTGCTAAAACCGCCTTGATAGAATCAACTAAGTTTTTACATGGGTCATTTCCCTTACACTGTGCGATCATGTTTTCATTTGCTCCTTGCTGATTAGCCGCGTCAACAGCCGCAGTATAAACGGGCGAGCTTTGGCAAAGAGCTTGAATGCTTGAGATATAGCTATCCCAAGGATGGTCTTTCCATCTATCGATACAATAATTATTTTCTGGCTCAACGTTCCAGTTCGGAGGATCATTTTGGGTCAGACGAGGCTCAACGTCTGGGCAGTTGAAGCCTGCGCAAGCTTTTGAGTTACTAAAAAACAGAACTTCGTTGTTTTCAGTTTGATAAGTCCAATTTGCTCCCAGTCCATATTGATCTGCTAGAGTCGGGAATAGCGTACTGCACTTTAAAAGCTGGTTTCCCGTATAGATCCTATTTGAGCCAACTTTTGAGACGTAATTATCCATAGAAAGACCGCTTGCATACCAAACATGAGTATGCGGCCACCTTGTTGGCATTCCTTCTCCAGTTTCACAGCGTAGCGAACCGTAGAACTGTGAACCAGGGGAGCAATATTCTCTAGCTGTCTGATAAACTCTTTCCTGTCTTACCTGAGGCTTAGCCGTATTACAGGTCTCATGATTTGGATCGTGGTCATAACCGTTAGCTTTCGGTGGTACGGGATAGCCTTCAGGGAAAGCAGCTGAGCGAAAACTTAATCTTCTAGGTAGAAAAGGCTGATAGAAGGGCTCCATTTTGCCATCTTTGACATTATAAAAGCCGCTAGCCTCACCATAATCGGTCATATTTTCAGAATAAGAGATTTTAGTTTGAGCGAGATCAAAGCTAACATCCCACGCGGTGCCTTGCGGGATAGGGCTTTCAAGTGACTTGGTAACGGCTGTAAAATCTTTAATGTGATAAATACCAGGGATGACATATTCTTTCTGGATCGTAGTTGCCGCTAGAATTTCCATATTCATTTCAGAAAATTGATATAGGGCCTTGTTGTTCTCATCAAAGATGGCCTCACACTGGTCCGTGTAGGAAGAAAAATCATGATAGCCTTCATAGCCATATAAAAGCGAGTGTTCGCGGCTAATGGTGGTCTTAAATTGGGATATAGACTCAGGGTAGTTTTGGGATAGACTGACAGTTCCTTCTTTATATTCGGGATCAAAATCAGAAAGCTCGCCCTCTAGTCCCTCAAGAGCCAGAGCCTTAACCGTATTTATATCAAAGTTTTTTCCGATGTCTAAGAGGCTGTCGGCTTTAACGATGTCATCAGAAATGATGATATTTATGCTTGTTTTAGCCTTAATTTCCCCGCCAGGACCATTGCAGCTAGCCTCGTATTCGGTGTCAGAGCTTGGGATATGACTAGGGTTTTGAGTCAGACTTAGAGATAGCTCTAGCTTCTCGCCGTTTGCCATCACCGTGCAACTATCAATACCAGAGCCTTTGATACTTAGGGCCACCGGCTCACCTTCATTTACGCTTTGAGGCTCTGCCGAAAATTGCTCGATAACGGGTGGAGGAGTGTCTTCTCCTGGATTATAGCCGTTCACAGCAAGATCTTTTGCATCGCATGCAAAAAGAGTGAGGGCACAAAGCACAGTAGTGACTGATTTCATTAGACTAACCTCCACGTTATATTTCATCTACAAAGATACTATACATATCAGCTATTTTTCAACTTGTTTTTTTATGTAATTCAGTATTTAATATTTTTAGCTCTTTTAAAGCGTAAATAAAATTCCAATCGAGGGAAAAATGCCGGTAGCAACAAGGAAACGAGGCTCTAAAAGGCTGGGACGCCCGCCCATGATGCCAGAGGCGAGAGCCAAAAGAACAGAAGGCAAGATCTATTATTTAAAGCTCCCCAAGTCATTGATACCCAATGGGGTCAAGATATTGCAAGCAAAGTCAAAAGAAGAGCTTAAAAACCGCTGGGGTATCGATATCCCTGACGACATCAACTGGGAGAAGGCTTGGTATGAAAGGATTTCAGCCATACTTGAAACCCTGGCGCGAAATGAAAAAAAGCCCATCGAAAGGGAGGATCTAAATTGAAAAAATTAGCTGTGAGCATAGCTCTAACGGGCCTTCTTACAAGTTCTTGCTCACATATGGAGGCAGGAAAGCGCGGCTTTTATATGACAGCCGGCGGCGCATCCCTTGGCTATGGAATCGGAAGCGCCATTGATTCACAAAATGACAGTAAAGATAAAAACACCAAGGCAACTCAATTTCTTTGGATGGGCCTATTTGCAATCGGTGGTGCAGCGATTAATGCCTATTTTCTAGGAGATGGCGCTACCAGCACAGAACTAGATTTAGCAAGGGCTGAGGCTCAAAAATTTAGAGAGCTAAACAAGAACTATGCCGTCTCAAACGAGGAAAGTTTTTACCTTCCTCCCACGAGATACGAGGATCGCTGCTCAGATAGTGATGAAGTGGTCGCCATTTGTTCTTGGAATGATGGCAGCTACACGGACTGCTCAGAAAAGGCCGATTTTTTCTACCTTGGACCAAAGTTTGCGGTAAAAATCGTGGGCTTTTTCTCTAAAAATGGCTGTTTTGCACCGCCTTATATCACAGATGAAAAATTCAAATCCGTGTTTTCAAATGAGATCAAACAACTTGAAAGGTTAACCCGATGAAAAATCTCTTCACCATTATTGCCTTTTCGCTTCTTATGACCTCGTGTCAGGGCGAGAGCGTCAACGTCGGAAAAATCATCCGCGAGTTCTTCTCGCTTCTTATCATGGGCGGCTTTGCCTATTCCGGCGGCGTCCTTGCCCTTGGCTACCTTACAGATATGAAATGGGTAAAGCGCCATGCTGAGGAAAGAAAAGAAAACCTCATGTGGATGGCAGGCATCACCCTAGTCATGATCGTCTTTGACGACCAGGTGCAGCAGCTACTTGCCAAAGTCACAAACCTTTTTGGACTTGAATGATGCAAAAAAGCTCCAAAATCTTTAACACGCCAAGGCCGTTTCTGAAGGGGGTCGATAATGGAGCCATTATCACCTTTCTTTTAGGCTCAATCCTGGGCCTATGGGCAAGTGCACTTTTGCCACTTGATAGCCTTGGAAGTGAGTCAAAAGGATTTTGGACCTTTGTCGTTGTAATTGGAATACCTGGAGCGATTTCTTTTTATGTCCAATCACTTTCAGAAGGCCGCTACCGCTATGAAAACCTTGAGAGAAACCTGCTAGAGAACGGGATTAAGAAGATGGGCTTTTTTGATATCAATAAGCATATTCAGATCGAAGAGAGTAAGGAGTTTCTTTTTAGCTCAACGGGGCTCAGGGTTGAAATATTTCGAGTCACCTGTGAGCCAGAAAATCTTTCCGAATGCTATCAGGTGATCCTCGGTAAGTATTCGTCTTTAAAAGATATTAGTGTGCTTAGAGATACCGCCCGCAAAGAAAAATCTCATCTTGAAGCTGATATCTATATCGTCTTATCCTTTGATATTGGAAACCAAAACTTTAGGCGGGACTATCAGTCAATCACTCAAAACCTTGAGCAGAATACGACAAGGCTTAGCCTTGATAGGGCGGTAAAGCTCTATAAATCGGTATTTAATAAGGGCCTAGAGGAATTTTCCTGGGAGAAACCCCAATCAAATTTTATAAGTCCTGTAAGCCTCATTGAAAGCGAAGCGCTAGCTCACTTTGGAGATATCGACGGCAAGGCCTTTGGCGTCTCCCTTGCCGACCAACCAGAGTATATCGGTGAGCACTATCACAGATGCCTTGATATCTTAAATAAGCTTCCCTCGACAGTTCACATCAACCTTAAGCCCTATGTTCCAGATGGCGCAATTGGTAGAGGAATTGAGCGTGCTCTGATTGAAAAACACCACAAGCTCAAACTTTCAGAAGATAAAAATGACACCGAAGTCCATCTAAACCTTACAGTCTCAGCGATTTGTCACGGCACAAAAGAAGAGCTAAGGGATCTATCCTACGAACTTGAAAGGGCTGTCATCAATGCGCCAGAAGCGCAAAAACCGCTATTTATAAGAGAGACAGCCTATCTCAAAGAATGCCTTTTATCGACCATTCCAGGAAAATCAAGACTTTTACCGTCAAGAAGGCGTTTTAGGGTGCTAAGCAAAAACGAAGCCCTAGCATACCTTCCCAAAATGGAGCATGTGGGCGTTAAAAATCCTCTTCTTAGCCTTAGAACCACCAAAAACACAGGCTTTGGCCTAAGCTATTCGGCTGATGATCCTCTGTTTGTTTGGGCAGAGATGGGGAAAGGAAAAACTTCGCTTTGCAGCGAGTTTGTCCTAGAGCACCTTAAGAAAAACTACCGTGGTGAGCGCCAAAACACCTTTATTCTAACCGCAGGTGATGGCTACGACTATCTTCTCGATGGGCTTTGTGATTTAGCACTCTACTATGATAACGAAGGCGTAGAGCTTAAGGGTCTTGACTTTCATCCTCTCGAACTCTTTCTTTATTTCAAACCAAAGGGCATCGAGGCGGCAAGAAACTGGCTATGCGGGATTATGAAAATTGAGGCCGAGGCCCTAAGATCAGAGATATCAAAGATTCTGGCCGCTCTTTCAGAGAAAAACGCCTATAAGATGTCAGATTTCTACCGAGCCTTTGAAGATTACACGAAGGCTAGCTGGGCAGAGGCTGATATCGATCATTTTTCCAGGAAGCTCCTTTCGATCCTCTACCACTATTGCGATTTTAAAGGGTCCATGTATGGGGTTTTATTTGAGCCCCAAAATACCAAGCCTATAGACTTTGCAGGGCTAAAGACAGTTCTTGTCACCCAGAAAAAGGGAAAAGATGACGCTTCTGATGGCCTCATTGCCTTCTACTCGCTGGCAACCCACTTTGCCGATGTCTGGGAACTACAGGTCACAGGTCCGCTTTTCTACCTTGTCGATGAGCTTGAACACCTCATAAATACCAAGGCGATTACAATTGAGCAGGTAAAATCAGGCTCAACCCAGGGCCGCAAGAATGCCAAATATTCGGTCATGTCATCTCAGTTTTTATCAATTTTGACTGACAACAACATATCAGAGCGCTTCAATCACTTTCTATTCGCCTCGCCGGCTGCCGCAGAGAATGTGGGAAAGATCATGCGGCTTGATACGAGCGAGAAGAAAAAAGAAGAGGGCCTTTTGGCCTACGAGGCGGCCATCGATGAGATTAGCTACATGAGGCCTGGGGTCCATGTTTGGGGCTATCTTGACACCAAAGGACGAATCCACAGGATCATCCATGATGTTTCAGAGGAAAGGCTCTGGCTTATTGGGGGATGGTAAGGATTGCTGACAAATCCTACCAGATTCGACCAAAAGCATTGAGGCCGATAGCTTACACACCTTCCCTAACGCGCAAATCAATATCCGACATTGGTTCTGGAATACGGTTAAGGTTGAGCGTATAGTC
>JBMDZZ010000032.1:0-21155 GCA_048816425.1 Oligoflexus sp. FD111
CGACTATACGCTCAACCTTAACCGTATTCCAGAACCAATGTCGGATATTGATTTGCGCGTTAGGGAAGGTGTGTAAGCTATCGGCCTCAATGCTTTTGGTCGAATCTGGTAGGATTTGTCAGCAATCCTTACCATCCCCCCCTTCGAAAGCTCGGTTCCCGCAGAAAAGCTTCGATTGAATTGTAAGCTTGCCGGAACAGGTGACTCAGCTGCGCAGATTTGGTATTGCGCTTCACGTGAATCATTTTTCTGTCCTTAGTAATTAAGTCGCATGGCTCAATTGGGTCTCCATCCACGATAATATTATTGCAATCCATTAGTTTTAGTTCCAGCTCAGGGATACCTGAAATTCTCTCGTTATAGGCGTTTTCAGAAAGAATGCGTTGGCCTCCTTTAATGGCAGTATCAGATCCATTCTTGGACTTATTGAATGGAGGTAGGTCGAGTTCTATGGAAGGTATGCTATCAATCTTTTCGTTGACTCTCTGTATATAGTCCTTTGCTACCTTCCGCCAACGACCCATCAGGAGGACGTAGGTTTCATCTTCGTCGACGATTTCTGCGCTAATGCAATCGATAAATGGAAAAGTTTTCTGAATCTCTTCATTAAGCCCAACAGCATGAACTTTGCATTCTAAAAGGTGCTGATATTGGTTATTGAGTTTATTAGTGACTACATCATCAAGTGAGTCAAAATCGATGTCGTCGCACTCGTACTTCTCTTCGTTAAATTCGATAAAAAATGAAGCAACTGACTCTGAATCTTCTATCGAAAAAATTCCGATTGAGAATGCTTTGAATCCTTGATCTTTCACCATTCCACAGAAGCGGTTTTTTAATGTTTCGAGGATGGCTCCATCAGTGACAAACTCTAGCTTTTCATAGAAGGAGAAACTGTCTTTATACCTTTCCAGCTTGTACAAGCGAATCGCTTCTTGCAGCGTGGTGACAAGACTCTCTCTCGAAATGTCGAGCTTTAACCTTAAAGCGTCGGCCCCCGTGATGCTACTTGCAAAAGTCGATTCGTCTGGAATCGGGCGCCCAGTAATTGCCAGAAGATCGTCATTATCGTAGAGAGCAAGGCCAAGGTTATTGATGTTGGTGTGTCTCGATGCTGTCTTAGTTGTTCTGATTTGAAGCTCGGCCGCAGAGATCGCATCAGCAAATTTTACTTCATATGGATTTATTGTGTTGAGAGCCACCAAGAGGCCGAATCTTTTAACCACGAGATCGGTTTTGATTGCCCTGCGACCATAATGTCCGAAAGTAAGAGCAAAGAAACGAGAAGAAGTTTTAATAAGTAGGACTGCGGAATGGGACTTGTTTCGGAACCTCTGTACGGTATCTTCCTCGACAAATTTTGAAACAAGACCAGACCAGTCTGGAGTCTTATCTGTCCAAAGAATTTTGGCTTCTGCTTCTGCATCAAATAGAGTTAATGGTGTTAGGGTCACATATTTACGGATAGGTGCGTTGGAGTCGAGAGAAGGATTGGTATAGCTGTCGTCAAGTTCAATCAATTCGTTGAAAGAGGTTACCGACTCCTTGAATAGGTAAATCGTTATTGTATCTTGCGGCATATTTTCTCTCCACCTTTCCAGATAGCGCCCCTTTCGGTGGATGTGAAAAAGGATTAAGATAAGAAAAAATAAGTATAGAAAAGTCAGCTAAGTAAGGTTGGCTTTTTCGTAAGAACAGAAGGTGAAATAGGTTCAATGCGTCCATTTATTTTCTAATTACCTTCTGCAGCTCAACGATCCTGCCGCGCAGCTCACCAACCTCAAACAGCAGTTTTTCATGCCTTTTCATAACAGCTTCGGCTTCAACGAGTTTTTCAGAATGAATTTTAAGCTCAATACGTGCCTGCCCTAGCGCGTTCTGATAATCAGCGACCTTAGTCTCAAGCTCTTTGTTTTTGATGGACAGTTGATTGTTTTCGGATTCAAGACGCGAAACTTCTTCAAGTGCATCCTGTTTTTCTTGGTTTGCTTCATCAAGCTTAGCTTGCATCTTTATAGGCTTTGATTTCTTCCGCAGCGAGATTTCCATCCACAAGGTTGGTACGGTTTATTTGGCGTGATAATCCATGCTATCTCCCGATATTGCGAAGCAAAAACATTATTTTTTGATGCGTGGTTTTTTAAGAAGCGACCACGTTTCAATACCCAACGATTCTGCAAGGCGGAAGAGAGTGTGAAGCGTGGGGTTCACCTCACCAGCTTCCAGCCTTTGATAGTAACGGCGCTCAAAGCCATAATCCATCATGTCTTCTTGGGTAAAACCTCTCGCTTCCCTATATTTTTTAAGGTTTATGGCTATGATAAGTTGAAGCTTTATAAATTTTTTTTCATCTTCCATTTCCCCAAGTTAATGGGGGCGGTATTTAATGACCACGGTACTATAATACCGCTCAATTTGACTGTCGATTGGTAGATTTTCTCAATAGATTAAATGCTAAAAAAGTTATTAATATTAATTTGTTCTATTAATTTTAGGGTTACTATTTGGCTTAGCCGATCAGAAGATTAAAAGGAGGCAGTTCAATGGTAGTTTCTCCCAAAATTGAGTCGCGTTTATGTGAGCTTGAAAGACAAAACCTTTGGAGTTTTCTAAGATCGACGGATTTCGGTCTCTGTGTGCTGGCTTGCCTGCTTGTACTTTTTCACGCAGTACCTATATTTTTGGGTAAGGGATTTCGAATTGATGTTATCGTAAATCTTTCGTTAGTTTACATCGGGGTTTCATTGGTACTTATGAGCATCGTCTATGCTGGCCATCGGCATCGATTTTTTAAAAAGGAAATTATTCGTCTCAATCAAGAAGTTGAGCGTCTTCACCAAGATCTTGAAAGAATTGTATTGCATCAACCAAACTTCGTTCAGATTCGTATGGACAAAGGAACGCTACTTCCTTTAAAGCGAAAAGCTTAACAGGGTAGAATTCTACTTATAACCGACCTCCTGAGTAAATTGGATCGTGAAGCAAGGCATTCACATGCCACCCACGAACATCTCATCAATATCCCAAAGATGCACGCTAGAACTATTACCTAGTTGAAAAAGGTATGATGCGCTACTTCACTATCGTAAAAATAACCCCAAATTTTTCTCTGATTGCGAAGTCATTGATTTTCGTTAGAACCCTTTACAGTCAATAGTTATATGTCTTGTTACTGCATTTATTTTAGTTTAAAACCTGCTAGCGCAAATAAGCTATTGCTTGATTCAATTCGAGAAAAATTTAAATGCAGTAATAAAACGAGGATTGTAATGAGACGATTGATCCCAGTGGGAGCAGCCCTATTGTTTTTGAGTGGTCTTCTTGGCTGCGGTGAAAGTTCAGATCATTCAATGATTAAATCGATTATTGATGAAGATGACAGGAAACCCAGCACACACTCTGCTGTTGGCGGTTTTTTTAGCAAAGATTTTTGCACAGCATTTGCTGTCTCAGAAGATGAAATTGTTACAGCAAATCACTGCTATGATGAAGATGTCGGCGGCTGGTTTACTCTTGGGGATGAAAGCTATATTGTCACCGACACTGTTGAAATCGTTAAAAAATCTGATTATATCCGACTAAAAATAGATGGCGAGCTTTCAAACTGGTTAGAAGTTACAGACTCATTTTATGATGAAGGAACAATTCTGAGCTTCGATAGACACACCATTTTTAAAAATAGCGGAAGTCTTTTTCAAGTCATCTCAGATGACAAAGTCCTTGCAGGACATATAGTTCACAATATGGATAGTGTTCCAGGCAGCAGCGGCTCTCCTATTTTAAACAACGAGGGAAAGGTCTTTGCTATCCACCTTGGAGCAGTATCTGACGAAGATTTTAATTATGGAATCATTTTGTCTGAGCGGCATAAAGTTGATTCAAGATTTGTGGCCGTAGAAGAGGAAGCTGTTCCAGCTATTATTTTTGGTGCAGTAGCTGCATGTGCAAGATCAATACGCTGCACAGGAGCTGCTTTGAGCGCAGGCTATTGGATAGTAGATAAATCATACGAACAACTTGATAAGTATCTGACAATGACAAGAGCCTTTAGACAAGAAGTAGAAATGGCAAAAATGAAGCACGGCTTTGATATGGAAAAAGCCATCCTTGATGCACAGCTTGCGTGCCAAAAAGGAGAATGTGATAAGAAGATAAAAATTGAGCTTGTTAAGCCGCCCTCACCTAGCACTGGAAGCACTAGTGGCGGCGGTACTGGTCCAGCAGGTAGTGGAGGTCCATCTTCTGGCAGCGTTGGAGGTCAGGCTTACCAATGCAGCTGGCAGACAATGAAAGCACATGAAAATCAACCAGGCCGTTTTGTCGTAACACATCATACTAGCACTTGTTATATTCACCTAGATTCAGCTAAGGATCTTACAAATCGTGAATATCTTGGCCTCCTCCTTGGCGGATCTGTCTACTCGCTTCTTGAAGAGCAATGGACTGCAAAACCATTGCCTACAGATATTTCCGAGCTATTTCAAAAACCAATTGATTGGATGAAGGCAGGACTTCCAGTCAGTGAAGTTAGGAAAAAAACTTTAGATTTAGTTAAACATCATGAGCCAATAGTGGTAGCAGATCGAAATAAGAAGGAAAAAGAAAAAGAAAAATGGTATGAGCCAGGATGTAAATTTTGTAGGGAACCGTAAATGAAATACTCAGAGAGACCTTTGAAACTTACAGTTCGTATGTTTGATATGCTTATTTTTATAGGCATATTCATTTTACTTATTCCGAAATCAATGGCCGATTTACAGTCAACTGACTTTCTCATTTTTATAGTTCCAGATAATTTTTTTGATAAAGCATACGGCTTTGTTGTCGTTTGGTTCTTTGTTCGATTCTGGAATTTTTTTCTATCTCACCCTAGAGCGAACAAGGCCATTGATAGAATTGAAAGACAAGAAAGAGCGCCAACAAAAACTATATGATCAATGATCGCCTTTAAATCCTTTGGTCATCAAGGGATTTATCGTTTATCAAAGGTTGCAGGTGATTTGTCTTTCTGTATCTTGGCAATCCATCTGAGCAGCTCACCAACCTCAAGCAGCAGCTTCTCATGTCTTTTCATAAGAGCCTCGGCTTCAACGAGTTTTTCAGAATGAATTTTAAGCTCAATACGTGCCTGCTGTAGCGCGTTCTGATAATCGGACACCTTAGTCTCAAGTTGGGGGATGGCAACGAAATGAGAAAAATCCTAGCATGTCATCTATTCTATTCGCCAACCGACCCGTTCATGAGTCGATAGACAGAACGGAACTGGGAGTACGGCAAAATATTTTAGGAGAAAATCCAGCAGAAAAATTTGGTGAAAGCGGACTGGGACAATCTCTTGTAAAATGGGGATGGCAAGGATTCTGAATCTTCCACCATGTGAAGTTCAAGAGGCGACGTA
This sequence comes from Oligoflexus sp. FD111, assembly GCA_048816425.1. Classification (GTDB taxonomy): domain Bacteria; phylum Bdellovibrionota_B; class Oligoflexia; order Oligoflexales; family Oligoflexaceae; genus JBMDZZ01. The sequence continues at coordinate 5,399 of JBMDZZ010000032.1, forward strand.
TGCGAACTTATATGCAACCGACGCCAAACCAAGGGCGAAACTCGATTTAACCAAATGTGAAATTGATAGTATTCAGTATTTGACATGGGTTGACCCCTAGCTCAGCCCAATACATAAGTGGCATTTTGTGATCAGGAAAGTTTGAGCAAAAAATGACTTGGATATCTAAACGTATTTATGATGGCATGACCGGCTTGCCCCCGGTTTTTTCTGGTCTCGGCGATTTCCCCTTTAATACATGACTGATATCAGATTGACTAAAATTGATTTAAAGCTTGCCAATATGTCTCCCGATACCTGCCTCGATCTTGAAATCGATTAAAAGATCACTAGCATAAATACCCAAGAAAAATTCAAAGTGGAGAGCATTATGACCATAAGCTTGTCTCAAAGATTTGGTCCGCTTGTTTTACAGTTCACGTCTCAATTCAACTTCCGCTGGAACGATGGAGGAAGCGGCGGTTCCTACGATGGTGCCTTCTGGCATCCAGTTCCTCCTCCTGATTTTTACTCGCTCGGCAGTGTTGGTGTTTCTAACTATGAGGACATCAATGGCAAGGTTGCGGCATTGTGTGTAAAAGAATTCAATCTTGGAAATGGGGCACTGGCGAAACCTCTTAGGTATGAGTTCATCTGGAACGACAGAGGTTCAGGTGCCAGACGAAATGGATCATGCTGGCGTCCAATTCCCCCGGATGGATATGTGGCACTTGGTGATGTCTTTGTTGATGGTCATGGCGAGCCACCATCATTAGATGATATTCGATGTGTTCGAAAGGATCTGGTTCATCTGGCCGTGGCTGGCAATCAGATCTGGATTGACCGCGGCACCGGTTCGAATCTAGATTTTGGCGCCTGGGAAATCTCAACGTTGCCGGACTTTGTAGATGCATCATATGGCTTATTTGCGCCCAATACCTTTGTCGGAGTTAACGTCTATACACCTCCCACCACCGATCCTGTCATGTTTTGCTTGAAGCTACCTTTGCCGGTTCATGAAATTAAAGACCCAGAGCCGCCAACTCTTGACAGTCGTAGTCGACCGCCAAGTAAAACTGACGCATCAGTCGATCACGTCGTAATCGTGCCCTTTACAGCTGTATCCGATCCTACTCGCACCATTGCATGGAAACTCGAAAACTCGCCATTCTATCAAGTCGAGCGACTCGTCTATTATTCGCTTATTATGTTCGACAACAATCAAACCAGTTCCGAGCAAACTCAATCCTCTACTGTGACAACTGGTATATCCAAAGCCAAATCGGAAACCTTCAGTCGCAGCACGGGCATCTCTATTTCTGCTCAAACAGGAGTTTCTTTCCTTGGAACTGGCGGTAAGGTAACCGCAACTGTGAGTGTGGAGCTTGGATGGTCAAGCTCCACTTCTGTTGAACAGTTCAGTGAGCATTCGGTTCAACGGCAGCTTTCCACTCCTGCCGGTAAAGCTGCCGCCCAGTGGTCTGCATCTTACCAGATTTGCTTGCTTCGAGGTGACGGCAGTATGGTCTCCCAACCTTTGGAATTTGAAACTAGCAGTTTCGTAGAGTCTGAATTTCCTGCGGCTTCAAATGAGGCCGGACTTCGAACTGCTGCCTAACTGTTTGTGCTAGAATTCGAGAATGAAACCCGTCAAGGAAACGGTCTTAAGGTCGTTTCCTTGACTAAATTTTTTTCTGATCACCACTGGTAGACAGAGAGACCAGAAATTTCCGGGGGCAATAAAATATCTAATAATGAACTAAAAAAAGATCACCCAAGAACGTCATAATCACACGCTAATTGGGTGGTGTTACTTACTGAAGCTTGGCTGTTACCAGCTGAGATCTACTAAATGCTCTTTGTATGGTGGTATTCGATGAAAACCCGGAAATGCGATTTAGGCTGGAGCAATGGTTATCTACATAGTTACGACATGCTAGCATATATCGATGATTCTGAATCTGTTAATAAGTACTGAGGAACAATTGGATGGGCCAGAAACCATGCGCATATTGCGGTAGTAAAGACAACATGTTGACTCGGGAGCACATCGTGCCGAAGTCAGTTCTAGAACACTTTTCTAACTCAGGCATTCAGTTTTACAAGGCTGCCTCGAATCATTTCATCGTGACAGAGCCGAAGATTCGCGATGTCTGTGTCAAATGCAATGGCGGTCCATTGTCAAAACTCGATGATTATATGATTAATCTAATCCGAAAGGATCTTTGTAACATCGTTGATAGTTCTTACGAATTAGAGTGTGATGTTGATGCAGTGAAGAGGTGGTTGTTGAAGGTCTCGTACAACAGTGTGCGGGCGCACCACGGTTGGCTTAAGGCTTATGAAGAAAATAGATGGTTCCTTCTTGAAGGAGCCAAATTTAAGGGCTTACTTCGCGTTTACATAGGAATAGTTCGACCAAGAAGCCTTGAGTTAGAGGAAGTCAAGAAATACGGCTTTCCGGATGGCACAACGCACGTTCCTCCATTTCCATTCCGCATGGGAGAATTTATTCGCTTCGAAGGGCGCGTAAACAAGATTCCACATAGACGATTTCTAACTATTGGGTGCTTCGGATTTTATTTATTCATGTGGGAAGAAAGTCCGGGAGAGAAAGAGGTAAGTGCCACAGACGGGTTTTTGAAAGAGGGATTTGGTTTGGAAGTGATGGACCCAACACCGGAGGGAAAGATTGTGTTCCCGCTTTCTAAGCTCAATACCGTGACGTATGTTTCCGAGCACTTGGATGTGTACCAACGAGAGTACTCTAAATTATTAAAGATGTAACGACCAATTGTCACATTTTGTGAGTCATCCAGCTTCGTCATCATTCTTCGAATTTCGGCGCAATGGACTTACTAAGCTACTTAGAAGTGCTGGTGTTTAAAAACGAAGCATTAAATCACAAGTCCCGGATAAAAGTTGGCATTCGAGCTGTGAATATGTCCTCACCATGTCATTGGCCTTGTCTGGCTAGCTTTCCTATCATCAAGCCTCATTTTTACGCTACTGGAGGCACGTGTAATGAAAAATTTCAGAATTGATTGGACAGATGATCGTTTTGAGGACTACGAAAATGAGGATGAGTGGATAGATGCTTATCCAGATTGTCCGTGTCCTGGTTGTGGTATGCCTGGCGTTACCAGTGGAGTGGTGTGCCGAAATTGTGGCTGTGAGGGTTACACAATTGCGGAAAATGGATAATTATATATCCATTTTATAAAAAAGTTTCGCTACTATTTTTTTCGTCATTTTGTTAAAATATGATACTATTCCAGTGAATAGATTCAAATTTATTGTCTGTCAATAAGTGACTTGGGCTCGCATATTGCGGGCCATTTTTTTTAAAAAGGATAATTATTTATCCAAATTTATTGTCTATAGATGTCTTGTTTGTTATATTTGGATAAATAAGTATCCAATTAGAGTTTATTATGTACTCACGATTTCATATCTATGTAAAAAAAGGTAGAGGCAAACGTCGTACTACGCTTAGTCTTGAGACAATCCTGGCGGATCTTTTGGCTATCAAACTAGGTCATGATCCAGATACTCGGGAAGGGCATAGTGCAGTCAGAGCCTGGCTTCAGGAGATGCAAGATGAACAAGCTACTTCTGATCTTCAGACGACGCTGATTAAGAAGTATGTGATTTTGGAAATCACTCAAAAAAGATTAGTGGATAAATATCTATCCGAATAGGAAATGTTCAACTTTTAAGCTTGTTGAATCCATGTCCAAAAGACTTGGTTTTGTTGATCAGTGACAAAATTTGTCTCTAAAAGGCCTTTTGATATTTATAGACAGTTCTAATTTTGGGACATATTTTAGAGACAGAAAATCCGTCAATTTCCGTTGCTCAGCAACTCGTCCATAAAAGGGCCGTTTTAGAGACAGCAAAAAAAGGTCAACTCATGGGTGATTTCTTAGGGTACATGCGCGTTTCGACATATGAACAAGATCTCCAGTCACAACGAGACCGACTCACGACTGCCGGAGCCAAAAAAATCTTTCACGACATCATCAGCGGCAAAACCTTTGAAAGACCTGGGCTGACTTCGTTGTTTGAGTATGCTAGACCGGGTGATGTTTTGGTTGTTGTTAGGCTTGACCGCCTTGGTCGTTCATTAAAAGAGCTACTTGAAACCGTCGAGGCTTTAAAGAAGCGTGGAATACAGTTTATGTCGCTTGAAGAAAAAATCGACACATCCTCTGCTGCCGGTGAACTAGTGTTCCATATTTTTGGCTCGATTGCTCATTTTGAGCGGCGACTCATTTCGGAGAGGACCAAGGATGGCATTCGGTCGGCAAAGGCCCGTGGCAAGCTTCCTGGCCGCCCACCATTGTCAGAAGAAACTAGGCAGGCCGCAAAAGCATTGATCGACTCTGGAATGTCACCGGCACTAGTAGCAAAGCAATTAGGCATTGGTCGATCGACCATTTATCGCGAAATTTGTAATCGAAGGTGACAGATGAAATTATTGATCTTAGTTATCGCTATTGCGATGTTTGGTTGCCAATCAGATAGTGACGAAGGGGTTCATAATTCCGGTACGTGCAACGCTGCGGTTGGCGATGAATTAGAAGTTTCTAAAGATGATACTACAAATAATTCAGCGATCACAAACATTAGCTTAAATGTAAATGAAGTTGCCGTAAGCTTTGACAAAACTTCCCCATCAAGTTTGAACTGGAGAATTAGAGATGAAAAGATCTTCTTTGATGATGGAGAATACCAGATTCTTTACGATTATGAAGCTCAAAATTGGGACATTTTGGATGAGAATGGAGCCGAGGTTGGTAGCTTGACTCCATATAGAACTGTAAATTGTAAAACAGTTTCTAGGCTGAAATTGTCGATCTTTAGCCCCAAGGAAGAGGCTTTTGCTTATATTTCATATTTAAGCATGTGATCACTCGTGCAAAAATAGTTTTGAGTTTGGATCATAGATGTCTCCTAATGATACTTCGCCAACACAATCCGCAAAATAAACCATAAACGTATTCTTATATTTAGCGACATCTTTAGGGTTATTCCAGTCAATACTATCCTGGTGATCAAATCCAGCCGTGTGCAGTAGCTCATGTACTATGGTTGTAGCCCAGAATCCAGCCTGGGTGTATAGGGGATCGTTTACCAGCTCGCCATCGGACCTTTTTCTATAGCCCTTCATATAGTTCCAATTTAAGGCAATAATGGGCCTTGCAACAGAGTGATTACCAATCCTGGCTCTTCCAAGGGCTGAATCATCCCATAGCTTCACGACTCTGACTTCATATTTAATCCGAGGGCGGTCGCGAATAAGCCTTTGATCAGCCAGTCTGGGCCGACGCCAAATATTAGCATAGCCATATGTGTTTGTGTCCCAAAAGGTTGCTCCCCATAAATCAGCCATTTCATATGGTTCGTAATTCATGTCAAGCGTACATTTGCCAAAATCACTATTCAAAGGATCATCAAGGAATAGCACGCCAAGATGCTCGAATGCGATATCAAAAGCTTCTTCAAGAAGTGCCCGATCTTGTGGGGTAAACCCAGCTTCTGCATAAGCTTTGAAAGTTCCTTTCTCATAGATAGGAATGATTGCATCATCGCCTTTATCGAGATTGTCACCAACACCCTGAATCCATGGTATCTCTGAACCATCTGCGCAGGAGAACATGCCTTTCATATCGATGCAGGCATACATACAATCAACATAATTGCCATTATTGATATCAGGACGTAATGGCAAAGGCTTCTCACCGATCATTGAGTCCGGACTGGTGCATTGCTGTTCGCAAGTTCCTAAGTTGCAGATAAAGGAAAATGCTTTGGAGGTTGTGAGTAAAAATACTAGCGCGACATAAATAATATTTTTCAAAGTGGATCTCCCCTAAGACTAGAGCCATTCTATTAGACAAGACCATTTTTACTTTGAAATATTGCAGAAATTATTTTGCCTTTTTTAAGGTGAAGAGGTCCATTTTTCCGGCATTTCGCTGGTGTGTGAAAATGGTATGATCTAGTACCTTGCTAGGGGGCTTTAGCTGGATCATTATTCATTCAGATGAAGTGGTTTGGAAAAATTTGCGTTATATTTTCGCAGATAAAATACATAATCCATAGCGGAGGATCTCCATGAGATTCTTAGGTTTGATTGAGAAGCATGGGACAGAAAAATACTGGGGAATCGGTATTGATGAACTGTCGATCTATACCCAAGGTATTTCGCGCGAAGATGCTTTTTTGATGCTAGAAGACGCTATTTGTCTTTTAGCTGAGGACTTTTCGCAAGAGCGATGTGAGATCGAGTTTGAAGATACTGGTGGAAATGAGTTTTATTTATCGATTAAAAATCATGATGTTAAGAGCCTTTTCATCCAATCAAGGTTGAAGATAGCATCCCGCAACAATGGCTAGCTATGCAGTCAATAAATTGTCTAAAACGCAATTATTGGATAATTACTTATCCATGACGAAGAAGAGTTGCACTCGAATTTTCATATTTACATTGGATATTAAAAAATGAACGGAAAAAATAACTGCTTCTTCAAAGGACGTATCACTAAAAATCCATCTGATTGTCTCAAAAAAATCGGCAATGGCAGCTTTAACCTGAGCCTTGGCCTTGCCGTCAAGTCGCAAGCAGTCGATGAAAATGGAGTCCCATACTCACGGACTGATTTCCCTTAGCTTATCATCTGGGGAAGCCTTGCGGAAAAAGCAGCCAAATTTCTTCAAAAAGGCATGCTAGTTGAAGTTGAAGCCCAATTACAAACTCGGTGCTGGAAAGCAGAAGACGGTAGCTATCGCTATACAACTGAATTTCTCGTCGCAGAAATTAGACCATGGAAGAAAGCTGACATTTAAAAGGGGCTCCAGCCCCCTTTTTTGCAGTGGCGCAAAAAAATTACCCACACTAAGGGGGAGTGTGGGTAGCCGTAGGGTAAACTGGGACGTATTATTCTGGGTGGGGGCCAGAATTTTTCTGAATAAAAAACATGTTTTTTATTCAGGGTGTTTCAAGCTTGAGGTAGAGCTTGATCATCTTTTTGTGTTTCTGCTTTTAGCCTCTACCTTGAGGTCAGTGGGCTTCCTTCCTGGCCTATAAGCATAAACTGCCAAAGATACATTCCTTATCGGCTTTTTTGTGAAAAAATTTAGAAACTATTTTATATGATTTAAGTATATGGATATATTAATTTTAATTGAAATTTGTCGATAGATTATTGACATTTTTTTGAAACGATTCGTAAAAGATAGTTCATATGGATGAATGAAAAAATAATCCCATCATGAACGTCGCTTTTGCTTAGTAGAGACTAAGCGGAGTTGATCCGGAGTTAGAGCGAGGTTGGCCGGAGTTAGAGCGGGGTTGGTCGGAGTTAGGGCGGAGTTAGCAGCGAGTTAGCAGCGAGTTAGCAGCGAGTTTGTATTACAAATCGTTATTCTAGCGTAATATCAAAGTGTTAGATTTCTGACATCGGTTGGTGATCATCATCTGTCTGCAGACCCAAAATTGTACTTAATTTCCCATCATTTTTTGGCCTGTCGCCGTTATGCGCATTGTTGGATGATGCTTCGATGGGGAAGGGGACCCCATCTATTTGCCGTTTGAGCGACAGCGAAAGAGGCCAAGGAGGCGATGACAGACACGAAGTGTCAGGCATTGCGGTCCTTGCTGGGGTGATTTATAGCTCTAGCAGGAGCCGCCCTTTAGCTTCGAACTGCCACCACCCATCGTACCACCACTTGAGCCAGCAGACATTGTGAATCCTCCGTTTCCACCGCCACCCAGAACGCCGAGACTAACATCGCCAATTAGGGGAAAGATGACTCCCTGGCCACTGAAAACTCCGGTGCCGCCGCTGATTCGGCTAGCAGCAATTCTACCAACGGAAGTCTGACCTCTATATCCACCGCCTGACTGGATTCCTCTGCGCAAGCCACTGCTTCCTCCCATGCTTCCTGATTCAGCATGTTGTTTTCCAGTGCCACCGAGCTGGCCCTTAAGAATTCTGGTACTGTCACCTGGATGTTGTGTTACGGAAATGCAACTTCGGCCTATTGGGCTTCCGCTACCCGAGACCATTCCCCCTCTGCAAGAGCTGCTACTTCCTCCACCACCCGTAACACCGTGGCGTTTCGTAATTACACCATTTCCAGCTTTGGCCGTGAGAATGCTACCGCCTAGCAGTCGGGTTGATTGGGTAATATATCGCATGTTACGACCTCCTTTTCATTCATTTTCCGGCAAGTATGAAGTGGATTGACTGGGCTGGCAAGTCTAATACCCGTGAAATCAAAACGGGATCCAGGCGAAGCCTCAATCCCGTTTTGAGCTCACTAGTCAGCGGTGGAATCAGAAAGCGAAAGAATTCCTCTTAAGCACCCACCCTCTAAGCTATCCGGTACCGCCCGCCCTTTTCGATTCCTACCTTCGCACAAAAGAACCTGCAATAGCTGTCCTCGGTCGCGCAAGGCTCCCTGCGGGATCTATTGCAGAACCTTCAGCGCTTCGGTTTTACGGAATCGGGGCGTGCGATACCGGAAACCTCGGAGGGTAAGTGAAGGCGCGAAATCTGGCCTTGTTTCGGATTGGATAGCAGGGCTCGCATTCGCGAGCAAAAATTAAAAAACGAAGGGGGCGGCGGCCCGTTTCCTGGAGCGTAAGTGTCTAAAATTACTAAATTATTCTATTTAAAAGCTAAGCGTTTTGGGCTATCTTTAGAAATAGAAAAGGCCGGTGGTCTGTCGCCAAACTTCTCACCGGCCTTAGAAAAAAAATTTCCATGGAGACTATATCAATGCTCGATATCGCTGCACAACAGAAACTATTCACAGATACTCTTACAGTTGCTAAAGCTGCCGCTGCATTCGTGGACAAGATCAATGCTCTAATTGACGACAATGCAGAACTGATGGGCTCAATCGGTGTCAGTCTCTCACTTCAGGCTTCAACCCCAAGGGGAAACGTGGGGCGAGTTGACGAGCAAGAATTAGGTAATGCTGCCATGGAAACGCTAATCAGGAAGTTGCCAAATTCTTCTGAGCGATTGAGGCGTAGTCTTTCGAGTGAATTTATACATCACTATGGCTCACATAAGACCATGCTTGATGATGACACCATGCTGGGTCGATTTTTGGCAGCTCTCAAAAGTGGCCGTGATAGCGACTTGTCCAACGCTCTTGAGTGGGTGCGCAGGGCTAGAACACGACAAGGCTATACTTTTGTGGAAAAAAACTACGACAAAGTTCCGCGTGAATTGCGGCTACATGCTACCCCCGACATATCAACGGTTAAAGGGAGTTGGCGCTTTCGTGATGCTTCGGAATATGACTCCTTGAGAAATCTGGAAATTGCGCTTTGTCACAGGGTGGAAATAGATCTGCCCGCAAGACTTCTGGCCGATGCCGTGCATCAGACCTGGGAAGGTGAGTTTCGGGACGGAAGTTATGAGGGGATAAAAACCTTCTGTTTTAAATGCCGATTTTTCACGCTGAGAGCATATCGAAGCGCTGCTGATCGCTTGACCTTTACCGATGAGGCATTAGCCATTTTAAATGGTAGCTGCATGGCTTGGAAAGTCTCAGACAATCAGCCCATTTCTGCACCTAAGCGAGATCACCAACCAGACCAGGATGCAGAGCATAACCAGACTGAGGAAGTTCCCCAAAGCTCTGCTATATGCCCTCAACAAGAAGTGACAAACTGCGAGCAAGTAGAGCAGGCTACTGACTCCATGGCTGAGGTGACCGAGTTTGAGAAAGCATGGCTTGCTAGACGTGCTGAACTACGGGCGCAGGTCGAGCGCAAGGAAAGACTTGAAAAGGCCCGAAAAGCCCAGGATGAAGCCATTGCAAAGCATGCCGAAAAGATTCAAGTGCCTATCCACTATTCCCACAAACAAGGTGTGATTTGCTACGGTGACACCAAGCCACTGAAAGATATTTTTAACGCCCATTTGTGGGGGTGGTGGCACAAAGGCAAGTGCTGGTATATTCAGCGATCGAAGGGCAAGGAACTTAGCCAGGAATCGGTTGGAAAAATTGAGGCACTGGTAAACGATTTAAGGTCCATGAATGTAGTCGTTAATCTTGACGTTTCAGAGCTTGCCAGAGCCGCCTAGCGGCTTGGGACGATGGCGGTCAATTGGACCGCTATACTATGCAACTGTTTAGCTAATTCCCTACGGGACAGTGAACGATAAAAAGAGCTAGAATCCCTGTTGGGATTCGCTTTCTTGGGAAAAGGATTATCACCCAAATGGCTGATAATACATCTCTCTCCGAATGCGATAAGTTGTTGGCTGAATTGGCTAGCTTTAGGCCAATCGAAAAGCGGCACCTTGAGCAGATCCGAGACTGCTGGCGAGTAGGACTTACCAAGATTACCTTATATCTTTGTGGTTAATTCTTTGAGCACATCTGACAGCTCCGCCCCGCTTTTTTGAGCAGATTTTTCCGCAATGTCCCAAGCCGCCTTGGGAAGCTTTAGACTGATCTTTTTTGGCTCAGATTTTTGTACTGAAAACTTGAATCCATTTGGACCTTTATCTAGCAGCAGGTGAGCTACGGCATCAGAGAGAGAAAGGCCAGCCTTCTCACCACCATTTCTAGCTAGATATTTCTCCAATTTTTCGACTGTTTCGGCATCCAGAACTAGCTCTTTTTCCTCAACCGTTGTCAGCGCCATCAGAGGCATTTTTCCAGCATCCTTTGTTGCTCCCTTACGGCCTCTTTTTTTAGTCTCTTTTTCCGTCATTTTTGACCTCCATTTTTAGTTCCCATATTACTACATTTCTCAGCCACTTTTGTCAGCCATTTTTATGCAGTCATCTTCCTTTTTTTGGTTGGTGGATTTGCTCCTTCGGAGCTAGCGAAATTTTGGCTTACATTCTCGCAGCGTACTCAGACTTTTAGTCTGAGGTTGGGCCTTGCCGCAAGCGGCCAGTCCCATGCTCGCCTTCGGCTCGTGGATGTGGACCTTTGGTCCCCATCGGTTCCGGCGGGGTAACGGCCCCGCCTTCACTATTAGAGCGGGGCTATTACGGGAAGCTGTCACATGAATTGCCGTTGGGCAATTCAAGGTGCCAACTCCCCTCCATATCCCATGGGATCAGGGGGGAGAGCCTTTGGGCCTAGGCGTCTCGTCGTGGTAGGCGTTTAGGCCGGTCTCTTCACGGTAACGGTCTGTTCCAGCCCATTACCATGAGCCCGTCCGGTAGGGCTTTCCACTGTGCTTTGTCAGCTTAATTGCTACAGCAATTAAGCCGCCAAATGCTCGCTCCAATCCCATGGATAGCACACCTACCATGAGCCTGCCGTCCCAGGGCTAAAAATTTACACACCTGTGCATTAAAATGCGCTACTTCCTAACTACGAATTGTCATCACCCATAAAACCCCCTATATTCAAGCCGTTCAGCTCGACATCTGTAGTTAAATTGTAGTTATTAGATTCGCCCCGTGATTCTTGAAACAGTTTTTGTATTTATTAGGTAGTTAAATGGTAGCTAATTTGTAGTTAAGATAGTTATATATTACTGTTATATATAGAATTATCTATGTAACTACATATTTAATACGTGTAGATACATTATAACTACGAATTGATTTAGCATCATAAGGAAGGATAGTCGTGGAAAAATATACCCCCATCAGCTTTCGCTTGGATCGCGCTGAAATGGAAGTCTTCGAGCGTAACTTTGGAAAGTCCGGCCATGGAAATAGGACCAAATTTATCAAGTCATGTGTACTCGGTGAGACTGGTAATTCTATGCCAGGAGACGAGCTTTCAGAACTTCGATCCGTGATGAAAAAGCTGGTCGATTTTGCGCTCAAAAGTGATGAGAGACTTTCAAAGATTGAGGCTCATTTTGAAGAACTTACCGACTCGCTCGGAAAGCTTTTAAATGAGGGGGATTTAGAGTGATCCAATATATTGTCTGGGGGCAGATTTCCTGTCTTGCAATCTTGACAATCCTAGCCTTTAGCTGCCTTTTATGGTCTGACATTAGGCGGCTCACTGCCCTGATGGTTTTGGGGGCAATTTTGTGGCAAATATGGCTTATAGATGCAGGCTTTTGGGATGAGCTTTCTATTGTACTTCAGAGCATTGAAAGGGAGTTTCATAAGGGGCTGCTTCAAGCAGAACCAAGGCCACTTATCACTTTGATATCGAGGTCTGATTTTTGGATACCATTGTCTGTCAATGGTCTAGTTTCCAGTGTACTTTTCTTTCTAGCTAGGCAGCCATTTTATCTGTTTTGTTTGAAGTCTTTTCGGCGTGAGAGAGATGTCAACCGGGTGCTTTTTGTACTCGCTTTTTTTGGCAGTGGTTTTGCCTTTATAGTTCCGTCAATTGTGATTTCAATATGGATGGCTAGACGCTATGAAAATTTTGTAGTGACGACCGAGGGAGATCCAGTATTTCATGACAGTTCTATGAGTTATTTTGTAGCTCGCCTCTGCTATATCCGCGAGGTTTTTCGTGGGGGTCTAAGGGAGGTTAAAAACTTTGTTTTTATCCACCCTTTTGTTAAAGTTCATTCCTATACATTCAGGCGTGGAGTTCTTGCGCTTGGTGCCATAGGTTCTGGTAAAACTAACCTAATTTATAATTGGTTTTTGAGGCCATTTCTATCTGGTAGGACAAGGTTTCTAGTTTATGATCAAAAGGGTGATTTTAGTGCTGCCTTGGGGCTTCGAGATGATGCAGTAGTTGTCTCCCCTTTTTTGGAGAATTCGGCTGCTTGGTGGGTGGCAAAGGATCTTGATACCTCAACAAAAATGGTTGAGTTTTTGACCATTCTTGGAAGCTTTGATGAGCTTCGAGAGTCCAAATTTTTTAATACGGCATTTACTGACTTTGGAACAGCCGTTTTCCTTGAGCTAAAAGGTAGCAAGAAGCTTGATTGGACGTTCAAGGATCTGTTTGAGATGATGCAGGATCAGGTCAGACTTTTTGAGGTAGTTAAAAGGCATCGACCCCAGGCAGAGATGTTTGCCAGACGAGATGAGGAAATCGATCAGGCAAGAGGTGTTTTAGGGACCATTCGTGAGAAACTTTTAAAGATTGAGCCCATTGCCAGGGCTTGGCAAAGTGGGCAGGAAAGATTTTCTCTTTCTGAGTTTTTTGACGCCGGCTACTCCGGTGATAAGAGAATCCTAATTGTGCTTGGCAAGAGCCGCTATGAAAATGTCAATCGTGGGTTCTCAACAAGCTTTTTGGAGGAAGCCATTAAGCTTTTAATCGATGCGCCGGAGGGAGATCTTGATGTGGTGGTTTCGATCGATGAGTTGCAGACACTTTCGCGGATTCCATCGCTTGTCACCCTGCCTCGGGTTGGGCGCTCAAAGGGCGTCAGGCTTCATGTCGGTACGCAAGATTTTGCCGTTACCAAAAAGCAGTATGAAAGGGACGGTGGTTTTGAGGGAATGGACAATACTTTTAAGACCAGATTTGTTGGAAGTCTTGCAGGCTCTCAGGTGTCAGATGAAGCTTCGGCAATGTTTCGCAAGGTGAACAAAGAAGTCTGGCGACGAGATCCCAAAACAAGGCGATTTGTGGCCCATAAGGAGCTTAACCAGCCAGCCCTTGTTAGTGGTCAGTTAAGCCTTCCAGAACCTAGCCTAAAAGATCCAGCCTACTTCTATTTCAAGCATTCTGATTGGCCCATTTTAAAAATCGCATACAGGATCGAACCACTCCCTCAGAATGGGTTTGAGCCGGTGCCAGCTAAGTGGCTTGATGATAGTGACTTTGCTTCTGCCCTTGGCTCAGATGATGCGGAACTGGAAGATCCGGAAGAGATATCAATTTCTTTGGACGGTGCTGATGCTGGTAAGAAACGAGGTGGAGGGGGCGTGAAAAAGAAGGCTTCCTCAAGCTCAGAAGATGGCCGCTCGCCTGGGCATGGTAAGTCATCGAGCGGGGATGGAGAAGCTAGTTCAGCTAGTAAGGACCGTGGATCTGGGGACAAGGCTTCTTTGGGAGAGACGAGTGCGGAGCCTAGCTCGTCTAGTTTGAAGAAAAAAGGGCGACGTTCTGGCATCAAGATCAAGAAGTTTCGGAGGTAGTCCATGCTCTCAATTGGGGCCATTGGCGGTAGCGGAAAAGCTCATAACTACTATGCGAAGTATTGTCAGGAGGCTGGCGAGGAAGAAGGGCAATGGGTTGGCCAGGCCAAGGGAAGAATGGGTCTAGAAGGCTCTGTCAGTGCGGATACGATGAAAGAACTCCTGGCAGGTTTTGATGGCAAGGGGAACAAGCTTGTAAAAAATGCTGGCAGGGAGGATCGCAGAGGGGGCTTTGATCTTACTTTTTCAGCTCCCAAAAGTGTCTCAGTTGTCTGGGCTGGGGCCAATGAAGCTATGCGCGAGCGGATAGAGTCGGAGTTTAAAGGGGCATGCCAGGACGCGCTCTCGTATCTTCAAGATTTTGAGGGATTTTCGCGCAAGGGGGTGAACGGCCAGGAGAAGGTTAAAGCCGAGCTTTTGGGCTCTTTGTTTCTTCATTCCAGTAACCGAGAAGGTGAGCCCAATCTTCATGGCCACCTGGTGCTGAAAAATCTTGGCTACTGCGAGGACGGCGTGTGGCGAACAATTGATGGGATGGGAATTTTTAAATCCAAAATGGCGGCTGGTAATGTCTTTAAAGCTTCGTTTGCTAGCAGGCTTCAAAGCCTTGGCTTTTCTGTGCGGCAGACTAAGGATAGCTTTGAAATTGATGGGGTTAAACAGACGGTTTGTCAGGCGATGAGCACTAGAAGCCAGCAAATTGAAGCCTACCTAAAGGAAAAATGGGGTCTTACCCGCGAGCAGGCTTCGGCTAAACAGCTTCAAGTGGCAGCTTTGGATACGCGCCAGGGGAAGGAGGCTGTGGAAAATAGGCGGGATTTTTTAAAATGGCAGACCAAGCTTAGCGAGCATGGATTTACCCGGCAAAGTGTTGAGTTCCTGCAGCAAGGTGGGGCAAATAAAAAAAAGTTCACCAGCAAAGTTAAAAATGACGCGATCAGTGCGGCACTTGAGAGGATCACAGCCCAGCATTCTACATTTACCCAGCGCCAGCTTCACAGTGAGATAGTGAAAGAGCTGATCGGGAAGGCAAGTCCAGCCCAGATTGATCTTTGCCTGAGAACTGTCGTGGATTCAGCGCACGTTGTTAGGCTAGCGGATGATCGGTTTACGAGTATTGGTGTTCAGGCGATGGAGCGGGGGCTTGTCAGATCAATGCTTAATCGCTCAGATGAGGGAAGGCATCTTATTTCTGAGGCAAGCCTTGCCAAAGTCCTTTCAGATCGGAAAACACTTTCTTTGGAACAAACGGCTGTACTCAGGCATCTTGCAGGTGATCGATCGGCAGCAAGCATGGTCCGTGGCTATGCTGGTGCCGGAAAGTCATTTACGATGGGAGCTGTGGCGGATGCTTACCGGCTTGATGGCTATCGTGTGATTGGACTTGCCCCTTCCAATAAAGCCAAGATCGGGCTTTCAGATAGCATCAAGGCCGATGCCCATACGCTTGATAGTTTTTCTTTGCGGCTTGAAAACAGACACACTCGTCTTGGGCCAAAGGATGTTCTCATCATCGATGAGGCAGCCATGGCCTCATCGAAAAAGCTTCAGCCCATCATTGAGAAGGTCAATGCGGCAAGGGCGAAGCTTATCTTTGTTGGCGATGAGTCGCAGCTTCAACCGATAGATGCGGGTCAGCTTTTTGGGACACTCTATCAAAAATTATCAGGAGTTGAGCTTAAAGAGATCTACCGCCAGGAGCGCGTGAGCGAGGC
>JBMDZZ010000033.1:0-19789 GCA_048816425.1 Oligoflexus sp. FD111
GCCCCCCCCCCGTAGCACTCACACCCCCCGTAGCACTTACACCACCCGTAGCTCTTGCATCACCGGTAGGACTTTCAACACTGGTAGCACTTTCAACACCGGTAGCACTTTCAACACCGGTAGCACTTTCAACACCGGTAGCACTTTCAACAGCGGTAGCACTTTCAACACCGGGAGCACTATCTACACCTGTAGCACTTTAATAACCTTTAGAAGTATAAAAGACTTATTAAGTTTATAATAGTGATAACCGTGTACATACTCTTACTGGTGTTTATATTGCTACCGGTGTTTTAATTGCTACCGTTGTTGATAGTGCTACCGTTGTTGATAGTGATACCGGTGTTGAAAGTGCTACCGGTGTTGAAATTTTTCAAAAGGGTTTAAAGTCCACAAAGCAGACAATGACATTTTTAACCGCCCTGGAAAAAACAGGTGCTGCATCCGCAATGCATTATTTCATACTAAAATCTTCAGTGACTGGGAAAGAGTCTTTCCAAGCATCTAAAACTGAGATTGCAAATTTGTGGAAAATGAGTCCATCAAGAGCAGGCAAGGTTTTAAAAAACCTTGTAGACAGTAATCTGCTCAAAGTTGTACAGCCAGAAGACTCTATGCTAAGAAGCGGAAAAACATATAAATTTCTTTTATAAGTAAGAGACCTTACCACTCAAACTTCTTCATACCTTCGATATCAGCTTCGATGAACTCATTTGCTAGGCCGCAGTCATAGACTTCTAGGAATCGCTCTAAAAATTCAGCCCTTGTAACAAGAAGGGGCTGATTTTCAGCAATTCTCATATTCTCTCCAAATGCGCCACCTGCCCAAGGTGCCTGGGCAAAGCCACCGTTAAAATCAAAATAAATAGGGTAGGGGTTTGGATCAAGCTTACGTCCTTCAACTCTTTTATATGCCTCAATGATTGCACTAAGAAAATCGTTTGGATCAAACTTTCCATGATATTTCTCGTGAGCAATACACTTTTCCATAGATCGCAGGCTATATTTCGAGCCTTGAACAGGTAAAGTGGTAGGATTTCGAAGCTGCTTATGCTCTCCACCTAATTCCCTTCGTAGCTCTCGATATTCGCTTTCAAGTATCTCAGGTTTATCAAGACTAGATCCAAAACAAGTATAACGAACTGCTTCAGCGAAGCTTTCAGTAAATTGCCAGGTTTGATAGCTTGATCTTCCTAGGTTTAAATCAATGGCATAAGCTAGATGATGGCCCCATTCATGCACAAAAGTTTGATCAATCCCCCATGGCTTTTCCAGCTCACCGGTCGTTTGATGAGGATAATCCCATAAAAGGTTTTTACCGTTTATCCAAATGGTTTGATTGAGCCAGGGGAATAATCCGCCATTATAAACAGGATTTAGATTAAGATCCTCAGAAAGAAAAATATCAACGGCCTTATAGCTTCCTCCGCTCTTAGTAGATTCGTCAGCTTTCCAATGAATCTCAATAGGAGCGTTAAATTCGGGTAGGGCAAGGTTAGGACAAATGCTAAGCATATTCTTTCTTGCAATCTCTAACTTTTCAATGCCTTTAACCTCTCCCTTAGTTTCATCTACATATTTAATATCATTTGGGTTCCAAAGACTTATGTAAGTAGAAGGAATATGATCTGAGGTGCGAGACTCTCCCCAATTAACGGCAATCCCTTGCTGGTATCTAAAAAAATCATCAACAATAGGTACATCTGATTTTTTTAGCTCAACCATTCTTGCTGTTAGAGGAGAAAAATCTGGCTCATAAAGCCTTAAAACCTCATCTTCAGGCTTGGGGTCAGGATCTGGCTCAGGGTTGGGCTTTGGTTTTGGGGTAGGAGTTATAACGGGAGGATCTTTAGGAGCGCTATTTTTTCCTCCCTTTGAATCACAAGAATGAGCGCCATAAAGACATATTAATAATGGCAATATTTTTCTCATGATTTTCTCCCCCAGCTATTCCCGTCAAAATATCACTCAATTACAATAGGAGCAATGCTTTGAAGCTTTGTCTCAACGCTAAAACCCTCATAGGCTTCATTTGCAATAGATTTAATTTTAAGATCAGAGAACACTCTTATCCGGCCCTTAGCTTCCCAGGAGCAAGAAAGCTTAGAAATAACTGGTTTTGCAATTTCATTAAGGCCCTCACCTTTAAAGGCTCCAAGACCTAAGACCTTTTCATAGGCTTCGATTGTAGCTAGAAGCTCTTCAGGAGATTGAAATCCCTTAGGCATAGAAATTCCGGTCATTACATCATCCTTTAGAACTGTATTCCAATCACCTTTAGTAGCTTTATGAATCTCGATTATAGAAGAATAGCCTTCTCTTAAAGCTTTAACATGAGAATTTATGCCAAAATTCCCGTTAAAATCATTAAGTCTTGAGATTAGGTAGTGGTCATTTTCAATAGTGATAGTAGCTGGGTCTGAGAAAGGAATTAAATAGCTTTCTCCTGCCTTTTTTGCCTCATTAATTGCGGTCTCATATTCAGCTAGCTTTGTCTCAAGTGAGCTTAAAAAGTAAGAATTTGAAAGAACCGTTTTGATCGAATCAACTAAGTTTTTGCATAGCTCAGAGTCTCTGCAATCACGGATCATATCTGCATCATTATCAGCTTGATTTGCCTTGGCAACGGCTTCTTTATAAACTTCAGTTCCTTGACACAGAGCTTGAAGATTAGAGATGTAGCTATCCCATGGATGATCCTTCCAGCGATCAATACAGTAGTTACTTGCTGGCTCGACGTTCCAGCGCGCCGGATCGTCTTTAGTTAACCGAGCTTCAACGTCTGGGCAGTTAAATCCTGTGCAACTTCTTGAGTTATTAAAAAACAAAACCTCGTTGTTTTGTGTCTGCTTCGTCCAACTAGGACCTAGCCCATATTGTCGCGCTAAGCTAGGAAATAAAGTCGAGCATTTTAGCTGGGTATTACCCTTATAGACGCGGTTAGATGCAAACTTTTCGATATAATTATCCATAGATAAACCTTTAACGGTCCATGTATGAACATAAGGCCAACGTGAGGGTAAACCGCGCCCTGTCTCACACTGAAGCGATCCAAAAAAATGCGATCCCGGCGCGCAAAACTCGGCTGCCGTGCGATAAACACGCTCTTTTTTAATACCGGGCTGAGCTTCGTTGCAGGTTGAGTGACTTGGGTCATAAGCATAGCCATTTTTCGCTGGCGGCACAGGATAACCTTCGGGAAAGGCTGCCGTGCGAAAAATCATCTCAGATGATCTCAGTTCATTTGAAATCTCAATAGGTTTGATGCCTTCGTCAGCCGTAACTTCAAAGACGCCAAATGTTTCACCGAAGTCTGTAAAGCTCTCGGAATACTCTATTTTTGTTTGCGAAAGCTCAAAGCTAACATCCCAGCTTGTTCCTTGAGGGATGGGGCTTTCTAGTGATTGAGTGACAGCCTCAAAGCCTTTAATGTGATAAAGGTTTGGAATAATAAATTCTTTATCTAGCGTTGTCTTGGCTAGGATTTCAGTATTAAAAAGTGCCTTCTGATAAAGTGGTTTGTGGCCATCATCAAAGATTGCTCGACACTGCTCCGTGTAAGCCTCAAAATTATGATTGCCTGCATATCCATAAAAAACCGAATGTTCATGATTAACGGCGGCATCACTCATGGAAATGGAGTCAGGATAGTTCTCGGATAGGCTGACAGTTTCCCCTTTGTACTCCCCGTCAAAGTCTTTAAGTTCTGCCCCCTCTAGCCCTTCAAGAGCTAGGTTTTTAATAGCCTGGGCATCGAACGTCTTTGCAATTTCAGACAAAAGATCAGTTTTGATGACATCATCAGCCAAAATGATGTTGACACTCGCCTTTGCTGTAACGCTCCCGCCAGGACCAACGCAACTGACCTCATAGTCGGTATCATGCGTTGGAGTGTGGCTTGAGGCTTCAGTAAGACTAAGCCCTAAGCTAAGCTCTTCGCCGTTACCGAGCACCGTACAGCTATCAATGCCTGAGCCTTCCAAGGTTAAAAAGACTGGCTCGCCCTCGTTAACGCTTGCTGGCTCCACCGTAAAACTTGTGATTTTAGGGGGTTCTGTCTTATTTGGATTATATCCGTTTACAGCAAGATCACTTGGATCGCAGGCGCTGGCGAAAAATAGACAAGTCCCAAAGAAGGCGTATCTCATAAGAATTTCTCCAATCGTATAGCGATATATAAATCATACAATCAAAAAACCCCATTTACAACTTGTTTTTTCTTTTAAATCATAGTTTAATATTTTTAACGCATAAAAAACGCTAACTAATTTAGGATCTTCCAAATGACCATCACAGCGGGCGATGCACCGAGAAAAAAACGCGGTAGACGGCCCATGGAACCCAAGGCCCGAGCAAAAAGAACTCAAGCAGATGTTTATAACTTAAAACTTCCTAAAGCTCTCATACCAAACGGCGTCAAAATTCTCGAAGCTGAAAGTAAATATGAACTAAGGACCAGATGGGGCATCGATATCCCCGACGATCTCAACTGGACAAAGGCTTGGTATGAAAGGGTTGCCACAATTCTGGAAGCCCTAGCAAGAAAAGAAATAAAGCCCGAAGACGACTTAAAAGGAGAGCTAAATTGAATCGAACAAAACTCATTCTGGCCGCTTGCCTCATGACAGGATGCGCGCATGTGAAAGACAACCAGAGCTTTTATGCGAGTGTTGGCGGTGCATCGCTTGGCTATGGCGTTGGCACAATGGTTGACGGACAAAACGATCGCGCAGACAAGAACACAAAGGCAACGCAGTATCTGTGGGCTTTAGGTGGTGCACTGACAGGTGCGGCACTAGATAGTTTCGTTTTCAAAAGAAAGCCGAAGGCCGATCAAACAGAAATTGAAAGAGCCAAGGCCGAAGCAAATAAGTTTCGTGAACTAAATAAAAACTTCGCTACTGCCAACGAAGAAGACCTCTACCTGCCACCTTCACGCTACGAGCAGCGTTGTGCAGGAGAAGACCTTTTGGCGATATGCTCCTCGGAAAATGGCAGCTACACAGATTGCTCAGAAAAAGCCGACTTTTTTTATCTGACTCCTAAGTTTGCAGTAAAAATCTTAGGCTTTTTCTCTCCAAAGGGATGCTTTCCAGGCCCCTACCTTCAAGATCAGAAGTTTCGATCAATCTTTGATTACGAAATCAAGCAATTAGAAAGGATGTCCAAATGAAATTCCTAACCTTACTGCTCGCTTTGTTTTTAAGCTCATGCCAAGGCTCAGACGTAAAGATCGGCCCCCTGATCCAAGAGTTCTTTGGGATGCTCATTATCGCTGGCTTTGCCTACAGTGGCGGAATCTTAATCCTGGGACTTTTAACCGACATCTCATGGCTTAAAAGGCAGGCCGAGGAAAGAGGTAAAAAACTTGCCGTTGTGGCTGTGGTATGCCTTGTCTTGATTATATTTGACGAGTATGTGCAGCAGGCCATCCAAAAAGCCATCAACATTTTCGGGATCAAATGATGCAAAAAAGCTCCAAGGTCTACAACACGCCGCGAAATGTGCTTCAGGGAATCGAGAACGCAGCCCTGGCAGCATTTTTCGTGGGCATTATCTTTGGCCTTTGGCTTCTCTATCTTTTACCAATGGATAGCTTAGATCAGGGTGCTAGAGGCTTTTGGAGCGCGTTTATTGTTCTTGCCCTGCCTGGATATACGGCCTACTTCGTTCAATCTATGGCCCAGGGCCGCTACCCGTATGAAAATTTTGAGCTGATGCTTAGGAAAAATGGACTTAAAAAAATGAAGCTATTTGATATTAACTCATACATCAAGTTTACACCTTCTAAGGATCATCTTTTTACCAGTACGGGCCTACGGGTTGAGGTCTTTGAAATCACTTGTCCACCGGAAAAACTCGATGAACCATACCGGGTCATACTTGAAAAATATACCTCACTTAAAGACATCAGCATCCTTCGTGATACGACTGTCAAAGAAGGTATGGCTAGCGAAAATTATCTAAGTTCAACCATCTATATTGTTCTTTCCTTTGACATCGCAGTCACAAATTTTACTAGTGATTATAAGTCAATCACTGAAAACTTAGCCCAGACCACAAGAAGGCTAAGCCTTGATGAAACGATGTGCCTTTATAAGAAAATTTTTAACAAGGCACTAGATAGTTATGCCTGGGAAATTGAAACGAAAGGCTTTTCAAGTCCAGTAGCACTGATCGAAAAAGAAGCCCTAGCTCATTTTGGCTCAATCGATGGAAAAGCCTTTGCCGTATCCTTGGCAAGCCAGCCGGAATATATTGGTGAACACTACCACAGAGCACTCGACACCTTAAATAAGGTTCCCGGCACAGTTCACATCAACCTAAAGCCATATGTGCCAGAAGGCAATATCAGCCGCCAGATCGAGCAAAAGTTGATCGAACGCCATCACAAGAGAAAACTAGAGGCTGATCCAAACGATAGGGAAGTTCACCTGCACCTGACTATCTCTGCAATCTGTCACGGGACGAAAGAAGAACTAAACCAAATATCCTATGAGCTTGAAAGAGCAGTTTTAAATGCCCCGGAAATGCAAAAGCCACTTTTTATCAGGGAGACGACCTATCTTAGAGAGTGCCTTCTATCAACGATTCCAGGAAAGTCTAGGCTCCTTCCAACAAGGCGCAGATTTCGCGTTTTGAGCGCCAACGAGGCCATGGCCTATCTGCCTCGTATGGAATTTAGAGGGGTTGAAAATCCCCTGTTTACAGTACGAACAACTAAAAACACTTACTTTGGGCTTGACTATAGTGCCGATGATCCCTTGTTTATCTGGGCAAGGATGGGTAACGGTAAAACTTCACTTTGCTGCGAATTTGTACTGGAGCACCTAAAGCAAAACTATCGTGGAAGTCGCCAGAATAGCTTTATCCTGACTGCTGGCGATGGCTACGATTTTCTGCTTGATGGTCTGTGTGATCTAAGCCTCTACTATAATAATGAGGGCCTAAACCTTGCTCCTCTTGATTTTCACCCGCTTGAGCTTCTTTTGTCGTTTCAAGCCAAAGGCCAAGAAGTCGCAAGAAACTGGCTTTGCGATATTATGGGGATCGACGAGGAAGCTCTAAGGTCTCAAATCTCACGCCTCCTGGCCGAACTAGTCAAAGAAAAAAAATTCAAGATGTCTGACTTTTACCGGGCTTTTGAGAAGTATACCTCAACGGCATGGCCAGAAGCCGACATCGATCATTTTTCAAGAAAGCTTTTATCTGTCCTCTATAACTTTTGTGACTTTGAAGGCTCCCTGTACGGAAGCCTTTTTGAACCAAAAACGGTCAAAAACATCGATTTTTCCTCAATCAAGACAGTGCTTGTCACGCAGAAAAAGGGCAAAGATGATGCTTCGGCAGGTTTAATCGCCTTTTACTCTCTTGCAACTCACTTTAATGATGCCTGGGAGCTTAATATCGAAGGACCGATGCTCTATCTTGTGGACGAACTTGAGCATTTATTGAACACAAAAGCCATTACCATCAAGCAAGTCGAGGCTGGCTCAACCCAGGGCCGTAAGAATGCTAAATATTCGATTATGTCCTCGCAGTTTCTTTCCATTCTAACCAAGAACCAGATTGCTGAACGCTTCAACCATTTTCTGTTTGCCTCGGAAGCCTCGGCTGAAGAAATGAAGTCTCTCATGCGCCTTGATACCAGCGAATCAAAGCGCATAGAAGGTTTGAAATCCTTTGAGTCAGCAATCGAAGAAATCGACTTTTTGAGGCCGCAAACCTACGCCTGGGGCTATCTTGATAAGAAAAAAAGGATACACGTCCTAATTCATGACATTAACCTTGAAAGGCTCTGGCTTATCTCTTCACATGCTCCGGCGCGGGATCTAAAAAAACGCACTATGAAAAAATTTGGCCTTAATCTTTTTCAGACCTCTAAGGGCCTTGCCTTAACTGGCTTTAAGCCTCCAAAGGAGGACTATGAGTATCCGTCGGAAGAGATTCTGGAAACGATTGATCTTGTGATCTTAAAAAACCTAAACGAGCTTAAGGAGGCTAAGCTTTGAAAAGACGAGAAATATTATCAGGAACATTTTCAGGAGCTGTCGCACTTGTGGCAGGAGCAGCCTTACTTTTAAAGCCAGAAAAAGCCCAATCTCAGGACGCTGCGGCTGCGGCAGTTCTTTTTGCTGAAAGACTCAAAGCCATCTACGATGAGTGGATCAAAGAATACCAAGAATATGCCAAAAAAGTCGGCGAATATAAAAACGAGATCACAGGTGCCATAAAACCTATTAAAGACTTATCCGAGCAACGTGACGTACTCTTAAAGCAGTACAAATGGTGCAAGGATAAGTTTAATCAGCTCCTTGGATTTGCAAACGACCCGCTAGGTGGCACGGCCCCCAACCTGCAAAGGGAAAGCGTTCCAATATTTCAAGCCCTTGACGTGTTTGTTGACGGCATTGAAAAGCTATTTAGAAGTCCAGAAATCGAAAAATCAAAGAAATCTGAAATCGCTCGTCTTGCTGAAATTAAATCTCACCATGCGCTGTCAAGAAACAGCCTTGTTCAGCAGCGAAAAATTATCAACGCCATGAAAAAAACTGCCGGACAAACTGCCTCAAACGATAAGTCCGCAGCGGAGATTTTTACAAGCCAGTCCGGTGTTGTCGTTGTCGAGCAACTTCAAACCATTGCTGAAAAGCTCGACCAGCTCGTAGCCTTCCAGGATTTTATCTTAATGCGTGAATACCAAGAATATTTTCCAGAGTTTGAGGAGTTCACAAAAGCGCATCTAGCTCGCACGAAAGAACGCTACACGGCGGGAGAAGCCAATATTCCAATGCCAACACAAAAGCCATCGACACCCAAAAAGGGAAAGTGAGCCTAAGATGTCAGAGGAAGCATACTTTTTAACGCAGGCAGTCAACTTTCTAATCGTGGGACGCATCTTGCTGCTTTGGACCAAAGGCATGATGACCTCTCATCATACACTGGAGGCTATAAAGCTGCTTGGTGTCCTGGTTCTTTCCTCGCTTGCCTCAGCAGCATTTATTGATGGGACGGCGCTTTCTTCTGGCGAGTACAATGTTAACTTTAAATGCGAGAAAATCACTCAAAGCTACTGGCACTGTGGTGGCTGGCCCATCGTCTGGGATCTGGCCGGTGAGGCTCTAAAGGGACTTTTAGGATTTATCGAGCCTGGGCTTGGCATTCCAGCGTCGGCGGCTGGACTCATTGCCCAAAGCTATCTTTTAAGGCAATTAAGCTCAAATATTAACTTTGACTGGCAGGATCTACTGAAGTTTTTCTTTTGGAGCTTTGTCGTATATTTGTTTTTGTTCAACATTGACTGGGTCTTATTCATTCTAACAAGGGGCATTGAACGGATTAGTGTCTTATCATTTCGAGTGGACGAGGGAAAGGCTGTCCTCGAATCATGGTTAAAAACAGCGATGCCTTATGTCAATCAGTCCTTAGATAACCTCTCTGTATTTAACCTTAAGTTTATTGTCGTAGCCCTTTCGGTCAGTCTTGTCGGATTTGTCATTTCAAGCTCCACGTTTATCGTGCTGATTCTCCTCTTTATTTTGTTAGCATTCGTACCGCTTTCCATTTTTAAAGATGTCCTATCGAACACGTCTGATAAGCTTGAGGCAGGCATCAAGCGGATGTTTGCCATTCTTACAATCGCAGCCATTAAAGATGTGAACTGGACGGTCATATCGTTTTTCCCAACCTTGCCGGAGCCATCTTTAATCAACGAAAAAATCATCATCTCAGGAGCTACGGCAGGAAGCATCTTCCTTTTATGCCTGGGCTTGATAGTTGTACTGACGCTTGTCTATGGACTCGCTATTTACGTTGGATATCTAGCCTTTACAAGCATTATAAAATAGGGGAAACATGGTGGATTTTATCTTAAGCTATGTGCTGGTAAACCTAAAACGGATCTATGCAGGCGTTGTCACGATTGCTCTCATTTTCTTTGCCTACAAGGCCCTTAACACCGAAAAAATCGAGGTATGTACTCAAACAATCTTTGTTAACGACGGTCAGGTATCATTTATCCAATGCGATGTTTTCGCTGAATCCCAACGCCCTGTTGTAATGGAGTTGTCACGGAAGATCGCCGAATCAGTCTGGTCCTACTCGAAGGGCGATGACGTAAGCTATGCTGTTGGATACTCAAACATACTCAAATTCGTTGACGGTAACTCTCAAGCTGGAAACTGGATGAGAACAGAGTTTAGAAAGAACGCTGCCGGTGATAATCCCGCCGTCAAAAAAGAATCTTCCAGTGTCACCATCGAAACAGATTCCTTTAGAACAAAAGATAAGGACAAAGAAAAATGGCTGGTCACTTTTTTAGCTAAACGAGATATCGCGCAACTCGCAGGAACAATAACCCAGGAATACATTGTCAATATTACTTTCGAGCAAGGAGATAACAATGCGATTTACAAGGCTGTTAACATCAGCTCTGACGCTATTGATAGCAACTAGTGTTCATGCAAAGCAGGTTATGATTGAGGTTGATGAGAACAAGCCTTTGCGCCCCATTTGGATCTCACCAAATGCACCCAAAGTGATCGTTCTACCGGGCGATCTATCGCGCTGTCTTCTGCAAAGCAGAGTAATTGGCTCAGCACCAGCAGCCCCTCAAAAAATCGGCGATACAAAGGAAAGCTGGATTCGTGAAATTGCTGTATTCATAATCTCGGATGCTGTTTCCAGTGAAAATGTCAGCACCGTCGTCTCCCAGGAGTTTGGCCTTCCATGTAAGTTTGAAATCTCCCCAGGCCACTACGTTTGGAAGACGATTTATGTCAAAGTCGATGCCCAGAACCGACATAAAATTGAAGAATCATACATACTTAAGCCAAAAGATTACGACTACCTGACAGATAAAGCATGGCGTCGGATCAAAAGCTACGGCAAAGTTTCAGTGGCGGGAGAGTCAGCAACGATCGAGCTAAAGGAGTCCCAAAATAATGAACCAGAAAGACAAATCGAGGCGGCTAGAACAATAAACCTGAAAAGTCCGCCGACTGAGGGCAGCGCATCAAAAATGATCCACCCATCAAAGGAAAGAACAATAGAGTCAGTAGGCCGAATTAAAAAATAGGGGACAACGGCGTGAGCAACGATAAAAAGCACGAAAAGTATATTGTCATTGGCTTTATGGCATTTTTATTTATTGGCATCTATACGGCTAAAAAATACTTTAGTTCAAAAGATAGCATTGACAAGGATTCCAAAGAAATCCTAGACGATGCTAGCGACTTTGAAAAGATGCGCGCCGAAATTGTAAAGTCAAGAAATGAATCTCCCGATGATCTTGCCCGTCGGATAATTCAAAGATCCCAGAAGACCACTACACAGACCACAACCAAGACAGAAGAGTCCAGCGAGACCATTATTGATGGCTCAAACGAAGAAGAAATTCTCGAAATTTACTGTAGCAATATCGATAGAGCCTTAAAAAAGTGTGGGCAATCGAGCACCCCACCGGATGAGACGACAGATCAACAATCGTCATCGGATGAAACGACAAGCAGAGGCTCTTCGCCTCAATCTTCTTCTCAAGGAGGCTCACGACAATACTCTCAAGCGGATACCCGCTCAACCAATAATGAATTGAGCGATGATGCAAAAGCTCTTCTTGCCTGGAAGTCGATAAGTAACTCAGGTCTTGAATACATTGAGGGCCGCCAAAAACAACATAGCGGCAAGGTGTTAAAGGCAGGCTGTGAGATGCTGGTTATTCTTCAAAATGAAATACATGTCGTTCCTGGTATAAAGCACACGATGAAGCTAAATGTCAGAGGCCCGCTTGATAATTGTGAACTTCCAAAAACGGAAGGTATCCAGTTTATAGCCGAGGCCACAATGACAGAAAATGATAAGGCAATCATCGCCAATGTCATCACCTGCACCGACAGAAACCCCAGATCAAAGTCGGTTGACTGCTCAAAGTCAAACGGTCGCGTGATGTCCATCAGTGGCGCTCAGCTACTTGAGGGCGATCTTTATGATGAGACGGGCATGGGAATATTCTGGGAGACCTTGCTATCTTTAGGAATGACAGCACCATTGGCACAGCTTACCGAAACGGCGGCAAGTGCAAAGACAATATTTAACTCGGCATCTGCCTCCTCCATAGCAGCCACTCTTACCAAAACCACAGATCGAATCGCTCAAAAAATATCTGGGATGTTTAATGCGAAAGGCATCAGGCTCAAGCCCAAAGATGGCCGCCCCATACCCATGATTGTTATGTTTGAGCAAGACGTAATATTAAACTAGGGGAGTGTCGGGGGATCTAGCGGACCCCGACCAAACAGGTCAGAGATGAGCCTTGCTTCTCAAGGCGAAGCACAGACGGACTTTTATGATGACTGCGGTTGAAGGGCTTTGTTAAGGAAGCTTCTGAATTTAGGATCAGATTTTATAACTTCAAATTTTGCCTGAAAGCCATCTAAATCTTTAAAATGACCTTCAATAAATTCTAAAAGCTTATCAATATTAGGTGTTTTCCATTCTTCCTTATGTTTAACTAGAATTTCCTTAATATTTTCTTCGGTAAGATCTTTCTTGATACTCTCAATCTCTTTTGTGACAGCAATAAACTGTGCTGGAGGTAGTACGGCACAATACTTTTTCAACTCGGAATCAATCCATTTCTTGTGATCTTTTTTACCCAAGATATCTTTTGCATCATCTAATGCAATTCTAGCAAAGAGATTGGCTGTGTTTTCAGCAAGTTTAGATGCTCTTTGACTTTCTAGCTTCCAACCAATCCTCGAATCTAAAAATGCATTTTCACAAGAATACCGAATAGACACAATCACATCCAATCTTGCTACTAAAGAAAGGCCAGGAGCAAGCCCCAAAGATGGGGGCAATGGAGGAAGATAAAACCTATTTTTATGTTGGCCATCTACGACTTGGCGAAAAAAATCCCCAAGCTTGGAGTGATTTTTTTGATTAATAATGCCAAACTTCACTCCGAAATCTTGCAAAGCCTTATTCATGGTGTTAGCTAAGGTATCAACGGCTACAAGTTGTATACAGTCAACTTTTTTTTGTCTCCCACCACCAATCACCAAATCACAGGTAGCATTTAAAACGATACAAAACTGATAGTTCTTAAAAAAGTAAGGGTAAACCTGCTCGGCAAAATCCCTATCTTTATCCTCCAGCTCATCCTTCTTTTCGGTCGTGATAATATTGTTTATTGACTCTGTCAGTAAAATATCACCTTGTTGCAAAAGTTTTGAATCAGATTCTTTATAGAAGTTTTCAGTTAACTTGCACTCGAAGTCTTGGTCTTGCCGATCATCACTAGTCATTGGTAGACGACCCTTTCAATCAAAAAAAAACCACCCGTTGAAAGGTGGTTCACATTCTGATCTTATTGTAAGTCAATTAGTCGTTTGCGTCTACACTAGTGGATGATACTTGCTTATTCAAATCGATATTTTTTTGGATCTGCTGAGCATAATCAACAAACGATTTTTTTACATTATCAAGGGCAGCCTGGGCTTGCGGAGACATTTCAAACTTAGTTTTGTCCATGTCCATACTACCTCCTTTTTTCTTACCATCGGCTTCTAGGTCGATTTCTTTAACTTTTTTAGTCATTGGATGCAACCTTTCAATGCAACTTGCCGAACAGATTCTACTTTATTTCAAATGCAATCAATATGCCAAACAAAGACACCAATTCCCCTCAACCGCTACTGTATAATACCATACTTAACTTGTCCTCAAAACTTCATCACAGCCCGCCTAAGCTTAGCCTTAACGCGCCGTGCCGCTTTTTCTGAAAAAGATCGCTCAAAACCTTGATTAAGCTTCTCAGAAGCTCTAATGAGCTGCTTGATCGCTTGACCGCTCCCGCGAACTTTTTCACCAATCATTTCTGCTTGAAGCTTCATCATCTTGACTGCCGACTCCCTTTTCTCCTGGGCAGTGAGCTTCACAATATCTTCGCGTGTCCGGCCCGTTTGCGTGGTCTGTTTGATCTCAGAGCGATTTAAAAGATGAGCCGTCTGATCTCTGAAGGCTTTAAAGTAGGCATAGGATCTTTCCGGTTTTGGAAGGGCCTTGATAGCTTCAATTTTCTCTCGTCCAAGATCACCAAGAATCTCTTTATTCACAATTATCTGAGCGTAGTTTCTGGAGCGAGAGAGTGCCACATAAAATTTCTCGCGATCAAAAAACTTTGAATCAACCAGCACAAAACTTCGATCAACCGTGGCAGCCTGCGACTTATGTGAAGTGATGGCATAACCATGCCGAAACGAATTGAACTGATCCAGGCGAAACGAAATCTCAACAGAATTGTGACCATCGTTTTTTTTCTGAACGACAATTGAGTTATCATGTACGCTTTTAAGCGTGACAACATCGTTCGTATATAGCCCAAGTTCGCGCTTGGTATCGGTCAAGATAAGCTTTTCACCGATACTCACAGAAAGCTCACCATCCTTTGTCGAAACAAGGTAATCTTTGCTGCCTATCTCACCACTTTCCTTGAGATACTTTCTTGCCTCAAGGTTAAGCGCGCCGACAACCTTGTTCGTTGAGGCAATGATAAGAGAACTCTTATCGGGATTTTCCTCCTTAAACCTCTTCCAACGCTCAATTGTCGTATTAATAGCTGATCCAAGGTCAGCCTCGATAGCAAATCCCTTTTCACTTTCATACTGGCTTTTTTTAATCACAAAGCCATAAGTGAAATCTTTAAATTCGCGCGGATCAAAGCTTTGATCCTTACCCGATTGGCTTCGATAGGTTATCCGTTCTTCTGACACAGAAAGAACACTTCCGATCTCATTAGACGAGATTCCATAGCGAGCATTGGACTTTGAAAAAAGGATTCTATCGCCCGCAGCAAGGTCAATTGCCTTCTGCTCGGAATTTAGGAAAGTGATAGAACTTTTAAACCGGCCTTGATCTATAAGCTCGCCTCTGACTGCCAGGTTTTCCTCAAAACTACCTTTTTCGCTCCATAAAACTGGCGCTAGGGCCTCAAGCCGCCCTTTTTGTCCTAGCTTTGCCCACTCATCAATAGAACCTTTGATATCATTGGGATTAAGCTCGACCCCACGCCGCCCGCCGTAAAACTTAAGCGTCTTTTCGACCTCGCCTTCTCTGATAGCCAAAATAGCATCGCGTTCAGAGGCTCGATACTGCCTAACAACCCCTGTAAGGTCTCCACCGCCCAGGTGCTCATAGAGCGTTGAAAACATCCCTCCAGCATCAACCGACTGGATTTGCTTTTCATCTCCAACAAGAATGAGCTTGGCTCCGGCCCGGTTCACCTGCTCGGTAAGACGAGCCATAAGCCTTGAATCAACCATCCCCGCCTCATCAAGAAATAGAACGTCCTTCTTGCCAAGCTTTCTTGATCCAGCCTCGATGGTGCCTAGAAGATGATGAATCGTGTGGGCCTCCATCCTGGTCTCATCCCTTAACGCCTGGACAGCCTTATGCGATAGCGAGCAGCCAATGGTCCGATAGCCAGCCTCCTGGTAGGCCCTCTCAATCGCATCAATCGTGTAGGTCTTTCCCACCCCGGCAAAGCCTCGAATCATAGAATAAGAAGACTTCGAGCGGGCTACACTCCGAAGTGCCTCAAGCTGCTCTGGTTTTATCGTCTGAAACTTCTCGACTGCGAGAACTTTTTCGATAGCCTTTTCGCTAACAAGGTGGCGACCTTCGTTTTCACGCAAAATGGCTGATCTTACAATTGACTTTTCAAGTTTAAACATCTCGCTTGTGGTGAAACGATCTGCCGATATCGCAATAAATCTAGGATGCTGTCTGATCTCATCCATGGCCCCCAAAAGCCTGTCACCTGTAACTTTTCCGATAAGATTTTCCGAAAGCCGGTGGTGAAGCTCCCTTTGGCTAAAGGTCGAACGCTGAGCAGTAAGCTCATCAAGGCTGCGGTGAAAAATATTCTCTAGCTCTCGCCTAGATAGCTCAGGAACTTTTGATCTACCTTGAAGGCTATAGACTTTATCAAGCCCAAAACCCTTTTCTTCCAAGGTTTTGCGCCAAAGAACAAAGCTTCGACGGCCTTCTTCACTATGCTTTGTCGATCGAGTATCAAGGGCTACCTTTTCGAGCATTTGAGCTGTGGCTGTCTCCCGTGTATAGCCCATCTCCTTTAGCTTTTCGTCAATCTGCTTTGATCTGCTCGAAAACTCGCTCACAAGCTCATCGGAAACCCCGACAAGCTCAAAGGAATCCTTTCCCTGTCGGACTCTAAAACCAAGCCTTTCCGTTTCTTCAGCAAGCTTTAGCTTAAAAAGCGAGCCTGCAGCCATCTTATGATCGAAAAAATGTCTTCCCTGCAAAGTCCGCCACTGACCATCAGGACATTGAGCCACATTCTTAACGACAAGATGCACATGACACTGCGGATCTCCGCTCCGGTTTGAAGAGTGGAAAAAGCGAGAGCCTACCAACTTTCCCTTAACAAGATCCTTGCCACCCTCGCCAATCCTGGAAAATGCTGCATGCTCCTGAATGTAGCCAAGGGAAAACTCAGCCGCCCGCTCAACAGCCTCCTCCATTTTCTGCCGGGTCTTCTCGTCAACGCTCGCCCAAACGATGCTAAAGCTTTTCGGAGCGGAAAACGTCAGATCCCATCCCCCGCGATGCTTTTCTCCAGCGTTTTTGCAC
The DNA here is from genome assembly GCA_048816425.1 of Oligoflexus sp. FD111. Classification (GTDB taxonomy): domain Bacteria; phylum Bdellovibrionota_B; class Oligoflexia; order Oligoflexales; family Oligoflexaceae; genus JBMDZZ01. The sequence goes on from JBMDZZ010000033.1 coordinate 16,651, forward strand.
AGAGGCTTGCCCGAAAGATCAAACCCACGGAGTAGCTGCTTCATATCATCAGGCTCAACAACCTTTCCCTCTAAGCCAAGCGATGATGCGCCTTGCCCAGTCCAAACGCCTTGGCTTTCGCCCTCTTCCTGACAATATTTCGCGTAATATTTGTGACTCGATGACGAGGCTCCGATGGTTTTTAAGGATAGCATTGTTACGTCTCCCGGCTTTTCGTGAACTTAGCTTTCTTAAGGCTCTTGCTAATGCTCTTCTTTGTTTCATCAGGCTCCTTCTCCTTGGTCTGTCGCTTTTCCTTCAAATCCACGTCAGAAAGCCAGTCAGCACGGATAAGGCTAGGATATTTTTTTGGCATGGGCTTAATCGGAAACTTTAATTTTATGATCGGCCAATTTGAAAACTGAAGGAAAAATTCTGCCGGAGTCGATAGATCGGGCTTTTCGAGCGAAAAGACACCGGAAACAAAAGGAGCCGAATCCAGCTTTTGGACGCTATAGCTCACACCGTCACGCCCCTTAGAATCCTTGGTTCTAGTGTAACGCTCAATACGGTTGGTGCTCACCATTTTAAGCGCCTCTTTTTTGACTTCTTCACCCTCACATAGACCAATAAGCTTAAGACCAATTGAGTTGTTTAGACCCTCAACCCCCCCGTCCTCTTTGTAGCTATTTTTGGTCTTGGCAAAGTCCTGTGTCCTAAGCCCTAAATGAAGACCCTTAGACCTGATGACTCGCGGCGCTTCCAAAAGCCCAGGGATGCGACCAAGGGTTTGAAGCTCGTCGATCTCAAAGGTAATATGGCGCGTACACACAGCATCCGGTAAAGCCGACATATAGCGGATGAGAAGTTGAAAAAATGAGGACACAAAATCTTGACTAAGTCGCGGAAAATCGGGTGACACCCGAATGACGACTATTTTCTTTTTTCCCTGGTAGTTATCTGAAAGAAATTCACAAAGAGAAAACTCCTCAAGATGGCCCTCCTTCCAGCAGCGTGATAGGGCCTCAAAGCTCATCATTTTTTCGCGAATCGTACCCCAAACCCCAGCGGTTTGATCGGTAGAATCGTCCCCCTTTATAAACATCTGAGCCTCGGGTCTATACTCCTTCAAATTAGACTGAACTTCCTCCAAATCGTGAAGTCTTTCGTATAGATCTGAAAAGCCCCATTTGGTCCCATATTTGTCCTCAATCGAGCGATAAACGCCAGCGGCGATATCGACAAAAGATGTGTCAAAAAACTCTTTTCTGCTGATAGAGCTTGAGGTGCCAACAACAGCCCACATCATCTCTAAAAAAAGCTGAGTATTAGTCACATCTCGCCCGATAGCCCAGCGGGCGCTTCGCTTGTCAAATGGACTAATGATTAGAGCGTCCTCACGCTCTCCCAAAGCTTCGGTATAATCGCCCTTATAGTCATAGACAATGATCCTCTCGCCTGCCTCTACAGTAGGCATGATAAAATAGTTATAAGTCACGTTTGTTTTGCCAGATCCAGGAGAGCCAAAAATAAGATTTGTAATGTCCAAAACCGAGCGTTTAACACTCAAATCTTCATGGATTCTAAACTTAGGCTCTCTCATAAAAAGACCTGACGGAAATGATGTCATTATCCATTTAAAAAATAGCCTCATCCTTATAAGCATGATGCCGTAATTATAATCTGATATATATTCGCTACCTTGAACCACAGCGTCATGGCTTTCATAGCGTCTTTTAAACCAAATGACATAGATTACTAGAGCCAATATACCATGATGAAAAAAGCCGAAAAAAGCGATGACTTTAAGAAAGGTATTAGCATCACGAATCCGTCTAAAATTGTTCCTAAATAAAAAAAGAATCACTCTGGCAACTGCCATGAATATGTAGGCCACATAAGCAGTAAAAAAGGCCGCTAGTCTGAAGTCAATTTCTGGGCTATCAAAAAGAGTCGATAAAAGCCGTCTGTATCCCGTAAATCCCACCTCAAGATAGCCGCTATAGATAATCTTTGAAATGGCAACATTCTGCTCAAAAAACCCCGACATTACGAAAAAGAAAGAGGCTCCAATTAAACCTATCACCTCGACATATCTTAGGCGATTTGAGGACGGGTAAAAAGAGAGAAAAAATAACCTCAAAGTGGTAAGTATAAGCAGAAGAATTAGCGGCAACAAACCAAACATAATATCCCAAATACTCACCGCCTATTCCTCCGATATCTTCTCAAGAAAATCCTCGATGTTTTTTAGCCTCTGCCGAGTATCGGAAAGTTCATCTTGGACGGACGACACAGAAGCATGAATCGACCCAACTCCCCTAAGAAGACTCTCCAAAAGAGAAATCATATCCTCCTCACTTGCCCCTGAAGATGGGTGCGAAAGAAGACGCTTCTTAATCTGGGATGACAGGCTTTTCTTTGAGTCGAATATGCGAGAAAGTTGGGCCAACTCATCATCGTTAAATCGGATTGTTAAGACCTTGGATTTTGCCATTAAAAAACCTCATTTTTTGTATTACATTTGTAACACAGACTTTTTCTTATTTTTCAAGTATTAGAATAGTTGAATCTGTCCATACCCACAATATGTATTACATTTGTAGTCTGATTATATTTTTTGTATTCTCATTATATATTTTATTTTCAGATAGTTGCTAGTTTTTGTATTACACTTTAGTGGGTCAGGTGTGTGAACTTTCAGCCCTGGGACGGCAGGCTCAGGGTGAGCGGTTTCCAAGTATGGGAATGGAGCGAGCATTTGGCGGCTTAATTGCTGTGGCAATTAAGCTGACAAAGCGCAGAGAAAGGCCCAACGTCTGGGCTTATGGTAATGGGCTGGAACAGACCGTTACCGTTAAAAGACCAGACTTAAAAACCGTTCACCAAGTGAGACGCCATGGCCCAAAGGCTTTCCCCCTCTTATCCCATGGGATATGGAGGGGAGTTGGCACCTTGAATTGCCCAACGGCAATTCATGTGACAGCTCCATGGAATAGCCCTACTCTAACGGTGAAGGCGGGGCCGTTACCCCGCCGGAACCGATGGGGACCAAAGGTCCACATCCACGAGCCAAAGGCGAGCATGGGACTGGCCGCCTGCGGCAAGGCCCAACCCTCAGACTGAAAGTCTGAGTTAATCGCCCAAAATTAACCGTGAA
>JBMDZZ010000034.1:0-18628 GCA_048816425.1 Oligoflexus sp. FD111
TACTCGACAACCTGCGCAATCTCAATCGGAAACGGCACAGAATCCCGATGTGACACAGTCATAACACCCCACTGGTGTTGATGGGGGTTTTACTGCTACTTTGGCATCGGTGTCAATAGAAATAAGTTATTTTGGCGTGAAAAAAGTCTAGCCAGTAAGGAAGAAAATTCCCACCCTACTGGCGATTACTTCTCTAGCAAGTCGATAACTAGGATGTGATTAACCAAGTCACGCATGGCTTCAATATCCGTTCTTCCCTCTATAGCTTTCTGGCGATTTAGGTAGTTCTTAACATAGTCTAGTGCAACGGGGTCTGTGAATACCTTCTCCAGAGGCATCTTAGATACCTTATCAATTAGATACTCCACCCCTTCAGGTACTAGAATTTCTTGTTCATGCGGTGCCCGAGAAAACTTAGATATGTCCTTGCCAGACTTGTTATTTCCTACCCTAAACATCAACTGGGCTTTGCCAAAGTTTGCCAAGTCATTAGGGTTAGCAGTAGAGAATGATTTGAACGTGTCTGATGTGATGCGTCCTGAGTTTAGAATTTCGGGTATTGATTCATCTGGGTGTAAGGTATGCAATCGTATAATGTTAGATGGCGTAGGCAAATCAGATTCTGGAACAGCGTTTAGCCCCTGCAACATGTAGTCAGTTTCACGTTCGCTATCAACCGGCAACCCCTTCTGGCGACGCATAGCATCCTTGTAGCCATGCCCACTCCACTCATCTATAGCAAATGGCATTTCTTCATCATCACCAGGCAAGTCCTTAGCAATAGATGGCTTATACTTCCTTGTCGGTATCATTTTCTTGAGTGCTGTAGCTGCACCGCTAAACCCAATACCGTCTGGGGTTAGTGTGTCAACGGTATTAGTCACCCAGCTTGGAACGCCTGCTTTCTCTGCTGAGTCTTTGGCTATATCTTTGAAGGGACGTAGGATATCAAAGAACCCCTCACTCTCTAGTCCAGGTTCTGATTTAATCGCTTTTTTTTTACCACCCATACCCGACATTACATAATCACGTACAGCTTGTTGCTTAATCTGGGCACTAGTTTGCTGGCGATTTTCGTTGGACTCATCAACTTTGGAAACCGCAGTTTGTCTAGCAGCAGTCATAGCTGGATACTTTCTGGAGAAATCTCCTACTTTGGAAAGTAAGTTAGCTAACACTGCACTCTCTGGGCTTCTAATCGATGCCAAGCCATCTATTATCCTGGTCCATGCGACTGGGTTAGTCATTGGTAATGCTAATAGAGAAGCACCTCCCGTAGCAGATGCGGCACCTGCTTGCAACAGGGTATTGACTGCTTGTGAGGTTGGACCACCAGACGTGTAGTTCATCCTGTCAAGAAACGCTTGGTTTGATACCAATTCTCTAATTTTTTCAATATTACTTAGAGTTCTCTGAGTGTCCTGAGTGGGTATCCCGTACTTTGTGCCCAGGTTCTCTAATTTGATTTTGAAATCGCCAATGCTATCAGCAAATACCGAACCGCGTTCAGTTTGTGATTTGATAGCGTTGCCAAGCTTCTGTCTGTCTACCTCGCCTTTGGTTGTGATTGGTTTAGAAAATGCATCAGTAGCTTCACGGTATGCGCCCCAAAGCTTGTCTTGTTTTCTAAACTCGTCCCCGCCTGGCATAGCTTCTAGGGATTCGTTAATTACCTTTCTGAGATTTGTCAGAGTGTGGGTATCATTGCTATGCAAATTCTCCCATTTCTTGTTCTTTAACAAATCATCTACCCTACGACGGGCATCAAGTAGTCTTTGTTTGATTATGTCGGGGTTGTCAAACTCAGGAATTTCTAAATCATCCAATGCATTCTTAAAAGCATCAATCTGGCTTTGGATGTTCAATTTCTGCTGTTCTACCCCTGGGTGTTCAATCTCACCCAATGCTGACAATTCTTTTTTTGCAGCTTTGATTTTGCCGTTTAGGGAAGCCTTTTGCCCATCTAGGCTTAACTCTTTCAGGGGCTTTTTGAATGTGAGGCTACCTTGTTCGCGGGGGTTGACACCATCCATTACAATTTCTTTGGCATTCTTGATGGCTTTTTTAGTTGCGGGGGACAGCTGGTCACTAATTTCCGCAACATTCTTCTCGAATGCTTTGAACCTCTCGCTAACTAACTTATGGCTTTTCGGTGTACCAGATTTGATGAAATCGGATTGTGCAGTCTGGTATGATTTCTGTACCGACTGTTTTAGATTATTTAGTTCCTTGCCAATATCGTCAGCAATATCCTTAGCTGACGCCAGTTTCTTTGCAGACCTTCGCATTTCTGGTTGACTGAGAAGTCTATAGTAGTCTTCACTATCGCCGACATTGCCAGGAAGAATACTAGCAGCTTTAGCGGCAAATCTGTTAGCAGCTTCTGGGCCTCCCTCCATTCCAGGCAATATAGCTTCTGCTACTTTTTTCGCACCTCTACCAACTGCTTTTAATCCAGCACCGACGACTGGCATCGCAGCACCAGCGACACCACCAAAAGCACCACCCAAAGCTGTATCAGCAACAATGTCACCAGCAGTTTCACCTTCAGAACGTCCTAAGCCCTCTACAGCACCGAACGCACTACCCAGTTTAGCTGCGGTTCCGACTTTGCTGGCAAGGGAAGCACCCTTAGCAGCAGCACCCAATGGAATAGCTGCACCGGATACAATCCCACCAGCGATATCGCCAGTCATGTACGAACCTGGATTGGCTTCTTGTGCGGCACTGTCAGCACCACGTCTAGCGTCTCTGGCTTCACGGTAGGACTCTGTAAAGTCCATTTCTCGTTGTTCTGGAGTAGCTAAGCCAATGTCTGAGAACGAACCGCCCAAGCCCTGAATACCAACTTGCCTACCGATAGCTTCTAATCCACCAGCTAGTTCATCAGCAAAGCCAAAACTTGCACCTTGGAAACCACCTCTGGCAGCTGACTCTAGCTTACCGATTTCTTCTGTAACAGAAAGGTACGCATCTGGGTCAAAGCCAGCAGTTTTATTGCTAGCTAAATACTTATCCGGGTCAAACGCCATTATATCTTACCTTCTTTTCGTAGTTTCTCTACAATAGACCTTGCCCTAGGGTCATCCTGGTTAGCTTGTGCCCACTCTAATGCTGCTTCATCCTGGGCGTTCATCATGTTTTCTGGAAGTCCTGCTGCTTCGCGTGGACTTGGACCCGTGTAGCCAACCAGAGTGCCATTTTCTTCATAGTATTTGGCAGCTGCTTCTTTGGCTTGTGCCGCACCTTTCATCTGCTTAATGATTGCATCTAACCTAGCGGCATTCTCTTTTTCGTCTAGTGCCGGGTTATAAGCACGCGAGATTAGTCTTTCACCTTCTTTTTCTGTGAACTGAGGACCGAGGATTAGGCGTAAATTCCGCTGTACCACTTCCTCAACACGTTCTTGTGCCCCGAACGAGTCAGGCATAACACGCTTCCGTGCAGCATCTGGCATGAGTGAACTAACTGGACCAGTGACATAATCACCATTTAATAGCCCATCACGAACTTCTCTTATTTGTCCAATTTGCTTTTCTGCATCTGCATAGCCACCTTTTGCTGTCCAGTCCACGTATTCTTTACCAAATTCCCTGTCTACAGCTTTCTGTGCTTCCGATTGCTTAGGTTGTGCTGCTGCAGCTGCTTTTTGTCGTGCTAATCTCTCAGCGGCAGCTTGTTGGAACTGCGACTGGAGAAATGGCATCTGCGTAGCCAAAGTTTTAGCATTGAATTTGGAGAAATCTCTTTCTGGCATGAACTTTGACGCTGTTTCTTGGTACGCCTTTGATAGTTCACTAGCGGGGTCACTCATTTCCTGCTGTTCAGCATCCTTTTTGTCCATTCCCTCGAATTGTCGTTGCTGTAGGACATCTGCAATCCCACGTTCTGCTGTTCCCTGAGTATGTTTGATAATGTTGTCAAATGCGTTGTCATACTTACTGTAGTCGCTACGTCCCACGCTTCTAGCTGGTGCCGTCACCATTTGCTGTAAGCCCTTCAAAATCATCATGGCACGAGTTTGGTCTTTGCCTTGCTGACGCAATCCTTCTATCAACTTGCCCCAGTCCTTACCAGATGGCGTCGCCTGCGGTTCGTTGGGTGTTGGTGTGGTGCCAGGTCTACTGTGTCCCATCGGGAACTTGCCTAAGTCAGATAACGGTTCACTATCTGCTGACTGAGTTAAATTCATAATAGAGTCAGGCATGAGTGCTTCATCAACCTGGCGAACATCTGGCACCGCTGGGGCGGGTTGTCGGGGAGACAATGGCTTTGCTTGTGCAGTAGCCAATGCAGCGTCTGGTAGTAATTTAAAGATGTCTTCGTCTTCGTTGAAATTATTATTAAACGGCATAATTACTTCCTTTTTGCTGCTACTGTGAGAACACCTAGCAGGTTGTTGATATCGATTTCTTTGTGTCCTTCTGGGCTATCTTTGACAACATGCTGTCCAAGGTTGGTATCTTGTACGTCCTGTGCCATGAACCCAACTCGTTGCCCTTCGCCATGCTTTTCGTCTTTATAGCGGTATTTGCGAGGAGTGACTGCGTTGAGGAATTCCTCAATATCGGCATCAGAAATAGGCTTAATATCTTTCTTGAGACGTTCATCAGACATCATGCCCCCAGCAACCATGGTACTAGCACCACCCATCATGTTACCAAACATATCCACTTGTCTGTCTTTTGCACGTTGACGCCCTTCAGCGTACTGTTGGTATGCCCCAGTTTGTCCCGCTGTCTTAGCCATCTGATTATCAAAGTTTTGTTGTGGTTTCTGGGCGGTATTATAGAAACCCGCTTGGTTCTGTGACTGATTGTTCTGCATGCCAACATTCATGCGATTTTGTGCGTTGAATTGGTTAATAGCGTCCTTTGCTTGTGCTTTCGACGCCTGTTCTCCAAACTGCTGTCCTCGTACCTGTCCTGCTAGCTGTCCCCGGTTCATCATCGCATTCTGACGATTGGCTTGCGCTTGTGCAGCTACGCCTAATCCCTGCATGTTGGCGTTACTAGTAGCATCCTGAGAGGACTGTAACTGGGCTAAGAGTTCCATACCAGAACCACCCTGTCCACGCTGTTGCATGTTCTGAAGAATGGCTTCGCGTCGTCCTCTATCAGCAGCAGCAGACTGGTTCTGCATCTGGGCTAGCTGGAACCTATCAACGTCACTCATGCCTGTTTCAGAAAGTTCCCGCAGTGCAGCTAAACTAGCCATCTGGTCATCTGCTAACCTTGGGTCTGCGTGTATCTGGTCAAATGCTGTGCCATTGACGTTGCCGATATTCTCGTCTAATAGAATGGCTTCCCAGTCCTGCAAGTCGGGTGTTTGCAGCTTCGCCCAGTCACGCATAGCACGTTCATTGAAATGTTTGGCTTCTCCACTCTCTGTGTTAAGGAAGTTCATGGGGTTGAAAAAGTTCATTATAATTAGCCTCTATTCGCTTGGTAGCTTTGAATATCTTGCAGGAGTTTCTCTCTGTTGAAACCCTCCATTGCTTTTTTTCTGTCGTACTGTGCTGCGTTCTTCTGTTCCATTCCAAGGGCACTCAATAACTGGTTCCAGCCTGCAGTTCTATCTGGGTCTGCAAAGTTATCAGCTGAATAACCACTCATGTCCACATAGTCGCCCAGGTTTACGCCCATATCCTGCAACACAAACGCATACATTGGGTCAATGCCAACAGACTGAAGCTTTTGCATTACGTCGTCACCCTGGATATCGCCGAACTCGTTTTTCCAGTAGGCTTTCTCATCTTCCAGACGCTTAGCTGCTTCTGGAGATACGACAGTGCTTCCCTGTTCCACCGCTTGTCTGATAGCCTCTTTCTGTGCTTCAGTTTGTTCTTGGGCTTTGGTGATATTCGCGTTAATTGTGTCCTGCTGGCTTTGCCATGCGTCCCTCGCACCCCCGAATTGGTTCTCTATTCCTTGGAATGCGTCGGCACTATTGTCAGCAGATGTGAGAAGGAAGCTATCTAGCCAGTTTTGTCCTCTGGTGTAGTCTCTGTTCTGTTGCTGATTTTTGAGGATTTCACCCCTACCCTCGAATGTTTGTGCCTGGTCTGCTGTGTTGTAGAACTCATTGGCTTTTTTGTTGGTGTCTTCCCAACCCTCAACGCTAGCAGCAGACTCTGGTCCCCCATAAACAGCTTCATAGGCTTGTTCCCAGGTATCTGTATCAACTCCACCGGCATCGCCAGCTTTTACTTTGTCTATTTCTGCTTGGTCTATCTGTGGTCCACCTGGCTTAACCTTTTCGTTAACACCTTTGACAAACTCATTCTGGGCACCTTGTACAGACTCACCCTGCGATTTAATGTCACCTGTGAAATCGTTCACAAACTCGCCAGAACGCTGCTTGTTGGATTGTGTGTAGTCCTGGAGGTTAGCTGTGCGCCCACCGTCCTTCTTCTCTGTTGGCGCAGCTGCGGCACCGGGGGCTTGCTGTCCACCGAGACTGCTGGCTATGACTTTCTCGCCAGTAGCAGTACCGTCCTGTTCGTTCTTCTTTTCGTCCTCGTCAAAATTCTGCACGTAAGCCATTGTTTATCCTGTGATGGTTAGTAGGGTTATTTCGTATTTATCTGATGCGGTAGCTGGTAATCCTGGAACTGTCAGCGTCACGGAGTCACCAGTCCAAGCCCATTGCAATGCATATGCAGCGGTTATGTTGGTATTGCCATTAATTCGTCTGACGTTTTGAATGGTGCAACCAATAGGCTTGCTGGCTTGGTTCCACGCAAACTTAACAGATGCCCCGGTATAGGTTACGGAATTTATCTGTGCGGCAAAGTTATCTGTGAATGTTAGCCCTCGGTTCAGTGCCCTATAATTGTCTTCCATATATGAATTGATTGGCGACAATAGTCTAGGCAACCATTCTAGTTTTAAGTCTGCAAAAGATTCCGGTAATATCCGTTTTACGCTTGGTAATTTAGCCATTATCTACTTACCTTTTCATCACCAGTGGTTCCAAATATACTTAGACCCTGCATTTGCCATGGAGAGTAGCCAACTGCATGAGAGAAACTGACAGTTACTTGGCTGCAGCGTTGGTGCTGTCGGGGTATCCACTGTCTGATTGGACGACGAACAGCGTCCCCACCCCACGGTGCGGCACCCCAAGGAAATAGCCCCCAGGAACCTATAGAAGTCCCCTGTAGCACGACACTACTCTTAGCTGGCACTTTGTCTGTCGAAAATCCAAGTTCCGCATCACCCTGGAAATCGCTTTTAAACAGGACGCTGACTGTGTGGAGTTGTTTGGTGATGGCTGGATTGCCAAGGGTCACTGGAACCCATTCTATTTCTGTGCTGATGGCTTTGAGGATTGTAGCTGATGCAGTGGTAAATCCGGGGTCTGTTCTAACTGTAACCGTGCTATTGAGGGGGTCTACGTCTGTGATAACAGCAAATAAACTGTCTGATTGCCATAGGATACCGCCAATTGCCGCGTTGTCTATGCTGCTACCTAGCGTTACCACATCATCAGTTACAGACGAGATGCTAGTTGTGGCACCAAAGTCTGCATAGTCCAAAAAAGAGTTAGTTTTCCTGTCCTTTAGAAAATAATTACTGCCAGTGTCGCCAAGATATAAATGATTTCCGTGAACCACCCCACAACTAGCCGGAACAAGGTGCTTTACCCATGTCCTGGTAAATACGTTATAGACAAAGCTAAATTGGGGGGCTGTATCGCTGCTATTAGACGGCAAATATATAGCGTAGGTTCTTTCCGTCTCATAGCCTATACCAAACGCCTGTGCTTTTACCTCGTCTGGTGCTTTGCTAATAACATTTCGCAAGTCTTGAATAATGCTTTTTTCGCTAATAATTTTAACGCTGTCTTCGACGCTTACCACGCCCTGGTCTGTTAATGCTATGATAGCGTCGTTTAGTATGGCACAGGACTCTGGGGCGACTAGTTTTGCTGAACTGCTTAGGGAGTCGATATTAAAGTTTGGATAGAAGCCTGTTAGCTTGTAAATCCCGTCTTCTTTGAATATCAGTAGGGCTTCTCGGAGTGGAACAATACGCAATATCTTGGCATTTTTGTCCCCAACCCCGTTCTGGTTGGTTAATGGCACAGCTTCAGGTTGGAATGGTTTACTCCACATCAATCCATTAGGTGCGTCTTCGTTAGCGGAACTCTGTGCAGTACCCAGGTTGCTGGGCGTCCAAGCTGCGGCACGAGAACTGGCGACAGTAAATGCAGAACCACCTATCCCGCGTTCTTCTATTAGAATTCGTCCTGGCAAGTCATCTGGTCCCGACAGATATGTGGCATAAACTGTGCTGGACGAATGGCGATTGATAACACGGATAAGACTAGCTGCTGTGTCGGCAATATCGGTTGCTGGAGTGCCTGTTGATACAACCTCAAAATGGGCATTAGCAATGTCCTCTGTAGCCTTGCCGGTGTATGTAACACCCCCAATTGTGATTGTGTCATCGTTTACAAGCCCAGAACCACCAACTGCTGTCAGCGTCAGAGTAAATCTGTGTTTACTGGTGGTATTAGCGTAGAAAGTAACGTCCCGAAAGTTGGCAATATCCTTCGCCAGCGGTGGGCGTTCGTTGCCAGCAGCTATTCCCTGCTGAGATGGGGCAGTATAAATCGCGGCACCCCGCAGGGCGTCAGGCACAATGTCAGTGACTTCCACGTACTTGTTTGTGACATCAGTAGCATCCACGTCCTGTTCGTAAACTAGCTGTAACTCGTCATCAGGTTCTATGCTGCTGGATACTGAACCAGAACGATAGATTTGGTAAAACCAACCCTCTGCGACAGTTGATGGCAACGTGGCACGTACAGTGACGTTAGCTGCTGTTCCGCTATTGCTAATAGCTGCCCTACCGCTAGGTGTTCCTAAGATTTTGTTGTTGTTCTCGTCGGTGTAGCCAAATACTACCCGGTACGCTACACGTTCGCTGGTAGCCAAGAAGCCACCAGCAGTAGTTACGATGGTGAGACTGATGTCCAGTCCTTTGTTGGCACCTGCAAGCTGTGGTGTGGCATCGAATGCATCTAGTTTGTAAACACCTTCGCTGCTTGTAAAGTATAGGTTCTGGTTAGCTTCCAACGCCCTCATTTTGAAGCCAGAAGGTGCTGTAAATGAACCAGAGGATTGCCATGTGCCGTCCAAATAGGACAGCGTGCCAGCAGAACCAAGTGTTCCGTGGTGTGCAAATTGTTTATCTTGGTAAAAGAAAGTGGTATCGCTGCGGTGGGCAGTATCAGAAAAGCCAGTAGTTAGCCTGTCAAATCCGCGACGAGGTTCTGCTAAATGGTCCCTAGATAGCACGATGTTATCAGCGGTTAGTAGTGAACCCTCTGGTGCAGAACTCAAATCATTGACAGACGTGAATAATCCCGCAATTTTGAGATTTAAAGACTGTGACATTTGGTGGGGTTCCTTACCACCAAGGAGATATTAGATAATTGGCATCGCCTTGGGTGCGTGGTGTGATTAGTTTCTGTGCTGCTTCCATCATTCCTTGCAGTTGTTTCCATGCCGTATCAGAACCGGGTTGGTTCATGGCTTGTAGAATGTGTGCAGCAGTAGCTTGTGATAGGCATGTACGGTATTCGGTGGGAAGTTGGACAAGGGGGGTTTCGCCAGCTAACGCAACATAGTCCCCTACAGTAAGGGTACTTGGGATGCTGCTGAACTGGATGCTAGTGCCTGTTATGTCGGTGGACGTGTTATCAATGCTGCGTGTTTCCTGTCCACCAGTACCTTTGATGAAGTCTAAAACTACGCCTGTCGTCCACGTGCTGGGCATTGTAGCTACTGTAATGGTATTGGTTGCTGTATCTATCTCTGAGATTTTAGCGGCGTCAGTGGGCAATATCAGCGTTCCTGGGTGCATTGGAAAGTCAACTTGCAGCGTCAAGTCTGTGCTGTCAGGGGTTGGGTACAATACTATGTTGTTACCCTTGACGTAATATGAACACGGCTTGCTGCTAGTAGTGCTATACGCCCTATCTGGGTCAATGCGGGGAATGTCCCACAGTCTACCGCTGGCGTCGCGTAATCTAACTTCACGCACTGCCAAGCCAATAGCCCTGTCTGGTATCGGGTAACTAGCTTTGCCGTTCTCTACCGTGTAGTCTGTGGACGTGACAAAGTATTCTTCACGCACCGACATGATAGCTGGCAATATAACTGTCTGGGTTGCTTCGTCTGCTATGGCTAGAATTTCTGCGGAGGAGAAAGTGGATTGGTTATCAGGGGCAAATGAACGTCTAGCAATGGCATCCAACAAGTCTTGGGATGTATAAGCCATTGTTATTAGTATTCCTCTTCGTCTTCTTCGTCGTCATCTAGGCTTTTTTTCTTGGGGGCTACTTCGAGGATTTCTACAGATACAGCGTCTGGCTTCTTCTTAGAGAGTTTGCTGGCTAATCCACCTTCTAGGACACCCATCAACTCCTCTAGTAATTCCATTTTGATATCTGCGTCGTCAGAACCTAGTGAATCTTGTTCGGCATCGTAGTTTTCTGCTTCTTCTTGGTGCTTGCTGTATCCACATTTTGGACATTCGTGCATGCTATTACCTTTCATTTTTCAGTCCCCAGGCTTCCCGGAGTGCCGCTACCTGTTCTATAAACATTTCTGCCCTGGCGTCGTCTTGTTTGTCCTCTGTTTTCTCAGCCCTAATTTGATAACGCTTGGCTTCTGCTAATAAGTAGTTGGCAACCAATCGTTTTACTACGGGACCAGTTAATGCTGCGGTTAGCATAGCCAGTAGTGTATTGCCTATTCCGGCGAGTATCGCGGGCATTTATTTAACTCCTAAGTGAATAAGCCAGCCAATCATAGCAATGGCTAATGTAATCGTTATCTTTACGCTACCTTTAACCCAAGCCAAGTCTGCTTCGTTTGTGGTAATAACAGTAATATGTTTGTCAAGCTTAGCTTCTAGCTTGTCTATTCGCTTGTCGATGTGTTCTTGTAAGTCTCTAAGTTCCATAGTCTTTCATTCTCGTCACGTTTGTCATGTTGCTAGCCTGTTGTGTGCTTAGTTAACTATGTAAGTAATAGTTACACCTGACCTAGAAGTTTCGGACGCATTCAACGCACTACCGTCAGGTGCCCTGTGAGATAGCAGAAAGGTACCCCCTGTGCCAACCTCCACCCTAGATGTGCCTGTCCCATCCGTATTGAAACAATTAACCGCTGTTGCAATCGTCGGACGGAACCTTTCTGGAATAACACTCGTAGCTGTGGGAGTGGCGGTAGCACTATGAAGTAGTGTGGGTGATGTGATTGTAACTACGTCACCTACGCGAACTATGGTAAGAACATTTCCGCTATCAGATGTGAAACTACCAACACTGACAAGACTTACTGTAGTCCTTTCATAAGCAGGCACAAACCCTGGAGTTGAACTTGTTGCAATTAAGTCTGTTTTAGTCGCCCTAGTAGCCGCACCTGCAGTCCCCCCGACAATTAAGTCACCTTCGGTTGTCATCGGGTTTGTCAGAGGTGCTGCCCACGAAAGGGTTGCTGAACCATTGGTAGATAAAACAGAACCCTCGGCACCGTCTGCTGCTGGGAGGGTGTAGGTTGTGGAACCTGCTGCAGCCGCACTTTTTAGGCCTACGTAGCCAGAGGAGGAACCGGATAAGCGCAGTTCATTTTTAACGTCCACTATACCGGCGGATGTTATTTGAAGTCTGTCGTAGTAGGTTCCCCCTACATTAGTCAAAAACCTTAAAGCAGCATTGTTAGCAGAGATGAATACGTTATTATCACCGTCATTACCAAGAGCCAGGCCTTCGGTGTTGGTGTTCTGCCGCGTTAAGATAAAACTAGGGTTGGGAGTGTCTCCACTCGTTGTTGTATCATCTCGTAAGTGCAGCTTTACTAGTGGCGACCTGCCAATACCCACATTACCTTCAAAATAATTATCAGCAGTCCCCGCAGCGTAAAAGTTCCAACGGTTTGTTGCCGCTGCTATGTCGCTGTAAAAGCCATAGTTGTTGGTTGCACCTGTGAGAGACGAATCAGCCCTAAATCCAAATTGGCTAGTTAATGTAGATGCCGACCCTTTAGTACCTTGTGCGGCATAGTAATGGTTTAAGCTGTTTAGCGTGAATGCGGCGTCTTGGGTACCTATATTACTACGAAAACCGTAGGCAGCGGATGTGACATCGTTAGAAACTGTGTGGAGTGCATACGTTCCCATGGCGGATGTACCACCGGTTATGTTACCTCTGTTTAGGAACCCTGAAGTGGAACCCGTAATACCGCCAACAGATATCCTATCCCCTAATTGAACATTACCTGTAAACGTTGCACCGCTTGAATCCACTCTAAAGGCTTCCACACCCCCGGTAGCTACTCCTAGGGTGTCATCGCCTGGACGGAAGAAACCTGTGTTGGTGTCGCCGCTGAATGAGAGGGATGGTGCTGCTGCGGTGCCGTCTTTCGCTTTGAAGTAAGGAGATAGAACGCCGTAAGACGCACCAAAATCAATGTCTGATGTAAGCGTGAAGGAACCACCAGACTTCTGCAACACTGATGTAGAGATGGCTATTAGATAGTTTGATACCTGAGTACCCCAAGTATTCTCTCCCTGTGCTGGGATAGAGTACGTGAGGCTATTCAGAGTGACTGAAGTTGCCAATTGTTAACTCCGGGTTTAGCTGATGCCAAGATTGTAAGAAACAGCAGCGTCTGTGACACCACCGGCACCGGAAGCCAAGAATGATGCACTGGCTACGATAGTCGCATCTGCACTAGAGAGAGGAATTTGGTTACCGACTACCCCTTTTTGTCGTGCGGAGATTGTCACAACATTAGCTGCTGAACTAGCTGAAACAACCAGGGATAGAACTGAATGGGCATTAATTGCTGCTGCTAGTGCTGCTGCATCTGCGGCGTCATCTGCACCGCTAGTATTCCATTGATTTTCGTTTGCTGGGGTATCTGAACCAGTGAGTGTAACAGCACCGATTGTAACCGCATCTGTGGCGATTGCTGATGTGAGAGTTAGGGTTCCACTAGCTGCTACAGGGTCTGCTGAACCAGTTTGGACATCTACAGACGCCCTGTCAGTACCAGACGCCAGGTTCTTGAAAAACTGAGACAGTGCCAATGCAGCTTCTTTAGGCTTGCTGGAAGAGGGTTGGAAGCGTTGCTGCATTCCTGATTGGCTACGGTTGGCTTTTACGGAGATGATGAATGAAGACATATGGAGGGGTTCCTAGGAGGGAAGAGGGAACCGCAGTTCCCCCTAGTTGTTTAAGTTACTGATTAAGCGTATGTGATGCCAGTGTACTTCACGCACTTAGCAGGTGCTGAAATCAGAACTTGGAAGCTATAGCGACACAAGAACTGGAATGCAGAGACATTTTCCAATGACTCCACATACTCACCTTCTTTTCCGGGAATACCGAAAGTGATGTCAGTAGAACCAATTTTCTTCAGTCCTTTTTTCGGCATCAAGAAAGCTTCACCTTCTTTGCAGAATGGGTGGGCGATAACTTCTAGCTTACCAAACTGTGCTTTGTAGGTGATGCCGCGATTACCGACTTCAGCTTTTTCACTGTAAGAACTATCGAATGAACGCAATGCAGCTAAGTCACTGTTTAGACTTTCATATCCGCGTGCTGAGACAAGCAATACTGAGTCTTCGTCCAAGCCACCTTTAGAAACAGCTTTAGCTGAACCTTTGAGAACTTCTGAGATAGTCAGGCTTCCACCGACAGCGTGGGTATTAGCCTTCCACAAGCTGTAAGTGCTGTTATCGATACCAAAGATAGAACCGCTGTGTGACATTTGGTAGTCGATACCGTACTGTCCGTTGGCATAGGCACCCTTGAAGTAGATGTCATGAGTAGCAGCGAGGTTACCCAAGTCAGTGGCGTTACCAGAAACAACGATTTGCTTGTTATCGTGGTCAACAGAAACCAGAACCAAATCAGCATTGGAGTTGATTTTAGTGGCACCATTACGTGCTTCTAGTTTCGCACCTTCCATGCCGCCCCAGATGCCTGGTGCCCATGTAGCGTCAGAGATAGTAAGAGTTGCGTCGCCAGATACTGATGGCGTTCCAGTGATTTTACCGACGCCAGTGCGTCCATAGAAACACTCGATTTCTGCCATTTTCATCAATGCAGTTTTCATCTGTCCACCGCGTAGTGCGACGTGACTAAGAACAGCTTTGTTTTGGTTAGCCATTCTGTCAGCAGCTTCCATGGACAGGCGAGACTTGAGGACTACCGGATTAGGGTCAACTTCGATTTCGTCATAAGTTCCAGCAACGTCGTCTTCGTAAGTGAAAGCAGTACCGTCGCCAAATGTGAAGCCAAGTTCTTGAGTAAGGGCAACAGCAGCTAGGTATTTACGTCCAACTTTGTCAGAATCTTTGAGGCTACCAGCGAGTTCTTGCAGGATTGCAGAGTTAGGTTTTAAGTCGTTTAGTCCATTTTCTTGAACGTATTTGAATGTAGTTTGGAGTGTTGTTTTAGTATTCGCCATTTTCTTAATGGTCCTTGTATTTTGGAGGGATAGTTGGTTGGATTTTTTGGGTGGTGGTTGGCTAACTATCTGAGGAAGGTGTCAGGCTAGGATAGGTGGGGAACCGTCCATTCTCGCGTGAGTCTTTTGTCAGTGGTTTTTCAACTACCGAATGGGAAAATAGAGGCACATGAAAATGTACCTCACACAGATAAAGGAGACGTTACATAGGTAGAGGGGGTTCGGGTTGGGGTGTTATTTCGCGTCCCCGGCAATTACTGTGAATATGCCTGATGCATCATGCGTTAACTCGCCTACGGGATGATACATGGCTACTGGAGTTTCAACTTATCAACCCAATCCAACATCACATGTTCAAACGCCAGCACAATGGATTCTTCTTTTGCTGTCGATAATGATTGGCTATTGCCAGTGATGTACAGGCACATGTGGCAAGCTTCGTGGAATAACGTAGAACGCAGCTTCTGGGGGGTATTGTTCTTGGTTTTACAAATGTGGATTGTGTGTTCACCACCGTCTGACATCCCATAGACATCGTTGCCATCGTCGTCTTTCAGCTTATCCTTATATACAACCTTGATATCTACGCCCGCTATCGGGGGAATTGATTTCGGGTAATTCATTAGTCATGTCCATAAAAGGGGGAAACACCGACATAAGCCATTTGTTATGTCGATGGGTTGGTTACGTTATCGCAGCAGGGTTTCCATCATCTGTTCTACAGTGCCATATTTTGACTTCTGAGGGGTTTTGTTGTTGTTACTCCTAGCAGTAGCTGGCTTATTTGCGGCAAATTTGGTGGGTTTCTGGTTCTTGGCTAGATTTGCACGTCGCAGTCTATCAGCGGTAGCTTTTCCTAGCGTCTCTTCCAGCTTGTCATCTGGGATATTATCCAGTAATTGCCGCTGTGCTGCTTGCCAATCTGCTTTCACTCTCTCAGCTACGTCTGATGGCGTAACATCCTTGTATCCATTTTTCATTGCAGCTGCCATATACTGGGACATCCGTGACACAGTCCAGTCAGTAGCTGGCAATTGGTGCTGTGATAGCGTGTCCAGTATCTGCTGCTGGAACTTACCCCGCTGCTGTGCTTTTACAGCTTCCTTCTGCTGACGTTGTGCTTCTTCCTGCTGTCGCTGGCGTTCCTGACGGTATTGTTCCAATTCCCGCTGTTCTTGCTGGGTTTTATAACCTTCTGGGTCGGTTTCACGCTGAAGCTGTTCATACAAGTATTCCTCCGCGAGTTCTCTCACGTTGATTCCCAAGCTAGGGTGTTCGAGGATAGCCCTGGGGTTCTCTCTCAGCATACGAACAAAGTTTTCAGCTTGTGATTTGATGGCTTTGGCTTCTGTGAATGCTTGCTGGCTAGCTAAACCCTTCTGAACTTCTCGTTGAACAGCAGCTTCATCACTGGCGTCAAACTCTACCTCTTTGCCGTGAACCTTAAGCTTCCAGATTTTAGGTTGTGGTTCCTCTGGTTCCTCTTCTGGGGCTTCGGCGTCGTCGTTGCTGTCGCCATCGTTATCATCTGATGCGTCGCCATTTGTTTCCTGTCGTGCTAGCCAAGTCTCAAAGTCTTCTGGTTCGTCGCTGGCTAGCCCAGTTGGGTCTGTTGTTATATCAGCGTCATCAACAATGGCTTCTGCGGGTTCTGCTGATACGTCTACGTCTGGCGTTACGTCTACTGAGTTCTCTACTGTCATGTTAGTTTTTCCTTGTTTTCTGGTGCGGAGAGTGTGTATCCGCATGTGTTGCATTTGATGTATTTGTTGGGGTGTTCTGGATGTTGTAATAGCCATCCCATTACGCAGTTAGGACATCTCATTAAAACTGTCCTGGATTGGGTGGTGGTTGTAAGTTAGCACTCTCAAACGCTGCTATAGCTTCTGGTGGGCTACCCTGGGGCATGTTAGGCATGTTCGGCATATTAGGCATGTCGCCCATTGGTGCTGCGGGGTTGTCTGAGGCTAGCATTCCGGGGTCTACAGGGGGTTGTGCTGGTGCAGCAGGCAATGGTGGGTTTTGTCCAGTAATCTGCAATATCATAGGGTCTGCATTACGCCACTGGTCCAAGTGTTCCTGGATGTGTGCCAATACCCTGGCTACTAACTCTGCGTCTTGTTTGGCTTCTGGACTAGCCAGCAATGTTTTGTGTTCTCTGACGTGTATTTCATGGTTCTCAGTGACGATTACGCTTACGTCTTCGCCATTTCTCAGTGCTTCATTTTCAGCTTTGATGTTCAGCAGTTCATGCGTGGTGCCTGTTGTCATGGCATCCAGTCGTCCAGTCTGTAGAACCATCATGTATTGCTGTGGTGTTTCGATAAACCCCTTCTCTAATAGACTGTTGGCTATTTCAACCCGTCCAGAGATGGTTTTGGATAGCGGGGACACCTGTTCAACTGTGATGCGTGTGATATTAGACAAGTCTTCAGATGCTACAAATTCACGCATGAATGGTCTGTCTGCTTCACCAATCAATGCAGCAACCCGTGGAGTTTGTGAGAAAGTTTTCAGCTGACGAATTAACTCCGTGCCTACACCCTCTACAAGCCTGTTATAGCCAGACTCTAGGACGCTAGCGAATTGAATAGATTGGCTAACAACCAATGCCAGTGCTGCACCACTCTTAAGATTAGCCTCTGGATTGCCGCGTACTGTGCTGCTAATGCCAGACAATATTTCCATTTCGCCGATTACTTGCTGGCGAAAGTTAAAGATTTCTGCTGGTGTGCGTGCGAAGGCTATAGATTGTGGCATGTCTTCAGACTGGATGTGCCGTAATCCACCCTCAAGGTTGTGAATACTCATATTTCCACCAGCTTTAGTCCAAATGTTGTTTAATCCACCGGATGCCTGGTTAGACATGATAGTGCTGGTTAGAATGTCCAGGGCTTGCTGCGGTGCCAGCAAATCCCACATTGGAGAATAGCCATATGGTGTTCCCTCAATGCTAGCTGGTTGCACGAAGAATACCGGGATGTCGTCATATGGAATGGGACCATCAAAAAGAATGGCACCGCTAGTAAAGATAACTAGCCTACCACCTGGCATTGCTGGGGTATCGCGGTGGAACAACGTCCAAACTGGTATTCTGTCGCTGGATGACTTCTTTCTGCTAGGACGAATAGAAAATTCCAAATCCTGGTCAATATCTAGTTCTGCTGTACTAGCAAGGATTTCCTCTGATACTTCGGGGTATTTAGCTGCAAGTGTCCAGCGGTTGCCAAATGAACGTGTAATTAGCCAGTCGTGGGGACTATTGTTGTCTACTGTGAAATCTCTAATAACATCCAGCGGAGTGTTGACTGTGTATTCAATGTCACCCTCGCGGATTTCGGCACCAGTCTCTGTATAGTCGTAGATTTCGCCACCAGATGGGTTCCACGTAGCTGTCACGGAACCTTCGCCAAATAGCAGTGCGTTCTCTACAGTCTTCACGAACACGCCGGTTAGCTGTTTTTCCCGCAGGTAATAGTCTAATAAGCCATCTGCTAGTATGGATTGTGCTTGTGATTTGTAGTCTGAGTTTGTCGCCCTGGCATGGAACGCTGGCTTCTGCGACGTTGTTAGGTTCAAACTGTGCTGTACAAAGTTCCGGTATTGATTACTCTTTAGCTGTGTAATCTCCCCAACTTTTCCAGCTTGGTGCAGTGATACACTATCGAATAACCCACCCTCTAGGGCATTACTGGTTAGTCTAGCACCGTGATATGCACGGAAGCTGCGTTCATAGACATATTTTAGTCCTGTGTCTCGCAAGTCCTGGTAGTAGTCTTTGATTTTGCCATGCAAATTATCTAGTAATTCGTCGGTGTCATCGGTAGCACACCAATAGGCATCTATTCTGACTGTCATTCTGTTAGTTCCTTAATTGCCGAAAAAAAGTTGGGTTATGGGTGAGGGTTCTGCGGGTTCTGCGTAGCGGTTCGATGAAGGGAGTGCTGAGGGGAATGGGTTTGCGGTTCGTTTATGTTTCCAGGCGTACATGAGTGCTGCTAGCAAATCCATGTGTCCTAGCTGTTCTGTGCGGAGGAAGTCTGTACGTTGCTTGTTGAACTTTGCGTGCCGTAGCGTGGCGATTAGAAGCTTACAGCGGGGGTGTATTTCTATCTCTCGCCGCTGCACAGCTAA
>JBMDZZ010000035.1:0-4836 GCA_048816425.1 Oligoflexus sp. FD111
ATTTATCGCTGGTTTACAGAGAAAAGTGGCGCTGTTAATGCGATTTCCGTGAAGTTCGAAAGGCACTGGCTGGAGGCCCTTTCCCGAAATCTCGGAGGCCAGGGATGGCCGGAGCGAAGCGCACATGGATGTGCTCGTAGCGTTTTCGGGAAAGGGCCTCCAGCCAGTGCCTAACCGCGCAAATTGCGCAGGCTAGGCGTGCCCAAACTCCCAACCCAGACCGCCAGAAACAAACACCCCAGCTTCAGTCATACCCCGAAGCAGAACGGAGTGTGGCCCGTACGGGCTCCCATACGGCCGGGGCGGAGATGAGGATGTCGCGCCCCCAGAGGTCGGCCGGGTAGCCATCGGGCACGTCGCCGAAGTGGCCGACGGTGGCGCCGGCTTCCCAGGCAATCAGGCGGGCGGCGGCGAAGTCCCAGGGGCTGACGTTCTCGTAGTAGATATCCAGCCGGCCACAGGCCACCCAGCAGATGTCCAGGGCCGCCGAACCAATGCGGCGCAGGTCCCGGCATTGGTGGATCATCGCATCCAGCCGGTGTACCAGCGGTTCCAGGTTGTCCTTGGTGTAGGGGAAGCCGGTGGCAAACAGGCTTTGCCGGGGTTCCGTAGCGCCGCTGTGGCGAATGGCCTGGCCATTCAGAGTGGCGCCTTCGCCCTTGGTGGCCCGGAAGGTTTCATTCGGGAACGGTGCGTGTACCACACCTACCTGCACCTGACCGCGCTCCGCATAGGCAATCGACACCGCCACCTGCGGGTGCCCATAGGCGTAGTTTACCGTGCCGTCGATGGGGTCGATGATCCACAGCGGCGTGTCCAGCTCCTCTGCCTGGGACAGGTCCGGCATGGTTTCTTCAGACAAAATGCGGTGATCGGGGAAGCGTTCGCGGATGGCGCCGGTGATGAACTCGTCGGCCATCACATCGGCGTGGGTAACCAGTTCCGTCTGCTGCTTGTAGTCGGTGCGCAGGGTGTTTTCCTGGCGCTCGTGGCGGATCAGCTCGCCGGCCTCCCTGGCCAGGGCTTCGGCAAAATCGGTGATTTCGCGCAGAGAAACAGAATCAGACATGGCACCCCCGGTTCGAAAACGTGAGGGTGCCAGTCTAACACGGCAGGCTTACAGGCTGTTCAGCCACTTCTCCATCTTGTCCATGGCCAGCACAATGCGCGGGCAGGCCTGTTTGACGAAATCGTCACCCAGCGCCTGCTCGGCGTAGTCACCACCGGCCAGGCCCAGGGCCTGGGTGCCATCGAAGTCAACGAACGCCAGGCGCGCGCCCAGGTGGTCCGGCACAAAGCCGAAGTCACTGGAGGGCAGGATGGCCACGCCGGTGTCTTCCAGCAGAGCGGTGCAGAACGCCTGGGCGGTCTTGATATCCCTGCGGGCCAGTCTGTCGCTGAAGCTGGAGAAATCCGGGAACAGGTAGAAGGCCCCCTCCGGTTTTTGCACCACTGCGCCCATGGCGCTCAAACGGGTGTAAACGTATTCCCCCACCACTTTCAGCACCCGACGGGACTGTTTCAGGTACTCGTCGATATCCTCGCCACCGTCAAAGGCGGTGATGGCAGCATGCTGGATAGGCGCTGCGGTGGAGGTGAAGGTCTCACTGGCAATAATGGCCATGGCATCCTGTAGCGGGCGCAGTTCCGACGGGAAGATGAAGGCGCCAAGGCGCCAGCCGCCGGCACCCAACCACTTGCTCATGCCGGTGCTGATGATGGTGCCCTCCGGGTAATAACGGGCGATGGATTTATGCTTGCCCTCAAAGTGCACTTCACCGTAGATCTCATCCGATAGCAGTATCAGGTTGTACTTGCGCGCCACGTTGGCGATGGCCAGCAACTGGTCGTCGGTGTAGGTGCAACCGGTGGGGTTGGACGGGTAGTTCAGGATCAGGATACGCGGGCGCGACGGGTCGTCCCGGCAGATAATGTCCAGCTCTTCTGCGGTCAGCTGCCAGTTGTTCTCCGCGTGGGTGGGCAGCCAGTGTACCGAGCGGCCGATGATTCGGGCCTGGGGCGCATAGGATACCCAGCTCGGGCGCGGAATCAGCAGGTCACCGTAGTAGGCCAGCTGCAGAATAAACAGCAGCTCTTTCGAGCCCGGGCCGATCAGCACGTCTTCCCAGGTGCAACGCATACGCTCGGCCCGGTTAATGTAACCGGCAATGGCCTCGCGCAGGCCCTTGAGGCCTTTCACCGGCAGGTAATCTTTCTCGTGGGCGTGCTCTTTGAGGGCATCAACCACGCGCTCTGGTACCGGGAACGGAGACTGGCCCAGGCCCAGTTTGATGATGTCCTTGCCCTCGGAACGTAGCTGGTTACTCAGCTCGTTGATGCGCAGGGTGGAAGAGGGCTGAATGCCCCGAACGTTCAGGTTGATGGCGAAGCGGTGGTCTTTTTTGATGTCCATTGTCCCGGTCTGTTGGTTGGTGGTGACAACGGCAGTATAGGAAACCCAAACATATCTGTGATACCGGTGCGGATAGGGGATTGCCGAAGGCTTGGGCGAAACTTTCGTCGAATCCCCTGTCTATCCGGTGCTATCGGTCTTTGATCCAGACTTCCACTCGGCCGTTACGTTGATTGCCGGTGCCGCCCACCGGCATATAGTGCCCATAACCAGTGTAGGCGACTCGGGGCAGGCCTGCCTCGTTTAACGCCTTGCGCACAGAGAGCGCCCGCAGTTCGGAGATCATCTGGGCCCTCAGTTCATGGCTCTGGGTGTCGGCGAAACCGATCAGCAACAGGTCTTCCGCTGAGCGTCCTTGCGCTTCGAGATAACGCTTCACTCGCATCAGGTCCCGTTGTGCCTTGTTGTCCAGTTTGGTACGGCCTTCGGAAAACCGGAAGTTTACGGTCAGCCGTTGGTAGTTCTCGGTCAGGCGACGGAAGGTGAGCGGCACGGAGGCATCGAAGTCCGGTTTCACCGCAATCGGGTTCTGGGAAATAAAACCGGACTCGGCCACCAGCGCCTGGCCGTTGGTGCCCAGGGCAAACTCGATCAACTGGGCGGCCAATTCCGGCGTGCGATCACCCATGGTGTACATGAACAGCCGCCTGGATAACGGGTAGTCCTCACTGGCAACGGTGAGCTGGTTCGGTTTCAGGGCCGGTGCGTTGCCGTCGGAAACCGCCAACAGTTTGCTGTTGCGTACAGAGGCCAGGCCTGAGAAACCGATTCCACCCGGGTCTCTGGACACATCATCAGAGAGCTGGTCGTTAGATTCGTAACGCATTGCTTCAGGGTGCAGGGGGTAGGCTTTACCCAGCACCAGGGATTTGAAGGTGTCCCAGGTACCGGAGCGGTCGTCCCGCGCGTACAGGGTGATAGCCCGGTTACTGCCTCCGAGCTCTGACCAGTTGCGAATCTCACCGGCAAAGATCTGGCCGATGGTGTCGATGCTGAGCTGATTGATCGGATTGGATGGGTGCACCAGGATGGCGAGGCCATCAATGGCAATCACATGCTCGCTTTCCAGCGCGGTGAGATCGGCTTGCGCACGCACCTGGTCGGCCTCGGATGGCTTCACCGGTCGGGATGATGCCCAGATGCCGGCCCGGCCGCTGGCGAGGGTTCGAAAGCCGGTGCTCGAGCCATGCGCCGCCACCAGAACACTGAGATTCCGGCCGCCGGCGTTGGCACTGAGGATCTGTTCATTTTCCTCACCAGTGGGCCGGCTGCTGGGGTTGCCGTCGCCAAGCTGCTGTAGATACCCGGAGACCAACATGGGGGCCAGCGTGGCGCCAACGGTGTTCGACCCGTGTATTTCAAGCTCATGGGCGGATGCTGGAGACAGCACGACCGCCGTGAGCACGAACAGGCAGAGAGTTAAAAACTTCCTTGGTGGTTTCGCCATTAGTTGAAAAACCTATTTATAACAGATGGTTGAGTAATGGGAAGCATGCTTCAGAATTATGACATTTGTGTTTCAGTCGGCTGCAGTGAGCAGATAAGAACAGGCACCTATGTAATAAAGTGTTAAGCAGGCCGCTGAGTGATTGGTCTGGCTGGCTTATAGTGGCGTATCCCCGGAAACAAAAATAAACAGTGCGGGAGACTGTGAATGATTGCGACAACGCTTGGTCGGGGTGCCGAATCCGCCCCGGCATCGGCAGTATCACTCTTCGGGAGGGTGCTGTTGGTGGACGACCATGCGCTGTTTGCTCAAGGACTGGCGGGTCTGATTCAGCAGGAGATGCTGGCAGCGCAGGTGAAAATTGTCTCGTCGGTTGAACAAGCTGCCGATGCCTTGAGGCACGATGACAACATTGATCTGGTGCTGCTGGATGTCGCCCTCAACGGTGAGGTGGGGCTATCTCTGTTCGCCCGGCTGTCTGGTCAGAGTGCCAAGCCGCCCATTGTCATCATTTCCAGCAGCGATGACGAAGGGACGGTGCGAGCCGCCAGGGCCGCCGGTGCCAAAGGTTTTCTTGCCAAATCCGCAAGCAGGGCATCACTGGTGCGAATGATGCGAGCAGTGGGACAGGGGCAGAGCTACTTCCCCGGGGGCCTGACGGCTTTCGCTACTGACGACCTTCCCCTGACGCCACGGCAGCGGGAGGTGTTGTCCCTGCTGGCTCAGGGGTTCCCCAACAAACGCATCTGCCAAAGCCTGGACCTGACCGAACACACCGTGAAAACCCACCTGAAGGCGATCTTCACCCAGCTTGGTGTTCACAACCGGACAGAGTGCGTTAACAAGGCCCGGGCGCTTGGCTGGTTGTAGTGGCCGGTAGCTCAATCCAGAACACGCTACCCTGGTGAGGCCGGGAGTCGACACCGCACCGGCCATCCATCAGGCCGGTGAATTCCCGGACGATGGTCAGCCCCAA
>JBMDZZ010000036.1:0-8029 GCA_048816425.1 Oligoflexus sp. FD111
GACTATACGCTCAACCTTAACCGTATTCCAGAACCAATGTCGGATATTGATTTGCGCGTTAGGGAAGGTGTGTAAGCTATCGGCCTCAATGCTTTTGGTCGAATCTGGTAGGATTTGTCAGCAATCCTTACCATCCCCCAAGAGAAAAAGTGAACCTGAAATTCTGGCTGCCATGGTAAAGGACGAGCCACAGATTCGATTGGCGAGGCGTAGAGGAACGATCTATGAGCCAGCAGAAGGCCCTTACCGCAGGGTGCTGAAGGCATTTTCGATCCTTCCTGAGCACATAAGGCTTGAGCTTTTGTTTGGTCCCAGGGGCGTCTAAATCAGAGGCGTCTAAATCTCATCATCATCAGTTTCCCACTGACCATAGTAGTCGTTGAGTATTTTTTGGGCTTGATCAAGGAGCTTCAAAAAACTGTCGTCGGCTTCGATTTTGTGGCGGTCAATTCTTTTAACTATTGTATCGGAAGGTTTGTCGCTCCCCTTTTTTTTGGCTCGATACTTTTTTCGCTCAAGCAAAAGAAAGGCCAGAGCCTGGTTGATCCATAAGGTATCTCCTCCGAGCCTTTGGATGGCAAGGCGCGCTTTTTCAACTTTTTTTTCGCCGCTACCGTACCAGCCTTTTCTCTCAATAAGCTTGGTGTGAATCCAGCACAACGAGCGGATAGCTGTGGCCTCGTGAACTTCAATGGGAGTGCTACGCTCGGTCTCTTTTCTTCTTTCCTTAGCCTCTTTGGCCTCGTTAAGAATCAACTCCTGAGCCTTTGAAAAATTTTCTTTATCAATCAGCCAGCGTTTCTGTTCATTGTCCCAGACGGCTCCCATGCTAGAAAGAAGCCCGCGAATTGGGTAGGTATTTCCAGTTAAGGGAACCAGCTCGCTTGTCCTATCCATAAGCTCCTCCTTGTGTCGTCGAGCACAATTTTAACATAGTCTGGCACCTAAAATGTACGTTGGGTTTTGAGCATACACTTTTGCTTGAGCTCGCCAAATAGTCCTTGATTGGTAAGGCTTTCAAGGATTTTTTTGGGCGTGCACCCCCCAGCTATTTCTTAGAACGGACCTCTTCAAGCCTAGCCTCAGCGACTGCCCTTTCCCTTTCAGCTTTAGCCAGTTCCTTGGCTAAGGACTTTACTTCTTCATTGAGGCGTTGGTTATCTTCGAGCATCTTTTTGTGAGTATCCATGATGGTCTCAAGCTTTACTTTGGCCTGGGCGGCCTCAATCTGCGCATGAGAGACCTGCTGGGTAGCCTTATCGAGCTGGTCTTTTAACTTTGCTCGCTCGCTCTCTCCTTCGCTGATTCGCTGTTTTAGGGATTCAAGCTCAGCTTTAAGCCTAGCCTTTTCTTCTTCATCCTGGCTGTGCTGGGACTCAAGACGTAGCATTTCGCTTGAGGACTGCTCAAGGTGCGTCTCCAGCTCGTCAATTTTCCCCTGGTAGTCTTCCTTAGCTTTGAGAATGGTATGCTGGATCTCGCTTGCAATAGCGTTTTTAAGATTCGACGACAAAAGATCCACATAGCTCGAATCTGCCTTTGCATCCTCTTGCTTTCTCCAGGTTGCTAGATGGCCCGAAATGGTGCCGTGCGATCCGGTGCCGAGTTCACCGCGTATCAAGCGGACGGTTGGTTTTATTCCCTGCTCGCGGAGCTTCCCCGCTATGCGAGCCACGTCTTCATAGCTGATTCCATCTCTCATAGTGTAACGTCCTTATACGTAACGTAACAATTTGTTACGTTACGTTACACATCGGCTGGCCCATCGTCAAGCATAAGTATTCGCTCGTCTTTTCCTCCCCCGCTAAAGTTTGGAGTGATTTCTGCCGAAGTTCGAATTGTGCGTTTTGTTCGATTTGTTCGTTTACGCGGGAGAGGTTTTCGGTTATTTTTAATAAGTAGGACTTTGAAGGAGGATGAAACGATGAGTTTGACGACAACCCAAATGCGCGAAGCTAGGGAAGCCTATAACAAACTTATGGATTTTTCAGGATCTAATGATGCCGCCTTAGATTTTTCAGGGTCTAAGGTGAAGCTCCCCGCAGGGGCTATTCAGTTTTTGGTGGAAATACTAAAGGAAATGTCACTGGGACATACTATTGTGATCCAACCAGAAAATAAGATGATCACCACTCAAGAGGCAGCGGACATTCTGAATGTGTCCAGGCCATTTGTTGTCAGGCTTCTTGAGGGCGGGAAGATGCCTTACATGAAAATAGGCACTCATAGAAAAATCAGACTGTCTGATGTAGTTGCTTACAAAGAAAAAAGCATGCAAGAAAGCCACAAGGCCATGGCCGAGCTGGAAGAACTGACGAAAGATCTGGGATTGGACTACTAAGAGTATGGCGAGCAACAACTTTAGCGTGATTTATGATGCCTGCGTCCTTTATCCGAACGCCTTACGAGACTTTCTAATGTGGCTTTCACTGGAGGGATTTTACAAGGCTAAGTGGACTCGGATGATCCATGATGAATGGACAAGAAATTTGAATAAGAATCACCCGCAGACTTGCACGCTGGAAAAGCTAGAAAAGATAGTCAGCACCATGAACACGGCTGTGCCTGACGCCTTGATCGAAGGATTTGAGGACTTGATTCCGTCCGTCTCTCTTCCAGACCCAGATGATCGTCATGTCCTGGCCGCCGCAATCAAAGAGAAAGCTCAAGTAATTGTGACCGATAACATTTCCGACTTTCCTACGCCAGACGTAGCTAAGTGGGACGTAGAAGCCCAAACTGCCGACGACTTTGTTCTGAATTGTTGGAATATCGCACCTGCAGCTGTGGTAAATGCCCTTACAAACATGTCAAACAACAAAAAACATCCTCCTATGAGTGTTTTGGAAATTATCGAGAAACTGATGGCATTAAGCCCTGGCCTCAAAAAATCCATGAGAATAGTCAAAGGAGAATTGTATGGATTCTAGCTTGTTTTGAACGTGAGCGTGTAGCATTTGAGAGCGCCAAGGTAAAAAAGTAGGCGCAGAAGCCCGCCAAGCAAAATGAGAAGTTTTCGTTCTTCAACCCCTAGAACTTTTTTCCCAAGCGATTCTCCAGCTAAAACAGATTGTGCCGCGAGCTTTCGTTGCTGATCCATAGCAACAAGGGATTCTCTGTTTGATAATTGATTTGCTTGCCCGGCCATGAGGTTAGTGATTTGCTCACCGATTTTTTTTACCTGCTCTTCACGAGTCGCAATTGTTGCTTCAAGTCTCGCCATCTCACTCTGGTTTGATGAAACTCTTGCTATACCAAGCGATTTTCGGTCTTCATTGATCTGCTTTTTGAGCGCAATCTCACGCTGTTCAAGCCTCGTGATCTGCTTTTCTATCTCAAAGGAATTATTTTGTGGTTTGTCAGGTACTAAGGCCGAAGGCTTACCTCTTTCGACAGCGGTAATCTTTGAAGCTCTTACGACTCCCGCAAGCTGTGATGCTGGTAGCGCAACTATTGAGGCAACCACTGCCACACCAAAAATAGAGCCTGTGACATAACTTTTTCTTTGAATAAATGCGATTGATAGCATTTCTAGCAGTAAAAAAACGATGATTGAAACATGGATGGGAAAAGGCAGAAACTCAAACTCTATTTTACCAAAATCAACTAACTCGCCAGCCTTCGACGCAAAATAAACAGACAGCGAAATGCAAACAAGGAATGCCATAAACCATTGCGGAGACCAAGTTTTTATGTAGTTAAGCGAAGTATAGTGTTCGGGCTTAAGAGCAGATTGTTTGACCTGATATTCTGATAGATGAGGATGTTTTTTTCGTTTTCTCGTGCAGCGGCTATGAAATGCAGCGCGCTCTTTTGCGCTCAATTTAGCAATTTTTTGTTCAAGAGCTTTAAGCTGTGCATTTTCAACAAAGGCTTGGAAAGAGGATTTGATCGCACTCAGAAAAGAAATAAATTTTCGGGAAAGCGCCTTCATCAGCCAGCGACTCCTTGATTTTTAGTCTCAGCACAGCACACAGTCACACGCCTTCCCCAGCGATGTGAAATTCAAGAACCGCGCCACCCGTCAAGTGCTCGTTAGTGATGAATCATTTGGCAGTGACTGTCTCAACAGTGACGCCGACTTACGCGTCACTGACGCGTCAGTGACGCTGCTATGACGCGTGATGTAAGGCTTAAAAAGTGTAAACTTTGTATTACATTTGACCAACCTACAGACACTTACATGCTTGCCTTCACCACAGATGGAGGGCCGCTCCAGGAAGCCCATGGGTGCGCTCATAGAGCGTTCGCACCCATGGGCTTCCTGGGGTGGACCGGGCGGCTGCTCGGTTTCGCCCGTAGCGGCGAAACACTCAATCCGCTCCAGCGGATTGCTCAACGCGCACTGGAAAGTGCCGTTGGCTGTTAGGAGCGAGCTGAGCCACTCCCCGCAGAGTAGATTTGCCAAAGCAAAATCAGCTATTTGCGGGCGGGGAGGGGATCTTGTGAGGGCCTTTTCGATGGCTTCGCCGTAAGCAGGCCAGATGACAGCTTTGCTGGCGTCTGGTGTGCAGGCGATGAGCCATCATTGGAGGCTTCGGGGGCGGCGATCATATCGCCCAGCCGCCCCCGAAAAGCCGACCAGCGGGTGAATTTCGCTTCAGCGAAAGAGGGCGCAGCGCCTTCAGGCTCCGCCGAGAGGGGGGACCCGCGCGCAGCGTGGGGGGTACCCGAGGCGGAGCCTGGGCTAATGAATTACAGGTTACCGACCGATAAGCATTCAGGCATGAACCTTTGGCCTGGAGGCTACGGTATGGCAAGACGACCCCACAAATTATGTGCTAGATTGACGGCCGATGAGCGCGTCATAGCAGAGCAGCGCCTAGCCGAACTAGGTTATAAATCCGTGGGCCATTTTGTGCGAGATATGCTTTGCGAGGGACGCATCCACGCTGCTCGCAGGGGCCTTGCACCGGCTGAGCGTACAGAAATTAGACGACAACTGACAGGATCTTTTGGAAGGTTTTCTCAGCTTCTTAAGCATCTCAATCAGGGACAGCTCAACGAAATCAATCTAGCTCAGGAGACACTTGAGGAGGTGCGGCGGGCTGTCAAAAAGCTGAGTAGTAAAGAGGGCGTGTGATGGCGATCATTAAGCCGTCAGCCGGTCGATCGTCAGCCGCAATGATGCATTATCTTCTTGGCGGCAAAAGTAAGCGATCGCCGGAAGTAGACACAGAAAAGCGTTATCTTGCCTATGATTCGGAGGGCTTTGATAACCACTGGGATATTGAAAAAAACTGGAAGGCGGTTCGAGACTCAGAGGGGATTCGCTACCGTGATCCAGAAAGGCAAGCAAAGCTTAGGGCCTATGCTCACTTTTCAATATCTGCTAAAGAGCAACTTAGTGATAAACAATGGATTGAAATAGGAAAAGAGTTTGCTGAGAGGTACGCGCCAGGGCATCAATTTTCTTTGTATATTCATAGGGATACAGATCATAACCACGCGCATATATTAATTAATTCAGTCAATATGGAAACAGGGCGGCGGTTTCACATTAACAATGCCGAGCAAAGCCAGCTTAAAGAGGAATTTAGCCAGTATCTATTTGATAAGTACGGCATTTTTCACGAAGAGCTGAAACACTCAAAAGATCGCACGCCAGATCAGGTGATCCACCAGGAGAAGCGAGAGCCTAATTACTATTCTTGGCAGAAAGACTTGAAAGATCGAATTGCCAGGGCAAAGACCAGTGCTATTTCAAAAGATGATTTCCTTAAAAAACTTGAGCAGGCTGGTGTGCGCCAGGAAACGGCAGTCATCACCAATGGCAAAGGAAGATCCTATAGGGGGCGTGGCTATAGGCTTTTACGTGACAAAGATGGGATCGAGCGTCCATTTGTCAGCGAAAAAAAGCTTGGTAGCGACTATAAGCTTTCGACAGTAACCCGCGAAATAGCTGGTAGGCAAAGCGTTTTGGAAGATCGGCAAGCAGCAGCGAAAGCTCCGCCAAAAGCTCTCAATCAGCGCCAGACTATAGAAATTACGCGCATCTTTGATCAAGCAAAAAATGATCTTGTTTCTTCTGAAGAGGCTTTTACTACCGAAAAGTGGTCTAAGGTTCTTCAAAAGTACGGGCTGCGTGTAGTTAAGGAGAGAAAAGACGGCTCACTTACTTATGAGAGTATTGATCCTCAAAAGCTTGATTTGCCAAGGTTTCGGGATGTTAAAATCGGGAGTGATTACGAGAGAAAATCACTTCAAGAATTTGTTAATACGGCCCTCTCACAATTAGAGAAACAGAGCCAGGATCGAGCAGAACCGTCAAGAATTGAAAGGCAGCTCAAGGAGGTAAACAGCAAGGCTAGGTCTAAAGAAAATATTGATAAGTTTTACGGTCTGCTGATACTCACAACAGTTGAAGGAAATTCGATAACCAAGCAACATGATGAGATAAATGATGAGACGCAAACAAGATCAGATGATCGAGAGGCTTTACGAGGAAGTCCAAAACAGTCGGGCATTTTCCAACGCGTATTCGGAGTTGCGAAACGAATTATCCGAACTAGACAAAGAAGAACTGATCGAGCTGATAGGAAGTTTGTCGATCGAGTTCGACCAGATCTTGAACGATTTAAAGACAGCTTGCATCATGCGACTCGAAGAATTGACGAGCAAATACGACAAAGAATTGCAGGATTTGGAACTAAAGTACGACAAGGGGTTGAGCGATTTAGAGAACGAAACGCGCCAGTCATTGAAAAAATTAGCGATGGAATTAAAAATCTTGGAAAAAGATGGCAACACGAAATTGCAAGACTTCGAGCAGTTTTTCAAATCAAATCTCGACAAGTTGAAAGGGAGATGAGCAGGTCACGATCGAAAGATCGAGGCCGAGGCTTTGGTGATTGATAAGCGTTCCAAGTATTTGTCGCGCTTGACACCACTACCTCGTCTCCTGAGCTAAATTAGAATGTTCAGAGAATAGAAGCTTTCGATGTGCTTTGAACTTGAGCCGCATGAAGAATAAAAAAGCTAGCATCCATGCCGTTACTTGCAAATTGATGTGGCGAAAATCCGGGAACAATAAAAAATCTTTGCTGAAAAAAATCAGATAAAGCCAACTACCTGACGCAGCTAAGCCAAGCTTGGCAAAGGCTTCGGTCCATCCATTCTTGTTTTGGAGTGGCACTAGAAGAAAACAAAGTACAATCACTGATATGACAAAAAAGCTAGCAAGGTTTAATCCAAACTTGCCGTCACCGGCAGTCATAAAAGAGGCTGCAGGTACTATGGTAAGTATCAAAAGCAATTTGTCTGCGTGTGTTAAGAGTGGCATAGACACCTCCTGCTAGCAATAGGTGTTTTATCGGCAAAGTTGTCGGGAAAGCTAACCTAAGATGAATTATATCAGGTTTTTATGTGCTTAGCCGCTAGCAGCAAATTGAGACTCCAACACCTATACCAGTCAACCCTACGCACATGAACGAAATCATATCATGTTGCTATATCGTTCAAGCTCCTTCCTAAACTCCACAGAAATACTGATTGACCGTGCACGATATCAGGGGCGATATCTAAATGAACGATAAACATAAAACCATAGATATCGAACGCTTAGGGAGGCAGAATTGAGCGATTTTGTCGGATATGCCAGGGTGTCAACTATTGATCAAGACCCCAATATGCAAATTGACGCATTATTGAAGGCCGGTTGCGATGAGAGTCTGATTTTTATTGATAAGGCTAGCGGCTGCAGTCGTGAGCGCCCGGAACTCAAACGCTGTCTTGAGCACCTTAGAAAAGGCGATACTTTGGTCGTGTGGAAGCTTGATCGCCTTGGGCGCTCTCTTAAGCATCTTTTAGAGCTTATTGAGCATCTGGAAAGCCGAGGAGTTAGCTTTAAAAGTCTGACCGATCCGATTGATACGACCACCCCAGGCGGTAAGCTCATGTTTGCTATGGTTGGAGCCTTTGCCGAGTTTGAGCGAAATATTAATCGAGAGCGCATTCTTGAGGGCCTAAAACGCTCTCAAGCAGCCGGTAAAAAACCAGGCCGAGTGCCAGTCCTAAACAGCAAGATAAA
>JBMDZZ010000037.1:0-6568 GCA_048816425.1 Oligoflexus sp. FD111
GGTAGGCGAGGAACGCTGGGGAAGCGTGAAAAAAATGGGGAGGTTCTAGTTGGGGAAACCAGATACCTCCCAAAAACGGAGGAAGGAGTGTGATACGTTATGGCAGTATCAATACTAGAGGGGGTTTAGGTTAGTCAGTTTCATCTGTTTGGTTAGTCATGTATGCAAATGGCTGTTCTTGGTAGTCTTCAGGAGAGTAGTATTCATAGCCATTGTGTTTATTGCGGTTGTTGATTTTATCAAGTTGTTTGGCTACACGTTCGGGTGTTGCGGTGTAGATGTCCCGTTTTCTGCTGTCTATGTCCCTATGGAGTTTTGTCTTCATTTCCCCAGTGTGGAGTGCGTCTGATTTATTTAATCCGTAACCTGACAACTCATTATTGAAACGGTTAATCCAGTCTTTTTCTGCTGGTGATAGCTTGTTCCAGTAATCAATTGTCACGAGTTCATTGGTTTTGCGTTTGCGTATAGGACTGTAGTTACACATGGCTAGTATCTCTGAGAGGGTTATATTGAAAATTGCATAGGGGCGAACGATGGCGTTGTCACTGTCACTGGCGTTATGTTGGAGAACTCATCTGTGGTGGGGGCAAATGCGAAGCCAGCGTTCTGTAACACGTTCTTGTACAAACAGGTTTTGCTAGTGAGGCGTGCTTGTTCCGGTGGCGCGTAATGCCCAACCAGCGACTGTGCCGCGAATAATTCGGGGTTACATAGGAAGCCAGTAGCGTGGTCATCGCCAAGTACCACCAGTCCAGCGAACCAGTTGTCTTCTGGCGATTTAACGAATGCTGACTTTTTCTCGAATGTCCAGCTATAACCCCACCGTCTAGCAGACTCCATAGTGCGGGTTTTAATCTCAATTTCACGCCCATCATTGTGCCGCAAATCAGGGGCAAAGGACTTGTGACTGACGTTATAGATAGCTAAGTCTGGACCATTGGTTCCAAGAATTCTGTCAGCTGCAAACTCCCCAACCTTACCGTTCAGGTTGTCCAAGAATCGCTTTTTTTCGTTGTCCTGTCCTCGCTGTGAGTAGTAGCGGGTGCTGATGGTGCAGCAAAATTCATAGCAGGCATTCCACTCTTCTTCAGTGAGTGTGTAAGTACTCATTTTCATTCTCCGTTTATGCGTAATTCGAGTATATACCAAGAATAGCAAACTTGACGCAGCTTGTCAAGCACTTTGGCATGGTATTTGCAAAATAATATGTAGTTATGATGGGACAGGTAGCATAGCCATTTGTTTACCCTCGTATCTGGGTAGCGTGGGATTTACCCCTTTAGTGGGTTATATATGCCTCTCAGGACGCCAGAATAGCCACTATAGTGGACGAAAATGGTTCTCTGGTATGTGGGTATTACCCAGGGACATAATGGCTTAGAATGGCGATTACGGCGTCGTGACCTGTTTAGGCGTGTTATTCGGGTCATTGCCTTAATGATTTCCAACGGCTTAATTTTAAGCTGTTGAATATCATTGACAAATTTGTACTTAAGCGTGAGAGGACGAAAAAGTGCTGCTATGGACTTTTTCCAAAAAACTGGAGAAGGTGCCGGGGGTTTACAACAAAAAAGTTGGAAACTACTTCTGGTCAATTTTGCCCAAAATTCTCAAAGAACTCAGAGTTTTGAACAAAAAAGTTCGTTGGGAATTTCGAGAGAGAGGAATATTCTCAAAAAATTGAGAGTATTCTGTGATTGTGTGACGATGAACTTTTTTGTCCTCCGTCAAATATCCTAATGATTTCCAACTCCGCAATTTTGAGGAGTTGAATATCATTGAGAAATTTTGACTTTTCTCACAAAAATGGGAAAAACCTCTGAACTGGGCGGGAGTGGTTTTACATTCCGGTGGGCAATGGGCAATCCACAAGCGATATGTAAAACGAATGGCGACTAGCATAGCCAGCTATTGCCACGGGTTATCTCCACTTGGTCTATAAAACTGGGGAAACCGGCAAGTTATTGACCAAGACAATGTGGAGAAGAATGGCTATGCCGCCCCGTGTTGTGTAAAACACAAAATGTTCATTAAAGTATACATAATGGCAACTTATGTTCAATATAGTTGACACTCTTTGTCAGGAATTCTGTGCTGTTTTTCTCACAAATCTATTAGCTTTTTGTGACAACACTGCGGCATAGCCAGCCATCACACACCAGGAAAACAGTTGGCGACGCATCGGGGATACATTTTTTCTAATTAATACAGTCTACTATCCAGTTCCGCCCACGGTTTAGACTTTACTCGCATGTTACTCACGGCAAGATTTCGGATAGGGAAATTTTTCCCAGTCCTCCTACCAACCACACCATTCACCAGCAGGAAGGTTCGCATCTAAGCGACAAAAAAAGTTCCTCTGCACGTAACCGATTGGAATAACTGCTGGCTACGCATAGGTGGAATTGGCTAATAAGTTGATATTGTTGATAAATGAGGGTTCCATAATACACTATATATAACCTTTTAGAATATATAGTGCATTATGCCATACACTTTTCTTAGTTATTCCAGTCTACTACCCAATTTCACTATCGATTTCGACTATATATTATCCGAAATTGCAGTAATAGTGCATCAATAACTTGCTAGAATCTTACCGATAAACAGAAATCCAAAAATATTATTAAAGATAAGTGATTCCGAACCGATGTCTATTAGTGTGAGACGAGGACGGAACAGAGAGTTAGGCTAAGTAGATGAAAACACAGATAGCAAATAAAATTGAAAAAAGTGCATCAAAAAGCTTGACAAAATGACGTGGTCCTTGTAAGATTAAAGAAGATGGCAATGCAGCCAGAAACAACTTGAAACGAAGGAAATAGTTATGACAGCAGCAGCAAAAAAAATCTCTTATGTAGACCGAGAAGGAAAAAACTGGACAGTGTCACTGGAGAAGTGTGGCCAGGACGTATTTGTCAACGCCAAAGTAAACACGCACCTAGCTAAAGAATATGTGTCTGCCTATCGCACCGCAACAAGCTTCCTGGACTATCTGCGGGGGCAGCCCCTTGGAACACTAACCCGCGATGACCTACCTGATGATGTCGAGGAATTGATTGGTAGAGTACAAAACGCGGTTAGCACAATAGCCGACTAATTTTTGGGGGCCTAGTGCCCCTCTCCGCAAACATAAAATCAAACAAAAAACTAAAAAAGGAACCATTAATATGCCGAATGCTAATCAAATCACAGTCTCCGATGAACTACAGTGGATGGACAGTCCCCACACTTGTGTGGAGGGTGATGAGTTTTCAACCGGCGATGATTTCTATGTTCATCTCCTTGGGCCTAATCCAATCAGCTTATACATAGTGGAACCTGAGACAGGCGTGGGTTATTCCGGGTGCATGCTTATCGATGAATCTACAGAGACTGATGTAGTTCCTGTGGAAGAACTGATAGTTAGGTTGCGGCAGGGCGTAGAAGCATGGGACAAATTGCCAAACACTGAGACAATAACCAATAACTCGCTTAGTGCACTTGCCAATACCTTAGAGCACGAACTGAGAACTCGTTAGCAATCCAGGGGGCCTAGGCCCCCGTCTCCACGGAATAGGCAGAATATGAAAAAGAGAAAATTCACACAATATAACAACCTCACGAGGGCAATATCGGTTCGTATGGAACGCAGAGGAATGCCATATGCCCCAGGAGTTTTGGCTAGTGTGCTGTTAAAGGCATTCATCTATGACCAGGGACGAATACCTGAAGTTGTGTTGACGTATGCTGGCTTACTGATGACCAGCGACTATAACCAATGGCGTTCGGATATGACAAGCCTAGGACTTATACGCTTGGACTGCTATGATGCCCAGGGCAATCTATTACCAGACACATTCTCACCTGGGCCACTGCTGGCTAAATACTTAGCAAAGGAAAAAGCGGTACTGCACGGCAGTGAACTACAGGAACTAGAGGCAAGGGTCAAAGAACTAGAAGCAGCTATCAGTGCATCGAAGGAAGCTAAGGAATGAGTAAGTGGGATATTATCAAGCCGGGCCTTGCTGGTATTGTCGGTTCTATAAAATGGGAATGTGGGGACGTAGATGAAAATATCCGGCAGTATTCCTTTGATGATGCCGAATACATCAATGACAGAAACTGGATTTCTTCCTGCATGGAAGCCCTTGATGTCCCTAACAAGCTGCGTCCCGCACTACACATTCGCATATTATCAAAACGCTGGCGTGTATCACCACAAACAATATTAGCTAACATAGTCCTGGATTTCAACCGCTGGGGCCTAAAGTTTGTTTGCTACAAATACCGATTCAATGCCAGTCATCGCTTTAACTGGTTGCCGACAGATGGCGACAGGACGGTGTCTACAGGCATGGTTTGGAACCCAGCAGCTAAGAAAATGGTACGCTGGCAACCACGGTATGGTATCCCAGAGGATTGGTGTGCATCAAGAAAGCTAAGGACAGTGCCAGCTGGCGTAGCCGACAAGAAGTTCCCCACAGCTAAGATAATGCACTCGAACAAGGGCAAGCCTGACTTGCAGACAGAGGAAGAAGCCATTACAGAGATTGCCAACCAGTTAAAAAATAGTTCATGCTAGATAGTAGCTATTGTCCTAGAAACCTTTTTCGCAATTAAGGTATTAGTATGAAAAAATTTTTATTCTTGTCAGTCCTTTTTATAACCAACTGTGTAAGTACGTACTACGAACCAATCATTGGGCCAGACGGAAGCCAGCACTACAGCATATCTTGTAAAAGAAGCATTACGGGTTGCTACCGAGAAGCCAGTTCCTTGTGTACAGATGGGTATGATATTGCCGACAGCAATAGCACTAGCACTCCCATGACAATTAATGGGCGATTGATGACAGCACATAAGCACACAATGCTTATAAAGTGTAAGTAACCCCCTTCCCTGGGGGGAACACTTCCTACAACAAGTTACCAAGCAATTCCTTGGCTACAACTTTCTTAGACACCCGAATGATGAGATACTCCTCGTCCACAGTGACAATGGGCACTCCAGCATCTCGCTTTGCCCTCCATTTGTGAATTAGGCTTTCATTGATATCCCATTGCACTGCTGCTTCGCTAACTCCTTCTGCGTCTGCTACTTCCAGGATTTGTTTCTTTTCCAGTTCACCAAACTTTCTGCGTTGTTTCATCCTTCATCTCCTATGATGTCGATTGTGTCCATGTCGGCGTCCTCCATGGCTTTCTTAGTTATGATTTCATTGATATGAATATATCTTTCCTGGGATTGTGCTTTGTGTCCCAGAATAAGTTCTAATATCTTTGGCGGAAACTTCAGCGTCCAGAGTGTGGTACGACTATGACGCAGACAATGAGATGGCTTATATGGTAGTCCTACCCTCTCATAGGCTTCCCTCAATATTTCGTTGTAATCGTTTCGTTGGGCACCGTCGAACAACAGATAGCTTTCTCGGTAGATGCCAAATTCTCTAATACGATATAGTTCTCTCTGTTGCTTATAGCGATTAGCCAGAATATTCCAGCACCGTCTGTCCACTATAGGAACGGTTCTACTGTTTCGGGGGGAGATTTCGTCACGCCACTTAAGGGGTTTTCGGGGTATGAAGCCATCTATTCGTTTGATATAAGATTGTGCTGGTTGAGATTCTAAGACTATGCACCCGTGTGTATCAGGATAGCCAGCATTCTTGCATGCTGATAGGATTTCATCTGGAACATTCTTGGTTAGGAAGTTAAATGCCAGTCCTATCACCTCCGACACTCGCATTCCTGTCCAGAATTGGACGTAATAGATATCAGAATACAAGGCATTCGTTTCCTGCAATCGTCGCCACACTAGCTTAAACTCTTCCTCGTATACGACATCATCCGCAGAACGCCTACGTTCTAGTCTTCCTGCGAACGCTTCCAGTGGGCGGAAATTCTCGTAAGCAATGTAATGGTAGTCACGCAGAAATTTCATGAAATGGTTCAATGCATTGATGGCTTTGTTAGCTGAGGATACCGCCAGGGGTTTTCCCTTCTCTGTCTTCGCTGTATCTCGTAGCCAAACCTTAAACTGTCGGTAGTATCGGAACCATGTGTTCGCGTCTTCTTGCTGCTGTTCTGCGACAAAGAAAGGAAGGACATAATTATCTAGGAAGGACAAATCCTGTCGTGCAGACTTGGGAACTTCAGATATGCGGTGGAGACGATATTCCTCCACAACCCGCACAACTTTGACAAAGGTTCGCCAACGCTGTTTCTCAACAATAGCTATTTCCCAAGCAAGAATGTTGGGTAGATGTTCCTTAGCCCACGTTTCCACCGCTTCATGGGTAGCTAGGCTTCCTGTTTTTTTCTTGGGAATTCTGGTTAGCTTGCCAGTCAGAGGCGAGACATACCGGATGCTGTAAATTCCGGCATACCGGGAGGTGTAGTACGTAACTCCGTTGATTTGTTCCATGAAAAAACCCCACGACAGTTGTTAGTTGTGTGGGGTGTCAGATTTTTCATTCGTAGTTAAGCTATTGAAATCATTAGGTTTGACAATTCATGACAAGAATACCAAAATTTCCAATGATTTAGCTTAACTACGTCATTATTACTTACTGTAGTACTCGACA
>JBMDZZ010000038.1:0-6247 GCA_048816425.1 Oligoflexus sp. FD111
CAGAACTTCAGTACGAAGATTACTAAAAGACCAATCAATTGATAGACAAGATATACATAGCCTATAATCAGATTAAAGCTATGTCATACAGTAGATTCAGCCCAATCTGGTAGGATTTGTCAGCAATCCTTACCATCCCCCGAAGGGATTTCATCGATAAAGTAGACGGTTTCTGGGGTGACATTGACTGGCAGATTCGACCAAAGGCTTCCGACTTCGAAGTCGTTCTCGCTATCATTACAGAGAAGAGAGGAAGGTGGTCAGATATGCTTCCCTTCCATGCTAAACAAAGCCTATTTTCATTGACCAGGAGACTGGAAGAACTCAGCGTCAGATTTTCGATTGAGAAGATTCGCGTCATCGAAGAAGATCCTGCAACACCTCAGGAAACGAGAGAAATTGCTGAGCAGACTGGAGCGCTACCCGACAGCGCTAAATCAGGTGACCAACCGCAGAGAAGTACATCTAAGCAGTGACGCCCTAATGAGTTTTTGCAGTCTTTCAATCTCGCGAGCATTTGCACGAATCAAGAGTTGCTGGGTAGAGTCAATCGAATGGCGATCTAGATCACGCTGAAGCACTTCAATCTGACGCCGAATCGCCTCCAGTTCTCGCCTTGAATATGCTCTGTTCTCATCTCTAAACATTGCTCGATCAAGGCCTCCATAGTCGAGGTTGTTGGGTCTCCGGCGCCTAGTCCCGGACCACGATCGTATCGCATACATAAAAAAATTGGGTGCATCAAGAGTTTTTTGCTCATGCTGTCGGCTAAAATGGCTGCTATTGCTGCCGTTTTAGCCGACAGCATGAGCGTATAACTATTTACTGTCACCATAACGCATCCTGTTAATCGTATTTGATAACTGTTCTATATTGCAGATAATCTCTTGCTGTTGTTCTTTGCTCAACAATGCTGCGTTTACTTTTAAAAAGCGCAGCATTTCAGCTAGGCTTTTCATTGCATCCTCGTAGTTCTTTATGATGAATTCGTCATATTTCCTTGTATCAGACATGAAAATCATCTCCTACTCGCCATCAAATGACTCCCAAGGATTCATATCTGTTGAACTAAAATACTGAACTTTCAAAGAGACTCTCTTCCTACCTTGCAATACTTCTTCGTTCCTATTTTGAACTGCTCTCTCACATACGATCTTTGTTTGCTGGTGATTGGCTGCATCAGGATCTCCATACAGTCCAACATACATTGACGAAATGGTACTTGATACCGCAAATTCGTTTACAATGTGTTCATCACGTTCAGATAAGGTTGCTCCAAAGACAAATAAACTTCCCTTTCTCTCCTTTATTGACCGAAAACACTTGCTCAAATAGCCATTTCTTAAAATCCGCCCCTTCTTTTCATCTGTGCTACCTTCAGAAACATACATTGGATAGTAATTATCTTTCATATTTGATTCAATTTGCTCTTTAAGAGTAATATCCGTTCGGTTCCAAGTTAACTTTTTTATTTCTGTGTCACCGATAAATAAATGCAATGCTCCATGCAAATAGAATATCGATTGATCGTAAATACCTTTCCAAATAACGTACTCTTCTCCTGGCTTATCACGGAATCCATCATCTATCTTTAGGACCCCACTTAAATCGCCAAAATCACCATTTCTGAACTTCATTAGTGTCCAATAAAGCAGCA
The DNA here is from genome assembly GCA_048816425.1 of Oligoflexus sp. FD111. Classification (GTDB taxonomy): domain Bacteria; phylum Bdellovibrionota_B; class Oligoflexia; order Oligoflexales; family Oligoflexaceae; genus JBMDZZ01. The sequence continues at coordinate 1,658 of JBMDZZ010000038.1, forward strand.
AATCATAGTTTAAAGTATAAATTTTATGAAAACGGATTAAAAAACGCATACACGATAGATATTTTCTATATTCGATATCATACGGAGCATTATAATGATTCTTTGTTATCGCATTGACCAATGCTCTCTTAATTTCTTCTGCATCATTTCTGATTTTTTGGCAGAATTCAAAGTTTTCTTTAACATAAATATCAATTAATTTTGATGCATCATTCAGTAGCTTGATAATGAACTCAAAGTCTTTTGTCTCAAATTTTGAGAATAGCTTTTTTTGTGAGGCACTCAAATTAGCATTTTCGAGAATAGATGCCCAAGAAAAGATACTTTGATTCAAAGCCATACTAAAGCCATTTCCAAGTAGAAGCGATGTTTGACCATTAGACTCAGCTTCACGGAAAGCATCTTCAAAAGTTATCATGATTAATCCTGTTTAAAAAGTAAGGAAATCATCAGCATTTAGGCTTATGAAAGTTACACAATTAATCTTCGTCTTCAATTTCAATCTACTCAAGATGTTGAGTGGTAAAGATTTAGTCGTCGTCCTTACCATTCTGCTCGGACGACTATTCTTCCCAGACTGGCTGGCACTTCAAGCTCGATCCCATCAAGTTCCAGAACAATAAATCCCCTCTGTTCAACTGACACTGAGTCTTTAGAGGATGACCTCTCACTTTTCAGATCACCATCAATCCAAGCCCAGAATTCTTGCCAGTCAGACATTTGAGCCTCCATGAATTTGTTCATGCAAACCTTTAAGCACCTCAAGACGCAGCCAGACAGGTAGGAGTAGATAGCTTTGAAGCAGACGCCTGAATCGGCCTTTGGAAATTTCACGGATACCCATATGTGCCGACAAACGATCGAACCTATGGAGCTTTTCAAAGATCACTTTATCACAATACCTTGTCCTGCAACGCTCATAAGCTTTAAGAAAACGCTCAACAGGATCGACATCTTTAAATTCGGTCCTTCGTTTTTCTTTGAGAGTTCGGTAGCGCCCAGCCACTGTTTGCCCGGTAGGAGCTGGTTTTTCAGCTTTGACAGCAAGCTCAGCATCAATCCTAGCACACTCCTCTTGGGCAGCTTGTTCCAGCGAAATGAACGCTGGCTTTTCAGTTGGCTTCGTCTGGGAGGCCTCACGAGCTTGAATCACTCGTGCAGCTTCAGGGGCATAAGCAGCAAGCAAAGCCAGGGCCGGATTTAGGGCCGGTTTAGAAGTAAAGGCTATCACCTGAGCGCCTTGGCTAGCAAAGCTTTGAGGTGAGCGGCCGATTTTTACCGATCCCCGAACATCTTGCACTGGGGAAGATCCCCAGACCCCTGGGCTAGTCTCTTGGGTTTTATTTTCCTGAGACGCGGGGCCTGCCTCAGTGGTGATCTCCACAGAGTCTGAGCCAGGGACTTCGTCCCCTTCTGTGCGATTTATTTTCTTTTCTTTGGAAGCGTTATCCCACAGCCATTTTGGAAGCTCAACTCTCCTCCACCGAGCTTCGGAGTCCTTAGCTTCACGCTTATAAATCGAGCCGACAATGGAGCGATAGCTTCTGCAATTGCGACTAGCTCGGCCCCCTGGTATGCGCTTAATCGCATCACCGATCAGACGCAATGCTTCAAATTCTACATAACCTGCAAGCTTTAGCAGGACTGCCAGCCGCCATAGCCATTCGTTACGCTCGCCGTCTTCGACATCTTCTGGTGGGCAAAGCTCAAAGTATGAACGAGCACTCCTTTGGCGACGGATTTGCCCTTCAGATGCTCTTTCTGCGGCTCTAAGAAGCTTTAGGTTATCTCTAATGCCAAGCTTCCAGCCCTCTCCCTTGCCGCACCATTCAGCTAAAAGCCACTCCGGTGACTCTTTTAGAAGCTTTCTTAAAAATGGGGCTGACGAGCCGGTAATACTCTGGATTTTAGAAAGAGGCATCATCACGCATGGATCGCCATCAGCAAAAGCTTCAGCCAGATGCAAATAGAGCTTGGCAACACCTTGAGCCACACGAGCTTCGCCAAACGGCGCTTCGGCTTTATCTTTACGGGGGTAGCCAATCGACTCCAAATATTCGTCAAGCGCCTCTATTTTGTCGGGGCTTGAAAAACGCTGGGATTCCGTTAATCGCAGCTCCGACCCGTAAAGTAGTCTCTCGGTCTTAAAGTGGTTTGGGTAGTCGCGGACAAGGCCAGCCGCCGCCGGATCGGCACCAATGCCAGCGTCGTTTAAAAGTTTGATAAGTCTACGTTGGACAGTTTCAGCCCGGTAGCGGAACCACTGTTGTCGGGGATTATAGCCCATTTCAAGCGGCTGGACACCAATGAGTAGATGAAATCCGCTGCCAGATGTGGACATGACTACTGCATCGATTGCATCAAAGACTGGTTCATGTTGCTCTCTTAGATGACTGGAAACCTTTTGCCAGTCAACCCGATCACCATTTAGCCACTTGTCTTGTGTTCGTTTGAAGTCAATGTCCAGATCAAGTGTAAGGACTGTTTGAGTGCCTTTGGCTGGGTTTTTCACGGCGGTTGATATCAGGTCGGCCATGGGCCGCTCTACTGGATTTACAGAGTATGCGCCTGCTCTGATGCCGTTTTGGAAACGCCAGTTTTTATATTGATAGTGACTTGGTCGTTCTGACTCTTTGAATTTGGGTAAAGCCATCCATGGCTCCTTGATTAAGGTAGAGTGATACCTTGACCAAGAAGCCAGAATTGCCCTATAATTAACTTGCGATTATGAGTGGGCTGTTGTGTTGGCTTCTTGGTGTTTCTTGGTTAAACCGAGAAAATTATTAGCCGCCAGCGGCTCTTCTTTTTTTATCCTGTCTGGATTCCTTCCTTAGCAGTCACCCGCTCACGAAATTCACATACCAGTGCATGACTAAAGACAATACTAATGAGCAGCAAAGCCACTCGCATCAAGCTCTCAGACCATGACGATAGGTTTACAATCTGGGCTGAAGCTGATGATTTGGCAGCTTCAAGTTGCTGCGTGATCTGGCTATCAAGGCTTTCAATCGATGCCAAAATCTCAGTTCGTCTTGTGACATGGGTTTCTGGAAGCCTGTCGTGAGCAGACAGCAGCCTCTCGCGCCTATCTTGTAGGATTTGCAAGCTAACATCTTCTGACGTGGCACTCGCAAGTTGCTCATGCCGGTCCGTTTCAACGCCAGTGTGTAAAACGAAAAGCGAAAGACTGATCAAAAATGCGGCTGAAAAGCGCTTTATAAGCCACTCGCCACTGCTATTGGCACGGGATACTGCAAAAAGCAGAATTCCTGCTTCCAGCAGACTGGCTTTAAGCCAGCCTTGCCATGTATGGCCGAATACTTGTAGAGAGGCGGAGATTAATAGAGCTGATGCCGCAGCAACGATGAGCAGATAGCCTGCGAGCGGCAGATGTTCTGCTAGTTGGCGAGCCGGGGATTCAGTGGGTAGGTTTTCTGCCCGGCAGGTTTTCTGTCCGGGGAGCGGCAGATTTTCGGGTTGGGGAGCGGCAGGTTTTCTACCAGCCTGAAACGGGAGGACATTCGCCTGCCCAACCATCGGCGGGTTTTCTATGACCTGGCCGCGATCTCGCAGCTCCTGAATCACTGCCTCAACTTCTTCTTGAGTGGGATCATTTGAGTGAAATTTTTGGGTCGAATCGACCGAGAAATATTTTCCTAATGCTTTGGTGATTTGCTCTTGATTTTGTTCAATCCAAGCCTGAGCTTGACTCGATAATGTTCGCTGCATACCATTATTCACAGTCTTCTTCCTTTTTCTAGGATTGGTTGAAGGCAAGTACGGTAGGCTAGTTCGCAGCTAGTTTACCGTGCGCTCTCTATCTTACTTGAAGTTTATAACGTGACCCTCCTACATTCAACTACTTAAAATCATAGTGTTTTTTAACATCAGTGACTTTGAGACCTTGTCGGGCGACCCACCGCTTTAGATTCAAATTGTGTTCAAGCATACAAAAAAGTGCTTGCTTGGAGATCTCAAAAGAGCGCCCCTTTGCCCCGAGTGTATATTGGTGATCTCGTAGGATAAGGATGCTAGACGATTCTAGTTTTCTTACAACTGATTTTATTGAAGCCAATTTTACTGATGATTTTTTTGAGAGATATTCATATGAGACTCTCTCTGTATAAAGATTACCTGACACAATACAAAGTTTACATATTTCAGATAAAACATTTAATTGAGATTTACTAATAATAGTGTACTCAATTGAGTCTGACAAAAACATATTATTTTTCTTATTTAACAGATACTTACTTAATTTTGTTAGTTCGACTTTGCCTTCAGCTTTCCGTTCGACTTCCCGTTCAGCTTTGAGTTCAACTTTGCCTTCAGCTTTTCGTTCGACTTCCAGTTCAGGTTTGAGTTCGACTTTGCCTTCAGCTTTTCGTTCGACTTCCAGTTCAGGTTTGAGTTCGACTTTGCCTTCAGCTTTTCGTTCGACTTCCAGTTCAGGTTTGAGTTCAACTTTGCCTTCAGCTTTTCGTTCGACTTCCCGTTCAGGTTTGAGTTCGACTTTGCCTTCGGCTTTTCGTTCGACTTCCCGTTCAGGTTTGAGTTCGACTTTGCCTTCAGCTTTTCGTTCGACTTCCC
>JBMDZZ010000039.1:0-5836 GCA_048816425.1 Oligoflexus sp. FD111
GAGATTACATCTGCTCAACCCTAAACGCGATTTTATCAAAACAACCTTATCTGACGCCTTGGGAATGGGCCGCTAATACATCCAGCTCCCAGTAGCCCGTAGCGGAATCAATATCGCAAATTTACAAAAATCGGGAAAGGCCGTGCTTCACAGAGTGGTTACAGCGTACCAAAGGTTGGAAAAACCTATCAAGCTCAATCAACAGCGAAAGCGAGCGTTCCCTTGCCACGATTGTTTCAAGATCAAGATATCTTGCCATCAATAATCCATACGCAAAACGAGGTGTCAATGCAATCCCATCGCATGTGGTCCGGCGTGGCATCATTCCCAATCTTCCTGGCACCAGTAAACTTGAGGCAGCCCTAAAGGAATGGGCAGGAAGTAATGCCTGTGATTTTGATGGCAGACACAATCTTTATGGCCTTCAGTGGCTAGCCATGAAAGCCATTGTCGAATCAGGCGAAGTCTTGATTCGAAGACGGCTCACAAAGCTAGATTCGAGGCTGGATGTACCCTTACAGCTCCAGGTCCTAGAACCTGATTTTCTCGATTTTGGAAAACCAGGGACTAAACAAGGTATCGAATTTGATTCATACGGTAGGCGAGTAGCGTATTGGTTATTTGAAGAACACCCAGCTGAGGCTGGAAGTAAAAATCGTAGCTCAATTCGGGTTCCAGCCGCTGACATCATCCACGCCTTTGAAACCATCCGCCCCGGACAAATCCGTGGCATTCCCTGGCTCACCCCAATCATTATTCGCCTAAAAGACTTTGATGAGTACGAGGACGCCCAGCTAGTCAGACAAAAAATCGCCGCCTGCCTAGTTGGTGTGATCCATGACATGGAAATGGACGAACCAGCAGGCAAGATCAAAGAAGACGAATGGTCCACGTTTTCGCCAGGGTCTTGGGAAATTCTGCCTCCAGGTAAAACCGTTACCTTCAACAACCCACCCACGGTCCAAGGCTATGGCGAATATACCTCCCAGCAGCTTCATGCAATCAGCGCAGGGCTTATGCTCCCTTATGAGGTGTTGACCAACGATTACTCGCAGGTGAACTTTTCAAGCTCAAGGATGTCCCTTTTGGAATTCTATAAGAGCGTTGAACACTGGCAATGGCACATCATGATCCAGCAGGTGTGTAACCCGATCTATGGCTGGTTTAAAGATGTCGCTGCCATTCTTGGCATTGGAAATGACGCTACTCCAGTAACGTGGGGGCTTCCAAAGCGCGAGTATGTTGATCCGATGAAAGAGATCAAGGCCCAAATCCTATCCATCAGAGCAGGGCTCACAACTCTATCAAATGAGCTTCGAAAATCTGGGGAAGATCCAAAGGAATTATTTGAAGAATACGCCTCTGATCTGGCCCTACTTGATGAGCTAGGCATCACCCTTGATTCAGATCCAAGAATCCAACGAGCAATAGAGGAGACAAATGAGAGAGATTGACGGTTCTATCATATACCGGGCTGCCAAATTCTTGCCCAAAACAGTAAGCGAGGAAGAACGCACAGTTGATCTGGTATGGACCACAGGTTCTAGGGTGCTTCGGGTTCCCTGGTTTGATGAGCCCTATTTTGAGGAGCTATCAGTTGAAGACAGCTCGATCAGGCTTCAAAGGCTAAACGGCGGTGCTCCCCTTCTTGATAGTCATGAATCAAGAAACCTTTCAGATCAAATTGGCGTCGTCCTCAGGTCCTGGATCAAAGGCGGCAAGGGTCACGCCACGGTACAGTTTAGATCCAATGCCAAATCCCAGGAAAAAGGAACTATCTTGAAGCCAAGGACGACATCGAGCTGTACAAGGTCTGGGTGAACACTTCGCTTGGGCTTCCGTTTGAAAACAAAGGGGGCGATCAGCCAGAATGGAAGGCTTTGTATCAGCGCCGCGAGAATCGAGCTGAAGGAGTAATTCCGCCTGAAGTCGTCCTGCTCACTGCAGGGGTTGATGTCCAAAAAGATCGACTTGAGATTTCAATCATTGGCTGGAACAGAAAGCAATCCTGGCTTATTGAGCACAAGCGCCTTTTTGGTGATGCCGCCAGCGAAGATGTTTGGAAGGAACTTGATGAGCTATTGGATACTGACTATGAGCATCCAAATGGCGAGGCGATCCCGATCCGAGTCCTTGGCATCGACTCTGGCTATCAGACAAGCCAGGTCTATGAGTGGGCAAGGACAAAGTCGCAGCGGCGGGTAATTGTCCTAAAGGGCCGAGACTCACTTGAAGTTCCAGTCGCCACCCCTAAATTAGTCGATGTGAATTTCAAAGGTAAAAAATCCAAGCGCGGAGTCAGGCTTTGGCATGCAGGAGTCAGTGTTCTAAAGTCCGAGCTTTATGGACGGCTTAATCTTGAGATGCCTACCCATAGGCAGCTTGAAGCCAAAGACTGGCCAAAAGGCTTCGTTCACTTTCCGCAGGTCGATGAGGAATACTTCAAGCAGCTTACAGCCGAGACTTGTGTCATACAGAAGCTTTCGTCCGGGCATGTGAAGTATGTTTGGAAAAAGACTTATTCAGAAAATCATGCGCTGGACTTCTTTGTTTATGCTTTGGCATCATATTATGCATTTGGCGCCAACAAGTGGAAAGAAGAAAAGTGGAATGAAGTAGAAATTTTTTATTCGTAAATTCTTTGAATTTCCTCAATCGCACAATAAACAAATTTAAAAAGCAAAAGTGAACTTTGACGTTATTATAGTGACATATCCTAATTAGTCGCTAAGCTGCACAAAATCAATTGTCCATACTCTAATCCTCTATATCACTAAAATTAAGCTGATAAATCACTTATTTTTGTTTTTCTAAAAAATCAGAGCCTTTTTGCCGATAATTTAATAGCTCCCCAATTATTATAGGAAATGTAAAATGAAAATTGCCCACATAATGGCATTCTCCATTATTTTATTATCAGCATGTGCTGACAGCAGCTTATATGAAAATCAGTTAGTTAATGAAAGTACAAATGAGTTCTTAGGTCTGGTTGGGGGAAAAGATATCCAACCCGGAAATTTTCAATCAATAGGTAGGGGAAAAGCGGAAAAAAGTTTAGGCTGTACTATAACGAGAATCGGTCCTCGACATTTTATTACAGGAGGTCATTGTTTAAAGTCCGGCAAAGGGAGCAGTATTATAATGGAGTCGTTTAGAAGTAAAAAAACCGAAAAATTTAGATTGGCACATGCTCCTCTTGCTCCAAATTCATTTGAAGGATTACCGGCGCCTAACAAATTTGATAAATTTTGGCTGTCTCAATACTATGATTGGGGAGTCTTTAGCATCAAGTCCGAACCATCTATAGAAGATTCGATTAGGCTTCAACAGTTTTTGAAATCAGGTTTTACAACGAGAAAGATAGCAGATAAATTTAATTTAAAAAAGAACAGTACCATTTTGTTTGCTGGTGGGGGGTTTTCAAAATCTGAAGGTGGCAACATACTAGGTAGTTGCGAAGGTAAAGAGAAAGGTAAGTGGGTAGACTGTGTTGACCTGTATGCACCAGTAACTGCTGAAAAAGATAATTCTGATGAAGAAAATAATTTTAATGAAGAAGGTGATGTCCTTAATAAAGATAATTTTAAATATGCATACTTTCAGATCCATGAATTAGGAAATCAAAAAAAATCTGAAAATGAACTAGGATTCTTATTTGCATCAAAGCATCCATCAATCGTTCAAAATAATGACTTTATGCTAAATGAAGGCCATAAAATAAAGAACAAGCCTCGTAACTTAGATGATAATGTTCTAGGAATCATAGCTCTTGGGGATTCAGGTGGTCCCGTTTTGAACTCTCAGCTCGAAATTGTTGGGGTTGGAGCAGGCTCTTTTATTGATCCATTTGCCAAAAATGGTATCGAGCATTGGAGCATATTTTCCTCAATTAACCCTAACTTAATCGAACTCGAACTCGAAAAACCAATCATTGATTATTCGCCTATTCGAGCCAATATTGATGTTCCTTTTGTGGTAGTAGGGTATCAACTTAACAATTTAACTCTTAAGAGCGACACAGGTCGTGTTGCTAATTCTGCATCATGTTTAGAAGTTAGCGAGGCTCAAATACTTTATTCACAGGGTCTTGTTGAAGGCACCAATTTTCGATGTTATAAGAGTTCGTATGGTGAAGAATTTTATAATTTTTTCGATGGAATATATAAATTTGATGAGCGGATCTATATTGATGGTGGAGACGAAGATAGCGATGGTGTTGCAGATAGCATCGACCACTGTCCACATACAGAGTGGGAATTTAGAGCTAATGTCGACAAGATCGGATGTCCTTTAGATGTAGAATGGCAATGTGGTCAAGTGTTAGAAACTATAACTTATGACTCATATGTAGAAAGGAATATGATTTATACAGCTCGAAATGAAATAGTTGGAGTTGGTGGCTACGTTTATGCAAAACCATATTCCCCCTCTATAAGAGACGCATTTAAGACATTAAATGTCCACAAAGTTGATTATGAATCGGAATTGGCTTGGGCATTTAGGCAAGTGCACGGAGTATACGGGTCTAATTCCACAGTGTTTTTTTGGTGTGGAGATTCAGAGTGTGAAGAAGGTAAAGAAAATCTTCGACAGTTTACCTCTACCTTTATTCCCCCAATTTCATATACGCCTGTAATAACAGACACTCTGACATCCTTCAAATGGCTTGAAGGCACAACTCAGTGTATGTACACCGAAGGTTTCTATGCATACCCTCCGCCAATGTAATCTAGTAGGTGACGATAATTGTTTAGTATAATTTTTTGATGATATTTTTATATGATTAGGTGAGGAATTAGTTGAGAAATTTTTATATGCAGTTTTTTATTATTCTAGAATTTACATGCTTTTCATCTAAGGCATTTGGAAAACAAAGTGATACTCGATCAAATAATGTTTCAACAAATACGCCTAGTAGATGCGACATAGTTGACAAAACTGCAATGAAAATTTTTCAGGATTTTAACACAGAACGTTTTAATAGCTGCAGAGAAAGTACGGATTGCGTTTACATTGGAAACCACCCATTTGGAATGGATTTAAATAAAGACAAAGTAGTCGAACCTATTGCCTTTATGGCTGGGCTTCGGTCGGAGGTTAATAGGTATTTCACCTGTCTTGAAAGGCAAGAGCTAATTGTACCACCTGTTGACTATTTACCTCCCAAGTACTACGAATGCATAAAAAATCGATGTGTAGGTAGGGAGCGAAGCCAAGATCATCGTAAAATTTGGAGAAAGTATCAAATGCCTAGAGAAGATGTATTAGAAAACAAAGAGTATTTGGATTACATTAGGAAATATAAGAAGGTTTATAAAAAAGACTTTGATGAATTATAAATCTTCATCAAAAAAATTTTGTCGTTTTTTAGGTTTTTAGTCATCCATCATTGGATGGAATTTCAAAAATCAATTTTTTATAAACAACCTCTAGCGGCCTTCACAAACCATCATTTCTGATCTAGCCTCCCATCAGCATAACTTGTTGGTGGGATTTATGTGGACTAAATCTGATCTCGAAAAACTCGATAAAGCAATTGCTTCAGGAATTTAAGGAGTTTTGAATATGTTTTTTAAAAACGATTGGGTTGAAGACAGGTTTGAGGATTATGGAAGCGAAGATGAATGGATTGAGGCTTATCCTGATGATCCTTGCCCCAGTTAAGGCTTTCCGGGAGTAGCTGCCCTATATGTCAGCATAAATCATAGGGCGAAGCCCATGATCCACAAGCAGGTGGAAGTCCTGCCAGAGAAGTGGCGCCACCCACACTCTGTAGTATCTTTTCGGTTCATGGAGGTGACAAAATGAATTAAGCAGAGAAGAGCACGAATCTGCA
>JBMDZZ010000040.1:0-5284 GCA_048816425.1 Oligoflexus sp. FD111
GTTCGACTTTGCCTTCAGCTTTTCGTTCGACTTCCCGTTCAGGTTTGAGTTCGACTTTGCCTTCAGCTTTTCGTTCGACTTCCAGTTCAGGTTTGAGTTCAACTTTGCCTTCAGCTTTTCGTTCGACTTCCCGTTCAGCTTTGAGTTCAACTTTGCCTTCGGCTTTTCGTTCGACTTCCCGTTCAGGTTTGAGTTCGACTTTGCCTTCAGCTTTTCGTTCGACTTCCCGTTCAGGTTTGAGTTCGACTTTGCCTTCAGCTTTTCGTTCGACTTCCAGTTCAACTTTTTTTTCCACCACGCGTTCAAGTTCGCTAAGAACTTCATCCTTTATCTCATCAGGCACAGCCAATTCATCGGACAATACTTTGCTAAGCAAACTAGAAGCCCTGTCTTTTTTGCTGTCTAACCGAACTGTCCGCTTAAAGGGCTTTTGATTTAGACCTAGATCAATTGCCATCGCTATTACCTCTCTGATCTGTCATAATTTTTTTCCAGATTTCAAGAGCGAGGTCGGCAAAGTCCTTACCAATATCTGATTTCAAAAAAACTTCGCTAGGAGAAGCTCCTAGCGCAAATGCTTCCTGAGCCTTCACAGTTCTCCGAATAGCCGTTTCTGTAACAAAATTAGGAAATTTGCTGATATAAGCACCGTATATCTGCATGGATAATTTAGTCTGTTCTTTCACCGTTGGGACAAGGAATATTTGCTTCCAGCTTTTATTCTTGTCTTCCGCAAACGCCAAAACATCATTGAGATTACTTTCAAAAACCTGGTAAGATCCTTGGTCACAGCCATTTGGGGTAATCCAGTAATCACACGCAAAAAGAGCATTTTCAGATAGAGTTGTCAAAGCCGGGCCATTATCATAAATAGCGATATCATAACCAGCTCTTCTAATAATAGGGTTGAGAATATCATGAAAGTATTGATGCCTTGGTTTAACGTCAGATGACTTTCCTTTATTAGCTGCTAGTGCTGCTAAAGTCCCCATAGTGTCACCAATATCCTTTAAGTCCTGCGTTTCCGGTAAAAGATCAAGGGTTGGAATGTTTGTTTTTTGAACCACATCCTCCAGGGAATCACCCTCAAAGATGATTGACCCTAAATCTTTGTAGCTTGGTAGCTCATCCAATGATGTATTTTGAATTAATGGATTAGTTATCACTTGAGTAATTGAGGTTTGAGGATCATTTCCAACGATCAAAACTTTAAGCCCATTAAGAGCAAAAATCCGAGCCAGTGCCAAAGTCATACTCGTTTTAAGAACGCCGCCCTTAGCAGTAAAAGTGCAAATTGAAGTAAATTGAAAATTCTTTGGCTTCTCGATAAATCCATATGAAGCCCCAATTCTCGGTAAATCTGCCAAAGACCAAGAGCGAACATTTTTACTATCCCGATGAGCTTCGGGTATTCTACCTGCCTTTTCCGCGTTAAGGAGTGGTGTCTTAGACTTAATGCCATAAAGGCTCATAACTTCGTTTACGGTCCACGTTTCCAGAGATTTTTTCATCTTTATCCACCGTTGAAAGTACCCTTAATATATAAAAGTATACTCAACAGATATAAGACCCATCAAGTAAATAAATCTAAAACCAAGTCAAAACAACAATCAGTTGCTTTGCCCGTTATCAGATATTTAAATAAACAGGAATTGCTAAAGTTATGCCAATAGATCAAATTCTAGATGAGTACAAATCACCATTCCAACTTCCGCTTGCCTTCAGCATCGGCGGCGATAAGGTATTCCAGCTCGCCACAAGCGTAATTATCGCAGAAGAGTTCCAAGAATTCAGAGCGGGTGAACATGACTGCTTGATCGTTAAGAGCAGCTTTAGAATCGTCTGCGCTCCATGGGGCGTTAGCCAAAAAAGACCCGTCAAAACCATCATAAACTGGGTATGAATCAAGTTTCCGACCGCGCATTCGAGAAAGAGTTTCAAGAGCAGCTCTTAACATCGCATCTGGATGGAATCTATCATTATGGATTTCCCACATGATGAGTTTTTCAAGTGATTTAAGATTATATGGAGAAAGTGGACTTGGTGGTGGTTCTTTTTTATATGGGTCATAAAAAGAATCAAACGGTCTGCCGTACCTTGTCGTTTGCTCTAAAGTCTGACTTGCAACTCCAGGCTTTTCTAAAACTGAACCCCAGCATAAATGCCTTACAAGCTCCGCAAAAAACTCTGAGAATTCATAGCTTTGAACCATCGAACGTCCATGATTTAAAGACCAAGCTTGGTGGAGAAAGTGTCCGTATTCATGAACCATTGTCCTATCTCTAAATTCTTCAGAATCAGATGATCTTATAAGAATCGCAGGATAGAACTGCGAATTTGAGCGTATCTTTATACTACCTTCATCTTCAAAAACACGAAGATATTGCCTAAAAAAGCGCCCTTCGCTTGAAACATCTTCAGATCTTCCCCATCTGACTTCCAGAGGCGCTTGAAGCTTTGGATCATTTAGAATGGGACACCTTTTGAAGGCGTTTTCTATGACTGTCGGCATTTTATCAAAGCCAGGAGTCTCACCTTCTGTAAGATCTACATAGCGGATATTTTTAAGACCAGAAGGAATCATTTCAAGATAAGTTTTTGGAACATATCCATGGTCAAGATCAGTTGCCCAATAGTCTCGCCACGATTCCCAGTAGCGATAGAGATCATCTGCTGCTGGAACGAGATTTTTTGGAAGGTCAGCAAATTCCGAATATTTCCAATCATATCGAAGAAAATCTGGCTGGTAGCGAAAAATAGTATCCCGCTCTCCCACTGGAGGCACGATTGGAATAGTAGGTGTGTTATATGGGGGTGATGAAGCTGGACCATTGCTAGAACTTCTAGTGCCGCAAGCTGACAAAAGAGCCAGGCTGGCAATAAAAAGCTTTTTCATATCACCCCCTAAAAGTGGCTTACCTGTCAGCTTTTAAGTCAGAAAGTGAACGTAAAAACAACGACTTAAAACCGTTATCAAGACCAACTTGCCGCACATCTTTAATATCATTTTTTAGATATTTTCGAAAGCGGCCTGTTGCTTTGTAATCACAGGCTATTTTTGTGGCATATGGCTCAGAAAGTGTCTCAGCCCTTTCAAGAAGGCTTTGATAATTTTTTATCGTCTCATTTCTTGCCGCCGCCGATTCAAACCTTAGCATCACATCGATTCCAGTAATCTCAAATTGTGCTCTATTCCAATCCGCTTTCGTCGATCTTAGAAGCTGATCAATTTTTGCTGAGCCTTGAATAACGGTATTTACAAGAGAACTTATTTCGATAATTTTTGAAAAAATCAGATCATCATTAGAGATCAGATAACCCTCGCCATTTTGAAAAGCCTTGTCGTAGGACTTCTCGGTATCTGAAATCACTTTTTCAAGCGATCCAAGCTCAAATCCTTTATTCAGTTCTTTCATAGCAATCAGTGCTGCATAACACTCGGTTCCGGGCGAGCAAGCCTGCACAAATTGGGCTATCGCATTTCTCTCTTCTTTAGCAGCTTTTGCTATCTTAAAAACTTCTGTATCCATGCAAGCAGCTTGCAATGAGTTTTGATATGTCGTCCAGTTGGTATCTTTCCAGCGATCGACACAAAAGTTCTGATAGGGTTCAATGTTTTGAAATCTATCATCTGCAGCGCCTGCGCGTTGGACCTTGTTTGTACAATTATAGCCACCACAACTAGGCCAGCGGTTATCAGTGACAAACCACTGAACATGATCATAACGAGTCTTCCAAGCCGAGCCAAGGTTGTACTCTCTAGCAAGGGCAGGAAATAAGCTATTACACTGCACCTCTCCTGGTCCTGAAACGACCCGTAGGCTTGATTTGGTGGGCACGACATTTTCTAGCCTTTGAGCCTCAATCCAAAAACAATTGGGCCTTCCATCAGATCCTGGCTCGCACGACTGATAGACTCCACGGTAGTTACAAAGTGCATCATTTGGGTCAAAATGATCTGTTCCAGGAATCTTTTTAATCGAATTCAGCGGCAGTTGATAGCTGTCTACAATTACGGTATTGGGAGGTTGTCTTCGATCATTTCGAAGCGTAACGTCCATATCCATTGTGTAGTTTCCAGATAGTTCACCAAAATCTTCATACTGTGAAGCAAAGGAAACTTCACTTGTAGAAAGCTCGAATGACACATCAAAGCCCGTACCAGCAGGCAATTCATCCTCAAAACTTTTTGTAACAGCCCTAAAATTTTGCAGATGGACGAGGCTATGATCACGCGACTTTTTAACTTGCTCTTCACCGGCCTCGAATAATTGTGATAGCACTTGGTCAGGGAAAGGATTGTCACCCTCATTTAGACTAAATGCGAGTTCACACTGTTCTCTGTAAGAATCAAAGTCATGCCGGTTTTCGAGCCCGTAGAGAACGCTTTTATCAATGCTTAGAGCGACATCAGAGGCGCTGACATATAGCACCTTGCTATCTGGAAGAACTAGGTCAAATTCACGTTCTGTTTTGAAGTCTTCAAGCTGGCAATTTTCGATCCCCGCGCAGGCAATTTCTTTTAACTCATCCAGTGGAAAAGCCTTGCTGATCACACCAAGGCTTTCTAAAGTCACCAATACTTCGCCAGGTTGTAGGACTGTGACGGTGGCCTCAGACGCTACTACGTTAGCGTGCGCGTCCTGGCACTGAAGACGATAAGTTGTCGTTTCTTCTGGGGAGTGAGTTGGCGAGCCGGTTAGATTCAGTTCGATCTGCGCGGCCTCAGAATTGGCCGTCAAACTGCAATAATCGACGTGATGCGTTGTCCATTCAATAGATACACTTTCGCCCAGACGAATCGATTCGCTTGAAAGCTCAAGCGTGACAGTGGGTTCTAAGGGTGGTGGGTCTTCGTCTTTCATGACAAGACACGAGGTAAGGATTAACCCACAGCAGATGAAAGCAAGGCGTTTCATTGGCAAACCTCGAACAAAAAAAGTTATCGACAGAGCTTACTATATAACTTTTATCCTTGAACAAGCAACTTATTTTTACTATAATTTACATATATTTATAGCTGATAACGCTATTATTGCGTTTTTATAACGCTTTTTGAATGGAGAGCCTTGTGCCACCAGAAAAAAAGGAACGCCCACCGAAAAAAAAGGGCTACAAAGTCGGGAAAGTGGATACGATCTATCTGCGAATTTCAAAGGAAGAATTTCCAAATGTGGCTGAAATGCTTTCTGCAAAAAACCCCCAGGAACTTAGGGAAAAATGGGGTATCGCATTAGCAGAGGACTTAGGCTGGTCAACAAATCATTTGAAGGGCTTTAGTCAA
>JBMDZZ010000041.1:0-4920 GCA_048816425.1 Oligoflexus sp. FD111
GCCTCGCTCACGCGCTCCTGGCGGTAGATCTCTTTAAGCTCAACTCCTGATAATTTTTGATAGAGTGTCCCAAAAAGCTGACCCGCATCTATCGGTTGAAGCTGCGACTCATCGCCAACAAAGATAAGCTTCGCCCTTGCCACATTGACCTTCTCAATGATGGGCTGTAGCTTTTTCGATGAGGCCATGGCCGCCTCATCGATGATGAGAACATCCTTTGGCCCAAGACGGGTGTGCTTGTTTTCAAGCCGCATAGCAAAACTATCAAGCGTATGGGCATCGGCCTTGATGCTATCTGAAAGCCCGATCTTGGCTTTATTGGAAGGCGAAAGTCCAATCACACGATAGCCATCAAGCCGGTAAGCATCCGCCACAGCCCCCATCGTAAATGACTTTCCGGCACCAGCATAGCCACGGACCATACTTACTGCCGAGCGATCACTTGCAAGATGCTTGAGGACTGCCGTTTGTTCCAAAGAAAGGGTCTTTCGATCCGAAAGAACTTTGGCAAGGCTTGCCTCAGATATAAGATGCCTGCCCTCATCTAAGCGATTAAGAATTGATCTAACAAGACCTCGCTCCATCGCCTGAACACCATTACTCGTAAACCGATCATCCGCTAGTCTAACAACTTGCGCTGAATCCACGACAGTTCTCAGACAAAGATCAATCTGGGCTGGACTTGCCTTCCCGATCAGCTCTTTCACTATCTCACTGTGAAGCTGGCGCTGGGTGAATGTAGAATGCTGGGCTGTGATCCTCTCAAGTGCCGTACTGATCGCTTCATTTTTGACCTTACTGGTGAACTTTTTTTTATTTGCCCCACCTTGCTGCAAGAACTCAACACTTTGCCGGGTAAATCCATGCTCGCTAAGCTTGGTTTGCCATTTTAAAAAATCCCGCCTATTTTCCACAGCTTCCTTTCCCTGGCGCGTATCCAAAGCTGCCACTTGAAGCTGTTTAGCCGAAGCCTGCTCGCGGGTCAGACCCCACTTTTCTTTTAAGTAGGCTTCAATCTGCTGGCTTCTAGTACTCATCGCCTGACAGACCGTCTGCTTAACCCCATCAATTTCAAAGCTATCCTTAGTCTGCCGCACCGAAAAGCCAAGGCTTTGAAGCCTGCTGGCAAACGAGGCTTTATGGACATTGCCAGCCGCCATTTTGGATTTAAAAATTCCCATCCCATCGATTGTTCGCCACACGCCGTCCTCGCAGTAGCCAAGATTTTTCAGCACCAGGTGGCCATGAAGATTGGGCTCACCTTCTCGGTTACTGGAATGAAGAAACAATGAGCCCAAAAGCTCGGCTTTAACCTTCTCCTGGCCGTTCACCCCCTTGCGCGAAAATCCCTCAAAATCTTGAAGATAAGAGAGTGCGTCCTGGCATGCCCCTTTAAACTCCGACTCTATCCGCTCGCGCATGGCTTCATTGGCTCCAGCCCAGACAACTGAGACACTTTTGGGAGCTGAAAACGTCAGATCAAAGCCCCCTCTTCGGTCCTCTCTTCCTGCATTTTTGACAAGCTTATTCCCCCTGCCATCTTAACCTGCCATGAGTTCTTTCATCGTCTCCGCACTGACAGTGCCTTCCAGGCCAATTCTTGCCTTGGCCTGGCCAACCCATTGCCCTTCGGCCTCGCCAGCCTCCTGACAATACTTCGCATAGTAGTTGTGAGCTTTTCCGCTACCGCCAATGGCCCCAATTGAGAGCATGGACTACCTCCGAAACTTCTTGATTTTGATGCCAGAACGTCGCCCTTTTTTCTTCAAACTAGCCGAGCTAGCCTCCGTGCTCGACTCTCCCAATGAAGCCTTGCCTCCAGATCCACGGCCCTTGCTAGATGAACTAGCTTCTTCATCCCCGCTCGCTGACTTACCACGTCCTGACGAGCGGCCAACTTCTTGGCTTGAGGAAGCCTTCTTTTTCACGCCACCACCTACCTTCTTACCGGGATCAGCACCGTCCAAAGAAATTGATATCTCTTCCCGATCTTCCAAGTCCGCATCATCTGAGCCAAGGGCAGAAGTAAAGTCACTATCATCAAGCCACTTAGCTGGCACAGGCTTAAACCCATTCTGAGGGAGTGGTTCGACCCTGTAAGCGATTTTTAAAATGGGCCAATCAGAATGCTTGAAATAGAAGTAGGCTGGATCTTTTAGACTAGGCTCAGGAAGGCTGAGCTGACCACTGACAAGAGCTGGTTGGTTAAGCTCCTTATGGGCCACAAAGCGCCTTGTCTTGGGGTCTCGTCGCCAGACTTCCTTGTTCACCTTGCGAAACATTGCCGAGGCTTCATCTGACACCTGAGAGCCTGCAAGACTACCAACAAATCTGGTCTTGAAAGTGTTGTCCATTCCCTCAAAACCACCATCCCTTTCATACTGCTTTTTGGTAACAGCAAAATCTTGCGTACCGACATGAAGCCTGATGCCTTTTGAACGGCCCACACGAGGCAGGGTGACAAGCGATGGAATCCGCGAAAGGGTCTGCAATTCATCAATTGATACCACCACATCAAGATCGCCCTCCGGCGCATCGATTAAAAGCTTAATGGCTTCTTCTAAAAAGCTCGTCGAGAACCCACGATTGACGTTTTCATAGCGGCTCTTACCAAGCACAATTAGGATTCGCTTATCACCGGAGTATTTGGCGTCAAAAAAATCAGAAAGAGAGAATCTTTCCTGCCCACTTTGCCAAGCCCTGGCAATGGGCTCAATTTTTAAAAGCTTCTCCCGAATGGTCCCTAAAACACCCCTTGCCTGATCAATTTCCTCGTCCCGTCTGGCAAACATTTCTGCCTGCGGTCGATGCTTCTTGACAACCTCAAAAAGTCTAACTTGATCCTGCATCATTTCAAACAAATCCTTGAACGTCCAATCAAGCTTTTTGGTGCTTTTTAGCTCAAGATATACGGCGGTTCCAAAGTCAGTAAATGCCGTATTGAAAAACTTCGACTCTCGAAGCTCATCAAAGCTTCCAAGTATGGTCAAAAACTCAACCATCTTTGTCGAGGTATTAAGATCCTTAGCTACCCACCAAGCAGCCGAGTTCTCCAAAAAAGGAGAGACTACTACGGCGTCATCTCTAAGCCCCAAGGCAGCACTAAAATCACCCTTTTGGTCATAAATTAAAAATCTTGTCTTCCCAGATAGAAAGGGCCTTAAAAACCAATTGAAAATGAGGTTCGTTTTACCAGAACCTATGGCACCAAGTGCAAGAACTCCACGCCTAAATGTATAGGAATGAACTTTAACAAAAGGGTGGATAAACAAATAATTCTTCACCTCGCCAAGCCCACCACGAAAAACCTCACGAATATAGCACTGGCGAGCTATAAAATAGCTCATAGAAGCGTCATGAAATACCGGATCTCCCTCGGTCGTCACTACAAAATTTTCATAGCGTCTAGCCATCCAAATTGAGACCACAATTGATGGGATGACAAACGCAAAGCCACTACCAAAAAAAGTGAGTACAAAAAGCACCCGGTTGACATCTCTTTCGCGCCGAAAAGACTTCAAACAAAATAGATAAAATGGCTGCCTAGCTAGAAAGAAAAGTACACTGGAAACCAGACCATTGACAGACATTGGCACCCAAAAATCTGGCCTCAATATTAAAGCTACAGTCGGCTTTGGCTGAGCCTCTAAAACCCCCTTATCAAACTCCCGGACTATGCTTTGAAGAACAATGAAAAGCTCATCCCAAAAATCCACATGGATAAGCCATATCTGCCACAAAATTGCGCCCAAAACCATCAGAGCAGTGAACCGCCTAATGTCAGACCACAAGAGGCAGCTAAAGGCTAGGATTGTCAAGATTGCAAGACAGGAAATCTGTCCCCAGACAATATATTGGATCACTCTGAATCCCCCTCATTTAGAAGCTTTCCAAGCGAGTCGGTAAGTTCTTCAAAATGAGCTTCAATCTTTGACAGTCTCTCATCACTTTTGAGAGCAAAATCGACCAGCTTTTTCATCACGGATCGAAGCTCTGAAAGCTCGTCGCTCGGCATAGAATTACTGGTCTCACCGAGTACACATGACTTGATAAATTTGGTCCTATTTCCATGGCCGGACTTTCCAAAGTTACGCTCGAAGACTTCCATTTCAGCACGATCCAAGCGAAAGCTGATGGGGGTGTATTTTTCCACGACTATCCTTCCTTATGATGCTAAATCAATTCGTAGTTATAATGTAGCTACACGTATTAAATATGTAGTTACATAGATAATTCTATATATAACAGTAATATATAACTATCTTAACTACAAATTAGCTACCAATTAACTACCTAATAAATACAGCCACTGCTTCATGAACCACGAGACGAACCTGCTAACTACAATATCACTACAAAGACCGAGATGAATGGCTTGAATATAGGGGGTTTTAGGGGGGATGACAAGTCGTAGTTAGGAGGTAGCGCATTTTAATGCACAGGTGTGTAAACTTTCAGCCCTGGGACGGCAGGCTCAGGGTGAGCGGTTTCCAAATATGGGAATGGAGCGAGCATTTGGCGGCTTAATTGCTGTGGCAATTACGCTGACAAAGCGCAGAGAAAGGCCCAACGTCTGGGCTTATGGTAATGGGCTGGAACAGACCGTTACCGTTAAAAGACCAGACTTAAAAACCGTTCACCAAGTGAGACGCCATGGCCCAAAGTCTTTCCCCCTCTTATCCCATGGGATATGGAGGGGAGTTGGCACCTTGAATTGCCCAACGGCAATTCATGTGACAGCTCCATGGAATAGCCCTACTCTAACGGTGAAGGTGGGGCCGTTACCCCGCCGGAACCGATGGGGACCAAAGGTCCACATCCACGAGCCAAAGGCGAGCATGGGACTGGCCGCCTGCGGCAAGGCCCAACCCTCAGACTGAAAGTCTGAGTTAATCGCCCAAAATTAACCGTGAATTTCGC
>JBMDZZ010000042.1:0-3913 GCA_048816425.1 Oligoflexus sp. FD111
GAACTTCAGTACGAAGATTACTAAAAGACCAATCAATTGATAGACAAGATATACATAGCCTATAATCAGATTAAAGCTATGTCATACAGTAGATTCAGCCCAATCTGGTAGGATTTGTCAGCAATCCTTACCATCCCCCCATATGTGATTAACATTTCAATCACCATATTCAAAAAGATTTCATCATCTTCGATAACAAGTGTTTTCAATTGTTGTCCTCCCTCATGTACAAGGTAAACTGCGGCTTGATTTTTGTCGCTAGATTAATACAAAAATAGCGTATTTTATTCCATAAATATCAAATACTTATAACCGCCAAAGAAAGCCGAATGGATGATTGAAGATATGTTCAATGTGCAAGACAATATCTTTTATAAGTTCGGTGTGTATCGAGATTACTTTAAAAAAGATCTCAAACATGATCATAGGCTACACGTTATTGTAGCAGCGTTTTTTTAGTGCCATGACTCTTCGTTTCAATTCACTTTGGGCAGTGGGAAACTGATGATGACGAGCCTTAGACGCCCCTGATTTAGACGCCTCTGGGACCAGACAAAAGCTCAAGCCTTATGTGCTCAGGAAGGAGCGAAAATGCCTTCAGCACCCTGCGGTAAGGGCCTTTTACTGGCTCATAGATCGTTCCTCTACGCCTTGCCAATCGAATCTGTGGCTCGACCTTCACCATGGCTGACAGAATTTCAGGTTCGGTTTTTCGATTTAAGCAGCGATCAAAGGCTCTCGCAAATCTATCAATTGGGTCCTTGTCCATGTATTCGGCCGTTCTAAGAGCCTTCAAAGTTTTGTATACCTTGGCCTTAGCCCAACTAGTTTCGGCCAATGGAGCCAAAATATGGGGTTCCAGCTTCTCTATTGGAGCTGGCATCTCTGTCTTAATGACTGGCTTTGATATACCTTCAACAATATTTCGTGCAGCAGCGGGAGCAAAGGCTAAGAGTAAACAAAACTCGGGCCTATCCTGTGGTTTTAAAGAAGCTCCTTGCTGAGATGAAGGGGGAAGATCCCCCGCCCTTACGGGCTCCCCCTTGGGAAGTATTATTTCTTTTTTCTTTTCTCCATCAGAAACCCGGTCACTATCATCAATGGAGAGAACTTTCTCATCTTCCTCGACCACAGAAGAGGAAGATTGGATACTACCTACGGTAGTACCCTTCTTATATTTTTTAGGAAATTCTCTGGGGGATGGATTTTGTAAGGCATTCACTTCAGCCTGTAAAATTAGGCTTAGTTGATTAAAGTTTGTTTCAAAGGTCTCGATGCGATGATAGTAGATACTTTTTACAAGACTTCCCACATTCCTACAATTGCGAGAGGTCTTAGAGCCAGGAATACGAGCTGCTATTTTCTTCATAACCGCAAGTGCATCGTGATAGTGAACTCCTTTCACTTTAAGCTCAATTGTTGCTCGCGTTAGATAATCGTTACGTTCGCCATCAAGCACTAGTTCAGGAGCTTCAAGATCAGAAAAACTAGACCATAGCCCCTTTTCATCAGAATCAAGGTCAGTGCCATTTAAAAGCTCATAACAACGCTCTGAGTGCTCCGCAGTGGGTTTGAAAGTAAGCTCATAGCCTTCTGCCTTACCGTGGTTTACGATATCAAGCCATTCGTGCTTACTTGAAAGAAATTTATATAGCGTCGATTTAGATAGCCCAGTTAGCTCAAATATCTCAGCTCCAGATAGCCAAATTGAGCTTTCTAGGGCTTCATCAAGAAGATATTCATAGAGTAGTGCTAACTTTTTCTCGCTAGTTCTGTGCCCTGAAAAAAGCCTCTTTGGATCACGGCTTTTTAGGCGGCGTACTGCTGGGTGCCGGTTAGTATATCTTAACAGCTCTGCCACTACAGGATAACGCCTGTTATCAACAAGGCGATCTGTCCCAATTAGATCTGAGTCAATCAGCTTTTGCGGATTAAAATAGTTTGGGATATCCCTTACAAGCCCCATAGCTCCAGGGTCAGCACCGATACCGTGATAATTTAGAATGGTAATGATATGGGCTTGGAGGATACGAGCAGATTTTTGAGCTGTGGCCGTCGAAGACACAATTTCTAACGGTGAAATAGGAAGATAAAGCCCTAGACCTTTTCCTGAGGTAGACGAAGCCACTGCTGTTATAAAGTTTAAAATTTGAGCTTCGTTTTCAGCAAGAAATGAGCCTATCTTAGGCCAAGACACCCTCCCCTTTTCATCAAGCCATTTGATATTGGTGCGGCTTAGATCAATATCAAAGCCAAGTCCATGAACAGTTTGAGTACCTCGGGCTGGATTATTATAGTAAGTGGAAGTAAGGTCAGCGTTATAACGAGCAAACTTATGAGTTATAGGCTTCGGCTTGCTGCGAGTGCCATCAGCCGCATAAGTCCAGTTTTTGAATACTCTGTGGGACTTTCTCTTAGTTGTCTGCCGTCTGTCTCTCACTCGTCCTGAGTGATGATCAGAGAGATTTTTAGCCAAAGCCATCCTAGCCCTCTAAAACGTGGGTAATAAAATCCATTTGACTAGGGATTAGGCTTTGATATCTTAAGAGGTGCGAAGCTGCTTAAGATTTTGTGAAGGTTCGTCCCTCACTCGTGAGCCGTCCCTAGCCACGAAATCTTTAGTATTAGGGCCTAAAAGCCCTGCTAGTTAACTACTAGCCTCTCCTCCCATAAGGGAGGCCACTTTATTGTGGCCATCGCCTGCGCAAGTTTATGCCCAAAAATTATATTTAGTAGCAGCAATGCCGCTCTGATCATCATCTCAGTGTTTGATTTTAGATTAACTACAGAGCCATCAAGGCTTTGCGAGAGGGCTGCGCGCTCTTTTCTAATTTCTTCGTTGAGGCGCGAGATTTCTTTCATAGCATCTCTGCGGTCACTGACGCGATTTTCTGCATAGCTATCGTAGGTCTTTTGCCATAGGTCACGCTCTGCTATGAGCTCTGCGAGAATTGTGCTCGTAGACTCTGCGGTGGTTAGCCCTTCTGATCTTTGTGATTCTACGCCTGTGTGAAGCACTGCAAACGATAAAATGACAAGGAAGATAAGAGTTGCTTTAGAGAGTAGGAATCCAGCCATTTCCTTCAGGCTTGATCCCCAGCGGGACTTAGAAACAGCAAGACCAAGAATACCAAGCTCTAAGATTATAGCCTTCCCCCACCCTTCTGGCCCCTTTCCAAAAACTTCAAGAGAAGAGCTTATAAGAAGCCAGGAAGCAATTGCTACGATAACAGCGTAGAACGTGGCATCTACTAGCCCTGAAATCTGGATTTCGTTGACGTTTGAGGTTTTTTTTACTTTGAAGGATCTACATTTGGCAGTTGCACTGTCGGGCGAAGATGGCGAGACTTTTTCATCCGCTGGAATGGTCGATTCTGCATTATTTACCAGCTTCAAGGTTTTGACATCTTCAACAGCCAGTGCGGCCTTTTTTTCAGCTTCCTCATCGCTCAAACCTTTTCTCTTCCAGTAACTACGTCTCGCTCGATACCTATCTCTTTCACTCTTGGGCAACTCGTCGTACATCAACACCACCAATTATAGGTTTAATTAATAATAAACAGTTTAAACCTATACCTTTGTCTGAATCAAGCATTAGTAGATCATTTTATATTTTGGAATGTAAATGTCAATCCGGTGGTGAAAGTAGTACCGGTGGTGAAAGTAGAACCGGTGGTGAAAGTAGCACCGGTGGTGAAAGTAGCACCGGTGCTGAAAGTAGCACCGGTGGTGAAAGTAGCACCGGTGGTGAAAGAAGCACCGGTTACCTATTGGTCCCCCAACAGAACCCTGTGCAGGTGAGAACCCAGAGCTGGTGAGACCCCTGAGCTACCGATAAATGCTAGCACCAACTATGTCTCTAGGGCATAAAAGAAAAATCATACTATGGTTAAAAAATATCACCATTCATATC